>JAAFIW010000004.1 GCA_013297875.1 Comamonadaceae bacterium | reverse complement strand
CAGGGTAGCGTTACCAGCCTGAACGTTGTAGTAAGGGATGATCAGCTGGTGACCAATGCCGCCTGGCAACACAGACTGGGCTGTGGCGCTGGTGGTGGTGTTTGCTGGTGCAGCAGCACCGTTGTCTCGCAACACGTTAGCAGACACGCTGCCAACGATGCTGAGGCTGCCGACAAAAACGGCAGCGCTCAGTGCAATCAGATTCTTCCTCATTAGGTACTCCATTGATAAGTTGGTTAGCGCAACTACTAGTGAAATTGATTACGCTCGGAAATCGTAGCATACGAGCCATTGAGCCAGTCGATTTCGGCCTTGGCTGACACAGGGTGTTGAGGAAAACCAACACTCCAATATGATTGTAACCAGACTGAAAACCTGGCTTATGTCGGGAAGAACCACCACTGGTTAGCTTCGCGAATCCACGTTTCCTCGAAGTACGTGATCAACGGGAGGCTGACCCGTCCGGCAATCGGTTTCGCTTCAATCTTTATCAGGGCTACGCACTTGTCGGCCTCACAGGTAACCTTGGTGGCTTCAGCCGCCTTCCACTGAACCGCCCCGCCAAAAGTAGCCCTGTACCCCGCGACTGTCGTGACGGCACGATACGCCGGCGAGGCCAGGCTATAGGCTTTGTCAATGTCCGCCGCAATCAGCGCTTGCCAACGCGCGTTGGCACGACTGGTCACTGCTTCTTCGGGCGTGACTGGCTTCATAGATGCACAGCCGGTCAGGGCAATCAACGCCAGACCAAAGGCCATTGCACGCCAGGATGCCAGGAAACGAAAACGGGACATAGAGAAACTCCTCTTGGGTTGTAGTAACAGTCGTATTGACTGGGCTGTTGACGCAAAGTTCAGCTTGCTGGTTGATCGTCACACATTGTAAAAAACGGCGTCTTGGCTGCGTTTGACCAGATTAGACTACGTTCCAAGCAATACCGTTACACACCTTTAAGGCCGTCCTGACCCGGCATCGCAGCGTTGCGGTTGCGGCTCGGAGTTATTGGTGTACTGCAAACAACTGAGCTGAATGTCGCTGACCTTGAACGATAACGGGTCAGTGACGGGATCCAGACGGATCTCATCCTCGAAACCTCTAGGGCTGCTGACATCGAACACGACGCGTTGAGCCTGGTTGCCGACTTGCACCGTCGTGGCAGTAGATGCCGAAGCAGAAAACTCCTTGGCGCCCTTGGGCAGGTAAAACAGTTCGGCCATCTGTGACCGTGGGGTCTGGATCTTGACACTGAATATCAGTCGAGCGCAGCGAGACATTTCAGAACTTCGACCTGTAGAAAAAATCAGATTCGGATCCTTTTGAGAACGGAAAGCGAATTGGGCGCTGCGATCCAGCTCCATATTGACCAACCGGACTTTGTCAACGCCAGGCTCAAACACAAAAAACGGGGCCGCCCCGATGCGCGACCTGCAACGCACCTCGACGTCATAAAGATCAAGCTCTTGCGCATGGTGAACGGGATCCAGCCGCAACTCGTCCTGAAAACCTGAATGGCTTTCCAGTCGAAAAGTGAGCAATTGCGGCTCCCCCCGCGGTAGAAGACGCTGCGTCTGCACGGCAGAGGCGTCAAACTGCGACTGCCCTGGAGTCTTGTAGAACACTTTTGCCACGTCAGCCATTGTCGGGCGAATGAACAGTCGTACGTCAAGCAACTTGCACCCGGCCATTTGCTCTGCCTCACCCGTTCGAATGATGATCTGGGGCGCGTTTGCTGCGGTTGCCGCCGAGCGCGAGTGACCGGACAGGCTCAGATTGACCAATCGGGTTCCATCACTATCCCTGCTGAAGCGATACAGGGGCGGCGGGTCGTTTGCGCCTATAGGCGTGGGCAAAACCGGGAAGTAGCGCACGAACGACGCATTGACTTTTGTCGCATACACATAAGCGGGGGTCATATCGGGCATGTTGAACTCCCGGCAATCTATGGGCTTGCCCGACTGCAATCGGGTAAACAGGCACTCAATCGTTTCACGCCGGGAGGCTGACTGAACTTGGTGTTCGCGGTTGTGATCGAACGCACCTTGGTAACTCATAGAGCCGACCAGCAACAGCGTCAGAGGTACCGCCGCATACTTGATCGGATCGCCGATCTTTGGCAGCCTGGGGTGTTCAGCGCGGGGTTTGCGCAACACGACGATGAACGCGGCAAGCACCCAAGGCCACAGAAGGGTGACCCAGAAAAAATGAAAACGTGTGAAACCATGCGCAAACACCTGCGTTGCAGACTGGATGCTGGCATCCCGAAAGTGGGTGCGGCCAGCGGCGATCAGCATCAAGTAAACAGCTGCCGTGGTAGCCAGCACAACCAGAACCGTGACCAGTTGCGCGTCTGGCTGCGATACAGACGGAAGATCTGAAGTCTGCAATTGCGGCTGCTGCATGGTTTGTTTGGCCAACACCCGGCGAATGACACAGATCGTTAAGACCAACGTCACACCACATACGAGCAAAACAGCAACCATCGACAGAACCGGCTCGTGCGTCGGAAGCAGCAACGACCTACCAATCTTGCCCAGGTAAAAGAACCAGAATTCAGCCTCATGGGGTAAAGCCAGGCGACCACCTTCGGTCCTGATCGCGTCCGGACTGGCCAGGCGCGTGTAGGGCAATGCCGCAAACACATACTGGACGGCAGCCATGGTGCCCCCCGACAAGCCCAACGCAACGCCGCCAGAGCGCAGACGGTTTTGATACACCGACACCGGCAACAGCCATGCCAGCGCAACGCAGGCAGCGGCCGCTGCACAGGCACCAAAAGCGCCTGATATGTAACCAAGACCGGCCAATACGCCCAGACCAGAGATAGCGGGCAGACGCCAACGATTGCGCCATGTGGGATGGACGATTAACACCAAGGCCGACAACAGAAACACCAGCGGCAAAGCTTGGTGATATGCCAGATTCTCACGCCCCCAATAAGAGCCCGGCTGCAGCATGAATAGCGTCAGAACAAAGCACATTGCCGCATGCAAGCGATTGCCCAGGGCATTTTTAAGCAGATGCCACTGCAAGGCCAACAGACTGCCCAGCACCACCACCATGGACAGGGCTTGATAAGCAATCGAATTGCCGTCCAGGTAACGCTGAGCGAGGGAATCCAGTGCAACACCAAGTGGTGCCATGGCCCCATTAGCAGGGCGAAACAAGTAAGACCAGTGGAAGGAGTCCATTTCGCTGGTTGCGTAGCCGCGCCAGTCATCAAAGAACGGCAGGTCGTAGCCGTAGCGCAACCAGGCCATCAAGCCCACGAACAGGCTGACCAGCGGCAGCCCGATGAACAGTCGAATTAGCAGGGGTTCAACAAATCGATTCGAATTGAGCATTGGCATGAAATGGCTAAAAAATACCCAGAAGGCTCAAGAAAAGACTTCGGCTTGTCCCAGGCTGGCACCCAGCTGATCTTTGGCAGACAACACGGGTGCGGCTGGCAGTGTTGGCCAATCGATGGCAATGGTCGGGTCATTCCACGCAATGCAGCGTTCATGCTGCGGGGCGTAGTAGTCGGTGGTTTTATAAAGAAACTCCGCGTCTTCGCTGAGCACCAGGAATCCATGGGCAAAACCAGGTGGAACCCACAGCTGCCGGTGGTTGTCGTGGCTTAACTCCATGCCCACCCATTGGCCAAACGTAGCCGATTGGCGGCGGATGTCCACCGCCACATCAAACACGGCACCACGCACCACCCGCACCAGTTTGCCCTGTGGCTGCTGAAGCTGGTAGTGCAAGCCGCGCAGCACGCCATGCGCGCTTTTGCTGTGGTTGTCTTGCACGAAGTTCAGCGCCTGTCCGGTTGCGTCGGCAAAGGCACGCTCGTTGAAGCTTTCATAAAAAAACCCCCGATTGTCGCCAAACACTTTGGGTTCGATGACCAGAACTTCTGCAATGGCGGTGGGTGTGACTTTCATGGGTGCTTCACTTCAGCCGCATCAGGTATTGACCGTAGCCGGTTTTGTGCAGCGGCTGGGCCAGACGCTGCAACTGCTCCGTGTCAATAAAGCCTTTGCGCCATGCGATTTCTTCTGGGCAGCCGATTTTCAGGCCCTGACGATGCTCCAGCGTGGCGATGAAGTGACTGGCTTCCAGCAGGCTGTCGTGGGTACCCGTGTCCAGCCAGGCGTAGCCGCGTTGCATGATCTGCACCGACAATGCGCCGCTTCGCAAGTAGGCCTCATTGACCGCGGTGATCTCCAACTCGCCGCGCGCGCTGGGTTTGACGTTTTTGGCAATGTCTAACACCTGGTTGTCGTAGAAGTACAGGCCAGTCACGGCGTAATTGCTCTGCGGTTGCTTGGGCTTTTCTTCAATGCTCACGGCTTTGCCCTGCGCATCGAAGGCCACCACTCCGTAGCGCTCTGGATCGGCCACGTGGTAGGCAAAAACGGTCGCGCCGGTGGTCTGGGCATTAGCCTGGGACAGCAGTTGCTCGAAATCGTGGCCATAAAACAGGTTGTCGCCCAGCACCAGCGCGCTGGGCGCATTGCCGACAAATGCATCACCAATGATGAATGCCTGCGCCAGGCCGTCGGGGCTGGGTTGCACGGCGTATTGGAGGTTCATGCCCCATTGGGAGCCGTCACCCAGTAACTGCTGGAACCGTGGCGTGTCTTGAGGCGTACTGATGATCAATACGTCCCGGATACCGGCCAGCATGAGCGTGGACAGCGGGTAGTAAATCATCGGTTTGTCGTACACCGGCAGCAGTTGCTTGCTCACAGCCAGCGTTGCCGGGTGCAGGCGGGTACCGGAGCCACCCGCCAGGATGATGCCTTTTCGTTTGATCATGGGTTGGTTCAAATAGATGTCAATTGAGTCAACCAACGAGTTTAAGCGCCGTCGATGCAGAGGTGCTTCAAGCCGCTGTACCGAGCAGTTCAGGCAACTAACTGTTGCGCCAGCCGATCCACGCCGTGCTGCCAGGGTGGCAAGGTCAAACCAAAGGTGCTGCGCAGCTTGCTTGTGTCCAGCCGGCTGTTGTGTGGCCTGGCAGCGGCGGTCGGGAAATCAGCTGTTGCGACCGGCACCACTTCAGATGCTACTAATTTAATAGCTGGTTGAGCAATAACTACCTGGGCTAGTACGTGTTTTGCATATAAATGCCAGCTGGTCTCACCCGTGGCAGCCAAGTTGAACAAGCCAGCACATGGCCCTGGGTTTGCCGTTGAAAAGCACTGCCGCAGCGCATGGGCGGTCACGTCGGCTAGCAGATCAGCACCCGTGGGCGCACCAAACTGGTCGGCCACCACTGTGAGGCGGGGGCGCTCCTGGGCCAGGCGCAGCATGGTCTTGGCGAAATTGCCGCCCCGGCTGCCGTAAACCCAGCTGGTTCTGAAGATCAGATGCTGCGGGCACTGCGCCTGGATGAACTGCTCGCCTTCCAGTTTGGTTTGGCCGTATACGTTCAGCGGCGCGGTGTCGTCGCGCTCCGTCCAGGGTTGCTCGCCGCTGCCGTTGAAGACGTAGTCGGTGGAGTAATGAACCAGCCAGGCACCCACGGCCTGGGCCTGACAGGCCATCGCACCGACCGCGGTGGCGTTCACCTGTCGGGCCAGATCGACATCGCTTTCGGCTTTGTCTACCGCTGTGTAGGCCGCCGCATTGACGATGACCTGGGGACGGACGGTTTGAATGGTTTTTTCAATGCCCGCTGTGTCGGTTAAATCGCCGCACAGATCGGTGGCATGCCTGTCCAGCGCCACCAGCGTACCCAGAGGAGCCAAGCTGCGCTGGAGCTCCCAGCCGACCTGGCCTTGTTTGCCAAACAACAATATCTTCATGTGCACAGCGCGCCGTGCGCACGCTTCCGTTGGAAAACGGAAATTATTGCCGACCAGACCCCCGGCTAGAAGTGCACGCCTCGCATCATCTGCGACATGGCAATCGCTTCGGGCGACAAGGTGGCTTTGACGCTCTTGTCGCCTTTCGCGGCGGCGCTGTCGGGGAACATGCGGAAGGTGGTGTTCATCACGATTTGCGTCACGCGCGGAGCCACGGCGTGTAGCACCTCACCAAAAATGCCCAGGCGGGTGGCCACGCGCACCGGTTTGTCGATGCAGGCGTTGATGATCATGGCCGCGGCTTCTTCGGGTTGCAACAGAGGCATGTTGTCGTAGATCTTGGTGGGCGCTGTCATGGGCGTGCGCACCAGCGGCATGTTGACGGTGGTGAAGGTCACGCCCTGGTCGGCAAATTCACTGCTGGCGCAGCGGGTCCAGGCGTCGAGCGCGGCCTTGCTGGCCACATAGGCGGAGAAGCGTGGTGCGTTGACCAGCACGCTGATGGAGCTCAAATTGACCACGTGGCCTTTCTTTTTGGCCACCATGCCGGGCAACAGGCCCATGGTCACGCGCAGGCAGCCGAAGTAGTTGAGCTGCATGGTGCGCTCATAGTCGTGAAAGCGGTCATAGCTGGCTTCAATCGCACGGCGGATGGATCGGCCGGCGTTGTTGATGAGGAAATCGACGCCGCCGTGCTGCTCTTCCAGAATTTTGATGAAGCCGGCGCAGCTGGCTTCATCAGAAATGTCGACTGAGTAGCTGAACACCTTGGCGTCTTTGCCGGCGAATTCCTTGATTTCTTTAACCGCCTCGGCCAGCTTGTCTTCACCGCGTGCGCAGATGATGGTGATGGCGCCAGCTTCGGCAAAGCGGCAGGCTGCCGACAAGCCAATGCCCGACGAGCCACCGGTGACCAGCACCACTTTGCCGCCCACGGTGCCCTTCAAGCTGCGGTCGACAAACAGTGCCGGATCCAGGTGGCGCTCCCAGTAATCCCACAGGCGCCAGGCGTAGTCGTTCAGGTTGGGGCAACTCACGCCACTGCCTTTGAGTGCGGCGTCGGTCTCGCGGCGGTCAAAGCGCGTGGGGTAGTTGACGAAGGCCATCATGTCTTCGGGCACACCCAGGTCTTTCATGACCGCGGCGCGCACCCGGCGCACCGGGGCCAAGGCCATCAGGCCTTTTTTGACGCTTTTGGGAATGAAGCCCAGCAACGCCGCGTTCACAAACAAGCTCATGCGCGGTGCGTGCGCGGCCTTGCTGAAAATGTCCAGCACATCGCCCACCCGGTAGCCCACCGGGTCGACCAGGTGGTAGCACTTGCCGGTGGTGGTTTGCTGGTGGCTGATGTGATCCAACGCGCCGACCACAAAGTCCACGGGCACAATGTTCACACGCCCGCCTTCCAGGCCAATCGTGGGCATCCACGGTGGCAGGAACTGGCGCATGCGCTGGATCAGCTTGAAGAAGTAGTAAGGGCCGTCAATCTTGTCCATCTCGCCGGTGGTGCTGTCGCCCACCACCATGGCCGGGCGGTACACGCTCCAGGGCACCTTGCATTCTTTGCGCACGATTTTTTCGCTCTCGTGCTTGGTCATGAAATACGGGTGATCGTAGTTCTCAGCCTCTTCAAACATGTCTTCACGGAACACGCCTTCGTACAGGCCTGCCGCCGCGATGGATGACACGTGGTGAAAGTGCCCGGCGTCAATTGCCTTTGCCAGTTCGACCGTGTTGCGCGTGCCTTCAATGTTGACGGCGATCTGGCTCTCCTCGTCTGCGCCCAGGTCGTACACCGCAGCCAGGTGGTAGAAATGATCGATCTGGCCTTTGAGCTTTTTCACGTCGTCGGCGCTAACACCCAGTTTCTTGGCGGTCAGGTCACCAAACACCGGCTGCACGCGGGCTGCCGACACGCCCCAAAACTCACGCAGCGCGGCAACCTTGCCCTCGCTTTCCTTGCGAATCAAAAAATGCACCACAGAGCCTTTGCGCTCCAGGAGTTTTTTGACCAGACGTTTGCCAATGAAGCCGGTTGCACCGGTGACGAAGTACTGCATGGGTTGCCTCCAGGTTTGAGATGCCGGATTCTTGCCGAAAGGCGCGTGCGTGGGTTTCAGCACAAACCCGCGACGCACCTGCGGCAACGCTCAACGGTGTGCCTGATTTTTCAAAATCTAGCTGAATGCTACATTTTATATAGCTGTTTGAGCAGTGTTGGTATGGGCTGTTGGCCGATTTGATTAAAAAATCGCTTTTCAAGCCGTTTCCGCAATAGGCTTGGGCCTCTAGCTATCTAGAAGCACATACCTAAACGGCGTGTCAACCGCGCCCTACAGTCCGTCGCAGTGCTGTCACCCAAGGCCCGCCGAAGTCAGCGCATCCTGGCAATTCAATTCAACCTTTTAGAAAGCTCACACCATGGTCAAGAAGACACAAAAACCCGCAGCCAAAGCCCCCAGCGCACACTTGGCTGGCACCGTCAAAGAGTCCGCCCAGCAAATTTGGCTGGCTGGCTTGGGTGCATTCTCCAAAGCACAAGAAGAAGGCAACAAAGTGTTTGAGACCCTGGTAAAAGAAGGCGTGTCGATTCAACGCAAGACCCAAGCCGTTGCTGAAGAGCGCATTTCTGAAGCCACCAACAAAGTGACCACCATGGCCAATGGCATCACATCCAAAGCCACTGGTCAGTGGGACAAGCTGGAAAACATTTTCGAAGACCGCGTGGCCAAAGCCCTGAACAAGCTGGGCGTGCCATCAGCCAAAGACGTGGACGCCCTGATCGTGCGCATCGACGAGCTGAACAAAAACGTGGCCAAGCTCAGCGCCAAAACCGCTGCCTCGGCCCGCACCAAGGCTGCAGAAGCCGTGGAAGCCGTTGAAGTGGCAACCCGCAAGCCCCGTGCGGCCGCCCGCCGCGCAGCACCCCGTAAATCAGCAACCAAAACGGCTGCCGCCGTTTCTGCCGAATAAATTTCGCGCGGATTCGACAGCAAGGCGCTTCGGCGCCTTTTTTTACGCTTGGCTACCTGGGCGTGTCGTGCTGCGGCGCAGCAAAAACCGCTCAAACGCACACCTACACTCGCAGCACACCCCGCCTTCGACCATGCCCTTGAAAAAACCCTCCTTGTCTGCCCCCAAACCCCGTATTGCCCTGGCCTTGGCCGGCGGCGGCCCGCTGGGGGCCATTTATGAAATTGGTGCCTTGTGCGCACTCGACGAATCGCTGGACGGCCTGGATTTCAACGCCTTGCAACACTACGTGGGCGTGTCCGCCGGCGGCTTTATTGCAGCCAGCCTGGCCAACGGCATGACGCCGCGCCAGCTGTGCGCAGGCTTCATTGAAAACGATTCGGCCAGCGAGGTATTTGACCCCGCCTGGCTCACCGCCCCGGCCTACAGCGAATTCGCCCGGCGCGGCCTGATGCTGCCGGGCCTGAGCCTGTCGGCCCTGTGGAAGCTGGCACGCGGCAAACGCATCTCGCAGGTGCTGGAGCGCCTGGGGCCCGCCTTGCCCACTGGCATTTTTTCCAACAACCAGATTGACCAGCGCCTGGCCACCTTGTTTTCCCGCGAAGGCCGTACCAACGACTTTCGAAAGCTCAACACCCGCCTGACCTTGGTCGCCACCAACCTGGACAGCGGCGACTCCGCTCCGTTCGGCAGCCCCGGCTGGGACCACGTGCCCATTTCAAAAGCCGTGCAGGCCAGCAGCGCCCTGCCCGGCTTGTTTCCGCCCGTGGAAATTGACGATTCTTACTACGTGGATGGCGCGCTCAAAAAAACCATGCACGCCTCGATTGCTTTGGAGCAAGGCGTGGACTTGATGCTGTGCCTGAACCCGCTGGTGCCCTTTGACGCCACACCGGCCAAACAAACCAAAGTCATGCAAGACGGCCTGCCCGCCCACAAGCGGCAGATTCCCCGCATCGTTGATGGGGGCCTGGTCTCGGTGCTTAGCCAGACCTTTCGCACCATGATTCATTCGCGCCTGGAAATGGGCATGAAGCACTACGAAAGCGCTTACCCCGACACCGACATTTTGCTGATCGAGCCGGATCACCGCGATACCGAGATGTTTCTGGCCAACACCTTCAGCTACACCCAGCGCCGAAAAATGGCCGAGCACGCCTACCAGCAAACCCGTGCCCTGTTGCGCTCGCGCCGCACCAGCCTATCGGCCACTTTGGGCAAGCACGGCATCAGCCTGAACAACGAGGCGCTGGACGACCCCAAGCGCCACCTGGCCACCCCTCAAAAACCGCCCACCCGCGTGGGCCGCGCCATCTCCAACCTGCAGGAAGTGATGGACGACCTGGGCCAGGCCCTGCCACAACTGCAAGCCGCTCGCTGATACAAGCTCATGGCCAAAAAAGCTCCCCGCCGCACCGCCGAACGCATTCTGGAAGTGTCGCTGGAGCTGTTCAACCGCTTTGGTGAGCCCAATGTCTCCACCACGCTGATTTCGGCCGAGCTGTCCATCAGCCCGGGCAATTTGTACTACCACTACCCGGCCAAAGACGAGCTGATCAACAGCCTGTTTGACCGCTACGAGCGCGCTTTGAGCGAACTGCTGAACGCCAGCGACGGTGTGCGCGATGTGGAAGACGCCTGGTTTTTCATGCACACGCTGTTTGAGTTGATCTGGCAATACCGGTTTTTGTACCGCGACCTGAACGACCTGCTTTCCAAAAACCGCCGCCTGGAAACCCATTTCCAGTGGGTGCTCAAAAACAAGACCCGCGCGGTGCGCGTGATGCTGGACAGCATGAGCCGCTCAGGCACCGTGCGCATCGATTCGCGCGAGGTTGAGGCCACCGCCACCAGCATGGTGGTGGTGCTCACTTACTGGTTGAGCTACGAATACGTGCGCGACCCGCGCCGCGCGCTGGAGCCCGAAAGCGCCCAGGCCGCCTTGCTGCGCGGTGCCCACCATGTGCTGAACCTGCTGGTGCCCTACCTGGAAACAGGCCAGCGCACCCACTTGCTGGGCTTGGTGGCGGCTTACAGCAACGGTGGCGGTGACAGTTAAACCACGACTATCAGGAGTGCAACATGGCCAAATGGATCGCCTTTCCCCACCTGGGTGAGTACCCGTTCGATGCGGCCAAAGTCAAGAAGCTGTGGCCCCGCTTGCATGCGGGCGACATGGAGCCGCTACCCAAAGACAAAAACGTGCTGGCCGCCTGGGTGCTGTTTCACCAGGGTGAGTTTCAGGCGGCGTATGAGGCTGGTCTGCGCGCCGGTGGCGACGGCATCACCGTGGCCAACAAGGCCGCCTGCATCTACGCCAATTACCTGGAAAAGAAAGAAAAAACCAAGCTTGATTTGTTCATGGAAGTGGCCCAGCTCGCGCAATCGCAGCTACAGGCCTCACCCACCAACTACAACGCCTGGTACTGGCAGGCTTACGCCCTGGGCCGCTACAGCCAGGGCATCAGCGTGGCCAAAGCCCTGGCACAGGGCCTGGGCAGCAAGATCAAGATGGCACTGGAGCAAACCATCCAGCTGCAACCCAAGCATGCCGATGCCCACGTAGGCCTGGGCTCGTTTCACGCCGAGGTAATCGACAAAGTGGGCACGCTGATTGGCAACATGACCTACGGCGCCAAGAAAGACACCGGCCTCAAACTGTTCCAGGAGGGCTTGAAGCTGCAGGCCAGCTGCGCCATTTTCATGATCGAGTACGCCAACGGCCTGCTCATGCTGGAAGGCGACAAGAAAATGAAGGAAGCCACCTCACTGTACGAACAGGCCGCCGCCGTGAAACCGCTGGACGCGACGCAGCGGCTGGACGTGGAGCTGGCCCGGGCGCAACTGGACGACTGACGCCAGCGACGGCCCACGATGCTCGCCGTCACACCACCTGCAAAGCCCGCAAAACCGGCAACTGTTTTTGCTCAAACGCCTGTGCCATCACGCGCATTTCAGCAAGGTTCTCTTCTGCGGTTTCCATGGTTTTGCCGTCTTTAACGATTTTTTGCCCCTGCGCAGACAGCAGCTTCCAGGCAAAGTCCACCCAACCGGCTTGCGTGTTAATGCCCTCGCCCAGCGCCAGCAGAAACAGCTGCGCAATGCGGCCCACAAAAATGCCACCACCTGTCACCGGGCTTGCCATGTAGCTCAGCTCGGCGCTGCCCTGCGCTTTTTGCAGCAGCCACTGGTTCAGGGGGTCGGTGCAGCGGCGGGCAGACGCAGCCGCCCCTTCGTCTTGAGCGGGTTCGAGTTTGCCCAGGCCGCACAGCACCACCGTGGCTTGCACCAGTTGGCCAAAGCCAATGCCCTTGCCGGTCAGCTTGCTTTCCAGCTGTGCCAGCGTGGCGGGCTGATGGTCGGCCAGGGCGTCCAGCACCGGGGCGTAAATGGATTGATTCAAGTCAGCTTCGCCGACCAGGCTCTTGATCTTCAGGCTCACCTCGCTGCGGTGGGCCACCAGCACCACACGCTGCTGGCGCAGCGCCTGGGCCTGGTCAAAACCAGAAAGCTTGCGCGGGCCTTTGATCCAGTAATCTTTGCGAAACTGCTGGTTGACCAGAAAGTCGCGCACCGTCTGGCTGAGCACCGGGTCGGGAATGCTGGCGCGCAGGGTTTGCTGCGCCGGTGTCAGGTTTAACGCGTCCATGTGATCCAGCCAGGTGGCTGAGCAGGCAAAACTCAGCTTGGCAGGGCCCAACCACTGGGCCACGTCGCTGAAATACATGGGGCTCCAGTCGCGGTTGAAATATTCGTGCGCCAGGTAGTTGCGGTTCTGCTTGGCCAAGGCCTCAACCTTTTGCTGAACCTGCGGGTTGGCAGCCAGGTAGGCCGGGTTCACCGCCATCAGCTTGCCAACGAATTCCAGCGCCGAATTGACCCGGCTGACCTGGCCCTCACCCACGGTGTTCATGCTGGCGGTGTAGTCGGTCAGCAGCTTGCGCACCGGTGCGCTGTTGGCCCAGCCAGGCATGGTGTTGTAGCTGATGTACAGCACGCCGCCCACTTTGAGTTTGCGGCGGACAAAGTCCACCATCAGGCTTCGGTTGGCGTCTGATACCCAGCTCCAGATGCCGTGCAGGCCAATGTAATCAAAGTCCGGCAGATCGGTGCGGTTGCAAAAGTCAGCGAAAGCGTCGCTCAGCAAGCGGGCGCTGGAGCCCGCGGCAGCGGCTACTTCCTGTGCAAAACCGGCCTGCGAGGGGTTGAAGTCGGTGCCATGCCATTGCACGGTCGACGCTGCGGCGTGCAGGTTGACGCTCAGGCCCTGCCCAAAACCCAACTCGCAGGCCGTGCCCACCTGCGGAAACGCCAGGCCGCTGTTCAGAAAAGCCAGCCGGACCCGC
This sequence comes from Comamonadaceae bacterium, assembly GCA_013297875.1. Classification (GTDB taxonomy): domain Bacteria; phylum Pseudomonadota; class Gammaproteobacteria; order Burkholderiales; family Burkholderiaceae_C; genus JAAFIW01. The sequence continues at coordinate 290,409 of JAAFIW010000004.1, read as the reverse complement.
AGGGGATTCAGGTCGGGGTAGTAGCCGTAGGTGTAGTCAATGTCCGATACATAACCTTCAGTCCAGGTGTCCATGGGGGTCTCGCTTGGGTACGTGATTTGCTTCAATTTTGATAGCTGCTTGTGCCCTCTGGGTGTTCACTAGCGCCGATTTTAGATAGAAAATGGGCTGCTAGCCCGGTGCCAATGTCCCCTGCGTCAGCCGCAGCATGCGCCCGCAGCGCGCGGCCAGCGCCTCGTCGTGGGTGACCACGATGAAAGCCGTGCCCACGTCGCGGGCCAGTTGCAGCATCAACTCGAACACGCCGTCTGCGGTGCTGCGATCCAGGTTGCCGGTGGGTTCGTCTGCGAGCACGCAGGCGGGCTGCGTGACCAGGGCGCGGGCAATGGCCACGCGCTGGCGCTCGCCGCCTGAGAGCTCGGCGGGGCGGTGGTGCAGGCGGTCACTCAAGCCCACGCTTGCTAGTATTTTTGTAGCTGCTTGAGCAGATTCTACCTGGGCTAGACGGCGAATCTTCAACGGCATGGCCACATTGTCGAGCGCGCTGAACTCGGGCAGCAGGTGGTGAAACTGGTAGACGAAGCCCAGGTGGAGGTTGCGCAGGTTGCCCTGCTGCGTGGCGTTGAGTTTGGACAGCGCCTGGCCTTTCAAATGCACGCTGCCGCTGGTGGGCGCGTCCAGCCCGCCCAGCAGGTGCAGCAGGGTGCTTTTGCCGGAGCCCGATGCGCCGACGATGGCCAGGGTTTCGCCGGTGCGCACGGTCAGGTCTATGCCTTGCAGCACGCTCACATCCAGGCGGCCTTCGGTGAAACGTTTGGTGAGGGCGGTGGCTTGGAGGACGGGGGTTGAATTGGGATGCGCGGCGGACGAAGAGCCCTCACCCCTGCCCTCTCCCAGCGGGAGAGGGAGAAATTCATTATTCATAGCGCAAAGCCTCCGCCGGGTTGATGCGGCTGGCGCGCCAGCTCGGGTACAGCGTGGCGATGAAGGCCAGCACCAGCGCAATCACGGCCACGGGCAAGATGTCACTCAGCAGCGGCTCGCTGGGCATGCGGCTGATCAGGTAAATGTCTTGCGGCAAAAACGTGGCACCCAAAAACTTTTCAATGGCCGGCACGATGGTGCTGATGTTGAACGCAATGCCCAGGCCCAGCACCAGCCCGGCCAAGGTACCAATCACGCCGACCAGCGCACCTTGCACCACAAAAATCGCCATGATGCTGGGCGGGCTGGCGCCCAGGGTGCGCAGAATGGCGATGTCGGCGCGCTTGTCGGTCACCGTCATCACCAGCGTGCTCACCAGGTTGAACGCCGCCACCGCCACGATGAGCGTGAGGATGATGAACATCATGCGTTTTTCCAGCTGCACGGCGGCAAACCAGGTACGGTTCTGGCGCGTCCAGTCACGGATCAACAGTTCTTGATTGCCCCCGGTCAGGTTGCCGGCCAACTCAAGCGCCACCAGCCGTGCCTGGTGCAAGTCTTTCAGCTTCAGGCGCACGCCAGTAGGCCCTTCCAGGCGAAAGATGCGGGCAGCATCGTCTACATGCATCAGCACCAGGGCCGAGTCGTATTCAAAGTGGCCGGAGTCGAAGGTGCCCACCACCGTCATCTGCTTCAGCCGCGGCAGCACACCGGCGGGCGTAACCTGCCCGCTGGGGGCAATCAGCGTCACCTTGTCACCCTCGCGCACGCCCAGGTTGCGCGCCAACTCGCCACCGAGCACGATGCCAAAGTCACCGGGTACCAGGCGGTTCAGGCCCGTGTTGCGCAAGGTGATGGCCAGATCGGTCACCTCGGGTTCACGCGCCGGGTCTATGCCGCGCACGATGGTGCCCTTCATGTCCTCACCCCTTGCCAACAGGCCTTGGGCCGCTATAAAAGGTGCAGCACCGATGACTTGCGGGTTGGCCTTGGCTTCGGCCAAGGTGCGCGCCACATCGGGCAGCGCCGCGCCACCACGCGCCGAAATTTCAATGTGCGAGACCACGCTGAGCATGCGGTCGCGCACCTCTTTTTGAAAGCCGTTCATCACGCTCAATACGATGATCAGCGCCGCCACACCCAGCGCAATGCCCAGCATGGACACGCCCGAGATAAACGAGATGAAGCCGTTGCGCCGCGTGGCACGGCCCGCGCGGGTGTAGCGCCAGCCTAAAGACAGTTCGTAGGGAAATTGCATGCGGGAAAAGTTGGGAATGCTGGCAACCAGCGAAGGCGGGCTCGCATCGTAGCGCCTGCTGCTCAAACCCCTTCGCCTACCCGCTCGTCGCCCCATCTCAAACGCAAGGGTAAGTCCTAGTGTCACGTCTGTTTATTAAATTCATCATACGTCTAATTATTTAAGAACCTTCTGTGAAACGGTATGAGCAGTTTTTCGATTGAATGCGTTTTGCAGTGCGACAACCACCTGGGCGAAGGCCCCGTGTGGGACAGCGCGCAGGGCCTGTTGTATTGGCTTGATTGCACTGGCAACCGAGTGGGCAAGCCCACCATTTGGCGCTTGAACCCGCGCACCGGGCAGACGCATAACTGGTCGATCAACCAGGAAATTGGCGCCATGGCTTTGCGCACACAGGGCGGCGCGGTGCTGGCCGCCAGCGACGGTTTTTACACCTTTGATTTCGATTCGGGGGCGATGGATGTGATCGCCAAAGTTGACACCCACGGCGGCCGCGCGCGCCTGAACGATGGCAAGTGCGACCGGCGTGGGCGGTTTTTTGCTGGCGGCATGGATGACAAGGAGGAGCTGGGCATTTGCGGCCTGTGGCGGCTGGACACCGACCTGTCGGTGACCCAGGTCGACAACGGCATCATCTGCTCCAACGGCCCCTGCTGGAGCCCTGATGACAAGACCTTTTACTTTGCCGACACCTTCCAAAAAGAGATGTGGGCCTATGACTACGACCTTGCCACCGGCCAGCTTGCGAACCGCCGCGTGTTCAGAGACTTGCGCCACGACGCGGGCTTTGCCGATGGCTCCACGGTCGATGCCGAAGGCTACGTTTGGAACGCCCGCGTGATTGCCGGTGAGCTGGTGCGCTACGCGCCCGATGGCACGGTGGACCGCGTGATTGGCATGCCGGTGCGCAACATCACCAGCGTGATGTTTGGCGGCGACGCGCTCGATGAAATCTATGTGACCTCGATGGCCCGCGTGTCGCACCCTGCCGCGCACGAGCACTTTGCGGTGGAAGTCAAGCCCCAGTTTGCGGCGGGTGCCTTGTTCCGCATCACAGGCTTGGGCATCAAGGGCCTGCTAGAGCCGCAATTTGCCGGTTGACCACAGCGACAGACATAACCTAACGACCAGGAGACACGATGAAACCCGCCCCCTTTGTGTATGAACGCCCGCAGTCGATGGACGCGGTATTGGCCTTGCTGGCCGAGAACCACAGCGACACCAAAATTCTGGCCGGTGGCCAAAGCCTGGTGCCGATGATGAACTTTCGCCTGGCCAAGCCCGAGCGCTTGATCGACATCAACCGCCTGCCCGATCTGAACTACGTCCGCCTGGAGGGCAGCGAGATCGCCATCGGCGCACTGGCCCGCCATGCGGATGTGAAAGACTCGGCCCTGGTGGCCAAACATGCACCGCTGATGCATGCTGCGTACGAGTGGATTGCTCATGCCGCGGTGCGCAACCGCGGCACCTTGTGCGGCAACCTGTGCCACTGCGACCCGGCCTCCGAGATGCCCGCCATCATGCTGGCCTGCGGTGCCACCATGGTGCTCAAAAGCAAGGCGCAAACCCGCAAGGTCGCCGCGGCCGATTTCTTTTTAGGTCTGTATGAAACCGCGGTGAAGCCCGACGAAATGCTGGTGGAGGTGCGCGTGCCCATTGCCCCACCCGGCCAGACTTTTGGCTTCATGGAAGTCAGCATGCGCAAGGGCGACTATGCCTGGGTGGTCGTGGCCTGCCTGGCCACGGTCAGCGCTGGCAAATTCACGCAAGTGGCCCTGTCAGCAGCGGGCATTGGCAGCTGTGCAGTTCGCCTGGCAGACATTGAAAAAACCGTGAACGGCCAACCCGCCACACAAGCCACCTGCGACCAGGCCGGGCAACTGGCCTACGACAAGATCGAGCCGTTTGGCGACGTAGCCAACAGCGCCCAGTACCGCCGCGATTTGCTGCGCACCCTGGTCTCCCGCACGTTGGCGCAGGCCGCCGCGCTGCCAGCTTGAACACCTCCTCCACACAACACACACGGAGACACGATGAAAACAATTCCCCTTTCCATGGTGGTGAACGGCCAAACCTGCAACACCGAGGTCAGCTCGCGCATGTTGCTCAGCGATTGCCTGCGCCACGACCTGGGCCTGCCCGGCACGCATGTGGGCTGTGAACACGGCGTGTGCGGTTCGTGCACGGTGGTGGTGGATGGCCGGGCCGCGCGCTCGTGCCTGATGTTTGCGGTGCAGGCCGATGGCGCGCAGATCAAGACCATCGAAGGTCTCAGTGATGGAAGCGCATTGCACCCGATTCAAGAAGCCTTCTGGGAAGAGCACGGCCTGCAGTGCGGCTTTTGCACACCGGGCATGTTGATGATGGCCTACGAGCTGCTGAGCAACAACCCCGACCCGAGCGACGACGAGATCCGCGAAGCCATTTCGGGCAACCTGTGCCGCTGCACCGGCTACACCTACATCGTGAACGCCGTGCGCTCGGCGGGTGCCAAGATGCGCGCCCTTAACACAATGGCTGCGGCCTGACCCCACCTTTGGAGACACACCCCATGAGCTCACATCTCGACTCCATCGTCCTGCCCAAAAGTCGCCAGCGCGAAGCCCCCGGCCAAGACCTGAAATGGATTGGCAAAAGCGTCAAACGCCTGGAAGACCGCCGCCTGCTGCTGGGCAAGGGCAACTACATCGACGACATTTCCGTGCCCAACATGATGCATGCCGCCACCGTGCGCAGCCCGCATGCACACGCCAAAATCATCTCGATTGACACCTCCAAAGCCCGCGCGCTGCCCGGCGTGATCGGCGTGTACGTGGGCACCGATGTGGCCACCGTGGTCGACCCCTGCCCCAGCTTTGCCAGCCCACCGGTCACGCAGCGTGCCATGGCCATTGACAAGGTGCGCCATGTGGGCGAAGTGGTGTGCGCCATCGTCGCCAAAGACCGCTACATCGCCGAAGACGCAGCCGATTTGGTGGAGGTGGAGTATGAAATTTTGCCGGCCAATGTGGACATCGAAGCCTCGATGGCCGCCACCGGCGACGCCGTCATTCACCCCGCCGACCGGGCCAGCAATTGCGCGCTGGACGAGTCTTTCCAGTTCGGCCCGGTAGACGAAGACTTTGCCCGTGCCGACCACATCGTCAAGCGCCGCCTGCGCTGGGGGCGCTCCAGCGCCCAGGCCATCGAAACCAGCGGCTGCATCTCACAGGTAGACCCAGTCACCGGTGGCTACAAAATTCACTGCAACACCAATTTTTCGAACTTCATTCCGTTTGTGATTGCGGGCTCGCTGAAGATCGCCACCACCCAGCTGAGCATGGTGCCGGTGACCACCGGCGGCAGCTTTGGCTCCAAGGTGTTCACCCACAAAATCATTGTGCTCACCTCGGCGTTGGCCCGCTTGAGTGGTCGGCCCGTCAAGTACATCGAAGACCGGCTGGAGCACTTCACCAACTCCGACTCGCACGGCAGCGACCGCCTGTACGAAGCCGAGCTGGCCCTTGCCAAAGACGGCAAGATGCTGTCGATGCGCTTCAAGATGTACGACGACTACGGCGCGTATTTGCAGTTTGGTGTGGGCACCAACGGCAACGCCATGGCCCAGGTCACCGGGCCTTACAAAATCAACTCGTTTGGCATGCGCTTGATGGCGGTGCTCACCAACAAATGCCAGCAAGGCCCCTACCGCGGTTTTGGCTCGGAAGTGACCAACTGGGTCATGGAGCGCATGACTGATGCCGCCGCCAAAGAACTCAAGATGGACCCCGTCGCCCTGCGGCTGATGAACATGATTCAGCCGAATGAATTTCCGTATGTGATTGCCACCGGCAACCTGTATGACAGCGGCAATTACCAGGAAGTGCTGCGCCAAGCGCAAAGCCTGATTGGCTATGACGCCTGGAAGAAAAAGGCCGCTGACCTGCGCGCACAAGGCCGCTGTGTGGGTGTGGGCGTGGCCACCTGCCAGGAGCGCAGCGTCTATGGCCCCACTGAGTGGTGGTCGCTGAACAACCGGGCCACACCCGGCTTCACGCTGACCAGCACGCCCGAGGGCATGTCGCTGCGGGTTGACCCCACCGGCAAGATTTTTGCCACCTTGAACGCCGTGTTCATCGGCAACAGCCCGGAAACCATCGTCACGCAAATTCTGGCCGAGCAGTTCACCGTGCCCATGAGCGACATCATCGTGGGCTATGCCGACACGCACTCGGGCTTTAACGGAGTAGGCCCGCAAGGCAGCCGCTTCACCACCATGATTGCCGGGGCCTGCGTGAGCGCCAGCATCAAGATCAAAACCAAGCTCAAGCTCCTGGGCGGGCACTTGCTGGAGGCGCACCCGAATGATCTGGAGTTTCGCAACGGCGCGGTCGGCATCAAAGGGGCCGACAAGCAGGTCAGCATTGCCGACATTGCGATTCAGGCCAACTTTTTTCGCCTGAACTTCCCCGACACGCCGGAATTTGACAGCGGCCTGGAAACCACCGCCGTGTATGACCACCCCATCTCCACCCTGCCCCACCCCGAGCGCAAACACCTGGGCGTGTTCTACCCCATGATGGGCCACGTCTGCCACATTGCGGTGGTGGAGGTGGATGCGCAAACCGGCAAGGTCGCCATCCTGGACTACGCCGCCGTGCACGACAACGGCACCATCGTCAACCCCATTACCCTGGGCGGCCAGGTGCTGGGCGGCACGGCCAACGGCATTGGCAGCACGCTGTCGGAAGAGTTCATCTTTGACGACAACGGCCAGTTCGTGAACCCCAACTTCGCCGAGTTCGCCATGCCCATGGCGCACGACATGCCGCACAACCTGAAAATGGGCCACGTGGAAACGCCGTCGCCCTACACCGAATACGGGGTGAAAGGCGGCGGTGAAGGGGGCAGGCTGGGTGCGCCATCGGCGCTGTCGTCGGCGATTGACGATGCCTTGCAGCAATACGGCGTGTCGGTGCAAACCATCCCGATTCGCCCGTCGAAATTGCGGGAGTTGATTCGGGCGGCGCAGCCTTGATGGCTGCATGACAGATGACGCGGCCTTCGGGTCGCCATGATGAATGATGAAACTGGCCATCCGTCATGACGTCATCGAAGCCGCAGGCGAAGTCATCTGTCATCACCCAGCGGCGCGCGTAAACTCAAAAAACCACTCCGCCCCCGCCCCCATGCCACCCCGCGCCAAACCGGCCAGCACACTTCGCACCCCCGCGCTTGCCGTGCAACGCAAAAGCGCGGCCAACCCAGTGGGCCGCCCGACGGGTGGTGACTCGCTGCAAACGCGCCAGCGCATTCTGGATGTGGCCGAAGCTTTTTTCAGCGAGCGCGGCTACGACGGTGCATCCATCCGCGACATGGCCACCGGGGCGCATGTGCAAGCCGCTGCCATTGGCTACCACTACGGCAGCAAAACCGACTTGTTCAGCGCCGTGGTGGCACGCCGTGCCGATGTGGTCAACGAAGCGCGCAGCCGCTCGCTGGCCGCAGCGCTAGAGGCCTCGAACGGCCAGGCCCTTGCGGTTGAAGTGCTGGTCAGCAAATATGTAGAGCCCTTGCTGGAAGCCACCAGCCATGGCGATACCGGCTGGCGCAACTTTGCCAGCCTGATGGGCCGCCTGGCCAACTCGCCGCGCGGCACCGACATGATTAACCAGCACTTCAGCCAGGTGGCCACGCTGTACATGGGCGAGTTCGCCCGCGCCCTGCCCAGCATGCCCAAAGAGCGCCTGGCCGACGGCTTTTTGTACATGGTCTCGGCGATGCTGTTTGTCTGCGCCGACACCGGCCGCTGGGAAGCCATGCAAGGCGAGCCGCCCGCTGCCCCCCGCGATGCACAAGCTATCTTGAGCGACCTGGTGCCCTTTGTTGCGGCGGGGTTCAAGGCGTTGGCGCAGCTGGCCAATGACAGATGACGCATGACAGATGACTCGACCTGTCGGTCGCAATGACAGATGACTGCGAACCCGCGTTGTCATCTGTCATTGACGCCGCGCCAGCCGCAAAGTCATTTGTCATTGCCCCCCAACCACCCCTGATCCGAGGTTCCCCATGGCCAAGTCCAACAAAGTCATCATCACCTGCGCCGTCACCGGTGCCATCCACACCCCCAGCATGTCGCCGTATTTGCCCATCACCGGTCAGCAAATCGCCGACGCGGCGGTAGGTGCAGCTGAGGAGGGCGCAGCCATCGTGCACCTGCACGCCCGCAAGCCCGAAGACGGCTCGCCCTCGCAAGACCCCGAGCTGTTCAAGGCGTTTCTGCCGCAGATCAAAGCGCGCTGCGATGTGGTGATCAACATCACCACCGGCGGCGCGCCCACCATGCTGGTTGACGAGCGCCTGGTGCCCGTGGCCACCTTCCAACCTGAAGTCGCCTCGCTCAACATGGGCTCGATGAACCTGGGCCTGTACCCCATGCTCAGCCGCTTCAAAGAGTTCCAACACGCCTGGGAGCAGCCCTACCTGGCCAACAGCGACGACCGCGTGTTCAAAAACACCTTCAAAGACATCGCCCACATCCTGCAAACTTGCGCAGGCAACGGCACCCGCTTTGAAATTGAGTGCTACGACATCGGCCACCTGTACACCGCCGCCCACTTCATTGATCGCGGCCTGATCAAACCCCCCTTCCTCATCCAATCCGTCTTCGGCCTCTTGGGCGGCATCGGCCCGCACCCCGAAGACGTGGCCCACATGCACCGCACCGCAGACCGCCTGTTCGGTACTGACTACATCTGGTCGGTGCTGGGCGCCGGCCGCAACCAACTGCCGATTGCCGCCCAGTCCCTGGCCATGGGCGGCAACGTCCGCGTCGGCCTGGAAGACTCGCTGTGGGACGGCCCCGGCCAACTCGCCCCATCCAACGCCGCCCAAGTCCAACGCGCAAGAACCTTGATCGAAAGCCTCAGCTTGCAAGTCGCAACACCCGACGAAGCCAGGCAAATGCTGCAGCTCAAGGGGCGGGAGAACGTGGCGTTTTGAACGGTTGTTTGAGACTCAGAGTAATATGTTTTTGATAGCTGTTTGAGCAATGAATACCTGGGCTACCGGCTTTTTTACGCCTCAGCGCGCGGAAAAATGGGGTCAGATCCCGATTCAGGACACGGCCAGTCCGGAGCGCCAAAATACCCATACGAAATCGGGCTCTGACCCCGTTTTTGGGTTCCGAAGCGCGAAGACTTGATAGTCGTCGTCTCCGGCACCCCCGCAATCGGGGTCAGAGCAAAATTTCGTACTTGCACCTCGCGCGCCGATCCAAACAACGTCCTGAATTTTGATCTGACCCCGATTGCTCACCCCGCTTCTGAGGCTTATGACCACTACGCTTTTTGTAGCTGCCGGAACAGTGAATCGCAGGGGCAAACGAACCAACCGCTATGAAAACGACGATCCGCAAAGCCAAAACTGACGAGACGCCACCATGGAGCCTTCTGCTCAGCGCCGATGGCCCCAAGCCTGAAATCGAGAAGTACTTGGCTCGTGGCGAGCTATGGCTTGCAGTGTGTGGCGACGAGTGGGAGATCATGAACCTGGCCGTATTGCAAAGCGTGCAGCGCAAAGGCATTGGCACCCGTTTGCTGAACAAGGCGCGTACCCTGGCCAGGCAGCAGGGAGCGCATCGATTAGAGGTTGGAACTGGCAATGGTGGCGCGGGCCAGTTGGTTTTTTACCAGCGATTTGGCTTTCGAATTGTGGGTGTTGACGTCAACTTTTTTGTGAAGCGGTGGCACAAAGTCTGGAAGCAAAATGGAATACCGCTACGTGACATGGTTCGGATGGACATTGCGTTCGACAACCAGATCGACATGCGCGTGCGACGCTCGCCATGAAAACCGTCCAAATCGACGCCTCCCAAATCACCGACTGGCCGTCATTCCACGATGCGTTTGCCACAGCCTTCGGCTTTCCGGCGTTCTACGGCCGCAATATGGACGCCTGGATAGATTGCATGACCCGTCTGGACGAAGAATTCAGTGCAATTCACGCGCCACCAGGCGAGCTTGTCTGCATTGCCCTCGACCACGCGCAGGCGTTCAAGTTGCGGTGCCCAGATCAATACGAAGCCTTCGTCGAATGCTCAGCCTTCGTCAACTGGCGCCGCCTGGAGACAGGCCAACCCGCCATCCTCGTGGTGTGTTTCCGTGTCTAGATCACTACGCTTTTGATAGCTGCTTGAGCAATGAATCTCTGGGCTATCGGCTATTTTGATCTCAGAGCGCCAGAAAAATGGGGTCGATCCCTATTCAGGACGTGGTCTGTCCGAAGTGCTGCGACACTTATACGAAATCGGGCTCTGACCCCGTTTCTGGGCTCCGGAGCGCGAAGACCAGAACAACAGAATCGGAAAAAGCCATGTCCCTACGACTGCGAAAAATTGCGCTGTCTGCCTTGGCGCTTCTGTCTATGTCGAGCACAGCCTGGTACTGCCCACAGGGCAAAACCTGGAGAGATTTCTCCGCCATTTCATTTTCGCCGGGTACTCCTGGCTCGATAACGCTTGCGCGTTTTTCTGATGGGCTCTACGCCCGTCTTGAGGACGGAAAGTCAGTTCAGGAGATGTACCAGCTGCCCAATGACATCTACCTTTTCAAGGGCTATGACCCTTTCAAGCAAGCGGGCCCGTCGCCATTTGTCATGCTTGAGATGCCCGCTGGCATCGTCACAAATTTTCTGGCGGGCTATTTTCAGCAGCCATGTGCGGTGCCAAGCGCACCGACGGCTTTTTCGTATGCCAACACCGGCATGAGCAGAGCAGGAATTACCGTGACCGGCAATGCGCATTGGGTTAACCCGTCGTCCGTGGTTTTTGATTTCATGGCCGTCGAGCAGCGGCAACCAGGCGTCAACATCAAGGCCTCAGGCACCATCAACTTCCTTGACCTTGCGCCCATCCCACCGAGCACGGTCATCTCTGGTTGGACAATTGCACGAGGGGCTGGCGCCCGCGCAGAAGTTGTCGAAGGGCTGCCAACGGTTTCGACTTTCAAAGACCTCGAACCTTTGTTAAAAACCGATCCCAAGCAACCCTAGCCATCACAAATCACCCATGACCCCGCTATTCAAAAAGCTCAACCTGGCCGACGCGCGCTTGATCCACGTGCTGAACGCCCCTGAATCCTTCGAGGCTGAGTTGCGATTGCTTGAAGGCGTGGAGATCAAACGCACGGCCGCAGGCCAGGTCACTTTTGCGCTGGCCTTCGTCCTGACGAACGCCGACGTTGAAGCCGCCACACAGCAACTCACCCAAGCGGCAGCGGGTGATGCCGTGCTCTGGATGGTCTACCCCAAGGCGTCGTCGAAGAGATTCACATGCGAGTTCAACCGCGACACGGGCTGGCAGGCACTGGGCCAGGCCGGCTACGAGCCGGTGCGGCAGGTGGCCATAGACCCAGACTGGTCTGCCCTTCGGTTTCGCAAGGCCGAGTTCATCAAAACGATGAGACGCAATCCTGAAGGGACGTTGTCAGAGGTGGGGCGGCAGAAGGCGCGGGCGCATCGGGGTGTCTGAGCCTTTGGGCTGTTGAGGTTGGCCTTTCTATGCACCGCAACATCCCGCTTCTAGAGCTTTCGGTCACTACGCTTTTTGTAGCTGCTTGAGCAATGAATTCATGGGCTAATGGCTGTTTCCCCCTCAGAGCGTCGAAAAAAATGGGGTCAGATTCCGATTCAGGACACGGTCTACCTGAAACGCCAAAACACAACTACGAAATCGGACTCTGACCCCGTTTTTTGGGTTCCGAAGCGCGGGGGCATGGGTGCGAAGACCGCATGCGTTGGATCTATCGGTTTGACACCATAATTTGCTGATGCCCGTAACCTGACAGCGGCAGCCAAATGAAACCGCGCCGCCACTTCAGACCAATAGACATGAGCAACGAATCCCCTTTCAAATGCGTCGAATGCGGCTCTGAGCGATGTGCGGAAGAGATGCATGTCGGCGTGAAACACGAAGGAGAAGATCCTTGGTCGTACGTGGCAGCAAGGGATGTTTGCTATTCCTGCAAAACAATCCAACCACGAGCGCTTGCACGCCGATGGAACAACGAATCCTATGGCGATGCGCAGCTATCCTGGTTCGAGCGGTACCGTGAACACGCACCGAATTACATCTAATGTGTCGCTACGCAGCCGTTATCTACAAGTCGCACTTTGCCTGCTTCTCGTGTCGAAAAGCATTCAAGAAGACGCCAATCGATGAGTACCTAAAACATGCCGGTCTGGGTGCCGTGTACGAGGAAATTGTTGCTGTGTACAGCTCCACGCCCCGTCGAAGGGCGGTTGAAGCAAAGTTTGGCGTTTCCTACGAACAGCTTATGATCGCTACCTTGCCGACGTTTCCGTCTGTCCTCAGTGTCAACAACAGATGGCTTCGATGGGGTTGGACTTCAGGCCGCCTCCGAAGCGTGACGTCCAAGCGTGGCGCATCATTCAAAAACTGTATGAGCATGGCTTTGCATTCAAAGGCTGCGGGTGCAGCGTGGGATACGCGCCGCCGACGCGCGAGGGCGAGGTCACCGAGTGGCTTAAAAGTCACTCCAGGAAAACAGAGGGCGAGAAACTACTTGAGGCAATCGGACGCACGGAAACATAGCCCCTGCGTCGCAGCCGCAACGCTTGAGAACCAGATTCAGTTCACTACGTTTTTTGTAGCTGCTTGAGCAATGAATTCATGGGCTGTGGGCTGTTTTGATCTTCTTTCCTCCCGTTGCCATGGAAGGTTTTTAGTCTCCGGCACCCCGCAATCGGGGTCGGAGCCCAATTTCGTACAAGCTCCGCGTCCGCCGACATGACCGTGTCCTGAATTGGGATCTGACCCCGATTGCTTCTCCCGACGCCAGTCCCTCAAAACACCGCCAACGCCGCTCTAACAATCGCTGCCGCATCCACCGCAAAAAACTCCCGCAGTGCGGCGCGGGTGTCGCTGCGGCCGAAGCCGTCGGTGCCTAGGGTGATGTAGCGCCTGCCGGGCGGCACGAAGGCGCGGACGCTGTCGGGGACGGCTCTGACGTAGTCGGTGGCGGCTATCACCGGGCCGGTGCTGGTGGACAGTTGTTGGGTAAAAAAGGCTGTGCCGGGGTTGGCGTGGCCGGCCAGCAGGCGTTGTTCGCAGGCGATGCCGTCTCTTGCCAATTCGCTCCAGCTGGTGACGCTGTAGACGTGGGCGTGGATACCTTGTGCTGCGAGCAGCGCAGCGGCTTTGATGACTTCGGTGAGGATGGCGCCGGAGCCCAATAAGGTGACGGTTTTAAGTGTTTTAGCCTGCTCGCCCATGTATTCATTGCTCAAGCAGCTATTTAATTTATAGCAACCTTTTATCACATTGGCCTTCACATCACCACTCACATCCGCCGGCAAATCGGGCTGCGCGTAGTTCTCGTTCATCAAGGTGATGTAGTAAAAAACATCTTCCTGGTTCACCAGCATCTTGCGCATGCCGTGGTCGACGATGACGGCCAGCTCGCTGGCAAAGGCGGGGTCGTAGGCTTTGCAGTTGGGGATGGTGGCTGCTACCAAATGGCTGGAGCCGTCTTGGTGTTGCAGGCCTTCGCCGCCCAAGGTGGTGCGGCCTGAAGTGGCGCCCAGCAGGAAGCCGCGGGCGCGTTGGTCAGCGGCGGCCCAGATGGCGTCGCCTACGCGCTGAAAGCCGAACATGCTGTAGTAGATGTAGAAGGGCAGCATGGCCAGGCCGTGCACGCTGTAGCTGGTGGCGGCGGCTGTCCAGCTGGCAATCGCGCCTGCTTCGGATATGCCTTCTTCCAGAATCTGGCCGTCAAGCGCCTCGCGGTAACTCAGCACGGAGCCAATGTCTTCGGGCTCGTAGCGCTGGCCCAAGCTGGAGTAGATGCCGACTTGTTTGAACAGGTTGGCCATGCCGAAAGTGCGCGCCTCGTCGGCCACGATGGGCACGATGTGCGCGCCCAGCGCCGGGTCTTTGAGCAGGTTGCCCAGCAGGCGCACAAAGGCCATGGTGGTGGACATTTCTTTGCCGCCTGCTTCCAGGGCAAATTGCGCGTAACTGGCCAAATCGGGCACGGGCAGCTTGGGCGCGGTGGTTTGGCGCTGGGGCAAATAACCGCCCAGCTTGCTGCGCTGCTGGTGCAGGTATTGCATTTCGGGGCTGTCGGCAGCGGGCTTGAAAAATTCGAGGTTGGCGGCTTGCGCATCCGTTAGTGGCAGATTGAAGCGGTTGCGAAAGGCCAGCAGCGCGGCTTCATCCAGCTTTTTCTGGCTGTGCGTGGTCATCTTGCCCTGGCCGGCGGTGCCCATGCCGTAGCCTTTTTTGGTGTGGGCCAATATGACGGTGGGCTGGCCTTTGTGGGCGGCTGCAGCGGCATAGGCGGCGTGGATTTTCACGAGGTCGTGGCCGCCGCGTTTGAGGCGGTCAATTTGCTCGTCGGTCATGCCTTGGGCCAGGCGCTTGAGTTCCTCGTTTTGGCCAAAGAAGTGCTCGCGGTTGAAGCGTCCGTCTTTGGCGGCAAAGGTCTGCATTTGCCCGTCGACCGTCTCAAGCAGCGCGCGGGCCAGCGCGCCGGTGGTGTCGCGGGCAAACAGGCCGTCCCAGTCGCTGCCCCAGACCAGTTTGACCACGTGCCAGCCAGCACCGCAAAACAGCTTTTCAAGTTCGTCAATGATGCGGCCATTGCCGCGCACCGGGCCGTCCAGGCGCTGCAAGTTGCAGTTGACCACCCAGACCAGGTTGTCCAGCTTTTCGCGGCTGGCCAGGGTGAGCGCGCTCATGCTTTCGGGCTCGTCCATCTCGCCATCGCCAAACACGCCCCAGACTTTTCTGCCCTCGCAGTTGAGCAGCTTGCGGTGGGTGAGGTAGCGCATAAAGCGCGCGTGGTAGATCGAGCTGATCGGCCCTATGCCCATGGAGCCGGTGGGAAACTGCCAGAAGTCGGGCATGAGCCAGGGGTGCGGGTAGCTACTCAGGCCGCGTGCGCCTTGGCCGTCTGCGCCCTTGAACGCGGGGGCCGTGATTTCCTGGCGGTAGTGGGCGAGGTCGTTTTCAGTGAGCCGCCCTTCGAGAAAGGCGCGGGCATAGACGCCGGGGGCGCTGTGGGGCTGGAAGAACACCAAATCGCCGTTGTGAATGGCCCCCACGCTTGCAACTGCATGTGCTGCGCTGCCCCCCGAGGGGGTGCTGCCTTGCTCGGGGCGGCCCTTCGCTGCGGCCCCATTCCTTGCATGAAAGAAATGGTTAAACCCCACCTCAAACAAATCCGCCGCGCTGGCATAGCTGGCAATGTGCCCGCCCAACTCGCCATAAGCCCCGTTCGCGCGGGCCACCATGGCCAGCGCGTTCCAGCGCATCAGCGAGGCCAGCTTTTCTTCCAGCGCCAGGTCACCGGGAAACGGCGGCTGCCGATCCACGGCCACGGTGTTCACATAAGGCGTGACCAGCTCCGGCGTCCAGCCCACCTGGCTGGCGTGGGCCTGGCGCACCAGCTCATCGAGCACAAAGCGCGCACGGGCCGCGCCGTGGGTGGCCACCAGCGCAGAAAACGCGTCGCGCCACTCGCTGGTTTCTTGGGGGTCGGCGTCGAAAAAGGTTTGTAAGCTGAGGTCGGTCATGCGCAGTACTTTACGCAGCGGGGGGCGAAATAGGGTTCTGAAAATGGGTGTGAATTTGGTTTGAACGGCATAAAATTTTGTCCAACATCGTTTCGAAGGTGCTTTGTATGCTTAACCACCCGCTAGACGCCACCGACCTGAAAATCCTTAGCGAACTGCAGCAAGACAGCTCGCTGACCAACCTGGAGCTGGCCCGCCGCATCCACCTCTCGCCCTCGCCCTGCCTGGTGCGCGTGAAGGCGCTGGAGGCCGCAGGCGTGATCGCCCGCTACGTGGCCCTGGCCAACCCAAAAGCCCTGGGCCTGGGGCTCAACGTGTTCATCTCCATCAGCCTGAAAGAGCAAAGCAAACACGCGCTGGCCGAGTTTGAAGCGCGCATTGCCGAGCACGACGAGGTGATGGAGTGCTACCTGATGACCGGCGACAGCGACTACCTCATCCGCGTGGCCGTGGCCGACATGGGCGCGCTGGAGAAATTCATTTTGGAGCAGCTCACACCGATTGCGGGGGTGGAGAAGATTCGATCTAGTTTTGCGCTGAAGCAGGTGCGGTACAAGACGGCGCTGCCGTTGCCGCGGTGATGGGTTTGGCCTGTTTCGGTAGGTTGGATTACTACGATTTTTGTAGCTGCTTGAGCAATGAATACCTGGGCTGTTGGTTGTTTAAACGTCAGCGCATCGGAAAAATGGGGTCAGATCCCGATTCAGGACGCGGTCGTACCGAAGCGTCAAAACACAGTTACGAAATCGGGCTCTGACCCCGTTTTTGGGTTCCGAAGCGCCAAGCGGATCGCATGAAACCGACCAACGTAGATACTTCGATGAAATCCAAAACCGATTGAGCGCGCCTGAAATCCGACTTGCATCCACCACCACACCACACATGCCATGAGCGACCCGTTACCAACACCGAAGCAACGAGAGATGCTGTGCGACATGATTCACCACGCGTTTGTCGAGTTACGGTTGTTGGGCTGGGATGGACACGCGGCGCAGGCTGCTGATTTGGCTGACGCGTTTCATAACATTGCGAAGGAGATGTATGGATGGGGCCGTTTCAGCTGGGAGACTTTTCGCGGGATGCTGGAGACTTATCAGTGCAAATGGCGGGGCGAGGACGCACTGAACCGAATGGACTTTGTTGAGATGCTGGATGAGATACGACGTGGAAATTGACCTCCAGCGCTATCAAAAACTGCGAGAACAACTTCAATACGCAGTTCATGAGCTTCCGGCTGGAATTCTGTACGGTGCCGATGGCGCTACTGAGAATGAATGCGCACAGTGGATGCAAGACCTTTTGGAGTTCGAGCGACTTTGCACCAAACTGGAAAAGAATCATGCGGCATTCATCGAAGGCTGTCGCTGGCACCTTGAGCACTATCCCCACTATTTGGGCAGAAAGCGGCACTTCGTCAGCTACGAGCAGTACACAGTGGAACGGGGCGGGCCTCTCAAGCTAGGCCTCTAACGCGGCCAGGGATATAGCGCTCTCATGCCATACGGTCGAAAAATCGTTCTTCATTGCCCCAGCGGCTACAAGCTTCGCCTGGATGCCATGGTCGAACAATTTCTAAGCGACGGCGTTGTTTTTGTCGGCGTCGTAGGACAAGATTGTTCGCAAGTTGAAGACATCGTTGATGAACTTGTCGCTGGTGACGGTTCAATTGATGGCCGCACCATCCTCACGTCATCTCATGAAGGTGAGTCTCTTGAAGATGCCGTGCAGTTCGCTCAATCGCTGACCGGCGACTACGCTGGTGAAGTCCAAATCGTGCAGCTATAGCCAGGAAAACGCGACGCTTTGGGAGCAGCGCCCCAGTTCAAACGATTTGTGTTGTGAAATGTCCGCTCTCCAGTGTGTTGGGTGTCGGCACTTCACCCCCTGGCCCTTTTAAATCCTGCTCGACCAGCTATCACAACAATAGCAACCACCAGCCCCCACAGTGGCCACAAGCCCAGGCGCGAGGCCCACCAGGCGTAGGGTGTGGTGCCCGTCTGGCCTTGCACCTCGCCCACCAGCGTGCCCCGCGTGTGCCGTGCCAGCGCATGCGTGACGCGGCCCTGGTGGTCGATGATGACGGTGGCGCCGGTGTTGGTGGCGCGGATCATGGGGCGGGCAAATTCCAGGGCTCGCATGCGGCTGATGTGCAGGTGCTGGTCAATCGCCACGCTGTTGCCAAACCAGCCGATGTTGCTGATGTTGACCATGATGGTGGGCGCGGTGGCCGGCTCGATGAAACGCGCGGCCAGCTCTTCGCCAAACAGGTCTTCGTAGCAGACATTGGGTGCCAGGCGCTGGCCCGCAACGTTGAATGAGGGCTGGCCCACTGCGCCGCGGTTGAAGTCGCCCAGCGGAATGTTCATCATCTGCGTGAACCACTTGAACATGGGCGGAATGAACTCGCCAAAGGGCACCAGGTGGTGTTTGTCGTATTGGTAGGGCGGCACACCCGGCGCAAAACCCATCACTGAATTGGTGTAGCCCTGCGAAAAGCTGCCCAGTGGCACACCGACCAGCGCGGCTTGCGGTGTGCCCGGCTTGCCGGTTATTGGCTTGGAAAAGCGCTCCGTCAGCGCTTGCCAGTAGCCGTCGGGCAACTGCTCGGGCAGCAGCGGAATCGCGGTTTCCGGGGCCACCACCAACTGCGTGGTGCTGGCCGCCAGTTGCTCGCCATACCAGCGAAGTGCCTGCGGCACGCCACTGCCGGACTGGAACTTTTCGTCTTGGGGAATGTTGCCTTGCAGCAGGGTGACGGAGAGCGTGCCGCTGCTTTGCGCCACGCCCGCTGCGCCCGACACCGACAGCATCGACAAGGCCAGCACCAGCCCTGCCAGCACGCCCAGTCCCGCGCGGTTGGCTGCACGCGCCGGGTTTGCGTTGCCCGTGATCAACCCCGCCAGCAAAGCCGCCGCCAGCGCGGCCACCGCGCCCACGCCGTACACGCCCACCCAAGGTGCCAGCGCGGCCAGCGGCCCAGCAACCTGCGCGTAGCCACCGGCACCCCAGGGGAAACCGGTCAACCAGGTGCCACGAATCAGTTCAGCCAATGTCCAGGTTGCTACAAAATAAATAGCTGCTTGAGCAGTATGTCTCTGGGCAACAGCCATAAAAGACCCATAAATGCCACTGGCCAGCCCGTAAAACGCCGCCAGAAACGCCGCCAGCCCCAGCACCGCCGCCACCGCCAGCGGCGCGGCCAGGCCGCCGTATTGGTGCATGGAAATGAACAACCACCAGAACGTGCCGGCCATCCACACCAGGCCAAACACCCAGCCCAACAGCAGGCCGCGCTTGAACGAGGGGTGGCGGTTGACCAGCCACGCGAGCACGGCCAGCGACAGGATTTGCAGCCACCACACTGCTTGGCCGCTCCAAGGCAGGCCAGACGATTCGCTCCAGGGCAGCGCAATGGACAAAGCCTGCGCCAAGCCCGCCAGCGCAGCCCACAAAAAGTCGATGCGCGCCGGCTTGCGCTGGGGCTCAAACATGCAGAAGCGGGCCGCTAAAACAGCTGCGGGCCACGACCCGATCCAGCCGATACCGTCGGCGACACCTTGAACCAGCGCACCGCCCCGCCCTTGGTGTGCAGCACCACAAACTCCAGGCCGCCGATGGCATGCCGCTCGCCGCGCTTGGGCACATGGCCCATTTCGTGCGCAATCAGGCCGCCAATGGTTTCAAAGCTCTGGTCTTCATCGCTGGCGACCAGCGTGACGCCAAAGGCCTCGTTGACCCGCTCAATCGCCGTGTCGCCACTGACGCGGTAGGTTTTGTCGGCCAGCGCAAAGATGTCGCCCTCGTCTTCGGCAATGTCGAATTCGTCTTCAATCTCGCCGACGATTTGTTCCAGCACGTCTTCAATCGTGATCAGCCCCGCCGTGCGGCCAAACTCGTCGATCACGATGGCCAGGTGGTTGCGGTTGCCGCGAAAGTCGCGCAGCAAATCGTTCAAGCCTTTGCTCTCCGGCACAAACACCGCCGGGCGCAGCAGCGCGCGAATGTTCAACTCCGGCGCACGCTGCAGCTTGAGTAAATCTTTGGCCAGCAAGATGCCAATGATGTTTTCGCGGTCTTTGTCGTACACCGGAAAACGCGAATGCGCCGTTTCAATGATGGTGTGCAGCAGCTCGTCAAACGGCGCTTCGATGTTGATCAAATCCATACGCGGCGCAGCCACCATCACATCGCCAGCCGTCATGTCGGCCATGCGAATCACGCCTTCCAGCATCTGGCGCGACTCCGAGCCAATCACCTGGTTGTCCTGAGCGTCAACCAGGGTTTCAATCAGTTCTTCACGGGAGTCGGGGCCGGGGTGAATGAATTCGGCCAGTTTTTGCAAAAACGTGCGTTTGTCTTCGCGTTCGGGGTGCGGTTCGGACACAGCCTTGGGGTGCAGGACGTGCAGTTGTGGACAGGGCGCTAAGGATACAGGAGGGCTGTGGCGTCAGCCCCTGAGACAAACACCATCAGGGGCGCTTCTTCAGCGGCATTGGCAAGGCCAGGTTGGGCTACAGGCAGGACATCATTGGGCAATGATCTGGAAAAGGAATTAGTCCCCTTGCAATGCCTTCAGCACGTTCTCGGCGGTGGCTGGCGCGAAGAGTTGAACAGGCTTTTTGCCTGGGTTCCGTTTAGACGCGACTGCGTCGCCGTCCTTCCCAAACCCGACGGCATCCCCGTCCCGGGCAGAGGTAACTGCGTCCCCGTCCCGGGCAGACGCGACTGCGTCGCCGTCCCGGGCAGACGCGACTGCGTCGCCGTCCCGGGCAGACGCGACTGCGTCGCGTAGGGCCTCGTACACGCTGATCGCCAACATGAACGGTGGCTCGCCCACGGCTTTGCTGCCGCCCACGTTGTCTTCCCGGTTGGGCTCGTGCCACAGGTCTACCGTGAAATGCGCGGGCACGTCGCCGGTGGCGGGGATTTTGTAGGTGCTGGGGGCGTGGGTGGTGAGTTTGCCGGCGTGGTTCCACACCAGTTGCTCGGTGGTGAGCCAGCCCATGCCCTGGATGAAGCCGCCTTCGATCTGGCCAATGTCAATCGCGCGGTGGATGGGCGTGCCCACGTCGTGCAGGATGTCCACGCGCAGCACCCGGCTCTCGCCGGTCAGCGTGTCGATGGCCACTTCGGTGCAGGCGGCACCATAAGCAAAGTAGTAAAACGGACGGCCGCTCAGGGTTGCTTTGTCGTAATGGATTTTTGGGGTGCGATAGAAGCCGTCGCTCCACAGCTGAATGCGGTTGGCGTAGGCCGCTTTCACCACCTCGTTGAAGCTGCGCTTGGTTTTGTCGGTGGTGATGAAGCCGCCCGCAAAGCCCACGCTGCCCGCGCCCACACCGTCCAGGCCCGCCACAAAAGCGGCCAGGTTGTCGCGAATCTGGCGGGCGGCGAACTGGGCGGCGCGGCCGTTCAAATCGGTGCCAGCGGATGCGGCGGTGGCACTGGCGTTGGGCACTTTGCTGGTGTCGCTGGCGGTGCTGCGCACCTTGCCCGCGTCAATGCCTAATGTGTCGGCCACGATGCGGGCCACCTTGGTGTGCAGGCCCTGGCCCATTTCGGTGCCCCCGTGGTTCACCTGCACGCTGCCGTCGGTGTACACATGCACCAAGGCCCCCGCCTGGTTGAACAAGGTGGCGGTGAAGCTGATGCCGAATTTGACGGGGGTGATGGCGATGCCGCGCTGGATGACCGGGCTTTGCGCATTCCAGGCCGAAATCTCGGTTCTGCGTTGCCGATATTGCTGAGCCAGCTCCAGTTTTGATAGCAAAGGTTCGAGAATGTTGTCCTCAATCTGCATGCCGTAATGGGTGGTGTTGCGCTTGTCGGTTCCATACAGGTTGCGCAGCCGCACATCCAGCGCATCCAGCCCCAGCGTGCGCGCAATGTCGCCCATGATGGTTTCGATCACGATCATTCCCTGCGGACCGCCGAAGCCGCGAAACGCGGTGTGGCTTTGGGTGTGGGTCTTGCAGCGAATCGAGGTGATTTCCACGTCGCTCAGGTAGTAGGCGTTGTCGGCGTGAAAGATGGCGCGGTCGGCCACCGGGCCGCTGAGGTCGGCACTGAAGCCGCAGTTCACGGCCATTTGCAGCTTCAAGCCCAGCAGCAGGCCCGTGTCGTCAAACCCTGCGGTGTAGAGGTATTCAAACGGGTGACGTTTGCCGGTGATCATGAAGTCGTCGTCCCGGTCCAGCCGCAGCTTGACCGGGGCTTTGAGCTTGTGTGCCGCCAGCGCCGCCCACACCGCCAGATGCCCCGCCTGGGTTTCCTTGCCGCCAAAACCACCGCCCATGCGGCGGCATTCCACCGTTACGTCACTGTTCGGAATGTTCAGCGCATGCGCCACCCAGTGCTGCACCTCGCCGGGGTGTTGGGTGCTGCTGTGAATGTGCCACTGGCCTTGCTCTTTGGGTAGCGCGTAGGCCACCTGACCCTCCAGGTAGAAATGCTCCTGCCCGCCGACCGACAGCGTGGCTTGCAGGGTGTGGGGGGCCGTTTTCAAAGCCAGTTCGGGGTTGCCACGGCGCACGGTGACGGGGGGCAGCACGTGGCTTTGTTTTTCTAGAGCCTCTTGCACGCTGAGGATGGCAGGCAGGGGTTCGATCGTGAGTTGCACCTGGCGGGCCGCGCGGCGGGCCTGCATGGCGCTGCCCGCCACCACCAGGCCGATGACCTGGCCGATGTGCTGCACGGTGTCTTTCGCAAAGATGGGCTCGTCCTGCACGAAGGTGGCCAGCAGTGGGTCACCTGGAATATCAGCGGCCAGCACCACGCCGCGCACGCCAGGCATTTCTAGCACTTGGCTTGCGTCAACACCCAGCAGCTTGCCGTGTGCCACGGTGGACAGGATGGGCGCGGCATGCAGCGTGCCTTTGAGCTCGGGAATGTCATCGATGTAGGTGGCGGTGCCGGTGACGTGGGCTACGGCGGATTCGTGCGGGCCTTGGTTGAATGTCATGCCACCACCTCGCCCAACTCAAACCACTCCAGATTGATCCCCTTCACACCGTGCATCTCCAGCCAGAAGCGCTGCATCAACCCGCCCAGCACCTGGGTGCGGTAGACGGCACTGGCGCGCATGTCGGTGATGGGTTGGAATTCAGCTTGCAAAACGGCCGTTGCATGGTCAAAAGTGCTTGCCGCCCATGTATTACCTGCTAGAGCAGCTTCTGTTTTGATAGCGCGTACAGGGGTTGCGGCGACACCGCCTGCGCCGATGCTGGCCTGCGTGATCACACCGTTGTCGACCAGTAGATGGATGGCCAGGCAGACGGCGGAGATGTCGTCGTCGAAGCGCTTGGAGATTTTGTAGATGCGCAGATGTTGCTTGGCTCCCTCCCCTCCCGGGGGAGGGCTGGGGTGGGGGCACGCGCGCCCACCACCTTCGTCAAACACTGGCCGCGGCACCTTGATCCACGCCAACACCTCATCGCCCGCCATCACATTGGTGCGATACCCGGTGTATAGCTGCTCAACCGGCATCTCGCGGTGGTGCATCTGCCCACCCCGCCAGCTCATCAGCACCACATGAGCCCCCAACGCAATCAGCAGTGGCATCGAGTCGCCAATCGGTGAGCCGTTGGCCACGTTGCCGCCGAGGGTGCCGCTGTTGCGCACGCTCAGGCCGGCAAAGCGGTTGGCAAAGGTTTTCAGCTGTGGCCACAGCGCGACCAAGGCGGCAAAGGCCTCCACCAGGGGCACGGCGGCACCAATGGCGATGTGGTGGGGGTAATGCTCGACGCGGCGCAGCTCGGCGGTGCGCGTGACATCCAGCACCTGGGAAAACTGGCGGTGCTGCTTGGTGACCCACAGGCCCACGTCTGTGCAACCGGCCACCAGCTGGGCTTGTGGGTGAGCGGCGCGGGCCTGGAGCAGGGCGGGGAGGGTTGTGGGGGCCAGGTAGGCGGGTTTTGAAGCCAAATCGGCCACCCGCCCATGTATTTGCTGCTCAAGCAGCTTCAGTTTTGATAGCAATTGCAGTTCATCAACCGCCACCCGGGGCAGGCTGCCCATGGCCTGTGCCGCATCCAGAATCGGCCGGTAACCGGTGCAGCGGCACAGGTTGCCCGAGAGTTCTTCTTGTGCCAGCTCGCGGCTGATGCTGCGGCCCTGGCACACATGGTTTTGGTACATGCCAAACAGGCTCATCACAAAGCCGGGTGTGCAAAAGCCGCACTGAGAGCCATGGCAGTTGACCATGGCTTGCTGTGATGGGTGAAGACCCTCCGAAGATGCCAAATCCTCCACCGTCCACAGCGCCAGCCCATTGACCGAATGCGCCAGCCGTATGCAGCTGTTGACCGCCCGGTAGCGCACGCCATCACCTTCGATTTCGCCCGTGACCACCGTGCACGCCCCGCAGTCGCCCTCGCCGCAGCCCTCTTTGGTGCCGGTGCAACCCAGGTCTTCGCGCAGCAGATCCAGCAGGGTGCGGTCGGGTGCTACATTGGCTAGCGAGACCACTTGGCCGCGGCGGATGAACTGAATCGTTTGCGTGTGCATGAGACTTGCTTGCGAGTGCATATAAAACAAATACCTAAAAATGAATGGTATGGCAGCTAGCCCTATTTCCTCCGACATCACCCCACGCCTGGCGCTGGCAAACATCAGCAAACGCTATGCAAGCGTGCTGGCCAATCGCGAGGTGTCGCTCACCGTGGCCCCAAGCGAGATCCATGCCGTGCTGGGCGAAAACGGCGCGGGTAAATCCACGCTGATGAAGATCATCTATGGCTCGGTAAAGCCTGACGCGGGCACCGTGGTATTCGACGGTACGCCGGTTCACATCAAGAACCCGCAGCAGGCACGCGCCCTGGGCATCAGCATGGTGTTCCAGCACTTCAGCCTGTTTGACACGTTGACCGTGGCGCAAAACGTGTGGCTGGGGCTGGACAAAAGCCTGTCGCTGGCGCAAGTGACCGAGCGCATCACCGCCAAAGCCAGCGAATACGGGCTGGACATGGACCCGCTGCGGCCCGTGCACACGCTCAGCGTGGGTGAGATGCAGCGGGTAGAGATCATTCGTGCGCTGCTGGGTGAGCCGCGTTTGTTGATATTGGATGAGCCCACCTCGGTGCTCACGCCGCAGGCGGTGGACAAGCTGTTTGTAGTGCTGCAAAAGCTGGCCGCGCAAGGCTGCAGCATTTTGTACATCAGCCACAAGCTGCATGAAATCCGCGCGCTGTGCACCGCCTGCACGGTGCTGCGCGGCGGCAAGGTCACGGGGGTGTGCAACCCCCAAAACGAAAGCAATGCCAGCCTGTCGCGCCTGATGATTGGTGCCGAGCCACCAGCGCTGGCCCACCGCGAGGTGGTGGCCGGCGAGGTGGTGCTACAGGTGAAAAACCTGAGCCTGGCGTGTGCCGACCCATTTGGCATGGCGCTGAGCGAGGTGAGTCTGCAGGTGCGGGGCGGCCAGGTGCTGGGCATTGCCGGTGTGTCGGGCAACGGGCAAAAAGAGCTGCTGCAAGCGTTGTCGGGCGAAGACACCCGCGCACCGTTACACACAGTGCAGGTGCTGGGGCAAGACGTGGGCCACTGGGGCCCGCAGCCGCGCCGCGCGCTGGGTTTGCAGTTTGTGCCCGAAGAGCGACTGGGGCGCGGGGCCGTGCCTTCGCTCAGCCTGGCGCACAACCTGCTGCTCAGCCAGCGCCAACCCTCGGCGTGCATTCGCCTGCCCGCGCTCAAGGAACAAGCCCAGGCCGTGATTGCGCGCTTTCAGGTCAAGGCCAGCGGGCCGATGGCGCTGGCGCAATCGCTGTCGGGCGGCAATTTGCAGAAATTTATTGTGGGGCGCGAGATCGGTGGCGCAGGGGCGGGCGCACCCAAGCTGCTCATCGTCTCGCAGCCCACCTGGGGTGTGGACGTGGGCGCCGCAGCGCAGATTCGCGGCGCGATCTTGGCGCTGCGCGACGCGGGCTGCGCGGTGCTGGTGGTCAGCGAGGAGCTCGATGAATTGTTTGAGCTGAGCGATGTGCTGCAGGTGATTGCCAAGGGGCGCTTGTCGCCACCCGTGGCACGGGCCGATGCGAGCGTGGCGCAAATTGGGGAGTGGATGAGTGGGTTGTGGGACGCCAGCGCTCAGGTGGCCCATGCTTAAGCTCGAACCCCGCCCCGAAGCCTCGCGCCTGTGGACTTACGCCTCGCCGCTGCTGGCGCTGGCCATCACCGTGGTCATTGGCACGCTGCTGTTTGCCGCTTTAGGCAAAGACCCGGTGCGTGGCTTGCAAATCTTTTTCTGGGAGCCCGTCAAGTCGCCCTATGCCTTGGGCGAATTGATGCTCAAGGCCACGCCGCTGCTCATCATTGCGCTGGGCCTGTCGGTGTGCTTTCGCTCCAATGTGTGGAACATCGGCGCAGAAGGCCAGTTCATCATGGGCGCGGTGTGCGGCGGTGGCGTGGCGCTGCTGGCCGACAAAACCACGGGCAGCTGGGTTGTGGGGGCTGTGCTGCTGGCCGGCTTGGCGGGTGGCATGGCCTGGGCCAGTATTACGGCGCTGCTGCGCGACCGGTTCAATGCCAGCGAAATTCTGGTCAGCCTGATGCTGGTGTATGTGGCCGACATGGTGCTGGGCTACCTGGTTTACGGCCCGTGGAAAGACCCGGCAGGCTTTAACTTTCCGCAAAGCAAGACCTTTGAAAGCGTCACCAACATCCCTCGCCTGATGGCAGGCTCGCGGGTGAACATCGGCTTGGTTATGGCGTTGGTGGGCGCTGGCCTGCTGTGGGTGTTTCTGTTTCGCACCCGTGCCGGTTTTGCGCAGCAGGTGGGCGGGCTGGCACCAGCTGCCGCGCGCTACGCCGGGTTCTCGTCGCGCAAAGCCCTGTGGACGGCGCTGTTGGTCAGCGGCGGTGCAGCCGGCCTGGCCGGTGCACTGGAGGTGGCCGGGCCGATAGGCCAGCTCACACCGTTTGTGCCCGCAGGCTACGGTTTTGCCGCCATCATCGTGGCCTTTGTGGGGCGACTGCACCCGGTGGGCATGGTGCTATCGGCAGTGTTGATGAGCATGTTCTACATTGGCGGCGAGCTGGCGCAGTCACGCATGGGGCTGCCCAAATCCATCACCGGGGTGTTCCAGGGCTTGCTGCTGTTTACCTTGCTGGCTTGTGACACGTTGGTGGGATATCGCGTGCGGCGGGGCCCATGACAGATGACTTCGCCTGCGGCGTGAATGACATATGACGAACAGCCACTTCGCAGGACGTGTCTTCAGTCATTTGTCATCGCGGCTGCGCAGCAGCCTGGTCATCTGTCATATGTGCATCAAACCACCCCCAAGCCCATGTAAATACTGCTCAAGCAGCTACAAAAACAGGAGTAAATGAATTGGAAACCTATGCCCTGTTACTGGCCGCTACGCTGAACGCAGGCACGGTTCTGGCGCTGGCGTCGCTGGGCTTGCTCATCAATGAGAAAGCCGGTGTGGTGAACCTGGGTGCCGAAGGCATGATGCTGTGCGCCGCCCTGGCTGGCTTTGCTACCGTGGTGCACACCGGCAGCGACTGGCTGGGTTTTGCGGCGGGCATGGGTGCAGGCGCGCTACTGGCCGCCGTTTTTGGCGTGCTGGTCATCTGGCTGGGCACCAACCAATATGCCACCGGGCTGGCACTCAGCTTGTTTGGCACCGGGTTTTCGGCCTTTGCCGGCATTCAATATGTGAAAGAAAAGCTGCCCGAGCGGGTGCAGTTTGCGCTGCCCTGGCTGGCTGACCTGCCTTTGATCGGCCCGGCGCTGTTTCGCCACCACCCGCTGGTCTATCTCACGGTGGCGCTGGTGGCCGCGCTGATGTGGTTTTTATTTCGCAGCCGCACGGGCTTGGTGCTGCGCAGCGTGGGCGAGTCGCCCCAGGCCGCGCATGCGCTGGGGTATCCGGTCAGACTCATCCGGCTGCTCGCCGTCATGGCCGGTGGGGCTTTGTGTGGCCTGGCCGGTGCCTACATTTCAGTGATTTACACGCCCTTGTGGGTGGAAGGCATGGTGGCCGGCAAGGGCTGGATTGCGCTGGCCCTGACCACCTTTGCCACCTGGCGGCCCGTTCGGGTACTACTGGGGGCTTACCTGTTTGGCGGGGTGACCATGCTGCAGTTTCACCTGCAAGGCGCGGGGGTGGACGTTCCCAGCCAGCTTCTCAATGCCCTGCCCTACCTGGCCACCATCGTGGTGCTGGTGCTGATTTCCCGCAACGCCACCTGGATTCGCGTGAACATGCCAGCCTCGCTGGGCAAGCCGTTTCATCCGGGGTGAACCGGGGATTTTTGAACGCAGAGGACGCAAAGGTTGCGCAGAGTGCGCAGAGGAAGACAAAATTCAGATTGGATTTTTCGGATTCCCCCCCGGCGACCTCTGCGTGAACTTCTGCGTCCTCTGCGTTCAAATTTCCCCGTTTTCACACCCAAGCCATAATTTCTGTTTTCTGTAACCCACCCTAAAGGATTGATTCATGACCGATGTTCTTAAACGTTCCCTTTTGAAGGCCGCCGCGCTTTCTGCCCTGGCCGCTGCGGCCCTGGTGGGTTGTGGCAAGAAAGAAGAGCCGAAACCTGTGCCTGCACCCGCGCCCGCGCCGGTTGCCGCACCGGCACCGCCCCCCAAGCCCGAACCCCTGAAGGCCGCGTGGGTTTATGTAGGCCCCGTCGGCGATGCCGGCTGGACGTTTGCGCATGACCTGGGCCGCAAGGCGGTAGAAGCCGAGTTTGGCGACAAGGTAAAAACCACGATGGTTGAAAGCGTGCCCGAAGGTGCAGACGCCGAGCGCGTGATTCGTGACCTGGCCACGCAAGGCAACAAGATCATTTTTGCCACCAGCTTTGGCTACATGGAGCCCATGCAGAAAGTGGCCAAAGACTTTCCCGATGTGAAGTTCGAGCACGCCACCGGCTACAAAACCGCGCCCAATATGCGCGTCTATGACTCGCGCTTTTACCAAGACACCTACATGGCGGGCATCATTGCCGGCAAGATGACCAAGAGCAACACGCTGGGCTTTGTGGGCTCCTTCCCCATCCCCGAAGTGCTGCGCAACATCAATGCCTTCACGCTGGGGGCGCAGTCGGTCAACCCGAAAATCAAGACCCGTGTGGTCTGGGTCAACACCTGGTTTGATCCACCGAAAGAAACCGAAGCCGCGCAAACCCTGATCAACGGCGGCGCTGACGTGTTGCTGCAAAACACCGACTCCACCGCTGTGCTGAAAACCGCTGAGAAAAACGGCAAGTTCGCCTTCGGTTGGGACTCTGACATGAGTGCCTTTGCACCCAAAGCACACTTGGGCTCTGCCGTGGTTGACTGGAGCAATTACTACAAAAAATCCATCAAGGAAGTGATGGACGGCTCGTGGAAGGGCGATATTGTCACCCGCTGGGGCGTGCCAGAAGGCCAGAACGACCTGATCAAGATCAGCGACGCCGTGCCTGCCGACATCAAAACCAAGGTGGAAGAAACCAAGGCCGCGATCAAAGCCGGAACCTTTGAAGTCTTCACCGGCCCGATCATGGACAACACTGGCAAAGAGCGCCTGGCCAAAGACGCCAAGGCCGACGACGAGTGGCGCGGCAAGGTGGACTTCTTCGTCAAGGGCGTTGAGGGCAAAGTGCCAGCTGGCAAGTAAATTCTGACTGAACGCTAACGGGGACTGCGCGCTTTGAAAAGGCGGCAGTCCTTTTGTTTTGGAGATCCCTTTCGTGACCGTTGAACCGACCTTGTGGCACCCGGTGGGTACTTTGCATGATCTGCAAGGCGGGCCACATGCCGTGGCGGTGCTGAACACCGAACTGGTGGTCTGGCAAAGCCAAATCAGTGGTTTTCAGGGCTCCTGGCAGGCCTGGGCGGACCGCTGCCCACACCGTGGTACCAAGCTGTCTTTGGGCAACATTTTCCAGGGCCAACTGGAATGCCGCTACCACGGCTGGCAGTTTGACGCTGCTGCCCAGTGCACCACCATTCCCGCTTTGCCCGGCTTCGTGCCGCCGGCCAGCCACCGCGCCACTGCCTACGCGGTGCGCGAGGCCTATGGCCTGCTGTGGGTGCAGCTAAGCCCTGCCGCCACGGCCGTGCCCGCGTTTGCCGCCGAGCACGATGCGCGCCTGCGCAAAGTCAATTGCGGGCCTTACAACGTCAACGCCAGTGCACCGCGCATCGTGGAGAACTTTCTGGATCTGGCGCACTTCGCCTTCGTGCACGAAGGCTGGCTGGGCACGCGCGAGGCGGTTGATGTGCCGCACTACGACGTGGTCACCACCCCGACCGGCGTCTTGGCCACCGGCTGCAAAGCCGTGCAACCCAAGTCGTCCGTCCACGCCACCGGCCACGCGGTGGTGGAGTACACCTATGAAGTGGTGGCCCCTTACGCAGCTGTGCTGACAAAAGTACCCGAAGCAGGCACCGCCGCCATTGCCGATTTGCGCGAGTCGATCGCGCTGTTTGTCTGCCCCGTCACACCCGAGTCCAGCCGCGTGTGGGTACGCATGGCCATGAATGATTTTGAGTCACCCGACAGCAAGCTGATCGACTTTCAAAACACCATCTTCGGGCAAGACCAACCCATTTTGGAATCACAAGTTCCCAAGCGTCTGCCGCTGCAAGCGGGCGCCGAATTGCACTGCGCCGCCGACCGCCTGTCGGTGGCATATCGCCGGTTTTTACAAGAGACGGGTATTACGTTTGGGTGTGTCGTCTGAGCTTGTTGGTCAAAATTAGGCGTTCATTTCCATACCCTATATTGAGCAGAAAACGAGGACTCCGACGTTTGTAAAACCTTTTTTTTCCATAATGGAAGTTCATTTTTTCAAGGAGTGGTTTCATGCTCAATCATTGGATTATTACTAATCGCCCAGTGGTCAATGACAGTGTCGAGGACTTGCGCAGTTTTGTGCGCGCGCGACCTGAGTTCAGAATTGCCGGCTTCGATCCGCTTTCACAAGCCGTGCAATTCGTAACGGACGAATATGTGGAAAACTATGAAAACCTTGATGTCGGCGCAGATCCAGTTGGCTTGAAGGGAACTCAGCAGTTATTTTTGTCTCTTTATCAAACCATGGCGAATGCCCCAAAGGACAAAGGAGATATATTATTTTTCATGCATGGTTTTAATTATTCCTGGCAAGACTCGTTAGCCCATTTGCAAAAGCTGCACGAGATTTACGTCGAGTCGAAAAACAGTCCCATTTGCCAAATTGTCTACTTTTCCTGGCCATCGGTTGGTGACTTGTTGCGATACAGAGCCGATCAGGAAAATGCTCTGCCGAGCGGCTGGATGCTTGGCAGACTGTTCGCGAAAGTCGTGCAGTTTTACGCTGATTTTTTCAAACGACGCGACGGAGTACGTCCTGCATATTGCGGAAAAAAAATTCATATGGCAGCCCATTCGATGGGCAACCAGGTCATGGAGTCATTCCTTAAAGCAGTCAATAATGAATCGATCTATCGACTTAACCTGTTTGAAGAAATATTGTTGTTCAACGCTGATCTTGATTGGACAGCGCTGGAATCTGGCAGGCCGCTGTATAGCTTGCCGGAATACGGTAACCGCATACACGTTTATAACCACGTCAGTGATGATGCATTGCACATTTCAGAGTCAACCAAGAACAATGAGAAAAGGCTGGGTCGACACGGCCCACGTAGCCTGGATTTAATCCCCCCGCGCACTCTGATTGTTGACTGTAGCGCCGGTTCCACAGCATCACGCAGGGCGATCACAACGCCGTTTGAAAGAAAATCAGGCTTTGCATCGCGTGTAAAAGCTATTTCTGGTGAACTCCAGCCTGCGACACAATGGAAAGAACTTATGGTTGATCACTGGGGATATCTCTACCGCAATAACGTGGTTGACGATATCAAGGCCGTATTGCGGGGAGAGCCTTCGTCAGATATAGCCGGTAGATCTTTCAGCGGAAATCAGCTTTTTAGGATTTGAGGTTTTCTTCGAATGTTTCAACCGTTTGAATTGAAAGAGTTGTTATGACCAGCCCCAAGGCAGACCCGTTTGAATCCCTTGTCAGTCTGCTGCGCCGCATGCCCAAAGCCGAGCTGCACATGCACATCGAAGGCTCGCTGGAGCCCGAGTTGATCTTTGCACTGGCCCAGCGCAATGGCGTGGCGCTGCCCTATGCCGGCGTGGAGCAGCTGCGCAGTGCTTATGCCTTCACCAACCTGCAAAGCTTTCTGGATATCTACTACGCCGGTGCCAGCGTCCTGCTCAAAGAACAAGACTTTTACGACATGGCCTGGGCTTACCTGCTTCGTGCGCAGGCCGACAATGTGCTGCACACCGAGATGTTTTTCGACCCTCAAACCCATACAGCACGTGGCGTGGGCATGGACGTGGTGATTAACGGGCTGCACCGTGCCTGTGTGGATGCGCAAACCCAACTGGGCATCAACGCATCGCTCATCCTGTGTTTCTTGCGGCACCTGAGTGAGCAGGAGGCGTTTGAAACGCTGGAGCAGGCGCTGCCGTATCGGGATAAGTTCATTGGCGTAGGCCTGGATTCCAGCGAAGTGGGGCACCCGCCCGAGAAGTTCGCCAAGGTGTTTGCACGCTGCCGTGAGCTGGGTTTTCACCTCGTGGCCCATGCAGGCGAGGAAGGCCCGCCAGCCTACGTGTGGACGGCGCTGGATGTGCTGAAAGTACAGCGCATTGACCACGGCGTGCAGTCGACGAAAGATGCTTTGCTGATGCAGCGCCTGGCGCAAGACCGCATTGCGCTGACCGTGTGCCCGCTGTCCAACCTGAAGCTGTGCGTGTTCCCCCGGCTTGCCGACCACAACCTGGGCGCGCTGCTGGACGCGGGTTTAGTCGCCACTGTCAACAGCGATGACCCCGCCTATTTTGGCGGGTACATCAACGAGAACTTCACCCAGACCTTTGCGGCGACGGGCTTGACCGCACAGCATGCCTATCAACTGGCTTGCAACAGCTTTGAGGCCAGCTTTGCCGATGCATCGGCCAAACGGGCTTATCGGGATCGCGTTGACGCTGCGTTTGCGTTTTAGATAAAACCCAGTTTTGCCCAAGTAACGCGACTCAAAAGCTACTGTTTCAGGTTCAATGGGGCTGATGGTGTGTTCATTCACTGGTAGCTGCGCGCGTCCTCAATCACCTTGCCGTCGTTGGGCAGGGTTCCAGGGCTAACGCGTTGCACATCGCCACGCAGCTTGGTCACATCGCGAATCGCTTCGCTGATTTTGTGATCCAGCGCGGCGTCGGTGGAGGTGGTTTCCACCTTTAAGGTCATCAAATCGTTGGCCATTTCGCCACTGACCACCAGGCGTGCTTTGACGACCTCTGGAAAACGCTTGGCAATGGTTGCCACCTGACCTGGATGCACGAACATACCGCGAATCTTGGTGGTCTGGTCGGCGCGGCCCATCCAGCCTTTGATGCGGGTATTGGTGCGGCCAGTCGGACAGCTGCCCGCCAGCACGGCGGACAGGTCGCCGGTGGCAAAGCGGATCAACGGGTAACCGGGGTTCAGCGTGGTGACCACTAGCTCGCCGACTTCGCCTTCGGCAACCGGGTCGCCGGTGCCGGGGCGCACGATTTCAACGATCACGCCTTCATCGAGTACCAAGCCTTGGCGTGCCGAGGTTTCGTAGGCAATCAGGCCCAGGTCGGCTGTGGCGTAGCTTTGGTAGACGTTCAAGCCGCGCTCGGTGAACCAGTCGCGCAGGCTGGGCGGGAAGGCTTCGCCGCCGACCAGGCCTTTGCGCATCGACGAGATATCGCTGCCTGATTCCAATGCCTTTTCAACCAGGATGCGCAGGAAGCTGGGCGTGCCCAGGTAGGCGCTGGGTTTGAGTTGGGCAATGGCTTCCAACTGCTGCTCGGTCTGGCCCACACCGGCGGGGAACACCGTGCAGCCAATCGCATGCGCGCCCGATTCCATCAAGAACGCACCGGGGGTCATGTGGTAGCTGAAGGCGTTGTGCACCAGGTCGCCCGATCGGAAGCCGGCCGCGTACAAGCCACGGGCGGCGCGCCAGTAGTCTTTTGTTGCGCCATCGGGCTCGTAAATCGGGCCGGGGGATGCAAAGATGCGCGGCATTTGCGGGCCGCGCACCAGGGCGGAAAAGCCGCCGAAAAGCTCGTTGGAGCCAGCTTGTTCGCGCAGTGCTTTTTGTCGGGCTTGCAGATCGTGCTTGCGCGTCACGGGCAGTGTTGCCAACACGGCCAGGCTGGTGATACCGGCGGCATCCACGCTTTGCAGAATCTCGGCAAACGCCGCGGTGTGGGTTTGCGCATGCGCAATCTGGTGCGGCAGGTCGGCGAGTAACTGTGCCTGGCGGGCCTGCGGGTCGCGGGTTTCCAGACTGTCGAAAAATTCGCTCATAAAACCCCTCTCTTTAGATTTGTCATTCCCGCGCAGGCGGGAATCCAGGCGCGTGCAATGTCAAGTTGTCGAGTCACTTGATCGAACCACCGCTGGATTCCCGCCTTCGCGGGAATGACGGTACCTCGCCTTCGCGCAAATGACTGCAATTCAAGCCAACCAGCGCTTGCGCCGCTTGTAGCTTTTCACGTCTTTGAAGCTCTTTTTCTGCCCGTCACCACCGCCGGTGCCCAGGTAGAACTCTTTCACGTCTTCGTTGGTGGCCAGGTCTTTGGCCGGGCCGTCCATCACCACGCGGCCGCTTTCCATGATGTAGCCATAGTCGGCGTAGCGCAGCGCCATATTGGTGTTCTGCTCGGCCAGCAAAAAGGTCACGCCTTCCTTGGCGTTCAGGTCTTTCACGATCTCGAACACCTCTTCCACGATCTGTGGTGCCAGGCCCATCGATGGCTCATCGAGTAGCACCATGGTGGGGTTGGCCATCAGTGCGCGGCCAATCGCGCACATTTGCTGCTCGCCGCCCGAGGTGTAGGCCGCCTGCGAGGTTTTGCGGGTTTTCAGGCGCGGAAAATAGTTGTAGACCTTCTCCAGCGTGGCCGCAATTTCGGCCTTGTTTTTGCGGGTGTAGGCACCGGTGAGCAGGTTTTCTTCAATCGTCAGGTGCGCAAAACAATGCCGCCCCTCCATCACCTGCACCACGCCGCGCTGCACCAGGTCAGCCGGCGTGAGGTTTTCGATGCGCTCGCCCCGCAGCTCAATGCTGCCCTTGGTCACCGCACCGCGCTCGCCTTTGAGCAGATTGGACACCGCACGCAAGGTGGTCGTCTTCCCCGCCCCATTCCCCCCCAAAATCGCCACAATCCCCCGCTCAGGCACCTGCAGGCTCACGCCCTTGAGCACCAGAATCACATGGTTGTAAATCACCTCAATGCCGTTGACGCTCAAGACGATGGGTCGCGGGTCAGCAGGGGCGTTAGGACTACTCATGGCATTCTTTCAGGTGATTTAAGGCGTTTTAGTGCTTTAGCCCAGAGATTCATTGCTCAAGCAGCTACAAAAAAAGTAGCGCCTGAACCGCGTGCTCCTTCCAGAAATACCGTGGAACCGGCTTAGCCGGGCCACCGGTATTGCCCCCTGCAAGGGGGAAAGCGGCTACACGCAGTGAGCAAGCCGGGGGGTGTGCCTAGCTTCCACAGTCCGCAGCAGCCCGGCGATCCAGCTTCTTCTCGGTGCCGTACTTGTCAGCCGATGCCCGTACCAGCGGGCGGATGATCTGGTCATCGGCCTGCAACCAATCAGATGCCCAGGTGAACTTGGCACCATCCCAGGTGTGCACACGGGCCCAGGCAGAGCCCATGTGGTCGGCGCAGCTGGTGGAGACGGGCCGCATCACACCCTTGAAGCCCAGCGCATCCAGCTTGGCTTGCGTGAGGTTCAGGTTTTCATAGCCCCAGCGTGCTTGCTCGCCGGTCACTGGTTTGCCCTTGCCAAAGCGCTCTTGCGCGGTGCGTGCCCCTTCCACCGCGAGCATGGCACCCACCACGCCGCGCATGTACAGCACAGCACCCACTTCGTCTTTCGGGCCGGTGCCCTGCCCTTTGTCGTGCACCTTGGCCAGAATTTCCTTGACCACCGGCGCGTCGGGTTCCGCGCCGTGCTGCATCATCACCGCGCTGTAGCCCTTGGCGGCTGCGCCCACGTCTTTCAAATCAGGCTCTGCGCCCGACCACCAGGTGCCAAACATTTTCTCGCGCGGGTAACCGGTGGCCACCGCTTCCTTGATGGCGGTGCCGGTCATCACGCCCCAGGTTTGCATGATGACGAAATCAGGCCGTTGCTGGCGCACTTGCAGCCAGGTGGCCTTTTGCTCCACGCCGGGTGCCGCCACAGGCAGCGGTAGCAGGGTGAAGCCATGCATGGCGGCGCGTTCATTCAAGATGGGCAGCAGCTCGCGGCCAAACGGGCTGTCGTGGTAGACCACGCCGATGCGCTTGCCTTTTAGCTTGTCCCAGCCGCCTTCTTTTTTGGCCATGTGTTGCAACACGGTGTCACCAGCCACCCAGTAGTGGCCAATCAGCGGGAAGTTCCACTTGAACATATTGCCATCGGCCGAATCGCTGCGGCCATAGCCAGACGTGATCAGCGGAATCTTGTCCGCAGCCACTTTTTCAGTCAGTGCGAAGGTAATGCCGGTGGACAGTGGCTGGAACACGGTGGCACCACCATGCTTGGCCTTCAGGCGCTCATAGCATTCCACGCCGCGGTCGGTGGCGTAAGCGGTTTCGCACTCTTCCACCAGGGTTTTGACGCCGTTGATGCCGCCGCGCACATTGACCAGCTTCATGTAGTCGGCATAGCCATTGGCAAAGGGTGTGGCGTTGGGTGCCACCGGGCCGGTGCGGCCGGTCAGGCTGGGAAAAAACTGCACTTTTTCCTGTGCAATCGCAACGGTTGTAAAGGAACCCAGACCGGCTGCGACGACCAGGGCGCAGGCTGCAAGCTGATGAAGTTTCATACAAAGTCTCCTATATAAAAATGACACACCACTAAAAACCGTCAATGCGGAAACGGCCACAAGCGCAGCTTTTGCTTGCCCAGGCTCCACAGCCTGGCCAGGCCATGTGGTTCCACGATCAAAAACCACACGATCAACGCGCCAAAAATCATGATCTCGGTGTGCGCAATGCCGGCGGTTGAAATTTCAACGCCGACCAGTCGCCCCAGCACCGGTAAAAACTGGTTCAGAAAAATCGGCAGGATCACGATGAAGGCCGCACCAAAAAAGCTGCCCATGATGGAGCCCATGCCGCCGATGATGACCATGAACAGCAGTTGAAATGAGCGGTCTACCGAGAAGGCCGCGGGCTCCCACGCACCCAGGTACACAAAACCCCACATGGCCCCTGCCACGCCCACAATGAAGCTGCTCACGGCAAACGCGGTGAGCTTGGCGTACATAGGCCGAATGCCCACCACCGCAGCCGCCACGTCCATATCGCGAATGGCCATCCACTCCCGGCCAATGGCACCGCGCACCAGGTTTTTGGCTAGCAGGGCAAACACCGCCACCACAATCAGGCAAAACAGGTACTTGTCCATGGGCGAGGTGATGCTCCAACCAAACATGTTCATTTCGGCCACCGACACCGAGCCCGAGGTGGAGTTGTTGGTGAACCACTTGATGCGCAAAAACGCCCAGTCGCAGACAAACTGCGCAGCCAAGGTAGCCACCGCCAGGTACAGGCCCCGCACCCGCAAACTGGGTATGCCAAACAGCACGCCCACCATCGCGGCGCACACGCCGCCAGTCAGCAGCGCGGCAATCAGGGGAATGCCGTCAATCCGCACAAAAGCGTTGTAGGCCGCGTAAGCCCCCACCGCCATGAAGCCGCCAGAGCCGAGCGAGATCTGCCCGCAATAGCCCACCAGAATATTCACGCCAATCGCAGCCAGCGACAGGATCAGAAAGGGCACCAAAATGGCTTTGAACATGTAGTCGCTGGCCAGAGCCGGTACGCCCACAAACGCCACCAGCAACAGCAAGCCAATAGCCCAGCGGTCTTGCGCAATCGCAAAAATCTGCTGGTCAGCGCGGTAGCTGGTTTTGAATTGACCGTTTTCTCTGTAGAACATGAAGAATGACCTCGCGCTACGCGCTTGGATGACGCAGCTTCGCTGCATGACGCGCCGCTGCGCGGGCGCATGACAAATGACCAAAGACTGAGCGCGAGCCAGTCATGCTGCGAAGCAGCGTCATTGAAGCGCGAAGCGCAAAGTCATTTGTCATCGCGCTAGACCCTGTCAATGATTTTCTCGCCGAACAATCCCTGCGGCCGAAACAGCAAGAACACAAGTGCCAACACATAAGCAAACCAGATCTCAATGCCACCGCCCACCATCGGGCCCAGGTAAACCTCGGAGAGTTTTTCGCCCACGCCAATGATCAGACCGCCGATGATCGCGCCAGGCACCGAAGTCAGCCCGCCCAAAATCACCACCGGCAAGGCCCGCAGTGCCACGGTGGCCAGCGAAAACTGCACGCCCAGTTTGCTGCCCCAAATCATGCCGGCCACCAGCGCCACAATGCCTGCGACGAACCACACGATGACCCAGATGCGGTTCAGCGGAATGCCAATCGATTGCGCCGCCTGGTGGTCGTCGGCCACGGCGCGCAGCGCACGCCCCGTGGTGGTTTTCTGGAAGAACAAGGACAGCAGTGCCACCAGCAAAGCGGCAATAGCGGCAGCAATCAAGTCTTCCTTATTGATCAGAATGCCGCCGTCAAACGTGCCCTGAAAGGCCATCAGCGGCTCTTTGGGCATGCCGATGTTGATCTGGTAGATGGCGCTACCAAACAAGGTCTGGCCCATGCCATCCAGAAAGTAGGCAATGCCCAAGGTGGCCATCAGCAAGGTGGCACCCTCCTGGTTGACCAGGTGGCGCAGTACCAGGCGCTCAATCAGCCAGGCCAGCACAAACATGATGGCACCCGCAATCACAAACGCCAGAACATTGGCCACGATTTTGTTGTCGATGCCGGCGTGTTTGGGTATCCACTCAGCGAAGCGCGCCATGGCCAGCGCGGCGAACAGTACCATCGCACCCTGGGCAAAATTGAAGACGCCGGAGGCTTTGAAGATCAACACGAAGCCCAGGGCGACGAGTGAATAAAGCATGCCGGCCATCAGGCCGCCGAGCAGTGTTTCCAGGAAAAAGCCCATTACAAGCGCCCCCCCATTACTTGCTCTACGCATCTTTGCGCGTGCGGTTTTGCTCCCTCTCCCCTTGGGGAGAGGGTTGGGGTGAGGGGGCTGCGCAATACCAACGTCGGTACAGCGCAACTGCCCTCACCCCCGCCCTCTCCCGCACGCGGGAGAGGGGGCAAAGACAGCGCAGCTTGTGTGTGGTGTTGATTCATCAGTGGCTCGTTCCCAAATAAGCGCTGATCACATCCGGGTTGTTGCGCACCACCTGGGGCGTGCCGTCGCCGATCTTTTTGCCGTAGTCCAGCACCACCACGCGGTCGCTGATATCCATCACCACGCTCATGTCGTGTTCGATCAAGACCACCGTGGTGCCAAACTCGTCGTTCACGTCCAGCACGAAGCGACACATGTCCTGTTTTTCTTCAACGTTCATGCCGGCCATGGGCTCGTCCAGCAGCAGCACCTGCGGCTCCATCGCCAGCGCCCGGCCCAGATCCACGCGCTTTTGCAGGCCGTAGGGCAACTGGCCAACCGGCGTTTTGCGATAGGCCTGAATCTCCAAAAAATCAACGATGTGTTCGACGTACTCGCGGTGCCGGGTTTCCTCGCGCTCGGCGGGGCCAATGCGCAGTGCCTGCAAAAACAGGTTGCTTTTGATCTTCAGGTTGCGCCCGGTCATGATGTTGTCCAGCACGCTCATGCCTTTGAACAGCGCCAGGTTTTGAAAGGTGCGCGCCACGCCCATTTCAGCCACCGCGCGGCTGTTCATGTGGCTGAAGGTTTTGCCGCGAAAGGTGATGCTGCCCTGCTGGGGCGTGTACACGCCGTTGATGCAGTTGAGCATGGAGCTTTTGCCGGCACCGTTGGGGCCGATGATGGCGCGAATCTCGTGCTCGCGTACATCAAAGCTGATGTCTTGCAGCGCTTTGACGCCGCCAAACTGAAGCGAGATGTTCTTCACGTCCAGAATGACGTCACCGATTTTCTTGGTCATGTTGCAGATGCGGGGTCAAGGACGCGAAGGGCGCGAAAGTTTCGCGAAGAACGCGAAAGGAGAGCAGAAATTTTTGGATGTTCTTTCGCGCCCTTCGCGTAACTTTCGCGTCCTCTGCGTCCTGCATACGTATTCAAGAAGTTCATGCCGCCACCTTCGCCACCGGCGCAAACGTCTTGCACTCCATGATCTTCAAGGTGGCGCTCACGCTGCCGGTGCGGCCGTCTTCAAACTTCACCACGGTTTCAATGAACTGTTGGGTGGCTGCGCCATACAGCGCATCCACCAGGGGCTGGTATTTGTCAGCAATGAAGCCACGGCGCACCTTGTTGGTTCGGGTCAGCTCGCCGTCGTCGGCGTCCAGCTCTTTGTGCAGGATCAAAAAGCGGCTGACCTGGCTGCCGGCCAGCAGCTTGTCGGTGGCCAGGTCGGCGTTGACTTGCTGCATGCAGTCCTGAATGAGTTGGTAGACCTCGGGCTTTTGGGCCAGGTCGGTGTAGCCGGCGTAAGACAGGTTGCGGCGCTCGGCCCAGTTGCCCACGGCGTCAAAGTCGATGTTGACCATCACGCACACCTTGTCGCGCTGGTCGCCATAGGCCACGGCTTCCTTGATGTACGGGAAAAACTTCAGCTTGTTCTCCACATACTTGGGGGCAAACATCGCCCCGTCATTCGCGCCGCCTTTGATGCGGCCCACGTCTTTCACGCGGTCAATGATCTTCAAGTGGCCTTGCGCGTCGATGAAGCCGGCATCGCTGGTGTGGTACCAGCCTTCGGCGGTCAGCACCTCGGCTGTTGCACCGGGGTTTTTGTAGTATTCCTTGAGCAGGCCGGGCGACTTGACCAGGATTTCACCGTTGTCGGCCACCTTGATCTGCACACCGGAAATCGGCACGCCCACGGTGTCGGCGCGGGCCTGGTGGTCGGGCTGCAGGCATACAAACACAGCTGTTTCAGTGGAGCCGTACAGCTGCTTCAAGTTGATGCCAATCGAGCGGTAAAACGTGAACAGATCTGGCCCGATGGCTTCGCCTGCGGTGTAGGCCACCCGCACGCGGCTGAAACCCAGGTTGTTGCGCAGCGGGCCGTACACCAGCAGGCTGCCGATGGCGTATTTCAGGCGGTCCAGCAAACCCACCGGGCCGCCGTCCATCAACCCAGGCCCCACGCGCTTGGCTACCGCCATGCA
This sequence comes from Comamonadaceae bacterium, assembly GCA_013297875.1. GTDB lineage: Bacteria > Pseudomonadota > Gammaproteobacteria > Burkholderiales > Burkholderiaceae_C > JAAFIW01. The sequence continues at coordinate 249,427 of JAAFIW010000004.1, read as the reverse complement.
GGCCTGAAACATCTTGCGCTTGATCAGGCCGGCGTCTTCCATGCGGATCATCACGCTGGTCAGCAAGGCCTCAAACACCCGGGGCGGTGCAAAGTAATAAGTCGGCCCCACTTCTTTCAAGTCGATGGTCACCGTGGCGGCGGATTCCGGGCAATTGACCACATAGCCGCAGGCTAGCCACTGGGCATAGCTGAAGATGTTCTGCCCAATCCAGGCCACCGGCATGTAGGCCAGCACCTCTTCCTGGGCGGTCAGTTTGTCGAATTCGGCACCGGCGCGGGCGCGGTCCAGCAGGCTGTTGTGGGTGTGCACCACGCCTTTGGGCTGGCCGGTGGTGCCCGAGGTGAAAAACATCGCGGCCACGTCGTCGGCCTTGACCTTGGCCGCCTCAGTTGCGAAGAAACCGGTGTTTTTGGCCGCAAACGCCGCCCCCGATTCCACCAGCGCATCCATGCTTTGCAGCCCCGGCTCGCTGTATTTGCGCAGGCCGCGCGGATCGTCAAAAAAGATATGGCCCAGTTGCGGGCATTCCTTGCGAATGTCCAGCAGCTTGTCCACCTGCTCCTGATCTTCGGCAAACGCAAAACGCACGCCGGCGTTGTTGATCGGAAAGACGCACTCGCTACCCACGGCATCCTGGTACAGCGGTATCGGAATCGCGCCCAGCGCCTGCGCGGCCAGCATGGTGGCGTACATGCGCGGGCGGTTGGCACCAATGACCACCATGTGTTCGCCGCGCGCAAGACCCGCCTGGTGCAGGCCGCAGGCCACCCGCTCGACCAGCGTGGCCATGTCTGCCCAGGTCAGCGCCTGCCAGATGCCGTACTGCTTTTCACGCATGGCGGGAGCCTGGGGGCGCTGCGCGGCGTGGTTCAGTAACAGGCTTGAAAACGTGGTGTGCATGGTCAGCATCGTAGGAAGGACTTTGACGTTATCTTGTCGTTTGGACGACAATTTGCGGGTGTCTCCCAAGAGGACTTTCCCGCGTTTTTCCCGCCCCGTTTCTACGGTTCGCAAACTTTTGCCCGGTTCGTATCCAGCAAAAGTCAATAACAGATAGGCCCAAGACTTGCTAATACGGGTTTTCAGGGGGTAATTCATTTCGCAACTTGAAGGACCTTATGAAGAAGCAAATTCGAACCCGGTTGGCGTGTTTGTCAGTCATGGCGATGTTGGCCGGTTGTGCCAACACGGGCAAAGTCATTCATTCCACGTCAGACGTGTACCCGGCCATTGGCCCTTACTCCCAGATAGTCCAGGCTGGCAACACCTACTACCTGGCAGGCGTCATTCCCCTGAACAAAGCTGGCAACGGCATTGAGGGTGCCACGATCCAGGAGCAGACCCGTGTGGTGTTGAACTACATCGGTGCCAAGCTCAAATCACAAGGCATGAGTTACGACAACGTGGTGATGTCGAACGTCTATTTGAAAGATCTGAACGAATTCGGCGCTATGAATACGGTTTACGCCGAGTACTTCAAGACCAACCCGCCCGGGCGGGCCACGGTCGAGGTGGCGCGACTGCCGCGCGACGTGAAGATCGAAATAGCGGTCGTCGCGACCAAGTAGATCGCGCATGTTCCAAACCCGAGTGCCAGCCAGCTACTGGCCTGTGTGAAGACATGCGTCGCGTTCTCGCGGCGCAACAAGCCTTGTTGCACAACCAGGCCAATCTACAAGGTTGGCTCAGCGCAGCTGCACCAGGCTGAGCCATATGGCTACCCAAACAGTGCATACCGGCAATTTTGTTCAGTGTCTGATCTTTTTATTTGGAGAAGTCCATGACGAATGCAGTAACGCCGAGCGGACGGGATGTGGATTCCCGTCGTGCCTCCGATTCAAACACGCACCCGCAAGACATTTCAAACTGGTCGCCGATGCGACGCGATTTCATGAAAGTCCTGGGGGTTGGAATGGGCTCTTTGTCCGCGGTTGCTCTGGTGGGCTGCGGCGGCGCCGAGGCGCAGGCGGTGCCCACTGCCGCGGAGACCTTGCGTGCCCAGCTTTTGGCCAACGAGAGTTTTTGGACCGCCGTGCGCGGCCGCTTCGTGCTGAACCCGCAAAAAGTGTTCATGAATATCGGTACGGCGGGCTCCATGCCGCAGTCGGTGCTGACGCGGTTTGCGGCAGAAAACCAGACCTATGCCGTCGAATCGCAAAACGGCTACAGCAACTTTCTGACCCAGCGCACCGCCATTGCGCGCGGCACGGGCACCCTGGCAGGCCGTGGCTTTGGTGTGGAGCCCGACGAGCTGGTGGTCAGCTACAACACGTCGGACGGCATGTCCAAGGTGCTGCTGGGCATACCCTGGGACCGCGGCGATGTGGTGATCACCACCAACCAGGAGCATCCGGGCGGCGACGTGCCGCTTGGCGTAGCAGTCGAGCGCTACGGCATCATTTCGCGGCGCATCAAATTGCCGGTGGGTGATGGCACCGTGATGTTGGCAGACGGCTCCATGGCCCCTCATACCGCGCAGCTGTACTACACGCTGTTTCGCAACGAGGTGCTGGCGGCGCAGGCCCAGGGACAAAAGGTGCGCGCCATCATGTGGTCCAGCCCGACTTTCCTGACTGGCATCATGCTGCCGATTGACCAGATCATGCGGGTCTGCAAGGAATTCAACCTGATTTCCATTTGCGACGGTGCCCACCTGCCCGGCATGATGGCCTACAACTATGCCGACCTGGGCGTGGACTTCATGGCGGGCGCTGCGCATAAGTGGCAGTGCAGCCCTGGCTCCACCGGCATTCTGATCGTGCGAAACCGTGCCAGACCTAATGCGGCTGCCACCTTGCCGCCTTACTTTCCGGTGGTCACCAGCAGTGCAAACACCACGCTGCAAGCGGGTTCGCGGCCGTTTCGCACCGGCAGCACTACCCAAACGGTACCCTGGAGCCAGCGCGGCGACTACGATATTGCGGCGGCAATCCAGAGCATTGGCAGCATGCATGTACCGCTGATCAATGGCGTAGCACAGGCCTGTGCAGACTGGGACAGCATCGGGCGCAAAGACATTGAGACCTATGTGCTCGCGCTATCTGCTTACGCCAAGGCGCGCATTGTGGACATTTGGGGTGCTGAGGCCTTGTCCACTCCGCGCGATCCGCTGCTCAGCTCTGCGCTGACCTCGTTCAACCCGTTCTTCGGGTTGGACGGCACGAAAGCGCTGATTCGCCGTTCGACCGCGACCAACGCCACCGTTACGGCGTCGCCGTCGAGCCGTTTGGTGACCTTGTTGGGCGAACGCAACCTGGTGGTGCGCAACACCACCGTGCCACGCCTGACCGCGGCCGACACCACGGTCAATGAGTTCCCCATCCGACTGTCCACCCATTTGTGGCATGGCCCGTCACAGGTGGACAACGCACTGGCGTTGATTCGCAGCACAGCCATAGAGGTGGTGGCTGCGGCAAGCTGATACGGGTTTTTCGCGTGGTGCGGTTTGACTGACAATTCGCGGGAAATCACCAGGAGAACTTCCCGCGTGCCGTCCCATTCCGTCCGCCCGACAGATGTTTCTTTGCATCAGCGTCGCCGCCCACCGACAGCTAGCGAGCTTTTGGGCATTCCCTGGCTGGTTCAGCTCAAGCCGGCGGAACGCTTGCAGGCCGAGCAACAACTGACTGTGGGCGAGGCCTTCCCCGGCGACTACGTGTGCCGCCTGGGCAAGCCGGTCACTTACTGGTTTGGCGTGGTGGAAGGCTTGCTGAAAATGAGCACCGACAACGCCCAGGGCCAGACCATGACGTTTACCGGCGTGCCGCCCGGTGGCTGGTTTGGCGAGGGCACCGCCATGAAGCGCGAGCCCTACCGCTACAACATCCAGGCGCTGCGCAAAAGCGTGGTGGCCGGCCTGCCGGTGGACAGCTTTCACTGGTTGCTGGACCACTCGATTGGCTTTAACCGCTTTGTGATGAACCAGCTCAACGAGCGCTTGGGCCAGTTCATCGCCGCCCGCGAAATTGACCGCCTGACCAACCCCGACGTGCGCGTGGCCCGCAGCCTGGCCGCGCTGTTCAACCCCGTGCTCTACCCCGGCGTGGGCGACATCCTGCGCATCACCCAGCAGGAGCTGGCCTACCTGGTAGGCCTGTCGCGCCAGCGCGTGAACGAAGCGCTGGCGGCGCTGCAAGATCAGGGCTGTATTCGCATTGAATATGGCGGCCTGCGCGTGCTGGATCTGGTGGCGCTGCGCAGCAGCCTGTTTTTAAGCAAAAATGGGCTGTAGCCCATGTAAATACTGCTCAAGCAGCTATTAAAAAAGAAGCAATGAAAACTGAAGTTCCCCCTGAACCCAGCGACGCTGAGCAAACCGCTGCCCGAGCCGCCGCCTTCATTGCGCGCTGGACCGGCGTCACCGCCAGCGAGCTGGCCACCGCACAGAGTTTTGTGGCTGACTTGTGCGAGCTGCTGGACGTGCCCAAACCGCACGCCACCGCCGACCAGAGCTATATGTTCGAGCGGCCCGTCACCTTTCGCCATGGCGACGGCACCGCCAGCGCCGGGCGCATTGACTGCTACCGGCGCAACTGTTTTGTGCTGGAGGCCAAAAAGCTGCGCAGCCCTGGCCTGCTGGGTTCCGGCCCCAAACTCCCCACAAAAGGTTTTGACGACGCCTTGCTGCGTGCCCGATCCCAGGCCGAAGGCTATGCCCGCGCCCTGCCCGCCAGCGAAGGCCGCCCACCGTTTTTGCTGGTGGTGGATGTGGGCAACGTGATCGAGCTGTACGCTGAATTCACCCGCAGCGGTGCCACCTACACGCCCTTTCCTGACCCGCGCAGCCACCGCCTGGCGCTGGCTGACCTGGCACGCACCGAGGTGCGCGAGCAGTTGCGCCGCATCTGGCTCGACGCGGAAAGCCTGAACCCGGCCCGCATCAGCGCCCGCGTGACCCGCGAGGTGGCCGACAAGCTGGCCCAACTGGCCAAGTCGCTGGAAAGCACGGGCCACCCACCGCTGCAAGTGGCCGCGTTTCTCACCCGCTGCCTGTTCAGCATGTTTGCCGAAGACGTGCAACTGCTGCCCAAAATCAACGGTGTGGGCAGCTTTCTGGGCCTGCTGCAAACCCACCAAGCCCAGCCGCAAACCTTGGCCCACATGCTGCGCGTGCTCTGGGCCGACATGGACCGAGGCGGCTTCTCGGCTGCGCTGGCGGCACCCGTGCTGCGTTTCAACGGCAAATTGTTCAAAGAAAGCAATGCCGACGGCTACGCCCTGCTGATGAACGCCCCACAGATCGACCTGCTGATTCAAGCGGCCAAAAGCAACTGGCGCGAGGTGGAGCCCGCCATTTTTGGCACCCTGCTGGAGCGCGCGCTCGACCCCACCGAGCGCCACGCCCTGGGTGCCCACTACACGCCCCGCGCCTACGTGGAGCGCCTGGTGCTGCCCACCGTGGTGCAGCCCCTGCGGGCCGATTGGGCCGATGCGCAGGCCGCTGCGCTGGTGCTCGCGCAAGACGGCAAATTGCCCGAAGCCATTGCCCAGGTGCGCGCCTTTCACCACCAGCTGTGCAGCCTGCGCGTGCTCGACCCGGCTTGCGGCAGCGGCAATTTTTTGTATGTGACGCTGGAGCACTTGAAGCGCCTCGAAGGCGAAGTCATCAACCAGCTGGAAGCCTTGGGCCAAACCCAATCAGCCCTGGGGCTGGACGGCGAAACCGTGACCTTGCAGCAACTGCTGGGCATTGAGCTGAACCCCCGCGCCGCAGCGCTGGCCGAGCTGGTGCTGTGGATTGGTTACCTGCAGTGGCACATCCGCACCCGGGGCAACCAGGCCGTGGCCGAGCCCGTGGTGCATGACTACGGCAACATTACGTGCGGCGACGCCGTGCTCACCTGGGCCGATATGGAACTGGCCCGCAACGGCTATGGCGACACACTGATGCGCTGGAATGGCACCAGCTTCAAAACCCACCCCACCACCGGCGCACAAGTGCCCGACGAAGCCGCCCAGGTGCCCCAGTGGCGCTACATCCGCCCGCGCAAAGCCGCCTGGCCGCGCGCTGATTTTGTGGTGGGCAACCCGCCGTTCATTGGTGCAGGCCCGCTGCGCGCCACCCTGGGCGATGGCTACGCCCAAACCCTGCGCGCCACCTGGCGTGAGGTGCCCGAAAGCGCCGATTTCGTCATGTACTGGTGGAGCCATGCGGCTGACCTGGTGGCAAAGGGCCAGTTGCGCCGCGCGGGCCTGATCACCACCAACAGCCTGCGCCAAACCTTCAACCGCCGCGTGGTGCAAGCCGCCATGGCCCAAGGCGTGGAGCTGGCCTTTGCGATACCTGACCACCCGTGGGTCGACAGCAGCGATGGCGCAGCCGTGCGCATTGCCATGACGGTAATGCGGCGCTCCGCGCCACTGGCCAAAAGCAAGGCAAAAACCAAAGCCCCAACAGCGGGCCCGAGCCTGCTTTCCGGTGAAGGCCACTTGCTCACCCTGGTGCAAGAGCTGCCGGGCGAGCATGGCGAGGTGAATGTGGTGCTGACTGAGCAGCAGGGGTTGATTCATGCTGATTTGACGGTGGGGGCAAATGTGAGCGCGGCGGGGGCGCTGCAAGCCAATGCGGGTATTTCGTCCCCTGGCGTCAAGCTGCACGGGGCCGGCTTCATCGTCACCCCACAGCAAGCCACTGAATTACTCCCTCTTCCGCGTGCGGGAGAGGGCAGGGGTGAGGGTCGCGGCGTGCCCACCATCATTCGAACCTACCGCAATGGCCGCGATTTAACTGGCACGCCACGCAACATGCTGGTCATTGATTTGTTTGGCTTGACTGCGCTTGAAGTGCGACAACGCTACCCGACTGTCTATCAATGGGTGTTAGAGCGTGTGAAACCTGAACGGGCGCAAAACAATCGCGCCACCTACCGGAACAACTGGTGGATTTTTGGCGAGCCACGTCGCGAGCTACGGCCCGCACTCGCCAAGCTCCCCCGCTACATCGCCACCGTCGAAACCGCCAAGCACCGCACCTTCCAGTTTCTGGATGCCAGCATCCTGCCGGACAACATGCTGATTGCCATCGCGAGCGATGATGCTTTTCACCTGGGCGTGTTGTCGTCCTTGGTGCATGCGGCATGGTCATTGGCGAACGGCGGATCAATCGGGGTGTACGTCGGTAATGTCCGCTACAACAAAACCCGTTGCTTCGAAACTTTCCCCTTCCCCGACGACGACACCGGCCTGACGCCCACACTGCGCGAGCGCATCGCCACGCTGGCCGAGCAGATTGACGCGCACCGCAAACGCCAGCAAGCGGCCCACCCCAGCCTGACGCTCACCGGCGTGTACAACGTGCTGGAAGCTCTTCGTGCAGGCACTGCCCTGACCGACAAGGAAAAAACCATTCACGCCCAAGGCTTGGTGGCAGTGCTGAAAGAGCTGCACGACGAGCTGGACGCGGCGGTGCTGACTGCGTATGGCTTGCAACACGAGCCGCCCACGCACTGGCTGCACCATCTGGTCAGTCTGAATGCCCAACGCGCCGAGGAAGAACGCACCGGCAGCATTCGCTGGCTGCGTCCGGCCTACCAAAACCCGGCGCTGCGGGCGCAGACCCTGGCTGATAAAGACAAAGACGGCCCTCAATCGCTATCAAATGAAGAGCTGCCCGAGCAGATTTCACATGGGCTACAGACCGAAATGGCATTGGAAATGCCTGAACTGCCGGCCCCTGCGGCCACCCCAATGGCCTGGCCCGCCACCCTGCCAAGCCAAGTGCGTGCCGTGGCCCAACTGCTAGCCGCCAGCACCCACGCCATGCCCCTGGGCCACATCGAAGCCCAATTCAAAGGCCGTGGCGCGTGGAAGCGCAGCCTGCCGCGCATTCTGGAAACCCTGGAAGTGCTGGGCCGCGCGCGGCGTGAGGAACTGGGGTGGCGCGGGGCATGAAAATCAACGTGCAATACGCCGAAGGTTTACCGCGGCCCGATTTCAGTTGGGCAGAAGCGCTGCTGGGCGAGCGCTTGCAAATGTTGAGCAAAGGCCTGCTGTACCGCCCCAGCGCCACCGCTCACCTGGATGCCAGCTGGATTCCATCCGGCAGCTATTGCTACCACCTATGGCCCTACCGGGCCGGCGCACGGCCCTGTCCGTATTTCGATCAAACGGACCATGGAACGACCACCTGCGCCTTCATGCAGGTGGAGGCCTACGACGATGGCCTGACTGACTGGGTGAACTCCCCCATCGCCAAACACTTTGGCGGTCAGCATGCGGCCGAAAAACAAGGCGTGGTGGACCGGTATGACCTGCCCGATGCCCTGAAAATTTGCGGCGTCAACGAACAGGAACCGACGTTTTTGCAAGACCACCTGCTGCCTGATGTTGCGTTTTACGAAGCGGTTCTGGCAGGGCTGACCGATGTAGAGCTGGTGCGCAAAAAAGGCAGGTCAGTTGCGCAATTGCGCTTGTTGGGAACAGCATGGAGCCGCTTTCGGTTGTGGGAAACCTTGTGCGCCATGACCGGGCCGGTGCCGCCCGAAGTGATTCACCGGGTGGTGAAGGCTGATGAGCAGTTTCGTGCGGCCACACAAACCAGCGAAGAACGGATGCACGACATCACACCTGACGATTTGTTGTTGTATCCCAACCCAAAACAGCAGTTTTGGTACTTCTACCGTTGCAACCCACCGGAAAGTTGGAAGGTATGGCCAGTCGGTTTTTCAACTTCCTGGGAGTGGCCCGCCTAAATCGCTATTACTTTAATAGCTACTTGAGCAGTATTCATATGGGCCACCGGCCGATTTAGCTTGAAAAAGCCCCGTTGCCACGAAAAGTGACGCCCGAGCAGGCTGTTAGGGCTTGGCCGCCTTGCTCAGACCCAGAAGGTGCCGGGCGGCAGATCAGGTGGCTGGCCGACGATGCTCAGTGGCATGGTGCCTGCGGCGCCGGTGACCCCGATGCTGCCATTGACCAGCCCATCGGCATCAAACGGGCCGCCGTCGGTGATGGCAAAGTCAATTCGCACTTTGTTGCCTACCGTTTCGATGGCCGTGGCGATGTTGTTCCAGGCGCCGTTGGCGGTTTTGACCCAGTAGCCGTTGGGCATGGTGTTGCTGTTGGCGTCGACAAAGATGCTGAAGGTCTCGGTCTGGCCCACACCCCCTGTTGGGGTGCCCAGGTTTGCCAGGAAACTGATCGGAAAGGGCAGGAAGGCCCCGTTGGGCAGGTTGGCCGGTGGTGCGGGAATGATGAAGTTGGTGATGGTGGCTTGGCCCGGGTCGGTGTCGGTGACGCCTTTGTTGGAATCGGCCACCACGGTGACGAAGCTGGTGGGGTTGCCCGGCATGGGGGCTGAGACCACGTTGGCCTGGGTGGTGTCCAGCAAGCCGTCGCCGTTGCCGTCGCCCGTCAGGCCACCGGGGATGAGCGCCGGCACCTGACTTTCTTGCGAATTGGGTACGCCGTCGTTGTCGGTGTCGTTACTGTTTGCGGGTGCCGGAGCGGGCGCAGGCGGTGGAGCCGCCGTGTTGTTGGTGGCGGTGGTGGCCGTCAGGCTGGCGGCGTCGTTGCCCGCCGCGTCTTGAATCGCGTTGGCATCGTCGCCTGCTGTGGGGTCGGTGTAGGCCACAAAGACCGCTTCGCCGAAGCCGACGGCGCGGGTCAGCGTGAGCGTGACGGTTTTGGCGGCGGCATTGACGAGCACGGCCGTGACGGCGTTGGCCGCGCCGCCGGTGGTCACGGCAAAGGCACCCGCCCCGGGGATGTTCACGCCGTTGAGGTTGCTGGCATCGGTGTAGTTCATCACCAGGCTGGTGCCCAGGGCGCTGGCGTTGGCAAACGCAGGGCGGGTGGTTTCCACTGCATAGGCATTAGAGGCCGTGGTCGCCAGGCCGGTGTTGCCTGCCAGGTCGGCAATGCCGGTGTTGTCCAGCGTGATGCTGTTGATGGCGGCAACTGTGTTGGCACTCGGTGTGAGGGTTGCAGTCCAGGTGATGCCACCATCGGCCGAAGCCAGGGCCGAGACAATGCCATTGCCCACTGTCAGGTCGGCTGCGGTGAAGCCGGTGACGGCTTCCGAGAAGGTGATGGTCACGCCGCTGGTTTCGCCAACGATCAGCGAGGTGTCGGCCACCGCCAGTATGGCGGTGGGGCGCACCGTGTCTACCGCGTAGTTGAGGCTGGTGGCGTTGCCTGTGCCTGCGTTGCCTGCCGCGTCGGCAATACCGGTGTAGTCCAGCGTGATGATGTTGGTAGCAGCGGTGGTGGTGGCGTTGGGCGTGAAGGTGGCTGTCCAGGTGATGCCGCCGTCGCCAGAGGTCAGGTTAGTCAGTGCGCCATTGGGCGATGTCAGGTCAGCAGTGGTGAAGCCGGTCACGGCTTCGGTGAACGTGAAGCCCACGGTGGCGGTGTCGCCAATTTTCAAAGCGGTGTCGCTGATGGTGATGGCGCTGGCCAGCACGGGGCGGGTGGTGTCGACCGCGTAGTTGCCGCTGGTTGCACTGCCAGTGCCGGCGTTGCCCGCCAGATCGGTCACGCCGGTCAAGTCGAGCGTTAAAAGATTGGTCGCAGCGGTGGTGCCCGCCGTGGGCGTGAGGGTGGCCGTCCAGGTGATGCCGCCGTCGGCCGTGGTCAGGTTACTCAATGCGCCATTGGGCGATGTCAGGTCAGCGGTGGTGAAGCCGGTCACGGCCTCGGTGAACGTGATGGTGACGGTGGCGGTGTCGCCAATCTTCAAAGCGGTGTCGCTGATGGTGATGCCGCTGGCCAGCACGGGGCGGGCGGTGTCGACTGCATAGTTGCCGCTGGTGGCGTTGCCTGCGCCGGCGTTGCCCGCCAGGTCGGCAATGCCGGTGTAGTCCAGCGTGACGACATTGGTCGCAGCGGTGGCGGTGGCGCTGGGCGTGAGGGTGGCTGTCCAGGTAGTGCCACCGTCGGCGCTGGTCAGATTGGTCAGTGCACCATTGGGAGATGTCAGGTCGGCGGTGGTGAAGCCGGTGACCGCTTCGGTGAATGCGAAGGTGACGGTGGCGGTGTCGCCAATTTTCAAGGCGGTGTCGCTGATGGTGATGGCGCTGGCCAGCACGGGGCGGGTGGTGTCGACCGCGTAGTTGGTGCTGGTTGCAGTGCCAGTGCCTGCGTTGCCCCGCAGATCGGTCACGCCCGTCAAATCGAGCGTCAGCAGATTATTCGCAGCGGTGATGTTCGCAGTCGGCGTGAGGGTGGCTGTCCAGGTGATGCCGCCGTTGGCCGTGGTCAGGTTGCTCAGTGTGCCGTTGAGCGATGTCAGGTCGGCAGTGGTGAAGCCGGTGACCGCCTCGGTGAACGTGAAGGTGACAGTGGCGGTGTCGCCAATCTTCAGGGCTGTGTCACTGATGGTGATGGCACTGGCCAGCGCTGGGCGCACGGTGTCTACCGCGTAGTTGCCGCTGGTGGCGCCGCCTGTGCCGGCGTTACCCGCCGCGTCGGAAATGCCGGTGTAGTCCAGCGTGATGACGTTGGCCGTGGCGGTGGTGGTGGCGTTCGGCGTGAGGGTGGCGGTCCAGGTGGTGCCGCCGTCAGCGGTGGCCAGGTTGGTCAGTGCGCCATTGGGCGATGTCAGGTTGGCCAGTGTGAAGCCGGTGACCGCCTCGGTGAACGTGAAGGTGACGGTGGCGGTGTCGCCAATCTTCAAAGCGGTGTCGCTGATGGTGATGCCGCTGGCCAGCACGGGGCGGGCGGTGTCGACTGCATAGTTGCCGCTGGTGGCGTTGCCGGTGCCTGCGTTGCCCGCCAAGTCGGCAATGCCGGTGTAGTCCAGGGTGATGACGTTGGTGGCTGCGGTGGTGGTGGCGCTGGGCGTGAGGGTGGCTGTCCAGGTAGTGCCGCCGTCGGCGCTGCTCAGATTGGTCAGTGCACCATTGGGAGATGTCAGGTCAGCGGTGGTGAAGCCGGTGACCGCTTCGGTGAATGCGAAGGTGACGGTGGCGGTGTCGCCAATCTTCAAGGCGGTGTCGCTGATGGTGATGGCGCTGGCCAGCGTGGGGCGCACGGTGTCTACCGCGTAGTTGCTGCCGCTGATGATGACGGTACCGGCATTGCCCACCACGTCAGTGATGCCGGTCATGTTCAGCGTGACGACATTGGTGGCGTCGGTGATGCCGGCAGTGGGTGTGAAGGTGGCGGTCCAGGTGGTGCCGCCATCGGACGTGCTCAAGTTGCTCAGCGCGCCGCTGGGCGTGGTCAGGTCGGCGGTGGTGAAGCCCGTGACCGCTTCACTGAACGAAATAGACAGCTTGGCGGTATCACCGATACGAAAAGAATTTTTGCTCAGGCCGATCACGCTGGGCGTTGGCGCGGTGTGGTCAAAGGTGTAGGTCTCGCCGGTGAAACCTGTGGTGATGGCGTTGCTGGCGGCATCTTTGATGCCGGTGCCAGAGGTCTTCAAATTCAGGCCCAGGGTTCCGTCACCGGTGATGCTGTTGACGGTCACGGTGTAGGTGCTGCCGCTGCCCGTCACACCCGAAACCGTGCCTGCGGTGCCGCTGGTGGCCAGCGCAAAGTCACTGGTGTCGACGCCGGTCACGCTCTCGGAAAAGGTGACGGTGTATTGCACGCTGGCGGCGTTGGACGGCGAGGCATTGGCCCGGGTGATGGAACTGACGGTTGGTGGCGTGACATCGCCGCCCACCGCATCGACAAAGGTGAGTGTGGAAGTTTGGTTGTAGCTCACGCCAGGTTGAAAACCGAGTGGAATAAATCCCACACTCACGGTATTGGCAGACACCGTGGGCACCAGGGGTTGGTTAATGCCCGGTGTGAAGCCGGAGGCGCTGGTTTGCGTCACCGTCGTCACTTTGCTGGCCGATTGATCGGCCAGCGAGGTGAAGATGAAGGTGATGCTCCCTGGCTGCTGGGTGCCCGCAAAGCCGACGGCCAGCGTGTTGGTGCCCACGTCGATGGCGATGCTGCCACTGATGGTTTGGTTAAACCCACCCGACTTGTAGGTGGTGCTCACGGCCTGCCCTGAAACCTCTAGCCCAGCGGTCACGGTAAACGTGGCGCTGTAAAGCGAGACATCAATCGGCACCAACTCCTGCGTCGTGACGGTGTAGCGCACATCCACCGTCACCGATTCGCCCAGCAGGGAGGCCGTCTCCAGGGTGGTGGGCACGCCGTTGATGTTCAGCACCAGGGTGTCGTCCTGGCCGCGCAGGTCGGCCAGGCGGGCGGGTGAAAGCTCAACCCCGCGCACCAGCGCTGAAAAAATCTCGCCTTCGTCGCCTGCACTGTCTTGGGTGTTGATGCGGGCATCAATATCGTGGCCAAACTCTTCCAGCAAAACCGCAAGCACCCTGTCAGAGGAGGCGTTGGCGAGAAAATCTTCGTTCAGGTAAATGGTGTGGGTCTCGCTCGAATAGGCACCCCACACGCCGCCCAATTCACTGCCCGGGCGCACCTGGATGCTGGGCATGGCCGAAAAATCGCCATTGGCCCATTGCTGCTGTAGCGCCAGGGCGGCTTCGTCAGAAAACCCATCACCAAACGCGCCGCGCATGACGTTCAAAAAATTGTCCTGGCCTGCAAACTGGGTCAAGGCCTGCTGCAAGGCGGTGACGGCAGGGGACAGCTGGGGGTGAGAATCAAATGTGGGCGTGACCATGGTGTGGAATGTCCTGAGTGGGTGAGTCGTTGCGCGTGCGTCACTTGGCTGGCGGCTATCGGCCGATACCGATTCTGTGTGCAAGTGTTAAGTATCGCAAGTAAAGATAAAGTATCCACAAACAAACATCAAACCACTGGCGGCGTGGCCCGGCAGCTTGTTTTGAATAAAAGCAGCCAGCAGCCCTTGTTTATATTGCTCAAGCAGCTATCAAAATGGAAGCATTCAGACCTTGCTGGCCAGAAGCTCCCCGTACCAACGTATATTTCTGTCATGACCCCTTGCAACAAACTTATTGCCCAAGCCCGCGGACTGGCACCGGTGCTGCTCAAGCGCGCGGCGACTGTGCAGCTGGACTGGGACGTGCGGCAGAAAAGCCGCTTTGACACCACCGACTCCACTGGCCGGCACCTGGGTGTGTTTTTGCCACGCGGCACGGTGGTGCGCGGGGGCGACGTGCTGGTGGCGCAAGACGGTGCGCTGGTGCGCGTGCTGGCCGCGCCGCAGCCGGTGCTGGTGATCACGCACTGCAACGCGCACGGCTCAGCGTTTGACCTCACCCGCGCGGCCTACCACCTGGGCAACCGGCATGTGCCGATTGAGCTGAACCCTGACCATTTGAAGATTGAACCCGACCATGTGCTGGCCGACATGCTGCGCGCCATGCACCTGATCGTGCGCGAAGGCCTGGAGGCGTTTGAGCCGGAGGCCGGGGCCTATGGCGGGCACGGCGCAAGCCATGGCCATGCGCACGACGACCACACCACCCACCACCACACCACCCACGACCATGGGCCAGCCCCCGTCGCCAGGGGGCTAGGCCCGATTTATGGCTGAGCCTGACGACGCGCTGCTGCAACTGATCTGGCTGGCATCGCCCGCGCTGCCGGTGGGGGGCTTTTCTTATTCAGAAGGGCTGGAGGCCCATATATATTGTGCTCAAGCAGCTATCGAAAGCGGAGCAAGTCAAACGCCACTGGACGTGTCGGGTTGGCTGATTGACCAGCTCCACCTAGCCCTGGCGCGCAGCGATCTGGCCGTGTTGGCCCAGGCCGTGCCTGCGTTTCGGGCGAGCGACACGCAGCGCATTGACGCCTTGAACCAGTGGGTGTTGACCAGCCGCGAAACCAGCGAGCTGCGTGCGCAAACCGTGCAAATGGGTTATTCCATGGGTCAGTGGCAGGCCACCGTGCAAGCTGGCGTGGCGCAAGAGCCGGCGCTCACTTATCCGCTGGCCTTTGCCCGCGCAGCATCCACCAGCCAGGCCAGCGTGCGCAGCATTTGCCTGGCGTTTGCGTTTGGCTGGGCTGAAAACATGGTGGCTGCCGCCGTGAAAGCCGTGCCGCTGGGGCAAAGCGCCGGCCAGCGCATCCTGGCGCGGCTGGCCGCCGAGATACCGCAGGCGGTAGACCACGCCTTGCAGCAACCCGCCGACGACCTGCAAGCCTTCACGCCGATGCTGGCCATTGCGTCGGCCCAGCACGAAACACAATACTCGCGGCTCTTCCGCTCCTGAAAGTCCCACATGACTGCTTCGATGACAGCTCTTCACCACATCAAAAATCGCCAGAAACGGCTCCCGCCGCTGCGCGTGGGCATCGGCGGCCCCGTGGGCTCAGGCAAAACCACCCTGCTGGAAATGCTGTGCAAAGCCATGCGCGACCAGTACGACCTGGTGGCCATCACCAACGACATCTACACCAAGGAAGACCAGCGCATCCTCACCGTGAGCGGCGCGCTGGCAGCCGAGCGCATCATGGGCGTTGAAACTGGCGGTTGCCCGCACACCGCCATCCGCGAAGACGCCTCCATCAACCTGGAAGCCATCGACCGTATGTTGGTGGATTTCCCCGATGCCGACATCGTGTTTGTGGAGTCCGGTGGCGACAACCTGGCCGCCACCTTCAGCCCCGAGCTGAGCGATTTGACGATTTACGTGATCGACGTCGCAGCCGGTGAAAAAATCCCCCGCAAAGGCGGCCCCGGCATCACCAAAAGCGATTTGTTCGTCATCAACAAAACCGATCTGGCCCCGTATGTAGGTGCCGATCTGGCCGTGATGGAAGCCGACACCCAGCGCATGCGCCAATCAGCCAAGGGTGTCAAACCGTATGTGATGACGAACTTGAAAACGCAGGCGGGGGTGGGTGCGGTGGTGGCGTTTATCGAGCAGCGGGGAATGCTGAACGCCAGCGTATGACCATTTGGCGGAAGCTTAGGGATTCGAACCCTAGAAACCTTTCGGTTTGCCGGTTTTCAAGACCGGTGCAATCGACCACTCTGCCAAGCTTCCTTGCAAGCCGGATTTTAGCCGGTGCTGGTCTGCGCCGATCAATCGGCCAGGAACAGCGACTGAAGGTCGCTTAAAAAGTCGAAGCCTTGTGCTGTGGGGCGCACGCGGTTGCCGGTCTGTTCGAGCATGCCGCGTTGCAGGCCCGCGTCCAGCGGCTTGCGGATGGCCGAGATGGGCAGGCCGGTGCGCTCGGTGAAGCGCATCAGGTCAAAGCCGTCGGGCAGGCGCAGCGCGTTGAGCATGTATTCGAATGGCAGCTCGGCGCGGGGCACGTCCTCGTCTTGGGCCAGGGCCTGGCCAGCCAGGGCTTTTTCCATGTAGCGCTTGGGTTCGCGAAAGCGCGTCTGGCGCACGATGCGGTGGGCGAAGCTGAGCTTGCTGTGGGCACCGGCGCCAATGCCCAGGTAGTCGCCAAACTCCCAGTAATTCAGGTTGTGCCAGCAGCGGTGGCCTTGCTTTGCATAGGCCGAGACTTCGTAGCGGTCCAGGCCGGCAGCGCCCAAGCGCTCGGTGATGCGGTCCAGCATGGCGTAGGCGTCGTCGTCTTCTGGCAAGGCTTTGGGCGGGTACTTGGCGAAGTAGGTGTTGGGTTCAATCGTCAGGTGGTAGATCGACAGGTGCGGCGGGTTGAAGGCCAGGGCTTGTGTGATATCGGCGTCTAGCTGCGCCACGGTCTGGCCTGGCAGGGCGTACATCAGGTCGAGGTTGAACGTATCAAAAACCATAGCGGCTTCAGCAAGTGCTGCCTGGGCTTGCGCGCTATTGTGCACACGGCCCAGGGCCTGCAGGTGCGCATCGTCGAAGCTTTGCACGCCCACTGACAGGCGAGTGACGCCTGCGTTGCGAAAGGCTTTGAAGCGGTCTTTCTCGAAGGTGCCGGGGTTGGCTTCCATTGTGATTTCGCAGTCGGGCGAGAGCTTCAAGCGCGCGCGGATATCGCCCAGCAAGCGGTCAATGGACTGCGGCGAAAAAAGGCTGGGCGTGCCGCCGCCGATGAAGATGCTGTGAATGGGGCGACCCCAGATCAGGGGCAAAGCGGCTTCCAGGTCGGCCATCAGGGCGTCGAGGTAGCGGGTTTCGGGCAAGTCGCCTGATGTGTTTTCGTGCGAATTAAAGTCGCAATACGGGCATTTTTTCAAGCACCACGGCAGATGCACATACAGCGACAGAGGCGGCAGTGCCTGCAGTTGCAGCAAGCCAGGGCGCATGTAGTGCTGAATGTCGCGCGCAGAATAATTGGGGTCAGATTCCAATTCTTTTGCACTTGGAACCAGATCAGAATTAATTGTGATCTGACCCCAATTAATGGGTTTTACGTCCATTGCTGTTGCATCAGTTGCAGCATGCGCGCGGCGGCCAGGCCGCGGTGGCTGTGGGCGTTTTTGACGTCGGTGGGCAGTTGCGCAAAGGTTTTGCCGAAGGCGGGGAGAAACATCACGGGGTCAAAGCCAAAGCCATTGCTGCCAATGGGTTCGCGGGTGATCTCGCCTTGCACGCGGCCCACGGCCACCAGGGGCTCCGGGTCGTCGAAGCGGCGCAGGGCCACCAGGGTGCTGACCAGGGCGGCTTTTCGGTGGGTGAGCGTTTGCATTTGCTCCAGCAGGGCGCGCACGTTGTGCTCGTCGCCCTTGGGGTAGCCAAACTGCGTGGCGTAAAACGCGGTGTCCACGCCCGGCAGGCCGCCAAAGGCATCGACACACAAACCCGCGTCGTCGGCCAGTGCGGGCAGGCCGCTCGTGCGGCTGGCGTGGCGGGCTTTGGCCAGGGCGTTTTCGATGAAGGTGCGATGGGGCTCGTCGGCCTCGGGGATGTTGAGGCTGGCTTGAGTCACCAGGCTGATGTTCAGCGGCGCAAACAGCGCTTGCAACTCGGCCAGCTTGCCTGCGTTGTTGGAGGCCAGCACGATGCGTGAGACGCCCTGCAAACCCGAATTTATAGTCAAAATGGCCTCTAGCCCATGTAAATACTGCTCAAGCAGCTATGAACTTAATAGCAATCAAATGTGCACTGATTGAAGCGCCGCCGTCTGTAACTGCACCAGTTGCGCAATGCCGCCTTCCGCCAGCGCCAGCAGCGCGTCCATTTGCGCCCGGGTGAAGGCCGCGCCTTCTGCTGTGCCCTGCACTTCAACAAAATGGCCCGCGCCGGTCATCACCACGTTCATGTCGGTGTCGCAGGCCGAGTCTTCGGTGTATTCCAGATCGAGCAGCGGCGTGCCCTGCACCAAGCCCACCGAAATGGCGGCCACGGCGTCTTTGATGGGTGTCTCCACCAGCTTGCCGCTGTCCATCAGCTTCGTCACCGCATCGTGCGCAGCCACATAGGCACCGGTGATGGCTGCGGTGCGGGTGCCGCCGTCGGCCTGCAGCACATCGCAATCGAGGTGGATGGTGCGCTCGCCCAGCTTCTTCAAATCAAACACCGCCCGCATGGACCGGCCAATCAGCCGCTGAATCTCCTGCGTGCGCCCGCTTTGCTTGCCGCGCGCGGCCTCGCGGTCGCCACGCGTGTGCGTGGCGCGCGGCAGCATGCCGTATTCGGCCGTGACCCAGCCTTCGCCGCTGCCCTTTTTGTGCGGCGGCACTTTCTCTTCCACCGACGCGGTGCACAGCACACGCGTGTCGCCAAACTCGATGAGCACCGAGCCTTCTGCATGGATGGTGTAGCCACGGGTGATGCGCACTGGGCGCAACTGGTTCGTGGCCCTTGCGCCACTGCGTTCAAAAATTGTCATGAAATTAGGTCTTTTTGCTCGCCGAGCGGCGGATGGCTTCGTTGATCTCGGCAATCGAGCGTTCGATGGCGGCGTCGTCCAGCTCGTCGATCACGGTATCGCCCAGACCCGCCTGAATGGTGGAGGCAAATACGCCGTCCATGATGCTGTCGGTGGAGATGCCACGGGTGGACTCAAAAGCGTCGGGCGTTTCCCATTCCAACGCAATCACGGTCACGTTGTCGCAGTGCTCGCCGCCTTTGCGCAGCGCCTGCTCGACCAGCTCGGGCACCGACTCGCCCACCGGTTGCAGCGACAACTGGCGCACGATTTCAGCGTCTTCCAAGGTGCCCCACAGGCCATCAGAGCACAGCAAAATCTTGTCGCCTTGCTGCAAGGTGACCGGGCCGGTCACGTCAAACACGGGTTTGGTGGGTGAGCCCAGGCAGGTGAACAGAATGTTGCGGTTGACCCGGTCCATGCGGAAGGTGCCCGCGTTGTGCTGCTCCAGGTACGAGTGGTCGCGCGTGCGGGTGACCAATTGGCCGTCGCGCACCAAGTACAGCCGTGAGTCGCCACAGTGCACCCAGGTGGCACTGGTGCCCTGCACCACGGCGACCACCAGGGTGGTGCGGGGCGTATCCAGCATGCCTTTTTCACCGGCGTAGCGAATGATCTGGTGGTGCGCCGCCATCAGCGCCGTGCCCAGAAACTCTTCCACGTCGGCCACGATAGGGCGGGCCTCTTTCTGGTACAGCGCGGAGACGGTTTGCAGTGCCAGCTGGGCCGCCACTTCGCCTTCGGGGTGGCCGCCCATGCCGTCGGCCAGCACAAACAGGCCCGACTCGCGGGTGTAGCAATACCCCATGCGGTCTTCGTTCTTTTCGCGCCCGCCGCGGCGGCTGATTTGGAATACAGAAAATTTCATGAGCCGCTGGCCTGTGGCCTTGTCTGGAGTTGTTGTTGTGCCCGAAGCAATGGAGCGTGGGGACTACTTGGCCTTGGGTCCAAAGCCGGTGGCGCCGGCCAGTTTCTTCTTGCCGTCCGACACCATGTTGTCAAACTGCAAGCGCATTTTTTCGCCTACCGTGAGCTTGGTGTAGCGCCGCTCGCCTTCGCGGCTGAGTTCTTTTTGCAGTGCAAACACCGACTGCGGGCGCGACAGCGGATCCAGCGACATGCACCACTCCACCACCTCGATCAGGTTATCTGAATACACGCCGCGCAGCCGCGACAAGGCCAGCGACAGACGGTCTTTTTCCAGCCGCTGTGGCGCGTCGTTGGGCGGGTAGCCTTGCATGGTGGCGTAAATGCAGGCACCGATGGCATAAATATCGGTCCACGGGCCCATGGACGAATCGCGCCGGTACATCTCGGGCGCGGCGAAACCGGGCGTGTACATGGGGCGGATGAAATTGCCTTCTTTGCTCAAGACCTCGCGCGCCGCGCCAAAGTCAATCAACACCGCGCGGTTGTCGTCGGTAATAAAAATATTGGCGGGCTTGATGTCCAGGTGCAGCATTTTGTGCTGGTGCACGATGCGCAAGCCGCGCAAAATTTCGTCAAACAGGCTGCGAATAGTGGACTCACGAAACACTTTTTGCTTCTTCAATTCGCGCGCCGTAATGATGAAGTCCTGCAGGGTGGCACCCTCCAGGTAGTTCATCACCATATAAACGGTTTCGTTTTCGCGGAAGAAATTCAGCACGCTCACCACAGACGCATGTGAAATCTGGGCCAGCGAGCGGCCTTCTTCAAAAAAGCTTTTCAGGCCCAGGCGGTACAGCGAGAGTTTTTCAGGCTGTACCTGGGGCAGCAATTCGCCGGGCGGGCGCGTAGCCAGCGAGGAGGGCAGATACTCCTTGACGGCCACTTGCTGGCCTTCGTTGTCGACGGCCAGGTACACCACGCCGAAACCGCCGGAAGACACTTTGCGCACCACCCGGTAACCACCGATGACGGTATCTGGCGGCAGGGGAGCGGGTTTGACCTTTGACATAATTTGCGGGGTGGTACCTTCGGGGGGAACAGACTCCGTATTTCCCTGCGTTCTTGAAGCAAACCCAGTCATTCAAAAGGGCTACATGGCAGTTTACAGCATGACCGGTTACGCCAGTGTGCAGCAGAGCATGGCAACCCACCCCGCCGCCGAGCACGCGAGGCCCAGCAGGCTTGGCCTGGAGATTCGCTCGGTGAACAGCCGGTTTTTAGACCTCAGCTTCAAGCTGCCCGACGAGTTGCGCCAGCACGAACCGGCGCTGCGTGAAATGCTCACGGCCAATTTGAAACGCGGCAAGGTCGAGGTGCGCGCATCCGTTGAAAACCCCGCCACCCAAACCGTGACTGAGCCATCGCCCAAACTGCTGCAGCGCCTGTCGTCGGTGCAGGACAACGTGCGCAGCTGGCTGCCCGAGGCACCGGCGCTGAGCGTGGCCGACGTGCTGCGTTTGTGCGTCAGCGATGCGTCGGCAAGCTCGGTGGACTGGGGCGACACGGTCATGACCCTGGGCCGCCAGGCGCTGGAGGCCCTGCGCCAGGCCCGCGAGCGCGAAGGCGCGCGCCTGACCGACATGCTGCAAGGCCATGTCACGCAGCTGCGCACGCTGGCTCTTCAAGCCCAGCCGCTGGTGCCGCAACTGGTTGCGCAGCAGCGCCAGCGGTTTCTGGAGCGTTGGCAGGAGGCCATGGGCCTGGCTGACGCATCGAAAACCGGTGCCAGCCTGCCGGAAGTCGCCCAGGACCGGGCGCTCAGTGAGGCCACGGCCTTTGCCATCCGCATCGACGTAGCCGAAGAAATCACCCGATTGGCCAGCCACCTGGACGAGATTGAGCGCTTGCTCACCAAGGGGGGCGAAGTGGGCAAGCGGCTGGACTTTTTGATTCAGGAGCTGCACCGCGAAGCCAACACCCTGGGCTCCAAATCGGCCGCGCTGGAAATGACACGGGTGTCGGTGGACATGAAGGTGTTGATTGAGCAAATGCGCGAACAGGTGCAGAACATCGAATAATTGACCCGCTGTTTTGCTATTAATTACATAGCTGCTTGAGCAGTTTCTATATGGACTATCCCGGTAATTTGTTTGTGGTGGCAGCACCCAGCGGGGCTGGTAAATCCAGCCTGGTCAAGGCCTTGATGGAACTGGATTCGCGGGTGTCGCCGTCGATCTCGCACACCACGCGGGCACCGCGCGGCCAGGAGGTGCAGGGACGCGAGTATTTTTTCGTCTCACCCGACGCGTTTGATGAGATGGTGGCAGGCGATGCGTTTGTGGAGTGGGCGCATGTGCACGGCCAGCGCTATGGCACCTCCAAAAAAGTGATCGAAGACCGCATTGCCGAGGGCGCGGACGTGATTCTGGAGATCGACTTTCAAGGCGCTTTGCAGATCAAGAAGATTTTCGCCAACGCCGTGCTGATTTTCATTTTGCCGCCCAGTTGGGAAGAGTTGCGCGCCCGCTTGCTGCGGCGCGGCGAAGATGCGGTGGAGACCATCGAGCTGCGCCTCTCAAACGCGGCGCTGGAGGTGGCGCAGGCCCGGGAATTTGACTTCGTTATAATCAATGAGTTATTTGAACGGGCTTTGTTCGACCTGAAAGCCATTGTTCATGCCCAGCGTTTGAAGTTTTCGGCCCAGCGCCGAGCCCGGCCTGATACCTTCAAAGCGCTCAATATCTGCTAAATCTTCCCGACCGAAACAACCGAAAGCTGCTCATGGCCCGCATCACCGTTGAAGACTGCCTGGTTCACATTCCTAACCGTTTCCAGCTGGTGCTGGCCGCCACCTACCGCGCCCGCATGCTCAGCCAGGGCCACACAGCCAAGATCGAGAGCAAAAACAAGCCGGGTGTGACCGCCCTGCGGGAGATCGCTGAAGGCAAAATCGGCATTGAAATGCTGAAAAAAGTACCCGGCTGATTTCGTCTTCGCCGTGAATAAAAAAGCACCGCCCTGCGGTGCTTTTTGCGTTGTGGGGTGGCTTGCTGGCCGCACAGCGCTAAAGTCAGGCCATGCCCTACGAGTCTCCCGTTCCTGCCAAACCGTCCAAGCCCGTCAGGCCGGCCCCCGCGCGTGGGCAAACCATCGCTGCCAAACCACCACAAGCGGCCCTGGCGGCGGCCAACGCGGCCGCAGCCAGTTTTGCTGCGCTGACCGCCAAGCTGGACTATCTGGACGCGGCCGACACCGAGCAATTGCGCCGCGCCTATCGCTTCGCTGACGAGGCCCATCTGGGCCAGGTGCGCAACAGCGGCGAGCCCTACATCACCCACCCGATCGCGGTCGCCGCCCAGTGCGCCGAGTGGAAGCTGGACGTGCAAGCCCTGATGGCGGCCTTGCTGCACGACGCGATTGAAGACTGCGGCGTGACCAAGCCCGAACTCATCGAGCGCTTTGGCGCGCCCGTGGCTGATCTGGTGGACGGCCTGACCAAGCTGGACAAACTGCAGTTTCACACCCGCGAAGAAAACCAGGCCGAGTCGTTTCGCAAGATGCTGCTGGCCATGGCGCGCGATGTGCGCGTGATCCTCATCAAGCTGGCCGACCGCACCCACAACATGCGCACCCTGGGCGATGTGGCCCGCGAAAAATGGGGCCGCATCTCATCGGAAACGTTGGAGATTTACGCACCCATTGCCCACCGCCTGGGGTTGAACCAGACCTACCGCGAGTTGCAGGATTTGTCGTTTCGCCACCTGCAGCCCTGGCGTCATGCCATCTTGACCAAGGCCGTGACCAAAGCGCGCAACCGACGACGCGATCTGATTCAAAAAGTGCAACGCGAGGTGGAAGCCCTGTTTGTGAGCAGCGCCATGCCCGTGCGCATCGCCGGGCGCGAAAAGACCCTGTATTCCATTTATCGAAAAATGGACGACAAACATCTCAGTTTCGCGCAAGTTACTGACATTTACGGCTTTCGCGTCATCATGCCCAATGTGACGGACTGCTACACCGCTTTGGGCTTGCTGCACCAGTTGTACAAGCCGGTTCCCGGCAAGTTCAAGGACCACATTGCCATTCCCAAACTCAACGGCTACCAGTCCCTGCACACCACGCTGGTGGGCCCGTCGGGCGTGAATGTGGAATTTCAACTGCGCACCGAGGCCATGAACGTGGTGGCCGAATCGGGCGTGGCCGCGCACTGGCTGTACAAGGCCAGCGAGCCGGGCAGCCCGGCGGCCGACCGGCTGGGCACCAAGTGGCTGCAGTCGCTGCTGGACATTCAGCACGAAACCCGCGACGCCGCCGAATTCTGGGATCACGTGAAGATTGACCTGTTTCCCGATGCGATTTATGTGTTCACGCCCAAGAGCCGCATCATGGCTCTGCCCAACGGTGCCACGGTGCTGGACTTTGCCTACGCCATTCACAGCAACATTGGCGACCGAGCCGTGTCTGCCCGCGTCAACAACGAGCCGGTGGCCTTGCGCGCCGAACTGAAAAATGGCGACGTGATCGAGGTGGTGACCGACCCGCAATCCAAGCCCAACCCGGTGTGGCTGAGCTTTGTGCGCACCGGCCGCGCGCGCTCCAAAATCCGCCACCACCTGAAAACCCTGGCACAGGCCGAATCACAGGGTCTGGGCGAAACCCTGCTGGCGCAGGCCCTGCGCGCCGAAGGCCTGGACAAGCTGCCCGACGACGGCGACGTCAACCGCAGCCTGTGGGAGCGCTTGCTGCGCTTCACCGGCAACCGCACCCGCGCCGACCTGCTGACCGACATTGGCCTGGGCAAGCGCATTGCCAGCATCGTGGCCAAGCGCGTGGTGACGCTGCTGGCCGAGCAGGGCACGCGGCCCGACGCCTTGCTGCTGTCGCGTGAGCGCTTCATGGCAGACGAGTCGGGCCTGCAAGGCGCGGTGTTTTTAGACGGCAGCGAAAACGCGTCGGTGACCTTTGCGCGCTGCTGCCGCCCCATTCCCGGCGACGCCATCGTGGGCTACTTGGGCCGTGGCGAAGGCCTGGCCGTGCATGCCAACGAATGCGCAGTGGCCCGGCGGCTGCACCACAAAGACAGCGAGCGCTTCATTGCCGTGGAATGGGCAGACGAGCCCGTGCGCTCGTTTGAAGCCAGCGTGGTGGTGAGTGTGCAAAACGGCCAGGGCGTTCTCGCCCGAGTGGCCGCCGCATTTGCCGGAGCCGAGGCCGACATCACCCATGTGGACATGGGCGATGAGGCCGCGCAAAACACACACGACCTGCGCTTTGTGGTGGCGGTACGCGACCGCGTGCACCTGGACGCCGTGCTCAAAGCCGTGAACCGCACGGCATCGGTGCTGCAAGCCGTGCGCATCAGGCCTGCGAACTCGGCAACTTAGATTATTTACTATCTATTTGATAGCTGTCTGAGCAGTATTTGCAAGGGCTGTGGGCCGATTTCGCTTAAAAATCAGCCTGAACCACCGACCGGGTAAACAACCCGCAGAATCTCCAGCTCTTGCGCCCCGCCAGGCGTGACCAGCCGCACCACATCGCCTTCTCGCGCCTTGAGCAGCGCCCGCGCAATCGGCGAGACCCAGCTGACCTGCGCCTGTGTCGTGTCGACCTCGTCAATGCCCAGAATCGTCACGCTGCGCGTGTGCCCAGAATCGTCGGCATACGTCACGGTGGCACCGAAGAAAATCTGTGTGTTGCCGTGGTGCAAGCTGGGGTTGACGACCTCGGCCACATCCAATCGCCGGGTTAAAAAATGGATGCGTTTGTCGATCTCGCGCAGGCGTTTTTTGCCGTAGATGTAGTCGCCGTTCTCCGAGCGGTCGCCATTTTTGGCCGCCCAGTGCACGGCCTCCACCACCTTGGGCCGCTGGTTGTCCATCAGATCCAGCAGCTCGCCTTGCAGGCGCGCGAAGCCAGGTGCGGTGATGTAGTTTTTGCTGCCCGCTGGCAGCGGTGGCGCTGCGGGTTCGCCGTCTTCATCGTCTGATGTGTCGGTTTCCCGCGTGAAGGCTTTGCTCATCAAAACAAGAAGTAGCGCTGCGCCATCGGCAAGCTGGTCGCCGGCTCACAGGTGAGCAACTGGCCATCGGCGTGCACGGCGTAGGTTTGCGCGTCAATCGACATCTGCGGTAGGTAGCTGTTGTGCACCATGTGCTGCTTGCGCACGTGGCGGATGTTTTTGGCCACCGCGATGGTTTTGCTCAGGCCAAAGCGCTGCTGCACGCCCTGGTTAAAACCCGCTTGTGAGACGAAGGTGAGCGAGCTTTTGGCCAGTGCGCCGCCACAGGCCCCAAACATGGGCCGGTAGTGCACCGGCTGGGGCGTGGGAATCGATGCGCTGGGGTCACCCATGGCGGCCATGGCGATGAAGCCGCCTTTCAAAATCAGCGAGGGCTTCACGCCGAAAAACGCAGGTTTGAAGACCACCAGGTCGGCCCATTTGCCCACTTCAATGCTGCCCACCTCGTGGCTGATGCCGTGCGCAATGGCGGGGTTGATGGTGTATTTGGCGATGTAGCGTTTGGCGCGGAAATTGTCGTGGCGGTCTGAATCACCGGGGAGTTTGCCGCGCTGCGCCTTCATCTTGTGCGCCGTCTGCCAGGTTCGAATCACCACCTCGCCCACCCGGCCCATGGCTTGGCTGTCGCTGCTCATCATGCTGATAGCACCCAGGTCGTGCAGCACGTCTTCCGCCGCAATGGTTTCGCGGCGGATGCGGCTTTCGGCGAAGGCCAGGTCTTCGGCAATTGACGCATCCAGGTGGTGGCACACCATCAGCATGTCCACATGCTCGTCCAGCGTATTCACGGTGTAGGGCATGGTGGGGTTGGTGGAGCTGGGCAAGAAGTTGGCCTCGCCCACCACCCGCAAGATGTCCGGGGCGTGGCCGCCGCCTGCACCTTCGGTGTGGAAAGCGCAGATGCCTCTACCCTTGGTTGCAGCAATGGTGTTTTCAACGAAGCCCGATTCGTTCAAGGTGTCGCTGTGAATGGCCACCTGAATGTCCATCTCGTCGGCCACGTCCAGGCAGTTGCTGATAGCCGCGGGCGTGGTGCCCCAGTCTTCGTGCAGCTTCAGGCCGATGGCACCCGCGTCAATCTGCTCGCGCAGCGCATCGGGCAGGCTGGCGTTGCCCTTGCCCATGAAGCCCAGGTTCATCGGGAAGGCGTCTGCCGCTTGCAACATGCGCTGCATGTTCCAGGCACCCGGTGTGCAGGTGGTGGCAAAGGTTCCAGTGGCCGGACCCGTGCCGCCACCAAACATGGTGGTGACGCCGCTGGCCAGCGCTGCTTCAATTTGCTGCGGGCAAATGAAGTGAATGTGCGAGTCAATGCCGCCTGCGGTGACGATGCTGCCCTCGCAGCTGATGACCTCGGTGCCCGGGCCAATGATGATGTCCACACCGGGTTGCACATCGGGGTTGCCAGCCTTGCCGATGGCGGCGATGCGTCCGTCTTTCAGGCCAATGTCGGCTTTGACGATGCCCCAATGGTCGATGATCAGCGCGTTGGTCAGCACGGTGTCCACCGCGCCCTGCATAGCGGTGCGCTGCGACTGCGCCATGCCGTCACGAATGGTTTTGCCGCCGCCGAACTTCACCTCTTCGCCGTAGCCGACGGGGCTCCCAGCGGCGTTCGTCCGGCCTTCGCCGGCCCTCAGCGTGTAGTCGGCTTCGACTTCGATGATGAGATCGGTGTCGGCCAGGCGAACGCGGTCGCCAGTGGTGGGGCCGAAGATTTCGGCGTAGGCACGTTTGTTGATCGTGGCCATTACAAAGCCCCTTGCACTAAACCGCGAAAGCCAAACACCTTGCGGTCACCCGCATAGTCCACCAGCTCCACCGTGCGCTGCTGGCCCGGCTCAAAGCGCACCGCCAGGCCGCTGGCAATGTTCAGCCGCATGCCGCGTGCCGCGTCGCGGTCAAAGCCGAGAGCCGCATTGGTTTCGGCAAAGTGGTAGTGCGAGCCCACTTGAATCGGGCGGTCAGCGGTGTTGGTCACCACCATGGTGAGGGTGCGGCGGCCTGGGTTCAGCAGATGCTCGCCGTCGTCGATGAGGAGTTCTCCCGGCGTCATTTGCGGCTGCCCAACCACCACGCCACAACCGCAAGCGCTGCCACCGCCACAAACCCCCAGGTGTCGGTGGCGTGCCAGTGGCTACCCGTCAAGCCATGGTTTTCATGGGCAAATGAGCTGCTAGCCCATGTAAATATTGCTGAAGCAGCTATTAATTTAGGAGTAAATGAAGAGCGCATGATCGTTACACAATGGGTTGATGAACGGTGACCAGTTTGGTGCCATCGGGGAATGTGGCTTCGATTTGAATGTCTGGAATCATCTCGGCGATGCCGTCCATCACGTCGGCACGGGTCAGCACGCTGCGGCCCTCGCTCATCAGCTGCGCCACGGTTTTGCCGTCGCGCGCACCCTCCATCACGGCGCACGAGATCAGCGCCACGGCTTCGGGGTAATTCAGCTTCAGGCCGCGGGCTTTGCGCCGCTCGGCCAACAGGCCCGCAGTGAACAACAGCAGCTTGTCTTTTTCGCGAGGTGTCAGTTCCATGGGGGTGAGGTGAGTAGCTGTTTCGAAAGATCATAAAGCCAAGTTTCAGGCCTGAACATACGCCAGATGGCATACAGCTTGCACGCACAATTGTGTTTCCCATGACCGCCGAAACCGCCACCCCAACGACAAGCGCCACAACCGACGCCCCCCAGCGCATCGTGAAGATTCGCCGCGACTACAACAGCTGGGTGGGCAGCGAGACCATGGAAGACTATGCACTGCGCTTCACGCCGCAGCGCTTTCGCCGCTGGTCGCCATTTCGGGTGGCCAATACGGCCTTTGGCGCGGCCTCATTTTTGATTCTGGAAGCCGTGGGCGCCACGCTGCTGGTGCAATACGGTTTCATGAATGCCTTCTGGGCCATTGTGGCCACCGGCATCATCATTTTTCTCGCGGGCTTGCCCATCAGCATTTATGCGGCGCGCTACGGGGTGGACATGGATTTGCTCACCCGCGGCGCGGGTTTTGGCTACATCGGCTCCACGCTCACCTCGCTGATTTATGCCAGCTTCACCTTCATCTTTTTCGCGCTCGAAGCCGCCGTGATGGCTTACGCGCTGGAGCTGGCACTGGACATTCCCCCCACCTGGGGCTACTTGATTTGCTCTCTGGTGGTGATTCCGCTGGTCACCCACGGTGTGTCCACCATCAGCCGCCTGCAGGTGTGGACGCAGCCTTTGTGGCTGGTGATGCTGGTCGTGCCCTTTGTGTTTGTAATGGTCAAAGACCCTGGTGCATTTGCCGGCGTGGTGGGCTACACCGGCGAAAAGTCTGGCAGCAGCGGCTTCAACGTCTACATGTTTGGCGCGGCGCTCACCGTAGGCATTGCGCTGATCACGCAAATGGGCGAGCAGGTGGACTACCTGCGCTTCATGCCCGCCAAAACCCCGGCCAACGCACGCCAGTGGTGGCTGGGCGTGCTGGTGGGCGGGCCGGGCTGGGTGGTGCTGGGGGTGTTGAAGATGCTGGGCGGCGCGCTGCTGGCCTACTTGGCCATCAGCCACAGCGTGCCGGTGGACCGGGCGGTAGACCCCAACCAGATGTATTTGGCGGCCTATGAATATGTATTTCCCCATTACGGCTGGGCGGTGGCGGCCACAGCGCTGTTTGTGGTGATTTCGCAGTTGAAGATCAATGTGACCAATGCCTACGCAGGCTCGCTGGCCTGGAGCAATTTTTTCTCCCGCGTCACGCACAGCCACCCGGGACGCGTGGTGTGGGTGGTGTTCAACACCTTGATTGCCTTCATGCTGATGGAGATGAACGTGTTTCAGGCCCTGGGCGATGTGCTGGGCCTGTATTCCAACCTGGCCATTGCCTGGATGATGGCCGTGGTGGCCGACCTGGTGGTCAACAAACCGCTGGGCCTGTCGCCCAAAGGCATCGAGTTCAAGCGCGCGTATTTGTGGGACGTGAACCCGGTGGGCGTGGGCGCGATGGCGCTGGCCTCGGTGCTGTCGATTGCCGCGCATCTGGGCTTGTTTGGCTCGGGCCCGCAGGCGTTTTCGGCGGTGATTGCGATGGTGACGGCCTTTGTTGCGTCACCTTTGATTGCCTGGGCCACGAAAGGCCGCTACTACCTGGCACGACCTTACACACGCCCCCACGCTCTGCACTTCGTGTCATCGCTGCCCCCCGAGGGGGCTGTTCCGCCTTGGGGCGGCCCGGCGGCGGAACGGGCCTCTGATACCGAGGAAATAGTTCGCCGCTGCGTGATCTGCGAGCGCGACTACGAAGGCCCCGACATGGCCCATTGCCCCGCTTACCAAGGCCCCATCTGCTCGCTGTGCTGCACGCTGGACGCGCGCTGTGGCGACCTGTGCAAACCACACGCCAGCCTGTCGGCGCAATGGTCGGCCACCTTGCGCTGGCTGTTGCCAAAGCGGGTGTGGCCGTTTCTGGACACCGGCTTGGGCCACTTTATTTTGCTCATGCTGGTGGTGGTGCCCCTGCTGGCAGCCGTGTTTGGCTTGCTGTACCACCAGGAGCTGCGAACGCTGGTCGATTCCGGCACGACGGCAGTCGATGCGGCCAGCAGCCTTCTGCGCGCAGGCTTCGTCAAGGCCTACATGGTGCTGTTGGTGATGGCGGGCATCGTGGCATGGGCGCTGGTGCTCTCCCACAAAAGCCGCCAGGTGGCACAAGAAGAATCTAACCGCCAAACCCACTTGCTGATGCGCGAAATTGCGCTGCACAAGCAGACCGACGAAGCCCTGCAAAGCGCAAAGCTTCAGGCCGAGCAGGCCACGGTGGTGGCCGAGGAGGCGCGCGAAGCCGCCACACGGGCCAACCAGGCCAAAAGCCGCTACATCAGCACCATCAGCCACGAACTGCGCACCCCGCTGAACAGCATCCTGGGCTATGCGCAGCTGATGGGCGAAGACGCCGGCGTGCCGCCGCACCGCAAGCATGCGGTGCACGTGATCAAGCGCGGCGGCGAGCACCTGCTGTCGCTGATCGAGGGCACGCTGGACATTGCCCGCATCGAGGCTGGCAAGCTCACGCTGGAGCCCAAGCCCATGCGCTTTGCCGACTGCATTCACGAAGTGGCTGCGATGTTTGAGTTGCAAGCCGCCGGCAAAGGCCTGGGCTTTGCATTCGAGGCACAGGGCAACCTGCCCGAGGTGGTGCGGGCCGATGAAAAGCGCCTGCGCCAGATTCTCATCAACCTGCTGGGCAATGCCATCAAGTTCACCGCGCAGGGCCGGGTGACCTTGCGCGCCCGCTACGCACGCGAGATGGCCCACATCGAGATTGAAGACACCGGGCCGGGCCTGAGCGCACACGAGCTGGAGCAGATTTTTGAGCCGTTTGCGCGCGGGCAAGCTATCAGCAGCGTGGGCAGCGCGTCCGGTGCTGGCCTGGGTTTGACGATTGCCAAAATGCTCACCGATTTGATGGGCGGCGAGATGACGGCGCAGGGCACGCCCGGCAAAGGTTCGGTTTTCCGCGTGCGCCTGTTTTTGCCGCAATTGCACGGCGTGGCTGAGAGCGCCTGGCCCCGGCCGGCGCCCGCGCTGCGCCGCCTGGCCTACAAGGGTGAGCGCCGCAAGCTGCTGGTGATTGACAACGAAGAGGCCGACCGCGAGCTGCTGGTCAACCTGCTGGAGCCGCTGGGCTTTGTGCTGCGCACCGCTGCCAGCGGCCATGATGGGCTGGACTTGCTGGTGGCCGGTTTTCAAGCTGACGCGGTGCTGCTGGACCTGGCCATGCCCGGCATTGACGGCTGGGAAACCCTGCGCCGCCTGCGCCTGCTGCCGGGTTTGGCCCATACACCCGTGGCCATTGTGTCGGCCAATGCCTTTGACAAAGGGCTGGACAACGACGAGCGCGTGCTGCCGCAAGACTTTGTGCTCAAGCCCGTGCGCCACGCCGAGCTGCTGGACTGGCTGGAGCGGCGGCTGGAATTGCGCTGGAGCGAGGTGCCACACACCTCTGTGGAAGAGGCGCCGGCTGCCGCAGCGATCACTCTACCCAACACCGACGAACTGAAAGCACTGCGCGAACTGGTGCAACTGGGCTACTGCCGCGGTGTGCTCAACCAGCTGGACGCCATCGTGGCCCGCGACAGCGCTTGCGCCGCCTTTGCCGACCCGCTGCGCACCCTGGCCCAGCAGTTCCAGTTTGACGCCATCACCGCACAACTGGACGCGATTTCGACACCATGAGCAACCTGCACACAACGCTAGACCGCGCCAACAGCGATGTGGTGCTGATCGTCGACGACGTGCCCGATAACCTCTCGGTGTTGCACGACGCGCTGGACGAATCAGGCTACACCGTGCTGGTGGCCACCAGCGGTGCAGCCGCCTTGCAGCGCGCTGCCCAAGCCCTGCCCGACATCGTGTTGCTGGACGCGCTGATGCCCGGCATGGACGGTTTTGAAGTGGCCCGCCAGCTCAAGGCCAATGCCGCCACCGCCCACATTCCCATCATCTTCATGACCGGCCTGACCGAGACCGAATACCTGGTGGCCGCACTGGATGCGGGCGGTGTGGACTATGTGACCAAGCCCATCAAGCCCAAGGAAGTGCTGGCCCGCATGAATGTGCACCTGGCCAGCGCCCGCCGCGCCCGCCAGGAGGCCCGCCAGGCCGGCCAGGCGCGCAATGCACTGGACGCATTTGGCTACGCCAGCATCACCGTGCGCGCCAGCGACGGCAAGCTGATGTGGCAAACCGCCCTGGCCCGCGAGCTGCTGGGTCAGTACTACGCGGCTGGGGAGGTCTATAGCCAGCCGCTGGCACCACCCGATGTGGTGCAGTGGTTGCAACGCCACCTGCCCGATGCGCAACAGCAAATCGAACCCCCCCGCCTGAGCGTGGCACTCGGTGCCCGCCGCCTGACCTTCCGCCTGCACCAGCAAACCGGCGACAGCGAAGGCGGTGGCGACTGGTTGATCGTGATGCAAGAGGTGTCTGACAGCGCGGTGATCGAGGCCATGTCACTGAGTTTCAAACTCACGGCCCGCGAGGCCGAGGTGCTGTACTGGGTCGTCAAAGGCAAGATCAACCGCGACATTGCCGACATCTTGGGCGCCAGCCCCGCCACCATCAAAAAACACCTGGAGCGCATCTTCACCAAGCTGGGCGTAGAAACCCGAACGGCAGCGGCAGCGATGGCGCTGGGGCGCATCCGGCAGTTGAACCCGCAGTTTGAGGGGTGATGTGCTTGCCGGGCGATACTATGTTTTTGATAGCTGCTTGAGCAATTTATACCTGGGCGGGTGGCGGTTTTGGCTTGAAAAAGCAGTCGCACAGGTGGAGACATGCAAACAACCCCTTCCCCCGCTGGGCATGGGTATCTACACATCTTTGGGGCAAGTGGGTTTTGCTCCCTCGCCCCTCAGGGGAGAGGGCTGGGGTGAGGGGCAGCGCCAGACGTAGCCTGCGGGAGAGGGGGTAAAGCCGTTTTGTCCTCGTTTGGCTGGCGAACTCAGCAGCCCCACAGGTGCAAGCCGCTTTCCAGCGGTTTGTCATACACCTTGTCGCTCCAGCTTTTGCCAGCGTCTGCATCAAACACCACCAGATGCCCGTGCGTGGCCGCGCAGCGCTGCATGTACTCCCGGGTTTGCGTGGTGCCTAGGTCGATCACCGTTTGCAAGCTGTCTTTGGCGCGTTTGACCTTGATCTCGATCACCAGCCGCTGACGCGGCTCAGGGCACGCCGGCCAGGTGACGTACAGGTCGGTGCGGCCCCTACCCAGGCCGTATTCCCGCTCAATGCGGCCACCGCCGTTGACGATGCGCTGCAAGTAGGCTTGCAGCAGGAGCTGCGGGCCCGCTTCCCGGTATTGCATGCCGCTCAGCCAATGCTCGGAATGCTCGCGGTAAAACTGCTGGAAGGCCGTTAACAAACGTGACAGGTTCAGCGCGCCTTCGGGTGTGCCGTCTGGGTCGATGTACCAGGCTTGCGGTGCCTGGGTGCTGGCGAAAATGGTCTGGGCTATTTCGGTCAGTTCGCGGGGAATGACCTCGCGGTAGATGTCATTGGCAATTTCAATGCGCTTGCCCGTCGTGCTGCGCCGGATCAACCCCAGGTCAATGCAGTACTCGGTGTCGTCATTGGCAAACTCGGCATCATCCCCCTCGCTTTGAAGCAGTGGCGACATCACCCGGTACACCCGCGGCTCCTGCAGCTTGTCCACCAGCTGATCCAGGTGCGTGGCCCGCGACAGCACCATGCGCTCCTTGGCCTGGCGCATGATTTCGCCGGTGATGGGAATGCTTCGGTCGCGCATTTCCCTCATGCGAAAGGTCACGTCATAGGCCAGCGCATTCACCAGCCACGGCTGGCCCTGCGTGTAGGCCCAGGCCAGCTCGCGGGCTTCCGACGTGAACACCTGGCCCGTTTCATCGGTGTGCTGCTGGTACAGCTCGTTGACTTCGTCTTCACTGAAGTTACCCAGGCGAATCGAATCGGCCTTGATGTTGAACGCGCTGCCGCCGGTGATGATTTCCTTGGTGGCGCTGGAATGAATGCGGTAGTCACGCACATCACGCACGCCGCAGAGGATGACGCTTTGCGGAAAGGCGGCTGGCCGGTCGGCATAGCCCGCGCGAATCTGGCGCAGCACGCTGATCAGGGTGTCGCCGATCAGGGCGTCGATCTCGTCGATCATCAAGATCAGCGGGCGCGGGTTGGAAGGCTGCGCGTCGTCGTGGCTGGACAGGTGGCGAATCATCAGGCGCAGCGCGTCATTCCAGTTTTTATTGGCCATCAGCTGCTGGTGCAACACTGTGGCGCTGCCATCGCCCAGATGCAGTTGTGCCAAGTCCGCCATGATGCTGACCATGCACTGCACCGCGCTGCTGACGTCTTCCCGAAAGGCTTGTGCCGGTTCAATGTTCACGTAGAGCGCCCGGTACTGCGTGCCCGCATTGAAGTGGCGCATCAGCGCATACAGCGACGTCGTTTTGCCCGTCTGGCGCGGGGCGTGCAGCACAAAGTAGCGCTTCTGATCGATCAAATCCTGCAGCTCAGGCAGCTTGATGCGCCGCAGCGGGTCTATCGTGTAGTTGTCGCCCGGCAGCTGCGGGCCAGCGTTGTTGAAGAATTTTTCCATGGCTATTTTTTATAAATATTGGTCTGTCAGACGTGGCGAGCGCAAACCTCGGCACCCGGCTCAGCAGCCCCACAGGTGCAAGCCGCTTTCCAGCGGTTTGTCATACACCTTGTCGCTCCAGCTTTTGCCAGCGTCTGCATCAAACACCACCAAATGCGCCTGCGTGGCCGCACAGCGCTGCATGTATTCCCGGGTTTGCGTGGTGCCTTGCTCAATCACCGTTTGCAGGCTGTCTTTGGCGCGTTTGACCTTGATCTCGATCACCAAGCGCTGGCGCGGTTCGGGGCAGGCGGGCCAGGTGATGTAGAGGTCGGTTCTTCCACGGCCCAGGCCGTATTCCCGTTCGATGCGGCCACCGCCGTTGACGATGCGCTGCAGATAGGCTTGCAGCAGGAGCTGCGGGCCCGCTTCTCGGTACTGCATGCCGCTCAGCCAATGCTCGGAATGCTCGCGGTAAAACTGCTGGAAAGCGCCCAGCAGGCGCGGCAGGTTCAGTGCGCCTTCGGGGGTGCCGTCTGGGTCGATGTACCAGACCGCCGGTGGGTTGTGGCTGGCGGCGTTGGAGTTGGCAAAGCTGACCTGGGCCATGTGGGTCAGCTCACGAGGAATCACTTCCAGGTAAATCTGGTTAGACACCCGAATGGACCGGGTATTGCCCGGCTCACCTTGCGAGACAAGGCCCAGGTCAATGCAGTACTGCAGGTCGTCGGGCGGAAACTGCTCAATGTTTTCACCGGCCAGCAAAGGTGCCATCACGCTGTAAACCCGTGGCTCCTGTAGCTTGTCGATGAGCTGATCCAGATGCGTGGCCCGCGACAGCACCATGCGCTCTTTGGCCTGGCGCATGATTTCACCGGTGATGGGAATGCTGCGGTCGCGCATCTCGCGCATGCGAAAGGTCACGTCATAGGCCAGGGCATTGACCAGCCAGGGCTGGCCCTGCGTGTAGGCCCAGGCCAGCTCGCGGGCTTCAGGGGTAAACACCTGGCCCGTCTCGTCGGTGTGCTGCTGGTACAGCTCGTTGACTTCGGCTTCACTGAAGTTACCCAGGCGAATCGAATCGGCCTTAATGTTGAACGCGCTGCCGCCGGTGATGATTTCTTTGGTGGCGCTCGAATGAATGCGGTAGTCGCGCACATCACGCACGCCGCAGAGGATGACGCTTTGCGGAAAGGCGGCTGGCCGGTCGGCATAGCCCGCGCGAATCTGGCGCAGCACGCTGATCAGGGTGTCGCCGATCAGGGCGTCGATCTCGTCGATCATCAAGATCAGCGGGCGCGGGTTGGAAGGCTGCGCGTCGTCGTGGCTGGACAGGTGGCGAATCATCAGGCGCAGCGCGTCATTCCAGTTTTTATTGGCCATCAGCTGCTGGTGCAACACTGTGGCGCTGCCATCGCCCAGATGCAGTTGTGCCAAGTCCGCCATGATGCTGACCATGCACTGCACCGCGCTGCTGACGTCTTCCCGAAAGGCTTGTGCCGGTTCAATGTTCACGTAGAGCGCCCGGTACTGCGTACCTGCATTGAAGTGGCGCATCAGCGCATACAGCGACGTCGTTTTGCCCGTCTGGCGCGGGGCGTGGAGAACGAAGTAACGCTGCTGGTCAATCAGCTCCTGCAGCTCGGGCAGCTTGATGCGCCGCAGCGGGTCTATCGTGTAGTTGCTGCCCGGCTGCTGCGGGCCAGCGTTGTTGAAAAATTTTTCCATGGCTTGGGCCTTGTGTTGAAGCGGGCGGGCTTGATGCGTGAAGCCCGGCCACACGGCGAACTGTAGGCCACTGGCCGGGGCCCCTCGCGGGGTCTGCACCCCGAACCACGCCTGGCCATCAGCGTTTACAAGCCAAAAGTGCCACCCGCCCATGTAAAGCCTGCTCAAACAGCTACGCTATTCATAGCGTTTTTTCAAGCAAAACAGCCTTCCCGCATCACCCGCATACGCCACACGGCGTATTGGCCCCGCTGGCCGCAGTGCCTACAGTGCCTCACCGTTGCGAAAACCTTTGCTTTGCCAAAGCGCAGCGAGACATTTACCTTTTCAACTGGAGCCCTGTAACCATGCAACGTCGTTTTACCCTCAAGGCAGTGACCGCTGCCGTCGTGTCCACTGTAGCTTTTGCCGGTTTGTCCGTGCTGCCAGCCCATGCCCAAAGCAAAGACACCATCAAAGTCGGCATCTTGCACAGCCTGTCGGGCACCATGGCCATTTCTGAGACCGTGTTGAAAGACACGGTGCTGATGGCGATTGACGAGATCAATGCCAAAGGTGGCGTGATGGGCAAGAAGCTGGAGCCAGTGATTGTTGACCCGGCTTCCAACTGGCCTTTGTTTGCCGAGAAAACCAAGCAGTTGCTGGGGCAAGACAAGGTTGCCGTGATCTTCGGCTGCTGGACCAGCGTGAGCCGCAAGTCGGTGCTGCCGGTGGTTGAAGAAATGAACGGCTTGCTGTTCTACCCTGTGCAATACGAAGGCGAAGAGCTGAGCAAAAACGTGTTTTACACCGGCGCTGCGCCCAACCAGCAAGCCATTCCGGCTGTTGATTACCTGATGAGCAAAGACGGCGGCGCGGCCAAGCGCTGGGTGTTGCTGGGCACGGACTATGTGTACCCGCGCACCACCAACAAAATTTTGCGCGCTTACTTGAAATCCAAGGGCGTGAAAGACAGCGACATCGACGAAAAATACACGCCGTTTGGCCACTCCGATTACCAGACCATCGTGGCCGATGTGAAGAAGTTTTCTGCCGGTGGAAAAACCGCTGTGGTCTCCACCATCAATGGCGACTCCAACGTGCCGTTTTACAAAGAGCTGGGCAATGCCGGCCTGAAGGCCAAAGACGTGCCGGTGGTGGCGTTCAGCGTGGGCGAGGAAGAGCTGCGCGGCGTGGACACCAAGCCGCTGGTGGGCCATCTGGCTGCCTGGAACTACTTCCAGTCGATCAAGAACCCATCGAACGACGAGTTCATCAAAAAATGGTCGGCTTATGCCAAGGCCAAGGGCATCGCCGGCCACAAAGACAAGCCTTTGACCAACGACCCGATGGAAGCCACCTACATCGGCATCAACATGTGGAAGCAGGCGGTTGAAAAAGCCAAGTCCACCGACACCGACAAAGTGATCGCCGCCATGGCCGGCCAGACCTTCAAGGCACCCAGTGGCATCACCAGCAAGATGGACGAGAAAAACCACCACTTGCATAAGTCGGTTTTCATTGGCGAGATCAAGGCTGACGGCCAGTTCAATGTGGTGTGGAAAACGCCTGGCCCGGTGAAGGCCAAGCCATGGTCTCCGTTTATCGAAGGCAATGACAAGAAGCCTGACGAGCCAGTGAAGAAGTAACTGACGTACCCCCCTGAGTCGGCCTGCGGCCGCCTTCCCCCCAGGGGGACGGCGCGACCGCTTGGGGCGGCCCGGCGCGGCGCGTCCCCCGAATCAGGCACGCGGGCGCGTCGTCTTGTATCGCGCAACCCCCTCACCCCTGCCCTCTCCCCCAAGGGGGCGAGGGAGCCAGTCAAACAGCGCTACGGCGCGAGCAGTCAACCAGATTCATCCATGTTCACCCGCCTGCTCTTCCTGTTGGCCGCTACATTTATAATAGCTGCTCCAGCATATTCCATAAGCGCTGGCGACGTAAAAAGCATGGCAGCGGGCGAAACCGATGCCCGCATTGAGGCATTGAATAAAGCCACCGCCTCACCCGACGACAAAACCGCCGCCTTCATCCAGGCCCTGGCCGACGATGCCGTGAAGCTCGCTGGCGAGCGGGTATTGATCGTCAAAGACGGCAAAGCATTTGACCCTGTGACGGGCGCGGAAACGCCGCTACCCGCCGACGCTGAAGACGTGGTCAACAACAACCGCATGCGCGGCGAGTTAGACAACGCTCTCGCTGCCCTCAAGCTGTTTTCCAAAGACGACAAGCTGCGCCGCGAAGCGGTGAAAACGCTGAAAGGCGAAGCCGACGAAGCCAAGCTGCCGCTGATAGAAAAAGCCTTTGCAGCCGAAGCCAACCCCGAAATCAAGGCCCAGCTGGGCCTGCTACGCGCCGCCGTGCTGCTGGCCAGCCCCGACAAAACCAAGCGACTGGAAGCCGCCCAGCTGCTGGCCCAAAGTGGTGACCCGAGCACCAAAACCGTGTTGCTGGAGCGCCTGAAAACCGAAGCCGACCCCCAGGTGAAAGCCGCGTTTGAAGCCACCCTGAAAACCGTGGAAGCGCAATTGGCCTGGGGCGACAAAATTGCCGCGCTGTTTTCCGGCCTCAGCCTGGGCAGCATCTTGTTGCTGGTGGCACTTGGCCTGGCCATCACCTATGGCCTCATGGGCGTAATCAACATGGCCCACGGCGAATTGATGATGATTGGCGCTTACGCCACCTACGTGGTGCAAGGCGTTTTTCAGAAATATTTGCCGGGCTACTTTGACTGGTATCTGCTGGCGGCCGTGCCCGTGGCCTTCATGGCGTCGGCGCTGATGGGCGCTGCGCTGGAGCGCAGCGTGATTCGCTTTTTATATGGCCGCCCGCTGGAAACCCTGCTGGCCACCTGGGGCATCAGCCTGATGCTGCAGCAGCTGGTCCGCAGCATTTTTGGCGCACAAAACGTGGGGGTGGAAAACCCGGCCTGGATGAGTGGCGGCGTGCAGCTGATGGGCAATCTGCAACTGCCTTACAACCGCATCGTCATCATTGTGTTTGCGCTGGCCGTGCTGGCGGGCGTAGCCTTTCTGATCAGCAAAACCCGCCTGGGCCTGTTTGTGCGCGGCGTGACGCAAAACCGCCCCATTGCCTCGTGCATGGGCGTGAACACGGCGCGGGTGGACACCTATGCCTTTGCGCTGGGCTCGGGCATTGCGGGCCTGGCCGGTTGCGCGCTGAGCCAGGTGGGCAATGTGGGGCCAGATCTGGGCCAGGGCTACATCGTCGATTCATTTTTGGTGGTGGTGCTGGGTGGCGTGGGCCAACTGGCGGGCACTGTTTATGCGGCGCTGGGCTTAGGCATCTTGAATAAATTTCTGGAGGGCTGGACCGGTGCGGTGCTGGCGAAAATTGCGGTGCTGGTGCTGATCATCATGTTCATTCAGAAGCGTCCGCAGGGGATATTTGCTCTCAAGGGCAGGAGCGCTGAGGCATGACTGAATACGGGAACGGGCAGCCGAACGCAGAGGACGCGAAGGATTCGCAGAGGGCGCAAAAGGGAAGCCAAATGGATTTGCCCATGCAATCTGCTTTGATGACTCGAACCGGTTGGAGCGCCTTTGTCGTGGCCTTGATTGCTGTGTGTGCCATCGCACCCCTGCTCAACCTGGTGGTGCCTGCGGGCAGCGTGTTCCACATGAGCGACTACGCGGTGGCTTTGCTGGGCAAGATCATGTGCTTTGCGATTTGCGCGCTGGCGATGGATTTGATTTGGGGTTACACCGGCATTTTGTCGCTGGGCCATGGGCTGTTTTTTGCGCTGGGCGGCTACGTGATGGGCATGTATTTGATGCGCCAGATCGGCCGTGACGGCAACTACAAAAGCGACCTGCCAG
This sequence comes from Comamonadaceae bacterium, assembly GCA_013297875.1. Lineage (GTDB taxonomy): Bacteria > Pseudomonadota > Gammaproteobacteria > Burkholderiales > Burkholderiaceae_C > JAAFIW01. The sequence continues at coordinate 209,249 of JAAFIW010000004.1, read as the reverse complement.
ACTTCATGGTGTTTCTGGACTGGAAAGAGTTGCCCTGGCACTGGGCGCTTTCTGACAGCTTCATTGCCACGCTGATTTTGATCGTGCTGGTGCCGGGCCTGGTGGCCTTTGTGTTTGGCTTTTTTGCGTTTCGCTCGCGCATCAAGGGCGTTTACTTTTCCATCATCACGCAGGCGTTGACTTTTGCCGCCATGTTGCTGTTTTTCCGCAATGAAACCGGCCTGGGTGGCAACAACGGCTTTACCGATTTCAAGCGCATTTTGGGCATGGCGGTGGCCACGCCCGAGATGCGTATGGCGATTTTTGTGTTGACCGGTTTGACCTTGCTGGGCTTTTATCTGTTTGCCCGCTGGTTGATCGGCAGCAAGTTTGGCCGCGTGTTGCAGGCCATACGCGATGCCGAAAGCCGGGTCATGTTCTCGGGCTACAACCCGGTGGGCTACAAGCTGACCATCTGGGTGATTTCAGCGGTGATGTGCGGCGTGGCGGGTGCTTTGTATGTGCCACAGGTGGGCATCATCAACCCCAGCGAAATGAGCCCGGCCAACTCGATTGAAATCGCGATTTGGGCGGCGGTGGGTGGCCGTGCCACCCTGATCGGGCCGATTGTGGGTGCGTTTATCGTGGGCGGTGCCAAGAGCTGGTTGACGGTGGCCTACCCCGAGTTCTGGTTGTACTTTTTGGGCATGTTGTTTATTGCGGTGACCTTGTTCCTGCCGAATGGTGTGATTGGATTGTTCAAGCGCTTCAAAAAGGGCCAGTCATGACGCCTGATTTGATGGACGCGGGCGTGCAGCGCGCTCAAGCAGCTACAAAAACTGCAGCAAATGGCAAGACCGAATCGGGTGGCCGTGAAGCAGGCTTTTCGCGACTGGCCATACCGGGAGAGGTCGACACCACGCATGGCCGCATCCTGTACCTGCAAGATGTGTGCGTGAGCTTCGATGGTTTCAAAGCCATCAACAATTTAAGCCTGGACATTGCCCCTGGCGAGCTGCGCTGCATCATTGGCCCCAATGGTGCCGGCAAGACCACGATGATGGACATCATCACCGGCAAAACCCGGCCCGACAGCGGCACGGTGTTCTTTGGCTCCACCATTGATTTGCTGCGATACAAAGAGGCCGAGATTGCGCAAATGGGCATTGGCCGCAAGTTTCAAAAGCCCACGGTGTTCGAGCAACTCACAGTGTTTGAGAACCTGGAGCTGGCGCTGAAGACCAACAAAGGCGTGGTGCCCTCGATGGTGTTCCGCTTGAACAGCACGCAAAGCGACCGGCTGGCCGAGGTGCTGCACACCATTGTCTTGTCCGACAACGTGAACCGCCTGGCCGGCACGCTCAGCCACGGGCAAAAGCAGTGGTTGGAAATTGGCATGCTGCTGATGCAAGACCCCAAGTTGCTGCTGCTGGACGAGCCCGTGGCCGGCATGACCGACGAAGAAACCGAGCGCACGGCCGAGCTGTTTTTAAGCCTGAAAGGCAAGCACTCGCTGATGGTGGTGGAACACGACATGAGTTTTATTCGCGCCATCAGCGGCGATGGTGGGGTGGTGACGGTGTTGTGTGATGGGGCGGTGTTGGCGCAAGGGTCGCTGGATCAGGTGCAGGCGGATGACAAAGTGATTGAGGTTTATCTTGGGCGTTGATCTGAATACCTTTTTTGAACGCAGAGGACGCGAAGATGCCGCAGAGGACGCAGAAGAAGTCCAGACTGTTTTTGTTTTTTTTCTGCGTCCTCTGCGTATCCTTAGCGTCCTCTGCGTTCAAGCTCCCCGCATTCGCCCCCGCTTTGAGGAGATGGCATGCTGAACGTCAACAACATCAACCAGTACTACGGCGGCTCCCACATTCTTCGCGATGTGAGCCTGTCGGCTCACCTGGGCAAAGTCACCGTTCTATTGGGCCGCAACGGCGTTGGCAAGACCACCTTGCTCAAGAGCCTGATGGGTCTGGTGCCTATCAAGACGGGCAGCATCGCGTTTGATGGCAAGACCATCACGCAGGCCACGCCTTACGAGCGGGCGCGGGCCGGCATCGGCTTTGTGCCGCAGGGGCGGGAGATTTTTGCGCGGCTGACTGTCGAAGAGAACCTGAGGATGGGGCTGGCTTACAAGAGTGCCCGCACGCCGATTCCGGCCGAGTTGTATGAGCTGTTTCCAGTGCTCAAACAGATGCTCAACCGCCGCGGCGGCGACTTGTCGGGCGGGCAGCAGCAACAACTGGCCATTGCCCGTGCGCTGGCGGCCAAACCCAAGCTGCTGATCCTGGACGAGCCGACCGAAGGCATTCAGCCCAGCATCATCAAGGACATTGGCCGCGTGATCCGCATGCTGGCTGACCGGGGTGACATGGCGATTTTGCTGGTCGAGCAGTACTACGACTTTGCACAAGACCTGGCCGACGATTACCTGGTGATGCAGCGCGGGCAATTCATTGCGCGCGGCCTGGGCAAAAACATGCAGGCCGATGGTGTGCGGCAGTTGGTAGCGATTTAAGCTGCTATTTAATTCATAGCTGCTTGAGCAGTATTTACATGGGCTGAGTGCCCAAAACATCTAAAAACGTGCTGCTTTCGCACTGATCTGACGATACGCCCCGCGGTATGGCCCGGCGCGACAGCGGGTCGGCCCGTAAAGGGCAGTGCAATTGGGTGCAGAACCCCCTAAGATGTCACCGGTATGTACCGCCGCACGCTGGTTTAAACGCTGGTTTGCTGACGAATTTTTAGCTTAGCTCAAAAGCCCTCAAAGCCCTTGTATGGACACTTCTTCTGCACCTTCTGCCGCCCCCTCAACCGCCACCGCCGCGCTGATGGAGCAAATCCTGTACGAGGTCAAACGCGTCGTCGTCGGCCAAGACAAATTTCTGGAGCGCGTGATGGTGGCCATGCTGGCCCAGGGGCATTTGCTGGTGGAAGGCGTGCCGGGCCTGGCCAAAACGCTCACCGTCAAAACCCTGGCCAATACCGTGCGTGGCCAGTTCAAGCGCATCCAGTTCACGCCTGATCTGGTGCCCGCCGACCTGGTGGGCACGCGCATTTACAACCAGAAAAACAGCGAATTCAGCACCTCGCTGGGCCCGGTGTTCACCAACCTGCTGCTGGCCGACGAGATCAACCGCGCGCCGGCCAAAGTGCAAAGCGCGCTGCTGGAGGTGATGCAGGAGCGGCAGGTGACGATTGCTGGTGAAACCCACAAAGTGCCCAGCCCGTTTCTGGTGATGGCCACGCAAAACCCGATTGAAACCGAAGGCACCTACCCACTGCCCGAGGCGCAGGTAGACCGCTTCATGATGAAGGTGCTGGTGGACTACCCCACTGACGAGGAAGAGTTCGTCATCGTGCAGCGCGTCACCGGCGCACCGGTGCAGGTGAGCGCCGTGGCTACCACCGAGCAACTGGCGGCTTTGCAGGCCGAATGCCGCGCGGTGTATGTCGACCCCTCGCTGGTGCAATACGCCGTGAAGCTGGTCAGCGCCACCCGCACACCCGTCAAGCACGGCCTGAAAGACATCGCCCCCTACATCACCTTCGGCGCCAGCCCGCGCGCCACCATTGGCCTGGTCGAAGGCGCACGTGCCCTGGCCCTGCTGCGCGGGCGCAGCTACGCGCTGCCCGAAGACATGACCGACCTGGTGCCCGATGTGCTGCGCCACCGCCTGGTGCTTTCGTATGAAGCGCTGGCTGAAGGCCTGTCGCCCGACGACATCGTGAAAAAGATCATGGCCAAAGTGCCCGTGCCAGCCAAGCCGCTTGCCCATGAAAAAGCCAGCTAATTCCATTGAGGAAGTTAACTCCATCCCCTCCCGGGGGACGAGAGGGGGCGGGCCGCCCCTGCGGGACGGCGTGGGGGTGGGGGCAAGCGCGCCCACCACCCCCGAATCCGCCCAAACCCTCATGCAGCGCCTCGAATGGACGGTGATCCGCCGCCTGGACGGCCTCCTCCAAGGCGACTTTGCAACCCTGATGCGCGGCACCGGCATTGACCTGGCCGACCTGCGCGAATACCAGCACCACGACGACGTGCGCCACATCGACTGGAACGTCACGGCCCGCCTGCAGCAGCCCCATGTGCGCGTGTTCACCGAAGACCGCGAAATGGCCGCCTGGTTTTTGCTAGACCTGAGCCCGTCGATTGACTTTGGCTCGGGCGATCGCGCCAAGCACCAGGTGTTGGCCGAGTTTGTGGGCACGCTGGCCCGCCTGCTCACCCGCCACGGCAACCGCGTGGGCGCGCTGCTCTATGGCGACGGGGTCGACGCGCAACTGCCCGCGCGCAGCAGCCGCAAGCATGTGCTGCAACTGCTGCACACCATCACCACCCGCCCAGTACTGGAAGCAAGCGGCCCCACCCGCCTACACGAGTTGCTGGCCGCAGCCGCCCACACGGTGCGCCAGCGCAGCACCGTGTTTGTGGTGTCTGACTTTGTGTGCGAGCCCGGCTGGAGCCAGCCGCTGGCCCAGCTCGCTCAGCGCCACGACGTGGTGGCCGTGCGCCTGCTCGACCCCCTGGAGCAGGAACTCCCCGACCTGGGCCTGATTCCCATGCGTGATGCCGAAACCGGCGAACAACTGATGGTCGACACCCACAACCCAGGCTTTCGCCGACGCTTCGCGCAGATTGCCGCCCAGCGCGAGGCACAGCTGCGCGAGGGTCTGGGCAAAGCCGGCGTGGATACACTGGAGCTGTCGACCGACGACGATTTATTGCAAGCGCTGCTGCGCTTTGTCGACCTGCGCAAACGCCGCAAACAGGTGTCGCGGCACCGCTTGCCTGCGCACTTGAAACTGGCCGCTTGACAATGACGAATGACTCGCCTTCGGCTGCTATGACAGATGACAACGGCTTGGTCATTTGTCATCAATGCCGCGCAAGCGGCAAAGTCATTCGTCATCCTCCGATAGAACTGGAGCACCTATGACCCTGCCTCCCCTGCCCATGCACTTCATCTGGCCCGAATTCTTGTGGCTGCTGCTAGCGCTGCCGCTGCTGGTGCTGCTCTACGTATGGCTGCTGCGTCGCAAAAAGAAAAACGTGCTGCGCTTTGCCTCGCTGTCCATCGTGCGCGAGGCCATGGGCACGGGCAGCAGCATCCGCCGCCACATTCCGCCTGCTCTCTTTTTGCTAGCTATTGCCGCCATGCTGGTGGCCGCTGCCAGGCCGGTGGCCGTCATCACCCTGCCATCCAACCAGCAAACCATTATTCTGGCCATGGACGTCTCGGGCAGCATGCGCGCCACCGATGTGAAACCCAACCGCCTGGTGGCCGCGCAGGAAGCGGCCAAGAAGTTTTTGGTGGAGCTGCCACGCCATGTGAAAGTGGGCATCGTGGCCTTTGCCGGCTCGGCGCAAGTGGCGCAGATTCCCACCTTGAACCGCGAAGACCTGGCCTCGGCCATCGACCGTTTTCAGCTGCAGCGCGGCACCGCCACCGGCAACAGCATCGTCATCTCCCTGGCCGCCTTGTTCCCCGATGCCGGCATTGAGCTGCAACAAGCCAACGGCAACCGCCCCATGCCGTCCTCGCGCGCCATCGACCAGCCCGCCAAAGAGAAAAAAGAGTTCACCCCCGTGGCACCCGGCTCCTACAACTCCGCCGCCATCATCATGCTCACCGACGGCGCCCGCACCACCGGCGTAGACCCGCTGGAAGCCGCCAAAATGGCCGCCGACCGCGGCATCCGCGTCTACACCGTGGGGATAGGAACGGTAGACGGCGACACCATCGGCTTCGAAGGCTGGACCATGCGCGTGCGCCTGGACGAAGAGACCTTGAAAGCGATTGCCACCAAAACCAATGCCGACTACTTTTATGCGGGCAGCGCGGAGAACCTCAAAAAAGTCTACGAAACCTTGAGCTCGCGGCTGACGGTGGAGAAGAAAGAAACGGAAATTTCCGGGCTGCTGGCGCTGGCCGCGGCGGTGCTGGCGTTGTTGTCGGCGGGATTGTCGGTGGCTTGGTTTAGTCGGGTTTTGTGAGGCTCGCCAGAATTTTTCCTCGCAAGGCACCTGTGAGTTCAACGCCTCACGATGTGCGTAGATGTCGGGGGTCGCCCGACAGCGACTCACTTTCTTTGCTTCTCCAAAGAAAGTAAGCAAAGAAAGGCGACCCACAGTCTGGGTCCCTTCGCTCCGCTACGGGCAACTTGCGGTGCTCAAACCCAGTGGGGTCACGTGCAAACTCGCCTGCGGCTCAGACAAGCACGTGCCCTGATCCACTGGGTTTTGCGCTCCTCAGCCCAGCCTGAACGGGGTTTCTGTTTGCCTCGATGCGCCGTTCAGCCCGAACGGACATTTCAATAAATTCACAAAGTGGCCGAGTACGCACAGTCTGATTTAGATTGCTGAGTCTTGGCATCAAGAAATGGTCATAAAATATATTCAACATGTCCATTTTTATGTTGATCAGGAGTCCATATGAACTGGAACATCGCCCAAGCCAAGCAGCAGTTTTCGGAGGTGGTGCGTTTGGCGGCGCATGAGCCGCAGGCTATATGCAACCGCGACACGCCGGTTGCCGTGATGATCAGCGCGCAGGAGTTTGGTGCTTTTCGGCAATGGAAGGCTGCGCAGACGGCGCCCACGTTCGCGCACATCCTCTCGGGCATGCGGGAGCAGCTGGTAGCCGCTGGCCACGACGGAATTGAGTTACCACCTCGCAGTGAAACCGGCAGGCCTGACGCGATGCTGGATGACCCGCAGGCAGGTCTTGCGGCTCACACCGGCGCAACCAAACCTCGCGCCAGGAAGAAATAGCGTGTATCTGGTCGATACCAACATCATCAGCGAAGCCCTGCGACGCGTGCCGGATCCGCGCGTGTTGCACTGGCTGGTCGGCGCATCTGCGCAAGCCTCACGCCTGAACCTGTCCGTGATCACTGTCGAAGAAGTGATCTTCGGCCTGAGCCGCAGAGTGATGCCGGGTTTGCTGGAGCGTTTTGAAGGTTTGCTGCTGGCCAGCGAGGTGCTGGCGCTGGACGCTGCCGTGGCGCGCCGTGCGGGCGAGCTGCGTGGCCGTTTTTCGGCGCAAGGCATCGTGCGCAGCCAGCCCGACATGCTGATTGCCGCGACGGCTCAATTGCACGGCCTGACGGTGGTGACGCGCAATGTGCGTGACTTTGCCAGTTGCGGGGTGGGGCTGCTCAATCCGTTTGATGGTTTGTAGATTTTGTTGACCGCGCCAAGACCGATTCGCTACTTTTTTCGTAGCTGCTTGAGCAGATAATTCCTGGGCTACAAGCCGATTCTTCAACAAAACAGTCGATTCAAACCCCCAAAAACCGCTTCACCGCCCCCACCGTCAACGCCGCATCTTCTTCATGCGGCACATGCCCCAGCGGTTCAAACACCACGCGTTGCGAGCCGGCGATGGCACGCTCAAAGCGCTCAGCGTGGCTGGGTGGGATCAGGCGATCCTGGCCGCCCCACAGGATGAGCGTGGGGGCCTTGATGCTGGCCAGGCGCGCGGTGTCGGCCTGGTAGCCCTGAGCCATGCGCTCTGACAGCGCGGCGCGGTTGCCTTGGCGGCGGGTCAGGTCGTAGTACCGGTCTACCAGCTCGGGCGTGACCTTGTCTGGCTGGCCATAGACGTTGCGCAGGCTGCTCTCCACCATGGATCGGGGTAAAAACCGCTCCATCACCGGTGCCAGCGCGGGCATTCGCGCAACCCGAAAACCCAGGGGCACCGAAGCGGGTTCTGGCGGGAAACCGCTGGCATCCACCAAGATCAATTTGTCCACCCGCTGCGGCGCGGCCACGGCCACCTGCCAGGCAATCTGGCCGCCCAGCGAGTTGCCCGCCAGCACAAAGCGCTGCACCTTCAGTTGATCCATCACCGCCAACACAAAGGCCGGGTAGTCGCGTGCAATGTCATAAGCCCCGCGCGGGTGCGGGCCGGTCAACGCAAAGCCCGGCAAATCAAAGCGAATCACGCGCCGCTGCCCTTTCAGCGCCTGCGCCCAACCCTCCCAGGTGTGCAGGCTGGCCGAGGTGCCGTGCAGCAGCACGATGGGGCTGGGGTCGTCGCGTGGGCCCTCGTCGCGCAGGTGGACCTGCATGCCGTCAGCAGCGATGAACTGCGACGGTGCAGCGGCCCAGCGGGGTTTGAGGCTTTCAACCGACACATCGGGTGCCCAACTGGTGGCCAGGGCGAAGGCGACCAGGGTGAGGGCGACAAAGCACAAATATTTGAATGCTTGTTTCATGCCATTGATGTCCCAAAGCGGACTAGCCCTCCACCGCCTCCACCAAAAACCGCACCCTTCTCACCCCCTGCCACTCATCCGCATCGAGCCGGAAGGCCAGCACCACCTTAGCCGGCAGCGGCTCGGTGTGGCCGAACCAGATGCCGTCGACCGGGGTGCCCTGGTGCTTGAGCTTCAAGGCCAGGTGTTTCTCGCCCACCAGGCGTTGCGACACCACTTCCAGCTCTTCGCTGAATACCGGGGGCGCAAAGCCCTGGCCCCACACCTCTTTGTGCAAGGTGTCGACGAGGTCGGGGCGGCGGTATTCGGGGGCCAGGGGGCCGTCGGTGGCTAAACGACGCGACAGGGTTTCGGCGTCCAGCCATTCGTGGGCCACCTGCGCCAGCGCCTGCTCGAAGGTGTCGAAGTTCTCCTCGGCAATGGTGCAACCGGCCGCCATCGCGTGGCCACCAAAACGAAGCAGCACGCCGGGGTGGCGCTTGGCCACCAGATCGAGCGCGTCGCGCAGATGAAAGCCGGGTATCGAGCGGCCTGAGCCTTTCAATTCATGCTCTTTGCCCGGCGCGCCGCTTGAGGCAAATACAAAGCTGGGGCGGTGCAATTTGTCTTTGAGGCGGCTGGCCACGATGCCCACCACGCCTTCGTGAAAGTCGGGGTCATACACGCAGATGGCCGGGGGCGGCTCTTCGTCTTCGTCAAACAACTGCTCGGCCAATTCCAGGGCCTGCTCGCGCATGCCGCCCTCAATCTCGCGGCGCTCGCGGTTGATGCCGTCCAGGGTGCGGGCCAGCTCGTCGGCGCGAGCGGCGTCGTCGGTCAGCAGGCACTCGATGCCCAAGGTCATGTCGGCCAGGCGGCCTGCGGCGTTGATGCGCGGGCCCAGGGCAAAGCCAAAGTCAAAGCTGGTGGCCTGCGGCGCGTTGCGGCCGGCGGCGGTGAACAGCGCGGCCATGCCAGCGGGCATGTGGCCGGCGCGCACGCGCTTGAGGCCCTGGGCCACCAGGCGGCGGTTGTTGGCGTCGAGCTTGACCACATCGGCTACCGTGCCCAAAGCGACCAGGGGCAGCAGCGTGTCTAACTTGGGTTGATCGGCCGCGGTGAACGCCCCCCGTTCGCGCAACAGCGCCCGCAGCGCCAGCAGCACGTAAAACATCACGCCCACACCAGCAATTGACTTGCTGTCAAACCCGCAGCCCGGCTGGTTGGGGTTGACGATGACTTGCGCCTGCGGCAACACCACCGCGCCAGCCTGCAGCGCGGGCAGGTGGTGGTCGGTGACCAGCACGGGCAAGCCCAGTGCGTTGGCCGCAGCCACGCCGTCCAGGCTGGCAATGCCGTTGTCTACGGTGATCAGCAGCTGCGCGCCGCTGGCGTGCACCCGCTGGGCAATCGGCGCGGTGAGGCCATAGCCATCGACCACGCGGTCGGGCACCAGGTAGCTCACGTTTCTCGCGCCCAGCAGGCGCAGCCCGCGCACGGCCACCGCGCAGGCGGTGGCACCGTCGCAGTCGTAGTCGGCCACGATGCACATTTTGGTGTTGTTGGCAATCGCATCGGCCAGCAGTTGCGCCGCTTCGGGCAAGCCCTTCATGCTGGAAGGTGGCAGCAGGTGGGCCAGCGCATCGTCCAGCTCCTGCATGCCCAGCACGCCGCGCGAGGCATACAAACGGGCCAGCAGCGGGTGAATGCCCGCTTGCTCCAGCGTCCACACGGTGCGGGGAGGGATGTCTCTTACTATTAATTTCATAGCTGCTTGAGCAGGTTTTGTATGGGCTGGTGGCCGAAAAGGTTTAAAAATCGTTGCTTCAGCGTGCGCGGGATGCTGGTGTAGCGCTGCGCTGCGCGGTCACCGCACAAAGTCAGCGTCACGGCCTGTCCTGCTTTGTGCGCGGCCAGCAGGCGGGCGCACACGTCAGCGTCCAGCGCTTCCCACGCCGCAGCCCAGGCGGGCCAGTTGCCCTGCAAAGCGGGGCCGCGCAGGCTGTCGTTCAACGTGGGCAGCGTGCTCGCCACAGTGCCCGAAAAAGCCCCCGTGCCGCTGACCCAAAACGAGTTCACCGGCGGCAAGCCACGGGCCACCCGCGCGTCGTTGAGGGGGTGGGTGTACAGCAGCATCTGCATCTCGTTTTGCAGCCGCCGCAGGCTGGGTGCAGCAGGCATCCACGGCCCCAGGTTGCGGCCCACCACGCGGTCGATTGAGGCCGTGGCCAAGTTGCGGAACACCTCGCCGCGCGCCAGCCAGCGCGTGGACAAGTCATATTCAAGCGTGATGCCGTCGGTGGCGCAATAAGGTTGCATGGCCGCCAGCAGCGCACGCGATTCGGCCTCTTGCAAATCCAACTGCTGCGGGTCGCTGCAGGTCACGTGGTCAATCGCCGCATGCCAGTGGCAGGGCGTGACGAAGGCCCAAGCCTCGTTGCTGGCTTGGCCACGCTGGGCCAGGCTGTATGCCGCCCAGGGAATCTGCCCGTCTGCGCTGGTGATGCCCACCGCCTGCGCCAGTGCCCGCTCGTGGGGCGGCGAGAGGCTGTTTTCTGGCCCCTCGTCTAAGGGCTGCGCCACCAGTCGCTTGCACAAAGTAGCCAGATGGGGCAACTGCAGACCTTCGGTAGCTGGCTGGCATTCGGGGGAGTTGGGGTGGGCGAACGCAATCAATACGTCAAGGCTGTCGGGCATGGGCACGATTGTGGGGGATGGGCGCGGCCCGTGGCGGCAAGGCCTGTGCTTGGTAGCCAGGCCAAACTGTCGCAAGGCCCGTAAAATCAACCTAGAAACAGCAGTTGGACGCGCCCAAGTGGGCCGTCATGGGGTGGGCTGGCAAGGCGTGACGACGACGCAGGCTCTCGCCTGCTAGGAGGAGCAACGCAGCCAGCGCGCACCAGGGCGGCTCAATGGGGTGTGTAGCGTTCCCTCCCGTTTGGTGAGTTCGCTCAACGTTACAAGCGTTTGATTTCATTGGAAAAAGTTACCGGGATAAGCGGTCAACTGCTGTTTCTAGGTTCTAGGGCTTACGCGGGTTTGCCAGCCGCTAACCGTCTATCTCTTTTCATTCCAGTCCATGCTCACCTTCCAACAAATTATTTTGAAACTGCAGTCGTACTGGGCCGACCAGGGCTGCGCCCTGCTGCAGCCTTACGACATGGAAGTGGGTGCCGGCACCAGCCATACCGCCACCTTTTTGCGCGCCCTGGGCCCCGAGCCCTGGAAGGCCGCCTACGTGCAGCCCAGCCGCCGCCCGAAAGACGGCCGCTATGGCGACAACCCGAATCGCCTGCAGCACTACTACCAATACCAGGTGGTGCTCAAACCCGCGCCCGCCAACATCCTGGAGCTGTACCTCGGCTCGCTGGAAGCGCTGGGTTTTGACCTCAAGCAAAACGACATCCGCTTCGTGGAAGACGATTGGGAAAACCCCACCTTGGGCGCCTGGGGCCTGGGCTGGGAGGTGTGGCTCAACGGCATGGAGGTCACGCAGTTCACCTATTTCCAGCAGGTCGGCGGCATCGACTGCAAGCCGATTACCGGCGAGATCACCTACGGCCTGGAGCGCCTGGCCATGTACTTGCAAGGGGTGGACAACGTCTACAACCTGACCTGGACTGAGGACAAGGCCACCGGCTACAAGCTGAGCTATGGCGATGTGTATTTGCAGAATGAAAAAGAGCAATCGGCCTACAACTTTGAACACGTTGATGTGGAATTCCTACTCGGAAACAAAGCAAAGGAAATTCCAGGAGCGTTTGACAGCTACGAAAAACAGGCCAAGCACTTGATGGAGCAGCAACTGGCCCTGCCCGCCTACGAGCAGGTGCTGAAAGCCGCCCACAGCTTCAATCTGCTGGACGCACGCGGTGCCATTTCCGTGACCGAGCGCGCCGCGTACATCGGAAGAATCAGAAACCTGGCCCGTGCCGTGGCCGCCAGCTACTACGAGTCACGCGAGCGCCTGGGCTTTCCGCTGGCACCTCGCGAGTGGGTGGCGCAGATGGGCAAGAAGGCGGCTTGAAAAAAATGATCCCCGCACCACAACAGACTTTTCACATCACAGCCCAGAGATGGAACGCTGCGTCCGACGATCTCGCCCTGCCGTTGCCGACTGAAATTCAGGAGCGGCTTGAACTGTCTGAGCATTCGACCTTGCAAGCTACTTTCGCTGAGGGTCTGCTGGTTCTGACAAACACTCGCGGCTCAGTGCGCCTCACAATCGGTACGCAGGGCGAAACTGGCTCAAATAAATAGAACCTGGTTATGACTAAAACAAAAAGCCTGCTCGTTGAACTGTTTGTAGAAGAACTCCCCCCTAAAGCCCTGCGCAAGCTGGGCGATGCCTTTGCTGCCGTGCTGCACGAGCAGCTGAAAGCGCAAGGCCTGTGCAGCGCCGACTCCGCGGTCACCGCCTACGCCTCGCCGCGCCGCCTGGCCGCGCACGTGACCGGCGTGGCCACACAAGCCGCCGACAAAGCCGTCTCGCAAAAACTCATGCCGGTCAGCGTGGGCCTGGATGCCTCGGGCAACGCCAGCCCCGCCCTGCTGAAAAAGCTGCAAGCCCTGGGAGCTGACGCTTCAGCCGTTGCGGGCCTGAAGCGCGCCATGGACGGCAAGGCCGAAGCCCTGTTTTACGACAGCACGGTACGCGGTGCCACGCTGGCCGCGGGCTTGCAAACAGCTTTGAATGAAGCCATTGCCAAGCTGCCGATTCCCAAGGTGATGAGCTACCAACTGGAAGGTGGCTGCGAGCTGCCTGGCTGGAGCAGCGTGAGCTTTGTGCGGCCTGCGCATGGGCTGGTGGCTTTGCATGGCAGCGATGTGGTGCCTGTCCAAGCGCTGGGTTTGCAGGCGGGCAACAGCACGCAAGGCCACCGGTTTGAAGCGCCGGTCTCGCCGGTGGCGATCGCCGATGCTGACTGCTACGCCGAAACCCTGGCGCGGGATGGTGCGGTGATCGCGTCGTTTGACGCCAGACGCGCAGAAATCGTGCGGCAACTAGCGGCCGCTGCCGCCACTGTGGGCTCCGACCTGAAGCCCATTGACGACGACGCCCTGCTCGATGAAGTTACCGCCCTGGTCGAGCGGCCCAAGGTGCTGGTCTGCGAATTTGAAAAGCAGTTTCTGGACGTGCCGCAGGAGTGCCTGATTCTCACCATGAAGGCCAACCAGAAATACTTTCCGCTGCTGGACTCCACCGGCAAGTTGACGAACCAATTTTTGGTCGTCAGCAACATCAACCCGGCTGATGCCAGCTTTGTGATCGGCGGCAACGAGCGCGTGGTGCGACCGCGGCTGGCCGACGCGAAGTTTTTCTTTGACCAGGATCGTAAAAAAACACTGGCCGACCGCGTGCCGGGCCTGGCCAAGGTGGTTTATCACAACAAGCTGGGCACGCAGGGTGAGCGCACCGAGCGGGTGCGGGCGATTGCCCGGGCCATTGGTCAGCAGTTGGGTGGCGATGTGCTGGCCCAGCAATGCGACACCGCAGCCCAGCTGGCCAAGACCGACCTGCTGACCGACATGGTGGGCGAATTCCCTGAGCTGCAAGGCACCATGGGCGGCTACTACGCACGTCACGACGGCTTGAGTGAAGCCATTGCGTTTGCGATTGAAGACCATTACAAGCCACGCTTTGCGGGAGACGAACTACCGCGCAACGAGGTAGGCGTGGTGGTGGCGCTAGCCGACAAGCTGGAGACGCTAGTGGGCATGTTTGGCATCGGGAATTTGCCAACGGGCGACAAAGATCCGTTTGCATTACGCCGACATGCCTTGGGCTTGATTCGCATGTTGATTGAGTGCGACCTGAGTTTGAGCTTGCCTGAACTTGTTTCGGCGTCTAGCGCAAGTTTTGGCCCATTGATCACAGAGCCCCACAAGAGCAATTCATCACTTTTGCAATTCATCTACGAACGGATCAACGGTTATTTGCGCGATCTGGGCTTTGGTGCAGCGGAGGTTGATGCTGTAGTTTCTGTTCGTCCACTCTGGGGGCAGATACCCAAACGCCTGGCCGCCGTCCGCGCCTTCGCCACCCTCCCCGAAGCCTCAGCCCTGGCCGCCGCCAACAAGCGCGTGGGCAACATCCTGAAAAAAGCCGAAGGCACAGTCGAAGCCAAGATAGACGAATCCCTGCTCCAGGAACCCGCCGAAATCGCCTTGGCAAACGCTCTTAAAACCGTAGCACCTTCAGCAGATTCTGCCTGGGCTGCCGGCAATTACACCGCTAACCTGCAAGCCCTGGCCGCCCTCAAGGCCCCGGTAGACGCGTTCTTCGAACACGTCATGGTCAACGCCGAAGACCCCACCCTCAAAGCCAACCGCCTGGGCCTGCTGGCCACGCTGCACGCGCAGATGAATCGGGTGGCAGATTTGTCGCGGTTGGCGACCTGAACGGCAAGGCTCAAACGATGCCCAGTCAACAAGAACTCGACCACTTCACGCTGGCGTTTCATCGCTTGGCGGTGGCGCGTTTGCGGGAAGACGGGCAACTGTTGACCCAGGCGCGTGCCACCTTGAACCGTTGGCGCGAACAGCGCGGCGCGACCCGCAGTGATACGTACTTTGACACGTGGCACGCGCTGCTGGATCAAGGAGCGGATGCCATCGAGCACACCACCTGCCTCGATACCGATTTAGCCGCAACGCTGCGTAACGTGTCTCCTTTGGGCTTCGTGTTGTCTCCGGTCGAGAGAGCCGCGCTACGCCAATTCGTCAAAGCTCAGCATGCAGCGGTTCAGGTTGCAGCTGAACCAGTCGCAGTGCAGTAGCAACCGACCCGAGCCCCCCATGAAACTCATCATCCTTGACCGCGACGGCACCATCAACCACGACAGCGACCACTACATCAAGTCGGCTGACGACTGGGAGCCGCTGCCCGGTGCCTTGCAGGCCATTGCCAGGCTCAACCATGCGGGCTGGCATGTGGTGATCGCGTCCAACCAGTCGGGCCTGGGGCGCGGCTTGTTTGATGTGGCGGCACTCAACGCCATTCACACCAAAATGCACAAGCTGCTGGCCGCGCAGGGCGCGCGGATTGATGCGGTGTTTTTCTGCCCGCATGGGCCGGACGATGGTTGCACCTGCCGCAAACCGGCCAGCGGCCTGTTTGAGCAGATCAGCGAGCGATACGGCGTGGACCTGCAAGGCGTGCCCACCTGCGGCGACAGCGTGCGCGACTTGCAGGCCGGTGCTGCGGTGGGTTGCGAGCCGCATCTGGTGCTCACCGGCAAAGGCTCTGCGCACAAAGACCGCGTGGCCGCTGGCGAGGGCCTGCCACCGGAGTTTCCGCCGCGCACCACGGTGCATGAAGACCTGGCTGCGTTTGCCAGCTTTGTACTGGCACGCGAGGCCAGGGGCAAGAAGACCTCTGCGTCTCAGACGTCAACGGCTTGAGCGCTATGTATTCAGTAGCTGCTTGAGCAATTTCTATCGGGGCTACAGCACCAAATGATCATGAACCTGCTTCGCTCAATTGTTCACGCGCTGTGGATGCTGATTACCGTCATGCCCTGGGGCGTCATCATGGTGGTGGCCTCGATCTGGCGACGCGGCGAACCACTGTACTGGATGGCCGAGCGCTGGAAACGCTGGGCGATTGATGGCGCGAGGGTGATTCTGGGCATTCAAACCCGCGTGACCGGCATGGAAAACCTGCCCCAGGGCGACAAGGCACCCGCCATCCTGCTGGTCAAACACCAGTCCACCTACGAAACGCTACTGATGGGCACCCTGATGCCGCGCCCGCTGGCCTTTGTGTTCAAAAAAGAGATCCTCTACATCCCGTTTTTCGGCTGGGCCATTGGCCGCCTGGACATGATCCACATCGACCGCAGCCAACGGGCCCAAGCCTTCAAAAAAGTCGTCACCCAAGGCCAAGCGTTTCTGGCCAAAGGCATCTGGATCATCATGTTCCCCGAAGGCACCCGAATCCCGCGCGGGCAAAAAGGCAACTATAAAAACGGCGGCACGCGTCTGGCCTGCGAGACGGGTGCCCCGGTCATACCGATTGCCGTCACATCCGCCAAATGCTGGCCCCGCAAAGCCTTCATCAAAAAGCCTGGCATCGTCGACGTATCGATTGGCAAACCCATTTCCAGCGTGGGCCGTGAGCCCGATGAGCTGATGCGTGAGGTGGAAGCCTGGATTGAGGCGGAGATGCATCGGCTGGATCCTGAGGCTTATGCACAGCCTTTGAATACCTCAGAAGATAAAATCAAGCCGTGACCGACGCAGCCCAACAATTCATCAGCACGTTTGGCACACTCCCGCGAAAAGCGCAGAAGGACGTGCTGCTCAGCCTGTTGCGGCTGCCAATCGAAGTGCCCTACACAGCGCCCACCAGCGAACAAATGCGGCGCGCGGCCGATGCCATTTTTCTTGAGATGGATCGCCGCGAGGCCTTGAATTGAAGTCACCTCCGCGCGGCGAAGTGCACTTGTCGCAGACCCCATCACCAGCGAAAACGAAAGGCGCGATAGCCGTCACCTTTCTCGTACATCTTGCGCAACTGTGCCACTTGAAGCTGCAAAACAGCTGCGGCAGTCACATTTCGGTCATTCCATTGAAGTCTTTTGCCCCACAGCGCAGTAAAAGCAGCAGCAAGCTTGGTGCGGACAGCGCGCTTCAGTAGCCCTTCCTTGTCTATTGCCGGATCAAAACCACGACCCAGCAAGCCGAGAACGACGCGGTCGGCAAAAGGCCCGCGAAACTCTTCAATCACGTCAAAGACAAGGCTTCCCTGGTCTCGCTGCGAGCCGTGCATGATGCCAAAGTAAGGATCCAGCCCCTCTTTGACCACGGCCTGCCAAACACGTCCATACAAGAGGCCATAACAGTAGTTCAGCAGACAGTTGATCGGATCCGTTGCGTGGTGCGTGTGCCGCGCGGTAAAGCCATGCTGGCGGGGCACCAGCAATGAAAAGGCTTGCCAATACAGGCTTGCAGCGCGGCCCTCCAACCCCATTGCCGTGGCCCGCAATTGCGCCGCACCCGCATCCAGCCCCTCCAGCAACGCAGCCACCTCTCGTATTGAATCTGCGCAACGCGTCAATTCCAGATATGCGGCTTCGTCCGTTTTCTTGCGGTAACGTGCAAAGTACTTCAAAACCGAGGCTTGATTGGCCACTTTCGCCGCCAACATCGCCAGACCACAGCGCATCACGCTTGGATCACCTTTGCGAAGCACCTGCAACTGCCTGATCTGGCTTCGTTGCGACTGGATAGGCAGCATCATCGCGCTGGGCAACCCGACCAAAGGTGCCATAACGATGGCCACATCCCGCTGTGCCAATTGCATCGTCAGGTCAGCAGAAATTGCAATGCCCCTGCCTTCCAGATACAAAAGTTGAACTTGCGCGATGGCGTAGCGCGCCAAAACCATGCGCTTGTGCTTAGTGACCACCTCATCTCCTTGAATCGTCACGTAAGCACCACTTTTCATCACATGAAGCTGCCCTGCCTGGTAAAAAACAGACGGGTCATCGTCAGCTGACGAACCTGCAGCTTGCACGGGTGCCGAGGGGCTTGAATCTGCCTGGGTATCACGGTGAGCGCTCTCCAAGTCAGGTGCCTTGCTTGGCAGTTGGTCGTCAGCCGCATAGAGCCCGAGGGTAGCCAAGTCGGCATCACTGGAAGCATTGCGAGCTGGAAGAATGAAGCGCTCCCGCCTTGACCACATCAAGTCCAGCATCAAGGCATCTGACCACTTGCTTTGCACGTAAGCATCCAGTGCAGCGTCTAAGCCTTGCAGTTGCTGCGCGATGACGGGCGCGGCATCCAGCTGGAAATAATTGCGTATGCCACGTATCCGCGCATCTAATTTCTCGATGGCTCTGAATTTTTGTATTGAAGTGGCCTGCGCATCGGCCGCCAAATCCAGCAAACCAAATACCGACTGCTGTATTTCCAGTATTTTTTTCGCGGGTATGCGAACCTGCTTGCAGGTCAGCTCCACCCCCAAAAAAACCACGCCTTCGTCCAAATGGCAAAACATGGTTTTGGCAGGCTTTAGCTGCAATTGCAGGGCATTCTGAAGAAATTCCCGCATCTGCGCCAGTGCTGCCTGCGCTTGCGCGTTGGTATTGCACAAGATCAAATAATCGTCTGCGTAGCGCACAAAATACACGCCAGCACGCTCAAACTCCTTGTCCATTGGATCCAGATAGATATTCGCCAACAACGGCGAGATAACCTCCCCCTGGGAAACACCCAACTCTGTGGGCAACAATTCTCCAAAATCCACCACGTCACCCTGCAGCCAGTGGCGCAATTGCCGCAGCATGGGTCGATCTGCGACCACGTCACCAAAAAGGCGCAACAAAATATCGTGATCAATGCTGTCAAAACATTTTTTTGATATCAGCTACCACTGCCCAATGCTTACCGGCATGAATAGCAGAGCGCGCCAACGCCAAAGCATGGTGCGCGCTTCGGCCCGGCCGATAGGCAAAGCTGCGCGGGTTCATTCGAGTATCAAATAATGGTTCCACCAAATGAAGAAATGCGGCCTGTACAACCCGGTCACGCACGCAAGCCACCTTGATCAAGCGTGTATCGCCATCCGGTTTGGGCAGGCGGATCGTGCGCAATGGTCGGGCCACATAGCGCATCTCGCGCAGTTCGTCGACTAATTGCAAAAGTGCGCTGTCCAATTCAGTGCCGAACTGATCCACAGTCACGCGATCTATGCCATGCGAATATTTTTGTGCAGTCCGTACGCGCATCCATCCGGCGAGCAAAATTTCGTGCGTTGCCAACTTTTCATACAACCCCTGGTGTGCATCAGACAGTACCGACAATGTCGGCGACCAACCAAATTGTCGGGCGGGGGACGCGGACAGTCGCCCGAGTGTCAGGCGCTGCCAGCTATGGGCAACGCTGTGCTCAATGGGCGTGTATTTGGTTAAAGCCGTCACCCCCGTTTGATTTTTTCCAGAGATGACCCATACCTGCCCAGCCTGCAACTGCTCCACACGCGCGCACTGATCCGCTGGTAGCCACGTGTGCTTGTCCATGGACAGCTTGGTGTTCACGGGTCCGACAACCCAGACGTCAGCCTTGTTCGCCAGCCAAGTGGCCGCTACGTTGTGCAGCGCCCTGGATGGGTCCAGGTTCAACAACACAATTTGACGCATGGGCGCGCGCACCTCAACGCCTAAAGGAAGGCTGGGCGGCAGCACACTCAGCATTTGGAGTGCCGGTGCCCCTTCGTTTTGTAAACCCAATACGGCTTGAGCAATGGCCAATTCAGCCATCCAGCCCACCAGACGTCGCTCGCACGGTTGCATATAAGCGTGCGGCATCGAGATCCACAGCACCTTGCCCGAACGCACAGCGGCTGCTAAATCCAAAGTGTTGTTGCTTTCAGACAATGCCCAGACCGCAGGGAAGCGCAGCATCCATTCGAGCAAGCTTGCTGCAGCGTCCAGCTCGGCGGCAATCGCCACATCCTGGCGAAATGCGGCAGTTAATTCAGGCCTGCGCAAACTGGTTGCCAACGCCACCAGCCCGACCGTGCCCGCGCTGCACAACTGGCTTGCCAACTGCGCCACTGCCTGTAAGCACGCCTGGCTGAGGGACGCCTGGCCCTCCTGCGCGCATCGTCGCAGCCAAGCCACCAGCAAAGCCTGCAAGTGCTGCCCTTGCCTGAACCGAAAAATAGAAACAGGCCTTACTTTGTGCGCCAAGTCCAGCCAGAGGCTGGACTGCGCCGCAAGGCCCGCAGTGTTGATACGGCTTAATCGACTCGCCAGCAGCCCGGTGTAGTCCATCACGATCAGCGCTTGCTCTTTACTCTTTGCTTTACACAAGCGCCGCAAAACCAGATCACCCGCCATTTCCACAGTACCGAGCACCAACATAGGCTGCAGCATGGTTTGCTCCCTCACGACTTACTGGCTGCGGACTGGCGTTGCGTGTACTTTTGAACTTGCGCTATGTAGTCCTTCCAGCCAATAAATAATTGGGCGTCCCCCGCGCCGCCCGATAGCGCCACTGCGGCTGCATGGCACACGAGTCGATGCCGTTTGTATGTTTTTGTACCTGAGGCATTTGGGATTTGATCCAAAGGGCCTAGTTGAGCCATCAACCTTTCGTATCGGGCGACTTGCTCGTGGAGCGCGTTGATCTGCCCCCGCACCCAGCGTCTGTTCAGTACAAACCCTAGATCAACCTCAAATTCTGTGCCCGTGAGATAACATCGAAACAAGTTGTGCTCCTTTGAAAGAAGCACTGTATGCGTCGTTTTATGCGATGCATCTTATGTAAAGCCCTGATTGATAGGGCTTTTTTACTTTTGTGGTTCACCACAAAATTCGAAACATCAATGTTTTCAACAACCTAGTGCTATTCAAGAAGGTTGTCGAAAACGCGCATCCGACACAAATTTTCGAAGCGCAATCTGCTTCCTTTGAAATTGGGCAACTGCGCAACGCGCCAAATACGAAAATCGACACATCATATGAAAAAATATAGCGAGTTATGAATGTGTTTTAAAAATTTTTGAGGAGCTCTTGTCGAAGCCAAATCGAGAAACAGTGGCGGAGAAAGTGTTTCGCAATCAGTCGCGCAACGCGGTAGTTGGGTTCTTCCCTTTGCGGGGGAAGGTTGGGATGCCAGTACGCAATTGGGGTCAGTGCCGGTCATCGCCCAATTTCATATGTGCTTTGTTTCGTGCCAAGGCAAACCCTCTCCTGAATTGAGATCTGCCCGGATCTGCCCCCCCCAAATGGTGTTCCCGGCTCAGCGGCAATCACTCCTGAATTAAGAGTTGCTTGAGCAGTATCTATATGGGGGACAGTCCAAAAGCTTGCAAACTGGGCTCGGAAACGAGGGGCAGATCACCATTCAGGATGAGGCTGGTTTCGGCACGCGGCAGGATGGCTTTCAGATATGCACAGTATCCCGCTCGACATAGGCGCGAAGTACTTTGCGCTAGGCTTTTTCGCTTATCAGATCGACGCGGCAACCCAAGGCATCTTCCAGATAGAACTGCGCGCCAAAGAACTGCCGGGACTATACGGGGCCATCAAAACTCACCAGCACATCGACATCACTCGTGTCGGTGGCCGTGCCTCGTGCGGTCGAGCCAAACAGTGCCAGACGGCTTACGCCAAACTGCCGTTGCAGCTGCGGCTTGTGCTGCGCAAGCAGGTTCAAGGCGGTTTGGCGCTTCATGCTAAAAGCTATCGCAGGGGGCCGTGTGCAGCTGGGTAAACTCCATTCTGGAAAGGATTGATGCTATGAGAAACGTATTTGCATTCGCCAAAGCGATGAGCGTAAGCGTTGTGGTTTTAACGACAACGCCAGCCTTTTCGGCCGGCATACTGGAGCAGATTCTGGCTAATCCAAGAGTTCAAGCGCTCATTGCCAAACCCAGCGAGGTTTCAAGCTATTTGGGCTTGTGTAGCAATGCCAGCTACCAGATCGCAAACTCGCAACTTTGCAGCGACGCGACGCAGACTCAAATGATCTTGCGCCTTCCGTTTGAGATGCGTACTGTCATGAGCAACCCAAACTCGGCACAGTCTTTGCGTGATTTGTGCTTGGCTGCGCAAAGCACGCCTCAAGCGAACTCCTATTTATGTGCCGAGTTGATTAAGGCCGATGGCGCGTTCGCCAACACCGTCAACCTGGATCGTATGAATCGCACCATCCAACCCCAGGTACGCGACACCTTTTGAGAGTCTGTCAAGCGTTTTCATTTGAAAGTCTGTGATGACCTCCAATCCAAATTGGATTCCATCACAACGGCTTCAGCGTGCCGCATCGTTTTGGCGGGCACCTGAGCGCACAAGCCTCCTCCACAATAGCCAGTGCTCCAGCCACTCGTGCGGATCAAGGCTTTCGAACTAACGCAGGGGGCCGCGTGCAGCTGGCTAAACTCCCGCCATGCGGCAACTGCTCCAGTTCACCCTCGACCTGTTTGACAGCCTGGCCGCCCCTTCACCGCCCAAGGCTCGCCGCGCGCCGAAAAGGCCTGTTTTCAAGCCAAATCAGCCACCCGCCCATGTAGATATTGCTCAAGCAGCTATTGCTTCAGTAGCAGATCAATCCACCCCCACGCCCAAACTCCACGGCCCTTACCAACCCGCCGAGCCGCTGGCACCCTTGCTGGCCCCCGCCAATTTTGTGCATCCGCGCGCCAACCGGCAGGCGCTGCTCGATGGTGGGGCCAGCCTGGGCGGCAGCTGCTTGGTGGCTTACGAGTTGCGCCGTGGTAAGCGGCGCACGATTGGCTTTACCGTGGGGCCAGACGGCTTGACGGTGAGCGCGCCCAAGTGGGTGCCGCTGCACGAGGTGGATGCGGCCTTGCGCGACAAAACCCGCTGGGTGATTGAAAAACTGGGGGACGCGCGGGAGCGCCAGCAACGCCAGGCTGAGGCGCGCATCGTGTGGCAAGACGGGGCGCAGCTGCCGTTTTTGGGCCAGCCGCTGGTACTGCGGCTCGATGCGCGGCACAGCGGCGCGGCGGTGCTGGTGCCGGGGCCAGATACTGGGCTTGGGGGCGCATCGAATACCTTGCAAATTGGCTTGCCGCTCAATGCCACAGAAGCCCAGATCCGCGACACGGTACAAGCCTGGCTGATGCGCCAGGCCCGGCGCATCTTCACCGAGCGGCTACAGCACTTTGCGCCGCAGCTCCAAGTGACGTGGCGCAAGCTCAGCCTCTCAAACGCAGGCACCCGCTGGGGCAGCGCCAGTGCCGACGGCTCGATTCGCCTGAACTGGCGGCTGATTCACTACCGCTTGCCGGTAATTGACTACGTGGTGGCCCATGAGCTGGCCCACCTGCGCGTGATGGACCACAGCCCGCGCTTTTGGGACACCGTGGCCACGGTGGTGCCCGACTACGCGCAACTGCGCGGGCAGTTGAAGGACGACTCGGTGCCGCGTTGGTAAGGGCTGGTTTCAAGGACTTTTTCGATGCTCAAACGCCTGATTTGCTGGATCACACTGCTGTGCACCGCCCCGTGGGCGCAGGCCCAGGTGTCTGACTGGAACCGCGTATTTGATGTGATGTGGGAGGCGCGCTGGCAGCAATCGGGCATTTTGCAAAGTGTGGTGCGCTGGCCCACCGACAAGCGCGAGTTGCGCTACAGCATCAATGAGAGCGCCAGCGCCTCCAATGCACAGCGGGCCGTTGACGCGTTGAAAGCGGTTGCGCAGTTGTCTGGGTTTGACGTGCTTCAGGTGCCCGCGGGCAGCGACGGCGTGCACATCGTGTTTGACATTCGCCACTTCAAATCAGAAGAGTTAACGCAAAGCCGCTGCTACATGCAACCGACCTCTAAAAACGGGCTGTACACCCAGGTTCGCGTGGTGCTCAGCGAGCAGCATGCCTACAACTGCGTGCTGCACGAGCTCATGCATGCCTTCGGTTTTCCCGGCCATCCGCAGGGCAACACGGTGCTCAGCTACTTTGAGGGCAACCGCCTTTCGCTGAAACCGATTGATGAATTCATGCTGAAAGCCTGGCACTCAGACGCCACCCGACCCGGCATGTCGCCGCTGCTGGCCGCACGCAACCTTAACCGGCTGTGGATTCAGCAAAACGTGAGCGCTGAAGATCAGGCACCCGCACTGGTAGCTGAACAACGCTGGTTTGACCAGGTGCTGGCGTCGCTGAACGACTTTGCCTACGGGAAGGGCGAGCCTCCCACCATACTGTTCCGCTCGGGCCGCTTGAGCACGCAGGGGCTGAAGGTCGGCTTGTTCAATGTGCAGGGGATTTTGGGATTTGCGTATCTGAATGGCACTGCTGTGCCGCAAGACGCGGCCAAAGGCGGACAGTTGTTGATGATGGCGGCTGACAACGGCAATACCAATGCCGCGGGCATTCTGGCCAGGGCTTTGGGTAGCGGGCTGTTGACGGGCGAGGCGGCAGCAACAGCCTGCAAGTGGCTGGCTGATTCGGCAGTGGCGAAATCGCAAACGACAGAAACTGACCGCACCCGGGCGGCTGACTCCGATGGGTGCAAG
Source organism: Comamonadaceae bacterium (assembly GCA_013297875.1). Classification (GTDB taxonomy): domain Bacteria; phylum Pseudomonadota; class Gammaproteobacteria; order Burkholderiales; family Burkholderiaceae_C; genus JAAFIW01. The sequence continues at coordinate 185,075 of JAAFIW010000004.1, read as the reverse complement.
GCAGCTACCGCCAAGTCGTAGTGCTGTTGTTCGGTACTTGGCTTGGCAAGTATTCGCTATTGATTCGATAGCTGCTTGAGCATATTGAACCTGGGCGGTCAGGCATTTTGCTTAAAAACACCCGGCCTAAGCCCTCGCCAGCACCCCCGCCAGCGCCTGCCCCGTGTGCGTGCCCATGCGCACCACGGCCTCGGGCGTGTCGGCGGCCACCACCAGGCCACCCGCGTTGCCGCCTTCTGGCCCCAGGTCAATCACCCAGTCGGCTTCGGCGATCACGGCCGGGGCTAAATGCCGCTTTCATCCAAAACTCTCAATGCTCTGATGACCACTTGCGGCGACTCATCAAGACTTGGCGCACCAGCATAAACAGCATAAAACCTGCTGGCCCGTACATGAACGTTAGCGGTAGACAGGGCAGCAGCACCCAGCGTGGCCATGCTGACTTTAGCGTCTGGTCGATCATCCAGCGGCCCACCAACAAGTCAAAAGCCAGAAAGTGCAGCCAGCCGCCCAGCAGTTTGCCCCGCGACGCAAACAGTTGCGCCACGCCGTCCAGGCTGGCAAAGCTGCCACCTGGCGCGCTACGCCAATAGGCAACCAACAACCAGACATACACCATGGATAGTGCCAAAGGAGCCACGCGCCCGCCCGCCAGCAACAGCCAGCGCCGCGCAGTGACCGATGGCAGGACAACGGCACATATCAGTAGCGCCCACGCGCCCAGTGCGAGCATGCTGCCCGCTTCAAACAGTGAATCAAGCGGCATGCTGAGCGACTCGGTCGGCATCACCCTGCAGCGCCTCAACTGAGCGCACCACAGCCTGGGTTCCCACGCGGTACACCCGGCCGCCATACTGCTGCGCATGGGCCTGTGCTTGCTGTTCATTGGAGAACCAGGCATTGATGTTGGCAACCCACTCGTTGTTCGCCTTGAAATGGTCAAAGGCTTCCACAGGGAGCTGGTCAAGCTGGGGGCGCAAAGACTCCCAATCAGCAAAACCCGCCTGCACTGCCAGCGCACGCAAAAAGTGCTTGCGTTGCAGCTTTTGGCGCTGCCGGTACAGCGTGCTCAAGGCTTGTCCTGGAAAGATATCGGTTGACTGCAACAGGCGCAGTGCTGGCATGGCAAGCGAAATGCTGCCAGTTCTTGCAGCGCGATGAAGCTTCTGCGCCTGACGCCGCACCAGCGCGGCGCTGGAAAGCTTAAGCGCGTCCGCAGGCGGGAACGCTGAAGACGCAAAGGGACTGGAAATTGAATCATGCTCGGGCATACCGGCTCCACCAAAATAGATAGCCAATCTCGCGTCAGGCCATTTGGGAGGGGTATGCAAGCGGATGGCTTGCGTTGAACAGGTGCCAGAGGCTTTCACGAGAAAGGCGTCCTGCACACCTGCAAATGAGTGTAGCAGAGGCATTTCGCCATGGCTGAGTCGGAAAACTGGAAAGCGATTCGCCGCTTCGGATTCAGTGCTATTTAAAAAATAGCTGCTTGAGCAATATTGGCGAGGGTAAGCAGTGAGTTTGATGCCTAAACCGCCTAAACCCTCGCCAACACCCCCGCCAGCGCTCGCCCCGTGTGCGTGCCCATGCGCACCACGGCCTCGGGCGTGTCGGCGGCCACCACCAAGCCGCCGGCGTTGCCGCCTTCCGGTCCCAGGTCGATCACCCAGTCGGCTTCGGCGATCACGTCCAGGTCGTGTTCGATGACGATGACGCTGTGGCCACCGTCGACCAGGCGGTGCAGCACGCGGATGAGTTTTTCCACGTCGGCCATGTGCAGGCCCACCGTGGGTTCGTCCAGCACGTACAGCGTGTGCGGTGGCTTCTGGCCGCGGCGGGTGATGTCGTCTCTGACTTTGCTCAGCTCCGTGACCAGCTTGATGCGCTGCGCCTCGCCGCCGCTGAGTGTGGGGCTGGGCTGGCCCAGGGTGAGGTAGCCCAGGCCCACGTCTTTGAGCAATTGCAGCGGGTGGCCGATGCTGGGCATCGCGGCAAAAAAATCCACCGCTTCGTCCACCTCCATCTGCAGCACATCGCCAATGCTTTTGCCGCGCCAGCTCACGGCCAGGGTTTCGGGGTTGAAGCGGGCACCGCGACAGGACTCACATGGCACTTTTACATCGGGCAGAAAGCTCATCGCAATCGTGCGCAGGCCCTGGCCTTCGCAGGTTGGGCATCTTCCCTCGCCGGTGTTGAAAGAGAACCTGCCGGGGCCGTAGCCTCGGGCGCGGGCCTCCAGCGTGTCGGCAAAGAGTTTGCGGATGGTGTCCCAAAAGCCGATGTAGGTGGCGGGGCAGCTGCGGGGGGTTTTGCCGATGGGGGTTTGGTCGACTTCGAGCACGCGGTCTATTGCCTGGTAGCCGGATACGGCGGCGCAGCCCAGCCAGGCGGGGTGCTGGCCGGCGGCGTCGGCCTCGCGGCCGGCTTTGGTGGTGCGCTGTTGCACGACGGCTTGCACGTTGTGCAACAAGACGTCGCGGGCCAGGGTGGATTTACCGGAGCCGCTGACGCCGGTGACGGCGACCAGGCGGTGCAGGGGGACGTCGACGCTGATGGATTGGAGGTTGTGGAGGGTGGCGTTTTCGACAGTCAGCCATGTCCCTTCGCTGGGGGCCAAATTGGGGACAAAGCCCAATTTCGTATTGGCTTTTCGCGCGGCGGAGACTGCTCGTCCTGAATTGGGATCTGACCCCAATTTCGCCCCCAGCTGCGCACCAGCGTCTGTGTTTGCGGAGGGCTGCGCGACGAGACGCCGTGACTTCAGCGGATGCTTCATCGCATGCAGCAGATAGCGCCCCGTCACCGACTCCGCTGCATCCGAAATATCCGCCGCCACCCCCTGCGCCACCAGCCGCCCGCCGCGTTTGCCCGCACTGGGCCCGATGTCGATGATGTGGTCGGCGGCGCGGATGGTGTCTTCATCGTGCTCGACCACCACCAGGGTGTTGCCTTTGTCGCTGAGGGTTTTCAGGGCGCGCAGCAGTATCTCGTTGTCACGCGCATGCAGGCCAATCGTGGGTTCGTCCAGCACATAGCACACGCCTTGCAGGTTGCTGCCCAATTGCGCGGCCAGGCGAATGCGCTGCGCTTCGCCGCCGCTTAAGGTGGGGGCGCCACGGTCCAAGGTGAGGTAGTTCAGGCCGACTTCTTCTAAAAATTCGAGGCGGCTTTTGATTTCGGGGATCAGGTCGCGGGCAATGCCGGTTTCTCGGGTGCTCAGTGCACCACCCTGTTGCAGGGTTTCTATCCACTGGCGGACTTCGCTGACCGACAGGCGGGCGATGTCGGTGATCGGTTGCCCTGAAATGCCACTTGCACCGAAGCGCACCGCACGTGCAATCGCATTCAGCCGCGTGCCCTGGCAGGTCGCGCACACCGCGTCGGTCACGTCTTCCACCTCTGGCTCGGCGAAGGTTTGTTCGCGGCCTTTGTTGTCGTCGTCGCGAATCGTGTCGTCAAACGCCTTGCGTTGCTCGCGCGTGAGCGCCACGCCGGTGCCCACGCAGTCGGGGCACCAGCCGTGTTTGCTGTTGTAGGAAAACAGGCGTGGATCCAACTCGGCGTAGCTGGTGGCGCAGACCGGGCAGGCGCGCTTGGTGGAGAACACTTCCAGCGTGCCGATGCCCGCAGCGGGTGTGCCGTCTTGCATGGCTTGGCGCAGGCCGTCCAGTGGGGCCAGGATATGCACGACGCCTTTGCCGTGCTCCAGCGCGCGTGCCAGGTGTTCGCGCAACTGGCTTTCGGTGGCGGCGCTGGGCACGATGTCGGCAATGGGCAGCTCGATGGTGTGTTCTTTGAAGCGGTCGATGCGCGGGAAGTTGGTGGTGGGCAAGAAATTGCCGTCGACCCGCAGGTGGGTGTAGCCACGCGGGCGGGCCCAGTCGGCCAGCTCGGTGTAGACGCCTTTGCGGTTGTTGACCAGCGGGGCCAGCAGGCCGATGTGCTGGCCTTTGTAGCGCTTGAGCAGTTGGGCGGCGATGCTGTCGGGGGTTTGCGGTTTCACGGCAGCGCCATCTTTGGTGCAGTGTTGCGTGCCCAGCTTCACATACAGCAAGCGCAAAAAGTGCCACACCTCGGTGGTGGTGCCCACTGTGCTCTTGCGCCCGCCGCGCGACAGGCGCTGCTCGATGGCCACCGTGGGCGGAATGCCATAGACCGCGTCAACCTCCGGGCGGCCTGCGGGCTGCACGATGCTACGGGCGTAGGCGTTCAGGCTTTCCAGGTAGCGGCGCTGGCCTTCGTTGAACAGGATGTCGAAGGCCAGGGTGGATTTGCCGGAACCGCTGACGCCGGTGACCACGGTGAACTGGCCGTGGGGGATGTTGACGCTTAGGTTTTTGAGGTTGTGTTCTTTGGCGTTGATGATTTGGATACAGGGATTGGGGGTGGAGAAATTGGGGTCAGATCCCAATTCAGGACGTGGTCTGGTCGGCGGATGTGAGGCAGTTACGAAATTGGGCTCTGACCCCAATTTGTCCGCCCCCAATCCCTGAGCGACGCGAAGCGGCGCGTGCAAGTGCCCCGCATCCCAATCACTTCCACGCTCTTCGACCTTGTGCCCGCCCAGCCCCATCGCGCGGTCGTAGTCCCTTAGCGCTTGGCCGGTGTGTGAACTGGGGTGCTTGCGCAAGTCATCCGGGGTACCTTGTCCAACCAGCAGGCCGCCCGCATCGCCACCCTCGGGGCCCAGGTCAATCAGCCAGTCGCTGGCGCGGATCACGTCCAGGTTGTGTTCGATCACGATGAGGGAATGGCCGGCATCGAGCAGTTTGCGCAGCGCGCGCATCAGTTTGGCGATGTCGTCAAAGTGCAGGCCGGTGGTGGGCTCGTCGAACAGGAAGAGTGTGCCTTTGGTGGCCAGGGCCTGGCTTGATTTGCGGCCTGCGGCTTGGGCCAGAAAGCCGGCGAGTTTCAGGCGCTGCGATTCGCCGCCAGACAGCGTGGGCACGGGTTGGCCGAGCTTGACGTATTCCAGGCCGACGTCGACGATGGGTTGCAGGGCACGGATGACCTCGCGGTCTTTTGAGAAGAGTTGGGCGGCTTCACTGACGGTTAGGTTGAGGATGTCGGCGACGTTCATTGACTTTGTTTTGTAGTCTCCGGATGCACCGCGAGAAATGGGGTCAGAGCCCAATTTCGTACTTGCATCTACTGCGCCGGAAAGACCTCGTCCTGAATTGGGATCTGACCCCATTTCTCGCTCAATGACCACTTCCAATATCTCCGGCCTGTATCGCTTGCCATCACAGTCCGGGCAGCGCAGGTACACGTCGGAGAGGAACTGCATTTCCACATGCTCAAAGCCCGAGCCGCCGCAGGTCGGGCAGCGGCCGTCGCCGCTGTTGAAGCTGAATTTTGAAGACGTGTAGCCGCGCTGTTTAGACAGCGGCGCGTTGGCAAAAATCTCGCGTATCGCGTCCCACGCGCCCACGTAGCTCACCGGGTTGGAACGGGCGGTTTTGCCGATTTGGGATTGGTCGACGAAGACCACGTCGCTCAGATGGTCGGCGCCCAGCAGGCGGTCGTGCGCGCCGGGGGTTTCGGTGGCTTTGCCGAAGTGGCGCAGCAGGGCCGGGGCCAGGATGTCTTGAATCAGGCTGGACTTGCCGGAGCCGCTGACGCCGGTGACGCAGACCAGGCGCTGCAAGGGAAATTCAATGGCCAGGTTTTGCAGGTTGTGCTCGCGCGCGCCTTCCAGAATCAGGCGCGGCGTGTTATCGCCCACCAGGCGCTGAAAACCCATGCCAATTTGCTTGCGTGCGCCCAGGTAAGCGCCGGTGAGCGTGTCGGCGTTTTTCAATTGCTCAGGCGTGCCGTCAAACACAATTTGACCGCCGCGCTCCCCGGGGCCAGGGCCCATGTCAATCATGCGGTCTGCTGCCAGCATCACCGCCGGGTCGTGCTCCACCACCACCAGGGTGTTGCCCGCATCGCGCAGGCGCAGCATGGCCTGGGTGATGCGGTGCATGTCACGCGGGTGCAAGCCAATGCTAGGCTCGTCGAGTACGAACAAGGTGTTGACCAGCGAGGTGCCCAGCGCGGTGGTGAGGTTGATGCGCTGCACCTCGCCGCCACTCAGTGTGCGGCTTTGTCGGTCTAAGGTGAGGTAGCCAATGCCCACATCGCACAGGTATTTCAGGCGGGTGGTAATTTCGTCGCGCAGCAGCTTCAGGGCTTGGGCATCCTGACCGGTGTTGTCTAACGCGAGCCCATCAAAAAACCTTCTCAACCGATCAATCGGCAGCATCATCAAATCATGCAAACACAGCCCCGGCAGCGCTTCCAGTTGCTCGCGTGACCAGTGCACGCCCACCGGCAAAAACCGCTTGCCCGGCGTCAACGCCATATCTGCATCGGCCTTGCTGCCCACCCGCCACAGCAAGCTCTCGGTTTTCAGCCGGGCGCCGCCGCACACATGGCAGGGCGTGTAGCTGCGGTACTTGCTGAGCAGCACCCGGATGTGCATCTTGTAGGACTTGGTTTCCAGGTATTCAAAAAACCGTTTCACGCCATACCACTGCTTGCCCCATTGGCCGTCTTTGTAGGTGGGCGTGCCGTGAATCACCCAGTGGCGGTGCTCGGGCGTGAGCCGGTGCCAGGGCGTGTCGCGGGGAATGCCCGCGGCTTCGGCGTGCCGCATCAAATCGTCCTGGCACTCGCTCCAGGCGGGGGTTTGCATGGGCTTGATGGCTCCGGCGCGCAGGGTGAGTTTCTCGTTGGGAATCACCAAGCCGTAGTCCACGCCAATCACCCGACCAAACCCCCGGCAGGTCTCGCAGGCACCCACGGCGGAGTTGAACGAGAAAGCCGAGGGGATGGGGTCGCTGTAGCGCAGGTTGCTGTCGGGGCAGTGCAGGCCGGTGGAGAACTGCCACAGCTCGCCGTTGAAACTGGGGTCAGCAGAAGCGGGGGAGAAATTGGGGTCAGCAGAAATGGGGTCAGATCCCAATTCAGGACGCGGACTTTCCGGAGTGGCTGGTACTTTTACGAAATTGGGCTCTGACCCCATTTCTGCGGGTTCTTTAGCTACATGCGCATAGACCGTGATGTGCCCTGACCCCCGCTTCAGCGCCACTTCAATCGCTTCAATGACGCGTGCTTTCTCGGTCGAATGCAGACGGAACCGGTCGGCCACGACATCCAACACCTTGCGCGCCGGGCCGCGAGAAATGGGGTCAGAGCCCAATTTCGTATTTGCACCACCCTCGCCGGAAAGACCGTGTCCTGAATTGGGATCTGACCCCATTTCCCGCTCTGCTTGGACTTTCGTAAACCCACTGGCGCTCAACCATTGCTCCACCTCGGCAGCCGTGGTGTTCGCAGGCAGCTCCACCGGAAACGTCACCACCAGCCGCGGGTCGCCTTCAGCCGTCCTCGCAAACAACTGTGCATAAATCGACTCCGGCGAGTCGTGCCGCACCGCCTGCGCGGTTTGCTTGTCAAACAGCTGGCCCGCGCGGGCAAACAGCAGCTTCAGGTGGTCGTTCAACTCTGTCATCGTGCCCACCGTAGAGCGGGACGAGCGCACCGGGTTGGTCTGGTCGATCGCAATCGCAGGCGGCACGCCGTCCACCCGGTCGACCGCCGGCTTGTCCATGCGGTCTAAAAACTGGCGGGCGTAGGCCGAGAAGGTTTCCACGTAGCGCCGCTGGCCTTCGGCAAACAGCGTGTCAAACACCAGGCTGGATTTACCCGAGCCACTCGGCCCGGTGACCACCGTCAATTCACCCGTGCGGATGTCCAGATCGATGTTTTTCAGGTTGTGCTGGCGCGCGCCGCGAATGCGGATGGTTCCCTGTGGGCCACGTGGCATGGAGGTCTTTCGGTGGTGAGGCGAAAGATTCTAGGGAAGTGGTGCGACGTGTCGGGGGTAGAGGGTCTTTGCCGCAGGATGAATTTCAATCGCTATGAATTTCATAGCTGTCCGAGCAATAAAATCATGGGCTCCCGCCCGTTTTAGCTCAAAAAGAGGGGTTATTTGGCTGCCGATGCCGCTGCAGACGCTGGTGCCGACGCCGCTGCCGCAGGCGTGTGCGTGGCTTGCTCGCCGTGCTTTTCACCGCCCATGTCCACCTTGTCGCCCGCTTTGAAAATCACAAACAAAGCAATTGCCGCAAACACTACAAAACCCACACCTAGCTTCCACATGGCTGTCTCCTGTTTTCAGCCTGGCAGTGTTGCGCGTTGCGCTGACAGCACTCTGACGCAGGCTGTTTACCGCCGAGGCTCTGAATTCGCCTGCGCTTGGCTGTCGCGTTCAGCCAGTTCCATCGCATGCGCCATGGCGGCGCGCAAAGCCTGGCCGCTCACCGGTTTATGCAGCAAAGCCGACTGCAATTGCTGAGCCTGCACCGCCCGCTCGGGCGATGTGTCGCCGGTAATCATCACTGCCGGCAAGGGCGTAGCGGCTATGCCCAACTGCGCCTGGCGCTGCGCAAATGCGCTGCGCAACACCTGCAGGGCGTGGCCGCCGCTGGCCGCAGCGCCTGGGCCGCTACCGGCCTTGTAGTCGGTGATGAGCAGCTGGGGCAGGGCGTCAGCCGCAAGCTGTGCCACGGTGGCCTGGGCTTGCGCCAGGCTGTCGCAGCCCCGGCACACCATGCCCCAGGTCTCCAGCAGCTCGTGCATGCCGTGGCGCACCTGCGCCACATCCTCCACCACCAGCACCCGCAGGCCAGCCGGCAAATCGGTCGGCGCAACGGGTGTGCTGTCTTCCACCAACACCCCTTCATACAGCGGCACCGCCAGCCCAAACACCGAGCCCTTGCCAGGGTGCGACACCAGCGTCACCTGGCTGCCCATTGCATGCGCCAGCCGCTGCGCAATCGCCAGGCCCAAGCCCAGGCCACTGCGGCGTTCGCGCTGCGCGGCGGGTGCTTGCTCAAACTCTTCAAACACACGCGCCTGGTCAGCGGGCCCAATGCCAATGCCGGTGTCCCATACCTGAAACAGCACGGTCTGGCCACGGCGGCGGCAACTGACCAGCAGGCCGCCGTGGTCGGTGTAGCGCAGCGCATTGCTCACCAGGTTGCGCAAAATCAGCTCGACCAGCGTGGGGTCGGCCAGCGCGGCCAGCGTGGTTTCGTGGGTTCGATACACCAGGTTTTGCGAGGAGGCCTCGGCACCCAGCTCCATCTCCAGTGCAGTCAGCATCGGCTGCACCGCAAAAGGCTTGGCTTGCACCTTCACCGCACCGCCTTCAATGCGCGAGAAATCCAGCAAGGTGTTGAGCATTTTGGTGGTGGCCTGCGCGGCCGCTTGGGCATGCGACAGCACCTCACCCTGCTTGGTACTCAGCCCCATCTTGGCCAGCGCATCGACAAACAGCAGCATGGCGTGCAGCGGTTGGCGCAAATCGTGGCTGGCCGACGCCAGGTAGCGCGACTTGTCGGCATTGGCTTTTTCAGCCGCCGCACGCGCCTCGTTGGCGATCTGGCGCTTGGTTTCCAGCCGCTGCACCAGTTGCTGGTTTTGGTAGCGCAGCGCAATACCGTCGGCCAGTGTCGCCGCCGCAGCGCGCGTTTGCCGCCACACCACCGCGGTGTAGAACACCGCCAGCAAACCCAACGGTGCGTACTTGACGGGTGCAAAGCCCCACAGCCCAATCAAAAACCCCAGCGACACGCTGGTGGCGTAGAAACTGGCGGCTCGGTGCAGCGCAGCCAGGCGGGCCAGCGTCAGCGCATTCACGCCGCCCAGCACCGCCGTGGTCAGGCCAATGCCCAGGGCCTGATCCGCGCCCTCGTAGCTCCACCCAGCCACCACCACCATCGCGCATCCCCAGCACAGGCCCCAGGCCGACATGAGCAGCGCCACGTAGCGCACCGCCCGCTCAGTGGGAAACACCCGGGGAATCCAGTGCTTCATCAAGGCATAGGTGCCCACACTGGCTGCCAGTTGAATACCGGCCCAGATCAGCACCGGCCACAGCGGCATCAACGTGTAAAACAGCGCGGCGGTGGCCAGCACCGGTATCGCGGGTGTCCACACCGCGGCCTTGTAGTTGCCGCAGGCCCAGACCAGTTGCGCGTCGCGCAACTGGTCGGCGGGCATGGTGTTGCCAGACGGGAGGGGTTCAGTCGTCACGTGATTTCAAATCAAACCACACCGTTGCCCCACCATCACCGCACCGGTGCGGCTGCTGGCACCCAGGGCCTGAAACACCGCAGCCAGGTGCGAGCGCACCGTGTTTTCAGACATATCCAACTCCCGGGCGATGAGTTTGTTGCTTTTGCCCTGGGCCACACAGGCCAGCACCTGGGTTTGCCGTGGCGACAACTGCGGCGTGCTGCTGCACGGCGCGACCACGGGCAAGCGCACGCCCGCTTCGGTGTAAAACCCGTCTCCCGCATGAATACCTGTCAGTGCAGCCTGCACCGCCTCAGCCGGTGCGGTTTTCGACAAAAAGCCATGCGCACCCAAACGCTTGGCCTTGGGCACAGCGTCTGCGGCCTCGTTACCCGAGAGCATCAGCACCTTGGCCTGTGGGTAGTGCTGGCGAAGTACGGCAAGGCCTTCCAGACCATTGGTGCTGGGCATTTGAATGTCCAGCAGCAGCACATTGATCTGGCGTCCTGGCGGCGAGTCAGCCAGCAAGACCGCTTGATCGACCGAGCCCGCGTCCAGCACGCCCGCCACACCGTCAATGCTTTGCACCAGCAACTGCATGCCGCGGCGAAACAAGGCGTGGTCATCGATCAGCAGCACATGCAGGGCTGGCACCGATGGGGTGTGTAGCGGATCGTCAGTCAACAGCTGGGCGTGGGTTTGCGGCAGGGACATGGTTTTCAGGCGGGCCAGATCAAAAAATGGCAATCAACTCATTTCAGTATGGCGCAGACCATGAGAAGTTTCCCTCATCCATTTGTGTGATTGACCGGCTGTACACCGCCGAAAAACAATGGGCGAGCCCAAACAACCGCTCACAAACCCCCGTAAAAGCTCACACGATGCAACATATCAAGACACACCGCCGCGGTGTTAGCCTGGCGCTGCTGCTGATCCCGTTGCACGGCGGCCTGGTGCACGCGCAGCCGGTGCCCTCTGCAGGCCAGATTTTGCGCGAGCAGCCCGCCGCGCCGCCACAGCCCTTGCCCGGCCTGCGCCAGATCGTTCCTGCCGCGCCTGACGCGCCCGCCCTCCCGGCCGATGCCACGCTCATCACCGTGCAGCGCTTCGAGTTTGAAGGTGCCACGGTGCTGCCTGTCGCGCAGCTCAATGCGCTGGTGGCCGATGTGCAGGGCACCGCCCAGCGCTTTGATGCCATGGCCGCCGCCGTGCAGCGCATCACCGCTGCCTACCGCGCCCGCGGCTACTTTCTGGCTCGCGCCTTCATACCTCGCCAGGCTTTGGAGGGCGGTGTGCTCAAAGTGCAGGTGTTTGAAGGCGTGCTGGGCCAGCTGGAAACCTCAGCCCTGGGCCAATCCATCGCCACCCAGCAAGGCTTGGCCCTTGGCCAGCCCGTGCAGCAAGAAGCCCTGGAGCGCACCATCCTGCTGCTGGCCGAACGCGGCTTTCCCGATGCCACCGCAGGCCTGGCCCCCGGCCGCGAGCTGGGCACCACCGCCTTGAGCCTGCGCAGCAGCCAGGCCCGCGCGCCGTGGGCCGCCAGCCTGGGCCTGGACAACGGCGGCGGGACGTACACCGGCAGCACCCGCGTGCTGGGCGACGTCACCCGCTTTGGCCTGGCTGGCGACAGCGACGACCTGTCGGCCCGCACCAGCCTCTCTACCGGCACCCGCTATCTGGCCCTGGCTTACGGCGTGCCCGTGGGCCTGGACGGCTGGCGCATCGGCCTGAACGCCAGCGGCCTGACCTACAAGCTGGGTGGCCCGTTTGAAGCCCTGCAAGCCAAAGGCACCGCCAACACCCTGGGCGCCACGCTGCGCTACCCCCTGCTGCTGGCCGCCAACCGCCAAAGCCTGCTGGAAGCCTCCATCGCCCGACGCAGCGCGCAAGACGACACCCTGGCCGGCAATGTCGCCAACAAACGCGCCACCTACCTGGCCCTGGCCCACAGCTACAGCGCCGCCAGCGAGCAAACCAGCCAGCGCCTGCAAACCAGCCTCACCCTGGGCCACCTGGACCTGTCGCGCAACCCCGGCAACCAGGCCCAAGACGCGGCCACCGCCCAAACCCAGGGCAGCTACGCCAAGCTGCGCCTGGACTACGCGCTGGGCTACTCCTTAGCCAACAGCAGCCAACTGCAAGCCCGCCTCGCCCTGCAAACCACCAACCGCAACCTGGACAGCGCCGAAAAACTCAGCCTGGGCGGCCCGAATGGCGTGCGCGGCTGGCCCGTGGGCGAGGCCAATGGCGACGAAGGCACGGTCATCAACCTGGAATGGCGCAACGCGCTGCCCTGGCTGGCTTCGTCCGGCATTGCCACCACCCTCACCCCCTTTGTTGACTGGGGCCAGATCCGCCAAAACAAACGCCTGTGGGCCAACGCCCTGCCAGCCGGAAGGGCCAACAGTTATTCCCTGTCCGGCACCGGCATCACCCTGCAACTGGCCAAACCGGGTGATTGGCAACTGAGCCTGACGCTGGCCACCCCGCTGGGCAACAACCCCGGTGTCGATGCGCGGGGCAACAACGCCGATGGCAAGAAAAAGAAAAGCCGGGTGTGGCTGAGTGCGCAGAAGGTGCTGTGACATGGCTTCTATTTACTATGAAATAGATAGCTGCTTGAGCAGGTTTTGCCTGGGCTGTTGGCCTAAAAGGCACTGGATTTCCGCCTGCGCGGGAATGACGGCCGCCTTTATGGGCGACAGCCCTAGAACATGCAAATTGGGTTCGGAAATAGGGGTCAGATCACCATTCAGCACGAGGCGGGTTCCGGCGGGCGGGCAGCCAGTACGAAATGGTGCTCTGACCCCTATTTCTGAACCCAATCGGTCGAGCAATACGGTAGTTGGCTCCTTCCCCCGCTGGGGGAAGGTTGGGATGGGGGCATCTGCACGCCCAAACCTCCCGCTACGGAAACCCCGCAATTGGGGTCAGAGCCCGATTTCGTACTGGCTTGGTAGCGCGCCGGACAGTCCTCGTCCTTCAATTGCATCTGACCCCAAATGCTTGTCCCGCGCGACCCGTCGATTCACGCTGACCCCAACTGCTCATTCCAACTCAGTCGCCCTCACCCCCGCCCTCTCCCGCAACGCGGGAGAGGGAGCAAAACCACTCGCTCCTCATTCCATAGCTGCTCCAGCAACATTCACCTGGGCTAGCGGCCGATTTCGCTTGTATTCACGGAGATCACCATGACCCATGCCACCCAGTTCAGCGCCAAGTTCACCCCCAGCGTCAAAACCCTCACGCTCAGGGTCTCGCGCAAGCTGACTTACACCTTTCGCTGGTACCCGGGCAAGCGGGTCAGCGAGGCGCTGCGCAAGCTGCTCAACGGCTTTTGGGCTCGCATCTCCGCCCTGCTGGCCGCGTCGGCCTTCAGCGGCATGGCCATCGCCCAAATCGCCCCACCCTCGGTGAACTTGCCCGCCAATGCCCTGCCCACCGCGCCCCAAGTCACCCACGGCCAAACCACCATTACCGCCCCTACCACCGGTGCCGATGGCCGGGCCACGCTGACCATCAACCAGCAAACGCCATCAACCATCGTCAACTGGAACACCTTCAACATTGGCAGCAATGGCACCGTCAATTTCGTGCAGCCCAGCACCAATGCCGTGGCGCTGAACCGCGTCACTAGCGGTGCGGGCAGTGAAATTGCGGGCCAGCTCAATGCCAACGGCCAGGTGTTTCTGGTCAACCCGGCGGGCGTGCTGTTCAGCAAGGGCGCGCAGGTCAACGTGGGTGGCCTGGTAGCTTCCACGCATGACATCGCAGATGCTGATTTCAAACAAGGCCGCTATATTTTTAATAGTAGCTTGAGCAGTAAACACCTGGGCGAGAGCCCTGTTTCGCTTCAAACCGGCCAAATCACCAACCAAGGCAGCCTCACCGCCACAGACGGCGGCTACATCAGCCTTTTGGGCCAAACCGTCAGAAACGACGGCGTGATCGCCGCCCGCCTGGGCACCGTGGCCGTGGCCGCAGGCAGCGGCATGACTTTGCAGTTCGCAGGCAACCGGCTGCTCAGCGTCGACATCAAACAAGCCGACTTCGACACCCTGGTGGAGAACAAGGGAATCATCCAGGCCACAGGCGGCTGGGTGCTCATGAGTGCGCAAACGGCTGCCGGGCTGGCCCGCAGCGTGGTCAACCACAGCGGCGTGATTGAGGCGCAGACGGCGCAAGACGTTCTGGGTGTATCAGGCGCTGCAGGTGCTCCAAAACAAGCCCGCGTCGACATCCTGGCCGACTTCAACGCAGGCACCGTCAACGCCAGTGGCCGTGTTGACATCAGCGCGCCCACCTTGGGCCAGGGCGGTTTTGTAGACACCTCCGCCGCCAACGTCCACATCGCCGACACCTTCCGCGTCAACTCTCTCGCAGCCAACGGCCACCACGGCACCTGGCTCATTGACCCCACCGACTTCACCATCCGCACCGGCAGCGACCCACAAACCATCAGCGGCATCGGCGCGACTACTTTGTCCACCAACCTGGGCACGACCCCCATCAGCATTGCCACCAGCAATGTCAACATCAACGCAGAACCGGGCGACTTGCGTGTCAATTCCGCTGTCACCTGGACCAGTGGCAACGCCCTGACCCTGTCGGCCCACCGCAACATCGATTTTTCCGGCGGTGGCAGCTTGAACGGCGCGGGCAGCACCGTCACCCTCAACGCCGGGCAAGGCACCGGCAGCACCGGCGGGGCCATCGTGGGCCATGCCAGCAACACCGTGGTGGCCGCCGGCACGCTGCTTGCCAACGCTACGCGGGGCATCGGCAGCGCCGCCACCCCGCTGCGCACCCAGGTAGGTGTCTTGGGCCTGGGCAACACCACCAGCGGCGGCATTTACGCCACCAACACCGGCAACGTGTCCGTCGCAGCGCGTGCCGACAATGGCGACGTTGTCATTCGCACCGCCGATGGTGCGGCTGCAAGCGCGGGTGCAACTGGCACCGCGGGCATTTTGGGCAGCCCGGGCAGCGCGGGCGGTGCGGGTGCAGCAGGCACGGCGGGCGGCAACATCACGGTTGCCCGCATCACCGGCGTGCTGGGCATCACCGCCAGCGGCAGTGTGCAAGTCATCGCGGGCGCGGGCGGCGCGGGCGGTGCGGGTGGCGCAGGCGGGGCAGGTAGCCAAGGCTCTGGCCTCTCAGGTGAAGGTGGCACCGGTGGCGCAGGCGGTGCCGGTGGCCAAGGTGGGGCAGGCGGCAATGTCGTGTTGTTTGATTCCATTCAAGCGGGCGGCGCTGTGCTTGTGCAATCGGGCGGTGGCGGCACTGCTGGCGCGGGCAGCGCAGGCGGTGCGGGTGGAAACGGTGCCAGTTTGCCTAACTTGCCTCCAGGAAGTGGCGGCAATGGCGGTGCCGGTGGCAATGCTGGCAGCGCCGGCGCAGCGGGTGAGGTGCAGCTGTCGGCCGCAGCCAGCAGCCCAACCAGCACAGCGCTGACCATCACCGCTGGCAACGGCGGCAATGGCGCGGCAGCAGGGGCGGGCGGCGTGGGTGGCGCGGGTGCAGCCGGTAGTCCTATCCCGGGCAGCGCGGGCAGCATGGGCTCAGCCGGCACCGCCAGCGCGGGCGTTCGTGGGGGCAATGTGCAGTTGAATGTGGCGCAAGCGGTGGGCGGCAACCTCAGCATTGCAGCCGGTCAGTCTGGCGCAGGCGCAAGCACGGCTAGCGTCAGCCGCATCAGCGGCGCAGCGGTTTCACTGACTGCCAGCGGCAACCTCAGCGTGTCGGGCGACGTGCTGCCCACCAGCGGCAACGTGAACCTGGTTGCAGGCATGGCCAGCGGCAATACGCTGAGCTTGAGCAACGGCAGCATCAACGCTGGCACGGCCAACATCAGCCTGCAAGGCGCCACCATCAGCGCGCCAGCGGCGTTGAATTTGACTGGCAATACCGTATCAATCAAGGCTGCAACCGGCATAGGAACTGCTGGAGCAGCTATACAAACCGTAGCAAGCAACCTGGCGCTGGAGAACACGGGGAGCGGTGGCATTTACGTGACCAACGGCAGCGATTTCACTGTAGCCGCGCGCGCGGCAGACGGCGACATTGTCATTCGTGGGGGCAACGCAGCAGTGGCGCAAACACTGATTGAGCCGCGCGGCGCAGACGTGACCGTGGGCACGGTAGGCGGCTTGGTCGGCGTGCAAGTTACGGGGTTAGGAGCGGGACCCAGCAGCGCGGGCAACATCAGCATTCAGGGCGGCAACGGCGCTGTGGGCAACACCGGGCAAGTTGTGCCGGGTGGGCGCGGCGGCCATGTTGTGGTGAACAGCATCGTGTCTGCACAAGCGGGCGGCGTGCTGCTGCAAGGCGGCGCAGGCGGCCAGGGCTTTGACAACCTGGCGCAGTTCGGCGGCAGCGCAGGGGGCGCAGGCGGCAATGTGCAGGTGGCCGCGCAGCTGACTGCTGGCACCACCTTGGCAGTGACTGGGGGTGCAGGCGGGCGCGGCGGCAGCTCGGCTGATGAGCTGCGCTTAAGCCCACAGCCACCGGCCAGCGGCAGCGGTGGCGCAGGCGGTGCAGGCGGCACTGTCAGCGCAAGCAGCGGCACAGCCGCCACCGCAGCGCAAATCACCCTCACAGGTGGGCAAGCGGGTGCGGGCGGCAAGGGCAGTGGGCGCACGCGCAGCGTTGCCGTGGCGGGCGGGGCAGGTGGGGCGGGCGGCACAGGTGGTGCTGTCAATTGGGCAGGCAGCTTGACCAGCCCTACGGTTGACGTGCAAGCGGGCGCAGGCGGCGCGGGCGGCTTGGCGGGTAAGAGCGGCGTCGCCAATGTATTCGGCGGCGCTGGCGGTGACGGTGGCGCTGTGGCCTTTGGCAGCGGCACCACCACAAGCACGGCCACCGGCACGCTGAGCCTGCGCACAGGGGCAGGCGGCGCGGGCGCTGGGGGCGAATATGACGTCACTGGCAACGTCGCCATGGGCCAATTTGAAGGCGGTGCGGGCGGCGCAGGCGGCCAATTAAGCGTGGCAGCAGCCACCGTGCAAGGCAATGTCACACTGACAGCAGGCACAGGGGGCCAAGGCGGCGACAGTTTGACCAACAGCACTGCCGCCAGCGGCCCGGGTGGGGCGGGCGGGCAAGTGCTGATCAACGGCGCGCTGCGCGGCAACGCCAGCATCACCGTGGCGGCTGGCGGCGGCGGCAACGGCGGTCTTGCAAGCGCTGGCATCAACGGGTCTGGCGGCAACGCAGGCAGCATCAGCACCAGCCAGGCCGTGCGCGCAGGCCAGGCCATCAGCTTTACGGGCGGGGCCGGGGGTATTGCAGGGCCTACTGTCGCTCAGGCGAAGGGCATGCGCGGTGGCAGCGGCGGTGCCATCGCTATCGGTGCAGCTTTGCAAGCGGGCACCGGGGCTGAGCTGGTGGCAGGCAATGGTGGTGCTGGCACAAACGGCTCTTCGTCTGATGCGACAGGCGGCAACGTGACCCTGAGCGGTGTGTTGACCACGGGGCAAAACGCTCGTTTGCAAGCTGGCACAGGTGGCGAGCTATATCTCACTCCTGTTGGTATCCAGACGGGTAGCGTAGGCGGCGCTGTTGCCGTTAACAGCGCTATCAACGCGGGCGGCTCGGTGCAATTGCAGGCTGGTGATGGCGGGGGACTCGCAGTAGGCACAATAACAGTTGGCTCAAGTAAATCAGGTGGCGAAGGCGGTAGCGTTGCCATTGCAGCGGCCATTACCGCTGGCCAGGGCATCAGTGCCACAGCGGGCAATGGCGGCCTGGGTGAGGGTGTTAGATCAGGCAGCTTTGGCGGCTCGGGTGGTGACGTGGTGGTGGGCGCGCCGCTGGCTGCCCTGCAGACCACCACGCTGACGGCGGGCAATGGTGCCAATGGGAACGGCTTGCCTTCTGGTTCTGGGTCTCTCGCGCGGGTGCTCGGTGGCAACGTCACCATCAACACCACGCAAAACTTAGGCGGTGGCTTGGTCGTGCAGGCGGGCACGGGTGGCTCCTCCATCCTCGGCGGTACACGCCCGCAAGGCGGCACTGGCGGCAACATTATGGTCAACGCTGCGGTGGCCACCGCCCAGTCAGCCACCTTTAACGCAGGCAGCGGCGGCGCGGGTCTAAATGGCGGCGCAGTGGGCACCGCCGGCGTATTGTTTGGCAGCGCAGTCAACCTGAGTGCCGGGCAAAACCTGAGCATCAGCGGCAACGTGCAGTCCACCCGCGGCCCCGCCAACCTGGCCGCAGGCACCGGCATCAGCAACGGCACGGGCGGCGCAGTGGCGGTGACGGCCAGCCAGCTGAACATCAGCAATACCACCAGCGGCGATGTGCGGGTGACCAACACCGGCAACATCACGGTCGTGGCCAACAGCAACGTCGCCAGCCTGCAGGCTACCAGCCGCGCGGGCGACGTTACTTTGAACGGCACAGTCACGGCCACCGGCAGCGGCGACGCAGTGCGCCTGGCAGGCACGCGGTTTGTGAACAATTCAGGCTCTGGCGCAATCAGCACGAGCGCAGGCCGCTATGTTATTTGGAGCAATTCGCCGGTCACCAACGTGTTTGGCGGCATGCAGAGCGGCAATTTAGCGGTGTGGAGCACGCCATTGCCAAGCGGGCCCAACCCCACTGAAGCGCAACCAGGTAACCGCTTCGTCTTCAGCAGCGCCCAGCCCACCGGCGGGGCCACCGTGGTGGCCGACAGCGTGAGCAAGGTGTATGGCAGCACGCTTGATTTGTCCACCGCCAGCCTGGGCAACGGCTACCGCCTGGCCTCGCTGGACAGTGGCTTGGCTTACGGCAATGCGTTTACTGACGTGGGTACGTCGCTCGTAGGCGTGACGCTCAATGGTGCGCCCACCCTGGCCAGCGCGGGTGCAGCCGCTAGCGCCACCCGCACCGGCGGCGATACGCCGGGGTCTGTGGGCGGGGCCACCTACGCCATCGCCGTGAACCTGAACGGGGCCACCGCCAGCAACGGCGGCAATGCAGTCACCCTGGCAGCGTTGCCGGGTGTGCTGACGGTAACCCCAGCACCTTTGAGCGTGGCGGGTGCCACCGCGCAAAACCGCACGTATGACGCCACCACAGTAGCCACCGTTTCCGGCGCGGCTTTGAATGGCGTGATCGGCGCAGACGCTGTCAGCCTGACCAACGCCAACGCAGGCACCTTTGCCAGCGCCAATGCGGGCAACGGCGTGGCCGTGACCACCAACATGGGTCTGAGCGGCGCAGCCGCCGTGAACTACACCCTGACCCCACCCACCGGCCTGGCAGCCACCATCACCCCCGCACCACTCACTGTGACCGGCGCAGCCGCCCAAAACCGCACCTACAACGCCACCACAGTAGCCAGCATCACCGGCGGCACGCTGGCGGGCACCGTGTTTGGTAGCGACGCACCCACCCTGGTGACCAGCAACGCAGGCAACTTTGCCAGCCCCAACGTGGGCAACGGCATTGCGGTTGCGGCCAACATGACCCTGACCGGCACCGGTGCCAGCAACTACGCGCTGGCCCAACCGACCGGCCTGAGCGCCAACATCACCCCTGCGCCTTTGACAGTGACAGGCGCTGCCGCACAAAACCGCACCTACAACGCCACTACCGCAGCCACAGTGACCGGCGCGGCGCTGAATGGCGTGTTTGGTAGCGATGCCGTCACCCTGACCGGCGGCACCGCAGGCACGTTTGCCACCGCCAACGTGGGTAGCGCCATTGTGGTGACAGCCAGCATGGGCTTGAGCGGCGCGGCTGCGGGCAACTACCAGCTTGCCCAGCCCACCGGCCTGGCAGCCAACATTACCCCTGCACCACTCACCGTGACCGGCGCAGCCGCACAAAACCGGACCTACAACGCCACCACGGCGGCCACCGTCACGGGTGCGGCGTTGGCCGGAACCCAATTCGGCAGCGATGCCGTGACCCTGACCGGCGGCACCGCAGGCAGCTTTGCCACGGCGAACGCGGGCAACGGCATTGCAGTGACGACGAATATGGGCCTGACCGGCACCGGCGCAGGCAACTACGCACTGACCCAACCCACCGGCCTTGCCGCCAACATCACGCCTGCACCACTCACGGTAACCGGTGCTGCCGCACAAACCCGCGACTACAACGGCACCACGGCGGCCACCGTGACCGGTGCGGCGCTGGCAGGCACGCAATTTGGCACCGATGCCGTGACCCTGACCAACGCCAGCACAGGTGTGTTTGCCAGCCGCAACGCAGGCAACGGCATTGCGGTGACCACCAGCATGGGCCTTGCCGGCGCCGGTGCCGGCAACTACGTGCTAACCCAGCCAACCCTGAGCGCCAACATCAACCGCGCCACGCTGGGCCTGACCGGCCAGAACACCGGCAAGTTTGAAGGCGATGCCGACCCGGTGTTTGGCTACACCGTCACGGGCGGCCAGCTGTTTGCTGGCGATTCTTTAAGCGGCAGCGCAGGCCGCGCGCCTGGAGAAATACAAGGCAGCTACGCGCTGAACGCAGGCACGCTGGCCAACCCGAATTACAACGTGAGCCTGACCGGCGGGGCACTGACGATTGCGGCGGCACCGGTGCCACCGCCACCTGCACCGCCAGCCCCGGTTCCCGCGCCACCGCCACCAGCGCCGACTCCCGCGCCACCCGCTCCAAGCCCCGCACCCGCACCCGCTCCTGCTCCTGCTCCTGCACCTGCACCTGCACCTGCACCTGCACCTGCACCTGCACCTGCACCTGCACCTGCACCTGCGCCTGCGCCCGCACCGGGGCCAGCACCTGCGCCGTCGCCCAGTCCGGCACCCGTACCTGCGCCTGCTCCGGCTCCGGCGCCAGCACCAGCGCCCGCACCCGTGCCTGCACCACCCGTGCCTGCCCCGTCGCCCGCGCCCAGCAGCGGCAACAGTTCTGTCAACACCGTCATTGCCACCGCCAGCCAAAGCGCCACCGCGCCCAGCCCGGCATTTGGCAACCTGCCGTTTGGCACACCCAATAGCGCAGGTGCGCCAACCAACAGCTTGCCGGACAACCCATCCAACAGCCTCAACAGCCCCTCACCCGCTCCCGCACCGACCGGAGGTAACGCCCCAGCACCGGGTGCAGTTTCAAGTTCAGCGCCGCAGGCTCCTCCCCCTTCAGCGCCGGGTGCTGCTCCTGCCTCAGCGCCTGGGGCTGCTCCCACCGCAGCGCCTGGCACCGCGCCCACAACCCAAACCAGCGACACCCCCGCCACGCAAACCACCGCTGCAGAGGAAGAAGAAAGAAAACGCCAGGCCCTGCAACAAATCTCCAACCGCATCACGGTGCAAAACGGTGGCTTGAACCTGCCGCAGTGAGTCGCCGTTCACTATGAAATAAATAGCTGCTTGAGCAGTATTCATATGGGCTACCACCATGAAACCTGCAAATTGGGATCGGAAATGGGGGTCAGATCACCATTCAGGACGAGGCTTGTTCCGGCGCGCGGGGAGCCGGTACGAAATGGTGCTCTGACCCCTATTTCTGAACCCAATCGGTCGAGCGCTGCGGTAGCTGACTCCTTCCCCTCCCGGGGGAAGGTTGGGATGGGGGCATCTGCGCGCCCAAACCTCCCGCTTTGACCAGCACGCAATTGGGGTCAGAGCCGGTCAGAGCCCGATTTCGTATGTGCTTTGTGTCGCGCCGGAGGCTCCACGTCCTGAATCGGGATCTGACCCCAAATGCTTGTCCCGGCTCAGTCGCCCTCACCCCCCCGTCCTCTCTCGCAACGCGGGAGAGGACGCAAAACCATTCGAGCCAGCGTGCTGTGATTGCTTCCAATTTCATAGCTGCCCGAGCAGTCTTTCTATGGGCTACCCCATCAATTGCCCGATAAAGCCCCATCCAACAGCCGCACCTTCACACTCTTGCCCTTGATGCGCCCCGCGTTCAGGCGCTGCAGGGCGTCTTGGGCAATCGCGGAGTCCACGGCCACGTAGGTGGAAAACTCGTTCACGTTGATCTTGCCAATCTGCTCTTTGGCAAAACCGGCCTCGCCGGTCAACGCACCCAGCACATCGCCCGCGCGGATTTTTTCTTTGCGGCCGCCGACGATTTGCAGGGTGGTCATGGGCGGGCGCAATAGGGCATTGCTGGTGGGCGTCAGCGTATCGAGCTTGTGCCATTGCGAGGCCTGGCCTTGCAGCACCTCGATTTTTCCCACGCTGCCCATCTCGTTCAGGCTGGCCAGATTCAGCGCCAGGCCTTTTTCGCCTGCGCGGCCGGTGCGGCCGATGCGGTGGACATGCACTTCAGCATCGGGCGTCACATCCACATTGATGACGGCTTCCAGCTGCGCAATGTCCAGCCCGCGCGCGGCCACGTCGGTGGCCACCAGCACGCTGCAACTGCGGTTGGCAAACTGCACCAGCACCTGGTCGCGCTCGCGCTGCTCCAGCTCGCCATACAGCGCCAAGGCCACAAAACCCTGGGCTTGCAGCACGGCGGCCAGGTCGCGGCACTGGGCCTTGGTATTGCAAAACGCCAGGGTGCTGGCGGGGCGAAAGTGGTTCAGCAACAGACTCACCGCATGCAGGCGTTCACTGGCGTCACGTGAATCTTTGACCTCGTACCAGCGCTGCTCGATCTGGCTGCTGTCGTGCTGCGCATCGACGGTGATGGTCAGCGGCGCGCGCATGAACTGCGCGCTGAGCTTGGCAATGCCTTCAGGGTAGGTGGCGGAAAACAGCAGGGTTTGGCGCTCTTTCGGGCACTGCTTGGCCACGGTGGTGATGTCGTCAAAAAAGCCCATGTCCAGCATGCGGTCGGCTTCATCGAGCACCAGGGTATTCAGTGCCTCCAGCGTCAAGCTGCCGCGCTCCAGGTGGTCCATCACCCGCCCCGGCGTACCCACCACCACATGCGCCCCGTTTTCCAGACTGGCCACTTGGGCCCTAAGGGGCACGCCGCCGCACAGCGTGACGACTTTGGTGTTTTCTTCTGAACGGGCCAGACGGCGGATTTCAGTGGTCACCTGATCGGCCAGCTCACGCGTGGGGCACAGCACCAGGGCCTGAACGGCGAAGCGTCTTGGATTCAAGTTGGCCAACAGAGCAAGGGCGAAAGCGGCCGTTTTACCGCTGCCGGTTTTGGCTTGGGCAATCAGGTCTTTGCCCAGCAGCGCGGGTGGCAGGGCTGCGGCCTGGATGGGCGTCATCTCCGTGTAGCCCAGCTGCGCCAGGTTGGCGAGGGTGGCGGGAGAGAGGGGGAGGGTGTTAAAGCTGGTTTGGGCGTTTGTCATGGGGGTAGTTTGAACGCAGAGAGCGCAGAGATTTCGCAGAGGACGCAAAAGAAAACCATAAAAATTTTGGCTGTTCCTTTTGCGCCCTCTGCGCAACCTTTGCGCCCTCTGCGTTCAAAGATCCCGGCGAGCTATTGCGGCTCTACCTTCACCGCGGCATTCGAGCAAATCAGGCAGGCCTGCAGTCCGCCGCCGGGTCGCTCGGCCAAGGCCAGCGTGCCGCCTAGGGCCTGGGCCAGTTGCTGGGCGATGGCCAGGCCCAAGCCAGTGCCGCCGGTGCTGCGGTTGCGCGAGTTTTCCACGCGGTAAAACGGTTGCAGCACGGCTTGCAGCTCGTGCGCGGGAATGCCGGGGCCACGGTCCAGCACACACAGGGTCAAAGTGCCATCTGAACGCGTTTGGGCTGATAGCTCGGCAGCCCCGGCAAACTTCAACGCGTTGTCCATGAGGTTGCACAGCAGGCGGCGAAGCGCCTGGGGGCGGGTTCGCAGTGAGCCCATGCCATGGGCAGAAAGCGTGACGGCGTGGCCCGCGTCAGCGTAGTCGTAAATGATGCTGTGCAACAGCGCTTGCAGGTCGACGACCTGCTGGGGCTCCTGCACCGCATGGGCCGAGCGGGCGTAGGCAATGCCCTGTTCCACCAGGGCCTGCATTTCGGCCAGGTCGGCATGCAGCTTGTCGCGCAGTGCCGTGTCGTCCAGCAAATCGGCGCGCAGGCGCAGGCGGGTGATGGGGGTTTGCAGGTCGTGCGAGACGGCCGCCAGAATCTGCATGCGCTCGTCCAAGTGCGCTTGAATGCGCTGCTGCATGGCGTTGAAGGCCACTGCCGCGCGAGCCACTTCGCTGGGGCCTTCTTCGGGCAGCGGCGTCGCGGGCACACGGCTGGGGTGGGCCGGGTTCAAGGCATCGGCAGCGTCTGCCAGCCGCTTCAAGGGGCGGGTGGCCAGCGACACCGCCAGCCAGCTCAAGGCCGCCAGTAGAGCCAGCTGCGCTGCCAGCACGCCCAGCACCCAGGGCGAGATACGCAAACCCCGGTGCGCCACATCGATGGCCAGCGGTGTGCCGTCGGTCAATTGCAGCTGCACCCGCAGCTCCCCAATGCCACCGTTGGCCAGCACCTGCACATCGCGCGTCGGCACCAGGGCTGCGGCCACTGCGCGCTTCAGGGGCTCTGCCAGGGGTGAGTTGCTGGGCGGTGCGGACGCACTGGGCTGCAAGGCCAGGCGGTAGTTGGGCCGCTCGAGCCGGGGCAGCCAGGCGGCGCGCTCGGCGGGCGGCAGCCGCTCCAGCATGGCCACCGAGCTGGCCACATCGCTGGCCAGGTAATTCACCATCATGCCGCCCATGGCCAGGCTGCGCTCCATCACCACCAGCCAGAACGACAGCACATGGGCGGCGGCCAGACCGGCGAACAAAATGAGGGTGACCCGCCCCAACAATGATCGGGGCCAAGCCAGTGACAGCTTCATCCGATCAAGTAAATGCCTTAGATCGTCATTCCCGCGCAGGCGGGAATCCAGGGGCGAGGACGAACTGCTGCATGGGTGCTGGGTTCGCTGAGGGGGATTCCCGCCTGCGCGGGAATGACGGTTTGGTTGTGTCTGCGGCATGTATCTAATCAGGCAGTTTCACGATGACGCCCGCTGCTGCTCACCGCCGCGCAAAACACATAGCCCTCGTTGCGCACCGTCTTGATGTAGCGGGCCTCGCGCGCCTCGTCGCGCAGCCGCTGGCGCAAGCGGCTGATCAGCAGGTCAATCGAACGGTCAAACACATCGGACTCGCGGCCCTGTGTGAGGTTGAGCAACTGGTCACGCGTGAGCACGCGCTGCGGGTGATCCAGAAGCACGCGCAGCAGCCGGTACTCAGCGCCCGACAGGGCCACCACCGCGCCATCAACGTCCAGCAGGTGGCGCGCCGTGGTGTCCAACCGCCAGTCGCCAAAACCGATTTGGCTGACCGGCTCCGCCTTGGCCAGGTTGGGCGGCAGCATGCGGGTGCGCCGCAGCACGGCGCGGATGCGGGCCAGCAGCTCGCGCGCGGCAAACGGCTTGGTCAGGTAGTCATCAGCCCCTAACTCCAGCCCCAGAATGCGGTCGGCCTCGTCGCTGCGCGCGGTCAACATCAAGATGGGTAGGTGGGGCAAGCCTGGACTGCGCAGCTCGCGGCACAGGCCTATGCCGTCGATGCCGGGCAGCATCAGGTCCAGCACCACCAAGTCAATGCGTTGCGTGGCCAGCACCGCACGCATTTGCGGCCCGTCGGCCGCGCTGCTGACCTGCAAACCCTGCTTGCGCAGGTACTGCGCGACCAGCTCGCGAATGCCGGGGTCGTCGTCAACGATCAGGATGTGGTCGGTGGAATCCATGCGTCCTTTTTACCCGACCGGCATCAGATGAACCGGGACGGCATGTATCTCAACATGTCTGGCACCGCTAAGCACAAGCCCACATACAAATCTGCCGGGGCAAAACACATGCCTGATACCTGCGGTCTCTTCAATCGGGTCTTCATCAACTTGCATGGAGATCACATGAAACACCAACTGGCTATGGCGGCACTGGCTGCCCTCATCACGGCGCCACTGGCCTTTGCGCAGCAGCCCACGCACCTGGGCCGCTGGATCGTTGAAAGCGGCAACCTGGAGGTGGAGATTGCGCCCTGCGCCGACCTGCTGTGCGGCACAGTGGTTCGCGTGATCGCCAACCGCGCGATGAGCGGATCCGGTTCGACCACCCCGGCTGCGCCACCACCGCTGGGCATGGTCATTCTGTCGGACCTGAAAGCCGATGACGATGGCCAGCTCAAAGGCCGCATCTACAACCGGGAAAACGACAAGCACTACAGCGCCACGGTCAAGCTGGGTGCACCTGACCAGTTGCTGGTGCATGGCTATGTGGGTCTGCCGCTGTTTGGCAAAACCCAGGTATGGCGTCGCCCCGGCCCTGCGGAGGGCAGCCAGTGACCAGTCCTTTGCTGGCTTTGGCAGCGGGCACCTTGACGGTGGCGGCACCCTGTGTGCTGCCCATGCTGCCGGTAGTGCTGGGCGCATCTGTAGGTCACCACCACCGCGCCCGCCCGGTCTTTATTGCCCTGGGCTTTGCGCTGGCGTTTGGCTCGGTGGCCCTGCTGTTCAACCTGTTTTCGCACGTGTTGGGCCTGACGCCAGACGGGCTGCGCAACCTGGCCACGGCGCTGCTGCTGGTGTTTGGTGTGCTGATGATCTGGTCCACGCCGTTTCAATGGCTAGCCATGCACAGCAACGGCTGGCTCAACCACATCAGCGGCCTGGGTGACCGGGCGGGCAGTGGCAATCTGGGTGGCCTGGTGCTTGGCCTGTCGCTGGGCGCGGTGTGGACGCCTTGCGCTGGCCCGGTGCTGGGCTCCATTCTCACGCTGGTGGCCACTGAGCCCGACAACGCACGGGCTGCGTTGCTGCTAGCTTGCTACTCGATAGGGGCCGCCTTGCCCATGCTGGCCATTGCCTATGGCGGCCAGTACGCCACCACCCGCGTGCGCCAGTTGGCCCGCCACACCCACCGCTTGCAACAAGGCTTTGGCGTGGTGATTGTGGGCGTGGCGCTGGCCATGTTTTTCCAACTCGACGGGCACATCACCGTTTGGCTCACACAGTTTTATCCCCAAGGCAAAACAGGACTTTGACCCATGAAACCTTCTTCTTTTTCGTTTGAGCGGCGCGCCTTGCTGGCAGCTATCGCCACGGCTGCTGCCAGCCGGGTGCTGGCTGCATCGCCCAGCCTGCACGACTACGGAGCCGCGCCCGAATTTGCAGGCATTGAGCAATGGCTGAACGCCGAGCCGCTGACCCTGGCGGGTCTGCGCGGCAAGGTGGTGTTGGTGGACTTCTGGACCTACGCCTGCATCAACTGCCAGCGCACCATGCCCTACATCAACCGGTGGGCCGAAACCTATCGTGCAGCCGGGCTGGTGGTGGTGGGTGTGCACACGCCTGAGTTTCCGTTTGAACGATCGACCGCCAACGTGCAGGCCGCCATCAAACGCATGGGCGTCAAGCACGCGGTGGCGCAAGACAACCGCTATACCACCTGGAAAGCCTATTCCAACCAGTACTGGCCCGCCACCTACCTGATCGATGCCCGTGGTACCACCCAATACAAACACTTTGGCGAGGGGCAGTACGAGCGCACCGAGGCGGTCATCCGGCATTTGCTGGGCCAAAAGCCCTTGGTGTGAGCCAAGCCACAACCTAAACCCACACAAGGAATCGCCATGTCATTGTTTCGTTTTTCCATCTGCGCCGTATCAATCGCCGCAACGCTGTTGACTGTATCCATCGCGCAAGCCCAGCAGCCCCCCGCGCTGCCCTCGCCTGACGCCACCAACGCCGTCACCCTGGGTTTGATGAAAGGGTTTCCGCCACCGCCCGACAAGGTGGTGCGGCTCGCCGAAATACTGAAGTACCCCAATATCCGCTGGGCCTACCAGCATTTACGTGAGCTGGGGCCGACCGCCGCCGTGTGGCGCGGCGCAGGCAGCGTGTCGCCCCTGCCTGCCGCACCACGTGAGCTGGATGCCCTGTCGTTCGACGATGACAAAGGTGTCCGCCTGACCGTGGCCGACTGGCAGCGCAACACCTACACCGATGCCTTGCTGGTGATGCACAAGGGTCAGGTGGTGTATGAGCGCTACGACCTGGGCATGCAAGCCCACCAGCCGCACGCGCTGCTGTCCATGAGCAAGTCGCTCACGGGTCTGCTGGCCACCGAGCTGATACGCGAGGGTTTGATTGATGCGGGCGCGCCGGTCTCAAGCTACCTGCCCGAACTGAAAGACAGCGCCTGGGGCGATGCCACCGTGCAACAGACGCTGGACATGACCACCGGCGTGCAATACCAGGAGGACTTTGCCGATCCGAAGTCAGGCATCTTCCAGTACCTGATCGCTGGTGGGCTGGTGCCCGCACCGGCCAACTACCCCGGCCCCAAAACCATCACCGAATTTTTGAAAACCGTCAAAAAAGACGGCGCACATGGCGCAGGTTTTCAGTACAAATCAGCCGATACCGAGGTGATCGGCTGGCTGCTGCAACGGGTGACCGGTAAGAGCTATGCCGAGCTGCTGTCGCAACGCATCTGGGCACCATTGGGCGCGCAGGAAGATGCTTCTGTGTGGGTCGATTCCGTCGGTACGCAACTGACCAGTGTGGGCGTCAGCGCCACGCTGCGCGACCTGGGTCGACTGGGTGAAATGCTGCGCCTGGGTGGTCGCTTCAATGGCCGCCAGGTGGTCTCAGCCGACTCGGTGGCCGAAATCCGCAAAGGCGCAGACGCGGAAAAATTCAAGGCTGGCGGCATGCCCATGCGTGCCGGCTATTCGTACCACAACCACTGGTGGATACCCCACGATGCAGATGGTACGTTTGAGGCCAAGGGCTTGAATGGTCAGCACATTCACATCAACCCGGCCGCCGAGCTGGTGGTGGTGAAGCTGTCGTCGCACCCGGTACCCAACACCGCCTTTACCCACACCTTGGACCGCAGGGCATTTGCGGCGTTGGCAGAGGCACTGAGGTCGCGATAACGCAAAAGAAATCCATGTAAATTTTGGATGTTCCTTCTGCGCCCTCTGCGCAACCTCCGCGCCCTCTGCGTTCAAAAATCCCCTCGGCGGTCTACTTCTTGACCGAAATCAGCTCAATCTCAAAATTCAGCGTGGCATTCGGCGGAATCACCCCGCCCGCGCCGTTGGCACCGTAGGCAATCGCGGGTGGGCAAGTCAGCTTGGCCTTGCCGCCCGGCTTCATCAGCTGCACGCCTTCGGTCCAGCAGGGAATCACACGGTTCAGCGGAAACTCAGTCGGCTCGCCGCGCTTGTACGAGCTGTCGAACTCCTTGCCGTCGGCGGGGAAAGTGCCCTTGTAGTGAACCTTCACGGTGTCGGTTGCAGCGGGGCTGGCACCCGTGCCTTCTTTGAGCGACTGGTAGATCAGGCCGCTTTTGGTGGTGACCGGGGCGGGTGCCGCAGTGGCAGCCGGGGTGACAGCGGGTTTGCTTGTGGCGGTCGTGGGGGTTTGGGCGCAAGCGGCCAGGGCCAGCGTGGACAGACAGAGGGCAACGGTGAGGCTAGGGGTTCGCACGAGATTCCTTTTGGGGGGTGGGAGAAGCGGGGGATTATCCGGGCTTGGTTTGGTGGGTGGTATGAAGCTGGCAACGGTTACCCGTCGCACGACCAAAAACGAAATTGTCTTACAATTTCGTTTTACACAATCGGAGCACAAATCATGACTGCTGCCACATTGTCTTTTCGAGCCTCATCCGAGTTTGCCGAACAAACCAAATCGCTGGCCAGCCTGTTCAACATGCCCAGCTCCGAGTACTTGCGTGAAGCCGTTCGCGAGAAAAACGAGCGGGTACTGAAAGAGCGCATAACCTACCTGTCCCAACAACTGTCGGCCAAGCATCTGCTGGAAAACGAATCCATGGACGCAGCGGCGGGTGACGGTCTTGAGTAAAACCACTCGGGTGCAACGGGGCCAACTGTGGGAGGTTGATTTCGAGCCGCAAACCCACAAAGAAGAGCCCGGCAAACGGGGCAGACCGGCGTTGGTGATACAAACCAACATCCTCAACACCGCAGGCCATGCCACCACCATCGTCATCCCCGGCACCACCCAGATCTATCGTGATGCCCAGGGCGACGGTTACCCCTTGCGTATATCACTGGGAAAAATCGGCAAGTTGAATGAAGAGACCGATCTGCTGGTGGATCAGATTCGCACCATTTCAAACCGGCGCTTGATGGGCGACAAACCGCTGGCAGAACTCAGCCGGGCGCATATGAAGCGGCTGGAGGATGCGCTACGGATATTGACGGGGGCGTAGGTGAATCCGGCTGTTAATCAATTCCCGCTGCGGTGGGTATTTCTACTGATATACAACCAAATCAGGCCAACCGGTGAATTTGATATGTTCAAACTGATCTGGCTCGTGCTTGAGGCAATAGGCTTCGTACGCTCGGGCTTGCTTCATCATGTGCATCACCGCGTCGCCTCCGGAAAAATATCCCTGGCTATCTTGAGGATCAAGTAAAACACCGCTGAGCTGCCAGCTCAAGATCGATGCGAATGCCGATTGCAGGAGGAAATTTAGTGGACTTCGTCCTGCGGAGGTATGAAATCCGTAGCAAAAGGTAGCGCTTTGCAATCTCGCTTGTAATGATGAACCCGCTGATTTTTTTGCGAGCTCTATGGATTTCGCACCTTTTTCGCAGGTCATGCGTAACGATGACAGGAGGACTGCATCTGGCCCGCCATATCTGCCATCGTCACCTATAAAAGCTGGATCTACAGCAACCTTAAATGGAAGATCGCCTGACTTGAAGGGCGCAGACCAATCAAACCCAGGATGCCATTGCGCAATAACGCCGCATCCGACTGCAAGAGATTCTCGAATGCCTGGCATAAACTCTGACAAGTCTTCACCTTCCAATGGTTCTCCAAGAACAAAAAGATCAAAACTCATATTTATCTGCGCAGAAGTTCAATATTGAAATTCAATTTCGGTGTAGCGAAATGAGGTCAATCAGATACACGCAGCCAGCGCTGCATATGCGGATACGCCCGCTCCCCCCGCGCCGCCGCCTGATTCGCTTCCCAGCTCAGCCCAATCCACTGCAAATACGGCACACCCAGGTAATAGCCTTGCCGGAAATTGTCCAGCAGCGATCCGGCATCACCCTTGTACCCGTCGTCGTGGAAGACGACACACGCATCCAGCCCCAGGTGAAGTGCAGCCGCATACGACCAGGCAATCGCGCCCATTTCCTGCCCGCCATCAACCGGCAGACGACCGTCTGACAAGCCACGCTGCTCAGCCGATAGCATCGCCAGGTGCCCGGCTTCGTGCAGCAAATCGCCGGGGTACAGCATGCGGGCGGGGTCTATGCGCAGGCCGCTGTGGGCGATGCAGATGCCAGGCAAAAACGCGTCATGGGGCACCTCACCCAGCTCTACCGGCAAGCCGATGGCGCGGACGAATTCGATGATCTGGGCGGTGACGGGCAGGTCAAACGGCGCTGTCATTCGTATCTCATCTCAAGGCCGTTTGCGGTGCACACCCGCCGGAATATGGCCTGCATCGAGCCAGCCGCTGGCGGCAAACCACGGGTCACCATCCACCCAGGCGCGCAGCATGGGCAGGGCGTCCAGGCCCCAGAACAGTTGCCCGTCTACCGCGAAGGTGGGCACACCGAACACGCCCAGGGCAATGGCTTCGTCGGTGTGGGCTTTGAGTTGGTCTTTGACTTGGGGGCTGGCGGGATCACGCGCGGGTTGCAACAACTCGCTGAGGGCGGCCAGGCGCTGCGGGTCACCAGCGTCTTGCGGTACGTCGCCCCCCCGCCACACGTGGCGTAGCACCGTCTCGCACACGTAGCGGTTGGGCTCGCCGGTGGCGCTGCAGGCCACGGCCAGGCGCAGCAGCGGTAAGGGGTTGAACGGGTGCGCGGCCAGCTGGTGCAGGGGGATACCGTGCTGGCGGGCCAGCCACAGCACCTGGCGGTAGGTCCACTCGCGCTTTCCGGGAATCTCCGCAGGGCCGAGCTGGCCGTGGTGGTTGAGCAGGCCAGCGAACAACACTGGCTTGTAGCGCAGGCTGTAGCTGCAACCCTCCAGCGCCACGGGCAGGTGCTCGAACGCCAGGTAGGCGTAGGGGGAAATGACGTCGAAATAGCAGGTGATGTGTTTCATATGCAAGAACAAGAGGCTGTCATTCCCGCGCAGGCAAAGCGTTGTTGCGCGCCGCCGCTGGATTCCCGCCTACGCGGGAATGACGGAATTTTCATCATGTTTCCCCCGAACGCTGCACGATCAAGCCCCACACCGTGCGTTTGTCTGAATCGCTCATCTGGCCCCAAGTTGCGATCTCATCCAACGTGCGAAAGCAGCCTTCGCACAAGGCCGTGCCAGGGCTCATGCGGCAGACTGACAGGCAGGGTGAAGGAACATTTTGGGCAGTAGCCCTTGCGTTTATTGCTCGAGCAGCTATGAAATCAGTAGCATTCAAAAGGCTGTCTCCTGCACCACATCGGCCAGCGGCGCGCCGGTCAGGCGCTGCAAATCACCCGGATGTAGCTGAAACACCGCATGTGGATGGCCCGCCGCCGCCCACACCACCTCAAAGCGCAGCAGCTCGCGGTCAATCAGGGTGACGGGTGGTGTGGCATGCGCCAGCGGCGGCACGCCGCCAATGGCGTAGCCGGTTTTGGCGCGCACAAACTCGGCATCGGCCCGGCCGGTTTTGCCCACCAGCGCATCGACCTTCTTCTCGTCCACGCGCTTGTCACCCGAGGTAATGACGAGCACGGCTGCGTCGTCTGATTTGCGGCGAAAGATGATGCTTTTGGCGATCTGGCCGACCGAGATGCCCAGCGCATCAGCGGCTTGCTGGGCGGTGCGGGCTGCGCCGTCGAGCATCACGGGCCCATGCGGGTGGCCACCATCCAGCAGCACACGGGCGACGCGTTGCACGCTGTCGGGAAGGGATGTCAACTCAGATCCGCACATGGCTTCAGTCTCAGGTGTTTCATTCATCGGATGTCATGGCTTCCAGTTTGCCCAAGGCCTCGTCAACCACGAACCGAGGGGCCCGCTCCATGCGTCGTGAGCCGCGTGCGGCCAAATCCAGTACCCGACACTGGCTGACCACAGCAGCACCTTGAACCGCTGTGCCGCTGCCGCTCAGGTTCACCGCCCATCCCGCAACACGCTCAATGTTGCCGCCTTGGGTGATCGGTGCAACCAGAGCCCTGCCGCCTTTGTTGAACTCATGGTTGGACAACACGAGCACGGGCCGCGTCCCTTGAATTTCACTGCCGGCTGCCGGATTGAGGTTGACGTTGTGAATCTCGCCCTGGCGCGCAGCGGTGCGGCGGCTCATAGCGCTTCGCCACCCACAGCGGGCATTTGCTCCCAGGCCACCAGGTCTGCTGGCATGGGTGCCTTGGGGTTGCACTGGGCGTTGAGTTGCGCGGCGCTGAACTTGGGCCGCCCGCGCTTGGGGTGCATCAGCAGGCCGCCATCCGCTGTGGGTTGCAGCGTGACGGCTTGCCCCGCCGACAGGCCCAGCTCGCGCAGCACCGCAGGCGGCAGGGCCAGGCCGGTGGAGTTACCGAATTTGCGTAGTTGAAGTTCCATCGCGAGATTATGCGGTGTAAAACAGTGTTTGACTTTCCGCTCAACCTGCCCGCTTGTTCAGCAATGCCGTGGCCGCCCGCGAATTGGGTTTGCGGCCCAGGTGGTCGCTGATGAACTGACCCGCGTCGATCAGCTTGTCCAGATCAATGCCCGTTTCAATGCCCATGCCATGCAACAGATACACCACGTCTTCGGTGGCCACATTGCCGGTGGCACCCTTTGCGTAGGGGCAGCCGCCCAGGCCGGCCACCGACGTATCAAACTGCCAGATGCCCATTTGCAGGCACACCAAGGTGTTGGCCAGCGCCTGGCCGTAGGTGTCGTGGAAATGGCCAGAGACATCGTTCAAGTCGTAGTGTTGCAAGGCGGCTTCCACGGCCCGCTGCACCTTGCCCGGCGTGCCAACGCCAATGGTGTCGGCCACGCCGATGTGCTGCACGCCGATGCCCTTCATCAGCCCCGCCAGGTAGCCCACGCGCTCAGGCGCAATGTCGCCTTCATACGGGCAGCCCACGGTGCAGCTCATGGCACCTCGCACGTAAATGCCCGCGGCACGCGCGGCTTGCACCACCGGCGCAAAGCGCTCAATGCTCTCGGCAATCGAGCAATTGATGTTCTTCTGGCTGAAGGCTTCGCTGGCCGCGCCAAACACCACGATTTCGTGCGGCCACTGTTCTTTGGGGGCGGCCAGCGCCGCTTCCAGGCCCTTCATATTGGGCGTGAGCACGCTGTAGCGCACGCCGGGCCGACGTTCAAGGCCCGCCATCACCTGCGCGTTGTCGCCCATCTGCGGTACCCACTTGGGGCTGACGAAGCTGGTGACTTCAATCTCTTTTAAACCCGCTTCTTGCAAGCGATGCACCAGGCCGACTTTGACTTCAGCGGGCACCATTTGTTTTTCGTTTTGCAGGCCATCGCGGGGGCCCACATCGACGAGTTTCACTTTTGCGGGCAGGTTCATTTCAATATCCTTTTTGAAGGCTCACCACACCCGCAACGGCCTCGCCACCTTGCATAGCGAGCATCTTGGCGGCGATTTGCGCAATGCTCTCATCGCGCAAAGTGCGGGCCGAGGTGTGGGGTGTGACGGTGATTTTGGGGTGGTGCCAGAACGGGTGTTCGGGTGGCAGTGGCTCGGTGCGAAACACATCCAGCGCGGCACCTGCCAGGTGACCGCTGTCCAACAAGGCCAGCAAATCACCGTCCACCAGATGCCCGCCACGTGCCACGTTGATCAGGTAGCCGCCCGGCATCAACTGGCCCAGGGTTTGCGCGTTCAAGATATCTTGCGTGTCGGGCGTGAGCGGCAGCAGGCAGACCAGCACGCGACTGGCTTGCAGGAAGGCGTGGAGTTGATCGGTGCCACTGAAGCTGTTGATGCCCGCAATGTGCTTGGGCGACTGGCTCCAGCCGTTGACGGGAAACCCAAAGCCCGCCACCGCCCGCGCCACGCGCTGGCCCAGCACACCCAGGCCCATGATGCCCACCGGGTAGTCAGCGCGCAGACGCGGCTTGCGGTATGACCATTTGCCCTGCGCCGTGTCGGCGTCGTACCCGTCGAGTTCGCGAAAGTGGCGAATCAGCGCATGGCAGACAAATTCGGCCATCTGCACCGACATCCCTGCGTCATCCAGCCGCACCACCTGCGCGCCGGGCGGCAGGTGTAGCTTGAGCAGCGCATCCACGCCTGCGCCGATGTTGAAGATGCCTTGCAGTTGGGTTTGCTCGTCAAAAAACTGTTGCGGCGGTGCCCAGACCACCGCGTGATCTGCCAGCGGAGCGCCGGGTTGCCACAGCGTGACTGCGGCCTGCGGCAGCGCCAGGCGCAGGCCCGCCAGCCAGGGCTCGGGTTTGGTGTCGGTGCAACAGAAGGTGATACGCATGGTAATTCAGCGCCGCGAACGCCCGCTGGCCCAGCGACGGCCAACAAACCATACCGACCAAGAACCGACAGCCACCAGCAATGCAGCCAGGGCAACGGGCAACAGATCACCGCCGTCGAACCCCAAGATGACACGCGGAAACAGCCCGGCGAGTAGCCCCATCAGACTGAGTAGTGTCGTCACGGCCAACGCCGTGATGCACAAAAAACTGATGCATAGCCATGGCCAGACAGGCTGCTGCGCCTTGGTTGCCTGAATCGCACCGACAGCAATCAGGGCCAAGGGGGCAATGCAGACGAGCACGCTTGCCAGCGCTAAAAGTTGGAGTGGTTGATCCATCACGCTGATTCAGGCCGCGAGCTTGAGCAGCTCGGCCCCCTCCGTCACCTGGTCGCCAGGCGCATACATCAGCTCGGCCACGGTGCCGTCTTTGGGCGCGGCGATGGTGTGTTCCATCTTCATCGCTTCCATCACGGCCAGGGCTTGACCGGCCTTGACAGCGTCGCCCGCTTTCACGGCGAATGACACCACCTTGCCCGGCATGGGCGCGGTAAGCCTGCCGGTTTGCGCGGTGCTGGCGCTGGCATGGGCAAGCAAATCAATCACTATGATTTGTGTAGCGCCTTGAGCAGTAAATACATGGGCTGTCGGGCCTTTTTGATATAAAAACGCCGTATGACGCTGCTGCGCGAACTGAACGTCCAGCGCGTCGCCTTTGGCGGCAAACTGCAAGCTGCCCACGGTTTGCTGAGCACCCTCCCCCACTTGCAAATGCAATGCACCATCGTGCAAATAGCTCAGTGTGGCCTCTACCTTGTCACCATGAAATTCAAACGCAAAGCGGCGCTGCGCCACGCCAAAAGGGCGGAAGCCGTCGCGGCGGGCGAAGGGGTCTGTCCAGGTGGTGTGGGTTTGGCTCCCTCCCCTTCCGGGGGAGGACCGGGGTGGGGGCAGGTGCTCAGCTTGCTCGCTGTGTACCGCATGCGCCACGCAAGCGGCCACCGCCACATTCAGCCCCAGCGGCTCCTGCTTGAACAACACAGCCTGTTCACGCGGAATCAGCGCCGTATCCAGGTTGGCTTGCGCAAACGAGGGGCTTTTGACCACGTAGCGCAGGAACTGCACATTGGTGGCCAGGCCCACGATGTGGGTGTGCGACAGGGCTTCGTCCATGCGCGCCAGCGCCTGCTCGCGCGTGTCGCCATGCACGATGAGCTTGGCCACCATGGAGTCGTAAAACGGCGAGATCGCATCGCCCTGGCGCACACCGTCGTCAATGCGCAAACTGCTCCTCTCGAATGCGGTGCAGGCAGGCTTACGGTAGACCTGCAGGCTGCCGGTGGCGGGCAGGAAGTTGTTGTCTGGGTTCTCGGCGCAAATGCGCGCTTCAATGGCATGGCCGTGGATGCGCAGGTCTTGCTGCTTGCACGGCAGCGGCTCGCCGCTGGCCACGCGCAGCTGCCACTCCACCAAGTCCAGGCCCGTGATGGCTTCTGTTACCGGGTGTTCCACCTGCAGCCGCGTATTCATCTCCATGAAATAGAAATCCATGCGGCCATCGTCACCCTGCTGCACGATGAACTCCACCGTGCCCGCACCCACATAGTTCACCGCTTTGGCAGCCGCCACCGCCGCCGCACCCATCTGCTCGCGCATCGTCTGCGTCATGCCCGGCGCAGGCGCTTCTTCCAGCACTTTCTGGTGACGCCGTTGCACCGAGCAGTCGCGCTCGAACAGGTACACGCAGTTGCCATGCGTGTCGCCAAACACCTGAATTTCAATGTGGCGCGGACGCTGCACATACTTTTCAATCAGCACCGCATCCTCGCCGAAACTGTTGATCGCCTCGCGCTTGCACGAGGCCAGCGCCGCATCAAAGTCATCGGCCTTGTCTACCGCCCGCATACCTTTGCCACCACCACCTGCGCTGGCCTTGATGAGTACCGGATAGCCGATGCGCGTGGCTTCTTTTTTCAAGAGCACCAGGTCTTGGTCAGCACCGTGGTAACCGGGCACCAGCGGCACGCCGGCCTTTTCCATGAGCTGCTTGGATTCCGCCTTCAGCCCCATGGCCTTGATGGCCGATGGTGGCGGGCCGATGAACACCAGGCCTGCGTCAGCACAGGCCTGCGCAAACTCTTCGTTTTCGCTCAGGAAACCATAGCCGGGGTGAACCGCCTGCGCGCCGGTGGCCTTGGCCGCCGCCAGGATGCGCTGCCACTGCAAATAGCTGTCTTTTGGGGCGCTACCGCCAATGTGCACCGCTTCATCGCAGGCCGAGACATGCTTGGCGTTGGCGTCCGCATCGGAATACACCGCTACGGTTTTAATAGCTAGCCGAGCGCAGGTCGCGGCCACACGGCAAGCGATTTCACCGCGATTGGCGATGAGGATTTTTTTAAACATCAAGTACCTTCATGTCAAACAACTTTTGACTCCGTGACAGAGCCAGAAAAGAACTCACGCACCTTGCCGAGCACCGCTTTCAAAAACTTCACCAGCAACACGATCAACACCACCGACAACACCAGCACCACAGCCAGTACAGCCGCAAACAGCAGCGGGTGGTTGGTGGCCAGCCACAGCGCCCCCACCACCAAGCCATCCTCCACCAGCGACATCGCAATATTGGAAAACGGCTCAGGCGAGGTATTGATGGCAGCGCGCGTGGTCATCTTGGTGGCGTGAGACGTCGCGGCCAGGGTGCCGCCCAGCAGGGCGGCGACCAGGGTCATCACGTTGTTGTCCGCGCCAAAGTTTGCTCCGGTGACACTGCCGATGGCGCCCGCTGCCAGCGCAGCCCCCGCCGGTATGCGCACCACGGTTTGCACCGTGTCCCACAGCGAATCGACCAGCGGAATCTTGTCGGCAAAAAACTCCACCGCCAGCATGAAGCCGCTGGCACCCAGCATGGCCGGGTGACTGAGCAGCTTCAAACCCTCGGGCAACGCAAACCAGCCCAGCGTGCCCGCCAGGCCGGTGATGAACAGCACGGCATACAGGCGAATGCCGCTGGCCCAGCCCAGGGCGGCTGCCAGGGCGACGAGTTGGGCGGTGTCCAGGGCGGTGATGTTGGGCATTCAGTTCTTCCTGGTTGCCGTCAATTGGTCTGGAAAGGGGCTTTGAATCCCTGTGCGTCAAGAAACTCTGCCACCTTGGGTTGCCACACTTGGGGGAAGCGAGTGAACAGGCTGTGGCCATCTTCGCCATGCGGTGGAAACTGCACCATTTCGGCTTTGCCACCGGCGGCCACGTACGCATTGAACCAGTCGCGCGGATGTTGCGCGCCGAAGTACATGTCATTCTCGGCGTACACCCACAGCGACGGTACGCGCGCGGTGCTGCCGTAGTCGCGAAACATCTTTTCCAGCAAGTGCGGTGCGCACGGGCGCTGCGGCTGCGTCTTGGGGTTACCGCCACCGCCGCCTGCAAAATTAATAGTGGCCTGAATGCCCGGTGGGTTCATTGCCGAGACAGCGGCTGCCGTGGTGCCACCAAACGATTGGCCTGCGATCACCGCACGGTCTTTGGCTGCGTCCGGGCGCTGGCGCATGGCTTGCAGCACGGCCAGTGTTTGTTGGGCGGCCATGGCGTTCACGGGTGGATAGTTCTTTTTTTCGCAAGGCCCCGAGTACTCCACGTCTTCACCGCCAGTGACGCCGTAGCCAATGCGTGTGGGCACTGCGACGATGAAGCCGCGCCGCAGAAAAAAGTCAGACGCCTGGGTGTATTGCGCCCGCCCCACGGCTGCGCGCCCTTGCGCGTCGGGCGAGCGACCGTGGTTGAGCACCAGGACGGGCGCGGGTTGCGGGTTGGTTTTGTCGTGCCAGATGGTCACCTTGATGGTGTGGCTGATCTGCTTGCCGAATGCGTCGGTCACCGTCACAGGCAAATCCAGCTGCTCCTGCCGCACGTCGCGAGCGTGCATGCTGGTCGTGACGACCAGTAGCAGGGCCAGCGCGTAGATCTTGACCATTCAGTGCTCCCAGGCTTGCAGACCGTGCCGAGCCATGGGCAAAAAATCGCGGTCGTTGTGGATCAGGCCGCAATCGTTTTCAATGCACCAGGCACCCACCAGCAGGTCGATGGACGAGCGCACGGTGACCCCTTCGGCCCGCAGGCTGCGGTACAGGGTGGCGGCTTTGCGTGCGACCACCTCGCCGCCTGCGGTTTGCACCGACAAGGCCGCAAAAGCCTCATGGGCCACGCGCCACTCGTGGTCAAAGCGAAAGCCGCGCAGCACTTCCATCAGCACCACATCCAGCAGCACCAGGTCGTGGCTGGAGTCGTCCAGCACCGCATCCAGCCGCACCGTAGCGGGCGAGTGACGGCCACAGAAATAATCAATCCAGACGCTGCTATCGGCGGTGATCATCTTGTGCAATGACAGGTGACTTGGCTGCTGCGCAGCCGTGATGACAAATGACCTTGAGCACCCCACCGTCCCCAGTCATCTGTCATGTACGCCGCAGGCGTCGTCATTTGTGCAGGCGTCGTCATTTGTGCAGGCGTCGTCATTTGTGCAGGCGTCGTCATTTGTCATTCCCCACGAGGTAGCCCGTACGCGGTTCCTGCACGCTGTGCGCGCTCTGCGTCCAGTCGCCGTCAAGGCTCCAGTTCAACTTGCCACGTAAGGCGCGCAGGTTTTGGTAGGCCGCGCGACGGGCCAGCAAGCGCAAGCCTTCTTCGACAGCGTCTTTTTTGGTCTTGAAGTCACCTGCCTTCATGGCCGAAGCCATGAGCGCGTCGTCAATCACGATGTTGGTTCGCATGGGACAATCCGGTTGTGTGTATGAAATACATAAATTTTACACATTAAGTGCTCGCCGCACATCACGGCACCCACACCACATCGTCGTCCACCGCATACAGCTTGCAGGCCACGCCCGTGCGGCGTTGGCAAAAACCCAGGGCGTTGGACAGGGCATCGTCGCCGGTGGCGTAGCCCAAGCGACCACCGGAGCCGAGGGCGACCGCTTTAGGAGGCTTGGCAGCCAGGTACTTGGAATAGGTTTCGCTTCTGGTTTTGTCCGAGATCAGCGGCACAGCGGCTGCGTCCAGCGCCTTGCCGGGGCCGGTGACGGCTGGCTTGGCGATCACGCCCGGCGTGGTGAAACCGTGCCGCGCCAGAAACTCATCCACGATGGGCTGCCAGATATCGCCGGCCCGGCCCAGCAAGGTGTGGCCATCGTCGCCAAATGGGGCGAGCAGTTTGTATTCCGCTTTGCCACCCGCTTTGACGAACGCATCGAACCAGGCGCGGCTGTTTTTAGGGTTGAAGTATTTGTCGTTTTCGACATAAACCCACAGCATGGGCGCGGAAGCCGTTTTACCCCAAGTTCCAAAGGTGTT
Organism: Comamonadaceae bacterium; assembly: GCA_013297875.1. Classification (GTDB taxonomy): domain Bacteria; phylum Pseudomonadota; class Gammaproteobacteria; order Burkholderiales; family Burkholderiaceae_C; genus JAAFIW01. Next base: position 144,379 of record JAAFIW010000004.1, on the reverse strand, counting down.
TTCGAGCAAATAGGCTTGGCACGGGTTGCCGGGCCGCTCGACGGGGTTGCCCCCGTGGCCACCCGCGAAATTGATGGCTGCGACCAACCCATCGGGCTTGGCCGCATTGGTGGCAACGGTGGTGAAACCACCCAACGACTGCCCCATGACAACCAGGCGGCTCGGATCAATATCCGGCTGCTGGCGCATATGCGCCACCACCACCAACACCTGCGCGGCAGCGGCATCACCGGCGGGTTGGTAGCGGGGCCGGTCGCAACTCATGTTGTCCTCCGGGTCGCCTGCGTTGGCAGATGCGCCGTAGCCCAAGCGCTGCGGCACGGCAACAGCGAAGCCTTTGCGCACAAAAAATCGGGCAATGGGTTCAAAGCGCTGCCGGGGGGCCTGCGCCCGGGTGTCGGTACTTCGGCCGTGGTTCATCACTACCAGCGGAAAAGGCCCAGGGCCTTGTGGGCGAAAGGTCGTCACCAGCACATCGCCGCTGATCTCTTTGTTGAACGCGTCTTTCACCGTGGCGGGTACGCGCACAACAGCCTCGCGAATGTCCAGCGACAGCTGCTCCGGAGCTGGCGGCTGGGCATCCTGCGCCAGGGCCAGCGTGAACCACGTGCCCAGCAAAACGGCGGCGATCCAATGCCTCATACAAGTCACCTTGACAGGTTCTCCATCACATCCGAAACACACCAAATTTCGTCTCGGCAACCGGCGCATTGCGCGCAGCCGACAAGCCCAGTGCCAGCACACGGCGCGTGTCGGCGGGGTCAATCACCCCGTCGTCCCACAAGCGCGCCGTGGCGTAGTAAGGGTGGCCCTGCACTTCGTATTGATCACGAATGGGCGCTTTGAAAGCCTCCTCTTCAGCTGCCGACCACTGCCCGCCTTTGCCCTCAATGCCATCGCGCTTGACAGTGGCCAGCACGCTAGCGGCTTGCTCGCCGCCCATCACGCTGATGCGCGCATTCGGCCATATCCACAAAAAGCGGGGGCTGTAGGCGCGGCCACACATGCCGTAGTTGCCAGCGCCAAAACTGCCGCCGATGATGATGGTGAACTTGGGAACCTGGGCGCAGGCCACGGCGGTGACCATCTTGGCACCGTGGCGGGCAATGCCTTCGTTTTCGTATTTGCGGCCCACCATGAAGCCGGTGATGTTCTGCAAAAACACCAGCGGGATCTTGCGGGCGCAGCACAGCTCGATGAAGTGCGCGCCCTTCACAGCGCTCTCGGAAAACAAAATACCGTTGTTGGCTACGATGCCCACCGGCATGCCTTCAATGTGCGCAAAGCCGCAAACCAGGGTGGCACCAAAGCGGGCTTTGAACTCGTCAAACTCGCTGCCGTCGACGATGCGGGCAATGATTTCACGCACGTCAAACGGTTTGCGGGTGTCTACTGGAATCACGCCATAGAGTTCTTCTGCTACATATTCAGGAGCTGCTTGAGCAGTATTTAAAAGGGCTGGTGGCTTGTTTCGATTCAAATTGGCCACCGCTTGCCTTGCAAGAGCCAGCGCATGCAAGTCGTTTTGCGCCAGGTGGTCCGCCACGCCCGACAGACGCGTGTGCACATCGCCACCGCCCAGGTCTTCCGAGGTGACCACCTCGCCCGTAGCCGCCTTCACCAGCGGCGGACCACCCAAAAAGATGGTGCCCTGGTTGGCCACGATGATGGTTTCGTCGCTCATCGCAGGCACATAGGCCCCGCCTGCGGTGCAACTGCCCATCACCACCGCAATTTGCGCAATGCCCTGGGCGCTCATGTTGGCCTGGTTGAAAAAGATGCGGCCAAAGTGGTCGCGGTCGGGGAACACCTCGTCTTGATTGGGCAGGTTGGCGCCGCCGCTGTCCACTAAATAGATACAAGGCAGGTTGTTTTGCTGCGCCACCTCCTGCGCCCGCAAATGCTTTTTCACGGTAAGCGGAAAGTAGGTGCCGCCTTTCACCGTCGCGTCGTTGCACACCACCATGCAGTCCACCCCGCTCACGCGGCCAATGCCCGCAATCACGCCCGCGCAAGGGGCATCACCGCCGTACAAGGCGTGCGCCGCCATGGGCGACAGCTCCAAAAAAGGCGTGCCAGGATCCAGCAGCATTTGCACGCGGTCACGCGGCAGCAGCTTGCCACGCGCCGTGTGCTTGGCTCGCGCCGCCACGCCACCGCCTTCGGTGGCGCGCTGCACGTGCAGTTTGAGATCGTCGACCACGGCGCGCATCGCAGCAGCGTTGGCCTGGAAGTCGGCGGAGCGGGGGTTGAGTTGGGTTTCTAGACGGGGCATGTGTGCAACCTGCAGTTCGTTTGACGTGAATGTTTAGTTGACGTTTACGTAAACGTCAATTCTGCCTGAAGTTGAGCATCAAAGACCCCGCGTAGCAACACGCGAACGTCGCGCAGTCTCACCCTTCGAGCGTCCTTGCGATCTGAAGCCAATCCAACGAGCCATGCGGCCCGGGCAGTATTTCGGGCAGAACATGTCGCGCCAGCCTCAACCCCCGCGCTGAATTCGCAAACCACACCACGGCATCCTGTGTGCTGAGATTGCCCATGACAAAGGCCCGGAACCCGGGGTTGTGTCCCCAGTGGAAAAAAGTGCCTTGCGAAGGTTCCAAACCCCATCCAAGCCCCCACGCGACCTCTTTGTCCTTGGCAGCTTCCAGATTCAAAACATCATCGACACCTACCCGCGCTGGCACCACGGGCGTGAACCAACGTGCATGCATCTTTGAAGACAAGCCGTGTCCGCGCAATACGGCTTGTACGAACCGGGCGTAGTCGGTTGCGGTGGTTAGCAGCGACCAGGAGGCAGCGGCCTTTGCCGTGCGGCGCTTGGAGACGAACTGGCCGTCCATCTCCTGCCCCTGCGCGTAATTGGATTCGAACCGTTGCTGCCATTCAAGACTGGAGTCACCCATGCCCAACGCCTCGAAGACGCGGGTTTGGGCGAGCGTTTCCAACGAGCTTGCGGACAACTCTTCGATTGCACGTTGGAGCCAGCCGAAGGCGCTACTGCCATAGCTGAACCGCTCACCGGGTGCAAAGTAGGTCTTCAGCGGTGTCTCTGGCCCGACGATGTTTGGCAAACCGCTCGTATGTGTCAGCACGTGGGTGGCGGTGATCGCGTTGGCGCGCTCATCGCCCGCCACGTAATCTCCGCAGATGTCACGCAGCGGCCGATCAAGGTCAAGCAATCCCTCTTCGGCAAGCTGAAGGGCAATGAATGAAACCAGTGGTTTTGTGAGCGAAGCCGCCTCAAACACGGTATGGGTGTCTACATCGGAGTTGTCGTGTGCACCGCGGATCCCGATGGCATGCACCGAGGCAACCTCTGCGGACCTCAGCACAGCAAGAGACAGACCTGGAATGGCCGCTTGCACGCGCGGGCCGTGCAGGATGTCTTCCAACATGGCTGTGTTGCTGCAGCGAGAACTTACTGAGCCTCAATTTTTGCGTCTTTGATCGCCTTCGCCCACTTCGCTGTCTCCGCCCGGGTTCTCTGAGCCAGCGCATCCGGCGTGCCCGGCTCAACGGCAAAACCGATGGACGCGAACTTCTCCTGAATGTCCTTGCTGCTGGCCGCGGCATTGATGGCGACGTTGAGTTTGTTCACGATGTCGGCGGGCGTGCCGGCCGGTGCGAAGGCGGCGAAGTAGGCGATGAGTTCGTAGTCTTTCAGGCCCAGGGCTTCGTTGACGGTGGGCACGTCGGGCACCAGGGGCGAGCGGGTGGTGGAGGTGACGGCTAACGCGCGCACCTTGCCGCCTTTGACCTGGGGCACCATCACGCCAAAGTCGGCTGTGAACATGTTCACCTGGCCGCCAATCAGGTCGGTCATGGCGGCGGGGCCGCTTTTGTAGGGCACGTTGGTCATCTTGATACCGGCCATGCTGGCCAGCATTTCGCTGGACACCAGTTGCGAGGTGCTGGCACTGGCAAAAGTGACGTTACCGGGTTTTGCTTTGGCCATGTCCACCAACTCGCGCAGGGTCTTGACCGGCACGTCGTTGTTGACGGCCACGATCAGCGGCAACTGGCCCATGTAGGCCACGGGGGCAAAGGCTGTGTCCTGGTCGTAAGGCAGCGTTTTCATCAGGCTTTTCAGGGCGGCGTTGGTGCTGTTGGTGCCGATCAAAATGGTGTAGCCATCGGGCGCGGCCTTGGCCACGGCATCAGCACCCAGCATGCCGTTCACGCCGGGTTTGTTGTCTACCACCATGGGCTGGCCGAGCGACTCGGTGAGCTTGGCGGCAAAGGCGCGGGCAATCTGGTCGGTGGCGCTGCCGGGGGCAAAGGGTACGACCAGCTTGACGGGTTTGTTGGGGTAAGCCTGTGCTTGTGCGGCGGGGCTGACCAGCAGGGCTGCGGCGCTGAAGGCGGCGAACAGGCTGCAAATGATGGTGCGACGGGTGCTTGGGTTCATGGTTTGTCTCCGGGGTTGAATCTGTTGTGACCTGCTGGTAGGCCGTGTTGAACATTGTGCGCACCCAATGCGGGCGCGCGGCTTCGGTGGGCGGGGCGCAAACCGTCGATTGAAAGCGGCAGCGCGGTCAGGCTCAAGGGGGTTTGCCCGGTATCGCCGGGCACCGGCTGCAGCAGGCCCAGCGCCCGCACCTGCGGGTGGGCCAGTGCCTGGGGCAGGCTGTGAATGGGCGCACAGGGCACGCCTGCAGCCTCCAGCACGGCCAGCCAATCGGCACGCGGGCGGCTTAGCAGCAAGGGGTTCAAGAGCCCGAACAAAACCGCTTTGTTTGCCAGCCGGGCGCGGTTGGTGGCAAAGCGCTCATCGGTGGCCCAGCCGGGCTGGCCCAGGGCCTGGGCGAGCTTGGCAAACAGCCGGTCATTGCCGCAGCAAATCAGCAGCGGCGCATCCAGCGTGTCAAAGGCTTCATAGGGCGCAAAGCCAGGGTGACCGCTACGGTGGCGCTCGGGCTGGCGGCCTTCGTTGACCAGGGCGTCGGCCTTCTGGCCATTCCACACCAGTGCGGTTTCCAACAGCGAGGCGCTGACGATGCCGCCGCGCCCGGTGTGCTGACGCCGCTGCAACAAGGCCAGCGCGCCAATGACGGCCCACATACCCGTGCCCTGGTCGCACAGCGATGCACCGCTGCGCATGGGCGGGTCGTCTGGCCCACCGTTGGTGGCCGACAGGCCGCTGAAGGCCTGGATCATGGGCTCGTAGCCGGGCTGTAGCGCCATCGGCCCGGTGTGGCCAAAGGCCGATATTTCGCAATACACCAGCCGGGAGTGGCGCGCACACAGCGCGGGCCCGTCGATGCCCAAGGCCTGCGGCACGCCGGGGCGTAGGTTGTGCACAAAGATATCGGCACTGGCCGCCAAGCGCTCAAAGGCAGCCAGGCCGTCGGCGCTTTTCAAATCCAGCGTGACCGACTGCTTGCCTCGGTTGAACACATGAAAGATCAGCGCATCGGCATCTTCCCCACCAAAGGCTGGGCCCATACGCCGTGCGTCGTCACCACCGTCGGGTCGCTCCAGCTTGATGACTTCGGCTCCCAGATCCGCAAAGATGGCACCCGCAAACGGCCCGGCCAGCACCTGGCCCAGCTCCAGCACGCGCAAGCCTTGCAGCGGGCCTGTCATGGGTGTGTCTGTCGGGGGGAAGTTCAAGCGGTTTTGTCTTCCGCCAGTTGCAGCTCGTCTTTCATCGCCTCCCGAATCTTGAACTTCTGGATTTTTCCGGTGATGGTCATCGGGAATGCGGGAACAAAGCGGATGTAGCGCGGCACTTTGTAGTGGGCAATCTGCCCCTGGCAAAACGCGCGGATTTCTTCTTCGGTGGCGGTTTGCCCCGGCTTGGTGATGACCCATGCGCACAGCTCTTCGCCGTATTTTTTGTCGGGCACGCCCACCACCTGCACGTCTTGCACCTTGGGGTGTCGGTACAAAAACTCTTCCACCTCGCGGGGGTAGACGTTTTCGCCGCCGCGAATCACCAAGTCTTTGATGCGGCCCACAATGTTCACGTAACCCTGCTCATCCATGGTGGCCAGGTCGCCGGTGTGCATCCAGCCGTCAGCGTCCACCGCTTCGCGGGTTTTGGCTTCGTCGTCCCAGTAGCTGTGCATCACGCTGTAGCCCTTGGTACACAGCTCGCCCGACTCGCCCACGGGCAGGGTGGCACCGGTGCCAGGGTCAACCACCTTCACCTGCAGGTGCGGCTGCACCTGGCCGACGGTGGACACGCGTTTGGAAAGCGGTGTATCGGTGCTGCTTTGGCAGCTGACGGGGCTGGTCTCGGTCATGCCGTAGGCAATGGTCACGTCGGTCATGTGCATGTCGGAAACCACCCGCTTCATCACCTCAATCGGGCAAGGTGAGCCGGCCATGCAGCCGGTGCGCAGGCTGGACAAATCAAACTCTTTGAAACGCGGGTGATCCAGTTGCGCAATGAACATGGTGGGCACGCCATACAGCGCGGTGCAGCGCTCGTCCTGCACGGTTTGCAGCACGGTGAGCGGGTCAAACCCGTCGTTGGGGTAGACCACGGTGGCCCCGTGTGTGATGCAACCCAGGTTGCCCATGACCATGCCAAAGCAGTGGTACAGCGGCACCGGCACACACAGGCGGTCGGCGGGCGTGAGCTTCATGCACTCGCCTACGAAAAAGCCGTTGTTCAAGATGTTGCGGTGGGTGAGCGTGGCACCTTTGGGGAAACCGGTGGTGCCGCTGGTGAACTGGATGTTGATGGGGTCGGTGGCTTTGAGCGTTTGCGCGATGGCGGCAACGCGCGGGTCATCGGTCTGGCCGCTGGCCATGAGTTGTGAAAACCGCAGCATGCCGAGCTCGTCTGCTCCTTGCCCGGCTTCGTCCAGCCACACCGTGTGCTTGAGGTGGGGCAACCGGGCCGGGCCCAGCTCCCGCAAGAGCTCCAAGTAGTCGCTGGTCTTGAAACGCACCATGGTCACCAGCGCCTTGCAGCCCACTTTGTTCAGTGCGTATTCCAGTTCGCTGGTGCGGTAAGCCGGGTTGATGTTGACCAGGATCAGACCCACCTTGGCCGTGGCAATTTGCATCAGCAGCCACTGCACATTGTTGTGCGACCAGATGCCCACGCGGTCACCGGTTGCCAGGCCCAGGTTCAGCAAACCGCTGGCCAGCTGGTTGGCCTGGGCCTGCAGCTCGCGGTAGGTCAGGCGCTGCTTCTGATGGGCGCTGATGACGGCCAGGTGGTCGGGGCGCTGGGTCACCATGGCGTCAAAAAAAGCGCCAATGGTTTGTTCGATCAGTGCGGGTGTAGTCAGGCCCGTAGACAGGCTGTGGGTCAGAAGGTTTGAGCTCATGGCGTGGGTCTCCCGGTTGGGGTTGAGGGCGGTGGAAAACTGTCGGTGACTGAAAACTGTACCCATTCTGGGCGCATATTGAAACGGATCGGCAAGATGCTGACGCCCAGGCCACTGGTGACATACATGCGCCGGTCTTCATGGGTCACCCAGCCGTGGGCCCACTGGCGCGGCGCACGGCCCGGCACCACCAGCGCGCCAATGCCCGGCAGCGCCACCTGCCCGCCATGCGTGTGGCCCGCCACGATCAAACCTTGCACCGGCGGCAGCTCCATCAGGCTGGCCGGGTCGTGCATCAGCACCAGGGCGTGGGTGTTGGGAGGTAGTTTTTTCAGCGCCTGCGCAGGCTGCGAATGGCCGGTGGAATCGTCACCAATGCCCACCACCCACAAACCGGTTTTGGCCAGGCGCTGCGCGTCGTTTTCCAGCACGGTGATGCCGCGTTTGCGCAAGGCATTTGCCAGCTTGTCGCCGTCATACCACCAGTCGTGGTTGCCCAGCACCGCAAACACGCCCAGCGGCGCACGCAGTTCGCCCAGCACCTGCGCAATCTGGTCTTCGTGGGTGGCGGCCAGCTCGGGCGGCAGGTCGTGGTCGGCAATGAAATCACCGGGCAGCAAAATCACATCAGGGTGGCTGGCATTGATCTCCTGCACCAGCCGCTGCGCGCGCTCCAGCGTGTTCACGCGCCACAGCCCACGCTGCGTCAGGTGCCAGTCAGACGCCACGGCCACCTTCAGCGGTGACAAGCGGTGCGGTGTGGCCAGCTGCACATCAATCTGCCGCGCCGCCACCCAGCGCGGCTCGATCAATACCGACCAAACGACCAGCAAGCCCAACAAGGCAGCCAGCGTGCGCCCCACGGGCCAGGCCCGCCAGCTCATAGTTTGATGTCCGGTTTTGGGTTGCGCACAGCCTCCATCACCACGGTGCTGTGCTTGACCAGACCGTAGTCACGCAGGTTTTTGCGCAACTCATGCGGGCTCACCTCGTTCCACGTCAGGCCGCAATCCAGGCAGGCATGGGCGTGCTCGTTTTGCAGAAAAACCGGCTTGCCCATCAGCGCCCGCAAGGCGCTGCGCAGGGGGTAGAAACGCGCTGATTCGCCCAGCGTGCCGCGCACCACCTTGCGGCTGCCGCAGCGTAGGCAGTACAGGCCTCTTACGGTTTGGTTGAACATGGGTGGTGATGGGTGGGGTGAGCAATGGGGGTCAGATCAAAATTCAGGACGCGGTGTTATCGGCGGGCGTGGAGCAATTGCGAAATTTTGCTCTGACACCCATTGCGGGCTTGCCCGAGACTGCGACGGCAGCACGCAAGGACCTCGCGCGCCGGAACCCATCGGGGGCGGAGAAATAGGGGTCAGAGCACCATTTCGTACCGGCTGCTCGTGCGCCGACATGAGCTGCGTCCTGAATGGTGATCTGACCCCCATTTCTCCGCCCCCGATTTCCAAAGTGCTGCGATTCAAGGCAAAACAGCCAACAGCCCATGTATTCATTGCTCAAGCAGCTATCAAAATAATAGCTCACACTAACGCTCGTTGAATCAAGATCTTCTGCACATCCGACGTGCCCTCATAAATCTGGCACGCCCGCACATCGCGGTAGATGCGCTCCACCGGAAAGTCGCTCACGTAGCCGTAGCCGCCCAGGGTTTGAATCGCGACACTGCAAATCTCTTCGGCCACTTCGCTTGCAAACAGCTTGGCCATGGCGGCTTCTTTCAGGCACGGGCGGCCGGCGTCGCGCAGGCTGGCGGCGTGCCAGATGAGTTGGCGGGCTGCTTCCAATTTCGTAGCTGCTTCAGCAAGCCGGAAGCCGACCGCCTGGTGGTTGATGATGGCCGTGCCAAAGCTCTGGCGGTCTTTGGCGTAGGCCAGGGCCACGTCAAACGCGCTGCGGGCCATGCCCACGGCCTGGGCGGCGATGCCGATGCGGCCGCCTTCCAGCGCGCTCAGCGCAATCTTGTAGCCCTCGCCTTCTTCGCCAATGCGGTTTTCAACCGGGATGCTGCAATCGTCAAAGTTGATCTGCGCGGTATCGCTGCTGTGCTGGCCCAGCTTGTCTTCCAGTCGCGCCACGTGGTAGCCGGGGGTGTTGGTCGGTACGATGAAGGCGCTGATGCCCTTTTTGCCGGCGCCTTTGTCGGTGACGGCAATCACGATGGCTACATGGCCGTTTTTGCCGCTGGTGATGAATTGTTTGACGCCGTTGATGACGTAGCTGTCTTTGTCCAAAACAGCCGTGGTTCTGAGAGCAGACGCATCGCTGCCCACATGCGGCTCGGTCAAGCAAAACGCGCCAAGCATCTCGCCCTGGGCCAGTGGCGTGAGCCACTGCTTCTTCTGCGCTTGCGTTCCATAGCGCAGCAAGATGGCGTTGACCGGGCAGTTGGTCACGCTGATGGCGGTGCTGGTGCCGCCGTCACCTGCGGCAATTTCTTCCAGCACCAAAGCCAGGGTCACATAGTCCAGATTGGCACCGCCGTATTCCTCGGGCACGCAAATGCCGTAAGCGCCCAGTGCGGCCAGGCCTTTGTGCGCATCGTGCGGGAAGTGATGTTCTTTGTCCCAGCGCGCGGCATGGGGCCACAGCTGCTCGGTGGCAAAGGCTCGAACGGCGTCGCGGATCATTTCCTGGTCTTGGGTGAGCAGCATGGTGTGTCAGTGATGAGAGGTTTACCAGCCGTCGAACACGCGGCCGTCATAGTCGAGATAAGCGCCCTTGTGCTCTGGCGTCACGCTGCGCAACGTCTCACGCATTGTGCTCACACTGTGCTGCACGGTGAGCGGGGCCGATGCGCCGCCCATGTCGGTTTGAACCCAGCCGGGCGATAGGGCAACCAAGGTGGCTTGGGGGTAGCTGTGCTGGGCTGACGCCACCGCCATATTCAGCGCGGCCTTGCTGGCCCGGTAGACCCAGGCGTAGCTCGATTCCACCGAGCCAATGTGGCCCATGCTGCTGGTGATGAAGGCAAAACAGCCTCGCACGGCTTCGACCAGTGGGGCCACTTGCGGGATGGCTTGCATCGCACCCAACACATTGGTGTGCATGGCCTGGTCGAAGGTCTCGCGGGTGGGCGGCTTGCGGGCGTCGGCAGCGGGGTACACGCCAGCCACATACAAGGCGACGTCAAATTTTTCACCGTCAAGCTGCCAGGCCAGGGCGCTGATGCTGGTGGGCTGGGCCACGTCGATGCGCAAGGCGGTGGCACCCAGGGCCTGGAGGGTTTCCAGCCCTGCGTCGCTGCGCGCGGTGGCAATCACGCGTGCGCCCGCTTGTGTGTACTGGCGAACAAATTCCAGGCCAATACCGCGTGATGCGCCGATGACCAGTACCGTCATGTTTGGGCTTTCGTGTAGCAGGCCACCATGCGCACAATTTTTCCATCGGCATTCAGTTCACTACAGTCAGTGACCAACATACCTTGGTGATTTTTGTACAGCACGGTCAGCGCATCGGCACCCACCAAGACCGATTGCAGGGTGAAGTGCAGTGCCGGGTTGCCGGTGCCCAAGGTAAAAAACGAGCGTACGGCGTTTTTGCCTTTGAGCACACCGTCTTCAATATGGAATGCGCGGGTGACCAAGGGTGATTTGATTTGCACATCGGCGGCGTAAAAACCCATTACCGCATCCAGGTCGTGGCGGTTGAAGGCATCGATCCAGGCGGTGGCATGCGCCAAGGCCTGATCGGCCGACAGGCCCCGGATCACAGCATCTCCAGCGCCACGGCCGTGCCCTCGCCACCCCCAATGCACAGTGTGGCCAGGCCCTTCTTCAAGCCCCGTGCCTTCAGCGCATGCATCAAGGTAACCATAATGCGCGCGCCGCTGGCCCCAATCGGGTGGCCCAGTGCGCAGGCGCCGCCGTTGACGTTGACGATCTCGTGAGCCACGTTCAGCTCGGTCATCAGCGCCATGGGCACCACCGCAAAGGCTTCGTTGACTTCCCACAAATCCACGTCTTTCACCGCCCAGCCCGCCTTGGCCAGCGCCTTTTGTGTGGCGCCCACCGGGGCGGTGGTGAACCAGTTGGGTTCTTGCGCGTGCATGGCGTGGGCTTTGACCCGGGCCAGTGGCTGGCAGCCCAGTTTGGCGGCGGTGCTGGCGCGCATCATCACTAGCGCGGCTGCGCCGTCGTTGATGCTAGAGCTGCTGGCCGCGGTGATGGTTCCGTCTTTCTTGAACGCGGGTTTCAGCGTGGCAATCTTGTCCAGCCGGGCTTTGGCCGGGCCTTCGTCAATCTCCACCACCACATCGCCTGCGCGGCCTTTGACGGTGACCGGCGTGATCTCAGTCTTGAACGCTCCTGATTTTGTCGCTGCCTGAGCACGCTCCACGCTGGCTATGGCGAATTTGTCTTGTGCTTCACGGGTGAAGCTGTATTTGGCTGCGCAGTCTTCACCAAAGGTGCCCATGGCGCGGCCCGGTTCGTAGGCATCTTCCAGGCCGTCCAACATCATGTGGTCCATCACCCGGTCGTGCCCGATTCGGATGCCGCTGCGGCCTTTGAGCAGCAGGTGCGGTGCACCGGTCATGCTCTCCATGCCACCGGCCACCATCACGTCGTGGCTGCCCGCCAGCAGCATGTCGTGGGCAAACATGGCTGCCTTCATGCCGGAGCCGCACATTTTTGACAAAGTCACAGCGCCTGCGCTCTTGGGCAGGCCACCTTTGAATGCAGCCTGGCGGGCAGGGGCCTGGCCTTGGCCCGCCATCAGGCAATTGCCGAACAAGACCTCGGTGACCAGGTCGCCGGAGATGCCGGATCGTTCCATCGCAGCCTTGATGGCGGCACCGCCCAGGTCGTGGGCTGACAGGGTGGCGAAATCGCCCTGGAAGGCACCCATGGGGGTGCGGGCGGCGCTGACGATGACGATGGGGTCTTGGGACATGGGGGCTCCTTTTAGGTTAGAAGTTACGCAAGCAATGACAGATGACTGCGCCCTTCGGGCTGCGATGACAAATGATGCGGGGCAGTGGAACCCGCCAGTCATTTGTCATTGAAGCCGCGCCAGCGGCAAAGTCATTTGTCATGGTTCGCGATCAAGCCAGTTGAATCAGATTGCCGCGCTCTTCCTGCGCAATGCGCAAGATGTACTGCTGAAACTGCGCGTCTTCCCCCCGCAGCAGCAACGGCAGTGCATTCGCAAAGCGCTCGCGGCGGCACCACTCGCGCATGTAGTCGTCCCAGCTGTTCCAGCGGCGTTTTTCCAGCTCACTCATGTGCTCGTCCCAAGCCACTATGAAGGCGCGCTCGAACAGCGAAATCAGCATGTCGTAGATCACCAGCACGCGCTCGTTCTGCTCAGGGGTGGGGCTGTCCAGCGGCTCGTTGGTGCGCAGGCGCAAGTCGGCGTTGTCCAGAACCACTTTCAAAAAGTCGTTGTAGGCATCGCTGAGCAACTGGTAGGCGGCTTCTTCTTCGTTGTCGCGCTCTTTGCGCTGCTCCCAGATGAAGAAAAACACCGCCACCGGCAGCGCCAGTGCGGTGACGATGAAGCTGGCCAGTTCCCAGAGGTCGCGCATGGTGGGCTTCGCTCAGTCGTCAATTTCGGCAAACAACACCGCAGCAGTAACCGTCAAGTCAACACTGGCCCAATGCACGTCCTGGCCTTTGCCAAAGGGGTGCAGCACCCACAGGCCGTCTGCACCTTTGCGGTAGACCTCGGCGGTGCGCTTGTCGGTGTCGATGAGCACGTACTCTTTCAGGCTCGGCAGCAAGCGGTACGCCTCGAACTTGTCACCCCGGTCGTAAGCCGCTGTGGACGGGGACAGCACTTCGATGATGAGTGTCGGCTCGCGCTTGATCAGTTTGTCGGTTTTGTCGGCGTCGCTGCAGGTGACCATCACGTCGGGGTAGTGCGAACTGTCTGCCGCTTGTACGTGCAGCTTTATGTCTGCCATGAAGCTGCGACACGGCGTGCCGACCAGGTGCTGGCGCAAAGCCATGTAAGCGTTGCCGCAGACGGTGACGTGTTGCTCCTGCGCACCCGCCATGCCCTGTGTATCGCGATGCAGGTCAAACACCTCGCCGTCTACGTATTCATGCTTGGTGGGTTGCAACTCCTCCCACGCCAGATATTCATCGAACGTGAACCGCTGCTTAGGTACTGCGTTGGCCATTTCCAGACTCCTGAATTGATAGCTTTTCAAGCGCTCGGGGTTTGCTCAAACCGCTTATTCGCCTCATAAGGAAACACATCGTGCACATGCCCCGCTGCAATGCGCTCTTTGTGCGCCTGCCAGAACGCAGCATCCAGCAAATCGCCATGGTGGCGCATGAAAACCTCGCGCACCGCAGGGTTGCCCAACAGGAATGGGCCAAAGGTTTCGGGGAACACGTCTTTGGGGCCGACGCTGTACCAGACCTCGCCGGACAGCTCCTCTTCTTCGTTGCGCGCAGCCGGCACGCGGCGGAAGTTGCAGTCGGTGATGTACTCAATCTCGTCGTAGTCGTAGAACACCACCTTGCCGTTGCGTGTGACGCCAAAGTTCTTCCACAGCATGTCGCCAGGGAAGATGTTGGCAGCCACCAGGTCTTTGATGGCGTTGCCGTATTCGACGACGCCGCGCTCGATCTGCACGCGGGCTTTGTCGGCTGCTTCTCCGGTGGCAGCGGTGTTGGCTCCACCGGCGTCAAACGCCTCTTGCAGGTAAATATTCAGCGGAATCATGCGCCGCTCGATGTACAGGTGTTTGATGATGACTTCGATCTGGCCGTCACCGTCGCGGTCTGAAATCTCCAGCTGGCTAGGCGCGAATTTTTGAATCTCGGCAATCAGTTCGTCTTCAAACCGGCTGCGGGCAAAGGCCACTTCGCTGTACTCCAGTGTGTCGGCCATGCGGCCCACGCGGTCGTGCTGCTTGACGAGTTGGTACTTGCCTTTGATCTGCTCGCGGGTGGTGTCTTTTTGTGGCGGGTAGTAGTCTTTGATGATCTTGAACACAAAGGGAAAGCTGGGCAAATCAAACACCAGCATCACCATGCCCTTGATGCCTGGCGCAATGCGGAATTTGTCGCTGGAATGGCGCAAGTGGAACAAGAAGTCGCGGTAAAAAAGCGTTTTTCCTTGCTTGGCCAGGCCCAGCGCGTTGTAGATTTCTGCGCGCGGTTTGCGCGGCATCAGGCTACGCAAGAACTGTACATAAGCGCTGGGCACTTCCATATCAACCATGAAGTAAGCCCGCGCAAAGCTGAACAGCATTTGCATGTCGTCTTCACCAAACAAGCAGGCATCAATGCGCAGCTTGCCATGTGTGTTGTGCAAGATGGGCAAGGCAAACGGCACCTCGGTAAAGCCGTTGATGATCTTGCCCACCACATACGCGCCCTTGTTGCGGTAGAACAGGCTGGACAGCACCTGAATCTGAAAATTCGCCCGCAAGGTGGCCTGGGCCATGCGCTCGCTGAATGCGCTCAGCACATACGCGGCGTCGCGCGGCAGGTCTTCAAATTCGCGTTGCAAATCAAAGCTGGCAATCACCTGCGCAATGCTGTCGCCCAGCGTTTCGCGGCTGGGGTACCAGGCGCGGTAGGTGGGTTTGGATTCGGGCTCTTCGTTCTCGATGTACTCGGTGCTCACCGCCGGGCGCACAAAGATAAAGTCGTTGTGAAAGTGCGTTCGGTGCAGGATTTTGGTGGTGACCGAATTGAAAAACGTCTCGGCGAGCTCGGGCTGGCGGTGATCCACCAGCAGGCCGATGTAGTGCAGTTTGACCTGCTGCCACACGTCCATGGCCTGCGCCCCTGCCTTGAACTCTTTTTCCAGCCGCATGGTGCATTCCAGCACCCGCAAATCGTAAAACTCAATGCGCTCCCGCTGCGCCCGTTGCTGGCCATGCCAGTCCCCCGTTTCAAAGCGGTGCTTGGCCCGGGCCGACTCGGTACGAAACAGGCGATAGTGGCGGTTAAAACCGTCCATCATGGCCTTGGCGATGTCGTAGGCCAGCGGGGAGTCGAGGCGTTGGGGGAACATGGTTACTATTAATTTGATAGCTACTTGAGCAATTAATTCATGGGCTATAGCCGGTTTTTGCTGAAAACCTGGTCTACCGCCACCTCGCGCAGTGCCTGTAGCGCATCATGCGCCTGAAGCCGCATACCCAGATCGTGCAGCAGGCCGTCGTTCAAGCCGTAAATCCAGCCGTGCACCATCAGTTGGGGGTCGCGCGTCCAGGCGTCTTTCATCACCGAGCTGTGGCACAGGTTCACCACCTGCTCAATCACATTCAGCTCGCACAGCATGTCCAGTTGGTGCTCGGCAGGTGCCGCCATCAGCCGCGTGAGGTAGCGGTCGCGCACGTCCTGAATATGGCGAATCCAGTTGTCAGCCAGACCCACCCGCGCATTGGTCAGCGCCGCCTGCACGCCACCGCAGCCATAGTGGCCGCACACAATGACATGCTGCACCTTGAGCATGTCCACCGCGTACTGCACGGCCGACAGCGCATTCAAATCGGTGTGCACCACCACATTGGCCACGTTTCGGTGCACAAACACCTCGCCAGGGTCGAGCTTCACGATCTGATTGGCCGGCACCCGGCTGTCAGAGCAGCCTATCCACATATAGCGCGGGCTTTGCTGCTCTTTGAGCGCAGTGAAAAAGCCAGGTCGGTCGCGGGCCATGCTGGCGGCCCATTCGCGGTTGTGGGTGAGGAGGTGGGTCAGGGGCATATATTTACGGTCAGGCTTTGGCAAACATCTCACGCAACACGTCCAGCGCAGGCTCGGCATCGACGGTAGCGGCCCGGCGAATCAAGCGCGAGCGGTCTACAGCGCGAATCTGGTCAAGGGCCACTGAGCTTTCCTTGCGGTTGAACTTGACCGCAACGCGGGTCGGCCAGGCACGCAGAGTGCTGGTAATCGGGGCGGCGATCACCGTGCCCAGATGCGCATTCATGTCGTCGGGTGACACCACCAGGCAAGGGCGTTGTTTGTTGATTTCCTGGCCGACTGTTGGATCCAGATTGACCCACCAGATCTCGCCTTGCTTGGGGTGAGCGCGGGAAGCCACCGCTAGTCTTCCCAAGCGGTTGACACGGGCAAATCGCCCCACAACGATTCGTCATCAACGGCCGGATCCAGGGCGAACGCCGTGGCCCAGGTGCTGCGCGGTGCCTTCACCGGCTTCAAGACAATACTGTCGCCGCGGGTGTGAATGCTGAGCACTGTGGCGCGGCCAAGTGACAACGAGTCGAGAATTACTTTGGGTAGGCGAAGCCCCAACGAGTTGCCAATTTGTACGATTTGCGTTTGCACAACGATCTCCTGATGTAATTACTTTGTAATTCTATCGAAGCCACGATTCACCTTCACATTGTCTCAGCAAACAACTCCCGCCCGATCAACATCCGCCTGATCTCACTCGTCCCCGCCCCAATCTCATACAGCTTGGCATCGCGCCACAAGCGCCCCAGCGGGTATTCGTTGATGTAGCCGTTGCCGCCGAAAATCTGTATGCCCTCGCCCGCCATCCAGGTGGCTTTTTCGGCGCACCAGAGGATCACGCTGGCGCAGTCTTTGCGTACGTCTCGCACATGCTCTGGACCCAGCAGATCCAGGTTTTTGCCCACGGTGTAGCAAAAGGCGCGGGCGGCTTGCAGCACGGTGTACATGTCGGCCACTTTGCCCTGGATCAGCTGAAACTCACCAATGCTCTGACCAAACTGCTTGCGGTCGTGGATGTAGGGCACCACGTTGTCCATCACCGCTTGCATGATGCCAATCGGCCCGGCGGCCAGCACCGCACGCTCATAGTCCAGGCCGCTCATCAGCACCTTGGCACCGCCGTTCAACGCACCCAGCACATTGGCAGCGGGTACCTCGACGTTGTTGAACACCATCTCGCCGGTGTGGCTGCCGCGCATGCCCAGCTTGTCGAGCTTTTGCGCGGTGCTAAAGCCGTTCATGCCTTTTTCGACGATAAAGGCTGTCACGCCACGGGCGCCCAGCTCGGGCTCGGTCTTGGCGTACACCACCATGGTGTCGGCGTCAGGCCCGTTGGTGATCCACATCTTGGTGCCGTTCAGCAGGTAGTAGCCGCCTTTGTCTTCAGCTTTGAGCTTCATGCTGATCACGTCGCTGCCCGCGCCGGGTTCGCTCATGGCCAGCGCGCCCACGTGCTCGCCGCTGATGAGTTTGGGCAGGTACTTCTGCTTTTGTGCCTCAGAGCCGTTACGCTTGAGCTGGTTCACGCACAGGTTGCTATGAGCGCCATAGCTCAGGCCCACCGAGGCGCTGGCGCGGGAGATTTCTTCCATTGCAATCATGTGGGCCAGATAACCCATGCCCGCGCCACCGTATTCCTCGCCCACGGTAATGCCCAGCACGCCCACGGCACCCATTTTTTGCCACAAGTCCATGGGGAACTGGTCTGATTTGTCGATCTCGGCTGCGCGGGGCGCAATCTCGGCATCGGCAAAGCTGCGCACGGCGTCGCGTAGCGCGTCAATGTCTTCACCAAGTTGAAAGTTGAGGCCGGGTAGGTTCATTTGGGTTTCCTTCAGTAGGTTTTGGCAATCGCGATCAAGGTGGCTTGCATCAGGCCGCACAACTTGCGCTGGCCGTCTTTGATGTCGAAAATTTCAGCGTTGGTAATGATGAGCGTGCGGCCTGCTTTTTGCACCTTGCCCACGCACACCACCTCTTGCCCAACAGCGGCAGAGACGAAGTTGATCTTGTACTCCACGGTGGTGACTTCCATGCCTTCGGGCGCGACCGAAAGCGCGGCATAGCCGCAGCAAATATCGGCCAGTGCACCCAAGGCACCGCCGTGAAACGCGCCCTGCTGCTGGGTGACTTTGTCGCTCAGTGGCAAAGCAAATTCCACCTCGCCAGGCTGCACCCGCACGATGCGCGCGCCCAGGTGCTGCATCATTCCCTGGCGCAAAAAGCTGGTTTCCACGCGCTGGCGCAGTGCGGCTTGTGGCGTCATTTGGCCGCTTTCTTTTCGCTTCGTGCCAGCAGGGCGCGGGCTTCTTTCTCATGGGCTTTCACTTCATCCACGTTGGCTTGCAGCTCGGCCAACTGGTCTTCCAGCTCGCTGCGGTGCTGGGCCAACACGGTGAGGAATTGCTTGAGCTGCGGCACGGTGTCGCGCGGCGAGTCATACATGTCGATCAGGGTGCGCGCCTCGGTGAGCGACAGGCCCAGCCGCTTGGCACGCAATGTCAGCTTCAGGCGTGTGCGGTCACGCGCCGAGTACACGCGGTTGCGCCCCGCAGGCCCGCTGCGCTCGGGCTGCAGCAAGCCCATGTCTTCATAAAAGCGCATGGCCCGGGTGGTCAGGTCAAACTCGCGGGCTAAATCGCTGATGGTGTAGGTGGTGCCCATGAAATTCCAAGGTTTTACCGGGGTGACAGGTCGTGAACGTCTGGCTGCCTAGAATCAGTTCGCCAGATATGACGTTTACGTCAACGTCAACTGGCACGGATGATACAAGCCACATGACCCAACAAAAACTCCCCCTCGCACAATCCACCGCCAAACCCATGAACGAGCAGGAGCGGCAACTGCACTACCCGTTTGGCGACACCTTGCCCGCGCTGGGCAGCACCGTGGCGGTTGCCCCTGGCGTCAAGTGGATCCGCATGGGCCTGCCGTTTGCGCTGGATCACATCAACCTGTGGCTGCTGCGCGATGCGCTGCCAGCGGCCGATGGCAGTGGCACGGTGCAGGGCTGGACGGTGGTGGACTGCTGCATCACCCGCGACGAAACCAAGGCCCAGTGGGAACAGATTTTTGCCAACGAGCTGGAAGGTCTGCCCGTGCTGCGTGTGCTGGTTACCCATATGCACCCCGACCACATGGGCCTGGCCCACTGGCTGTGCGCGCGTTGGAACGCGCCGTTGTGGATCAGCGCCACCGACTACCAGGCGGCAAAAATAGCCAGCCAAAGCACCACCGGTTTTGGCGGTGATGCAGCGGCCGAGTTCTTCGCCAGCCATGGCCTGACCGACCCGGATGCGCAAGCCAAAATCCGCGCCCGCACCAGCTACTACCCCAACATGGTGCCCGCCGTGCCACCGCGCTACACACGCCTGCTGGACGGCAAAACCGTAACCATCGGTGGCCATGCGTGGCAGTGCATCAGCGGCTATGGCCACGCACCGGAGCACATGGCTTTGTACTGCCAGACGCTCAATGTGCTGATCAGCGGCGACATGGTGCTGCCCCGCATTTCCACCAACATCAGCGTGTACGAACACGAACCCGAAGCCAACTCACTGGCCCTGTTTCTGGACTCCATCGACAAGTTCAAAACCCTGCCAGCGGA
This sequence comes from Comamonadaceae bacterium, assembly GCA_013297875.1. Taxonomy (GTDB): domain Bacteria; phylum Pseudomonadota; class Gammaproteobacteria; order Burkholderiales; family Burkholderiaceae_C; genus JAAFIW01. Next base: position 124,806 of record JAAFIW010000004.1, on the reverse strand, counting down.
CGCGCTGGTGCTACCGTCGCACGGCCGCCCGTTCAAAGGCCTGCACACCCGTGTTCAACAACTGCAGGACCACCACCGCGACCGCCTAGCCGACGTACTGGCCGCCTGCCAAACGCAGATGCAAACCGCTGCCGACATGCTGCCCGTGCTGTTCAAACGCGAGCTGGATTTGCACCAGACCACGTTTGCCATGGGCGAGTCGGTGGCGCATTTGCATCACCTGTGGTTTGGAGGCAAGTTGCGGCGGGTATTAGGTGGGGATGGGGTGTACCGGTTTGGGGTATGACGTTCGCTAAGCGAACATGATGCGCGCCTGCGGCTGCGCATGACAGATGAAAAGACGGGTTCCGGCAACTGTCATGCGGCGCAGCCGCGTCATCCCGGTGCGCAGCACCCAGTCATCTGTCATTTTGAGCAAAAGACGCGGTTGGCCCATAGATTTACTGCTCAAGCAGCTATTTAATTGATAGCATTTACAGGCTCAACGCCAAGCCGCTTTTCACCTCGCCCAGCACCACATAGCTGGTGAACCGGGCCACGTTGTCGTGGCTGACCAGGGCGTCGCGGGTGAATTGCTCGTAGGCGGCCATGCTGGCCACGCGCACCACCACAATGAAGTCGGTCAGGCCGGTGGTGTACCAGCACTGCTGCACCTCGGGCCGCGCGCGCATGGCGGCCTTGAAGGCGTCGATATGCCGCAAGGTTTCGCGCTCAATGTCCACATGCACCACCACGGTGACCGGCAGGCCCACAGCCGCCGGATCCAGCTGGGCAATTTCTGCCTGCACCACCCCCAGCTCCCGCAGGCGCTTGATGCGCCGCTGCACCGCGGCGGCTGACAGGCCCACCTCGTGGCCGATGGTGGCGGCCGGCAGGCGCGTATTGTGCTGGTAGCGCTGCAGGATGGCGCGATCCAGCAGGTCTAGCGGGGCGGAAGGGTTGGGATGCGTTTTCATCGCCCTATTTTGCGGCCAAGCCGCAAGCAGGCATCACAAAATGCGGCCCAACTGGCCCCCAGTGCGGCCACACTGACGTCATGCATGACCCCCTGCCTCACCACCGCCTGAGCCTGCAGCGCATCGTCCGCAGCGCCAGTGCCATTCCACCCGCGTTTCAACACTCGCCGCAATACAACTGCGAGCCTTTGAGTGACGCCCTGGGCTGCCAGCTCACCATCAAGCTGGAATTCACCAACCCGATCCGCAGCTTCAAAGGGCGAGGCGCGAGTTTTTTGGTCAGCGAAATGCTGCGCCGGGGTGACTCGCGGCCCCTGGTGTGCGCCAGCGCCGGCAACTGGGGCCAGGCCATGGCCTACGCTTGTCGCGCCGCAGGCTTGCCGCTGGTGATCTACGCCGCCGTGAATGCCAACCCACTGAAAGTGCAGCGCATGAAAGCCCTGGGCTCCGATGTGCGCTTGCAGGGCCATGACTTTGACGCCGCCAAAGACGCGGCCAAGGCTTACGCCCAACACATCAACGGCTGCATGGTGGAAGACGGGCTGGAGCCCGAGATCAGCGAAGGCCACGGCACGATTGCGATGGAGCTGCTGGCCCATGGCGACGGCTTTGATGTGGTGAGCATTCCGCTGGGCAACGGCGCGCTGCTCAACGGCATGGCCCGTTGGTTCAAAGCCGCAGCACCCGCCACCCGCGTGCTGGGCGTGAGCGCCAGCGGTGCCGATGCCATGGAAAAATCATGGCGCAACCAAACCCTGGTCACCCCCGATGCTGCCCACACCATTGCCGATGGCATTGCCGTGCGCGTGCCCATTGCGCAAGCAGTAGCCGACATGCAAGGCCTGGTGGACGATGTGCTGCTGATAGACGACGCCCACATCATTCAAGCCATGCGCCTGGTCTACCAGCACACCGGGCTGTTGCTGGAGCCCGCAGGGGCCGTGGGCGTGGCCGCGATCGTCGCGCACCCGGCGCAGTTTGCCGGACGGCGGGTGGCCACGGTGCTGTGCGGCAGCAACATCACCGCCAATCAAATCAAGGAGTATTTCGAATGATGAATGTTGCAATCTTGATGTTTGACAACGTGGAGGTGCTGGATTTCGCGGGCCCATTTGAAGTGTTTGGCGTGGCGGGCGGGCGGGAAAACAACCGCTTGTACGACCTGTTCACTGTTGCACAGCACAGCAAACCGGTGATGGCGCGCAACAACATGAGCGTGAACTGCGACTACACCTTTGGCACCATGCCCGAGGCCCATGTTTTAGTCATCCCGGGCGGGTTTGGTACGCGGCGCGAAAAGCACAGCCTCAGCATGCAGGCCTTTGTGCGTGAGCGGGTGGCCAAAGCGCAGAGTGTTGTATCGGTGTGCTCGGGTGCCCTGCTGCTGGCCAAAGCCGGTTTGCTTAAGGGTCTACAGGCCACATCGCATCAATGCGCGCTGGATGAACTGGTCGCTGACGAGCCAGCATGCCAGGTGCATCGCAAAGCCCGTGTGGTGGACAACGGAAAAATCGTCATCTCTGCGGGCATCAGCATGGGAATTGACGCATCGCTGTACACCGTTGCCAAGCACCACGGGCTGGCGCAAGCACAGGAGACCGCTCGCTCCATGGAGTACGACTGGCATCACCAAACGGTTGACGGCTCAATGATTGTGCTGGCCGGGATACAACGCTGACTTGCCAGGGGTACTCCATGACAACTGCCCCAAGCGAAGCGCCATTCACCCAGCAACTCATCCGCTGGCGCCACCACCTGCACCAAACCCCTGAGCTGGGCTTTGATGAACACCACACATCCAACTACATAGCCAGCGCCCTGAACGCACTGGGCTGGACTGTTCACCGGGGCATTGGTGGCACAGGACTGGTGGCGAACTTGCAGGTGGGCCAGGGCACGGGTGTAATCGGCCTTCGGGCTGAGATGGATGCACTGGCCATCAACGAGGCGGCACCGGGCCGCGCCTACGCATCCACCACCGTCGGCCGCATGCATGCCTGCGGCCACGATGGCCACATGACCATGGTGTTGGGTGCCGCACAGCTACTGGCTGAGCGACGAGACTTTGATGGCACAGTGCGCTGCATCTTTCAGCCTGCGGAAGAGCATGGCCGCGGTGCCAGAGCCATGATGGCTGACGGCTTGTTTGAGCGCTTTCCGGTTGATGAAATTTACGGTGTGCACAACATGCCGGGCCTGCCCGCTGGCCACTTTGCCACCCGCGTGGGCGGCATCATGGGCAGCGAAGACAACTTTGTGATCACCATCACGGGCCGCGGCACCCACGCCGCGCGGCCGCACATGGGCGTAGACCCCATCGTCGTTGCGGCTGAAATCGTGCTGGCGCTGCAAACCATCGTCTCGCGCAACATCAGCCCTGGCGAGCCTGCGGTGATCTCATGCACCGAGCTGTTCACCGATGGCATCCGCAACGCCATTCCCAGCCAGGTGGTGATCAAGGGCGACACCCGCAGCTACGCGCCCCACACGCAGGCGCTACTGGAGCGGCGTATGCGCGAGGTGTGCGAGGGCATCGCCCGCACCCATGGTGCGCAGGCCACACTGGCCTACACGCACGAGTTCGCACCCACGGTGAACTGGCCGCAGTGCGTGCCCACCTCAGTTGCGGCAGCGCAGGCCGTGGTGGGTGCGGACCGAACCGACGCCAACGTGCAACCCATGATGATTTCTGAAGACTTTGGCGCTTTTTTGCAGGTGGTGCCGGGCGCATTTGCGTTCATAGGCAACGGCGACACAGGGCCTGGCAGCACACCGCTGCACAACGCGCAATACGACTTCAATGATGCGCTGCTGGCGCTGGGTGCGCGCTACTTTGCGGAGATTGTGCGCATCCGTCTGCCCTCCAATCCAGCACCGGCTTCGGCAGCCGCGGGTAAAGGATTGCACACCATCAATCAGCGATAGGATGAGGCAGAACCCTCAATCGGCGGCGAGTCACCACCGTCACACCAAACGTTCACTTCACCGTGCCCTTGACCTCAATCGTGACACGCCTATCTGGTTGGAGGCAACTGATCAGCGCTGGCTGGGCCAGGCGCTTGCTGCATTGCGCGCCCGACACAGGATCGCGGGCACCCACACCTTGCGCGCTGGTCACCGTGGCTTTGATGCCTTGTGAATCGAAAAAGGCCTTCACGGTATCTGCACGCGCCTGCGACAGCTTGGCGTTGTGGTCGGCAGAGCCCAGTCGGTCGGTATGACCCAGCACCGCCAAGGATGTAATGGATTGATAGGTCTTCAGCCGCCCCGCAATCTCGGTCAGGCGTTGTACGCCACCAGGAAGCAGGTCTGCGCGACCTGATTTGTTGAACACAAACAGCGCATCGGACAGGATGACAAAGCTCTCTTTGCCAGCGACGGGAGGCGCAGCAGGCACCGCTTGCGGAAGTGCCGCAGCAACCGCTGTTGGCGCAGTGGCGACAGGGGCCACGGCTGCTGCAGCGACGGGTGCGGGCTTGCATTGCGCGGCCTGTGCGCTGGCGCGCACCAGGGCGTCTTCCACCATCTTGATGTGGGGCGTGGCTTGGCGCCAACCGGTTTGCTCATCGGCGTGTCCCGCACGTACCAATCGCACTTCAGCACAAGCCACCGTGCTGGCATAGCAGACCATTCCATCGGGTTTTGACTTGAGGTTAGCCAACTGGGCCCACAGGTCGTCGCGCAGCTTGCTGCTGCGGGCGATCAATGGCGTGTCGTTGCCCGCGCGGGCATTGCGATCTGCCTCGAGTGCTTGGGTGATTTTTTGAGACTCGGCCAAGGCTTCTTCGACATAGCCCGTGCGGTCGTTTTCGTCGTGCTGGCTACGCGCGGTATCAAGCCAGCATTGCGCTTTAGCCAGGGCGTAATTGTTTTGCGCAACGCCGGTTTCGCTGAGTTTGCGCAGGCGCTGCTGGATTTGACCAAACAGGTTTTGATCAGATCGGATCACGGAATCTGCCGTTCGAGCTTGCTGACTGGCCAGACCCGTATTCACTGCAGCGGGGCCTGGCGCTTCATTTTTAGTAGCAGTACTTGCGCATCCAACAAGCATTAGAGCAAGAAAAGGCGAAAAGATGAGCGGTTTCATGGCGTTCTCTTGGGGTTGGCGGTGAATGAGCGTTGGCGATCGTGCGTGGTGTTTCGGGTGTCCTAACCGGGCCGATCAATATCGCCCCACCCTTTAGGGCTTCGCAGCAGGCACGGGCGCACCACCCAGTGTTTTGTTCACCGTGGGATCATTTTTCTTGAAGATGTCTTCGTCAAACTTGTAGCGCATACCCAGTACCCAACCGCGGTTGGTGTAGTTGCTCTCCACCAAATCATCATCGCGGAAGCCGCGCCAGTTGTAGCCGACGGTAGCGTACAGATTGTCCATGACCACATATCCGACTTCCAGACCATAGGCGTACTGACGCGCACCGCCTTTGCCTTGCAGCACGGTGTAAATGCCTCCAACAGTCCAGCGGTTGGTCACGTCGTAGCTGACGCGGCCACCGAACAACTGGGCATGGTAGTTGTCTTGAATAGTGCCGAGCAACAATTCGTCAACCCGTTTAAAGGCATAACGACCACTGACCAACCAAGCCCGGCTAGGGTGGTAGTTGCCCCGGAAACTGATGATGTCTGTGGTGGATTTGATCTGCGCCGACGGATCAGTTTGCGACTTGCGCTCGTACAGACCCAAGGCGTCAAACTGGTTGTTGTCCACCGGACGGAATGCAAAACCCAGTTGGAACTGGTTTTGTCGCTTGTCACCAGTGACGCTACCAACATTGGTGCGGCCTCGCGGAGAGGTCAGGGTGAGGTAATCACGCGCCAGCAGTGTCCAGTCGCGATCAAGTTTGCGTGCCACGCCAAGCGTCAGCAGGTAATTGGTGTAAGGGGCGTCCTGACGCCACTCAAGGCGTCCGGATGCCTTCCAGAACTCACTGGCGGTGTACTCCACACCCACGCCTGCGGCATTGGCACTGCCGGAGCTACCGGTCAAGCGCTCGACATTGGTATTCAGGCGCAGGCCTTCAGCCAAACGCCAGCCATTGCGCAACCCCATCGCAGCCTGCACCTCACGCCCAGCGGTCGCATCACGCAAACGGTATTCGCTGTACAGACTGCCGTCTTGCATGTATTGGGTGTCAATACCCAACGCAAAGTTGCTGCCAGTGCTGCCAACACCCAGGCCATAAGACCCTGTGTACTGGCGGGCCAGTTCGTAGCGACCGTAAATTCGGGTTTTTTCTGCAACTTGCCAATCAGCACCTGCCCGAACCAGAGTTGTCGCGTTCGCTCCCAACTCCCGCTGCACCTCGCCAGTGAGGGTGACGGTGTCGGTAGCTTTCCAGCTCACGCGACCATAAATGGAAGACGTGTCCAGCTGGGTGACCGGGCCTGTAGGTAAGGATACGGTGGTGCACGTGACTGGTCGGCCTGTGGCGGGATCGATTTGCTGGTTGCCCACGTCACTGATTCCGTAACCAACGTTGTAGCCCTGACCACTGGTTGTATTGCTGCCCACACCCAAACAGTTGCTGCCGATGGACGACACCAGGGTGGTGGCACTTTGCCTGACGTGACGGGCACCAGCACCCACGGTAAGGCGTTCTGACAGCTTGAGATCCGCCCCTAGAGACACCGCGTCACTGGATCCAGCCTTGATCCGGTCTTCGGATCGGGTGGCCTCGGCATTCAGGGTCACCTTCTCGGTCAGGCGATAGGCACCCGATGCACCAAAGTCGCTACGGCCTCCAGCCACACCTGCCGAGCTGTTGTTGAAATTGTCATCCGTACGCAGCACATAAGCTCGTGCCTGGAGGTCGGCATCACTGTGGCGAATTTCTACACGTGCCGCATTGCCGGATACCTCACCACCCAAGCCTACAAAGTTCGCACTGTTGTTGACCCCAAAATTGTTGCTGGTGGCACCGACAACGCTTTTGGCACGGGCCAACTCCGCAATCATCTCGGTTTTTTTGCTTAAGCGCAGTTGCAGGTTGGCTCCGATAACGGTAGTAGGCGTATCAGGGTTATTGTCTTTCGCAACAGATATACCAGCGTACAGCGACTCGCTGACTTTCAGGCGCACATCGCCACCTACGATAGTGAACTGCTTGCCCCCTTGATCAACTTCATAGGTTACCCGGATAGACACCGGGTTCAGCTGATCGTCCACGCTGGGAACGGGCGCTCGAAACAAAATCTGCCCATTGAACGGCTCAAACTCATAGTCCAACGAACGTGTCAGCGGGGTAGCCTTCAAGATAATTGAAGTTTGTCCGCGACTGCGCACCAGAATTTCGACCTTTTCCGAGCCCGATATCCCGTTAGACTTTGACACACTATACGGCCCAGAAACACCACGCGCCGGAAACTCATCAACAATTTGCGTCAAGGATTGTCTGGCCACGAAGGCGTTTGCAGTGATGTCACCCTCTTCGTAGTGAGCGCGCAAACCAGGCAAGGAACGTGAATATTGACTTAACTGTCGGGCAGGGTTGGTATCTGCCGTGGTGTAGTCGCCCCAAAGCAGGTAACTCAGCCCTTTATCCAAGCGCACGTAGAGCTTTCCATTGCTTTGCGCATCAACACCCCTGTAGCTAGAGTCGCCATACACAGGGTAAAAGGTGTTGGGATCAATGTCCTGAAAAAGCTTTTTACGCGTGTCTTTCTCCGAGTCATAAGCAAGCGTCAGCAAATACTGCCCACTGACTTTGCCTTTGAGGTACAGCGCTGCCCGCGCACCCAAGCGAGCCCGCCCGCCGTTGAACTCCTTGCTGAAGTTCTTGATTTCGTTTTCAAAGCTGTCGTTCTCGCGCACTGGAACGATTTGCTTGGGGTCGAATTTGTCCGCACGCAACTGGCCTTCCAGCAAACCGACCGCGATCAGTTCACGCAAATCAGGCACGTAGCGAACCGTTACTTTTTCAACGACTCCTTTGACCGATACACGCACCGTGACAAGCTCAGGACGAATGGGCGCAATCAATTTGAAGTTCAGAGAACCGTCTTTGGCGACGGCCTGTACGCCGGGCTGAATGCGATCGATGTCGCCACGATCAGCGGCAGATTCCGACGTTTTTCGGCCAGGCAACAAAACTCTGGCACCTGAGTCAACCTCAATGGTGACGTCGACATCTCCGCGCAACAGTGCACCACTGCGGTCAAGCAGACGCACTTGCACATCGGTTGCGGTATTTCCGTCCGCGGGCAGATTGTCTCCAAGCACCTTCACGCCAATCTTGTCTGCCGGCGATGCCAAGCGCTCAAGGAATGAGGTGGCAGGTCGTGGGCCGATACCCTCCTGGCCTGCGGTTTCAAAAAGACTACGTGGCGCTGGCACGTCTGCACTGGTGGTGTTGGCTGCAGGTTGTGCAACCAACACCCCATGAAACAGGGTCAGTACCGCGGCACCAAGCGCGCTTAAAGGCATGCGAATCGACGCCACCTTCACGGATTGGGGTGATTGCTGTTTCTTCATGGCCTGATCGTGCTGGCAGCTGGCGCGGCAGGCACCAGGGGTTCTATCGACTTGCCCGTCGTTGGTTGTGCAGGCCCACCGACCGCGCGTCTGGCTTTGACCTCCTCCAAGACCTCTACGCTGCAAGATCCCTCAATAAAGTCTGCGCGGAACAACTCCCCACCCTTCAAATCAACAAAAATACTGTCGCCCACACCGGCATTTCGGTTACTGGACGGTACCAGACGAGAGCCCTTGGGCAGAGTCGCGCGATCTACCTTGAGTACATGCGTCTGAGGCTTGATGCCACAGATGCTGTATTTACCCTCGTTATCGGTCACGATGTAAGTGCCATCCAGCATGACCAAGCGGACACCCGGGATGCCCAGCTCGCGCGAGCCTCCGGTATTGTTCTGTACTGCATTGCCATCGCAATCGACAAAGACTTTGCCTGCTATACACCCATCATTGGTAAACACGCCACCTTGTACGTTGACTTTGAACTGGGCAGTATTTGATCGTATCGGTCTTCCATTAGCACCAGGGAAGACAGCGGTCGCACGGTTGATGCCGTCACCCTGCTGAGAACCTACACCCAGTCTAACGAAGTAAGTCAACTCGTACACGGCTTGCGCGGGCAGATTTCCGATATTGAACGTGAGTTGTCGCCCAACTCCACCCTGCGGATCGGCCGTGGCCGTTCCATTCAAACGAGCTGTCCCAGGGATATAGCGGAAGCCTGCGGGCAACAGATCCTCTAAGGTCACATTTTGTACAGACAGGAAAATGGTGTTACGCATCCGTATCGTGTATTGCACCGAGTCACCCACCTCGGCAACGGTCTTATTACCGGTCTTGTTCACCAAAATCACACCCGATTCCACCTCTTTAATCTGCGAGGTAACGGAGGCAATATTGTTCGTTGGGCTCGGGTCAGCGGTGGTACTCGTTGCGGTGACGATGTTGGTAATCGTTCCGGTCGCGGTGTAGTTCACTTGAACCGTCAAGTTGATAGTGACTGTTCCAAGGCGCATCACTGGCACAACCCCGGTCAACACGTCTGGTGACACCGTCAATGACAAACTGCCCGGAACGGTTGCAGAGGCACCTAACAAAGTCAAGCCGGTCGGCATGGCATCTGTGAGCGTTACGTTTACGGCCACGCTTGGCCCGGCATTAACCAAAACCAGTGTGTAGGTGGCGGTACCCGCCGCCGTCATGGTTGGAGGGCCGAATTTGAATACCTGAACGTCTGCACCCAATACCCTACTGGCCACAGAGCTGGTGTTATTAGCCGTGTTCGTATCAGGCGTTGTAGTGGTGGCTGACGCCACGTTGGTAATCGTGCCACTGGCAGTGACGTCCACGTTCACGCTGAGGGCAAATACCGTGGTTCCAACGGGCATGAGCGCTACGCTGGCTGTAATGCCTGCGGTACTGGTCGTGAAGCTGAAACTGCCCCCCGAAACCAATGAGGCAGATGCAAGACTTAAACCGACAGGCAACGCGTCGGAAACGGTCACGTTTGACGCAACACTAGGCCCTGCATTCACGACAATCAGCGTGTAAGTAGCGGTACCGCCGGCGGCCAAGGTATCGGGGCCGAGTTTGGTGATTTGCACATCAACCCCAAGGACACGGGAAACGGCTGTAGACACGTTGTTATCAGGGTTGGCATCGGCAGTGGTTGTCGTCACGCGCGCGACGTTGGTCACGGTTGTTCCAGCAATGGAAGGATCGACACCCACCACCAGTCGGATTACAACCGACTCAGGACTGGTGGACAAACCTGTGCCGCTGAGCAGCGCCTTAGTGGCAGTCACTGCGCCTGTCGATGTGACAAGGCTCATGCTGCCAGACAAAACGGAAGCCGAAATCAACGTCAGGCCAACTGGCAGCACGTCAGTAACCATTACATTTGCTGCGGCACCAGGACCAATGTTTGCAATTGTCAAAGTATAGGAGGCGGTACTGCCGGCAACCATGGTCTGCGGCCCCAGTTTATTAATTTGCACATCGGGCACCAACACCCTGGATATCGCGGTCGCCGTGTTGTTGCCCAAGTTGCTGTCAGCTGTCGTTGCAGTGACGCCTGCGACGTTGGTAATCGTGGTGCCGGCAACAGACGGATCGATTGCAACGACCATATTCAGAACAATCGACTCAATGCCGTTGGGCAGCAATACCCCTTTGAATATCGATACACCGGCCGTGGACGTGCTAAAACTCGCTGAGCCGGACACTAATGATGCCGATATCAAAGTCAGCCCTGTTGGCAAAATGTCTGTGGCCGTGACGTTAAGAGCGACACTCGGACCAATGTTGGTAACTGTCAGCGCATAACTTGCGGTTCCACCAGGCAGCATGGTTGCAGGACCTTGTTTTGCTATCTGTACGTCGGGGCGCAAAACGGTAGCACTTGTGCTGGCGGTGTTGTTGTTTGGATTTGAGTCTGGGGTCGTCGTGGTGGCATTGACCACATTGGTTAGCGTAGACCCTGGCACTGCTGGATCGACCAAAGCGATCAAGTTAAGTGGAACGGCTGCACCAGCCTGCAACAGCGGCAGATATGCCGAGAAGGATCCTGTCGCAGTCGTCAAGCGGAACAGGCCCGGGGGTTGGGAGTCCACACTCACCAAACTCAATCCGGCTGGCAATACATCCGTCACTGTAATATTTTGCGCATCTGCGGGACCGGCGTTGGAAATCATGATGACGTAGGACACAGTCGTGCCTCCCGCCACCGTCGCCGGTCCAACTTTCGTTACAGCCAAGTCAGCAACCGTTGGCGTGACGACGACCCCACCTCCTGGTACTGGATCAAGAGGAATATGGTTATTTATGACATCACCTGACCCGGCACCAAAGTTGAAGGAGAGGTAGTAGGTCGTTGGATTAGCCCCTTGCGGTGCCAATGGATTGGGTACGGCTTGATTGATGCCCGGTGGAACCACTCCAGGGAAGACCGATGGGGCTACGACACCACCTCCAACCGCAAAAGTAGTTTGAGTAACCAACGCTGGGAAATAACCAGCAGGCGCGCTAACAGATAGCGTATAGGTACCAGGCACAAACCCAGGCATCAGGAAGAATTGATATCTCCCGTCAATAGCCGTGACTTGAGTCGTACTGATCACCCCATTTCCGTTCTGGATAGAACCTGCAAATCCTGGGGGACCTGAAATCGAAACCGTTGCGCCAGCGACAGGCAGACGGGAAACGGAGTCGTAGACAACGCCTGCAGGATCTATTGGCAGATTCTGATTGATGGTGTTGTCGCCGGATATCAAAGTAATGCCTGTGATGGCGTTTCCAATAGTGACTCCGGTGACACTTGGTGTGGGGTTCAGTGCGGTGGTCGTTGCGTTATTTGCCACGCCGTATCGTTGCGTCTGCAAACCTTGATTCAACGGGGTTGTGCCAATCACAACGCAGGTCGCTGGATTTGCAGGATTTGCGCATCTAAAGAATTGAATAATGTAGTCATTGCCGGGGCGAACCGCCTTAATTTCGTACTGTCCGTTGGCATCCGTCAATGCGGTACCGACAGGCGCACCCAGGGTCGTTGTTCTGTACAAGCGAACCAGCGCATTTGCCAGCGGTATGTCGGTGCCGGGGTTGTATACCTGTCTGCCGCCAACGCCCACATCGATCCAGGCTCTGCCTGACACATTGGCCCCGACGTCTGCGAGTGTTGTGGCGAAGTTATTCGTCAGATTTGTTTCTGTTGGTCCGCCAGTTACTGCCGCAGTGAAAGTTTGGGCAGCAGTTGTCTGTGTGCCCATTGTGTACGTCGTTGTAAACCCAACTGTTTGCCCGACTCCCAAAGGAGCCACAAGGGTGAATGTAACGGTCACGAAAGTATTGGGAACTGCCCCAGGCAAGACAACAGTGACCGTGCCAGTAGACGGGACGGCGCCAACATTCGTGACTACCACTTGCACCGTGTTGCCACCAACTGCCAGGAGCCCGGAGCCTCCCGGGTTCACAACCAGCGAAACAGAAAGGTCTACGCCAACTCCACTTACGCTGGTAAATCCGATCGCCAAGTTGTTTGATGTGTTGGTTTCAGTGGAGGTTGTCGCAATGCTTGCTGTTGCGTTGACAATGCCCGCCGCTGGCATTGCGTAGCTGAAAGTAAAGCTTGCAGTAGCCCCTGGCAACATTGATGGCACGTTGAACGTTGCAATAACGCCTGCCAGAATAATTCCGCCACCAGACGCTGTAGTTATGGTTCCACCACTGACAAAAACACTACGGGTTACGTTGTCGGCGATGGCTGTGCCCACGTTGTAGAAAGTCACAGTTCCAACCGCAGATGAGCTCGCTGGTGCACTTGCCGCCAACGCAAGACTGACGCTGACATCAGCTACTGTTGCGGTGGCTACGCTGAATGTAGCTGTATTGTTTAGGTTGTTACTGTCGTTTGCAGCGCCGGTAGTCCCTGTGCCTGACAAACCTGTGCTGGTTTGCAACAGGCTGATGGACGCACTTACGGTGCTACTTGGTGTGACATTGATCAAGCTTGGCGCACCAGGGAAAGTAACAAGTCCGGTCAGTGGGGCGTAAGAGCCAAGGCCCAGCAACGCACTTGTCACAGTCACATTCGCCAGTCCAACTGGTAGACGCAAACTGAACACCGCAGTCGTAGCAGTGCTGGTGGTGCTCGTGTTAACGAAATTAACCGTACCCGCCACCACAATACCAACAGGGGCACTGAGAGGGAATCCAGCAAAGCTTGCACTCATGTCCGAGGTCGAGTTGACGCTCATGGTGGCAGTGGCGGTGTTGTTGGCCAGGAGCGGGTCGGCGGTGGTGGTGGTCACGGTGCTGGTGCCACTGACCGGGCCCAGTGCGGGCACGGTGAAGGTGACGGTGACCACGGTGGAGGAGCCCACCGGCAGGCTGCCCAGGCTGAGCACGCCGGTGCTGGTGATGGTGCCGCCGGTGGTGCCAATGACCGCGCTGCCGGTCACGTTGGCCGCGGTGCTGGTGCCGTTGTTGGTGAAGGTGATGGTGGCGGTGACCACCGTGCCGGCGGTGGCGTTGCCCGGCAGGCTGATGCTGGTGGCCACGTCCGCCCGTGGGTCCACCGTGATGGTGACCGTGGCGGTGTTGTTGGTGGGCGTGGGGTCCGGCGTGGTGCTGGTCACGCTGGCGGTGTTGGTGTAGCCCAGGGTGCCACTGGTGGCGTTGCTCAAGCTGACCACCACCGTGAGCGTGGCGCTGCTGTTGGCCGCCAGGCTGGCGATCAGGCCCTGTACGTTCTGGCCGGCGTTGCTGGCGGTCAGGCCCGCACTGCCGCTGACGTTGAGCACGTTCAGCCCGGCAGGCACCACGTCGGTGACGGTGACGTTCAGCGCTGCGCTCGGGCCGGCGTTAAAGACCACCAGCGCAAAGCTGGCGGTGGCACCCGCGCCGCTGCCGTTGGGGGTGCTCAGGGTCTTGTTCATCACCAGGTCGGCCGCGCCGTTGACGCTCATGGTGGCAGTGGCGGTGTTGTTGGCCAGGAGCGGGTCGGCGGTGGTGGTGGTCACGGTGCTGGTGCCACTGACCGGGCCCAGTGCGGGCACGGTGAAGGTGACGGTGACCACGGTGGAGGAGCCCACCGGCAGGCTGCCCAGGCTGAGCACGCCGGTGCTGGTGATGGTGCCGCCGGTGGTGCCAATGACCGCGCTGCCGGTCACGTTGGCCGCGGTGCTGGTGCCGTTGTTGGTGAAGGTGATGGTGGCGGTGACCACCGTGCCGGCGGTGGCGTTGCCCGGCAGGCTGATGCTGGTGGCCACGTCCGCCCGTGGGTCCACCGTGATGGTGACCGTGGCGGTGTTGTTGGTGGGCGTGGGGTCCGGCGTGGTGCTGGTCACGCTGGCGGTGTTGGTGTAGCCCAGGGTGCCACTGGTGGCGTTGCTCAAGCTGACCACCACCGTGAGCGTGGCGCTGCTGTTGGCCGCCAGGCTGGCGATCAGGCCCTGTACGTTCTGGCCGGCGTTGCTGGCGGTCAGGCCCGCACTGCCGCTGACGTTGAGCACGTTCAGCCCGGCAGGCACCACGTCGGTGACGGTGACGTTCAGCGCTGCGCTCGGGCCGGCGTTAAAGACCACCAGCGCAAAGCTGGCGGTGGCACCCGCGCCGCTGCCGTTGGGGGTGCTCAGGGTCTTGTTCATCACCAGGTCGGCGCTGGCACCCACGCTGATGGTGCTGGTGGCGGTGTTGTTTCCAGGGGTGGGGTCAGGTGTGGTGCTGGTGATGCCCACGGTGTTGGTCAAGGAGCCGGCCGGGGCGCTGTTCAGTTGTGATGACGTAGTTGAAGGTGGCACCCACGGTGCCGCTGGTCACCGAGGCAACCTTGGTGATGCCCAGGTCGGCGCTGGCACCCACGCTGATGGTGCTGGTGGCGGTGTTGTTTCCAGGGGTGGGGTCAGGTGTGGTGCTGGTGATGCCCACGGTGTTGGTCAAGGAGCCGGCCGGGGCGCTGTTCAGTTGCACCGTCAGCGTGATGGTGCCAGCAAAGCCAGAGGCCAGGCTGGCGGCGGTGGCGGTGATCTGGGTGGTGCTGGTCTGCAGGGTCAGCCCGGCGCTGGCCACGCCGCTGATCAGGGTCAGCTGGGTGGGCAGCACGTCGGTGACGGTGGCGTTGGCCGCTGCGCTGGGGCCAGCGTTGCCCACGGTGATGACGTAGTTGAAGGTGGCACCCACGGTGCCGCTGGTCACCGAGGCAACCTTGGTGATGCCCAGGTTGGCGCTGGCACCCACGCTGATGGTGCTGGTGGCGGTGTTGTTTCCAGGGGTGGGGTCAGGTGTGGTGCTGGTGATGCCCACGGTGTTGGTCAAGGAGCCGGCCGGGGCGCTATTGACCGTCACCACAATCGTCAGGGTTCCGGATACACCATTGCCCAATGTGGCGGTTGTCGCCGTAACGCCAGTAGCGCCTACTACCGGATTGAAAGTGATGGTTCCCGCACTGATTTGAGCGCTGGCGGTGTAGAGAACCATTCCCGCCCCCAAAACGTCGGTGATCGTGACCGAATTCGCCGTACTGGGCCCAGTGTTTCCAAACGTAACCACGTAGGTGAAAGTACTGCCGACCGTGCCAGTGGTAACACTGGCTACCTTAGTCACGCCAAGGTTGGCACTGGGCGTGACGTCATCCAGATCTGTCGCCGAGCAAACGCCCGATGTGACGGAGCCGCAGGCGTTGGTGTTGACGATTGTTGCCGGGGGCGTAATGGAGACGACGTTTGTAACTGTTGTCTGAGCGACCGCCGTTGAAGGAATTGCCATACTGAAGCCAAGCACAACCAGGAGCGCCAAAAACAGGCGCGCCACGAAGGTGCTTAGCGACAGGACGTGCCCTTCAACAGAGCCGCAAAACTTAGTCAAACAAAATTTCTCTCAACTTTGAAACGCTTTTTAGCAGACCAGTTACAAACCGTTGCGAGTTTACTTCAATCCGGTCGGCTATCGCAACGCTGTGTTTATGTTGGGATAGATTGGAATAGCCGACTGACGAAAAAATCACATCTGGATTTAGCAGCAGCCCATACCACCGAATACTTTAAAAGTGTTAATTCGCCAAATTTCTGACCAGCCGCGAATTTTGGGCCAAAAAATCACACAAACTGTCTCAGTCTTCTAACAACACTAACAAACAACGCTACATAGGCCTGTGAAGTCTCCAACTTGTGTTGGATTTGCAACGCTGATAATCAACCACATGCCCGCCTACTCCTTTGAAGCCCTTGATGCCCAAGGCACAACCCGCAAGGGCGTGCTGGAAGCCGACACCGCCAAATCTGCCCGTGGCTTGCTGCGCGCCCAAGCCCTGGTGCCGTTGGCGGTGGAGGCCGTCACCACTGAAGCCCAGCGCGCGGCCAACGCCGCCAATTTCGGCTTGAACACGCCGCTGTTTGCCAGCCGAATCTTTAACGCCACCACGCTGGCGGTCTGGACGCGCCAGATTGCCGGCTTGGTGTCATCGGGTTTGCCTCTGGAGCGGGCACTCACCGCACTGACTGACGAAGCCGACGACATGCGCCAACGCGACCTGGTGGCCTCCCTTCGTGCCGAGGTCAACGGCGGCTCCAGTTTTGCCAAGGCGCTGTCCCAGCACCCGCGTGAGTTCACAGATATATATAGAGCGGTGATTGGTGCCGGGGAGCAAAGCGGCAACCTGGGGCTGGTGCTGGAGCGCCTGGCCGACGATCTGGAGGAAAGCCAGGCGCTACAAGCCAAGTTGCTGGGTGCGGCGCTGTACCCGGCTATCGTCACCCTGGTGGCGATTGCCATCGTGATTTTCCTGGTCAGCTACGTCATTCCGCAGGTTGCCACCGTGTTTGCGGGGACCAAGCGCGCCCTGCCCTTTCTCACAGTGGTTATGCTGACTTTGAGCGACATCGTGCGCAACTACGGGTTGGTCGTGCTGGCCGCTCTCATATCGATAGCTGTTGCAGCGCGTTTCGCCTTGAAAAATGATGGTTTTCGTCAAAAATTTGACGCTGCCATCCTCACCCTCCCCCTGGTGGGCAAGCTGGCCCGTGGATACAACGCCGCGCGTTTTGCCAGCACCCTGGCCATGCTGGCCTCTGCCGGCGTGCCGATTCTGAAAGCCTTGCAGGCCGCCGCCGAAACCCTGTCCAACCGCGCGATGCGGGCCGACGCGCTCGATGCCCTGGTGCTGGTGCGCGAAGGTGCGCCGCTGGCGTCGGCCCTGGGTCAGAAGAAGCGCTTTCCTGGCTTGTTGGCCATGTTTGCCCGCCTGGGCGAGCAGACCGGCCAGTTGCCCGTGATGCTGCAACGCGCCGCCAAACAGCTCAGCGGCGAGGTGCAGCGCCGCGCCTTCCAGTTGGCCACCATTCTGGAGCCACTGCTGATTGTGGGTATGGGCGGCGTGGTCATGCTGATCGTGCTGGCGGTGCTGCTGCCCATCATCCAGCTCAACCAGTTCGTGAAATAAGTGGCCATTTCTCTGGACGGCAAGCTGGTCGTGGCGATTTCGTCACGCGCCCTGTTTGATTTTGAAGAGGAAAATCGGGTGTTTGACGCGGGTACCGGCAGCGCCAAAGACCGCGACTACATGCAGCTGCAGCTTCAACGCCTGGAGCAACCGGCCAAACCCGGCGTGGCCTTCTCGCTGGTGCGCAAGCTGCTGGCCTTCAACACGCCTGACACACAACGGGTCGAGGTCGTCATCCTCTCGCGCAACGACCCCGTCTCCGGCATGCGCGTGTTCCGTTCCGCCCAGCACTACGGCCTGCCCATTGAGCGCGGCACCTTCACCCGGGGCGACGACAAAACCTGGCGTTACCTGCGCCCGCTGAACGCCAACCTTTTTTTGTCAGCCAACAGCGCCGACGTGTGCGCTGCCCTGACCAACGGCTTTGCTGCCGCCACCGTGGCCACCCACGCCACGCATGCGGGCGACACCCACCCGCACGAGGTGCGCATTGCGTTTGACGGTGACGCCGTGCTGTTTTCCGACGAAGCGGAGCAGGTATTCCAGCGCGACGGCTTGCAGGCCTTTCAGCAGCACGAGCGCGATAAGGCCGCCCTGCCCTTGCCCGAGGGCCCGTTCAAACCCTTGCTGGTAGCCCTACACCGCTTACAACTTGCGGCCTCGCCCGCCATGCGCCTGCGCACCGCGCTGGTCACCGCCCGTAGCGCACCCGCGCACGAGCGGGCGATTCGCACGCTGATGGACTGGCACATTGATGTGGACGAAGCCATGTTTCTGGGTGGCCTGCCCAAGGGTGAGTTTTTGCGCGAATTCGAGCCCGATTTTTTCTTTGACGACCAGACCGGCCATGTGCAACACGCGGCCCAGCACGTACCCGCCGGGCATGTGGCCAGTGGCGTGTCGAACGCTGCACCGTGACACGGCGCAGCGAGATACGTCTCTTTTTACTCTCAAAATAATAGCTGCTTGAGCAGTCAACACATGGGCGGATGGCACTTTTCGCTCTGAAAAGGGTCAACACGGGCCTTCACCTCCAACACCAGGACACTTCCGATGAAACTGTTCGCCCAACTGGCCACCGCCCAAGCCACCAGCCGAAAAATCTGGACGCTGGCCGCGCCCTACTTTCGCTCCGACGAAAAGTGGAAAGCCCGCGCCTTGCTGGCGGGCATCGTGCTGCTGAACCTGGCCTCGGTGTACATGCTGGTGCTGAACAACGACTGGTTCCGCCTGTTCTATGACGCACTGGAAAAGCGCGACCAAACCGTGTTCTGGCAGCAGCTGGGGCGCTTCACGTATCTGGCGTTTGCCTTCATCTTGATCTCGGTCTACAAGTTTTACCTGACCCAGCTGTTGGAAATACGCTGGCGTACCTGGATGACCGGCCATTACCTGCAGCGCTGGTTGTCTCACCACGCGTTCTACAAAATGGAGCTGGCCCGATATGCAGCAAACGGCACCACGCCCGACAACCCGGATCAGCGCATCCAGGAAGACCTGAACCTGTTCACCGTGTACTCGGTGTCGCTGAGCATGGGCCTGCTCAATGCGGTGGTCACGCTGGTTAGTTTTGTGGGCATTTTGTGGGGCTTGAGCGGCATTTTTTCTTTTACCGTGGCAGGCAGCACCTACAACATTGCTGGCTTTATGGTGTGGATGGCCTTGCTGTACTGCGTGGTGGGCAGCGTGCTGACCCACTTCATCGGCCGACCCCAGATTGCGCTGAATTTTGCGCAGCAACGCTACGAGGCCGACTTTCGCCACCACCTGATCCGGGTGCGCGAGTACAGCGAAGCCATTGCGTTGGACGGCGGCGAAAAAGTCGAACGCCGCCAGCTGGACACCCGTTTCTCCAGCGTGCTGGCCAATTATTTGAAGCTGCTCAAGGCGCAGAAAAACCTGATCTGGTTCACCAGCTTTTTCGGCCAAGCTGCGGTGGTGTTTCCTTTCATCGTGGCAGCACCGCGCTTTTTCAGCGGTGCCATTCAGCTGGGCGAGTTGATGCAAATCTCCTCGGCGTTTGGCCGTGTGCAAGACGCACTGTCCTGGTTCATCGACAACTACAGCTCCCTGGCCGCCTGGCGAGCCACCACCGACCGTTTAACCAGCTTTGAAGAGACATTTCAGGCTCTCGCCCAGGGAAATACTGCTCAAGCAGCTACAAATACAGTAGCAAACACGACCGACGAATTGCGCACACAAGACCTCACCGTGAGCCTGCCCAATGGCACCGTGCTACTGACAGGCCTGTCGCTGGCCGTTGCACCGGGCGACAGCGTGCTACTCAAAGGCCCGTCGGGCAGCGGCAAGTCCACGCTGTTTCGCGCGTTTGCCGGCATTTGGCCATTTGCCCGTGGCCAGGTGCAGCGACCGCCCGACACCATGGTGCTGCCACAAAACCCCTACTTTCCCGACGGCCCACTGCGCGATGCGCTGGCCTACCCGGAACCGGTGACCGCCTACACCGACGAAGCCTTACGCCAGGCGCTGACCGACGCACTGCTGCCGCAGTTGGCCAGCCGGCTGGATGATGCTGACAGCTGGAGCCAGAAGCTGTCGGGCGGTGAAAAACAGCGTCTGGCCATTGCCCGCGCCTTCTTGAAAAATCCGCGCTGGCTGCTGGCCGACGAAGCCACCAGTGCGCTGGATGAGTCGGCTGAAAACACCTTGTACAAACGGCTGCTCGAGCGCATACAAGCTGCTCAAGGCGCTCTGGTATCGATAGCGCATCGGCCTGGGGTAGCAGGCTTTCATCAGCGGCAGTGGACGCTGGTGGCGCAGTCGCAGGAAGCAAGCCAGGCACGCTTTGTTCTCAGCGATGGGGCGGTGCCGCAAACGCCTGGATCCCCGCCTGCGCGGGGATGACGCATGCATGGATACCGTCATCCCCGCGCAGGCGGGGATCCAGCGGTTGCGCCGCGAGGTCGTACGTACTTCAGGCGTTCTCGCCTCGGTAACGTACCCACCCACCCGAGCGCAGCTCACACGCCGGGCAGTTGCCGCAGCCATAGCCCCAGTCATGCCGGTGCTCGCGGTCGCCCAGGTAGCAGGTGTGGGTGTGCTCCACGATCAAATCCACCAGCGGCTGGCCGCCGATGTCGTCCGCCAGTTGCCAGGTGGCGGCTTTGTCGATCCACATCAGCGGTGTGTCGATCAGCAAGCGTTTGTCCAGCCCCAGCGACAGCGCCAGTTGCATGGCCTTCATGGTGTCGTCGCGGCAGTCGGGGTAGCCTGAAAAATCGGTTTCGCACACGCCCGTCACCAGCACCTGCAAGCCGCGCCGGTAGGCCAGCGCCGCAGCCAGGGTCAAAAACAGCAGATTGCGCCCGGGCACAAAGGTGTTGGGCAGGCCGGTGTTTTCGTAGGCAAAGGCCATGTCGCGGGTGAGCGAGGTGTCGCTGATCTGGCCCAGCACCGCCAGGTCAATCACATGGTCGGGCCCTAGGCGCGGTGCCCACTTCGGGAACTGCGTGGACAGCTCGTCCAGCACCACCAGGCGCGCTTGCAGTTCCACGCTGTGGCGCTGCCGGTAGTCAAAACCGATGGTCTCTACCCGCTCATATTTGCATAGCGCCTGGGCCAGGCAGACGGTGGAGTCCTGGCCACCAGAAAACAAAACGAGGGCGGTGGTGTGCATGGTTTCAGCCAATGGGTAATGCAAGAGAGACGGACGGCGGTGTGAGCACCGGCGTCTGTGGGTGGCTTTGTAGGTACCAGGCCTGCAAGCCGTCGTCTTCCAGCGCGTAGTGGCCCCGGCCGGCACGCCAGACCAGTTCTTTGTCGCGCAGCGCATCCAGCGCGCCTTGAATCGCCGAGGTGGACAGTGGCTTGCCCAGCATGGCCTGGTAGGCCGCCAAGGCGGTTGCGGCAAAGGGCTCGTAGCCGGGCGACAGCCGGGCTACGGCGTCAAACACGGCTTTTTGGGCGGGCGGCAGGCCGTTGTAGGTGGACTCGAATTCGTGCCAGGCGCGCCGCTGCAGTTGCTGGGCGTTCTGCGCCAGTTGCTGGCTCAGGCCTGCGGCGCCACCCAGCTCGGTGACGGCCTCGCCCACCACGGTTTTGAGCATTTCGGGGCGGTGGCCCACCAGCTCAAAGGCCTGCATCAACACATCCACCTCAAAGCCGCAGCCCGGCGCAAACTGGCGGTTCAGCCACAACGCATAGGCCTCGATGAAGCCGCGATCCAGCAGCGGAAAGCGGGTGATGCCTGCGCCAAAAAATGGCTGACTTTTTCGCAGCACCAGGTGCGTGAGCTTGTCGCGGTTGGAGCCGGTCATCACCAGGTGCAGGCTACGCTCATGGTTGCGCTGGCCCTGGTTGAGCTGGTCACGCGCCGCCTTCAGCGCAAACATGGCCGCCACACCCGCCGGGCTGGACAGCGCGTGCTGCGCCTCGTCCACCAGCAGCGCCAGCGGCTTGCCGCATTTGGTGTGCAGGGCCTGCAGCGCGTCGGCGATGGTGGCGCCGCCGGGCTGGCCGATTTTGGAAAAGTCCAGCGACACCACCTTGAGCACGGTGAGCTTTTCCAGCCCCACCCGTTTGGCCGCCTTGAGCACCGGGCCATCGAAGCGGGCCAGGGCTTGGCGGATGGCGGCAATGATCAGCTCTGCTGGGTCGCGGGCGCGATCGGCCCACAAATCCACATACAGCGGCTCCCAGCCGCGCAGCCGCATCTGCGGCATCAGGTCATCACGCAAAAAGGTGGACTTGCCGGTGCGCCGCGGCCCCGCCAAAAACAGCCCCGAGCTGGCATCCAGAATGCCGCGGCCTTCCAGCGCGTCGCAGTAGCTGGCGGCCAGCGCGTCGCGGCGGTAGGTAAACGGCTCTTTGGTGGGGTCGAACATCGAAATTAGGGTCTATTTATTTTCAAAACATGATTTTATACTTTCTCAAATAATTAACCCCTACTTGAAACTGAAACAATTGCCCGTATCATTAGCACTCGTTGGAGATGAGTGCTAACACCTGCCTGAAGGCAGTCAGCACCCTAGTGTGGTGTCTCATGCTGTTTGAACCAAAATAAAACCGATGGATTTTTGTACAGATTTAGGCGCAAACCACAGCCATAGCAGTGGCTATGGCGAGGATTTGGAACGACAAGCTGTACGAAAAGACGCGGTTTTATGGTTCAAACAGCATGAGACACCACACTAGCACCAACGTCTGATTGGTGAGTGCCCGCTACCGGTGAAAACAAGGCAGCGGGCACACTTCGATTTTCCCTTTTGTACAAACCTAGGAGATGTTTATGAAACTTCGCCCCCTGCACGACCGTGTGATCGTTAAGCGTATCGACAGCGAAACCAAAACCGCCTCGGGCATCGTGATTCCCGATGCAGCCGCCGAAAAGCCTGATCAAGGCGAAATTCTGGCCGTTGGCCCTGGCAAAAAGAACGACAAGGGCGAGCTGCACCCCGTCGGCGTGAAAGTTGGCGACCGCGTGCTGTTTGGCAAATACAGCGGCCAGACCGTTAAGGTCGATGGCGACGAGCTGCTGGTCATGAAAGAAGAAGACCTGTTTGCGGTTGTCGAGAAGTAATTTCTCTCACAGCCTTCACTATTAAATTCATAGCTGCTTGAGCAAGTTATCTCTGGGCGAGCAGCCGTTTTGATTCATTTTTAGGAGCCTAACATGGCAGCAAAAGACGTAGTTTTCGGCGGCGAAGCCCGCGCACGCATGGTCGAGGGTGTGAACATCCTGGCCAACGCAGTCAAAGTCACCCTGGGCCCCAAGGGTCGCAATGTGGTGCTGGAGCGTTCCTTCGGTGCCCCCACCGTCACCAAAGACGGTGTGTCGGTGGCTAAAGAGATCGAACTCAAAGACAAGCTGCAAAACATGGGCGCGCAGATGGTCAAGGAAGTTGCTTCCAAGACTTCTGACAACGCTGGCGACGGCACCACCACCGCCACCGTGCTGGCCCAAGCCATCGTGCGCGAAGGCATGAAATACGTAGCCGCCGGCATGAACCCGATGGACCTGAAGCGCGGTATCGACAAGGCCGTCACCGCCCTGGTTGCCGAGCTGAAAAAAGCCAGCAAAGCCACCACCACCAGCAAAGAAATCGCCCAAGTCGGCTCGATTTCTGCCAACTCTGACGAATCCATTGGCGACATCATCGCCAAGGCCATGGACAAAGTGGGCAAAGAAGGCGTGATCACCGTGGAAGACGGCAAAAGCCTGGACAACGAGCTGGACATCGTGGAAGGCATGCAGTTTGACCGCGGCTACCTGAGCCCTTACTTCATCAACAACCCCGAAAAGCAAAGCGCCATTCTGGAAAACGCTTTCGTGCTGTTGTATGACAAGAAAATCAGCAACATCCGCGACCTGCTGCCCACCCTGGAGCAAGTGGCAAAAAGCGGCCGTCCGCTGCTGATCATTGCGGAAGAAGTGGAAGGCGAAGCCCTGGCCACTTTGGTGGTCAACACCATTCGCGGCATTCTGAAGGTCGTGGCTGTCAAAGCCCCTGGCTTCGGCGACCGCCGCAAAGCCATGCTGGAAGACATCGCCATCCTGACCGGCGGCAAAGTGATTGCCGAAGAAGTGGGCCTGACCCTGGAAAAAGTCACTCTGGCTGACCTGGGCTCTGCCAAGCGCATCGAGTGCGGCAAGGAAAACACCACCGTGATCGACGGTGCCGGCGCCGCTGCTGACATCGAAGCCCGCGTGAAACAAGTGCGCGTGCAAATCGAAGAAGCCACCAGCGACTACGACCGTGAAAAACTGCAAGAGCGCGTGGCCAAGCTGGCTGGCGGTGTGGCCGTGATCAAGGTTGGCGCTGCCACCGAAGTGGAAATGAAAGAGAAAAAAGCCCGCGTGGAAGACGCCCTGCACGCCACCCGCGCTGCAGTGGAAGAAGGCATTGTGGCTGGTGGTGGTGTTGCATTGCTGCGCGCCAAACAAGCCGCTGGTGCCATCAAAGGCGACAACGCTGACCAGGAAGCCGGCATCAAGCTGATCCTGCGCGCCGTGGAAGAGCCGATCCGCATCATCGTGGCCAACGCCGGTGGCGAGCCCAGCGTGGTCGTCGCCGCCGTTCTGGCTGGCAAAGGCAACCACGGCTTCAACGCCGCCAACGACACCTACGGCGACATGATCGAAATGGGCATTCTGGACCCCACGAAAGTCACCCGCACCGCGTTGCAAAACGCCGCATCGGTTGCTTCTCTGATGCTGACCACCGAAGCCATGGTGGCCGAGGCTCCGAAAGACGAGTCAGGCGCTGGCGGCATGGGTGGTGGCGGTGGAATGGGCGGCATGGGTGGAATGGGCGGCATGGACATGTAAGGTCTGCCGTCTGATTCGCGCTGAACGTGTAGTAATACGCTCAGCAGCGCGAATCGCTGACAAAATGAAACCCGCAGTGCACACGCACTGCGGGTTTTTTACATCTTGATTGGGGATTCATGATTCAACCGTTCAGTTTTGGCTTGAAGACTTACAGAAGCTATTTTCAGCAGGCAACGACCAAGCTCGAATTTTCGCCTGGCGGGGTGACTGCTTTGGTCGGGGCGAATAACTCTGGAAAGTCCTGTTTAATACGGTCAATTTATGAATTGAGGAGTTACATCGGGCAGATCGGCAACGCCGGATTTATGCAAATTAACGTAAGCGGTCTTAGTTATGTTTCTCCTGATGCGGAAACGAGTCCCATGCTCACTGGTGTAATGGATCCGCTCGATCTGGTACCCGAGTCATTAATGTCAAAAGAAAAAGAAATAGAGTTTGAGATTGAAACGAAAAATTGGATTCTGAATTTTTCGCTCTTAGGTGACAGACTTTCAATAATGAGACAACTAGTAAAAATCAAAAATTCGCAAGCTCTTGATATATCAAATATTGCTGCCGAAGCAAGAGAAATTGGCGCACTCTTGATGAGTTCGTTATTCATTGGCCCGTATCGCAACATATCAAATCAAGCTGGACAGGGCGGCACAAGCCACTATGACCTAGTTGTTGGAGAAAGCTTTGTATCCAATTGGCGCGAGTTAAAGAGCGGCCCCAGCAGAATGTCAAAGATCGCAGTTCTGAGCACGCAACAAGCCATCGCAGATTTATTGGGTTACCGTTCCTTGGAAATCAGCGCTAGCGCTGATTCAAAAACACTGTCTCTCGTTTTTGACGGTAAGCGCGAGTTTTCGCTTGGCGACGTTGGCTCAGGGATTGCACAGCTGATTTTTTCCATCGTTACCGCAGCAACGAGAGCCCCTCAGCTCATTTTGATTGATGAGCCAGAACTTCATTTACATCCCACTATGCAAGCACGCTTTGTGGAGGCGCTACATAGACATGCTAAATACGCCACCGTTTTTGCAACACATTCGTTGGGTCTGGCGAGACAAACTGCCGACACCATTTTAGTTGTGTCCCAAAATCGTACGACCGGAAAAAGCTCAACTACTCCGTTTGAATCAGCGAAGAATAGCGCCCAACTACTCGGCGAGTTATCGTATTCCCAGTTTTCAGCCATTGGTGGAAAGTTTTTATTGTTAGTCGAAGGAGCCACCGAGGTAAGGACTTTCCGGGTTCTGCTGCGCAAACTCGAAATTGAAACCGATGTGATGATAGTCCCGCTCGGTGGCAGCGCATTAATTAATGCAAGCCGAAGAGAGGAAATGACCGAATTCCAGCGCATCGGTGCTGAAGTTTTTGTTTTGTTTGATAGTGAGCGAAATTGCGCAAATGAGCCGTTAACGTCAGAGCGCAATGGTTTTCAGAAGATCTGTGCAGAACTCTTCGGTGCTGAGAAAGTTTTTCTAACCAGCCGCAAAGCCACCGAAAACTATCTACCTGAAAGTGCAATTAAAGTTTGCAAAGGTGAAAAATACCGCGCGCTCTCACACTACGAAAAATTGGATGCAGCTGATCCTGCCTGGGCAAAAAATGATAATTGGAAGATTGCTGACAGCATGAGCTTTGAAGAAATCCGGAACACCGATCTCGGAGAGTTTTTACTTAAGCTGCAAAAGCGTGTCAAAGAGTCGAAGCAAAACGCTGCGCTTTGATTTCAGTGAGACAAGCTAGCTCTATCAACCCGCCACCAACTCAATCCGCACCCGCCCGCCCCAGTGCCGCCGCCGCGCTGGCCAACGTGGTCAGAGTCAAACTCGTATCCGAATCATCCAGCAATCGGTTCAGCGCCGCACGGCTGGTGTGCATGCGTTTGGCCATTTCGGTTTTGGTCAGTTGCTGGGCGTTCATGGCTTCTTCAATTTGCAGGGCCAGCACTTTTTTCATAGCCGAGGCGGTGACTGTTTCGTAGATGCCTTCTTCCTTCAGGAAATCGTCAAAGTTGCTTCCGATGGGCATGGGGAATCCTTGGGTGCTACAAAACTTGATTGACGCTCAAGTCATTTTTGAACGGAAAGATCGCAGAGGTTACGCAAAATCCACAGAAAAGCCAAAAGAGGTGCCGTTCGATTTCATCTCTGCGGCCTTTGCGTAGGCTTTGCGCCCTCTGCGTTCTCCGACACTCCGTACGTTCTGATTTGGCAAAAAACCGTAATGACATCTCCCGTCGTTCTCGACACCAACATCGTTCTAGACCTGTGGGTCTTCAGCGATACCGCGACGTGGCCGCTGATGCGAGGGTTGCAAGACGCCAACCTGCGCTGGCTGGCCACGCCAGCCATGCGCGATGAGTTAGCCAGAGTGCTGACCTATCCACACATCGCAACCCGGCTGAACTTCTACAAGCTACACGCCGAGCAGGTCTTGGCCGCCTTTGACAACCACGCCCACATCGTTGCCGCCCCACCCAAAGCCAGCGTGACCTGCAAAGACCCTGACGATCAGAAATTCATTGATCTGGCGGTGGCGCACCACGCTTTGCTGCTCAGCAAGGACAACGCTGTGCTTTCTATGCGAAAAAGGCTACTAGCCCTTTCAGTTACTGCTCAAGCAGCTATGAATTAAGTAGCATCAATTCAATAGCGCATAGCTGTCTGCATTCACCCGGTTCCAGTAGCTCTTGAAGACCATGTGTTGCCCGCTCACGTCATGGTCGAGCAGGCCACCGGGCGCCATACGCGGCACGAGGTTGGCCAGCAGGCGCACCTCGTTTTTGTCGATGCGGCGCACGATGTGGTGCAGGGTGATTTGCTCGGGGTGGGTCAGGCCAGCCGCCTGGGTGAGTTCTTGCAGGGCGTGCAGGGTTTGCTGGTGGTAGTTGTAGACGCGGGTGGCTTTGTCGGGCACCACCAGGGCTTTTTGGCGCTCCACCTCCTGGGTGGTCACGCCGGTGGGGCAGTGGCCGGTGTGGCAGGCCTGGGCCTGGATGCAGCCCAGCGCAAACATGAAGCCGCGGGCGCTGTTGCACCAGTCTGCGCCCAGCGCCATCATGCGGGCCATATCGAAGGCGCTGACCACCTTACCCGCGCAGCCAATTTTGATGCGGTCGCGCAGGTTCACGCCGGTCAGCGTGTTGTGTACCAGTAGCAGGCCTTCTTGCAGCGGCGCGCCCACGTGGTCGGTGAACTCCAGCGGCGCAGCACCGGTACCGCCTTCTGCGCCATCAACCACGATGAAGTCCGGCGTGATGTCAGTCTGCTGCATGGCCTTGACCAGCGCAAACCATTCCCAGGGGTGGCCGATGCACAGCTTGAAACCGGTGGGTTTGCCGCCCGAGAGTTCACGCAGGCGCGCCACGAACTGCAGCAATTCCACGGGCGTGCTGAAGGCGCTATGGGCGGCCGGCGACACGCAGTCCACCCCCACCGGCACGCCGCGCGCGTCGGCAATTTCAATGGTGACTTTGGGGCCGGGCAACACGCCGCCATGGCCGGGCTTGGCACCCTGGCTGAGCTTAATCTCGATCATCTTGACCTGCGGGTCGGTCGCGTTGACCACGAATTTGTCGGCATTGAACGTGCCATCGTCGTTGCGGCAGCCAAAGTAGCCAGAGCCGATTTCCCAGATCAGGTCGCCGCCGTGCGTGCGGTGGTGGGTGCTGATGGAGCCTTCGCCGGTGTCGTGCGCAAAACCGCCCTGTTTCGCACCGCTGTTGAGCGCCAGAATGGCATTGGCACTGAGCGCACCAAAGCTCATGGCCGAGATGTTGAACAGGCTGGCGTTGTAGGGCTGGGTACAGGCCGGGCCACCGACGACGACGCGAAAGTCGTGCGTGTCGGCCACGCCTGGGCTCATGGAATGGTTAATCCACTCGTAGCCGTCACCCTTCACGTCTTTGTGCGTGCCAAACGGCCGCTTGTCTGACTCGCCCTTGGCACGGGCATACACCAGTGAGCGCTGGGCGCGGGAAAACGGTGCGGCTTCACTGTCGCTTTCGATGAAATACTGGCGAATTTCGGGGCGGATGTACTCAAACAAAAACCGCATGTGGCCAATGATGGGGTAGTTGCGCAATATCGCGTGGCGGGTCTGCCGCAAGTCCCGAATACCCAAGGCAGTCAAGCCGCCAAACAGCGCCAGCAGCAGCCAACCCCTGTTAAACACGATGACGCTGAACAGCGCCAGCAGGGCCGCAAAGGCACACAGGTACAACGTGGTCTGGCGCACCGGGTAGTAGTTGTTCAATCGGAAAAGCAGCATGGTGTCTCCGTGAGGCGCTTCGATCTTGCGCCATGAAAGGTGCTTTCGATACTAGCGAAAGAACGTGGCAAGCGCCTGCGCGGTTTCCTGTGGCAACTGTTCGGGAATGAAATGCCCGGCGGGCATGACCTGGCCGCTGACCTCACCCGCGCATTGCGCCTGCCACAACGCCAGCGGCTCAAACAGGCGCTGCACCACGCCACGCTCGCCCCACAGCACCAGCGTGTCACAGGCGATTTTTTGGCTCTGGGCGCGGCTGGCGCGGTCGTGCACCAGGTCAATGCTGGCGCTGGCCCGGTAGTCCTCACACATCGCATGAATGGTTTCGGGCTTGGCGAAATGGCGCTCGTATTCGGCAATGGCTTGTGGCTCATAAAAGCCCAAACCCGAGCCACCCCAGCCGCCCAGCTTGGCATGCAAATACGGCTGCCAGGCCGCGCCAATCATGGTCTCCGGCAGGGGGCTGGGCTGTATCAAATGGAACCAGTGGTAGTAGGCCTGGGCAAAGGCCATGTCGGTGGCGTCATACATGTCCAGCGTGGGTGCAATGTCGATCACGCACAGCTTGCGTACGCGGCTGGCATGGTCCAGCGCCAGGCGATGGGCCACGCGACCACCGCGGTCGTGGCCGCACAGGAAAAAGGTGTTGCGCTTGAGGGCCGTCATCAGCGCCACGATGTCTTGCGCCATGGTGCGCTTGCTGTAGTTCGAATGCTCCGCGTCGCCAGGCGGCTTGGCTGAATCACCGTACCCGCGCAGGTCGGACATCACGAGAAAAAAATCTTGCGCCAGCGCCATTGCAACTCGGTGCCACATCACATGGCTTTGCGGAAAGCCGTGTAGCAGCAACAAAGCGGGCTTGGTCGGGTTGCCGCCTGTGCGGGCAAACACCTGGCTGTTGTTCACTTCAAACAACTGCCCCTCAAAGTCATGAAGCCCGCTCATGCCAAGCCCTTGCTGGCCATGTACTTTTTCAGGTTGGCGGCGGCCGTGGTGCGCACTTTGTTGCGCAAAAGCGGCGTCCAGCCCAGCACCAGCCCTGGTGCACCCAAGGCCTGTCGCGACCAGGCCCAAAAGTCAAAGCTGTCTTTGTGAACGGCAATCAAGCCCTGCGGGTTAAAAGTGAACTGCGCGTCGATGCGGTTGAGCACCATGCGGCCCGTGGCGCTGAAGCGGTAGTGCGCATCCCAATGGGCTTTGCCGGTGGTGGCATCGGCTTGTATGCCGCTGTATTCCAGTTTCCACACGTCTGCTCCCTTGTCCTTGGTGGCGTCAACCAGCATGCGCCACATGCCCATGACCTGAGATTTGCCGCGCAACGAAAACGCCTCGTCGTCAAACGCAACATCGTCGGCGTAGCAGGTGGCCATGGTTTCAGCGTCCAGCTGCGCAAAGGCGCTGTAGAAGGTGTTGATGGTTTTTTCATTGGTGTGCATGAAGGGCCTCTTTTGTGAATGCTGTACGGGCGGGTACGTATTACAACGCCTTGGGTAAAACCTGGCTCAAAAAATCATAGACCACCCGAATCCGCTTGCTGGTACGGATTTCGCGGTGCACCGCCAGCCACATCGGGATAGGTGGGATCTTCATCATCGGCAGCAACGGCAGCACCGCATTGTCGGTACGCTGGATGTAGTCGGCCACAAAGCCCACGCCCAAACCGGCCCGTACACCCTGCCAATACGCCATCAAGTCGTCGGTACGAAACGCAAAATTCTCGCGCGTCAGGGTAAAACCCAGCGCCACAGAGCCGCGAATGATGGCGTCGTCGCGGTCGTTGCCAATCAACTCATGCGTCAGCAAATCAGCCACCAGCTTGGGCGTGCCGCGCCGACGCAAATAGTCGCGGTGGGCGCAGGCGCTGATAGTCACCTGGCCCACGCGTTTGGCGATCAGGCTGGTCTGGTCGGGCTGCACCATACGCAAGGCAATGTCGGCTTCGCGACGCAGCAGGTTGCTCACTTTATTACTAGCAACCAGTTCGACCTGAACATCCGGCAGCACAGCGCGCATCTGCAACAGCAAGGGCGGCAGCAGCAAATGAGCCACCGGCTCGCTGGCCGTGATGCGCACCGTGCCCGCCACCTCTGCTTGCGCACCCGAAACGCTGCGCGCCAACTGGTCGGCCCCGGCCTGCATGCTGTGTGCCGCTTCGGCCAAGCGATGCGCCATGTCGGTGGGCAGCAGACCGCGCCCGGTGCGCTCAAACAGCACCACACCCAGCTGGCTTTCCAGCTCGGCTATGTGCCTCCCCACGGTGGGCTGGCTGGCTTTGAGCACCCGCGAGGCACCCAGCAGGCTGCCCTGCTCCAGTGCCGCGAGAAAAGAAGGCACCAAGGCCCAATCAAAGTTGTTATGCATTTTTGCAATTCTGGTATGGACAGATAGGCAATTGTGTATGCGTCTGCTTGTTTTCACAATCGCTTGATTCCTTTTACTTGCCTGAGAAATTTTCATGACACAAGCGTCTACTGTTCTCGTTCTGGGTGCCAACGGCCGCTTCGGTTCGGCTTGCGCCCAGGCTTTTGCTTCGGCCGGTTGGCGGGTGATGGGCCAGCAGCGCCGCGCGGCCACAGCTGCATGGCCCGGCGTGGAAATCCGGGCGACGGGCGATGCACCAATCACCGATGCATTGGGCTCCTTACCCAGGCTCGACGTGGTGGTCAACGCGCTCAACCCCGGCTACACCGACGCAGGCTGGACGAAACATGCGCCCAGCTTGATGGACGCAGCGATTGCTCTGGCAGCCGCGCACCAGGCCACGCTGATGTTCCCCGGCAACGTCTACAACTACGGTGCGCAGATGCCGCCGGTGCTGACACCCGACACACCGTTTGAACCCACCACCGTCAAGGGTGGCATTCGGGTCGCCATGGAGCAGCGGCTGCAGCAAGCCGCAAACAGCGGCAGCCTGCGTGGCGTGGTCATTCGTGCCGGCGACTTTTTTGGCAGTGGCACCGGCTCGTGGTTTGACCGCCTGATTGCCAAAGATCTGCCCCGTGGCGTGATGGGCTACCCCGGCTCGCTGGAAG
This sequence comes from Comamonadaceae bacterium, assembly GCA_013297875.1. Classification (GTDB taxonomy): domain Bacteria; phylum Pseudomonadota; class Gammaproteobacteria; order Burkholderiales; family Burkholderiaceae_C; genus JAAFIW01. Next base: position 92,864 of record JAAFIW010000004.1, on the reverse strand, counting down.
TAGCCACACCCTGGGCTTACGTGCCCGACCTGGCGCAAGCCTTTGTCAAAGTGGCCGAGCGACGCCAAGCGCTAGCGGCATTTGAAAGCCTGCACTTCGCCGGCCACCGCCTGGCCGGTCGCGACTGGCTCAAGCTGTTGCAGCCGATCGCCCAAGCGCAAGGCTGGGTGCAACCCGACCAGCCCCTGAAAACCACGGGACTGCCCTGGCCGCTGATTCGCGCGGGTTCGCTGTTCAAACCCGAGTGGGCGGCGATTTCAGAGATGCGCTACCTGCACCAAACGCCGCACAGTCTGGACGGCAGCCGTCTGGCGGCGCTGATCGGCGCACATGACACGCCGATAGATCAAGCCATTGACCATGCACTGGCCGATCTGGGCCTGTTGTCCGAGCCAGGCTTGACGGCAGCGACCACCTGACCTGCAAGTCATTTCCATCCACGCTTCTCCCTGACTTTCACCGGAAATTCCCATGACCTCTCCCACCAACCTGTCTTCACGCCTGAGCACAGCTGCTCTGTTTGTCATCGCAGCGCCGCTGTCGTTTGCACCCATTGCGATTTTGGGCCCCGCCATTGGCTGGCCCGCTTCGCTGCGCGCACAGGCGGCCCAACAACTCACGGCGATTGCGGGCGCGCCCGATGCGGTGGCGGCGGGCTACGGCGTGTATTTGTTGTATTCGATATTGATCTTGCCGCTGATGGTGCTGGTAGCCCAGCGGGTGTTTGGCAATCTGGCCAAGCCTGCAGCGCAGATTGTCGTGGGGCTGGCGGCGCTTTCGGTGCTGGCGCGCAGCATCGGCATCCTGCGCTGGCTCACGGCCATGCCTGCGCTGGCATCGCAGCACGCAGCGGCAGACCCGGCTCAGCAAAGGGTCATCGAAGCCGTGTTCAGCGCCTTGACCACCTATGGCGGTGGCATTGGCGAATTGTTGGGCGTCAGCCTGTTTATGGGCCTTTCACTGGCGCTGGCCATGGTGGTGGCGCTGGTCAACAAGTCACTCCCCGTTTGGCTGGCCGCGTTGGGCCTGGTCAGCGCCGTGCTGCTGCTCGGCCTGTTTTTGCCGACTCTTGGAGTGGCAATTCAGGTGCCTATTGCGGTTGCTGCCTCGGTGTTATCGGGTTGGATGCTGGTGTTTGGCGTGTACGTCGCCATCAAGCCCGCAGCCTGAGCGTCATCAACACATTGAGATGGCAGAAACAACATGACAACTCTGAGCCTGATGCTTGCGCCCACGCATCACCAAACCCAGCCCGTGCCCATCGTCAACCGCCTGTGGACGCTGGTCGCCTGCCTGATGTTGACTGCGGCGCTGACTAGCGTGGCCGCACTACTTGACGACCGAATGCTGGGCCATTTCGGTGTGTGGATGAAGCCGCTTAAATTTCAGCTGGCCTTGGCTGTGCAAACCGCCACGATTGCCTGGGCACTGACCCAGCTCGACCCCGATGTGCGCCAGCGCGCCATGCCGCGCGGTGTGTGGCTGCTGTGGCTGGCGGTGGTGTTGTTCGAGGCGGGCTACATCACGCTGCAAGGCGGGCGCGGCGTGCCCTCGCACTTCAACCGCAACACGCCGCTGGAGCAAGCCCTGGGCACCGTGATGGCGGGGGGCGCCACGGTGTTGGTGTCGGTCACCGTGTGGGTGGGCTCCTGGGCGCTGGTGCAAGCGCGCCGCCTGCAATGGCCGCCGCTGATGCTGGCCATCGGCCTGGGCTTTGTGCTGGGCGGCTTGCTGGCGGGCTACAGCGGCGGCGCGATGGGGCCACGCGGTTACTGGCCGCAGCCGTTGGTGGAGCCGGTGCAGTGGATGCCGCTGACCGGCTGGGTGCTATCGCAAACCGATCTGCGCATGGCGCATTTTGTGGCCTTGCACCAGATGCAGTTTTTGCCTGCCGTGGCACTGGGCGCAGCGGCTGTGGGGTTGCGCGCCGGCGCGACCCGGTGGCTGCTGTTGGCGCTGGCTATTGCTGCGCCTTTTGTTGTGATTGCGCTGATGGGGCTGGTTTAGCGCTGATTCCCTAACTTTTTTTGGAGATTGCCATGAACCGTCGAAATTTCATTCGTGTCGCTGGTGGGGGTGCCATCGTGGCGGCCACGGCCACAGTCGCGGGGTGTTCAAACCCCATTAGCAGTGCCTACCCGGCTGCGTCGGTAGAAGCTTGGCTAGGCCCTGGGGCAGAGACCGAGCCGCGCCGCTGGGCGCTGGCCCACGCCATCACCGCGCCCAATCCGCACAACCTGCAGCCCTGGCTGGTGGATTTGCGCGAGCCCAACGCCATCACGGTCTACACCGACCGCGAACGCACGCTGCCCGAGACTGATCCTTTTGGTCGCCAGATTCTGATTGGCCACGGCGCGTTTTTAGAGCTATTGGTGATGGCCCTGGCGCAGCAAGGGCTGGCCGCGCAGGTCACGCTGTGGCCACAAGGCGAGCTGCCCGCCACGCTAAAAGATTGGCGTGAGCAAGCGCTGCAGCGCCCCATCGCCCGCCTGAGCTTGAGCCGTAACAGCCAGCCGGACGCGCTGTTTGCCCAGATCCTGAACCGGCATACACCCAAGTCTGATTTCGATACCGCCAAACCGGTAACCGCAGCCGCCTTGCAAACCCTGCTGGCAAGCGTTACCGCAACCAGCATCCGCGTGGCCGGCACCGTTGACAACGCCCGCCTAGGCCCGCTGCGCGAGCTGTGCTGGCAGTCGGCCAAGGTGGAGCTGCTCACGCCGCGCACCATGATGGAAAGCGTCAAACTCATCCGTGTGGGACCCACCGAAATCTTGCAGCACCGCGACGGCATCACGATCAACAGCCCGTTCATCCGCGCGGTCACGGCCATGGGCATGTTTGACCGCAGCGCACCGCCGGCCGAAGGCAGCTCGGGCTACAAAAATGCCATGGCGCGCTTTGAAGGCCACAGCAACACAGCCATGGGTTTTGTGTGGATGAGCACGCAGGGCAACAGCCGCAGCCAGCAGATTGACACGGGCCGCGCCTATGTGCGCATGCAGCTGGCCGCCGCCCAAATCGGCCTGGGCGTACACCCCATGAGCCAGGCGCTGCAAGAGTTTGTCGAGATGAAGCCGCACTACGAAAAGGCTCACCAATTGATGCTGAGCAAACCGGCACCGAAAACCGCTGGCGACGACACCGTGCAAATGTTTTGCCGCCTGGGCTACACACCAGCGCCCGCACCTGCCACGCCACGGCGCGAGTTGCAGAAGTTCATTCGGGCTTGACGGGATATTGGCGCTTCATCGGAAAAACGCTTCCCAGCGCCCGTGGCACCCGATCGGGTTTGCTCAGTAATGTGAGAGCGATTTGGGAAACGGGAGATCTGGCCCCAACGCCCTTGGTTCAACCCAGATTTTCCATTAGGCGCACCTTCGGCTGTTTGGATTCCAACGGCGCATTTGCGAGTCCCCTGCTACAACATCGATTGATACTTCCGACACATCGCCCGAAATGCAAGAGAGCCTAAAAATCTCCTCAACTGAGCCTACCAGCGCGACTTGATACGGGTCACCGCGTAGTCTGCAAACAACTGATGCCCGCTTGGCGTGGGGTAGACACGGTCGGCGAACAGGTGCAAGGCGTAATCTTTTTGGTTGACGGTAGTGGTCGGGTTACACAGTGCTGAATTGACTTGACCCGACCCGATACCGATACCTGGTCCCGTGTCTACCGATGTGCAGACGGGATTGGCCGTATCTCCGATGCCATACGAACTGGGTGCGGCAAAGATGAGGTTAAATTGCAAGGCCAAGTCAATGTACAGAACATTGGCTCCCAGATCGACAACGGATATCAAAAATTGATCGTTGAAGGCCCTGCTGGCGTCGGCCAGCAGGGCGCGCTGATTGATGGCAGTGGCCCAAGGAGATTTACCCAGATCGTATGTGCCTGCCACAACGATGTAACGGGCTCCTGCAGCTGTTAGTCGACGCACTTGCGCGCCCAGATCACGACCGGCTTGCCGGACGTTGATGAGCAACTGTTCGCGGTTGTTGGTACCCGCCGTAAAAGAGGCCATCTCGGCAATTACATCAGCGTATCCCGCGCCAACCAGGATGATGGCATTGGCGTCTGCCACGCCGCCGTTTGAACCCAGGTAGCTGTCAATTTGCTCCTTGACACTCAGCGTCGTGGCACTGCCCGTTGCGTCTGGCTTGGCCAGCACGCGCGCATTGCCTTGAGCGTAACCCCTGCCACCGGCCCGAGCGCTGGTCAATGTCACGCCGTAACTGCTCGCCACACGTTGAACCCATATGCCATTGCCGTCATTCACCGTGTAGCGACCATTACCAGCTGAATTGCCGACATCACTGATGCCATCGCCAAAAGCTATGATTTGAGCTGGCTTGATGACCGATTCAATCGTGCTGCCACCACAACCGGCCAGCAGCGCTGAAGCCAGAAATGAGGTTGTCAGGGCTGCTACAACCATTGAATGGCGCAAAAAGAAACGGATCATAAAATCTCCAGGGGTTTTCCAAAAAGTGGGGTTCAGTTTAACGAGTTGAACCTGTCAGGCAGCTGCCGCGCGCTGCAAACGATCCAGCACGCCGCTCCATTCGGGCCCATCAGAAGGGGTTTCCACCCAGATCAAGCGGACACCCTGTGCATCAAAGTCGCGCAGCACGGCAAATAGCTGCTGGGCGCAGGCTAACGCATCATTGGGCATGCGGCGGCGGATGATGCGCTCGCTTCTTGTACGCAGCACCACGCGAGCATAAATGGCGATGTGCGCCGCGTCCGGCCCCAGCAAGTCCAGCGCGGTTTGCAGGGCTTTAGCGTCCATCAGGCGCAGCGCGGCTTGCGGTGCGTAGTGGGCGTCCAGCGTGCCGCTCGCCCTGGGGGCGGTGGCTTCCAGGTTGTCGGCCAGCGCCAAACCGCAGGCCGCTGTAATTTGCGCCGGGGTGATGACGCCGGGGCGCAGCAGCACCGGCGCACCACGGGTGCAATCGATGATGGTGGACTCAATGCCGACCTGGCACGGCCCGCCATCCAGCACCATCAATTCGTTGCCCAGCTCGGCCTGCACGTGGGCCGCAATCGTAGGGCTCAAGCGGCCAAAGCGGTTGGCACTCGGCGCGGCCAGGCCCAGCACAGGCGGCGTTTGCTGGGCGCAGGCTTGCAGCAATGCCTGAGCGATGGGGTGGCTGGGGCAGCGCAGGCCCACGGTGGCTTGGCCACCGGCGGCGGCATTGGCCACGTCGGCGCGGCGCGGCACGATCAGCGTGAGCGGGCCGGGCCAGAAGGCCTGCATCAAGGCTTGTGCGAAGGTGGGCACCCTGGTGGCAAAGTACTCGGCCATCGCGCTGTTGGCGATGTGCACGATCAACGGGTGGTCGCTGGGACGGCCCTTGGCGGCGAAGATTTGTGCAACGGCCTGGTCGCTGGCGGCGTTGGCACCCAGGCCGTAGACCGTCTCCGTGGGAAAGGCCACGAGCTGGCCCGCTGCCAGCGCCTGTGCTGCCTGGGTAATCGTTGTGGCGTTTTTTCCGTCCAGCAGCATGGCTACCAGGGCGCAAGGCCCAAAATTTCAGCGGCTGCGCGTGCAGTGGCTTGCACGCTGGCCACATCCGTGCCGGTCAGCGTCAGATGCCCCATCTTGCGACCGATGCGGGGCTGGCTTTTGCCGTACAGGTGCAGGTGCGCGCCGGGCAGGGCCAGCACCTCATTCCAGGGCGGCTCGACCGCTTGCCCGGGGCCGGATGCGAACCACAAGTCGCCCAATAAATTAAGCATGATGGCCGGGCTGTGCTGGCGCGGCTGGACCAGCGGCAGGCCGGCCAGTGTGCGCACCTGTAGGTCAAACTGCGACAGGTCGCAGGCATCCAGCGTGTAGTGGCCGCTGTTGTGCGGACGGGGGGCTATTTCATTGACCACCAGGTCCCCAAGCGCCTGCGCGGCTGCGCTGCCGGGCTGCAACACGAAAAACTCAACGCACAGCACGCCCACGTAGTTCAATTCATTTGCTATAAAACAAGTAGCTGCTTGAGCAGTATTTACCTGGGCGGGTGGCAGATTTGATTCAAAAACCTCGGTGACAGCCAGAATGCCGTCGCGGTGCAGGTTGCGCTGCACCGGAAAGCTCACCACCTGCCCGTCGGCACCCCGCGCCACGATCACCGAACATTCGGCAGCCAAAGGCAGCATCTGCTCCAGCACGCAGGGCACCCGCTTCATGTCGCTCCAAGCGGCGGCCAGTTCAGCCGGGCTCGTCACCCGCGCCTGGCCCTTGCCGTCATAGCCCATGCGGGCAGTTTTCAAGATGCCAGGCAGCAGGCTGGTGGGCACTGCGGCCAGGTCGTCGGCGCTGCGAATCACCGCGTAAGGAGCCACCGGCACACCGCAACGCACAAAGTGCGCTTTTTCGGCCATGCGGTCTTGCGCAATCGCCACCGCCGCCGCGCCCGGGGCCACCGTACGCCGCGCCGCGAGGGTCTGCAGCGCCGGGGCCGGCACGTTTTCAAACTCGGTGGTGATGGCGCTGCACAAATCGGCCAGCCGGGCCAGGCCTTGCGGGTCTTCGTAGGTCGTTTGAATGTGGTGGTGGCTCACCAAGCCCGCTGGACTCTGTGAGTCAGGGTCGAGCACCGCCGTGGCAAACCCCATTTGCTGAGCCGCATGCACAAACATACGCCCCAGCTGGCCACCGCCCATCACGCCGAGCGTGATGTGTGAGTTCACGCCGAGCGTGATGTGTGAGTTCACGCCGAGCGTGATTCCTGCCTTAACTCCCTCTCCCCCTGGGAGAGGGCTGGGGTGAGGGCTGCCCCCCGCGCCGTCATTTGTCATACAGACCCCACCGGCAGCGTCATCCCCCTTGCTGCCTCCGTCTGCGCCGCCCTATACCCCTGCAGATTGACCAGCAGCGCCGCATCGTGCAGCGCCAGCAGCGCCACCACAAACAGCGCCGCATTCGCCGCCCCGGCGTTGCCAATGGCAAACGTGGCCACCGGAATGCCTTTGGGCATTTGCACAATGCTGTGCAGCGAATCCACGCCCTGCAAATGCTTGCTGGCGACCGGCACGCCCAGCACTGGCACCGTGGTTTTGGCGGCCAGCATGCCCGGCAAATGCGCCGCGCCACCGGCCCCGGCAATGATGGCCTGTAGCCCGCGCGCCGCAGCTTTTTCGGCATACGCAAACATGTCGTCAGGCATGCGGTGAGCCGACAGCACCTGCGTTTCAAAGGCGACACCAAATTCCTGGAGAATCTGCGTGGCGTGCTGCATCGTCTCCCAGTCGGAGCTGGAGCCCATCACGACCCCGACCACAGTTGCTTGTTTTTCATTCATAAGCCCCAAATTTTACGGGCAGCCCCAATTGACCCATTCCAGGAAAAAGAGCCCCTTATGTTGAACGTGACGATGGAAAATTTTGAGTTGGAAGTCATTGCCGACTCCTCCAACCAACCCGTGCTGGTTGACTTCTGGGCACCCTGGTGCGGCCCCTGCAAAGTCATAGGCCCGTTGCTTGAAAAGCTCGAAACCGCCTACTCGGGCCGCTTCAAGCTGGTCAAAATCGATTCCGACCAGGAGCAGCAACTCTCGGCCGCATTTGGCATCCGCAGCATTCCCACTTGCATCCTGCTCATCAATGGTCAGCCGGTCGACGGCTTTCAAGGCGCACTGCCCGAAGGGCAAATCAAGGCGTTTCTGGACAAAAACCTGCCGCCTGCCGCCCAACCAGAAGAAGAACTTCCCGCCGAACCCGAAGCACTCGACCCGAACGCCCAGCTGGAAAAACTGCAACACGCCGTGGCCACCGACCCGGCCAACGACGAGGCTCGCTTCGACTACATCAAGCTCTTGCTGCAACGCGGCCAGGTGCCCGAAGCCCGCACCGCATTTGCGCCGGTGGCCAACAAAACCGGTTTGGTGCGAAAACTGTATGCGCTGCAGAGCTGGCTGAGTGCTATAGAAGTAGTAGCTAAAGACCCTGATAATCTCTGGGCTGTTGCTGAGTTTGATTCAAAAATAGCCACCAACAAGCGCGATTTCGAAGCCCGTCACAACAAAGCCCGCCTGCTGATGACCCAGCAGCGCTGGACCGACGCGATGGACGAGCTGCTGGAAATTTTGATGCGCGACAAAACCTGGAACGAAGACCTGGCCCGCAAAACCTATGTGGCCGTGCTCGATTTAATCGAGCCGCCCAAACCCAAGGTGGCTGATGGGCAGATTCCACCGGATGACCCGGTGGTGGCGACGTATCGCAGGCGGCTGTCTAGCGTGGTGTTGAGCTGAATTGGCTTTTGGCAACCACCTGTGCTAGCCTTTTGGTCATGAATACCGTATTTGACTCTATCGTTTCCGAGTTTTCGACTCAGAGTGAAGCCGATGCGTACGACCAGTGGTTTCGCGCCAAGGTTGCGGCTTCACTGCGTCGGGCAGACGACCCGAACACACCAAGGTTCACGACGGATGACGTCATGCGGCGCATGGACAGTGTGATTCAGTCAGCCCAAGCCAAGCATGGTCAACGTCGTTTGGCTTGATTCGGCGCTGGCAGACCTTCACGTCATCACAGAATTCATCGCAGAACGAAACCCGCTGGCGGCCCATCGCCTGGTTGAGCGTTTGATGGATGACGCTGATGCACTGGCCGTTTTGCCCGCTCGGTATCGGCGTGGTCGGGTAGCGGGCACCCATGAACTGGTTTGTCACCTCAATTACATCCTGGTTTACCGGCACACCATGGACTGCATTGAGATTTTGAACGTGGTTCATGCGCGCCAGCAGTATCCGAAGTAAGGTCAACGACCTACTGCCCAAACATCCACCGCGTTCCCGCAAATGCCACCCCAAACAAAGCCGCAAAGCCAAACACCGGCCAGCTGAACTCGCTGCGGCCTTCGCGCCAGGCGCGCAGCCGCTCGACCAATACGCCCGCCAGCGCAGGGGCCAGCAGCAGGTTCAGCAGTTGCAGCCCAGGCGCACGAATCGCCAGCTCGGGGAAGAAATACAGCGTGCCAAGACCGGCCAACACGCCGGTGACCACCGACCAGGCGACTTCGTGCTCGGCTTTCAGCTTGTGCTGGCGGCCGGTGGCCTTGTACCAGCCAGCTTTGAAGCCGCCACCCAGCGCCTCGGTGAACAGCTGCAGCAAAAATTCGCCGAAGAAGTTGAAGATCAACTCGAACAGAAACTCCAGCACCTATTTCACTCCCTCCACAAGAATATCGACAAACCGCCATAGCTGGCCGTTTGCTCATACAGTTGCGCAAGGCCCAGACAATGCTCTCGCAGACTCTCGTCCTCCAGTGAAGCCAAGTCCACTAGTGCAATACCCTGTGCAACCTCCAGAACCACCTGCGGTGGCGAGTAGCGCAGGCCATGACCACCTGGCGAGGAAGGGTCCACCTGTTCATCGCACCATAAAAATCGGCGCTCGAACGATTGCTCGAACCAAACACCTTCATACCAACTTCGATCTTTAACTTCACAGCGATAGTGAAGTCGCGCAGCAAGACATTCAGGATGTGACTTTCCACCGTCGAACCGCAACTGTCCGATCTTGGGGTACCGATTTAGGAAATCTACCGCCAGTTGGTACCATGGATGCGAGGACTTAGTCCACTCATCCCTATACACATCGCCATTAAAAATGAGTGAAAAAATCGCTCTGTTAGCAACGATTTCACCAGACAGGGCCAGCTGAATCAGCTCGTCGTCATAGGGCAACGCGCAATAGTGGCTTTCAGCACTCATAGCGCGCGGTCACCCGGTCAGGCGCTCGAACGCTTCGCGGTATTTGGCGGCGGTTTGTTCAATCACTGCTTGCGGCAGCGCAGGTGCAGGCGCTTGCTTGTTCCACGGCTTTCCATCCACACGCACCTGCTCCAGCCAGTCGCGCAGAAACTGCTTGTCAAAGCTCGGTGGGTTGCGGCCCTGCGCAAAGGCCGCTTCGTAGCTGTCTGCGGGCCAGTAGCGCGAGCTGTCGGGGGTCAGCACCTCGTCCATCAGCACCAGGGTGCCGTCCGCATCCAGGCCGAATTCAAACTTGGTGTCGGCAATGATGATGCCTTTGGCCCGGGCGATGTTGCGGGCTTCTTTGTACAGAGCCAGGCTGATGGTTTTGATGCGGGTGGCCAGATCGATGCCGATCAACGCGACTGTCTGTTCAAACGTGATGTTCTCGTCGTGCTCGCCCGCCTCGGCTTTGGCCGCCGGGGTGTAAATCGGCTCAGGCAGTTCGCTGGCGTTGCGCAGGCCCGCGGGCAGCGGCACACCGCAGACCGACTGGCTCTGCTGGTATTCGGCCCAGCCACTGCCCGCCAGGTAGCCGCGCACCACCGCTTCCACCATGATGGGTTTCAGGCGCTTGACCAGCATGGAGCGGCTCTGCACCTGGGGCACTTCGGCAGGCGTCACAGCGCTTTCGGGCGCGTCGCCGGTCAAATGGTTGGGGCAAATGTGGCCCAGCTTGTCAAACCAGAACAAGGCCATTTGCGTCAGCAGCGCGCCCTTGCCCGGAATCGGCTGGCCCATGATCACGTCAAACGCGCTGATGCGGTCACTGGCCACCATCAAGATGCGGTCGGAGCCCACGGCATAGTTGTCGCGAACTTTGCCACGGGCGACCATCGGCAGCGATGTCAGCGTGCTGTGCAGCACGGTTGAAGAATGTGGGTGGGTGGTATGGGCTATCGTCATAAATCGGGGCGCTGGAGCCGGTTGGAGTACACACAGCCGGTGTACGGGTGAATTATGCGTTTGATGCAAACGCCAGTTTTTCGCTGAAACTTCGCAGATGATCACCGTCCCCGAACTGGATCGCACGTCGCCGATGATTTTCGTCATCAACGCGGCGGCGGGCCGCCATGACGGTGAGGAAAAGCGTGAGCTGATCGAGACGGCCTTGCAGCAAGCGGGCCGTATGGGTGAACTGGTGTTTGCCAGCCCGTCCGGGCTAGCGGCGGCAGCCCGACAAGCGGCGCAAAAAGCGTTGACTGCACGCACTGCCGCGGTAGCTGTGGGCGGGGACGGCACCATCAACACCGTGTCGCAAGCGGCGCACGGGGTGGGTTGTGCGATGGGTGTGTTGCCCGAAGGCACCTTCAACTACTTTGCGCGGTCGCACGGCATTCCGTCGGATCCGGCGCAGGCCATGCAAATCCTGTTCGATGGTCACTTGCAGGCGGTGCAGGTGGCCACGATCAACGAGCAGGTGTTCCTGGTCAATGCCAGCCTGGGGCTGTACCCCCAACTGCTGGAAGACCGCGAGTCCTACAAAAAGCGGTTTGGCCGCAGCCGCTGGGTGGCCTTGGGTGCCGCTTGCCTGACCTTGCTGCGCGCCCACCAGCAGCTCAAGCTGCATGTGGATCTGGGCAGCGCGGGGCGCGATGTGCGCACCGCCACGCTGTTTGTGGGCAACAACCGCTTGCAGCTGGAACAGGTGGGTGTGCCCATGGAGCTGTGCCCCGAGCGCGGTTTTGAAAATGGCCGTGTATCGGCCGTGATGATGCGTGCTGGCAGCACCTGGGAAGTCATTCGCGTGGTGCTGCATGCGGCAGTGGGCCGACTGGGCGAGGCCGAGGGTGTGGAGAGTTTTGAGTTTGACCACATGCTCATCAAGCCACGTGTGGCGGTGGGTGCACGCAAGGTGAAAGTGGCATTTGACGGGGAGACGCGGTGGATGAACTGGCCGATTGAGTTTTCAGTGCCGCACAAGCGGCTGTATTTGCTGATGCCCTCACTGCAGCGCTTGCAGGCCGCCGCATGAGCGTCATCCTGCACATTTCAGACACGCACTTTGGAACCGAGCAGCCCGCCGTGGTGCAAGCCCTGCTGGCGCTGGCCGCGCAACAAAAGCCAGATCTGGTGGTGCTGTCGGGCGACATCACGCAGCGTGCGCGGGCCAGCGAGTTTGAAGCAGCCCGCGCGTTTGTGGCGCAACTGGGCGCGCCGGTGCTGGCCATTCCCGGCAACCATGACATTGCGCTGTTTGACCTGGTCGCCCGCGCCTTTTACCCCTACCGCGCTTTTGCTCAAGCCTTTGGCCCCGACGTGCAGCCCGTGGTCTCCACGCCCGACCTGCTGGTGCTGGGCGTGAAAACCACCCGCCGCCTGCGCCACAAGCATGGGCAGGTGTCGCCCCAGCAGGTGGCGCGTGTGGCCGGGCTGCTGCAAACCGCCACCGCGCAGCAGCTGCGCGTGGTGGTGGTGCACCAGCCCATTGCAGTGGCCGATGCGGCGGAGCAAAACAACGTGCTGCGCGGCCATGCGCAGGCCCAGCAAGCCTGGGCCGCCGCCGGGGCCGACTTGGTGATGAGCGGTCACATTCACCTGTCGTATGTGCTGCCGCTGCCCGGCATGGCGCGCCCCGTGTGGGCTGTGCAAGCCGGCACCGCCATCTCGCGCCGTGTGCGCCAGGGCGTGCCCAACTCGGTGAATCTGGTGCGCTGGGCAGGTGGCCGCTGTGCCATTGAGCGCTGGGATTTTGGTGAAGGCCAGCGCGCTTTTGGGTTGGTCAAAGTAACCCCCATTGAACCTGCAAGGTAGATGGTGCTCCAACCATGACAAGTGACTTCGCCGCGCTGAGGCTCAATGACAGATGACCCGACAAACCACTGGCGGCGTTTCAGTCATCTGTCATCACGGCCCGAAGGGCGAGTCATTTGTTATCGCTGGTCGGTAGAAAGAACCTATGGAAACAACAGCTTGGTGGGTACTCAGCGGCGCGCTGATTGTGGTGGGCCTGGCAGGCACGGTGCTGCCCGCCATACCGGGTGTGTTGTTTGTGCTGGCGGGCGTTGTGCTGGGTGCGTGGATTGATGACTTCACCCGCATCAGCGTGTTCACCGTCGTCGTCGTGAGTGTGCTGGCAGTCATCGCCTGGGTGCTGGACTACGTGGCCGGGCTGCTGGGTGCGCGCAAAGCCGGGGCCAGCCGCCAAGCCATCATCGGTGCCCTCATCGGCACGGTGGTGGGCATTTTCATGGGGCTGATCGGCGTGCTGTTCATGCCCTTGGTGGGTGCCGCGGTGGGCGAATACATCGCCCAAAAAGACCGCGACCGCGCGTTCAAAGTCGGGATAGCCACCTGGCTGGGCATCATGGCGGGGCTGATTGCGAAAGTGGTCATCGCCCTCATGATGATTGGCATCTTTGTGGGCGCGTTGGTTGTTTGAACAAAGGGTGTTGCTATGAAAATTGTGATTTGGGTCATCGCCGCCATCATGGGCCTGCTGCTCACGCTCACCGTGCTGGTGCTGACATCGGCCGTGGGCTGGCTGGTGGACATGACGCCTGGCACGCTGGAAAGCATGGGCCGCATGGCCCAGTGGCCCGTGCCCGCCTGGCTGGGCATCTGGGTCGACCCGGCTCAGGTTGAGCAGGTGCTGGGCATGCTGTCCAAGTGGCTACAAGCCCTGGCCACCTATGCGCCGTGGCTGACCTCGCTGCTGGGCTGGATCGTTCCCGTGCTGTGGGGCTTGTGGGCGCTGGTCATGTTGTGCCTGCTGGCCCTGGCGGGCTTGGTGCATGCGCTGGTGAGCAAGAGCATGGCCAGCTAGGGCTGAAGAGCTCCGCTATTTGATGAAAACGGGCCTGTGTGCTTATTGGATGCGCTCAAGCAGCTATTAAATAAATAGCGCTTTCTTAGCCAAGTCCCAGCATCAGTTGCAGGTTTTGTACCGCTGCACCGCTGGCACCCTTACCCAAATTGTCCAACCGGGCTACTACCACGGCTTGGCGGTGTTCGGCGTTGCCGAATACGCGAATTTCCAGCTTGTTGGTGTGGTTCACACCCAACGGATCCAGCTTGTTGTCAGCGGGAGCCGGTTCTGCGGTGATCCACTGCGAACCCGCATAGTGCTTGGCATAGACCGCATGTAAATGCGCCAACGTAGGCTGGCTGGGCAAGGTGTCCAGGTGCAGAGGCAACTGAACCAGCATGCCTTCACGGAAGTTGCCCACGGCGGGCATGAACACCGGGCGGCGTGTCAGGCCGGTGTAGCGCATGATTTCCGGAATGTGCTTGTGAGACAGGCCCAGCGCGTAGAGCTCGTAAGCGGGCGCGCGCGCAGCGGAGTCGGGCGTTTCGTAGGCCTCAATCATGCTGCGGCCACCGCCTGAGTAGCCGCTGACGGCGGGCAGGCTTAAGGGGTAGTCCACGGGCAGCACGCCCGCGTCAACCAGGGGCCGCAGCACGGCGATGGCACCACTGGCGTAGCAGCCGGGGTTGGCCACCCGGTCGGCGGCCTTGACGGCGGCTTGCTGGCCTGCCGTCAACTCCGGAAAGCCAAATACCCAGCCCGCTGCGGTCCGGTGAGCAGTCGATGCGTCAATGATTTTTGGCTTTTTACCGGATAGGCTGTCGATCATGGCGACCGATTCGCGGGCTGCGTCGTCGTGCAGGCACAAGATCACCAGATCCACCTGCGCCATCAAATCACGCTTGGCAGCAGCGTCTTTGCGCAACTCTGCGGCAATGCTGATCAACTGAATTTGCGGCATGGTTTGCAGCCGCTCACGAATCTGCAAGCCGGTGGTGCCAGCTTCGCCATCAATAAAGACTTTGGGCATGAAACGTCCTTTCAAGCAAACGCAAGGTGTGCGGGGTGCTGCGCCAAGTTGGTGCGATGCAGCATGATACAGTTTGCGCCCGCCTGGAGTCTGTTGTGTCCGCCACAACAACCGCCCCCCAAAAACCATTAATTCTTGAGAGAGACCTCATGAAGATTCACGAATACCAAGGCAAGGACATCTTGCGCAATTTTGGCATCCCGGTTCCTCGCGGAATCCCTGCCTTCACCGTGCAAGAGGCTGTGGAAGCAGCCCAAAAATTGGGTGGGCCTGTGTGGGTGGTCAAGGCGCAAATCCACGCCGGTGGACGCGGCAAGGGTGGCGGCGTAAAGCTGGCGCGCAGCATTGACGACGTGAAAAAACTGGCTGGTGAAATTTTGGGTATGCAGCTCAAAACCGTGCAAACCGGGCCGGAAGGTCAAAAAGTTCGCCGCCTCTTCATCGAAGATGGTGCCGACATCCAGAAAGAGTTGTACGTGTCCGTGGTCACCGACCGCGCCACGCAAAAAGTGGCCTTCATGGCGAGCAGCGAAGGTGGCATGGACATCGAAGCGGTAGCCCATGACACGCCCGAGAAAATCATCAAGGCATTTGTAGACCCGCTGGTGGGTTTGACGGCCGAGCAGGGCAAGCACCTTTCTGACGGCATGGGCGTTCCTGCTGCCAGCACTGCCGCCTACGTGGATGTGCTGCAGAAGCTCTACAAGTGCTACATGGACACCGACGCCTCGCTGGTCGAGATCAACCCCCTGATTCTGGAAGGCAATGGCGGCATCAAGGCGCTGGACGCCAAATTCAACTTTGACAGCAACGCGCTGTTCCGCCACCCCGACATCGTGGCCCTGCGCGACCTGGACGAAGAAGACGCCGCCGAGATCGAAGCCAGCAAATTTGATCTGGCTTACATCAGCCTGGACGGCAATATTGGTTGCCTGGTCAATGGCGCGGGCCTGGCCATGGCCACCATGGACACCATCAAGCTGTATGGCGCAGAGCCAGCCAACTTCCTGGACGTGGGTGGCGGCGCAACGCCGGAGAAGGTGACCGAAGCCTTCAAGATCATGCTGAAAAACCCCAAGGTCAAGGCCATCATGGTCAACATCTTTGGTGGCATCATGAAATGCGACACCATTGCCACCGGCGTGATCACCGCCTGCAAAGCCACCAACCTGAGCGTGCCGCTGGTGGTGCGCATGAAGGGCACCAACGAAGAGCTGGGCAAGCAAATGCTCAAAGACTCCGGCCTGCCCATCATCAGCGCCGACACCATGGCCGAAGCCGCCCAAAAAGTTGTTGCCGCTGTGGCGAAGTAAGGAGCTCATATGTCCATCTACATCAACAAAAACACCAAAGTCATCACCCAAGGCATCACTGGCAAGACCGGGCAGTTCCACACCGAGAAGTGCCAGGAATATGCCAATGGCAAAAACTGCTTTGTGGCCGGTGTAAATCCCAAAAAAGCCGGTGAGAGCATTTTCAATATCCCGATTTACGCTTCGGTCAAGGAAGCCGCTTCGCAAACCGGGGCCACCGTGAGCGTAATTTATGTGCCGCCCGCAGGGGCCGCCGCCGCCATCTGGGAAGCCGTGGAAGCCGATCTGGATCTGGCAATTTGCATCACCGAAGGCATACCTGTTCGCGACATGCTGGAAGTGCGCAACAAAATGAATGCCAAGGAGGCCGCTGGCGGCAAGAAAACCCTGTTGTTGGGACCTAATTGCCCTGGATTGATCACGCCCGAAGAAATCAAGATCGGCATCATGCCCGGCCACATCCATCGCAAAGGCCGCATTGGCGTGGTGTCGCGCTCCGGCACGCTGACCTACGAAGCGGTGGCCCAGTTGACGGAAATTGGTCTGGGCCAGTCCAGCGCGGTGGGCATTGGCGGCGACCCAATCAATGGCTTGAAGCACATCGACGTGATGCAAGCGTTCAACGACGACCCGGACACCGATGCCGTGATCATGATCGGCGAAATTGGTGGCCCGGATGAAGCCGACGCAGCGCGTTGGTGCAAAGCCAATATGAAAAAGCCCATCGTCGGCTTCATTGCCGGCGTAACCGCGCCAGCAGGCAAGCGCATGGGCCATGCTGGCGCACTGATCAGTGGTGGTGCCGACACGGCAGACGCCAAGCTGGCGATCATGGAGGAATGCGGCTTCAAGGTGACGCGAAATCCATCCGAGATGGCCAAGCTGCTCAAAGCGCTGTTGTAAGCAAAACCACGAATCAAGGTGGCTGCTGGGCCCGCCTACACTTAAAAATCAGCCAACCAGAAAGCGCCCTAGACGATTGTTTCGGGCGCTTTCTTCTTGCGCAAAACACCTTGAAGGAGTCATGAAACATGGAAATGCTGCAAAGCACCGAGTTCTGGATCGGTCTGGTCAAAATCATCTGGATCAACATTATTTTGTCGGGCGACAACGCGGTGGTGATCGCGTTGGCTGCCCGTTCGCTGCCACCCCATCAGCAGCGACTGGCCATATTCTGGGGCTCTGGTGCTGCGGTGGTAATGCGAATCGCGCTGACCGTTGTGGCAGTGAAGCTGTTGGCCTTGCCGTATTTGCAAATCATCGGAGGGCTGCTTTTGTTGTGGATTGGCTTGCAACTGTTGGGCGATGAACACGAGGGAGACGGTCAGGAAAAAGAGCATGGCAGCCTCTTGGTTGCCATCCGAACGATTCTGATTGCCGATCTGGTGATGAGCCTGGACAACGTGATTGCCGTTGCCGCTGCTGCCAAGGGCAACACCACCTTGCTGATCGCGGGACTGGCGATCAGCATTCCGCTGGTGATTTTTGGCAGCACGCTGATGATCAAGCTGATGGAGCGTTTCCCCATTATTGTGGTGCTGGGTGCAGGTTTGATTGGCTGGGTGGCCGGCGAAACCATTGTGAGCGACGTGATTCTCAAAGACGTCGCGGCGCAAAACGGTTGGCTCCACTATGCGGCTGCTGTAGCAGGGGCTGCGTTTGTTGTGGGGGTGGGCAAGTTGTCTCAGGCGCGGGCGCGAGGCAAGTCGAGCTGATGAAATGCCACTTATTTGCAACACCTTGCGAGTTGAACGTGACAAAGTCGCTTGTCCGTCAGGTTGCGGTCTGTTACCTTCGCGCCACAGGAGTGCGGATGAGCTTCCGCTACAGCTTTTTTGACTAACATTCGCTGTGAAATTTGATCGGACAAACATGACCGCCGTTCCGGAGAATGTTGCGTGAGCGCTACCTCATCTAAGCGCAGCCAGTTTTGGCGTTCCGACTGGTTCGTTGGATGCCTGGTGGTGATTGCCGTATTTCTGTTCCATCAGTCAACGGATTTCATCGATACGCTTGAGCGACGTCTTTACGACTATGCGAGCACCAGTACGGGTAAGCAACCCTCTGACCGGATCGCCATCATTGCCATTGATGATCAGAGCATCGCCAACATAGGGCGGTGGCCTTGGCCGCGAGACATTCATGCGCAACTGATTGATCAACTGTCCGCAGCCAAAGTAAAGACTATTGCGCACACCGTGTTTTTCTTTGAGCCTCAGACTGACCGTGGCCTGCCCTACATTCGAAAGATGAAGTCGGTAATAGCAGGGTCTGGTGCTGCCTCCGCTGAGGTAAATGATCAATTGGCAAAGGTGATTTCTGAAGCTGAAATCGCACTCGATACAGACGCCAAGCTGGCGGCCAGCGTCATGAAGGCAGGAAACGTATTGCTTCCATCAGTTTTTGTCACGGGTGACCCACTAGGAAAACCGGATTCACCGTTGCCTCCTTTCGCGATGAAGAGTGCTGTGGAGGAGAACGGTGGGTTTTCGGTACAGGCAATCAGTGGCCAGCAGCCGATTGAAACAATTGGAACCGCGTCGGCCGGCGTTGCTCACTTGAATCAAGCGAAAGACATCGTTGATGGAACGGTTCGTTCAGAGCCATTGCTCATCAACTACTATGGAATGGCGGTTCCGTCCATGGCGTTGTTGGCAGCAGCGAAAAGCCTGAACCTTGCAATGGCTGATATTAAATTGAATCCTGGACAGTCAGTACAAATTGGCAAGCTGCGTATCAAGACCGATGAATCCGCAAGAATGCTTCCGCAATTCTATAAGAGTCGTGATGGGAAACCGGCATTTCCGATAGACTCTTTTTACGATGTGCTATCAGGGAAGATCCCTGCATCAAAGTATGCAGATAAGGTCGTTCTAATCGGTGCAACGGCTGCTGGTGTGGGTAGTTTTTTCTCTACTCCGATTGCTTCATCCAATATGAGTCCGGCTGAAATGATTGCTCATATTACTTCGAGTATCTTGAGCGAGCATTTTATCGTTGCACCCGGTTGGGGTCTTTGGGTTAGTTTCGGGGTCTTTTTGCTGGTGGCGGCATACTTGATTGCCTTGCTTCCCAGATTGTCTGCTGGTGTTTCGGCAGCCATCACTGCGGTGCTGTTCAGTTTGATTCTGATAAGTGAGTTTGGTTTGTTGGCAGGCGCTTCCTTGTGGTTAAAGCTTGTTTTACCTGCCACCTTGCTTTTGGTCGGGCATCTTGCGCTCACCACCAAACGGTTCCTGGTTACTGAAGCCGGAAAAGTCAAATCCGACGAGGAGTCCGCGGAGACAAATCGCATGATGGGCTTGGCACATCAAGGACAAGGACAGCTCGATATGGCCTTCGACCGCTTTCGTCGGGTGCCATATAGCGATGCGTTGATGGACAATATGGGTAATCTGGCGCTGGATTTCGAACGAAAGCGGCAATTCAACAAGGCTCAAGCTGTATATGAATACATGGCAAGTTTGAACAAAGACTTCAAAGGGCTTGCGGCGAAACTGAATCGCGCTAAAAATCTGTCAGAAACGGTCATACTAGGGGGTGGCGGAAGTCATCCTGGAGGTACCGTTCTGCTTGACGGCGGCGGCGTTGAAAAACCAATGCTCGGACGCTACCAAGTTGAGAAAGAACTCGGCAAGGGTGCAATGGGTGTGGTCTATCTCGGCAAAGACCCGAAGATTGGTCGCGTGGTTGCCATCAAAACCATGGCCCTTGCGCAGGAGTTTGAAGGTGAGGAACTCGTAGACGCCCGCGAGCGCTTCTTTCGCGAAGCCGAGACAGCTGGCAGGCTTCAGCATCAAAATATAGTGACCATATTTGATGCGGGCGAGGAGCATGATCTCGCTTATATTGCCATGGAGTTTCTCAAAGGAAAAGACTTGGCAGATTTCTGCCGGGATGGAAATCTGCTACCTGTACCGACGGTTTTATCCATTGTGGCGCGAGTTGCCGAAGCATTGGCTTATGCTCACAGGCAAAATGTAGTTCATCGTGATATCAAGCCCGCAAATATTATGTATGAGTTGCAGAGTGATACGGTCAAAGTGACGGATTTTGGTATTGCAAGAATTACAGATTCCAGCAAGACAAAGACGGGCTTGGTGTTAGGAACGCCTAGTTTTATGTCGCCTGAGCAAATCGCGGGAAAGAAAGTAGACGGGCGATCAGATCTCTATTCTTTGGGTGTCATGCTCTATCAGATGCTGGCCGGAGTTTTGCCTTTCCGGGGAGACTCCATGGCTGAGTTAATGTACAAAATCGCCAATGAGGAAGCTCCAGATATTCGGATGGTTCGTCGAGATTTGCCGGAGCAGATTGCTCGTGTCGTTGCGTTGGCGCTCAGCAAAAAGTCGGAAGCTCGGTATCAAGACGGTGACAAATTTGCTGCAGACCTCAGGTTGTTGTCTGGCCTGAGCGTGCCGCACACCTCTGGTCAAAGTGCGCTGGAGAAAACGGCGGTGATGAGGCACCCCCTTGCAAGTTCACCACAAGTCGTAGACAGCGATGCCACGGTTGTGATGCGTCCAGGTGCCGCGCCTCGGGCATCAGGATATGATGCAACCCAGAAGGTCACCCCAACAACTGACGATCCATTCGAAAAAACTGCCGTGATTCGACGGGGTGACTCTGGGGTTGCTGGGTCCGGTGGCTCAGATAACCGCAACAGTTAGTAAGCCGTCTATGATTTATGAGTTTTGTATCCGTACCGATCCTGGGCTTGCGAGGGAAAACAATGAAGATTCGGTTACGGTTGATGAGCTGACACAACTAGCCATTCTTGCGGATGGCATGGGTGGTTACAACGCCGGTGAAATCGCCAGCGGAATGGCAACAACCTTCATTAAATCTGAACTGGGGCGATGGCTTTCTCAGGCAGGTCGTCACGCAAACCCCAAGGAGGTGCGCCGGGCGATGGAAATCTGCGTTGACAATGCCAACCGGGCAATTTTCAATGCAGCGAATTCCAACCCGCAATATAGCGGCATGGGAACAACTTTAGTTGTTGGCATCTTTCAAGACGGGCGTTTGATGCTTGGGCACATCGGAGATTCGCGATGCTATCGTCTACGTGCTGGCGAATTTACCCAGATTACGAAGGATCATTCCCTGCTGCAGGAGCAGATGGATGCAGGTTTAATTACAGCGGAGCAGGCTGCAACTTCCAGCAACAAAAATCTAGTTACACGCGCGCTTGGGGTAGAAGACGCTGTACTGCTTGATGTGAATGAGCACCGCGTTGAGGTCGGTGATGTGTATCTGTTTTGCTCTGACGGTCTTTCAGATATGGTCGAAGATGGTGGGATCGCCAAATTATTGGAGGCAGACGCACCGCTGGATGCACGTCTGGCTCAGCTGATTGATGCGGCTAACGCGAACGGGGGGCGTGACAATATCTCTGTTTTTGCTGCATACGCTCAAAGCGGCTCAAAAAAACGCGGACTGATTTCCAGATTGCTGGGAAAATAGCCTTTCGTATTAATTTTCAACAACAAACTTAGATACAGGAGCCGACCATGCCGAAAATGATCGTTTCGATCGACGGTGTCGTCATCAAGGAAGTACAGCTGACCAAGGATCGTACGACCCTGGGGCGCCGACCTTATAACGATATCGTCATTGACAATCTTGCCGTTAGTGGTGAACACGCTGTGCTTCAGATGACGGGTAATGAAGTGTACATGGAGGATTTAAACAGCACCAATGGAACCTATGTAAACGGGAAAGCCGTCAAGAAGCAGCTGCTTCAAAATAACGATACGGTTGAAATAGGAAAGTACAAAATTAAGTACATGAATGAGGCTGCTGCGGCAACATTCGATAAAACCATGGTCATGAAAGCCGGGGCTATCAGTGCCGCGCCACCGCAAGCGACTGCGCCGGCTATGTCGTCCGGCGAGTCCAACAACGCAGCTATCAAGGTGCTATCAGGTGCTGCAGCGGGCCGTGAGGTGCCGTTGGTGAAAGTGGTCACCACGATTGGCAAGCCTGGCGTTGCTGTCGCTGCAATTACCAAGCGCCAACATGGCTATGTTGTGGCACATGTTGAAGGTGGAAGCAAGCCGACGTTGAATGGCTCCCCAATAGGGGCTGAGCCAGTTGCGCTGAAGAACGGTGACTTACTGGAGTTGGCGGGCACGCAAATGCAGTTCGTTCAGCACTAACCAGCTTTCGGTTTGTTCCAGTAGTCTGTTTGCGCAGCCGACCCTTTATAAAGCACGTATATGGGGTTGATTTCAAAGCACTGGACGCGAATTGCGGTGACGCTGGTGCCGCTTATTTTTGCACTCCTGCATGCTACAGGTGCCATGCGCATTGATGTATTGCAGCGGCTAGATGACATCATCTACGATGCGCGTCTGGGTGCGACGATGCCGCGCACGCTCGATGAGCGGATCGTAATCGTTGACATTGACGAAAAAAGCCTCGCAGAGCTTGGGCGCTGGCCCTGGGGGCGAAACAAGCTCGCTGATCTGGTTAACGAGTTGTTCGATGTTCAGCAAATCGCATTGCTTGGATTCGACGTTGTTTTTGCGGAAGGCGACGACAGCTCTGGATTGAAGCGCTTGCAGCAGCTTTCACAGAACGAGTTGAAAGATCAAGCAGGTTTCTCCGAAAGAATAAATCAGCTTCAAACAGCACTCGACTACGACGGATTGTTTGCCAAATCTCTGGTCAATCGGCCGGTTGTAATGGGCTATTACTTGACGAGTGACCGCGACGGTCGTGCATCTGGCGTGCTTCCCAAACCAGTAATGCAACGCGATAGTCTTCAGGGGCGCCCGATTAAATTCACCAGCTGGAATGGATATGGATCGAATATCTCCCAGTTAGCGGCAGCAGCGCCAATGGCGGGATTCTTCAATTCCATCACAGAAGGTGATGGTGTGGTGCGATCCATTCCACTGATCGCAGAATATAAAGGCAACTATTACGAGTCATTGTCTCTTGCAATGTTCCGAATGCTGATTGGTTTGCCGTCGGTAGAGCCGGGATTTCCTCAAGATCGCTTGGTCACGCGTGGATACCAGGGACTCGAGAGTATTTTGCTCAAACAAGATCGGCAGACGCTTGCGGTTCCAGTAGATGACAGGGTGGCTACTTTGGTGCCATTCAGGGGTATTGGGGGCGTCAATGGAGGCTCTTTCAAGTATGTATCTGCTGCAGATGTGCTGGCCAAGCGAATTGATGGTGCGCGTTTAAAGGGCAAAATTGTATTGCTCGGCACCACCGCTCCCGGTTTGCTCGATCTTCGCGTAACCCCGGTGGGTGAGACTTATCCAGGTGTTGAAACCCATGCCAATGTTATTGCTGGTCTTCTGGACGGAAAAGTATTTGTAAAGCCGGACTATGCCCTTGGGTTTGAGGTTGTTGTTCTGGTGTTATCGGGCCTGCTATTGGCATTTACCTTACCGCTGCTGTCAGCCCCTCGTGCGGTGGCCACTAGTGCCGGCATTGTTTCGGTTGTTGTGGGGCTTAACTTCTGGCTTTATCTGGGTGCAGGCCTGGTACTACCCCTGGCTTCTTTTTTGGCTATGGCCTTGATCGCGTTTGCCTTGAATATGAGCTACGGCTATTTTGTCGAAAGTAGATCAAAGCGTGAATTGGCGCACCTATTTGGCACCTACGTTCCGCCAGAGTTGGTTGATGAAATGGTGAAGGATCCGGATAGTTACAGCATGAAGGCTGCAAGCAAAGAGTTGACCGTCATGTTTTGCGACATGCGTGGGTTTACCAAAATGTCTGAGCAAATGGAGCCCACCAAGCTTCAAGAATTGCTCAACAGCGTGTTTAGCAGATTGACGAACGAAATTCGTGCCAATCGGGGAACCATCGACAAGTACATGGGAGACTGTGTGATGGCATTTTGGGGTGCACCGGTGGAAACGCCCAATCACGCGCATCTGGCGGTGCAAACCGCGCTTGAAATGGCGGTTGCTGTGCGTAAGATAAATGAAGAGCACCGTGTGAAGGGGTTGCCTGAGATTGGTGTTGGTATCGGTCTGAATACCGGAAGCATGTGCGTAGGAGATATGGGTTCAGATATCCGGCGCAGCTATACCGTTATTGGAGACTCTGTCAATCTGGGGTCCCGTCTAGAAGGTCTTTCGAAGACCTATGGTGTGGATATTGTGGTGAGCGATGCAACCCGTAAGCTGGCACCCGACTTTGCCTGGCAGGAGTTGGATCGTGTCAGGGTGAAGGGAAAAGACCAGGCGGTGGCAATTTTCTATCCGTTGGCTCCCGCGGCCAAAATAGACAAGACCCGCAACGATGAATTGAAGGTTTGGAATGTGATGCTTAAGGCTTATCGCACCCAAGACTGGGATCAGTGCGAATTGCAACTTTTGAATCTACATCGCATGAACGCGAAAAAATACCTTTACGAGCTCTATTCTCAGCGTGTAGCCTCAATGCGTTTGTTGCCCTTTGACCCCGAGTGGGATGGCGCAACCAATTTTGAGACCAAGTAAGGGGATTTGATGAAGGTGCGTGTGCTGGGCTGCTCGGGGGCTATCGCAAAAGATTGCCGTACCACGTCATTCTTGCTGGACTCGGACGTGCTTGTCGATGCCGGAACCGGTGTGGGTGATCTCACCATGGACGAGATGGCAAAAATTGATCACGTGCTGCTGACCCATTCGCATCTGGATCACATTGCCGCACTGCCTTTGATGATTGATGCAGTCGCCGCTCGACGCAGCGTACCGCTACAAATACACGCCCTCGGTGGCACCATTGAAGCGCTTAAAAAGCACATTTTTAACAATATTATCTGGCCTGACTTCAGTCGCATTCCCTCGCCGCAAGCACCGTTTCTGAGCTTTCATGAGTTGCAGGTTGGCGAACGCCTTCAATTGGGTGGTAAGGGCATTGAGGTGTTGCCAGCGGTTCACACTGTGCCTGCTGTGGGTTATGCCATTTCGACAGCGCAGGCTTGCTGGGTTTTTACAGGTGATACTGAGCGAAACCCGGCATTCTGGCGGCGGATCAATCAGATGGACATCAGCATGCTGGTCATTGAAACGGCTTTCAGCAACCGGGAAAAAGACTTGGCTCGCCGCAGTCTGCACTTGTCACCCAATGCACTGGCAGACGAGCTGGATTTGATTGACAAAGACAAACGCTTCCCGATTTACATCACCCATACCAAACCCGCCGAAACCGACATGATCATGGCCGAGATACAGCGGTTTGATCAAACGCAACCCTTCGGCCCCAATGTCAGCCACGACATTCGTTGGTTGCATGCAGGACAGGAGTTTGAGCTATGAGTGCTGTATTGAAGACCGCTGCACCCGATAGCGAGCGCGCCTTTTTCAACTCACAAATGCTGCCGCCGGAAAAGCGTGGCGTGTCGTTTGAGGCCCTGTTTTACCGGCAACTGCAAAGCGTCAGTGCCCGCATCCACGAGACAGAGAATCTGGATCAGATCATGCTGGATGCGAGCCAGGATATCTGTAAGCTCTTGAATGCGGATCGCCTGACCCTGTATGCCATCAGTGAGGACGGCGGATCGATTGTTTCCAAGATCAAGACTGGCCTGAGCGCCAGTCGCGACCTGAAATTGCCGATCAGCACCCAAAGCATTGCCGGTTACGTGGCCAGCAGCAAGCAGCCCGTGAACATTGCTGATGTGTACGACGATGAAGCACTCAAGCGCATTCATCCGGCGTTGACCTTTCTGAAAGAAGTCGACAAGCGTTCGGGCTATCGAACCAAGCAGATGCTGGTGGTGCCCATTTTGGAGAACGACAACCTGCACGGTGTGCTCCAGGTCATTAACAACAAAAGTGACCAAGCGTTTGGCGACCTGGAGGTCGAAGGCACGGCACAGCTTTGCAAAACACTTGCGACGGCCATCCGTCAGCGCATGCGCAAGGCAGAAGAAGAGCAACGACGCAAGGCAACGAAATATGACGGCCTGATCGCCGAAGGTGTGCTCACGCTCGCAGAGCTTCAGGCCTGCGTTCAAAAAGCACGGGAGCAGTCCAAATCGGTCGAACACATCCTCATGGCCGATCACCATATTCGCCCTGCCCAGATTGGCCCCTCTCTTGCGAAATTTTTCGGTGTGAGCTATGAGCCTTTCGACAACGGGCGAATCCGGTCAGAAATGTTACATGGTTCCCTCAAGCGTGACTTCCTGGAGCAGCAAAGCTGGATTCCACTTGAGGAGTCGCCAGAGGGCCTGGTGGTGATGTGCGTCGATCCGGAGGCGGTGCGTAGCGCGCGCGTCGTGCCGCAGGTGTTCCCGCGCATGACCAAGTTTGCCTATCGTGTGACCACGCAAACTGAGTTTGAAGAAACGCTGGCCCAGATTTTTGGCGGCACGGCTGACAGTGGCTCCATTGACCAGATGTTGGCTGATCTGAGCCCCGCCGATGACGACGGCCATGTGGACGATTCACTGGAGTCTGCTGCGGCCGACAACGAACTGGTGAAGTTCGTCAACAAAGTCATCATTGATGCGCACAACCAGAAAGCGTCTGACATCCATATCGAACCGATGCCAGGCAAGTTCAAAACTGGCATTCGCTTTCGCATCGACGGCACCTTGTACCCCTACATTGAGGTGCCTGCGCATTTTCGCCAGGCCATGGTCACCCGCCTGAAAATCATGTGTGACCTGGATATTTCCGAACGTCGCAAACCGCAAGACGGGAAAATCAAGTTCAAAAAATACGGCCCATTGGACATTGAATTGCGCGTGGCAACCATTCCTTCCGCCGGTGGCGTTGAAGACGTGGTGATGCGTATCCTGGCCGCTGGTGAGCCGATCCCACTGGAGAAGCTCGGCTTGTCTCCGCACAACCGCGAGCGGGTCGAAAAAACAGTGTCCAAGCCCTATGGCTTGTTTTATGTCTGCGGCCCCACCGGTTCCGGCAAAACCACCACCCTGCATTCGATTTTGAAGTTTTTGAACACGCCGGACACCAAAATCTGGACGGCGGAAGACCCGGTGGAGATTACCCAAAAGGGCTTGCGTCAGGTTCAAATCAACAAAAAGGCCGGTATCGATTTTGCGCTGGTGATGCGCGCCTTCTTGCGTGCCGACCCGGACATCATCATGGTGGGCGAGTCGCGTGACAAGGAAACCGTGTCAATGGGTGTGGAGGCGTCACTGACTGGTCACCTGGTGTTTTCCACCCTGCACACCAATTCAGCGCCCGAGTCCATCACCCGCTTGCTGGATATGGGTATGGATCCGTTCAACTTTGCCGACGCGCTGCTGGGCATCCTGGCCCAGCGTCTGGCCAAGCGGCTGTGCGATTGCAAAGAGGAATACACGCCCAACTCGGCGGAGCTGAAAAGCTTCATGATGGAATACGCTGAAGAACTGCGCCACACCGAGGCCTGGAAGGCCGACCCAGGCGGTGAGCAGCAGCTGCTGCTGGACAACTGGACGCAGGCTTATGGCAAAGACGACAGCCTGAAGATGTACCGGGTCAACGCCAGCGGCGGCTGCGAAAAATGCAAAAAGACGGGCTACAAAGGCCGGGTGGGCCTGCACGAACTGTTGATTGCTGACGATACGGTGAAAAAACTGATTCAGGAGCGCGCCCGCGTGGCTGAAATTTTCACCGCTGCCGTCGCCGGTGGCATGCGCACCCTGAAGATGGACGGCATGGAAAAAGTGCTGATGGGTCTCACAGACCTGAAGATGGTGCGCTCAGTCTGTATCAAATAGTTCTTTTGCTATATTATTTATAGCTGTCTGAGCAATATTTATCTGGGTGTGAGGCGGTTTTTATCAAAAACTGCTCACTGAACAGCATGGCAAAACCGCTTACTGGCAAATGGCCTCGCGTACCGCCGCCAGCTGCCGCCGCGACACCATCAGCAAATCGTCAATTCCGTTTAGCCGCACGGCCCAGCCTTCGCCTTCTTCTCCCGGTTCATGGCTGTGGTGCTTTTGCAGGGCGCGCACGGCATGGCGGGCCACCAGCGCGTTGCGGTGAATGCGCATGAAGCCGCTGGCGTAGCGCTCTTCCAGCTCCCCCAGCGAGCCATCCAGGATGTAGCTGCGGCGGGCGGTTCGCACCGTCACGTATTTCAGCTCGGCCTTGAAGTACAGCACCTCGTGCAACGGTACCCGCTCGGTGCGCCCGCGGTCTTGAATCACCAGCACTTCTGGAGCCGTTTGGGCCTCCAGCCCTCGTGTAGATTGCACAAGGCGCTTCACTTTTGATAGTGCTGCCTGCAGGCGCTCCAGGCGAACCGGCTTGGTCAGGTAATCCACCGCTTCCAGTTCGAAGGCGTTCACAGCGTGCTCTGCGTAGGCGGTGACAAACACCACTGCGGGTGGGTTTGGCAGCGCGCGCAGGGCGCGTGCCAGCGCCAAGCCGTCGGTGCCGGGCATGTGAATGTCCAGCAGCACGGCGTCAAAAGGCTGGCGCTGCAGCCACTCCATGGCCTGCACCGCGTTGGCCGCTTCGCCGCACCATTGCACCGGTGGCTCGGTGCAATCGCCCAGCAGGGTGCGCAAGCGGCTGCGTGCCAGCGCCTCGTCGTCCACCACCAAAACCTTCAGTATTGCGTCGCTCATGTTGTGCTTTCCCGGCGCTTCAGGCCGGCAGTTCAATCCTGACTTGATACACACCTTGTTTCAGGCCCGCCTGAAACTGCCCTTGCACATCGTGCAGCAGGCGCAGGCGCGCGCGCACATTGGCCAGCGCCACGCCGTTGCCGCGCTCACCCTGTCCGGCTGGCACGGTATTGGTCACCTTGATCACCACCACGCTGCCGCGCAATTGGGTGCTGACCTTGACCTGCGCACCTGTGGCGCTGGGCTCCACACCGTGTTTGACCGCGTTTTCCACCAGCGGCTGCAGCAGCAAAGGCGGAAGCCGGGCGGAATTGGCCGCCGGATCCAGCTGCCACTCCAACTGCAGGCGCTCGCCAAAACGAACCTGCTCAATGGCCAGGTAGCGCTGCGCCAGCGCAATCTCTGCGGCCAGCGTCACCGACTCGCCCTGGTCAATCAGCGCATGGCGAAACAAGTCACTCAGGTCTTCCAGCAGCGCTTCGGCCTTGGCGGGCTCAGCCCGCACCAGTGCAATGGCGCTGTTGAGCGTGTTGAACAAAAAATGCGGGCGAATGCGC
The DNA here is from genome assembly GCA_013297875.1 of Comamonadaceae bacterium. GTDB lineage: Bacteria > Pseudomonadota > Gammaproteobacteria > Burkholderiales > Burkholderiaceae_C > JAAFIW01. The sequence goes on along the minus strand of JAAFIW010000004.1, from coordinate 63,914 downwards.
GACTGCAGCTCCGACAGCCGGGCCGCCGTGGCTGCTGGTGTGCGCCCGCGCGCCCGCCACACCAAGGCCGATACCAAAGCGGCTGACAGTAGTGCACCAGCGCAGCCGCTGGCCACCCAGGGGGCCGCTTCGAGCACGCCCACCAAGGCCAGCAGCCCGCAGCCATACAGCCCCGCCAGAGCCCCCAATGCCGCGCCCGCGACGTATTGCCCGGAAGTGGGCAAGCGCGACAAGGGCTTTTTAAGTAGACAAGCCACAATCAACCACAGCAGTGTGGCTGGCAAGGCACCACCCGTCACCGACGCCATGCGCGTCACCCAGGCCTCAAACCCGCCCACGCCAAACATCGCACCCACCACCACCACCGCCTCCACAAACAACACCGCCCGCAGCACCACCCCCACATGGCAGGCATCAAACACCAAGTGGTTTGATGCCGGACGCGGCAGTTCCTGAAACGTGGAGAAAATTTGTGAGTCGTGCATTGGTAGAAAATCGCCTGCTTTGATTATTGGGCAGCGTACCGATAGCGTGCAACTCCCCACGGCCCACCCTACACAAACACACCCGCCATGTCCACCAACCCACTCGACAATCCCCTCGACAGAAAATCCCAAGCCTGGTCAGCCCTGTTTTCTGAACCCATGAGCGAGCTGGTGCAGCGCTACACCGCCAGCGTGTTTTTCGACAAACGCCTGTGGCAGGCCGACATTCAGGGCTCCCTAGCCCATGCGCGAATGCTGTCGGCCCAAAACATCATCAGCGTGCAGGATTTGGCCAGCATCGAGCGCGGCATGGCGCAGATCACCCAGGAGATTGAAAGCGGTGCGTTCGACTGGAAGCTGGCGCTGGAAGACGTGCACCTGAACATTGAGGCACGTTTGACGCAGCTGGTCGGTGACGCCGGCAAGCGCCTGCACACCGGCCGCAGCCGCAACGACCAGGTGGCGACTGACGTGCGCTTGTGGCTGCGCGGCGAGATGGATTTGATCGCCGGTTTGCTGGTCGAGCTGCAAAAAGCCCTGGTGCAGATTGCCGACAAAAACGTCGAAGTCATCCTGCCCGGCTTCACCCATTTGCAAGTGGCCCAGCCCGTCAGCTTTGGCCACCACATGCTGGCCTATGTGGAAATGTTTGCCCGCGACGGCCAGCGCCTGGCCGATGTGCGCAAACGCGTGAACTGCCTGCCGCTGGGTGCTGCCGCCCTCGCAGGCACCAGCTACCCACTGGACCGGGACATGGTGGCCCGCGCTTTAGGCATGGTCGATGAAAGTGGCCAGCCCCAGGTCTGCCAGAACAGCCTGGACGCCGTGAGCGACCGCGATTTTGCTATCGAATTCGCAGCAGCTGCAGCCGTCTGCATGGTGCATATCAGCCGGTTAAGTGAAGAACTCATCATCTGGATGAGCCAGAGCTTTGGTTTCATCCACATTGCTGATCGCTTCACCACGGGAAGTTCCATCATGCCGCAAAAGAAAAACCCCGATGTACCCGAACTGGCCCGCGGCAAGACCGGCCGCGTGGTCGGCCACCTGATGGGTTTGATCACCTTGATGAAGGCCCAACCCCTGGCTTACAACAAAGACAACCAGGAAGACAAAGAGCCCCTGTTTGACACGGTGGACACGTTGAAAGACACCCTGCGGATTTTTGCGGAAATGGTCGGCGGCATCACCGTCAAACCCGAAGCCATGGAGCGTGCCGCCCTCAAAGGCTACGCCACCGCCACCGATTTGGCCGACTACCTGGTCAAAAAAGGCTTGCCGTTTCGCGATGCACACGAGGTGGTGGCGCATGCCGTCAAGTCGGCCAGTGCAACCGGCGTGGACTTGTCAGAGTTGCCCCTGGCGGTGCTACAGAGCTTCAACCCTACGATTGAAGCGGATGTGTTTGAGGCCTTGAGCCTGCGTGGCTCGCTGAATGCGCGAAGCACGCTGGGGGGCACGGCACCGGTGCAGGTTCGGGCGCAGATTGCGCGGCATCGGGCGCGGTTGGCGGCCTGACCGCATGCGCGTCAACGCACATATCCCGCCTCTCGTTGGTTGCGAATAGCCAGGATGAATACGACATCCAGACTTTCTACATACCGGTAGAGCGCCACATACCCCCGACTGCGTGTTCCGAGCACCAGTTCACGCAACCCGTCTGCGGCGGGGCGGCCAATCAAGGGGTGGCGCTCCAGCAAGTCCAGTCCCTCAATGATTTCCTCTATGCGAATGGCCGCGGTATCCGGTGCGTATTGCGCGAAGTGGTCAAAAATCCGGTCAAAGTCATCTGCGACTTCGGGTGCCAATTCCAGCGTGGTCATTCAAACCGTAGGCGATTGGGTGATGTGCAGACTGACACGACGCGGCTTGGGGCGCTTGGCTGGTTGGGCGCTGGCACGATCACGCAAATACTGGCGCATGTCCGACCAGGCAATCGTTTGACCATCCGCAGTCAACTTGTCGTCGCGCTGATGTGCCAGTTGCTCCAGGGCGGCTTGCTGCTCGGCTTGCTCGGTCTTTTCTGCAATGGCTTGCAAAATAAAGTTGTGTGCGCTGGTGCTGGCCGACGCAGCAACCTGGGCCACGCGGGTTTTCAAATCGTCTGACAGGCGGATGGTGGTGGTAGGCATGGCGATACTTTTGGTGGAGCGGTTTTTAACTGTAGCACTGCTGTGCTACAGAGCAAGAGGCTATTGGCGCTCATGCTCACGCTGATCCGCGAAAACGCCGTGCCTGGAACCAAACTTCAGGTAGCGCCCAATATTCAGCGTGCAAACTCAAGCCTCAGCCAGCAAGCGCTCAATCAAAGCATGCAATTGCGCAAAATCGGGTTGCCCCACATAGCGCTTGACGATTTCGCCGCGCTTGTTCACCACAAAGGTGGTGGGCGTCAGCTGCACATCGCCCCAGGCCTGGGCCACCGCGCCGGTGTTGTCGATGGCCACCTTGAAGGGCAGCGCGCGGGTTTGCGCAAAATTGACGACATAGCTGGGCGGGTCGTATTTCATGGCCACGGCCACGGTATCAAAACCTTGTGCTCGGTATTTGTTGTGGGTGGCAATGAGCTGCGGCATTTCCGCCACGCAACTGGTGCAGCTGGTGGCCCAAAAATTGACCAGCGTGACCTTGCCTTTAAGCTGCGCCGTGGTTTGACTGGAGCCATCCAGCAACACAAATGTCGATTGCGGCGCGACCTGCGGGCCTGCGCCGACGAACAGGCCCACCGCAATGACCAGAACCGCCGCCGCTGCGGCACCATACACATACTGCTTTTTCAAGAGGTGCTCCAATGAAACGTCGCCAGTTTAATTCCGCCATCGGCCAGTCGGTGGCCTTGATCATTTTGGCCGCTCATGCCAAAGCCCATGCACTCAGCCTGGACGATCTGTCCGTGGGCGATGCGTCCAAGGGCGTGAAAACCGCGCTGGAGCGCGGTGCGCTGGCCGCTGTGGGCCTGCTGGGTAAGACCGATGGATTCCTGGGCAACGAGAAAGTTCGTATCGGCCTGCCGGGCTTTCTGGATGACGCGGCCAAAGTCATGAAAACCCTGGGCCAAGGCAAGCGCATCGACGAGCTGGTTACCTCGATGAACCGCGCCGCCGAAACCGCCGTGCCGCTGGCCAAAGACATGCTGGTGAGCGCGGTGAACAGCATGAGCGTGGGCGACGCCAAAAAAATCCTGACCGGTGGTGACACCTCGGTTACCAGCTTTTTTGCCGACAAAACCCGCAGCCCCTTGAGCGAGAAGTTTTTGCCCGTGGTCACCAAGGCCACTGAAAAAGTGGGCCTGGCCGAAAAATTCAACTCCATCGCGGGCAAGGCGGCGGGCATGGGTTTGCTGAAGAAAGAAGACGCCAATATTCAGCAATACGTGACCGGAAAAAGCCTGGACGGGCTGTACCTGATCATTGGCGAAGAAGAAAAGAAAATTCGCCAGGATCCTGTGGGCACGGGCAGCGCCATACTGAAAAAGGTGTTTGGCGCAATTAAATAGCGCTCGGGCAGCTATTTATTCGATAGCGAGTCGGACTAAACCACCTTCGCCAGCTCCAGCACCAATGCCGGGCCCAGCTGGTTGTGCAGGCTGTCGCGGCTGACGCGGGCCATGCTGCCGCTCATCCAGCCGCCAATTTCCAGCGTGTTGGCTTTGTCGGTGATTTCGATGAACGGAAAATCCGGGTTGTGCTCTTGGAGGTTGTGCTGCAGCAACTCCAGCTCGTCGCTGCGGCAACGTTCGTCAAAAATCACCAGGTGGGGGTCTTCCATTTCGCAAAACCGCATGGCCAGCTCCATGCTGGCCACGATGTCTTGCACCAGCCCCAGGTTTTTGCACACCGAGCGCACGCTGTCGCGCACAAAGCTGTCTTGGGTGATCAGCAACACCCGATGGCCCGCCAGCGGTTTGGAGTCGCTGTGAAACGCCGAGTCGCCACCCGCATCCATCTCCACTGCGGTGATGCCTTGCAGGTGCTTGACCGTGCGTGGAAACTCGATCATCACCACGGCTTCCTGGTCTGACATCACGCGGTCAATGCTCACACCCATGGCCAAACCCATGCGCAATAGCAGGTGCCAGCTCAAGCGGTCTTCTCGCGACAGGCTGTCGCTGTGCTGGCTGTCAGCGGCGGGCTGCTCGGCCGCAACTGTTTTGATCATCAGCACCGCATGCTCGGGCCAATTCTTGATGGTCAGTGACACCACCATGCGCTGACCCAGGCCAATCGCCCAGTCCACCGCCACCTCCAGCAGGCTGGACAAGAGGCTGGGATCAACAATCACTTCAACCGGCTTGATGCTGCGGTACAGATCCACGCCGCGCCAGCGCATCAGCGGCTCCCGCAGATCCAGCACCTGGCCCAGCAACTCACTCAGATTCAAACGTTCGTGCGACTGGCGCAGCCGCCCGGCGTCCAGGCGCGCCAGCTGCTGGCTTTGCTGCGCCAGGATGCGGGCAGTTGCCAGCGCGGCCGACAGCGTTTCGATGTGCGCGCTGGTGACCTGTTGGTTTTGGTTGATGTCATCCATCACCGTCTGCATGGCGTTCAGCGGCACCGACAGCTCGCTGCCTATCGTCCCGGCCACCTGGTAGTCGCGCCGGTCGGTGCCGGCGGGCGATGCGTCGCTGCCGGCTGCACGGGTTTTGGAGAAGGGACGGGTATTGGTGAAATTTTTGCTGGAGGCCATGGCGCTATTTTCAGTGAGATCAGATCACTTTTTCGTGTTTCAACTGAGCCAATTTTGCGGCTGACAGCAAAAGCAGCTCGCCCAGTACGGCATCGGTGTGCTGGCCCAGCAGCGGCGGCGGCAAGCCCTCGCCTGGCCCGCGGACCGGCGTGGCGCTGAGCCGCAAGGGGCTGGCCACCAGCGGCAGATCGGCCTGGTGCGGGTGCGCCCAGTGGTCAACCATGCCACGGGCGGCCACCTGCGGGTCGGCAAATACCTCGGCCAGGTTGTTAATCGCGCCACAGGGCACTTTGGCCGCTTCCAGCGCGGCCAGCCAGTGGGTTTTGCTGCGGGTTTTCAAGATGGCGGCGATTTGCGGCACCAGCTCGGCGCGGTGGCGCACCCGGTCGGCATTTTTAAGGTATTTCGGGTTCTCGCCCAGGTGTTTACTACTCAAGCAGCTACAAAATTTATAGTACTGGCTGTCGTTTCCCACCGCCACAATGATGTGCTCAGGCGTGCCGTCAGCGCCCGGTGCGACCTCAAACACCTGGTAGGGCACGATGTTCTGATGGGCATTGCCCATGCGCCCCGGCACCTGGCCGCTGACCAGGTAGTTGGCACCCAGATTGGCCAGCATGGCCACCTGCGTGTCCAGCAAGGCCATGTCGATCTGCTGGCCCACGCCGGTGGCTGCCACGTGCCGCAAAGCCGCCAGAATGCCCACCGTCGCATACAGGCCGGTGAACAAATCGGCCACCGCCACGCCCACTTTTTGCGGCCCGGCGGGCTGGGGCTTGCCATCTGCATCCAGCGTGCCGTCGCGCTCGCCGGTCACGCTCATCAGCCCGCCCATGCCTTGCACTGCGTAGTCGTAGCCTGCGCGGTCGGCATACGGCCCGGTCTGGCCGAAGCCGGTGATGCTGCAGTAGACCAGGCTGGGCTTGATGGCTGCCAGCGATGCGTAATCCAGCCCGTAACGGGCCATGTCGCCCACCTTGAAATTTTCGACAAACACGTCGCAATGCGCCACCAGCGCGCGAATCAGCGCCTGGCCCTCGGGCTGTGCGATGTCGCAGGTCACCGAGCGTTTGTTGCGGTTGGCACCCAGGTAGTAAGCGGCCTGAGCAGCAGCTTTGTCTGTCGTGGGTAAAAACGGCGGGCCCCAGGCACGGGTGTCGTCGCCCGTTTCAGGTCGCTCGATTTTGATCACGTCCGCCCCCAAATCTGCCAGGGTCTGAGTGCACCAGGGACCGGCCAGTACGCGCGACAGGTCTAAAACACGAATGCCATCGAGTGAGTTCATGGGTCGCATTTTGCGGTGGTTTGCTCCCGCAAATGACAAATGACATCGCGCGTTGCGCGGCCATGACAGATGACCCCTCAGCGGCGGCGGTTCCCAGTCATGCGGCGCAGCCGCGTCACGGCCGCGCAACGCACGCCGTCATCCGTCATCAAACGGGATAATGCTGTGATGCCATTACGCCCCCTTGCCGTCACCGCACTCGCTTTGAGTCTGGCGGCCTGCACACCCAGCCTGAACTGGCGCGATGTGCGCACCGAGTCGGGCGAGCTGGGTGCGCTGCTGCCCTGCAAACCCGATCGTGGCAGTCGTACGGTGCCACTGGGCGGCAGCCCGGTGCCGGTGCAAATGATGGGCTGCGAGGCTGCGGGTGCGCTGTTTGCGATTGCGTCGGTGCCGCTGCCTGCCAGTGCGCACAGCGCCGCGCTGGCGCAATGGAATGCGGCAACCCTGGCCAACATCCAGGCCAGCGCCCCGGATGTTCAGCCCTTTGCGCCGCCGGGCAGCGTGCGTATCAACGGTAGCGCCATCGTGTCGGCCCAGGGCAAGCGGGCCGATGGCCGCACGGTGCACAGCCGCGCGGCCTACTTTGCCAGCGGCCAGCGGGTGTACCAAGCAGTGGTCTACGCCGACAAACCTGACCCCGAAGCGGCTGACACCTTCTTTTCCTCGTTCAAATTCCAATGAGCCTGTTGTCCCGGCGCACCGCCGTATTGGTGTTTTTTGCGTTTGCCTTTGCCTATTTTTTCTCGGCCCTGGTGCGCGCCATCACGGCCACGCTGGCACCCACGCTGACGGCGGAATTTGCGCTGCAGGCGCGTGACCTGGGGCTGCTGGCGGGAGGGTACTTTCTGGGCTTTGCCGCGATGCAGTTGCCGCTGGGCACATGGCTGGATCGACACGGGCCGAAAAAAGTCATTCTGGGATTTTTGTCGGTGGCCGTGCTGGGCTGCGCCGCGTTTGCAATGGCCAGCAGCTTTTGGGGCCTGCTGGCCGCCCGCGTGCTGTGCGGCGTGGGCGTGTGCGCCTGCCTGATGGCACCGCTCACGGGCTACCGCCGCTGGTTCAGCCCGGCCAACCAGCTGCGCGCCAACTCGTGGATGCTGATGAGTGGTTCGCTGGGCATGCTGGCTTCAACCCTGCCGGTGCAGTGGTTGCAGCCGGTGGTCGGCTGGCGGCCCTTGTTCTGGGGGCTGGCGGTGTTGATTGCGCTGGCCATGGCGCTGATCGCCTGGCAGGTGCCAGCCTGGTCGCGCAGCCCGCCCGCAGCTGCTGGTGCCCCAAGGGCAGGCTACGCGCAGGTCTGGCGCAACCCCTACTTTCGCCGCATGGCACCGCTGGCGTTTTTCAATTACGGCGGCCTGGTGGCCATTCAAACCCTGTGGGCCGGGCCCTGGCTGGTCAAAGTGGTGGGCTACAACGCGCTGCAAGCGGCCACAGGCTTGTTCTGGATCAACCTGAGCATGCTGTTCACCTTCTGGGGCTGGGGTCTGGTCACGCCTGCGCTGCTGCGCGCGGGTTGGGGGGCCAACCGCCTGATGCTGTGGGGTGTGCCTTCCAGTCTGCTCGTACTCGCTATGATTTGTATAGCTGGTCCAGCAGCAACTACCTGGGCGTGGGCACTGTTTTGCATGTGTTGCAGCTTTATTGCCCTGTCGCAGCCGGCCGTGGCCCTGGCATTTGCGCCGGCGCTGGCCGGGCGCGCCTTGTCGGCCTACAACCTGGCGATTTTCTCGGGTGTGTTTGTGGTGCAGTGGGGCATTGGCCTGTTGATTGACGGCTTTGGTGCGGCGGGATTGAGCACGGTGGACAGTTTTCGCGCCGCGATGGCGGTGTTTTTATGCTGTAGCGTGCTAGCGTACGCCTGGTTTGTCTGGGCTAAAACGGATAATGAAACGTCACCATGAACAGCTTATTCATCATTGCCCACGCCCCGCTAGCCAGCGCGCTGCGCAATTGCGCCCTGCATGTGGACCCGGAGCTGGCCAGCGCCATTGCGGCGCTAGACGTGCAACCCAACTTGTCGGCTGAGGAAAGCCTGGCCAGTGCCCGGATTCAACTGGCCCAGCTGCGCGGCAACCATGCTGGCGGCGGCACCCTGGTGCTGACCGACCTGTTTGGTGCCACGCCTTGCAACGTGGCGCAACAACTGGTCGATGGCGCACAGTCCAAGCTGATTGCTGGCGTGAACCTGCCCATGCTGATGCGCTGCATCACCTACCGCCGCGAAAGCCTGGACACGCTGGTGGCCCGCGCCATGGCTGGCGGCACCCAGGGCGTGATGCAAGTGGCGGTTTCAGCTCCCCAAAAACAAACCCTCAGACCCCATGATCCAAACGACCGTCACCATCAGCAATAAGCTGGGCCTGCACGCCCGCGCCTCGGCCAAGCTGACCAAGCTGGCCGGCAGCTTCCCCTGCGAAGTCTGGATGAGCCGCAACGACCGCCGCGTCAACGCCAAAAGCATCATGGGCGTGATGATGCTGGCGGCTGGCATCGGCAGCCAGGTTGTGCTGGACATTGATGGCGAGCGCGAGCAGGAAGCGATGGATGCGCTGTTGGCGTTGATTCATGACAAGTTTGGGGAGGGGGAGTGAAGACGGGTTCTAGGACGCGAAGGACGCGAAAACTACGCGAACGACGCGAAAGAAATCCAAAGATGAATGCATCAAAACTTTTGGCTGTTCTTTCGCGTCCTTCGCGAATCCTTCGCGTCCTTTGCGTCCTGCCCCCGATTTCGGAACCCGCACCATGACCTTCTCGGTGCACGGCCTCCCCGTTGCCCGTGGCATTGCCATTGGTCGTGCCGTGCTGGTCGCGTCCAGCCGAATGGATGTGGCGCATTACTTTATTGATGCATCGCAGGTTGAGGCTGAGATTGGTCGGGTGCGCTCCGGGCGCAACCAGGTGGTCGACGAGATTGCGCGGCTGCAGCAGAGCATCAGTCTCATGGGCCCGAAAGAAGCGCCGCACGAGCTGTCTGCGCTGCTCGATGTGCACCTGATGCTGCTGCAGGACGAGGAGCTGATTGGCGGTGTCAAGCACTGGATCAGCGAGCGGCTGTACAACGCCGAGTGGGCGCTGACCACGCAACTAGAGGTGGTGGCGCGCCAGTTTGACGAGATGGAAGACGAGTACCTGCGCGAGCGCAAGGCCGATCTGGAGCAGGTGGCCGAGCGCATCCTGCGCTACATGAAAGGCGGCGATGCCGTGGTGCAACCGGCCCGCCCGCCGCGCCCGGAAAGAAAAACCCAACAAGATCTGCTGCTGGACGATACGCTGGACGTGCCTCTGGTGCTGGTGGCGCACGACCTGTCGCCCGCCGACATGCTGCAGTTCAAGCAAAGCGTGTTTGCCGGTTTTGCCACCGATGTGGGCGGCAAAACCTCTCATACCGCCATCATTGCCCGCAGCATGGACATTCCAGCCGTGGTCGGCTCCCGCAGCGCCAGTCAGCTGATTCGCCAGGACGACTGGGTCATCATCGACGGCGACGCCGGTGTGCTCATCGTCGATCCCTCGCCCATCATCCTGGCCGAATACGGCTTCAAGCAACGCCAGGCCGAGCTGGAACGTGGCCGCTTGAGTCGGCTGCGCCACACACCCGCCATCACGCTGGATGGGCAAAAAGTCGAGCTGCTGGCCAACATCGAGCTGCCCGACGATGCCGCCGTGGCCCTGAAAGCCGGTGCTGTGGGCGTGGGCCTGTTTCGCAGCGAATTTTTGTTCATGGGCCGCGCGGGCAACCTGCCCGACGAGGAAGAGCAATACCTGGCCTACAAGGGCGCGATTGATGGCATGCAGGGCCTACCCGTCACCATCCGCACGGTCGACATCGGGGCCGACAAGCCGCTGGACAACCACCAGCAGGGCAGCGCAGCCGCGCGCGATGAGTCGCACCTGAACCCCGCCCTGGGCCTGCGCGCCATCCGCTGGAGCCTGGCCGACCCGGCCATGTTTTTAAGCCAGCTGCGCGCCATCCTGCGTGCGGCGGCGCACGGGCAAGTCAACCTGCTGATTCCCATGCTGGCCCACGGCCACGAAATTCGCCAGACCCTGGCCCTGCTCGACCAGGCCCGCGTCGACCTGGACGATGCCACCATTCCCTACGGCCCCTTGAAGCTGGGCGCGATGATCGAAGTGCCCGCCGCCGCGCTCACGCTGAACATCTTTTTAAAGTACTTCGATTTCCTGTCGATTGGCACCAACGACCTGATTCAGTACACCCTGGCGATTGACCGGGCCGACGAATCGGTCGCCCACCTGTATGACCCGCTGCACCCCGCGGTGCTGCGCCTGGTGGCCGCCACCATTGCCGAATGCCAGCGCCGCGGCAAAGGCGTCAGCGTCTGCGGCGAAATGGCCGGCGACACCAGCCTGACCCGCCTGCTGCTGGGCCTGGGCCTGCGCAGCTTTTCCATGCACCCCGCACAAATTCTGGCCGTCAAACAGGAAGTGCTGCGCAGCGACGCCTCCCGCCTGGCCCCCTGGGCGCAGGGCGTGCTGGCCGCTGATGAGCCGGGCCTGGCGATTTTGGTGGGTGGATGAAGTCCGGTGGCAGACGGTGACATGATCGTGTTGCCATGACTGCCCAGCACGAAAATAGTGGCCAAACCAGCCAGTAGCCCACGAATTGATTGCTCAAGCAGCTATCAAATTGATAACAGGCCTACCGGGGCGATTCGGCATTTGCATGCCGCTCAAAACAAATCAGGTCGTACCAGATGCCGTGCAGTTGAAAGCTGCGCCTGGCAACGCCAAACCGCTCAAAGCCGTTGCGCTCCAGCACCTGGATAGATGCAGCGTTTTCCGGTCGGCAGGTCGCTTCCAGCCGCAGCAATTGCAAATCTGAAAATGCCAGTGCCACCAACTGGCCCACCGCCTGCGTGGCCACGCCCCGCCCACTGGCCGTCTGGGCGACGCGGTAGCCGACTTCCGCGCAATGAAAGTGCGCCCGCCTGACCCGCGACAGGTTGACCCGGGCCACCAGCGTGCCCGCATCGTCCCGCACCAGGAACTGAAACGCCGTGTCTGCACGTGCATGGTCTATCGCGTCAGTGATCGCCGCTCGCATGCCGTCGGCGCTGTAGTAGCCCTCGGTTCTGGCATTGATGCTGGCTTCGAAAAATGTGCGGTTCTGCAGCTCAAAGGCCAGCAGATCGTCTGCGTCGGCCAGGGTGGGGGCGGTCAGGTGAAGGGTTGGAGCCACGTTTCATTCAGAGCTTCCCTGGCCCTGTATTGACAAATTTCGCGCCACTGTTCAGCGCGACACGTTCGAATTCCCGTTCGTCCATCAGCCAGATTTGCTCATGGGTCATGATCAATGCTAGTTTGAAAGCCCGTAGAAAATCAATCCCTACCAAGCATATTGTTTCGTTGGGAACCAGTGTGACGACGCCTTGATGTGAACGGTTTGCGAAGCTCACATTGGCCAATGCGGTGGGCAGGGCGATTCGGGAGCCATCCGCCATGGTAGCCATGTGGGACGGGCCCGAGGTAAACCCGTGCTGCTTCGCATGTTCTGCGGACATCAGAAGGAAACCGCCAAAACCGGTGTCTACGACGGCATCGAACGCTTGCGGACTGCCAAGTGTTCCAGATACGTTCAGGCGGATAGCAGGGCTCTTGCCCCTAAATTGCCCAGGCCACACCGGCATGAGGAAGAAAAAACCCGAGTTGTACGGCGGCGGGGGAGCAGATCTGAATCAAGTGTTGGGGTGCCGATCCGAAGCACTGGCGAGCCAGCAGCACGGCATCCTCTGGAAACTGACCCACAACGGCCTGCTGCGAGGCGATATCAATCACGGCAAACTGTCCTGGGAATCGGCTTTCGTAGTCAGACTGGAACTTCCTTGCGTAGATTTCCTCTCCCGCCGTGACAGTTTCCTGAACCTTGTCTCGCTCAGCTACCGCACCCATGGCGACACCCCAGCACACAAGTTGAAAAATGATGACATATCGACCCTTTTAAACATCACACGCCGTATTTAACGCCTGCCAAACTCAGGGCGCAATCAGTTATCCACTGACTTGTCCACAAACTTATCCTGGGGATATAGGGACAACTGAAGGGATGGTTTCCCAAATTCCAGCATTGCTCTTGTTGAATTTGCGAAAACGAAGTGTTGATAAGCTGTAGACAACTTTATTGGCTGCATATGCGGGCAGTGTGCCGCAACAGCCACTTCACTCAGGGATGCGCTCAGAGCACTGACCGAAAAATCCAACGGCCCTACACCCGCTCCAACACCACCGCAATCCCCTGCCCCACCCCGATGCACATGGTGCACAGCGCATACCGCCCGCCCGTTTTGTGCAGTTGATTCACAGCGGTGGTCGCCAGCCGGGCCCCCGACGCCCCCAGCGGATGCCCCAGCGCTATCGCGCCGCCGTTGGGGTTCACGCGCGGGTCGTCGTCTTGCAAACCCAGCAGGCGCAGCACGGCCAGGCCTTGGGCGGCGAAGGCTTCGTTGAGTTCGATCACGTCCATTTGCGCCAGGCTCAGGCCGGTCAAGGCCAGCACTTTTTGGGTGGCGGGCGCGGGGCCTATGCCCATGATGCGCGGGGGTACGCCTGCGGTGGCCATGCCGACCACGCGGGCGCGCGGGGTCAAGCCGTGTTTCGCAGCGGAGGCTTCGTCGGCCAACAGCAGGGCGCACGCACCGTCGTTCACACCGCTGGCATTGCCTGCGGTCACGGTGCCGTCGGGTTTGACGATGGGTTTGAGTTTGGCCAGGGCTTGCAGGCTGGTTTCGCGGGGGTGTTCGTCTTGGCTGACCACGACCGCATCCCCCTTCTTTTGGGCAATGGTGACGGGCGTGATTTCTGCATCAAAGAAGCCCGCCTTTTGCGCCGCCACCGCCTTGAGCTGGCTGGCCAGCGCCATGCGGTCTTGCGCTTCGCGTTCGATTTTGTAATCAGTGGCCACGTTTTCGGCCGTCTCGGGCATGGAATCCACGCCATGTATCTCCTTCATCAGCTTGTTAACAAACCGCCAGCCAATGGTGGTGTCGTACACCGCGTTGTTGCGCCCGAAAGCGGTGTCGCTCTTGGGCATCACAAAGGGCGCACGGCTCATACTTTCAACGCCGCCCGCTATCATTAAAGTAGCTTCTCCGGCTTTAATGGTGCGGGCTGCTGTGCCTAAAGCATCCAAGCCTGAGCCACACAGGCGGTTGATGGTGGCACCGGGTACATCAATCGGCAAACCGGCCAGCAGGCTGGCCATGTGGGCCACGTTGCGGTTGTCTTCACCGGCCTGGTTGGCGCAGCCAAAGATCACGTCGGTTACCGCCTGCCAGTCCACACCGGGGTTGCGCGCCATCAGGGCTTTGAGGGGAATGGCTGCCAGGTCGTCGGTGCGAATGGACGACAGTGCGCCGCCGTAGCGGCCGAAGGGGGTGCGTATGGCGTCGCAGATGAAGGCATGGGTTGACATGGTGGGGCTGGGTTGTCAAAAGCAGTCATGCTAGCCTCAAGCCATGCTGATGCAACCCTCACAAGCCGATGTCAGGCGATTTTTTTGCTCTGTTTATGCCGGGGCCCAGGCAAATACTGCTCAAACAGCTATTGAAATAATAGCGAACCAATGGATCGCCGAACACCCCGAATACCACGCTGACTTGTCTGACGAGGCGGTGGCGCTGGCCAAAATGTATGACGTGGATGAGGCCAAAACCAATCCGTTCCTGCATCTGTCCATGCACCTGTCGATTACCGAGCAATGCTCCATCGACCAGCCACGCGGCATTCGCCAGGCGGTGGAATTGCTCACCGCGCGCGAGGGCGACTTGCATGCAGCCCACCATGCGGTGATGGATTGCCTGGGCCAGATGCTGTGGGAAAGCCAGCGTGCAGGGCGGCCGCCCGATGGCGCGGCTTATGTGGCTTGCGTACAGCGGCGCGCCACGCGAGACTTAAAGTAGGCTGAATCAATGAAATTTACCGTCACTCGTCTGCTCCTCGTCGCACCATGCGGCGTTACGAATGCTCGCCGGGCCACCGGGCCCGTCTGCGCTTTGCGCCTTGCCTGGCCCGCCGCTGGTCAGCCGCTTGCCGGCGAATTTCACTGATTCAGCCTACATGGAGTTGATTGCCATTGCGCTGGCATCGCTGATGGCCGGATTTGTTGATGCCATCGTGGGCGGCGGCGGTCTGGTGTTGCTGCCCGCGCTGTTCGCGGTTTTCCCCACGGCGCAGCCCGCCACCCTTTTCGGCACGAACAAGGCCGGGGCTGTATGGGGCACGGCGCTGGCGGCCTGGCAATACAGCCGCAAGGTGCAAATACCCTGGCACGCCATGCTGCCCGCCGTGGTGGCTGCCGGTTTGGGCGCATGGGCGGGAGCCTGGGCGGTCACCGTGGTGCCGTCGCAGTTTTTACGGCAACTGCTGCCACTCGTGTTGCTGGCGGTACTGGTCTACACGCTGGTCAAAAAAGAGATGGGCCGCGAGCACGCACCGCGCCTGCACGGCCATGCGCAAACCGCCGCGGCCTGCACCATTGGTGCGGTATTGGGCTTCTACGACGGCTTTTTTGGCCCCGGCACCGGCAGCTTTTTCGTGTTCCTGTTTGTGCGCTGGCTGGGCTTTGATTTTTTAAACGCCAGCGCCTGCGCCAAGCTGCTGAACACCGCCACCAACGCGGCAGCCCTGGCCCTGTTTGCGTGGAAGGGCCATGTGTGGTGGCACTACGCGCTGGTGCTGGCGGTGGCCAATGTGGTGGGCAGCCTGGCAGGCACCCACCTGGCGCTGAAACACGGGGCGGGCTTTGTGCGCGGCGTGTTCATTGTGGTGGTGAGTGCGCTGATTTTGAAGACCGGGTGGGATGCTTTCATCAAGTGACGCCCATGCGCGGCAATCACGGGGTTGATGTGTGTATTTCTGCTGCAAATAATATAGCTACTTGAGCAGTATTTATATGGGCTAGTGGCTGATTAGATGCCTGTGATTTGCTGCTGAGCGGGGTGCCAAAAATCGAGTCAGGCTGGGTTCCAGCGTGGCAACCCGCACCGCACCATGAGTTGTTTCCTATTCGCCGAAACGCAAGGTGGCTCATTTGCCACGCGGGCTAGCAGGCAAGAGCCTGCGTCGTCCAGAGCCAAGCGCAGCGCAAGCAAGCCTGCTCCCGGCCTTGCTAGCCCACCCCATGACGGCCACTTGGGCGCGTCCAACTGCTGTTTCTAGGTTAAACCCAGAATTTCCATTAGGGTTTGGATAGACAACGGATGCAGTTGCGAGTCAGTTTTGACCCGACTGAGGAGGCCCATGGCCTGTGCCATGGGCGACGAAGAGGGTCGAAAATGGCCGCAAATGCGCCGTTGGAATCCAAACAGCGCCGAAGGTGCGCCTAATGGAAAATCTGGGTTAAATCGCCAGCGGATCCACGTCAATCGCCCAGCGGATCAGGCCTTTTTCCCGGGTGGCGCGCAGCAATGGTTGCCAGGCCGTCAAAAAGCGTTGCAACGCGGGGCGCGAGCTGCATTCCACCAGCAGGTGGGCGCGCTCCACATTGGCCACGCGGGCGATCGTCAGCGGCACGGGTGGGTACAGCGAAATGCCGTCGCTCAGGCCCTGCGCCTGGGCAATGGCGCTGGCGGCGTGCAAAAAGGCCTGGGCAGCGTCTTGCGTGCGCGCATCGGCCCGCAGCAAGGCCTGGTAGGCAAACGGGGGCATGCCTGCGGCCAGGCGTTCGCGCAACTGCTGGGCGGCAAAACCGGGGTAGTCGTAACGCTTGAGCGCGGCAAACAGCGGGTGGCCGGGATGCTGGGTTTGCACCAGCATGCGGGCCTCGGTCGGCGGCGTGTCGCTGCCCGTTATGGCAACTGCGCGGCCTGCCCGGCCAGCCGCCTGCACCAGCAGGCTGAACAGGCGCTCCGGGGCACGAAAATCGCTGCTGAACAACGCCGCATCGGCCTGAATGGCTGCCACCAGGGTGATGCGGCGAAAGTCGTGGCCTTTGGTCACCATCTGGGTGCCCACCAGCACATCCACCTCACCCGCATGTACCTGGGCCAATCGGGCCGACAAGGCACCTTTGGCGCGCGTGCTGTCAGCGTCGAGACGGGCCACGCGGATGGGTTGACCATTGGCGCTTACCAGGCCTGCCAGCAGCGCCACCAATTGCTCTTCCAGTTGCTCGGTGCCCTTGCCCAGCGGCGCAATGTCGGGGTTGCCGCAGACCGGGCAGGCGCGCGGCACGGGCGAAGCATCGCCACAGTGGTGGCAGCGCAGGCTGCGATCCGATTTGTGGAACACGCGGTAGGCGCTGCAGTGCGTGCAGTTGCTTTTCCACTCGCAATGCGTGCAGGCCAGCACCGGGGCATAGCCGCGCCGGTTCAGGAAAACCAGGGCCTGCTCGTGGCGCGCCACGCACTGGGCAATTGCCTCCACCAGCGCCGGGGCCAGCAAGGTTTTGCCTGGCTGGGCACGCATGTCCACCAGTTGCACCGTGGGCAGGGCTGCGTCATGCACCCGCGCGGCCATCGTCAGGCGGGAATAGCGGCCCACCTCGCAGGCTTGCCAGCTTTCCAACGAGGGCGTCGCCGAGCCCAGCAAGACCTTAACGCCCTCCTGTTTGCCACGCCACACCGCCAGGTCGCGCGCGGAATAGCGGGCACCTTCCTGGCTTTTGTAGCTGGGGTCGTGTTCCTCATCGACCACGATGAGGCGCAGGCCCGGCAGGCTGGCAAACACGGCCATGCGGGTGCCCAGCACAATGCGCGCCGTGCCCAGGTGTGCGGCCAGCCAGCTTTTCAGGCGCTGCGGATGCGTCATGCCGCTGTGCAGCGGCACCACGGCCTGCTCACCATACAACGGTGAAAAACGCGCCTCAAAACGCGCTTGCAGCTGGGGGGTGAGATTGATCTCGGGCACCAGCACCAGCGCCTGGGCCTGCGGGTCACGTTGCAGGGCAGCCTGCACGGCTTGCAGGTACACCTCGGTTTTGCCGCTGCCTGTGGTGCCAAACAGCAAAAACGGGCCTGACTGCGCCTGTATGTCTGCCAGCGCCAGGCTTTGCTCAGGCGTCAATATCGGCGCCATTGACGTCTGGATTTGCGACTTGATGGTGGTTTTTAAATCTTCTTTTGTCGATTTTGACGACCGTTTGAGCCTTTTGGCAACTTGCGCCACATTCAGCTCGCGCAACTGGGGGGGCAATGCGGCCAGCGCCACCTCGCCCAGGCTGCGCTGGTAATAGTTGGCAGCGAAGGTGACCAGACGCAACCAATGCACGGAAAGTGGCGGCACGTCGCCCAACACGCCGGTGATCGGGCGAATGTCTTTGTCAGCCCGTGCCTGCGCCTGCTCGGCGGGCTCCCAGACCACACCCAAAACCTCGCGCGAACCCAAGGGCACGCGCAGCAAGGTTCCTGGCGTAAGTGCAAGCTCACTTTGGTAGCTGAGCGCAAAGCCGAGGCCGCTGTGCGCAGGCGTAGCAACCACAACAGCAAGTTGAAAAGACATAAAAGTAGAACTTAGACAATACTTTTAAGAAAAACTGTAGAAGTACCGCTCAAGTGCTTGATTTGCAAAGACTTTATCAATCATTCAAGTTTTCTGTTGATAACTTTGTTTATAACTTGTCAGCGCCACGCGCAAGGCCTTCAAAATCAAGGCTTTCGACACATTGCCCTCAAAAAGGGCAGTTTTATTAACCTATATGAATCAACAACTTAGAAGCACTACCGGATTCATAGCAGGGCAGGCACCGGGGCAAATTAATTTTTGCGCCGCTGCCGACTATTTGTGCATAAGTCAAGCCAGGAAAAGGTCAGCAGGCCTGAATCTGGCCTAGGGGAAAACACCCATGACAAACCATGGCAACAGCGTGTGCCCGTTTGGGCGCTATGCGCGCAGGGCGCGCGAATGCCTGTGCGCCGCCTCCACCAGCGCGCTGACATGATCGGGTGGTGTGTGCTGGCTGATGCCGTGGCCCAGGTTGAAGATCAGGCTGGGGCCGCGGCCAGGGCCACTGTGTGGCTTGCCAAAACTGTCCAGCACGGCCACCGCCTCGGCGGCAATCTGCGGAGGTTGCGCAAACAGCACGTTGGGGTCCAGGTTGCCTTGCAGGGTTTTGCTGGCACCCACCAGGGTGCGAGCAGCACCCAGATTCACCGTCCAGTCCACCCCCAGCACCTCGCAATCGAGCTGCGCCATTTGCGCCAGCCACTGGCCGCCGCCTTTGGTAAAAACCAGCCGGGGAATGTCCACACCGCCGTGTGAGCGCTTGAGCTGCGACAGCACGCGTGCGGTGTAGGCCAGGCTAAAGGTATGAAACGCCGCATCGGCCAGCACGCCGCCCCAGCTGTCAAAAATCATCACAGCCTGAGCACCGGCGTCAATCTGCGCATTCAGGTAAGCAGCCACCGCATCGGCGTTGATGGCCAGCAGGTGGTGCATCAGATCGGGGCGGCTGTACAGCATGGTTTTGACCAGGCGGTAATCGTCAGAACCGGCACCTTCCACCATGTAGCAGGCCAGGGTCCAGGGGCTGCCTGAAAAGCCGATCAGCGGCACCCGGCCTTGCAGCGCATGGCGGATCGAGGTGACAGCATCAAACACGTACTTCAGCTGGTTCATATCGGGCACCTGCAATGCCCGCACAGATGCCTCGTCGCGCACCGGGCGCTCAAAGCGCGGGCCTTCGCCGTTCACAAAATTCAGACCCAGGCCCATGGCGTCGGGCACGGTGAGGATGTCGGAAAACAAAATGGCCGCATCCAGCGGGTAGCGGGCCAGCGGCTGCAGGGTCACCTCGGTGGCAAAGTTCACATTGGTGGCCAGCCCCATGAAGCTGCCCGCCTGTGCGCGCGTGGCGCGGTACTCGGGCAGGTAGCGGCCGGCCTGGCGCATCAGCCAGATAGGGGTGTAGTCGGTGGCCAGGCCGTGGCAGGCGCGCAGAAAGCTGTCGTTTTGCAGAGTGGGGAAAGTCATGCCGGGATTGTGGCAGGGCGGGTGGTGCAGATCAGCTGAAACACAGCAATAGAATCCGTCCCACCAAAAGAGGAGGACGCCCGTGAATGACGACCGTTTTGCGCCACCCCAGGCCTATGTGGAGGACGTTCAACCACCCGAAGATGCATTGACTTTGGCCAGCCGCATGAGTCGCCTGGGTGCTGGCGTCATTGATGTGGTGTTGTCTCTGGTGTTACTGGGAATTGCCTCGCGGCTGACACCCTGGAATGCGTTTGAGCAGCCGACCGATGGGTTCTGGTTTGTGCCGCAATTTGGCAATGCCTTGGGTGGTTTGGTTCTGTTTGTTGTACTCAACGGCTACTTGTTGGTGACCCGAGGCCAAACCATCGGCAAGCTGCTGCTCAAAATCCGCATCAGTCGGCCCGACGGCTCGCCTGCGTCGCCCGGGCGCATGGTGGTGCGCTACGGCGTGGGTAGCGTCATCAACATCATCCCGGCGCTGGGGCAGATCTACGGACTGATCGATTGCCTGCTCATCTTTCGCAAGTCACGGCGCTGCCTGCACGATGTGATGGCCGATACCGTGGTGCTGAAGGCCCGGTAGCTGTCACCATGGCACTGGACACGCTGTACGCCGCCGAGACGCCTGAAGGCATTGCCTTGTCATTGCGACCAGCTGGCTTGGTAGCGCGCTGCCTGGCGTATCTGGTTGACCTGGCAATCCGCCTGGGCTTGTTTTTTGTGGCCTTGATCGGCTCATCGTTTCTGGGCGGTTTGGGCGCAGCTTTTCTGCTGATCACCTATTTCGCGCTGGAATGGCTGTACCCGGTGGTGTTTGAGTTGACGCGCGCCGGTGCCACGCCGGGTAAAACCATGTTGCGGCTGCGGGTGGTGATGGATACCGGCCTGCCCGTGACGCCCGCCGCCTCGGTGGTGCGCAACCTGTTGCGGGCCGCTGACTTTTTGCCCGGCCTATATGCTTTTGGCACAGCGGCCATGCTGATGCGCCCGGACTTCAAGCGCCTGGGCGACATGGCCGCAGGCACCCTGGTGGTTTACAGCGACACCGTTGCCCTGCATGGGCAATTGCCCGACGCGGCCCCGATGGCACCATCACGCGCCCTGTCGCCCAGTGAGCAGGTGGCGATTGTTTCGTGGGCTGGGCGCGCCAGCCGCTTGACGCAGCCGCGCTTTGAAGAGTTGGCGCGTCTGGCGCAATCGGTGTGCAGCGACAAGCCCGCCAGCAGCGGGCAGCATGGGCTGGCCACAGAGCGTCTGCTGGGCGTTGCGCAGTGGATTTTGGGACGACGCGCCGGAAAAACGCCATGACACCTTTGACATTCGAGGCCGACAACTCGGCCCACTGGCAGGCACTGGAGGCCGCGTTAGACCTGGCCGAGGGCGGCAAAAAATTTGATGCCGCCCGGCTGGCGGCGCTGTACCGGGGCTGCTGCGAGCACTTGGCTTTGGCCCAGGCGCGTGCCTATCCGATTCACCTGACGCAACGCCTGGAGTCGCTCACCCAACGCGCCCACCGCCTGATTTACCGCCAGCACGACTTTGGCCTGGGCCGTTTGCGCCAGTTGCTGTTGCTGGACTTTCCGGCTGCGGTGCGGGCGCACCGCTGGTATGTGCTGGTGGCCACGCTGTTGTTTGTGGGGCCCTTGCTGGCCGCTGCAATGGCAACCTGGAACGACCCCGGATTCATCCTGCACCTGCTGTCGGCCGACAAGGTGCGGGATTTCGACAGCATGTACGGCGATGCATCCGAAGCGCTGGGCCGCACGCGCAAGGCCGATACCGACTGGCAGATGTTTGGCTACTACATCATGAACAACATCGGCATCGGCTTTCAGTGCTTTGGTGCCGGTATTTTTGCGGGGCTGGGCACGGCATTCTTTTTGGTGTTCAACGGGCTGTCGATTGGCGCGGTGGGGGCCTACCTGGTGGTCAGTGGCCGGGGCGAAAATTTTTTGTCGTTTGTGGTCACGCACTCGGCTTTTGAATTGACCGCCATCGTGCTGGCAAGTGCCGCTGGTTTGCGCCTGGGCCATGCGCTGCTGGCCCCCGGCGAGCTCACCCGGCTGCAAGCCTTGAAGAAGGCCGCCAGTGACGCGGTGGTGCTGGTGTATGGCTTTGCCGCCATGCTGCTGGTGGCGGCTGGCGTGGAGGCGTTCTGGTCGTCGGCGCGCTGGGTTTCGCCGCAGGTGAAATATGGGGTGGGCGCGGCCTGCTGGTGCCTGGTGTTGGCGTATCTGGCTTTTCAGGGCAGGCCGGCCACCCCCAAGAAGGCGGCGCATGCAAGTTGATGGACTGGCCATCGCGCTGCGGCCGCGTGCCATGGTGGAGGCGGCCGATCTGGGGGTGCTACTGGTGCAGCGCCACGCGCGGTCCATCTGGTTGACCTACACGCCCGTGCTGGTAGGCCTGGCGCTGGTAGCCCTGGCGGCGGCACACATCACGCCATGGCTGGCCTCGCTGGTGATCTTCTGGAGCAAACCCTGGCTGGACCGCAGCCTGCTGTTTGTGCTGTCGCGGGCCGTGTTTGGCCAATCGACGCGGTGGGGCGATTTGTGGGCCAACCGGTCGGCAGTGTGGCTGCACCAGGCCTTCAGCACCTGGACTGTGCGCCGCCTGTCACCCTGGCGCGCATATACGCAGGCCGCTTACCAGTTGGAAGGTCAGCGGGGCGCGGCACGCCGCAAGCGGCGCACGCAACTGCTGCGCGGCAAACGCGGCAGCGCCACCGGCATGCAGTTTGTGTTTGCCAACGTCGAGATGGTGCTCACCATGGGTCTGGTGGCTGTTGCGGTGTGGTTTGCGCCGGAAGACTCGCGTGGACAGCTGTTTGCCTGGCTGATGAACAGCACCGAATCGCTGGAAGCCAGCCTGGTGTTTGCCGCGATTTACGCCACAGCGGTGCTGGTGCTGGAGCCGTTTTATGTGGCGGCTGGGTTTGCGATGTACCTGAACCGCCGGGTCGAGCTGGAGGCCTGGGACATCGAACAGGAGTTTCGCCGTGCGTTTGCGTAAGTGGCTCGCCGTCGGGGTGATAGCCCTTGTCGCATGCACGGTGGCGGTGGGGCAGCCCAGCGGTGTGGCACCGACCCGGGCGCACGTGGCGTCCGCGGTGGCCCAGCTGAAAAATGACCCCAACCTGGAAACCACGCGGCCTGAAAAAACGCTGAAATTCAAGAGCTCAACAGAAGAAAAACCTCAACCCAAAAGGGAGAGCACGCCCTGGCTGGTCGATTTGATTCAATGGCTTGCAGAAAGCGCACGCCTGCTCATGTGGGGCCTGGGCGCGGTGCTCGTGGCGCTGTTGCTGGTGGGCATACGGCGCTGGATTCAGGTGCGCGGCGCGTCTGCCACGCCCCGGTTGGCACGCCTGCCCAGCCATGTGCAAAGCCTGGATATTCGCCCCGAAAGCCTGCCCGAGGCGATTGGCGCTGCAGCTGCGGCACTTTGGCAACAGGGTCGGCAGGTGGCGGCGCTGTCGCTGCTCTACCGGGGTCTTTTGTCACGGCTGGTGCATGTGCATGCCGTGCCCATACGCGCAGCCAGCACCGAGGACGAGTGCGTGTCGCTGGCACGCAGCCGCTTGACCGGCGCGCCAGCAGCGTTTGTGGCGCAGCTGGTGGGCACCTGGCAAACAGCGGTGTACGGTGCCCGCCTGCCAGCGTCCGATCAGGTGCTGGCGCTGTGCCGCGACTTTGACCTGCACTTGCGTGTGGGTGCCACGCCGGAAAGTTTGGCGCCATGACGCGCGGCAGGCTACTGGCCGGTGTGGTGGCGTTGCTGTTGGTGGCGCTCGGTCTTTGGCTGGCCTCGGCCACCGAGTGGGTGGAGGTGGAGGTGCCGGTGCGACCCCGTGGGGAGGCCGCGCAAAACCCGCTGTACGCCACCCAAGCGCTGGCGCGGGCTCTGGGCGCACAAGTGTTCAAAGCCCAGGGGCTGCAGACACTGCCTGCCAGCACCGCCACACTGGTGCTGGCCTCGCACCATTGGGATGTGTTTAACGACAAATCCGAACGCCTGCAAGACTGGGTGCAACAAGGCGGGCATTTGGTGGTGCCGGCCTGGTTGATGGACGACGAAAACCTGAGCGACTGGCTGCCCGTCACGCAGCGAGAGGCCCGCGACGAGAAGGCATCGTCCAAGCCCGATCGACGCGACCGGACAGAAAAAGACAGCGATTGCCGAAGCCTGATTCAGGCCACCGCTGTACCCGACAGCGACTTGGATCCTCTGCGCGTGTGTGGATGGGAACACCCAACAGCTTTGCAGGGTGATGGCACGCCCTCGTGGGCCTTGGAGGGCACGCGCGGGCCCGAGCTGATGCGCATGGCTTGGGGCCAAGGCAGTGTGACGGTGATCGGCGCTTGGGGGCTGCTCAGCAACCCGCTGTTGTTGCGCCATGACAATGCCTTGGCGGTCGCATGGGCGCTGCAACTGCGCGCAGGTGCCGATGTGTGGTTTGTGGCCGAAGAATCCCGCGAAGCCCTGCACACCTGGCTTTGGCACAAAGCCTGGGTGGCGCTGCTACTGGGCTTGCTCGCGCTGGGCTTTGCCTTGTGGCGCGGTGGCATGCGTTTGGGTGCGCTGCGCAATGCCTACAGCACAGAGCGCCGCTCCATGGCCGAACAGGTCCGTGGAACCGGGCAGTTTTTGCAGCTGCATGGGCCTGCGGCGCTGTACCGGGCCCAGCTGCGTGCGGTCAATGACGCCGGCTTGCGCTCGGTGCGTCAATACACCAGCCTGACCGTCGCTGAGCGTGCGAAAGCACTGGCCGCCGCCACCGGCTTGAACCCCAGCGATCTGGCCACGGCGATGGACGCCAGCCAGGCCTTCAAAGCGCATTCGCTGCTGCCCCACCTCCAACTGCTCGAAACCGCACGCAGGCGGCTCGCCGAGCGTGGCCGCCATTGAAATTTATCAACGCCTAACCGGAACCCCCATGCAAATCAAACCTGAAGACCTGACCCGCGCCGCCGAGGTGTTGAATGCCCTGCGCGACGAAATTGGCAAAGCCGTGGTGGGCCAGCGCGAGGCGGTGGACCAGACCCTGGTGGCGCTGGTGGCCTCGGGCCATGTGTTGATAGAAGGTGTGCCGGGCCTTGGCAAGACCCTGCTGGCGCGCGCACTGGCCAAGGCCATGACATTGGCTTACGCCCGGGTGCAGTTCACGCCGGATTTGATGCCGTCCGACATCACCGGGCATTCGGTGCTGGATGCTTCGACTGGCACCGGCATGGGCACGCTGCGCATCCAGCGCGGCCCGGTGTTTACCAACCTGCTGCTGGCCGACGAGATCAACCGCGCACCGGCCAAGACACAAAGCGCGCTGCTGGAAGTGATGCAGGAATACCAGGTCACGCTGGAAGGCCAGACCCTGGCGCTGCCCCGCCCCTTCATGGTGATCGCCACGCAAAACCCCATCGACATTGAAGGCACCTACCCCTTGCCCGAGGCGCAGCTGGACCGGTTTCTGCTGAAGATCAACATTGACTACCCCACGCAGGCCGAAGAAACCGCCATCCTGGCGCGCACCACGCAAGAGCAGGCGGGTGACGACCTGCCGCTGGCCAACGTGGTGGCGCGGCTGGACGAGCGGGCTGTGCTGAGCCTGCAGCGCATGGCCGCCCATGTGCGCGCCGACGAGCGGGTGCTGGACTACGCGGTGCGCATCACCCGCACCACCCGCGACTGGCCAGGTCTGTCGTGCGGCGCGGGCCCGCGTGGCGCGATTGCGCTGGTGCGCGCCGCGCGTGCCACAGCGCTGCTGCAGGCGCGCGACTTCATCACGCCCGACGACATCAAGCACCAGGCCCTACCCGCCTTGCGTCACCGCGTGGCACTGGCAGCCGATGCGCAACTGGAAGGCCGCGATGTGGATGGCCTGCTGCGAAGCGCGCTGGACAGCGTGCAGGCACCGCGTCTGTGAGCCCAGCACTGCCAATAAAAAGGCGTGTCTTGCCCAGCAGGCGCTGCGTCTGGGGGCTGTTCGGCCTGGCACTTGCCAGCGTGTTGGCCCTGCTGCTGGGCCAACCAGTGGAGCAAGTAGCCCTGGTGGTGGGCGGTGTGCTGCTGGTGGCAGCCTTGTGGGTGCTGGTTGATCTGTGGCGCAGCCTGCGCCAGTGGCGGCAAACGCCGGTAGTGATTCAGCGGGTGTTGCCCCAGGCCTTTGCGCTGGGCGTGCCCAAGGTGCTGTCGCTGACCCTGGTGAACAACAGTGCCCACGCCTGGTACCTGACGGTATTTGACGAGGTGGACGAGATGTTTGCCTTCGAGGGCCTGCCCCAGTCGGTGACCGTGCCCGCACAAGGCCAGGTGGTGATCCGCTACACGGTCACGCCGGTGCGCCGGGGTCTGGCGCGCCTGGGCGTGACGCAGCTGCGCTGGCGCGCGCAGGGCGGCAGCCTGGAGGTGCATGAAGCCCAGGGGCTGGCGCAGACCCTGCACATCTACCCCAACTTCGCCGCCGTGGCGGGCTATGCCTGGCTGGCAGGGGACCGCCGCCTGGCGCAAATTGGCATCAAAACCTATGCGCAGCGCGGCCTGGGCACTGATTTTCGCCAGCTGACCGAATACCAGCGCGGGCAGTCTGTGCGCCACATCGACTGGAAAGCGACCACCCGGCGGGGCAAACCGGTGGTGCGGGAGTTTCAGGACGAGCGCGACCAGTGCGTGTTTTTCCTGCTGGACTGCGGGCGCCGTTTGCGGGCCGATGAATACACCGCAGAAGGCAGCGGCGGCAGCCACTTTGACCATGCGCTCAATGCGCTGATGCTGCTGGCCTATGTGGCCTTGCGCGAAGGTGACGAAGTGGGCGCGATGACCTTTGGCAACCCGCCGGGTCAGGCGCGCCAGTTTGCACCGCGCAAGGGCCATGCCGCGCTGAACGGCCTGATGAACCGGCTGCACGACCTTCAGCCCAGCACCACGCATTCAGACTATTTGCAGGCCGCACAAGACCTGCTGGGCGTGCACCGCAAGCGCGCCCTGGTGATTGTGATCACCAACTTCCGCGACGAAGACGCCGCCGAGTTGCGCCCGGCGCTGCGGCTGCTGCGCCAAAAACACCTGGTGCTGGTGGCCAGTCTGCGCGAGCGGGTGTTGCGGCAGATGACCCAGATGCCCCTGCACCAGGGGCGCGACGCCGTGACCGTGGCCGCCGCGCACCTGTTTTCCCAATCCCGCCAGGATGCATTTGCCCGCGTGCTGGGCGGCGATGCCCTGTCGATCGATGTGGAGCCTGATCAGCTGGCCGTGGCCCTGGTCAACCGCTACCACGCGGTCAAGCGGGCTGGGCTTTTGTAATTTTGTAGTTTTTAACCCCGAAAGGAGCGCTTCGATGGCAACCAATCCCTATGCACCCCCTCGCGCGGCCGTGGCCGATGTGAACTACGACGACGATGTCGGCTTTCAGGCTGTGTCGGCATTTTCCTGGCGAGGGCGCATCGGGCGTCTGCGCTACCTGGCCTACACCACGGCGGGATATTTCTTGATCGGTGTGGCGTCTGCCCTGCTGGGTTTTGTGCTGGCCGCCATGCGAATGGGCGAAGCGGCGGCACCCATTGCCACCGCGTTGACGGTGATTCCCATGCTGATTTTTGTGGCCATGATCACCGTGCAGCGCAGCCACGACATGGACTGGTCGGGCTGGATGTCGCTGCTGGCGCTGATTCCATTTGTGGGTTTGATCTGGGTGTTCAAATCCGGCAGCCAAGGCAAAAACCGCTTTGGCGCGCCGCCTCCACCCAACACACTGGGCATCAAAATTTTAGGATTGCTGTTTCCCGCGATCTTTGTGATCGGCATCCTGGCCGCCGTCGCCTTGCCCGCATATCAGGACTACACCCAGCGCGCCCGGGCCGCGCAAGTCAAATGAGCTACTAGCCCGCATATTTCACTGTGGCGGCACCCACGGCGCGTTTTCGCGGGATGCAGGGGCGTGCGAGAGGAGGAGTCCAATGGCCGAGCCATTGGCGACGAGGGTCGTGCGTCCCTGCGCCCGCCAAAACGATGCCGTAGGTGTCGAGTCTTTTTGCTGCGTACAAATTGGATTTGAGCAAAAGCGATCCGCCTCACAGGAGAAAAGCTCGCAAAAAGACGCTCACGGTGAAATATGCGGGCTAGACGTCTGCGCAAGCCCCTGCGGCCTGCTATCGCAGACCGCAGGCGGTGAATCAGAGGTTCCTTAAGCGCAACACCTTGGAAGTGCATGCATTTCAACACTGCGGTGCTATATTCATTGCGTACATCTCACCCGAATAACTGGGGACTTCGTGGCAACTTCATTCAATGAGCAATTTGATCAGCATGGCGCATGGCGGCGTGAGTTTGCGCTACGCCTGAAGCTGTTGTCCGAGTGGATGAAAGACCACGACCTCATTGATTCGGCCGTGGAAGAGCGCCTGCGCAGGCTGGAAAGCCAGGTGCGCGCCGACAAGGTGATGGTGGCGTTTGTGGCCGAGTTTTCGCGCGGCAAGTCGGAGTTGATCAACGCGATTTTCTTTGCCAGCTACAAGCGGCGCATCATGCCGGCCAGCGCCGGGCGCACCACCATGTGCCCCACCGAACTGGGCTACGACGCCGATGTGCCACCCTGCTTGCGCCTGCTGCCTATCGAAACCCGCTTGCAGCCCCAGGCCCTGATGGAGTGGCGCCTGGTGCCCGAAAAATGGACGCGCATTGACCTGGACGTCAACAACTCCAGCCAATTGGCCAGCGCATTTGAAAAAGTGGCCGAAACCCGCCGCGTGACCAAAGAAGAAGCCAAAGCCCTGGGTTTCTGGCACGACGAGGTGCCCGAAGACAACCCGCTGACGGATGCGCAAGGCATGGTGGAGGTGCCCAAATGGCGGCACGCGCTGATCAATATTGCCCACCCCTTGCTCAAGCAGGGCTTGGTGATTCTGGACACGCCCGGTTTGAACGCCATTGGTGCCGAGCCGGAGTTGACGGTGAACCTGATTCCGCAGGCGCATGCGGTGGTGTTCATTCTGGCGGCCGACACCGGCGTGACCAAATCAGACTTGGCGATCTGGCGCGAGCACCTGATCAGCGAAGGCGACGACACCGATTCGCGCTTGGTGGTGCTGAACAAAATCGACACCCTGTGGGACGCGCTGTCTACCCCCGAGCAGGTGCGCGCGCAGATCGCACGCCAGCGCGCCAGCTCTGCCGAAATTTTGGGCCTGCCAGAGTCGCAGGTGATTCCGGTGTCAGCCCAGAAAGGCCTGGTTGCCAAAGTCACCAACGACGCCGACCTGCTGGAAGCCAGCCAACTGCCCTTGCTGGAAACCGCGCTGGGCCAGGGCGTGATGGGACAGCGCCAGAAAATTCTGCGCTCGGCGGTGAACAACAACATTGGCGACCTGCGCCTGGAAACCGGGCGGGTGATCAACATCCGCCGCCGTGACCTGGCCGAGCAGGCACAGGAACTGACGGGCCTGCGTGGCAAAAACATCTCGGTCATCAAAGTCATGCGCGGGCGCATCGAGCAGGAGCAAGGCGAGTTTGATGCCAGCGGTGGAAAGATTCATGCGGTGCGCTCGGTGCATTTGAAGCTGCTGCGCGAGGTGTTTGCGCTGTTGGGCAATAGCACGCTGAAGGCCGAAATGATGCAGCTGACCAAGGCCCTGCGCCAGCCCGGCATCAAGCTGGGCGTGCGAAAAGCCTACACCCAGACCTTTGAGCGGCTGCGTGCGGGCCTGGCCAAGGCCCAATCCAGCAGTGGCGACATTCACACCATGTTGAACGCCACGTTTCGCCAGCTCAACGCCGAATACGGCTTTTCGCTGCAAGCCCCACGCGAGCCCGATCTGGCGCGCTTTCAGGCCGACTTGGATCTGGTGGAGCGCAGCCACAACCAGTATTTGGGCGTGAGCAATGTGCTGCGCCTGGCCCAACCCGAGTTTGCCGACCGCCTGGTGCGGGCGCTGGCCACGCGGCTGCGCGTGGTGTACGAATCGGCCCTGGGCGAAGTGGAGCTGTGGAACAAATCAGCCGCGTCACAGCTGGATGCGCAACTGCGCGAGCGCCGCCGCAATTTTGGCCGCCGCATTGAGGCCATTGAGCGCATACAGGAGGCCGCGTCAGGCCTGGACGACCGCCTGAACGAGATTCAGCTGCAGGAGCAGTCGCTGGATCAGCTGGACACCAAGCTGCTGGAGTTGACCTCGCACCTGATCAATATCCCCACAGTCAAACAAGACTTTGCTTCGCGCGTGTCGCGCCCGGCAGCCCTGAGCGCGAACTGAGATCGCTATCGATTTTATAGCTGCTCGAGCGCATTTGACCTGGGCGTCTGGCTGTTTTTGCTTGAAATCTTGCCTCTGAACGCATCGTTTGCCACTGCCGTCGTCCGCTGGCAGCGCACGCATGGTCGCAACCATCTGCCCTGGCAAAAC
The DNA here is from genome assembly GCA_013297875.1 of Comamonadaceae bacterium. Taxonomy (GTDB): domain Bacteria; phylum Pseudomonadota; class Gammaproteobacteria; order Burkholderiales; family Burkholderiaceae_C; genus JAAFIW01. The sequence continues at coordinate 34,131 of JAAFIW010000004.1, read as the reverse complement.
ACGCAAGACCCTTACCGCGTGTGGCTGTCCGAGGTCATGTTGCAGCAAACCCAGGTGGCCACGGTGCTGGACTACTACAGCCGTTTCCTGGCCCGCTTTCCCGATGTGACCGCGCTGGCCGCCGCGCCGCTGGACGATGTGCTGGGCCTGTGGAGCGGCCTGGGCTACTACAGCCGCGCGCGCAACCTGCACCGCTGCGCCCAGGCCGTGGCCGCTGCGGGCGGACAGTTTCCCCACAGCGCGCAGGCACTGCAAGCCCTGCCGGGCATTGGCCGGTCCACTGCCTCTGCCATTGCCTCGCTGTGCTACGGCGAGCGGGTGGCGATTCTGGACGGCAACGTTAAGCGCGTGCTGGCCCGCACGCTGGCGTTCGCTGGCGATCTGGCCGACGCCAGTCAGCAGCGAAAACTGTGGGCGCTGGCCGAAACCGTGCTGCCCCCCGCCGAGAAAGATATGCGGCGCTACACCCAGGGCATGATGGATTTAGGTGCCACCGTGTGTCTGGCGCGCAAACCCTTGTGCAGTGCGTGCCCGGTGGTGCGCCACTGCCTGGCCCATGCGCAGGGGAACACTGAAAACTACCCCGTCAAAACCCGCAAACTCAAGCGCAGCGCGCAGTCGCTGTGGCTGCTACTAGCCTATCGGGCCAATGGCGATGTGTGGCTACAGCGGCGGCCCGACAGCGGTATTTGGGCGGGCTTGTATTGCTTGCCGGTGTTTGAAAGCGCCATGGCGATGGACGATGCGCTGACCCCGGCCCTGCAGACACGAGCCCAACACTTGCCACCGTTCGTTCATGTGCTGACCCACAAGGATTTGCATTTGCATGCCGTTAGTCTGGCACTGACGCCACGCCAAAGTCCGCAAACCGAAGGCCAATGGATCGCTGCGGCCCAGTGGCCCACGCTGGGCTTGCCAGCACCTGTGCGGCAACTGCTGGTCAATCATTGCACCGATATGGGTCAAACAAGCCACCAGCCCAGGTAAATACTGCTCAAGCAGCTTCTGATTTGATAGCAAATTAGTGTAACTCGAAAAGAACGAAATGCCGCCAAAGGTATTGCCAAACGATACCGAACTCGATACCGCTTCGTGAGCAGCATCGTTTCTCCTAAACTGCTTCAGGGCAGGACAAAACAACTAAACAAGAATGTGGGTACACCATGGTGATATGGGGAATTTTTTGGGGCGCTGTCGCAGGTGCCTTGTGGCCAGGTTACGGCGACTGGCAGATGTACCTGGGCGCTGTGCTGGGCTTGTTTGCGGGTCTGTCGCTGCGCTGGATGGTGCGCAGGGAAGTCAGCAAGGCATCGGCCGCCATCACGCGCCGGGCAGCGGTGGAGCCTGCGAAACCGGTGGCCCAAGCCGTGCCCGTCACGCCTGAACCAGCTGCCAGCGCGTCGCCCGTTGAAACCCCCGTTGCTGCGCCGCCAGCCCCGGAACGCGCTGACGCAACACCCGCAACAGCAAGCCCAGCGCCTTCACCCGCGCAAGCGGCCAAGCCCGTCGTGCCTGCACCGCCCAACGCGCTGGAGCAGGCGCTCACCGCCGCCAAAAACTGGTTTCTGGGCGGCAACACCATCGTGCGCGTAGGCCTGGTGGTCTTGTTCATTGGCCTCACATTTCTGGCCCGTTACGCAGCGGCGTCGGGTCTGCTGCCGGTGGAGTTTCGGCTGGCGGCTATTGGCGCGGCGGGCATTGCGCTGCTGGTTGTGGGGTTTCGCAAACGCGACGCCAAACCCGGCTTTGCGCTGGCCCTACAAGGCGGCGGTGTGGCGGTGCTTTATCTCACGGTGTTTGCAGCTTTCCGCTTGTATGGGCTGGTGCCCGCTTTGCCGGCGTTTGTGTTGATGACCTTGGTGTGCGGCCTCAGCTGCGCGCTGGCCCTGCTGCAAAACTCGCGGGCGCTGGCGGTGGCGGCGTTTGCCGGTGGCTTTGCCGTGCCCGTTTTGCTCTCCACCGGGCAGGGCAGCCATGTGGCCTTGTTCAGCTACTACACGGTGCTGAACCTGGCCATTTTGTTCATTGCTTACCGGCGCTCGTGGCGCGTGCTGAATGTGCTGGGCTTTGTGGCCACGTTTGTGGTGGCTGGGGCCTGGGGCGCGTTGAAATTTCTGCCCGAGCAATACGCCAGCGCCCAGCCGTTTTTGATTGGCTTCGTGCTGATCTACATCGCCGCTGCCGTGCTGTATGCCCGCAACACGCCCACAAAGCTGGGCAACGCGGTCGACAGCACGCTGGTGTTTGGCACGCCGCTGGTGGGCTTTGGCCTGCAGGCAGGCCTGGTGCAGCACCTGTATTTGGGCACCGCGTTTTCAGCATTAGGTTTTGCCGCTGTTTACCTGTTTTTGGCCATGCTGTTGGTGCGCCGCTCGCTGGACAATTACCGTTTGCTGATTGAATGCTTCATCGCCCTGGGCGTGGGCTTTGCCACCTTGGCCGTGCCGCTGGCGCTGGACGCGCAATGGACATCGGCCGTGTGGGCGCTGGAGGGGGCGGGTGCCTTCTGGGTGGGCATGCGCCAGGCCCGCTGGATGCCGCGTGCTTTTGGTTTGCTGCTGCAAGCGGTGGCGGCGCTGGCGTTTTTGGGTGGCAACCCGTCTAACGTATCCGCGCTGCCTTTGCTGAACCCGGCCTTTATGGGGGCTTTGTTGATTGCGCTGCCTGCGTTGATGCTGGCCTGGTGGCTGCGCCAGCCATTGGCCCACAGCGGTTCGACCTGGGCCAAGGCCTATGCCGGGTTTGAAGGCCAACTGGCCAAGCCCGCGTACCTGTATGGCTTTGGGTTTTGGTGCCTGGCCCTGGTGCTGGAGATTCACCGTTACACCCCCGCGTTGGTCAACGTGGCGCAAGGTATGGAACCTTCAGGCTTTACTGCCGTGTTCAGCGCCCACACCCAGCAGTTACTCACTGTGTTGGCCCTGGTGGCCAGTGCCGCGCTGTCGCTGTGGCTGGGCCTGCGCACCCAGTGGGCTGTGGCCACTTGGCCCAGCCGGTTCACCCTGATTGCCATGGCCGTGAGTTTGCTGGCGCAATTGGGCGACGAGTATCGCGTGCTCAATTGGCCGGCCTGGTTGGTCTGGCCAGTGGTGCTGGTGCTGCACTACGGCTTGCTGCGCCGAAACGACCGCGCGCCCAGCCCCTGGCTGCAACAATTCAACCACTGGGTGCATGCGGGCAGCGTGTGGCTGCTAACGGTGCTGCTGGCCGACGCGCTGTGGTTTGCCATTGGCAAAGGCGATTTGTGGGCCACCTCGTGGGCCAGCGTGGTGCTGCTGTTCAGCGCCATTGTGGTGTTGATGGCGCTGGTGCTGTGGGCGGGCCGCGCCAACCGGGCCGAGGCCGCACAAACCTTCAAATGGCCCCTGCAAGCCCACGCCAGCGCCTACTACTGGACAGCGGCGCTGCCGCTGGCAGCCATGGTGTTTGTGGGCGCTTTGGCCTTGGCCTGGTGGTCGCAAGGCCGCACCGAGCCGCTGCCTTACATCCCGCTGCTCAACCCGACCGAGTTGGCCATTGGTTTGGGCCTGGGGGCTTTGGTGTTCTGGCGGCGCGTGGTAAGGGCTGCACAGCCCCAGCCAACCCGGGCCCAATGGCTGCAAGGCCCGCAAGCGCTGGTGGCCCTGGCCGCTCTGGGCTTTGTGGTGCTCAACACCGTGTGGCTGCGCATTGCCCACCATTTCTTTGGCGTAGCCTGGGACGCCGAGGCCCTGTTTGAGAGCTTTGTGGTGCAGACCGGCTACGCCATTTTGTGGAGCCTGCTGGCCCTGGCGCTGATGCTGGTGGCGCACCGGCGCGCGCGGCGCAACCTGTGGCTGACCGGCGCCGGTCTGCTGGGCCTGGTCGTCGTCAAACTGGTGCTGATCGACACAGCCAACGCCGGCGGCGTCGAGCGCATCGTGGCCTTTATTGCCGTGGGCGTGTTGATGCTGGTGGTGGGTTACTTTGTGCCCATGCCGCCCAAGGCTGTATCGGCGGCATCTGCACCATCTGCGGCACCCCTTACCACTTCTGAGCCCGAACCACAACCCGCTGGCCAGCAAGCCCAACCCAAGGAAAACACATGAAGCCATCCTGGATGCTGGCAGGTCTGCTGGCGCTGAGTACAGGCGTATACGCCCAGCCCGCAAAAGACGCCGCCTCGGCTTATGCCTTGCAAATGCCAATTCAGCTTGGCCCGCAAGCTCCAGCCACCGGTGGCCTGTACCGCCTGGCCGTTCCCGCGCAAGCCCTGGTCAAGCTGCAAAGCCCCGGCGCGGCCGACATGCGGGTGTTTGACGCGCAAGGCCTGGCTTTGCCGATCGCGCTCACGGCTGTGGCGTCTACCCAATCCCAGCAACAAAGCGCCGCGCTGGTGGCCTACCCCATCATGGGCGCAACAGACGGCGGCGGCGCGTCGGGCCTGTCGCTGCGCATTGAAGAAGGTGCTGGCAAGCGCGTGGTGCAGCTGGACAGCGCAGGCAAGCCCGCAGTCGGCGCCCAAAAAGTGGTGGGCACTCTGCTGGACGCTCGGGTCGTCAAGGGTTTAACGGCGTCGGCCACGGCGCTGGATGTGCAGTCCAACATTCCCAACGCCCAACCGGTGCGCTTCAGCCTGCACGCCAGCAAAGACCTGCAAAACTGGCAGTCGCTGGGCGACGCGGTGTTCTACCGGGTGGAAGGCACGCCCATGGCCGCTTCCAACCGGCTGCGCTTTGCGCCTTTCCAGCTCAAAGACCACTACCTGCGCATCACCTGGGACGACAAGCTTGGCGATGTCAGCGTGCAGGGTGCCACCGTCTTCACCGGCTCAGCCAACGTGAGCGCCGCTCGTGTGGCCGCCCGCATCAACACCACGCTGACCAGCCCCCACGAAATCAGCTTTGCGCTGCCATTTGCCACGCCCATTGCCGCGCTGGACATTGCACCCCAGGGCAGCAATGTGCTGGCCCCCGTGCGCGTGCTGGGCCGTGGTGACCGCAGCCAGCCGTGGCGCGAACTGGCCAGTGGCGTGGTGTACGCACTCAACCGCGCCGGTGTTCAAGAACGCAGCAGCGCACTTGAACTCAGCCCCGCATCAGGTGTGCGCGAAATCAAAATCGAAGCCGACACCAAAACCCCAGGCTTTGCCGCGCCACCGGCCATCAGCCTGCTGTTTGAACCCACCCAAATCGTGTTTCTGGCCAGCGGCAACGCCCCCTACACCCTGGCCGCAGGCCAGCCCCAAGCCACCAGCACCTACCTGCCCGTGCAAAGCCTGATTCCGGGCTACGACAGCGGTGCCGAAAACAAACTCCCCCTGGCCAGCGCCCAAGCAGCCGACGCCCCGCTGAACGCCCCCGCCGTGCTGGTAGACACCGCCCCACCCAGCCAAACCCCCGCCACGCGTGACCTGGTGCTGTGGGGCGTGCTGATCGCTGGCGCGCTGGCGCTGGGTGTGATGGCCTGGGTGCTGATGAAGCAGACGAAAAAGCCGCAGGCTTGAGGCTTCTTGGGTTTCAGGGGGTGAATAGAAGCAAAAAGCGCCTCTAGCCCAGAGATTACCTGCTCGGGCAGCTACTATTTTTATAGTGAAAAAATCAATGCGAACGGGTGGTAAACAGGTTACCGTCCAGCTCGCCGCGTAAGCTGTGCTGCACTGGTGTGCACGGCGTCGTCACGCCCAGGCCAGCGGATGAAAAAACGAATCCAATGCAGGTAAACCTGCCCGGTTTTCAAACTATAGTGTTTGTAACGAATGACCTCGCGCACCTGCTCCAGCAGACGCTTGGATTGGGGTAGACAGGTGGCGGGGTTCACAGCTGAAATACATGACTAAAAACACCGCATCAAAACCAGCAAACCAGCTGTCAAGCGGGCTACACGCCCCTTCAGCAATGCTTGACCGACAAGGCCACCAGCTTATCCCGTCAGATATCCTGGAATCCCAGAATATCCGACGATCTACATCACGTTAGGCCGCACAACACCAGCCACCGAGAGGTTCCGCCATGTGGGAGACATCGACAATTCGTAAAGCGCTAGACTCGTTTATCACGAATGAACCATTCCCCGAAACTGCATACACCTTTGTTCCCCTGATCATTGAAGAGACACCAGCTCATCGTGGTCACTTTGACTTCGCTGATAGCGACACAGGCAGAGCTGTAAGCCGGGTGTTCCGTGAACTTGCTCAACTCTACCGTGAGTCCGACATTGAGGCGGCAATGCGAGACAGACTTGTGCCGAGTAGGTCAAAGGGGAAGGCACTGCTCGCAGAATCGATAGAAGCCGTCGACAGGCATCTGCGTCTCTTCGATGACAGTCGAGCTCGCCGCGAGCTATTTGTGCAAAGCCTGCTGAGTGTTCTCTTTACTCGGGGAATCGTTTCGTACTTATCGGGCGTTCTTCTCTTGGGCGGTTCAGACGAAATACAAGATCCAAACTTGCGCCGCGAAGCCGTGCTCGGCGCGTCTAGATTCTGCGAGGACGGGCGACTCGCGTTTGATGGGGTACTTCAACAGTTGGTCGAGATTGAGAGAAGCGCCTCCGCCGCTTCAGGCGCGCACACCCTTTCGTTTGCAGTACACGCGCTACTCGGGTTCGCGCCGGAGAAGTTTGGCAGAATCGTAATGGATCTGGCGAAAGGGGAGTCCCCGTACTTGCACGCCACCCGTCTACGCCCCTCGATCGAGACGCTGCGCTCCGCAGAAGACAAGGCGCGTTACGGTCGCGACCATATTCAGAAGCTGTCAGAAGCACTTTAGCCTTGCTGCAGGGCGGCCTCTCAAGAAACACCATCTAAGTGATTGATGTTCCTGGTGTTTTCAAACGGCGTTTTCACTGGGCGCCAATTGCATCCCCATCGCCTTGGCGCGCTGGGTCAGGTTATGCAGTACCCGCTGGCGGTAACGCTCTTCAAAGTAGTCCTGTCCCCGATCCGTGTATTCCTCGCCTTTGGTCAGCATGGCATAGATCAATCTGGCCAATTTGTGCGCAGCAGCGGTGACAGCCTTTGCCTTGTCCATGCGGGCGCACATTCGCCGGTAGTACGCGCCCAGGGCCGATTTGCTGGTGCGCAGCGCCGCCGCAGCCAAACGAAGCGCCTGCGCGGCCCGGTTGGCGCAGCGCTTGGTTTTGCCAGTCATCACTTTGCCGCCGGTGATCTTGGTGCCTGGACACAAACCCAGCCAGGACGCAAAGTGCTTGTCGCTAACCCGCCAGTCAACCGGACCTCGCGCATAAAGCGCGCGTAAGGCCGGATACTTCTACGTTATTGATTCGGCCCGATGAAGTTTGAAATTTCCCTCGGACTGAGCAGGGTGGGGAGCCCCTTCAAACAGAACCCCCGTTCAGGCTGGGCTGAGGAGCGCAAAAGCCAGTGGATCAGGGCACGTGCTTGTTTGAGCCGCAGGCGAGTTTGCACGTGACCCCACTGGGTTTGAGCACCGCAAGTTTCCCGTCGCTTCGCGACGGGACCCAGACTGCCGGGTCGCCTTTTCTTTGCTTACTTTCTTTTGGCGAAGCAAAAGAAAGTAAGTCGCTGTCGGGCGACCCCGACATCTACGCGCGCTACTGAATAAGTAGCAACTCGCACCCTACCCAAGAAAAATGACGAAAAGCGCCTGCAGCCCATATATTACCTGCTCAAGTAGCTACTATTTTTATAGTAAAAACTATGCATTAAAGCAAAATCTCCTGCTCTTCGATCAACGAAGTCGGGCGATTCGACTCGAATTTGTCAATTTCAAAACCGATATTATTTAACAGCAATCCAGGCGAGTACATTTTCGGTTGAATGAATGAATGTCAGTAGAGTTTAAAAATTAATTGCTTGTGATGTTTAATCGCCAGCAAATAGATACTCTCTGCGATCAATGCATAAAGCACGGTGTATTCCGTCATCACGTACTCACGAATCTCTCCATCTGCCGCCAAAGCCGCTAATTGCTTGCGTAGGGCTAGGGATTTTTTCTTGGCTTGCTGCGTTTGCGCTGCGCGGTCAAAAAAAGGGCGCCCTAGACGGGGATGCTGCTCCAGGGTGGGCAGCGTCGTGCTTGTTAGCTCGTCGAGCAATCGGTCATACCCTGCTGGAAATTCATTGCCTTCCCAATAGGCTTCAATTTGCGCGAGCTTGTCTTCAAAGTTGTGGGTGAAGCGCACAGCAGTGCACGCTGATCCTGGAGCTGGCATGGCCCGCTCTTAATTCACACACTTGGCGCGGCGTTTTTGCTGTGCGGCCAAGCTTTGGCGTGCATCGCTGGTCTGGCCAGCGGCGATTTGAACCAAGCCTTTTGCCGCCTCATCCAGCCACATGATCTGGGCTGCGGCATTTTCCAGGCGATGGTAGTAATCGAGTTTTTGCGCATCGATTAGCGCTGCGGCGGGACGTCCGTCTTTGGTGATGATGGTTTCACGGCCTTGGCTGGCATCATCTATGAGCGACGACAGGTTGGCACGCGCTTGTGTGAAAGGAATGATGTCGGAAACTGCGATGGACATGATGGCGACCTTTTTCTGTACATTTAAGTGTACAGCAAGCACTCCAAGCAAACGGCTTCACCCCACCTACAACCTACAGCGTTCGTCTGAGTACAGCACTTCGCAATTGGCAAGCGCAGCTAAGCACGTCGGGCTTCGCTGGTGGATCTGTTCGCTACCAAATGTGTAGCTGCTTGAGCAGTATTTACCTGGGCGGATAGGTGTTTTGAGGCTGAAACGAGAAAAATGACAAAAACAGCCTGTAGCCCATAGATTACCTGCTCAAGCAGCTACTATTTTCATAGTGATAGCACCCAGGCAGATAACTCAATTCCGTCATTCCCGCGAAGGCGGGAATCCACCTCTGAGAACCGCAAAACCCCAGGTCTCACAGTCTTCGCGCCTGGATCCCCGCCTGCGCAGGGATGACAGCAACAGGCGTTTTGTGCGTCTGCGTAAGTCCTGCGCAAAATTCAATGCGAACGGGTCGCAAACAAATTCCCATCCAGCTCCCGATGCCGCCGCAACGTGCTCCAGTCTTTGCCAAAGCGCTGCGCCAACACTTCCACTAGGTACACCGAGCGGTGCTGCCCGCCGGTGCAGCCAATCGCCACGGTCACGTAGCTGCGGTGGTCGCGTTGCAGGCTGGGCAGCCAGTGGTTCACGAAGTCGCTGATGTGCGACTGCATCTGGTGCACTTCGTCGTGCTGTTTGAGGAAATCAATCACGGGCAAGTCGCGCCCGGTCAGCGGGCGCAGCGCAGACTCGTAATGCGGGTTGGGCAGCATGCGCACGTCAAACACGTAGTCGGCGTCCACCGGTATGCCGCGCTTGAAGGCGAATGACTCGAACACCAGGGTCAGCTGGTTGGCGGGCGCGCGGGTCAGCTCTTTCACATACGCCTGCAGCTGGGTGGGGCGGATGATGCTGGTGTCAATCACATGGGCCTGCTCGCGCAGGTCGGCCAGCAGGTCGCGCTCCAGCTCGATGGCATCGGTCAGGGCGTGGCGGTGGTCCAGTGTGTCGTTGTTGGACAGGGGGTGCTTGCGGCGGGTCTCGGAAAAGCGGTGCACCAGGGTGTCGGTGCCGGCGTCCAGAAACAGCGAGGTCAGTGCCACGCCTTGTTCACGCAGCAGGCTTAGCTGGCGCGGCACCAGGGGCAGCGAGCTGGCGCTTCGCACGTCCATGGCAATGGCGACCTTGTTCACCTCGCGCTGGCGCTCCAGGGTAATGAAGGCGGCCAGCAGTTCGGGGGGCAGGTTGTCTACGCAGTAGTAGCCCGCGTCTTCCAGCGCGCGCAGGGCCACTGATTTGCCGGAGCCCGACATGCCGGTGATCAGCACCAACTCCAGCACCGGGAGAGTGGTTGGCGGGATTCGCTTGCTTTTGCTCATGATCCCAAAAGCTCCCTGGCGTGCGCCAGCGTGGTGCCCGACAGTTGCTGACCGCCCAGCATGCGCGCCACCTCGGCCACACGCTGCTCGCCAGCCACCGGTGCCACATGGCTGACCGTGGTTTTGCCCTCGGTCTGCTTGGACACCACCAGGTGGTGGTCGGCGCAGGCGGCCACCTGCGGCAGGTGGGTGACGGCCAGCACCTGCCGGTCGCGGCCCAGCTGCTTCATCAGGCGGCCCACGGTGTCGGCCACCGCGCCGCCCACGCCCGAGTCCACCTCGTCAAAAATCAGGGTTTGCGCACTGCCCAGCTGGCTGGTGGTAACCGCAATGGCCAGCGCGATGCGCGACAGCTCGCCACCCGAGGCCACCTTGCCCACCGGGCGCGGTGTGCTGCCAGCATGGCCTGCGACCAAAAAGGAAGCGTCTTCGACGCCGCTGGCGGCGGGCTCGGTAGCGGTGAGCACCACCTCAAATGCGCCGCCTTGCATGCCCAGGCCTTGCATGGCCTGGGTGACGGCTTTGGCCAGCAAAGGTGCGGCTTTGGCGCGGGCTTTGCTCAAGACTTTGGCCTGCTGCAGGTAAGCGGCCTGCGCGGCCTGCGCCTGGGCTTGCAGGGCGGCCAAGTCGCTGGCAGCGTCCAGCCGGGCCAGTTCTTCACGCCAACCGGCCAGCAAGGCGGGCAGGTCTTGCGGCTGGCGCTTGTAGCGGCGCGCCAGTTGCAGCCATTGCGACAGGCGGTCATCGAGCGCTTGCAGGCGCTGCGGGTCGGGCTCGGTGCGGCGCAGCCAGGCGTGCAGCGAATGTGCGGCATCTTGTGCCTGGGCCAGGCTTGATGCCAAAACCTCTGCCAGCCCTTTGTATTCCTGCTCAAGCAGCTCTTGTTTTTGTAGCGTTTCTTGCGCAGCGGCAAGCCCTTTCAAGGCACCCGCATCATCATCTTCGAGCGCGGCCAAAGCAGTTTGCGCGGCTTCAATCAGGCCTTGGGCGTTGGCCAGGCGGCTGTGGTCGGCGTTCAGCTCGTCCCACTCATGCGGGCCGGGCGCCAGCTTGTCGACCTCGCCAATCTGCCAGGCCAGGCGCTCGCGCTCGCGTTGCAGGCTGTCTTGCGCGGCTTGCGCGTCTGCCACGCTTTTGTCGGCGTTGCGCCAGGCTTGCCACACGGGCAGAAGCGCCAAGCTGTTTACACCGGCATAGGCATCCAGCAACGCACGCACCGACTCGGGCCGTGTGAGGCTTTGCCAAGCATGCTGGCCGTGAATGTCCACCAGGTGGTCGCCCAGTTCACGCAGTTGCCCGGCAGTGGCGGGCGCACCATTGACCCAGGCGCGGCTTTTGCCTTGTGCGTCGACTGTGCGGCGCAGCAGCAGGGTGTCGTCAGACGAAAAACCGGCGTCTTCGAGCCAGGCGGTCAGCGTGGACGTGGCATCAAATTCCGCGCTGATGTCGGCCTTGGCGCAGCCCTCGCGCACCACCACCGCATCCGCCCGGGCACCCAGGGCCAACTGAAGCGCGTCAACCAGAATGGACTTGCCCGCGCCGGTTTCGCCGGTCAGCACAGAAAAGCCGACCGTCAGGTCCAGCTCCAGTTCGCGCACGATGACGAAATCGCGCAGGGTGATGCGTCTTAAAGCCATGTTTTAACTTTCACCTGCGTTCCAGTGCAGCTTCTTGCGCAGCGTGTCAAAGTAACTCCAGCCCTTGGGGTGCAAAAACCGCACATGGTGCTGCGAGCGGCGCACGATGATGCGGTCACCATGCAAGAGGCTGGCCAGCGACTGCATGTCAAAGTTCGCACTCGCATCCCGTCCCGCTACCAATTCAATAGCTATCTCAGCAGCATCTGCCAGGACGATCGGCCTGTTTGACAAGGTATGTGGCGCAATGGGCACCAGCACCCAGCCAGGAATTGACGGGTGCAACAGCGGCCCGCCAGCCGACAGCGAGTAGGCCGTGGAGCCGGTGGGCGACGCAATGATCAAGCCATCGGCCCGCTGGTTGGAGACAAAGTGCCCGTCCACCTCCACCCGCAGCTCCACCATGCCGGAAGTGGCCCCGCGGTTGACCACCACATCGTTCATGGCCAGCGCATCAAACACGCACTGACCGTCGCGCATCACCTGCGCATGCATGAGGCTGCGGTGGTCTTCTTCGTAATGCCCGGCCAGCATGGGCACCAGGGTTTCGCGGTAAGACGCTAGCGGAATGTCGGTGATAAAGCCCAGCCGCCCCTGGTTGATGCCGATCAGCGGCACGCCGTACTGCGCCAGTTGGCGGCCCACGCCCAGCATGGTGCCGTCGCCACCGACCACCAGCACCAGGTCGCACTGCTGGCCAATGGTGGCCAGGCTGAGCGCCGGGTAGTCGCTCATGCCGGTGGCCTGCGCCGAATCGTGCTCCAGCACCACCTCGCAATGGTGTTTTTCCAGAAAGGCCGAAATGTCTTCCAGCACCGCGCGCGAGGCCGCTACCGCACTGGGCGACACAGCAGCCGAGTATTTTCCGACCACGGCCACCTGGTGAAACCGGTGGGGTTCGTGCGCATCACGACGAGGGTCTCGCTGGATTTTCATCAGTAAATTACAACACTAAAATTGTGACGCCATGCTTGATGAACGTGCCCGGTTGTTATTGAAAGCGCTTGTGGAGCGCTACATAGCCGATGGCACGCCCGTTGGGTCGCGCACCCTGTCGCGCGCCAGCGGCCTGGAGCTGTCGCCCGCCACCATTCGCAACGTGATGAGCGACCTGGAAGAGTTGGGCCTGATCGTCAGCCCCCACACCTCGGCGGGCCGCATTCCCACCGCCCGTGGCTACCGCCTGTTTGTGGACACCATGCTGACCGCCCAGCGCGAAGAACTGGCCCCGCAAACCCTGGTGGCCGACCAGCCGCAAAAAGTGATTGCCAGCGCCGCCCAGCTGCTGTCCAGCCTGTCGCACTTTGTGGGTGTGGTCATCGCCCCGCGCCGCACCTCGGTGTTTCGCCAGATCGAATTTTTGCGCCTGTCCGAGCGGCGCTTTCTGGTCATCATCGTCTCGCCAGAAGGCGATGTGCAAAACCGGGTGATCTTTACCGAGACCGACTTCACGCAATCGCAACTGGTGGAAGCCGCCAATTTTTTGAATACCCATTACGCGGGGCTTGCCATCGAACAGGTGCGCGCGCGCCTGAAGGTGGAGGTCGAGCAACTGCGCGGCCAAATCGGCCTGCTGATGCAGGCCGCTGTGCAAGCGGGTAGCGATGCGATGAGCCAGGCCCAGGATGAGGTGGTGATTGCCGGTGAGCGCAACCTGCTGGCCCTGAGCGACTTTTCCAGCGACATGGGCCAGCTGCGCCGCGCGTTTGACTTGTTCGAGCAAAAAACGCAAATCATGCGGCTGCTGGACATCTCCGATCAAGCCGAGGGCGTGCGCATCTTCATTGGCGGCGAAAGCCAGATCGTGCCGTTTGAGGAGCTGTCGGTCGTCAGCGCCCCGTATGAGGTCGACGGCCAGATCGTCGGCACCCTGGGCGTGATTGGCCCCACCCGCATGCCGTATGACCGCATGATCCAGATCGTGGACATCACCTCCAGGCTGGTCAGCAACGCACTGAGCTACCAGAAGTAAGTAGCTTCTACAATCACCGGCTGGCCGGGACGTTAGCTCAGTTGGTTAGAGCAGAGGACTCATAATCCTTTGGTCGTAGGTTCAAGTCCTACACGTCCCACCATTTGACTCAAGCCTGATGTGGGTCACAGATGAGGTTCACGGAACAGCATTTGCGAACAAGAAAGTAAGCGCATGCGACCTTCACTTTTGCTCGACATCAAACGGACGGCTGTTCGTGAAGCAGCGAGCCGCTTTCGTACAGCCAATCCTCGTGTCTTTGGCTCGGTTCTGCATGGAACCGACCACGATGGCAGCGACCTCGATTTGCTGGTTGATGCTTTGCCCGGCGCAACCTTGTTTGATCTTGGTGGATTGCAAGTGGAGCTGGAGTCTTTGCTTGGCATCCGTGTTGACCTGCTGACCCCGGCTGACCTGCCGCCGAAGTTTCGCGCGCAAGTGCTCGCCGAAGCGCAACTGGTATGAACAACAACCGTCTTCTTGACTATCTCGATCACATTGAGCAAGCGGCCACAGACGCTCTCTCCTTCGTGGAAGGCACCGGTAAGGCAGACTTTTTGCAAGACAAGCGTACCCAGCAAGCGGTAATCATGAGCCTCATCATCGTGGGTGAGGCTGCTACCAAGGTCATGGATGGATACCCACAGTTCACGATGGAACACCCTGAAGTCCCTTGGCGCAGCATGCGTGGTATGCGAAATCGCATCGCTCACGGCTATTTCGAGGTGAATCTCGACCTTGTATGGGACACCGTGCAGGCGGCGCTACCCGAGTTGTTGACGCAATTGGCCGGTGCACGCCGCGATGCCAACGCACAAGGCACCCCAGACCCGTTGTAGTTTTGGTTTATCGATATGCGACTTTGCCCCCGCATTCCCGGCACAGCATCCAGGCCAACCGGTTCAGCGCAGGCCAGGCATCGCCCGGCCAGTCGGCCTGTTTCAAGCCCTTGACGATGCCGTCCACCACATGGGCGGCGTTGAGCAACTCGTTCAAGGTGGCTGCGCTCAGGCGCGGCAACACGCGTTCAAACAAGCGCTCCTTGTTACCCCACACGCGTTGCTCGCGCAGCGCCAGCGGCAGCGGGCGGCCGTCCAGCACGGCGTCTTTCACGCGCTTGAGCGCGCGAATGTCTTCGGCCAGCGTGTAGTGCACCAACACCGCGGCTTCGCCCTCGGCTTCCAGGCCGCTGAGCATGCGCTGCACGCGGGCGATGTGGCCGCCCAGCACCGCTTCTGACAGCTTGAACACGTCGTAGCGCGCCACATTGCCCACCGCGCTTTCGATCTGGGCCAACTTAAGTTCGCCCGGGGGGTGCAGCAGCGCGAGCTTTTGAATTTCCTGGTGCGCGGCCAGCAGATTGCCCTCTACCCGGTCGGCAAAAAACTGCAGGCTGCGCTGGCCTTCATCGCCTGCGGCCACGCGCTGGTCTTGCGTGGCCAGGCGCTGGGCAATCCATTGCGGCAAGGCTGCCCGCTCAACAGGCGCCACCGCGATGCAGGGGCCTGCGCCTTCCAGCGCGGCAAACCAGCCCGTGGCCTGGGTGGCTTTGTCCAGGCGCGGCAGCAACACCAGGGTCAGCGTGCTGTCGTTGCCCTGGGCGGCTTGGGCCAGCTGCTGCAAGGCCGCGCCGCCGTCTTTACCCGGTTTGCCGCTGGGAATGCGGATTTCCAGCAACTGCTTGTCGGCAAACAGGCTGAGCGAGCCACCGGCGGCCAGCACACCGCCCCAATCAAAGTGCGCACCGGCCACGGTGTGCACGCTGCGCTCGGTGTAGCCCTGGGCGCGGGCCGTGGCGCGAATGGTGTCAGCCGCCTCTTGAATCAGCAGTGGCTCGTCGCCATGCAGGGTGTAGAGGCTTTTCAGGCCGCGCTGCAGGTGGGCGGCAAGCTGGGCGTGGGCGAGCTGCATGAACAACGCCCGCTCAGGGTAACTTGATCGCCGCCAGTTGGCGCAGCACCTGCTGAACGATGTCGTTTTGCATGTCCTGGTACAGCCGGGCTTCTTCAGCCTCTTTGGACAAGGCGGCCGATTCGCTGTAGCTGATGTCGCGCTGCTGCACGATTTCCGAGTCGGCAATCAAGTCCTGCCCTGCGGTGCTACGCACCCGAAAGCGCAGACGGCTGCGCAACTGGAACTCGCGCACCTGACCGGCAGAACTGATGCCCACCACCACCCGCTCGCGCGCCTCGCCCAGCACCTCCAGGTGCGCCTGGGTTTTGGCTTTCTGCCCGGGGTCAATGATCACGGACAGTTGCCCGTTGTTGATCAAGGTGCGCAGCAACTGCAAGGCCGTGACCCCGGGCGGCGAGGTGGCTGACGACACCAGCAGGCTGTTGAAGTTGAAAGTGGCCCCGCCACGTATCTTGAAGCCGCATGCAGACAAGGCGGTGGCGCTGAAACCACAGAGCAACAAGCGCCGCTGCATCACAGCACCACATTCACCAAACGGCCCGGCACCACCACCACTTTTTTGGGTGGGGCATCGGTTGCAAACTTCGCAAAGTCTTCGCAAGCCAGGGCCAGCGCTTCAATTTGCTCACGCGTGGCGGTGGCGGGCACGCGCACCGCGCCGCGCAGCTTGCCGTTGACCTGCAAGGCCAGGGTCAGCTCGTCTTGCTGCAAGGCAGTCTCGTCAACCTGCGGCCAGGGGGCGTCCAGCAGGTCACCCATTTGCGCAGCGTAGCCCAGGCCCTGCCACAGCGCGTGGGTGATGTGCGGGGTAGCGGGGTACAGGCAGCGCAGCAAAATGCCAAAGCCTTCGCGTAGCGCCTGGGCCGCACCTTCATCGCCGCCAGCTTTAAAGCCCTCCAGCGCGTTCAGCAGCTTCATGGCACCAGAGATCACCGTGTTGTATTGCAGGCGCTGGTAGTCAAAGTCCACCTGCTTGAGCACCGAGTGGATTTCAAAGCGTAATTTCCTGCTTTCAGTGCCAAATCGGCCACCAGCCCATGTTGAATCTGCTGAAGCAGCTATTGAATTAGTAGCATTCAATCTCACGCCAAAGGCCCACACACGCTTCAAAAAGCGGCTGGCACCTTCGGCTCCGGCGTCGCTCCAGGCCGCGCTTTGATCAGGCGGGCCGGCAAACATCACAAAAGCGCGGGCGGTGTCGGCGCCAAATTTGCTGATGAACTCGCGGGGTTCCACCACGTTGTTTTTGCTTTTGGACATTTTTTCGGTGCCGCCGTAAAGCACCGGCAGGCCGTCTTCTTTGGCCGTCATGCGGGTGGGCCGGCCTTTTTCGTCGTGCTCGATCACCACCTCATTCGGGTAAAACCAGCGCTTGCCGCCACCCGCCTCGTCGCGGTAGTAGCAGTCATGCAGCAGCATGCCCTGGGTGAAGAGGTTGGTGAAGGGCTCGTCGAACTTGACCAGACCCATGTCCCGCATCACCTTGGTCCAGAAACGCGCATACAGCAGGTGCAGCACCGCATGCTCAATGCCGCCGATGTACTGGTCCATGGGCATCCAGTAGTCGTTGCGCGCATCGACCATGGTGGTAGCGTCGGGGCAGGCGTAGCGCATGTAGTACCAGGCGCTGTCGACAAACGTGTCCATGGTGTCGGTCTCGCGCCGACCCGCTTTGCCGCAAATGGGGCACGGCGCGTTCGGAAAGGCTTCGCACTTGTTCAGCGGATTGCCCGAGCCATCGGGCACCAGGTCGGGCGGCAGGATGACGGGCAGGTCTTTTTCGGGCACCGGCACCGCGCCGTGCTCATCGCAATGGATGATGGGAATCGGCGTACCCCAGTAGCGCTGGCGGCTGATGCCCCAGTCGCGCAAGCGCCAGGTGGTTTTTTTCTCGCCCAGGTTTTTGGCGGCGAGGTCGGTGGCTACAGCTTCGACGCAGGCTTTGAAGCTCAGGCCGTTGTACTTGCCGGAGTTGGTGGCAATGCCTTGCTGTTTGTCTGCGTACCAGTCTTGCCAGGCTTCGGTGGAGAAGGTTTTGCCCTCGCAAGCCACGACTGGCTGGATGGCCAACCCATACTTCTTCGCAAACGCAAAATCCCGTTCGTCATGCGCAGGCACGCCCATCACCGCGCCATCGCCGTAGCTGATCAGCACGTAGTTGCCCACCCATACCTCAACCGGCTCGCCGGTCAGCGGATGCAACACAAACAGCCCCGTCGCCACGCCTTCTTTTTCCTTGGTGGCCAGCTCAGCCTCGGTCGTGCCTCCCTGCTTCAACGCTTCAATTTTGATAGCTAGCTCAGCAGATAATTCCTGGGCTCGCAGCGCAATCGGGTGTTCCGGCGCCACGGCAACAAAGGTCACTCCCATGATGGTGTCGGCGCGGGTGGTGAAGACATACATCTTGCCGTCTTGCACCAAGTTGCCCCGTGCATCGCGTATGTCGTGCGGGAACGCAAAGCGCACACCCTCGCTCTTGCCGATCCAGTTTTCCTGCATCACGCGCACGCGCTCGGGCCAGCCGGGCAGGCGGGTCAAGGTGTGGTCCAGCAGCTCGTCGGCGTATTGGGTGATGCGCAGGTAGTAGCCGGGAATTTCGCGCTTTTCCACCGGTGCGCCGCTGCGCCAGCCGCAGCCGTCAATCACCTGTTCGTTGGCGAGTACGGTCTGGTCTACCGGGTCCCAGTTGACGATCTGGGTCTTGCGGTAGGCCACACCGGTTTCCAGCATTTTCAGGAACATCCACTGGTTCCACTTGTAGTAACTGGGGTCGCAGGTAGCGACTTCGCGGCTCCAGTCAAAGCACAGGCCCAGCGGCTCAAACTGCGACTTCATCTCGGCAATGTTGGCGCGGGTCCATTTTTCGGGCGGCACATTGTTGGCAATCGCGGCGTTTTCGGCCGGCATGCCAAAGGCGTCCCAGCCCATGGGCATGAGCACGTTGTAGCCCTTCATGCGCAGCTGGCGGGCCATCATGTCGTTGATGGTGTAGTTGCGCACATGACCCATGTGCAGCTTGCCGCTGGGGTAAGGCAGCATGGAGCAGGCGTAAAACTTCTTTTTGCTGGTGTCTTCCGTCACGCGGTAGGCGTTTTGGCCTTTCCAGTGCGGCTGGCTCCAATGGGTTTGCGCATCGCGCTCCACATCGGCCGGGGTGTATTTGTCTTGCATGTTCAAAGGCAGTGTTCAGGGTGTTTTGACTTTGGGGTCGGCCACAAAGCCAATGCGGTTCAGCCCGGCTTTTTGCGCCAGGCCCATCACCTCGACCACGCGGCCATAGGGCACGGCTTCATCGGCGCGCAACTGCACCTCGGTTTCCAGGCTTTGCTTGGCGGCAGCCTGAAACCGCGCGGCCAACTCGGGCGGCGTCACAGGCTTGTCAGCCAGGAAGATCTGGCCGGTTTTATCCACCACCACGGTCACAAACTTGGGCACATCGCCGGGTTTGGCCGCTTCGGTGCTGGGCAAATCGAGTTTGATGGAACTGGTCAAAAGCGGCGCGGTGATGATCAAAATCACCACCAACACCAGCATGACGTCGATGAACGGCGTCATGTTGATTTCGCTCATGGGCTGTGAGCCCTTGGTGCGTTCCAGGGTGCCAAAGGCCATGTCAGTGCTCCTGGGTGAGGGCAGGCTTGGCGGGCTCTGTTGACAGCAGCTCGCGCAGGTCGCGGGCAAAGCCTTCCAGATCGGCCTCGATGCGGCCAATCACCCGGCCCAGCACGTTGTAGGCCAGCACGGCGGGAATGGCCACAGCCAGGCCAGCCGCGGTCATCACCAAGGCCTCGCCCACCGGACCCGAAATTTTGTCAATGCTGATCTGGCCCGTGCTGGCAATGCCGGTGAGCGCATGAAAAATGCCCCACACCGTGCCCAGCAAGCCCACAAACGGCGCGGTGGAGCCCACCGTGGCCAGCATCACCTGGCCGTATTGCAGCTTGTCCAGCACCAAATGCAAGGCGTCGCGCAACACACGGGTCAGCTGCTGCGCGCGGTCGCCCGCACCGGCCAGGGTGGCGGCATTGCCAGTGGCGACCTGCTCGGTGGCGGCAATCAGTGGCAGCACCAGGGCCTCGCGGTCAAAGGCCTGCACCTGGGTGCGTGCCTGCGCCAGATTGGGGGCTTGCCAGAAGGCCGCCGTGCTTTTGGCCACATCGCCGCTGGCTCGGCGCAGCAGCCAGCCCTTCCACAAAATAATCACCCAGCTGACCACCGACATCAGCAGCAAAGCCACGCCCACAAAGGCTGTGACGGCGTCGCCTTGTTTTAAAAAATGCAAAGCATTCATTTTTCTAAACCTCGTTTCAAACTCAGATGGACTTCAGACCCAACACATCAAACATATCGAACAGCCCGCTGGTGCGGCCCGCCAGAAACCGTGCGGCGCGCAGGCTGCCTTGCGCATAGGTTTCGCGGCTGGACGACTTGTGAGTGACCTCAATGCGCTCGCCAGTTCCCGCAAACAGCACCGTGTGGTCGCCCACGATGTCGCCACCGCGAATGGTCGAAAAGCCAATCGTCGACGGGTCGCGCTCGCCCGTCACACCTTCACGGGCATACACGGCGCAGTCTTTCAGGTCGCGGCCAATGGCTTGGGCGATCACCTCGCCCATTTTCAGGGCGGTACCCGAGGGCGCATCCACCTTGTGCCGGTGGTGGGCTTCAATGATTTCAATGTCGTAGCCGTGTTGCAAGGCCTTGGCTGCCATTTCCAGCAGTTTGAGCGTCACGTTCACGCCCACGCTCATGTTGGGGGCCATCACGATGGCGATGTCCTGCGCGGCAGCGGCAATCTCGGCTTTTTGCGCATCGCTGAAACCGGTGGTGCCAATCACCATGTTCACGCCGTGCTGGCGGCAGGCGTGCAGATGCGCCAAGGTGCCTTCGGGGCGGGTGAAGTCGATCAGCACCTGGGCCTTCGCAAGGCCAATGCCGATGTCGGCGGTAATCAAAACACCCGTACGTCCGGCAAAACCGGCTGCATCCTGCCCCAAGGCCGGGCTGCCGGGCACGTCCAGCGCGCCGGCCAGCACGCATACAGGCGCAGCGGCCTGCACGGCCTGAATCAGCATGTGCCCCATACGGCCACTGGCCCCTGCGATCGCGATTCGCAAAGGCGTATCAGTTGTTGAGTCACTCATAAATTAATAGCTGGTTGAGCAGTGTTCATAAGGGCTGGTGGCCCAAAACGTTTAAAACCGCGCAACTGCGCTGCGCACACTTCAGCGAACCGGGGCTTCTAACGGCGGGTAGCTCACAGCGGCAGGGGCGGACGTGGCCGCCGTTGGGCCAGCGACATCCCGGTTGGGGGCTGCAGGCGCAGCGGCCTTGAGTTGCGCCTCGGTAGCTTCCAGCACCGGCACCTTGCCAGACTTGCGGCGCGTGTCCAGCAGGGTGACGAACTCGGCTTCGCTCAACATTTCGTCGCCCTCAAAGCGGGCCAGCGCCTCGCCGGTGAAAAACACGGTCAGCTTGCGCGCCTGGGGCTCCACCCCTTCGCGGCGCAAGCTGAACACGTACTCCCAGCGGTCAGCATGAAACACGCTGGCCAGCAATGGCGTGCCCAGTATCTGGCGCACCTGGTCGCGGCTCATGCCTACCTTCAGGGCCTGAACCTGCTCTTTGGAAATGAAATTGCCCTGTACCACCTCCACCCGATACGGCGACAGGGTGCCCGCAAACCCGGTGCTTACGCGATCCAGACTGCCGCAACCTGCCAGAGAAAGCGCAGCAACAAAAGGCAACACAAGGCGGGCGAGAAAAGGAGGGTGGTTGAACATGGCAGGCTTTTTCGGGCAGTGAAAGACGAGGGGCGCGAAGCAAGGAGTGACAATAAGCGCTGTTTTCATTGTACCGACAGGCCCACTTGACGCCGGGGCACCCAACCGCACTGTTATGGCCAATATCGACGAACTTAAAAACACCGGACTGAAAGCCACCCTGCCGCGCCTGAAAATTCTGGACGTGTTCCAGAAAAGCCAGCAGCGGCACATGACGGCAGAAGACGTGTTTCGGGTGCTGCTGGTGGAACGCTCGGACATTGGCCTGGCCACGGTGTACCGGGTGCTGTTGCAGTTTGAGCAGGCGGGCATCTTGCTGCGCAGCCACTTTGAAAGCGGCAAAGCCGTGTTTGAGTTGAACGAAGGCCAGCACCACGACCATCTGGTGTGCCTGGACTGTGGACGGGTTGAAGAGTTTTACGACGCCGAAATCGAAAACCGCCAGCATGCCGTGGCCAAAGCCAAGGGCTTTGAAATTGCCGACCATGCGCTGAGTTTGTATGCGCATTGCACGAAGACGGATTGTCCGAACCGGCCTGCGGGTGCGGGCACAGCGAGTTGAGCCACGAGCCACGAGACGTGAAAGTGGGCTGTGGCCCATGAATTGATTGCTCGGACAGCTATTGTTTTGGGAGCAACGCCGCGCACTAGTAGCCCTATCGTTCCTTCTCCATCGCCCGCCGGTGCCGCTCCACAAATTCCTGATGGGTGTCAATGCCCCGCAGCTGCAAAATCGTGTTGCGCACGGCGGCTTCCACCAGCACCGCGATGTTGCGGCCGGCCACCACTTGAATGACGACTTTGCGCACGGGAATGCCCAAAACGTCTTGCGTGAGCGGTTCGTAGGGGATGCGTTCGTATTCGCGCTCCAGGGTTTCGCGGCGCACCAGATGCACGACCAGTTTCAAGCGCATCTTGCGGCGCACCGCCGTCTCGCCAAAAATCGCGCGAATGTCTAGCAGGCCGATGCCGCGCACTTCCAGCAGGTTTTGCAGCAGATCGGGGCAGCGGCCTTCGATGGTGGTTTGGTTGATGCGAAACAGATCCACCGCATCGTCGGCCACCAGGCCGTTGCCGCGCGAGATCAGCTCCAGGCCCAACTCGCTTTTGCCCAGGCCCGACTCGCCAGTGATGAGAACGCCCACACCCAGAATGTCCATGAACACGCCGTGCATGGACATGCGCTCAGCAAAGTGCTTGGACAGGTAGGCGCGCAGCACGTCAATCACAAATGCTGACGATTCACGGGTGGAAAACAAGGGAATCTGCGCGCGCTCACACATGGCCAATAGCGCGTCGGGTGCGGTCTGCCCGTCCGCCAGGATCAACACGGGCGGCTCCAGCGTGACGATGCGGGAGATGCGGCGGGCGCAGTCTTCCGGGCTGGCACTGCCCACGTAAGCGATTTCGCGTTCACCCAGAATTTGCACGCGGTAGGGGTGGATGTAGTTCAGGTAACCCACCAGATCGGCGCCCGAGCGCGCCGCGCGCACGGCCACTTCGTCAAACCGTCGCTCCGAGGCACCCAGGCCAGCGACCCACTCCCATTTGAGCTGGGCGCGGTGGTCTTCAAAGAGAACGTCGGCGCTGACGACGGTGGGTTTCATTTGTCAGGTTTCACCGCTGGGCCGCCCCGAGGTGAAACGCGCCCCCTCGGGGGGCAGCGCAGCACACGCAGTGGCAAGCGTGGGGGTCAAAATACTTTAGGCTGGCAGGGCAGAGCGCCAGGTCGCAATCAGCTCATGCAGGGCTGGGGCGGTGGTGTGCGTCTTGATTTTTTCGCGCAGCGGTGCGTCGCTGAGCAGCTCGGCGATTTCGGACAGGATTTCCAGGTGTTTTTGCGTGGCGGCTTCTGGCACCAGCAGAAAAATCAGCAGGCCTACGGGTTGCTCGTCGGGTGCGTCAAAACCAATCGGGTCGGCTAACTGGAACAGCGCAGCCATGGGCGCTTTCAGTCCTTTGATGCGGCCGTGCGGAATGGCCACGCCGTGGCCCAGGCCGGTGGAGCCCAGGCGCTCGCGGGCAAACAGGCTGTCTGTGATCAGGGCACGGGAAAATCCGTGCAGACGCTCAAACAGCAAGCCGGCCTCTTCAAAGGCGCGCTTTTTACTGGTTGCATCAACGCTGACCAGCACGTGGTCAGCAGGCAGGATGGACGAAAGTCGGTTCATGGGTTGAAGCGGGTGGCGGATTATGCACCCGCAAACGCCTGAGGCAACAAGCTGTTACAGCGACAGTTGTAAATAGTGAGATTCAACAAAAAAGCCGCCAGAACGGCGGCTGCTTGTCGGCGTGACGTGCCCTCACATCAGCCGTTTGGGGGCCTGGTGGTGGTGATCTTGCAGACGGTCCTTATGACGCACCACCTTGCGATCCAGCTTGTCGACCAGTTCATCCACGGCGGCATACAGGTCTTCATGCGAGCTTTCGGCAAACAGGTCGCTGCCTTTGACGTGGATGTTGCATTCGGCCCGCTGTCGTCGGTCTTTTTCCTTCTGCTTTTCCACGGTCAGCAACACCTTCACATCAACAACTTGATCAAAGTGCCGGGTAATTCGATCCAGCTTGTTGGTCACATAGCTGCGCAGGGATGGGGTGACTTCGAGGTGGTGACCGCTGATCGTCAGGTTCATAAAAGAGCCTCCTAGTGGCTGTCTGCAAATCCAAGAAAACGCAACCGGCAGCACCGGTTGCAGCGGGTGGGGCCCCAGAAAGCCTGAGGCCTTGGAAACCACTATGCGCCTGGACTTGAATTAAGGCAAGTTTGTGACGTGACGCATTGCAACAAAAATCTTGAGCGTAAAAATGGATCAAATCTCACTCCCGCCCAGATGTTCATTGCTCAAGCAGCTACTATTTTTGTAGCGTTTGAGTGGGCACCGCGCCGTTCAATACCAGCTTGCCCGCCATCCACATGGCCAGCAAGCTGGCGGTGCAGCCCACCAGCGCGGCCACCCAGTAGTTTTGCACCAGGCCCTGGGCGTCGCGGCTGATGATGCTGCCACCCACAAAAGCGGCCACACCCATGGCAGCCGATTGCACCGACGAGTTCAGCGTCATGAAGGTGCCGCGCAGCTGCGGGTTGGCTGCCGAGGTCACGATAGCCATGCCGGGAATCATGCGGCCACTCATGCACATGAAAAACGCGGTGGTGATGCACAAAATCGCCCACAGCGGCAAGCCGCTGGCCAGCGTGATGCCCACCATTGGAAACAAGGTGGCCACGGCCAGCCGCCGGAAGGTGGTGACCTTGCCCACCGCGTCGGTCATCTTGCCAAACACCCGCGCGGTGAACAGCGTGACCACGCCGCCGCACAGGTAGATGTAGGGCACCTGCGCGGCGGGCACACCGGCGTTGGTTTGCATGTAAATGGTGATGTAGGGAATGATGGTGAAACCGGCAAACATCAGCAAGCCTGAAAACACAAAGGCTTTTTGATGATTGGGATCGGCCAGCACCTGGCGGATGCCGCCCAGGGCCGACGGCCGGTTGGCCTGCTTCAAATGGTCGGTGAGCACCGGCAGGGTGATGGCCGCAAACACCGCAAACAGCGCGCTCACAGCGGCAATGGCGATGAAGGGCGCGTGCCAGTTCAGATGCGCTGCCAGAAACAGGCTGATGGGCACGCCCGCCACGGTGGACACGGAAAACGAGGTCATCACAATGCCCATGGCGCGGCCCCGGCGCTCAAACGGAATCACATCGGCCACGATGGTCTGGGAAAGCGCCGACAGCACGCCACCAAACACCCCGGCGGCAATGCGCGCCATCAGCAGCGCGTCATACGTCGGTGCCAGGCCGCAGGCCAGCGTGGCCAGCGCAAACAGCACGTACAAGACCAGCAGCAGGCGCTTACGGCCAAACTTGTCGATGTAGGTAGACGCCAGCAAGCCCGACAGGCCCGCCGCCAGGGTGTAAGACGACACCAGCACGCCAAACTTGGCATCGCTGATCTGGAACAAGGCCGTGAACTGGGGGCCCAGCGGCATCATGATCATGAAGTCCAGAATGTGGGTGAACTGAATACCCGCCAGCGTGAGCAGCAGCCACAGCTCACGGCGGGGGGTCAAAGTGATGGGTGCACTGAGGTTTGAAGACATGGTTGCCAAGCGTAGCAGCCGCACCTAATAATCGCTGTCACCCAAACCCATGACCCTCAGCACCCTCATCCACGCCGGTCTCACGCGCCCCACGCACCCCGTGAATGCCTTGGTGTTGATGGGCGGCGGTGCCCGCACGGCCTACCAGGTGGGTGTGCTCAAAGCCCTGGCCAGCATGCTGGCGCTGCAGGGCGATGGGGCCAGAAAATTCCCCTTTGAGGTGCTGGTAGGCACTTCGGCCGGCGCGCTGAACGTAGCCTATCTGGCCAGCAGCGCCCAGACGGGCTTGCAGGCCTTTGACCAACTGGCGGCGTTTTGGGGCAAGCTGCGCAGCGACCATGTGTATGAGCTGAACGTCTCCCCCTGGGTGCGCGCCAGCCGCGTGCTGGCGGCGCTCAATTTGTGGCGCAACGCCCGCGGCCAGGGCGCGATTTTGAATAACACGCCCTTGGTAGACACCTTGCACCGCGCGGTGTCGCTCACCGGCATTGAGCAGGCGCTGGCCAGCAAGGCCATTTCGGCGGTGGCGGTCACCGCGTCCAGCTACACCAGCGGCTCGCATTGGACGTTTTGCCACACGGCCCGCGATTCCAAAGCCAAAGAATGGATGCGCCCCGGCCGCCGCTCATCGTTTCAGCCACTGAACATCGAACACCTCATGGCCTCCAGTGCCATTCCCTTTCTGTTCCCCGCCACACCGCTGTGGGTGGACAACCACACCGAGTTTTTTGGCGATGGCTCGATGCGCCAGGTCTCTCCGCTGTCGCCGGCCATTCACCTGGGCGCGCACAAGGTGCTGGTGGTGGGCGTGGGCCAGCCCCAACGCTCCGGTCTGGGCGCTGCGGGCCCACACGCCGGTGCGCCCACGCTGGGTGCGATTGCGGGCCACGCCATGGCCAGTGTCTTTCACGACACCTTGCAAGCCGACGTGGAGCAAGCCCAGCGCCTGACCGGCACCCTGAACCAACTGCCCCGCGAAGTAGCCGCCGTGCTGCCCTACCGCAGCATCGAGGTGCTGGCCATTCAACCCAGCCAGTCGCTGGACGCGCTGGCCCAGCAACACGTGGGCGAGCTACCCACCTCGCTGCGCAATGCGTTGAGCGGACTGGGCACGCTCAAAGGCGAAGGCAGCGGCGGCGCGCTGGCCAGCTACCTGCTGTTTGAACCCGGCTTTGTGGGCAAGCTCATGGCGCTGGGTGAGCAGGATGCGTATGCGCGAAAGGCGGAGTTGCTGGCGTTTTTGGCGGCTTGAGTTCCGTCCTTTCAAGCAAAATCCAAAGGTAAAGGCAAACAACCATGAACCGAATCACCCTTGAACCTGGCAAGCGCGGCGGCAGGCCCTGTGTGCGTGGCCTGCGCATCACCGTATATGACGTGTTGTCGTGCCTGTCCCACGGCATGAGCACCGCAGAGATTCTGGAAGACTTTCCGGAGCTGGAGGCTGAGGATATTCGTGCCGTTCTGGCTTTTGCTGCCGATCGGGAACACCAGGTGCATGCACTCGTGTCATGAAACTGCTGCTGGACGAAAACCTGTCCAGACGGTTGGTGCCGTTTTTGCAGCACGATTACCCCGGCAGCTCCCAGGTGGCATTGATCGGTCTGGAGTCGGCGTCTGACACGGTGGTTTGGCAATACGCCAAAACCAACGGCTTCGTGATCCTGACGCGGGACGCCGATTTCCAGGAGCTGTCCTTGGTGTGGGGCCAGCCACCGCAAATCATCTGGCTGAAAACACAAAACCCGTCGCGGGCCGTTGCTCTGGCTTTGCTGCTGAAGCATCGCGCAGCCATCGAACAGGCCCTGATCGAACAAGGGCTTGCCAGCGTGGAAATTTCGGGTACGCCGGGGTTTTGACCCCATGTTTTCGCTACTGAATTTATAGCTGCTTGAGCATATTTTTCCTGGGCGGCAAGCACTTTTCGATAAAAATCGAAAAGGCAAGCAAACGGCCGCTGCCATAATCCGCGCCGCCATGCTGAACATCTTCACACTTGCCAACGGACGCCTCTTTCAGGAAGAAATCGAGTCGCTGGAAGAGCTGTCGAAGTTTCAGCCGATCTGGGTGGATCTGGAGTCGCCCACGCTGGAAGAAAAGCGCTGGGTCAAGCAGTATTACGGGCTGTCGATTCCCGAAGACGCGATGGATGAAGACATCGAGGAGTCGGCCCGGTTTTACGAGGAAGACAACGGCGAGCTGCACATCCGCAGCGACTTTTTGATTGCTGACGACAGCGAGCCGCGCACCGTGCGCTGCGCCTTCATCTTGAACCTGATGAACGAGGAGCTGAAAAGCAAGGGCGTGCTGTTTTCGATTCACGACGAAGACGTGCCGGTGTTTCGCTTGCTGCGTCTGCGCGCCCGCCGCGCACCAGGCCTGATTGCCGATGCGCGCGATGTGCTGTTGAAGCTGTTTGACGCCGACGCCGAGTACTCGGCCGACACGCTGGAAGGCATTTACGAAGGCCTGGAAAAAGTCAGCACCCAGGTGCTGGCTGGCAACGTGACCGACGCCCGTGCAGGCGAGGTGCTGGCTGCGATTGCGCGCCAGGAAGACCTGAACGGCCGCATCCGCCGCAACGTGATGGATACGCGGCGCGCCGTGAGCTTCATGATGCGCAGCAAGATGCTGAACGCCGACCAGTTTGACGAAGCGCGCCAGATCTTGCGCGACATCGAATCGCTGGATTCGCACACCGCCTTCCTGTTTGACAAGATCAACTTCCTGATGGATGCCACGGTGGGCTTCATCAACATCAACCAGAACAAGATCATCAAAATCTTCTCGGTGGCCAGTGTGGCGCTGCTGCCCCCCACCCTGATTGCCAGCATTTACGGCATGAACCTGAAGTTCCCCGAGTTTGAATGGCTGGGCGCAGCCGCCTACCCCTATGTGCTGGTGCTGATGGCCGCCAGCGCGCTGGTGCCGATGTGGTACTTCAGAAAGCGTGGCTGGCTGAAGTAGATGACCGGATGACCGCGCCGTGCGGCGGCGATGAAAGATGGTTGTTGATCCGGCCCGATGAAGTTTGAAATTTCCGTTCGGACTCAAAAATAACGGCTGAGGCGGCTCTACCAGCCCGGTGTCATCGCGTCAAAGGCGCGCTCATCGTCGCAGGCGGGGGCATGCCCGCAGGTGAAGGCATCGCAGCCGCTTTCACGCCTGCCCCGCGCACCTCGATGCGCACCTCGTCCAACACCTTGCCTGCGCCATCGAGCAATTGCACGCGGTGCCGTCCCGGCCAGGGCAGCCACTGGGCTTGCGGGCCATGGGCTGGGGTTTTGCCAATCATGAGGTCTTTGCCATCAATTTGCCAGCGAAGCGGGGCCGCCAAGCTGCCCTGGGCCTGCAAGTTCAGGCGTTGGCGCTGGGGCGGAATGTCGGGATCCAACGCCACGATGGTGCCGTTGGCGGGGCTGGCAATCCAGGTGGGTGCCGGGCTTGTGGAATTTAAAGGTTTTGAGCCACCAGCCCTTTTGAAATCTGCTGGAGCAGCTATTGATTCGATAGCAAATTGCGTTTGTTCCGTGCCTTTGACAAACCACTCGGTTCGCGCCGCTTCGGTGGCGGGCGCTGCTGTGTCCGGCCCGTCAAACCGCGCGGTGGCTTGAACCAAACCCGTCGGCGGCAAGGGTGCCCGGCTGGGCTCGCGCGCGTGCAGGTGGTTCATCAGCGCTGCCCAGATGGGTGCGGCGCCACTGGTGCCGCTCACGTCGTGCATGGCCGCGCCGCTGGCATTGCCCACCCACACGCCCACCGTGTAGCGCTGGCTGTAGCCCACGGCCCAGTTGTCGCGCATGTCTTTGCTGGTGCCGGTTTTCACCGCCGTCCAAAAGCGCGTGGCCAGAACGCTGTCGGTGCCAAAGGTGCGGGCGCGGGCGTTGGGGTCAGAGAGGATGTCGCTGATGATGAAGGCGGCGCGGGGGTCTAGGGTTGCCTTGGAGGCTGTGGATGAGTTGGTTGACACGCTTGCCCCCACCCCAGCCCTCCCCCAGCGGGGGAGGGTATGGCTCCCTCCCCCGCTGGGGGAGGGCAGGGGTGGGGGCAGCGCGAGTACCACCTCAGAAAACCGCCCCCCATTTCCCAACGCCCGATACGCATTCGCAAGTGTTACCAGCGACACCTCCGCACTCCCCAGCGCCAGGCTGTAGCCGTAATAGTCGCCGCCTTCCTTCAGCGGCAAACCCAAGCCCCGCAGCTGCTGCGCAAACGCATCCGGCGACACCATCACCAGCGCCCGCACGGCCGGCACGTTCAGCGACGAGGCCAACGCGGTGCGCACCGACACCCAACCTTTGAACTGCCGGTCATAGTTTTGCGGGATGTACAGGCCGCTGGCGGTGTTGATCTGCGTGGGCGAGTCTTCCAGTAGCGACGCGGCCGTCAGCCGCTGCTCGGCAATGGCCTGCGCATACAAAAACGGCTTGAGCGTGGAGCCGGGTTGGCGCAACGCCGTCACACCGTCAACCTCCGCCGCCTGGCTCAAATCGCCCGACGAGCCCACCCAGGCCAGCACCTGGCCCGTGGCGTTGTCCAGCACGATGACCGCGCCATCTTCCACGTTGCGCCCCTTGAGCTCGCGCAGGTGGCGTTGCAGGGTTTGGTGGGTGAAGCGTTGCAGGGGGGCGGAGAGGGTGGTGCGGATGGGGGCGTTGGGGCTGACTTCCTCCCTCCCCTTCTGGGGGAGGGCAGGGGTGGGGGCACGCGTACCCACCAAGCTCGACGCGCGCAGCATCCGCTGCGCCACATGCCCCGCCACCCCCTCACTGGCCGCAAACCCCCGCGCATCAAAAGCCGCCGCCACAAACACATCCAGCCCCTCGCAATCGACCTTGCCCGTCTGCACCAGCTTCAGCACCCCACACGCCCGCTGCGTCACCACCGCCGCCTTGGCATTCGGCGCCCGCACCAGCGCCGCCGCCACCGCCGCCTCGCGGGTGTCCAGCCCATGCGCAGCCTTGCCAAATAGCGTGCGGCTCATCGCCTCAATGCCCACCAACTCGCCGCGAAACGGCACCGTGTTCAGGTAAGCCTCCAATATCTGATCCTTGCGCCAGCGCCGGTCTAACACCTGCGCCGCCACGGTTTGCGACAGCTTTTGCGCGGCACTGCGGCCCCCCGCGCCCCGCTGCAAATCTTCATCCAGCAGCCCCGCCAGTTGCATGCTGATGGTCGACGCCCCGCGCGTGCGCGTGTTCCACAAATTTCCCCAAGCCGCCGCAGTCGCCGCCGCCCAGTCCACCCCGCTGTGCTCGTAAAACCGCTTGTCCTCCGACACCACCAAAGCGGTGCGCAAGGCCGGCGACACATCGGCCAACGCCACCCATTGACCGCGCCGCACGGTGTTGTCGATGCGCAGGCGGTGCAGCACCTCGCCGTGGCGGTCGAGCAGCAGCGCGTCGGAGGGGCGGTGGGTGGTTTTTACTTGGTCAAAAGTGGGGATAGCCCAGGCGTTTATTGCTGGAACAGCTATAAATAGCGTAGCGAATAAGATGCGAATTTTGCTGCTGAAAGTCGGCCTCGGGTGACGCATGGCTTCGCCTTGGCTGGGTTGCGCAGCGTTGTCCCAGATGCCCCAGGCTTGCAAGGCGTCCAGCGTTGCATTCAATTTCGAACGCGGTGCGTTCGAAATGGCCTTCCCCTTGCGGCTTGCCGCCTTGTCAGAAATCGAACGCGCTGCGTTCGATTTCTGGAATTCAAGCAACAGTGGATACGCCAGATAGAAGTTGCGGCAGTACTCCAACTGGCGCACCGACCAGCCTTTGCCCAGCGCTTGCGTCAGGTGCCCGGACAAATCGGCCAGCAACGCCCGCCCATACCCAGCCCGCTTTTTACCCGCCTGTTCTTCTTCAACAATTTCACGCCCCACCAGCCAGTTGGCGACTACCTGAGTGGTGTTGACCGTGCGCGCAATGCCGCTGCGCGCGGCTTGCAAAATCTCCAGCACCCGCCCATACACGGGTGGTGCAGGCGCTGGACTTGGCGCGTTCTTTTTGAGGGGACGCGTCATCTCCCGGCCTCCACGCGTGCATTCAACCAGCCCCAATAGCCGGGCACGCGGTACTCGCGGTGTACATGGTCAAAAGTGGGGATGGCCCAGGCTATTATTGCTGGGGGAGCTATGAATAGCGTAGCAAAAAAAAGGTGGCAGACAGTACCAGAAGTCATTGATGCCGATCGACAGGGTTGTCTACAAGCGCTTGATTCGGTTGTATGCGCCGGTATTTTCAGCAGCAGACGGCTTTACCAAAACGCGCTCTTTCATGCGAATCACCACCGCACCTGCTGACTGGATGGTGAAGGTCAGTATGTCTTGCGGTTGAAGCTTCAACCCTTTGCGAATCTCGGCAGGAATCGTGATGCGGCCATTTGTCGAGAGGGTTGAGTAGGGCATGGCTATGAGGCGATCAATTGAAACTAATTTTCGGACACGCATTGATGGATGGCAAGCTGAAGACATTAAGAGATCAAGTAATGTCATCTAATGCGCGATGACGGGTTCGATCACACGCAGGCCAGACTTCATGGTCACAAAATGACCACCACCCTGGTTGATGTACACCGCCAATGGCTGCAAATTCGCCCGCCTCGGGGTAGTAGTGATAAAGCAACTTCTTTTCTGTAAATTTCGCCTGTGATTTTGGAAGCGTTGTGCACAAGCGGCAGTTCAGGGGTTCATCGTCAGGTAGATTTTTGCAGTCATCCACTCCTCATCTTGTTCGGCCAGTAATGCGCTGACCAGTCGCAAACAGCTGTCGGGGTTGGGAAACAAGGTGGCCACCCGGGTCCGTCTTTTGAGCTCCTTGTTCAAGCGCTCCAGCCCATTGGTGGTGCGCATGCGCGCTCTGTGTCCCTCGGGCAAGCCAAACACCGCAAAGCCCTCTGGCACATTGCGCTCAGCCCAGGCGGCCAGTTGCGGGTGGCTGACGTGCCAGTCCTTCAGTGCCATGTTCAACAGACGCTGCGCCTCCTGTGCATCTGGCGCATTGAAGATGCCCCGTATCTGGCGGGCCACTGGCGTGCGCTGATCCAGGCGACTGACGTAGCCCTGCGCGTTGTGCTGCAGGTGAAACTGGCAGCGCTGCCAGGGCACCCCGGGCAGCATGGCCTTGCGCGCCGCCTTCAGCCCCGCATGGTCGTCGCTTGCAATAAAGCGCACCCCACGCAAGCCGCGCTGGATCAGGCTGTCCAGGAAAGCGCGCCAGTGCACCTCAGCTTCGCTTAAGGCCACAGAGACACCCAACACCCGCCGACGGCCCGATGCCGTCACGCCAATGGCCACCAGCACCGCGCAATCAAGCACCACACCGCCCTGACGCACCCGCTCATAGCGGGCATCCAGGATCAAATAGGGCGTCTCATCCAGCGGGCGATTTCGCCAGGCCTGCAAACCCTCGTCCAGCAGCGCGGTGCAGCGGCTGATCTGGGTGCTGGAGATACTCACCTCAGAGCCCACCAATTTTTGCAGCACGGTGATGACCTTGCGCGTGGACACCCCTTGCACATACATCTCGGCCAGCGCCAGATTCATCGCCTGCTCACTGCGACTGCCGCGCTCCAATGCGCTGGGGTAAAAGTCCCCTGCAGCCCCCGCATTGCGCACCTGGGGCACCGCAAAGGTAATCTCCCCCAGGCGCGTCAGAACCGTCTTGGGTTTGTGCCCGTTGGCGTATCCCTGGCGCTGTGTGGTGCGCTCGTAAGGGTTGGCACCCAGGTAGGCGGCGCGCTCGATATTGGAGGCTTCGTTGACCAGAATGCGCAGGGCTTGCGCCGCGCCATCCAGGCCGTTGGACAAAAGACAAGCGTAGGCTTCGCTGAGGGTGTTGGAGTCGTCAAAGGCGTGTTGGGCCATAAAAAAGTTCTCTGTAGGCAGACACCTGTGGCCTGTCGGCGGCGGGTCATTGCATGGGTACATGCAACGACCGGGGGGTGCCTCCGGCGGCCTGGCAGGGGCCTGATTAAAAAATACCCAAAACCAGTTCGGGGAAATTACAGAAAGGATGTTGCACTACCGTAGTAAGTGCGCCACGTAGTTGTAGTAGGCGCTGTCATCGTCGAACACGATCAGGATGTCTTTGCCAACTGGAGAGCGCGCTCAAGTCGGCCACGACTGGCCTCGCGAAGTCTTTGCAAGCCCAGCTCGCGGGCCATGGCGATCAAAGACTCTTGCTCGGAAAGGCTTCGGAGCAAAATCCGCTTAGCGAGTGATAGAAGTTCTGCATTGCAAATTTCTTCTGCGCCTCGCGTGCTGTCATCGTCTGCTGACCATCGGAAAGATACCTCCTCGCACGGTTCAATTTCACTAGGCCAATAGAAGGTTCCTACGGTTTCCTCGGTGGCCTTGAATAGCTGTTGAGCAATCCTTTCGATTCGTTCTTGAATCCGGCTACCTGTTCGTTGGAAGCCATGAACCCGCGCGATGCGTCGTGCCAGAACTGCATCCAATATTGGCCCTTCGTGTCTCACCACCCACTCAACTATCTGTCTCAACACCGTGTCGTAGTTGGGCTCGTAAAACAGGTCGGCAGAGATGGCACCGGCAGGCACCGCATCGCTGGGTTGCGATGTCTGGAAACGTCTATCTGTCCGGGTATCAGGATCTTTGTTATCGGCAACTTGTGAAGGCGATACCGCGAGTGCATAGAAGGCCTCTGTCTGCGCATCGGTGTCCAAAGGGACGTTGACGGAGGGCAGTTGAAGGCCCGAAGCAACTCGTGTAGTGGCCGCATCAGTCTCTTTGATCACATCAACGCTCGGCGCTACATCTATTGATATTTTCATAAATCATGACAACCAATCTTGACCCGATGCGTTATGTCTACAACGCGTTGTTTGGAGATATGAATCATGGTCAAGAAGGCGATGGACGAGGCGACAAGGAAGCGGGTACA
>JAAFIW010000045.1 GCA_013297875.1 Comamonadaceae bacterium | reverse complement strand
CATCGGCCAGGCCGTAAGGGTTGGTGGTGGGGGCAGCAAAGGCCGGGCTGGTGGCGCTGCCGGTGTTCAGTTGCACCAGGGTGTTGCCATCGCGGTTGCTAATCAAGGCATCCAGGTCACCGTCACCGTCGATGTCCACGAGGCTGGGGCTGGCGTCAGTGCCCACATCGGCCAGGCCGTAAGGGTTGGTGGTGGGGGCAGCAAAGGCCGGGCTGGTGGCGCTGCCGGTGTTCAGTTGCACCAGGGTGTTGCCATCGCGGTTGCTAATCAAGGCATCCAGGTCACCGTCACCATCGATATCCACGAGGCTGGGGCTGGCGGAGAGGCCCACATCGGCCAGGCCGTAGGGGTTGGTGGTGGCCGCAGCAAAGGCGGGGCTGGTGGCGTTGCCGGTGTTCAGATGCACCACTGTGTTGCCAGAAATGAGGCCAATCAAAGCATCCAGGTCACCATCACCGTCAATGTCTACCAAGCTGGGGCTGGCATAGCCTGCCAAATTGGCCAGGCCGTAGGGGTTGGTGGTCGGGGCAGCGAAGTTGATCGGGCCGGTGAGCGCGCCGCGGGGGCGGGTGGTGTCGGGCATTGTTGTTCCTGGCGTGCTGTGGGTTTGCAGATAGGGCTGCGCCAACGGACGTGCCGCTGCTGCTCTCAGCGCAATCTTCATCTACTTTCTGTAACGGGTCAACTCTGGGGCCCAGCGGGCTAACAAAAACCACATGGCCGGGCCATGCGGTTTTGCGGGAACATATGCCCATGCACTTTTGGATCGACACCCACTGCCACCTGGACGCGCCCGAGCTGCGGGCCGACCTGGACGCTGTGCGTGAGCAGGCCCGCGAGCAGGGCGTGGCGCATTGCGTGCTGCCAGCGGTGGATGTGCACAACCTGGGCACCGTGCGGCAACTGGCGCACCGGTTTAACGACAGCTACGCGCTGGGCATTCACCCGCTTTACACGCCCGCCGCGCAGCCAGCTGATCTGCAGGCGGTGGCCGACGCACTGGGGCAGCACCACGGCGACCCGCGCCTGTTGGCCGTGGGTGAAATTGGCCTGGACTTTTTCGTGCCGGGGCTGGATGCCACCAAACAGGAGCATTTCTACCGTGCCCAACTCCAGCTAGCCCGCCAGCACCAGTTGCCGGTGATCCTGCATGTGCGGCGCAGCGCTGACCGGCTGCTGAAACACCTGCGCGAGGTGCCCGTGGCAGGGGGCATTGCCCATGCGTTTAACGGCAGCCTGCAGCAGGCGCATGCGTTTGTGGATCTGGGCTTCAAGCTGGGGTTTGGCGGGGCGGTGACCTATGAGCGCGCCCTGCAACTGCGCCGCCTGGTGGTGCAATTGCCGCTTTCTGCCCTGGTGCTGGAAACCGATTCGCCCGACATTCCGCCGCACTGGCTCTACACCACAGCCGCTGAGCGTGCAGACGGCCAGGCGCAGGGCCGCAACACCCCCGGCGAGCTGCCGCGCATGGCCGCCGTGGTGGCCCAGTTGCGCGGCATGGCGGTGGACGAGCTGGCGGCGGCCACCTGCGCCAATGCGCTGGCAGCACTGCCGCGGCTGGCGGGCTTGGTGGCCTCAGGATCGGTGGCATGACAGCCCGCTTGACCGGGCTTGCGCCGCTGGTGGCACCGCACACCCGTGTGCTCATACTGGGCAGCTTTCCCGGCGCGGCTTCGCTGGCGGCGCAGCAGTACTACAGCCACCCGCGCAACCAGTTTTGGCCGCTTTTACAAGCCATTTGGCCTGACAGCCCAGATGAATATTGCTCAAGCAGCTATGAATATCGTAGCAATTGGCTACTCAAAAAAGGCCTGGGCCTGTGGGACGTGTATGCCAGTTGCGAGCGTGTGGGCAGTCTGGATGCCGCCATTCGCCAGCCGCAACGCAACGACCTGGCGGGCCTGCGCGCCCAACTGCCGCAGTTGCAGGCTATTGCCCACAACGGCGGGGAGAGCTTCCGCCACCGCCGCCACACCGAGGCGCTGGGCCTGCCGGTCTACCGCCTGCCCTCCAGCAGCCCGGCAAATGCCAGCTGGCGTTTTGAGCGCAAGCTGGCGGCCTGGCGCGAGGTGCTGGAGCAATTGGGCCTTCTTGACTCAGCCCGGTGAAGTTTGAAATTTTCGTTTGGACTGAGCAGGGTATTCAGGAAACCCCGTTCAGGCTGGGCTGAGGAGCGCAAAAGCCAGTGGATCAGGGCACGTGCGGGGGAACCTCTGCACAAGTCCTTGCGGCCTGTGATCGCGCGGTCTCGGGCGGTCTGCTGCGTTGCTTTTATTGCCAATAGCACCGCTATTGGCTG
>JAAFIW010000022.1 GCA_013297875.1 Comamonadaceae bacterium | reverse complement strand
ACCATTGCAAATGATTGACCAGCTGCATTCCACCCGCCAGGAGTTCCTATTCCAGTGTCGGTTCAGGATCAAACCTCGGTGGAATCAAAATATGCGCTCAGTATCAAACCTCATTGGACAAGACTGCGGCTTTGAAGTCAAAACATCCACTAGCCCATGTATTTATTGCTCAAGCAGCTATTAAAAGCGTAGTGATCTCAATACCCAGCGGCGAGTATTGGGAGCCCGTTTTCGCGTCAACCCGCCTTGCGAAACGTCAAATTGAAGCGCTGCGCTTGCACACCAACTGCATCGGCCTGCGGTGCCCGCACCCCATGAAATCGCAGCCGTGCCGGGCCGCCCCACACCAGCACATCGCCGTCGTGCAGTAGCAGCCGCGCCAGGGCGTCGCTGCGGCGCAAACCGCCGAGCAGAAACACCGCGCTGCAACCCATGGACACGGACACGATGGGCTGCGAAAAATCATGTTCGTCGCTGTCACGGTGCAAGCCCAACTGGGCCGCGCCGGCGTAGCGGTTGATCAGGCAGGCATCGGACTCAAAACCCCCAAACCCCGCTGCAGCTGCCCAGCGATTGGCCAGGCTCGAAAACAACGGCGGCATCACCGGCCAAGGCTGGCCACTCAACGGGTCGTGCGCTGTGTAGCGGTAGCCCTGGGCGCTGGATGTCCAGCCCAGCGCACCGCAGTTGGTGTTGGCCACCGACATGGTTTTGCCGCCTTTGACGGCGAAGTGGCGAAACGGGGCTTGCGCGCTGATGGCATCGACCTGCGCCATCAGGGCAGCGGTGTCGGCCGCGCCGGGCAGCCAGTACACGCCGGGCGCAATGGCCTGCACGGGCTGCGGTGCACACCAGTCAAGTTGGCGGTTCATGGGCCCAATCTAAGCCAACATATCGAGCTTGGGGGATGGGTACAAAATCGCTTCCAAATCAATAGCTGCTTGAGCAGTATTGACAAGGGTTAGTGTGGTGTTGCACTCTGTATGGAACATAAAACCGCGTCTTTTCGTCCAGCTTGTCGTTGCAAATCCTCGCCATAGCCACCGCTATGGCTGCGGTTTGCGCCTAAACCTGAACAAAAATCCATCGGTTTTATTTATTCCATCAAGAGTGCAACACCACACTAGCATCGGTTTTTAGCTTCAAGCCCTACAAGCTACAACTTGAACAAGTCTTTCAAAAACCCCGCCGTGGCATGCCGCGCGGCGGGCAGGTTCATCAGCGTATGGGGTGCGCCGGGAATCAGCACCACCACGGCTTGTTTGTTGTTTTTCAATTCGGCACCGCAGTGGCCGGTGGCGCTGGCGTTGCCCAGCCAGGGGTTGGAGGGCGAGAAGAAGGTGTCGTTGGCGCTCATCACGTTGAGCACCGGGCGGTCTGTGGGAAGGGCTGTCTTGTGGGTCTCGACGAAATAGTTGTCTTCGCAACTCCATGAGAACACCATGCGTGCGGCGAAGGTGTCCAAGCCCGCGTTGTAGCGGGCCACGGCTGTGGCACCCTCGCTGGTGCCGGCCAGCACCAGGCGCGTGCGGTCGGCCCAGGGCGCAGCGTTGACGGCCTGCGTGGCCAGGTCAATTTCGGAGCGGCGCAGCAAGTGGATTTTTTCGTAAATGTCTTTGGCCACCGGCGACTTGTAGGTCAGCCGGTCGGGCAGCGCAAACGAGTTGGGCGCAAAGCTGGCAATGCCCATGCCCGCCAGCCACAGCTGCCACTCGCCAATGGCTTTGAGCGCGAGGCCCGAGGAGCCGTGCATGAACACCACCACGGGTGCTTTGCCCACCACCTGGCTGGGTGCGTCTTTCATGGTGCCCACAAAAATCGCGCCACCAGTCACGCTGGCGGGCAGCACCAAAGCGCCTTTGGCCACCACGGCCAGGCTGGACTCGGGCGTGTGTACCGTGG
The DNA here is from genome assembly GCA_013297875.1 of Comamonadaceae bacterium. Lineage (GTDB taxonomy): Bacteria > Pseudomonadota > Gammaproteobacteria > Burkholderiales > Burkholderiaceae_C > JAAFIW01. The sequence continues at coordinate 71,521 of JAAFIW010000022.1, read as the reverse complement.
CCCGGCCCACCACCTCGCCCTTGACTTCGCCCTTTACCTCAGCGGCTGGCGTTTGCGCCGCAGCGTTCACAACAGAAAAGGCGGCCAGCAAAGCCAGCAACAAGCGATCAAATCTCATGGACAAACACTCCGTTTTTAAAACCAGCGCGACGCTGAATTACTACTGAATTGATAGCTGCTTGAGCAGGATTGGCATGGGCAGATAGCCGATTTGCCTTGATCCGCTTCGTCATCTCCGCTCAATGCCGGAAGTGCCGCACCCCGCTGAACACCATGACCACGCCGCGCTCGTTGGCGGCCGCAATCACTTCTTCGTCGCGCATGCTGCCGCCGGGCTGGATGATGCAGCTGGCACCGGCGTCGACCACCACGTCCAGGCCGTCGCGGAAGGGAAAGAACGCGTCGCTGGCCACCGCGGTGCCCGCCAGTGACAGTTTGGCGTGGCCGGCCTTGATGCTGGCGATGCGGGCCGAGTCCAGCCGGCTCATCTGGCCTGCACCGACGCCCATGGTCATGCCGTCTTTGCAGAAGACGATGGCATTGCTCTTGACGTACTTGGCCACTTTCCAGGCGAAGAGCAGGTCTTGTAGCTGCTGTGGCGTGGGTTGTTGTTGGGTGACGACTTTCAGGTCAGCCAAGGTCAGCTCGTGGTTGTCGGCGGTTTGCATCAGCAGGCCAGAGCCTATGCGTTTGATGTCCATGGCGTTGCGGCCCTGCTCCCAGGGCGTGGTGCCACCTGGCGGTAGGTCAATCTGCAAAAGACGCACATTGGCTTTGGCTTTGAAGACTTCCAGCGCCTCATCGGTGAAGGCGGGCGCGATCAACACTTCGACGAACTGCTTCGCTATTTGTAGCGCCCCGTGCGCATCCAGCGTGCAGTTCAAGGCGATGATGCCGCCAAATGCCGAGGTGGGGTCGGTCTGGAAGGCACGGCTGTAGGCACTCAAGGCATCACTGCCCACGGCCACGCCGCAGGGGTTGGCGTGTTTGACGATGACGCAAGTCGGCTGGTCGAAGCTCTTCACGCATTCCCACGCGGCGTCAGCATCGGCAATGTTGTTGTAGCTCAGCTCTTTGCCTTGCAACTGGCGGGCCGTAACCAGCGAACCGGGGGCGGGGTGCAGGTCGCGGTAGAAGGCGGCGCTTTGGTGGGGGTTTTCGCCGTAGCGCAGGTCTTGCAGCTTGATGAAGCGGCCGTTGCTTTGATTGGGGAACGCAGAGCGCGTGCCGTCAGATTGCAGGCTGGACAGGTAATCGCTGATGGCCGCGTCGTAGTTGCTGATGCGGTTGAACGCGGCCACGCTGAGGGCGAATTTTGTTTTCTCGCTGACCGCGCCATGCGTTTTCAATTCTTCGATCACCCCTGCGTACTGCGCTGCATCGGTCAGCACCGCCACATCTTTCCAATTCTTGGCCGCACTGCGCACCATGGCCGGTCCGCCGATGTCGATGTTTTCGATCGCGTCTTCCAGGGTGCAGCCAGGCTTGGCCACGGTGGCTTCAAACGGGTAGAGGTTGACCACCAAGAGGTCTATGGTGGCAATGCCGTGCGCCGCCAGCGCGGCCATGTGCTCGGGCACGTCGCGCCGGGCCAGCAGGCCACCGTGAACCGTGGGGTGCAGGGTTTTGACGCGGCCGTCCAGCATCTCGGGAAAGCCGGTGAGCTGGGCGACTTCGGTCACCGGCAGACCGGCGTCGGCCAGCAGCTTGGCGGTGCCGCCGGTGGAAATGAGCTTGATGCCTCGCGCGTGCAAGGCTTGGGCGAGTTCGAGAATGCCGGTTTTGTCAGAGACGGAGATCAGCGCGTTCATATTTTTTGGGTTGGGTTTGTTCAGACAGGTGTCGCGCGCAGGCCCTGAGGACAGGGCGAAGGTGTTGGCCTCAAGGCTTGGTCAACTTGTGCTCGACCAGCTTTTTGCGCAGGGTGTTGCGGTTCAGCCCCAGCCATTGCGCGGCCTTGGACTGGTTGTTGTCGGCCTGGGCCATAACCACCTCCAGCAGGGGTTTTTCCACCACCGAAATCAGCATGTCGTACATGCTGTCGGGCTCGGTGCCATGCAGGTCCTTGAAATAGCCCTCCAGGCTGGTGCGCACGCACTCTTCAATGTTTTTCTTACTCATTCAAAACACCCACTCCAGATACAGATCGATCAGCCACTCAGGCTGACGCTTTTTTTCGGGTCAAACGCTGCCGCAGTGTGCACTTGCCCGGTGACAGCACCTGACGCCGCCGCTACAGGCATGCGGTCGTGGCTGGCGGCCAGGTTTTCAAAAAAATCAGCCACAGCCTGGTATTGCTGCTGTGCATCGTCGATGCCATTCATGCTTTTGCGAAACGCCGGGCCAGCCGGCAAACCCTGCACATACCAGCCAATGTGCTTGCGCGCGCTGCGCAGACCACTCAACTCGCCGTACAGGGCGTAGTGATCCAGCAAATGCGCGAGCAAAGACTTGCGCACCTGCACCACCAGAGGCGGCGCCAAGTGCTGGCCCGTGGCCAGGAAATGCACCACGTCACGAAAAATCCAGGGGCGGCCCTGCGCGGCGCGGCCAATCATCACCGCGTCGGCCTGGGTGCAGGCCAGTACATCGCGCGCTTTCTCGGGGCTGGTGATGTCGCCATTGACCACCACCGGTATGCGCACGGCGGCTTTCACGGCGGCTACGGTGTCGTATTCGGCGCTGCCGCTGTAGCCTTGCTCGCGGGTGCGGCCGTGCACGGTAAGCATTTGCACGCCAACGCTTTCAAACGCACGGGCCAGGGCCACGGCGTTTTTGTTGGCCTGGCTCCAGCCCGTGCGCATCTTCAGGGTCACGGGCACGCCATGCGGTGCGCAGGCAGCGACCACGGCAGCGGCGATAGCAGTGGCCAGCACTTCGTCTTGCATCAGCGCCGAGCCCGCCCATTTGTTGCACACTTTTTTGGCCGGGCAGCCCATGTTGATGTCGATGATTTGCGCACCACGGTCAATGTTGTAGACCGCCGCATCGGCCATCATCTGCGCATCGGTGCCGGCAATCTGCACGGCAATCGGGCCGGGCTCGCCGTCGTGGTTGGCACGGCGCGAGGTTTTCAGGCTGTCCCACAAATCAGGCCGCGAGGTGACCATTTCACTGACGGCATATCCCGCGCCCCATTCGCGGCACAGCTGGCGAAAGGGCCGGTCAGTGACACCCGCCATGGGTGCCACAAACACGCGGTTTTCCAGTGTGTGGGAGCCGATCTGCATGGGAGGTGGGTAAACGAAGGTGCTGAAAAATGAGGCACCATTCTAAGCCGGTTGGCAGCGCACCCGGCCCGGGCGGTCACATTTGTTCAGCGGTTACCCTCGCCCCCATGGAAATATGGCTTGATGCATTGTTGGCATGGTTGGCTCTGCCCAAGTTTGGCCTGAGCACGGTATTTGTGGTGGCCTTCATCTCGGCCACTTTGCTGCCGCTGGGCTCCGAGCCGGTGGTGTATGGCCTGATCCGGCTCAACCCCGCGATGTTCTGGCCGGCCATTCTGGTGGCCACGGCAGGCAACACCCTGGGTGGCATGCTGGACTGGTGGCTGGGCTATGGCGCGCACCAGGCCACAGATCGCCTGACAAAAAAACACTCGCGCTTTCACCTGCGCGCCCTGGACTGGCTGGAACGCCTGGGCCCCAAAGCCTGCCTGCTGTCGTGGCTGCCGCTGGTGGGCGACCCGCTGTGCGCCGTGGCCGGCTGGCTGCGCCTGCCCTTCTGGCCTTGCGCTCTGTACATGCTGATCGGCAAGTTTTTGCGCTACCTGGTGATGACCACGCTGCTGCTGTATGTGTTTCCGGGTTGAGTCATCAACTCATTGCTATTTATTTGATAGCTGCTTGAGCAGTATTCACCTGGGCGGTTGTCTGATTTGATCAAAAATGAAAAATGAACCCTTCAGGGGCTGAACAGGAAGTTCATCACGTCGCCGTCTTTGACGATGTATTCCTTGCCCTCGCTGCGCATCTTCCCGGCGTCTTTGGCACCCTGCTCGCCCTTGAAGCGGATGTAGTCGTCAAACGCAATGGTCTGGGCGCGGATATAGCCTTTTTCAAAGTCGGTGTGGATCACGCCAGCAGCCTGCGGGCCGGTGGCACCGATGGCCACGGTCCAGGCGCGCACTTCTTTCACGCCGGCGGTGAAGTAGGTCTGCAAGCCCAGCAGCTTGAAAGCGGCGCGAATCAGGCGGTTCAGGCCCGGCTCGGTCTGGCCGATTTCGGCCAGGAACATCTGCTTGTCTTCGTCGCCCATGTCGGCCATTTCAGCTTCCATCTTGGCGCAAATGGCTACCACCGGCGCGTTCTGGCTGGTGGCGTATTCGCGCAGGCGATCCAGGTAAGGGTTGTTGTCAAAACCGGCCTCATCCACATTGCCCACAAACATGGCGGGCTTGGCGGTGATCAGGCACAGGGGTTTGAGCAGCGGCAACTCTTCCTTGCTGAATTGCACCGTGCGCACCGGTTTACCTTCATTGAGCGCGGCGTTGCAGCGCTCCAGAATGGCGACGATCTTGGCCGCCTCCTTGTCGCCGGAGCGGGCTGTTTTGTTGTGGCGGTGCAGGGCTTTTTCCACCGTGCCCATATCGGCCAGGCACAGCTCGGTCTGGATCACTTCAATGTCCGAGATCGGATCGACCCGCCCGGCCACGTGGATCACGTTGTCGTCGTCAAAACACCGCACCACGTTCACGATCGCATCGGTCTCGCGGATGTGCGCCAGAAACTGGTTGCCCAGGCCCTCGCCCTTGCTGGCACCGGCCACCAGGCCAGCAATGTCCACAAATTCCACGATGGCCGGCACGATGCGCTCGGGCTCAACGATCCGGGCCAGCTCAGCCAGCCGCGAATCGGGCACTTCCACGATGCCCACATTGGGCTCGATGGTGCAAAACGGGTAATTTTCTGCGGCAATGCCCGCCTTGGTTAAGGCGTTGAACAAGGTGGATTTCCCTACGTTTGGCAGACCTACAATTCCACACTTCAGACTCATGACCACTCCCAAAAATCAAGCCGGAAAGTGTATGCGAAGCATGTGGGCGCGCGGCTGTGTGGCTTGTAGATGGCTGCGGTGGCACCTGTTTTGTCTTGCCCTGACCAGCCTGCTGGTTGCGCCTGCAGTATTCGCACAAGCCACGCCGCCGGTAGTGGCGCTGTCAGGTTCCTCGGTAAATCTGGATGCGCAGGGCGTTCAGTGGTTAGACCGCACAGGCAAGGCCAGCATTGACACCATCGCGGTCAGCCCCAAAGGCTTTGAACCGATGGTTGCCGGTACCCTCTGGCGCCTGCAGCCCGGCCAGGCTCTGTGGCTGCGCTTTCGGGTCTCTTTTTCTGCCAACGCACAGCCGACAGATGTCGAACCCAACGCGATGCACCACTGGATACTGGAGCTGCCCCTGTCGCTGTTGGATGAGGTCACGCTGTATCAGCAGCGCAGTGACGGCACGTGGGTCAGCCAGAAAGCGGGCGACACGGTGGCGGTAAACGAATGGCCCGAGCCAGGGCGTCACCCGTTTTTCCGCATCGAGTTGCCGCATGACAGCGAGCGTGATTTTTACCTGCGCATACGCCACGAAACCCCTGTGGTCTTGCCCCTGCGCTTTGTGTCGGAGCCCCAGCACACGCGAAACCAGCAACTGGACTACCTCTTTCTGGGCGCGGCGTGCGGGGCCTTGATGTTGATGATTGCCGCCACCCTGGTGCAGGCCTGGCTTTACCGCGACCGGGCTTATGCGCTGTATGCCCTGTACTCGGCGCTCATGCTGTTGGCCGTGGCCGCTTATGGCGGCCTGGCGGCGCAGTTGCTGTGGTCGGGCTCGGGCTGGGTGGCCGACCGGTCCCAAGGGGTGTTGGCGATTTTTGGCATCGGTGCGTCCATGCTGTTTGTGCGCAACATTGCCGCAATGGATGTGCGCGTGGCCTGGCTGGATCGCGTGATGCTGGCGGTGGGCTGGTCAACCGTGGTGGGCGCGTTGGTGTTTCTGGCCATTCCAAAGGCCTTGGGTGCACTGCTGGTGGCGGGCTACTTTTTCATTGGCTTGTGTGTGGTGCCTGCGGTCGGCGCGCTGGTCTGGCGCCGTGGCGACCCGGTGGGCCTGTGGTTGCTGCTGGCCTATGGTCCGCTGGGTGTCGCCATCTCCATGCTGCTGATCCGCCTGCTGGGCATTGCCAACACCAGCTGGTTTGACCAATACGGATTCGTCGCAGCCATGGCGATGCAGGTGCCCCTGCTGCTGGTGGCACTGAACATCCGGTCACGCGAGCGCCACGCCTCGGAGACCCGCGCACAAGCCCTGTCCAGCCAGGACGCGCTGACCGGCCTGTTGACCTCCATCCTGTTTCACGACCGGCTCAAGCAAATGATCGCCCGGTGCGTGCGCGACAAGGAAAACGCGGCCGTGGTGTTTATCGATCTGGTGAATTACCAGCGCATCAAGCAGGTGCACGGCACGGCGGTGGCCGAGCAAAGCGTGTTGCGCAGCGTAATCAAGCTGCGGCGCATCCTGCGTGATGTGGACACCTTGAGCCGCATTGGCGAGGCGCGCTTCGGGCTGGTGCTCGAGGGCAACCGCTCACGCCAGGCCATCACCGAGCGTGCCTCACGTCTGATTGCGGCCGGCCTGATGCCCTTGCCGGGGCTCAAGCCGGAGGTCACGCTGCAGTTCCACGTGGCCGGTGCCTTTTTGCAAGACCGCGTGATGACCATGGACGAGTTGTACAAAGATCTGGACGCGCTGCTGGGTAGCATGTCACCGCGCACCCGCCGCCCCATCCGCTTTCTGGAGCCCCCAGACACCGTGCACATGCCCATGGGCCTGGACACCCTGACCCCGGACGCCCAGGACAGCTCCCTACCCAAGCCCATGCGGGCCAGCGTGCACAGTCAGCCTGTGCAGCCTTGACGCTGATGACAGATGACCCGGCCTGTCGGCCAGGATGACAGATGACTTGTCGCCGCCAGGTCATCTGTCATCAAGCCGCACCAGCGGCGAAGTCGTGTCAGTCATCGGGTCAATCAAACCGGTAGTTGCCCTGCACGCCCTGCCCCAGGCGCAGCACCTGCCCATCACCTTGCAGCACGATGGCGTTCATGCCAAAGGTCACGGCACCGCCCAGCAGGTCGTTGCGCCGGTAGGTTTGCAGCAGGTCGCCCACCGATGGGTGGCTGACGCCGGTGGCCGGGTCAACGTTGGGAATGGGGCAGCGGGGGCAGGGTTTGACGAGTTTGAGCTGCACCCCGTCATCCTGGCCCGTGGCGATGTGTAGCACGTCCAGGCGGTCTTCGTCGTGCGCGGCCAGTGACTTCAGCACGATATTGGGCCGAAACCGCTCCATGCCCACCGCGTCATGGCCAGCCGCCACCCGCCGGGCATTGAATTCATCCAGCGCTGTCTGGCTGAGCACCAGCACTGGAAAACCGTCAGAAAACAGATTGGGTGCCTGCACCGCACCGGTCCAGCGCGTGTCTGACAGGCGCTGGAAGTCGGGGTTAAAGCGCACCAGGCGCGCTTTCGTGCCCAGAAAATCGCTGAACCATTGGGCTGCCAGATCGCCCATGTCAAACGCATCCACGGTATCACTCCAGACCGTGGCCAGCACTGGCTTTTCCACCGCGTCAATGTTGATGTGCAAGGCCAGCATGCCAGGCGCACGCAGCACCATTTCAGTGGTTTTCAGCGTTGGCCGAATCAAGGCCATGCGCGGCAACTCGCGCTGGCTTAAAAACTCGCCCTGGGCATCGACCACCATCCAGGCGCGGTCCAGATCCAGGCCGCTTGAGTCTAAAAAACACTCGGTCAGCGCCACCCCGGCGCATGACTTGATCGGGTACACGTAAAGCGCAGCAATTTCAGCAGAAACATCAAAAGACATGGTGAACTCGGTGGGTGGTAAACGGGCATGGCCATTGTGCCCGGCTGCGCAGAGGCAGTCTCCCTACAATTGCCCCATGGACAAACGCAATGGCTGAACTGGATGTGTGTATTCGTGGTGCGGGCCCGGTGGGCAGCACCCTGGCCTTGCTGTTGGCTCAGTTGCGGTTGCGCGTGGGCCTGGTGGCCGCGCCTGCGCCGGCTGCAACCGATATCCGCGCGTTTGCGCTGAATGCTGCTTCCAAAACCTTGCTGGAATCGCTGCGCTGCTGGCCCGCGACTGACAGCCCGGTGGCCCATATGCAGGTTCATGGCGATGCCGGTGGCATGGTGCGGTTTGATGCTGCGGCCCAGGGCGTGCCCGCGCTGGCCTGGATTGTGGAGGCTCAGGCACTGACCCAGCGCCTGCACCAGGCCGTGGAGTTTCAGCCCCAGATCAGCCGCCTGAGCGCACCGCAAGCCGCCACCCTCACCGTGGTGTGCGAGGGCAAGGCCAGCGACACGCGGGCGCAGTTCAACGTGGACTTTGAGGTCACCCCCTACGAACAGACCGCGATTGCAGCCCGCCTGGCCTGCGAGTTGCCCCACGCGCACACCGCCCGCCAGTGGTTCAACCATGGTGAGGTGCTGGCCTTCTTGCCGCTGCCCGCCCCTTCAGATGCAGCTGATTTACCGGGCGGCGGGAACTCTGTGGCCCTGGTCTGGTCGGCTTCTGTGGCGCGTGCCAAAGAACTGATGGAATTGGACGCACCGGCGTTTTGCGAACAACTGCAAGCGGCCTGCGGTAATGCCCTGGGCAGCCTGCAATTGCTGGGCGAGCGGGCGGCCTGGCCGCTGCAACTGGCACGTGCCCGGCAGTGGGTGGGGCCTGGTTGGGCCTTGGCGGGGGATGCGGCGCACACGGTGCACCCGCTGGCAGGGCAAGGTTTGAACCTGGGGCTGGCCGACGCCGCCGGGCTGGCGCAGGTGCTGCGTGGCCGCGAAGGTGCCGACTACTGGCGTTCGGTGGGTGACGAGAAACTGCTGCGCCGTTATGCGCGGGCACGCCAGGCTGAGGCTCTGGCGCTCAGCCTGACGACCGACGGCCTGCAGCAACTGTTTGCACAGACGGCGGCCCCCTGGGTGCAGTTGCGCAACTGGGGCATGGGTGGTTTTGAGGCGCTGGCACCCTTGAAAAACTGGGTGGCGCAAAGGGCCGCCGGGCGGTCTTGAGCAATTGGTTGGAATTTATGAGCGATTTTTTAGAAAGAAAAGTATGAAACACACATTCAAAACGCTGGCAACAGCTGCTGCGGCCCTGCTCGTGGTGAGCACCGCCAGCCTGGCCAACGAAGCCGTGATCCGCAAAAACCTGGGTGATCGCATCAGCCAATTGCAGAAAATTGACGAGGTCAAGCCCACGCCGCTGCCCGGTATTTTTGAAATCCGCGTCAATGGCACCGAAATTCTGTATTCCGACGCCGAGGGCAACTTCCTGATTCAGGGCAGCCTGATCGACACCAAAAACAAGCGCAACCTGACCGAAGAGCGGGTTGAAAAGCTCACCGCCATCGACTTTGATCTGCTGCCGGTGAAAGACGCTTTCACCATCGTGCGCGGCAACGGCAAGCGCAAGGTGGCTGTGTTTGAAGACCCCAATTGCGGCTACTGCAAGCGCTTTGAGCGCGATTTGCAAAACGTCAACAACGTGACGGTCTACATGTTTCTCTACCCCATCTTGAGCCAGGACTCCACCGACAAGTCGCGCAACATCTGGTGCGCCAAAGACAAAGCCAAAGCCTGGGCCGACTACATGATTCGCGACCAGTCGCCAGCGGCTGCCCAGTGCGACACCGCTGCCATCACCCGCAACCTGGAGTTTGGCCGCAAGCACAAAATCACCGGCACACCCACGCTGTTTTTTGCCGATGGCAACCGCGTGCCGGGCGCGATTCCGTCGGCGCAGGTCGAGAAGTTTCTGGCAGAGGCCAAGTAGCCGATGACACGATGATGGGGTGGCTGCGCCACCGCCACGTCCATGACAGATGACCGAACGCCGCAAGAGTGCCACCAGTCATCCGTCATCCCAGGCCGCAGGCCAGGTCATTTGTCATAGCTTTATGCCTCCAGCCCATATAAAACGTGCTCAAGCAGCTACGAATTCAATAGCGATTGATGCCTAAATCCAAACGCACGCCACGCGCCCCCATCGCATTTCAGATCGCGCCCGCCGATCCACATGCCCACCTGTTCACCGTTTCGCTGCGCATTCTGGCCCCTGCGCACAACCAGCAGCTGTGCCTGCCGGTGTGGATTCCAGGCAGCTACCTGGTACGTGAATTTGCCAAGCACCTGCAAGGCCTGGTGGCCGAGCAAAAAGGCCGTGCAATTGCCCTGACGCAGCTGGACAAATGCACCTGGCAGGCTGATTGCCAGGCCAACACCCCGCTCACGCTGACCTACCAGGTGTATGCCCACGACGACTCGGTGCGCACCGCGTTTTTAGACGCCCACCGCGGCTTTTTCAATGCCACCAGCCTGTGCCTGCGCGTGCTGGGCCAGGAGCACCTGGCGCACCAGCTCAGCGTGCAGGCACCGCCACACACCGCCGACTGGCAGCTTGCCACGGCCCTGGCACCCACCCAGATTGATGCGCAGGGCTTTGGCCTTTACACCGCCGCGCACTACGACGAGTTGGCCGATTGCCCAGTCGAGATGGGCCGCTTCTGGCAAGGCAGCTTTGACGTGGCGGGCGTGCCGCACCGCTTTGTGGTCGCCGGTGCCCCGCCCTCGTTTGACGGCAAGCACCTGCTGGCCGATGCGCAACGCGCCTGCGAGGCCGTGGTGGCGCTTTGGCACGGTGCCGGTGCCACCCAAAAAGACCTGCCGTTTCAAAACTACCTCTTCATGCTCAACGCGGTCGACGACGGCTATGGCGGCCTGGAGCACGCCAGCAGCACCGCGCTGATCTGCACCCGCAAAGACCTGCCGCGCCACAGCCCTGGTCAGAGCAGATCCAATGACAGCAAACCCAGCGAGGGCTACACCACCCTGCTGGGCCTGATCTGCCACGAGTACTTTCACGCCTGGTGCGTTAAACGCCTGCGCCCCGCCAGCTTTGCCAGCTACCAATACCAGAGCGAAAACTACACGCAATTGCTTTGGCTGTTTGAGGGCTTTACCAGCTATTACGACGACCTGCTGCTGCGCCGCGCAGGCCTGATCGACGATGCCACCTACCTGCGCCTGCTCAACAAAACCATCAACCAGGTGCAACAAGCCCCTGGCCGCCGGGTGCAAAGCGTGGCCCAGGCCAGCTTTGACGCCTGGGTGAAGTACTACCGGTCTGACGCCAACACGCCCAACGCCACCATCAGCTACTACACCAAGGGCTCGCTGGTGGCCCTGTGTTTTGATCTGACCCTGCGCGCCGAAGGCCGCACCACGCTGGACGCCGTGATGCGCCACCTGTGGGATACCAGCGGCGCGCAGCAGGCACAACTGGGCTCGCAGGCCCCCCCCGGCTCGCAGGCCCCCCCATCCAACGGCTGCATCACCGAAGCCGACTTCGCCGCCGCGCTGCACACCCTGGGCGGCCGCAGCTTTGCCCCCGAGATGGCGCAATGGGTTCACGGCACCACCGACCTGCCCCTGCAAACCCTGTTGGAAAAAACCGGCACCCGCATCCACGAAGAGCCCGCGCAACTGGCCCAGCAGCTGGGCCTGCGGGTGGCAGAGTCGGGCGGCAGCATCCAGATCAAAACCGTGCTGCGCGGCGGCCTGGCCGAACAGGCCGGATTGGCCCCTGGCGATGAGTGGCTGGGCCTGGAAACCGGCGGCCAGGGCTGGCGCCTGAGCCGACTGGAAGACCTGTGGCTGTACGCCCCGCCGCAGCGCAAGCCCGGCAGCCGCAAAGCGCAAGCCAAACCCATCACCGCCTGGATCAACCGCGACAAGCGCCTGCTGCGCCTGCCGCTGCACCTGCCACAGACCAGCACCGTGCAAACCACCTGGCGCTTGGGCGTGGCCGACAGTGCGCGGCTGCAGACCTGGACCGGACAACAATAATTCCCGCCATGTCCGCGCGCTCCCACCCAGCCCCACACCAGCCCACGCGCCCCGCCCGCGTGGTCACCTGGCTGGCTGTGGCCGTGCTGATAGCCCATGCGCTCAGCCTGGCCTGGCTGGCCAGCCGCTGGCGCGAAGCACCCGCCATGCCACTGATGGGCGCGCCCATGCTGACCCGCACCATCAGCCAGCAGGCACCCGCGCCCCAGCCGGTTGCACAACAGCCAAAACCCGTTGTAGCCCCTGAAAAACCTGCTCGACCAGCTATCACAACCATAGCAAAAACCACGATCGTTCAAACCCCCACCGCACCCCCACCCGAGCCACCCGTGGCTGCGCCCACCCCGTCGCCAGCACCCGTCGTCGAGCCCCAACCCCCCACACCCAACAACACATTGGCCAGCGGCCCCGGCGGCAACAGCGGGCCACCACAAAACGGTTTCGCGGTAGGCCCCATGCCACCCCCCACCCCCAGCACCCCCCAAGGCAGCGTGACCGACGTGCTGGCCAGCTGGCCGGGCGACACGCGGCTGCGCTACCGCGTCAGTGGGTTTTTTCGCAATGAATTGAACGGTGATGCCCAGGTGGTGTGGCAGCGCCAAAAAGACCGCTACCAAGTGCAAGTTGATGTGAGTCTGGGACTTTTGGGTGGTTTCGTCATGACCAGCCAGGGCCACGTCGCACCCCACGGCCTGCAGCCCAGTGCCTATCAAGAAACCCGTGGTGGTGGCCGTCGCACCGTGGCCGCACTGGACGATCAGTTCGTCACCTTAAACGACGGTAAACAGGTGCCCCGCCCCGACGGCGTGCAGGACACAGCCAGCCAGTTCGTTGAACTCAGCCACCAGTTCGCCACCGGCCGCGCCCTGCTGCAAGTGGGCAAAACCGTCACCCTCCCGCTGGCGCGCCCCGGCGGCGTGAACGACTGGACCTACGACATCGTGGAAGAGGTCACCCTGTACACACCACGCCTGGGCCCGGTGCAGGCCTTCCACCTCAAACCCCGGCCGGTGGCCAACCCGCGCGGCCCCATCAACGTCGAAATGTGGTTTGCGCCCAGCCTGCAATACCTGCCGGTGAGGATCCGCATCAACATGGATGAGAAAACTTATCTGGACTTGCTGGTGGACAAGATCGAGGTGCAATGACCCCATGGGCGAATTTGAATTAATCCAGCGCTACTTCGCCCGCCCGCAAGCCGCCAGCCCCGCCGTAGCCCTGGGCATTGGTGATGACTGCGCCCTGCTCCAGCCCGCCCCCGGCATGCAGTTGGCCGTTTCCAGCGACATGCTGATTGACGGGCGTCACTTCCTGTCCACCGTCAACCCTGCCCACCTGGGCCACAAGGCCCTGGCAGTGAACTTGAGTGACCTGGCCGCCTGTGGTGCCCGCCCGCTGGCCTTCACCTTGGCGCTGGCCATGCCCACGGTCGATGAAGTCTGGCTGGCCGGCTTCTCGCAAGGCCTGTTTGCGCTGGCCGACGCGCATGGCTGCACGCTGGTTGGTGGCGACACCACGCGCGGGCCGCTGGCCATCTGCATCACCGTGTTTGGCGAAGTTCCCAAAGGTCAAGCCTTGTTGCGCAGCGGTGCCCGCGCCGGCGACGACCTCTACGTCAGCGGCACGGTGGGCGATGCCCGGCTGGCGCTGGAAGCTTTTCGCGGCACGGTGTCACTGCCCCAGGCGGTGTTTGAAGCCGCCCGCGCCCGCATGGAGCAACCCACACCCCGCGTTGCCTTGGGCCAGGCCCTGCGCGGGGTGGCCAGCGCGGCCATTGACATCAGCGATGGCTTGCTGGGCGACTTGGGGCACATCCTCGCTGCCTCGCAGGTGGGGGCCCGCATCGACACCTCGATTGCTATCAAATTACTAGCTGCCCGAGCAGATTATTCCTGGGCGGACAGCAGTTTTGACTCCAAATGGGCCTTGGAATGCGTGTTGGCTGGCGGCGACGACTACGAGCTGGCCTTCACCGCGCCCCCTGCCCAGCGCCAGGCGGTGCAGGCCGCCGCCGACTCAGCGCAAATGCTGGTGACGCGGATTGGCGTGATCGAGCAAGAGATGGGAACGCGGCTGGTCGATCAATATGGCGCAGCCGTCACCCATGCGTATGGGTCGTTTGACCACTTTGCTTGATTAGGTGTTCAGCGTCTGCGCAGCACGTGAATGAACTCCACACCCGCCGTTTGCTGCTCTACCAACTCATTGCCGGTCTGCTTGGCAAAAGCCTGAAAGTCACGCATGGAGCCCGCGTCGGTGGCCACCACCTTGAGCAACTGCCCGGTCTGCATGTCGGTCAACGCTTTTTTGGCTTTCAGAATAGGCAGCGGGCAGTTCAGGCCGCGGGTGTCGATTTCTTTGTCAATTTGCATGAGAGATGTTTCCTAAATAGGCTCAATTTTAGGGCGGCGCTTATTTTTTGCCCCAGTCGACAAACTGCGGCTCATGCCCCCGGCTCTTGAGCCAGTCGGCCAGCGCATAGCCGGTGCCAGCCGGCCAGCACTTCACATCCTGCGGCGCGTACAGCTTGTATTCGACCAACTCGGGTGACAAAACCACGTCGCCCGTGGCCTGGGCGTGGTAGGCCACAATGATCTGGTTCATGCGCTGAAAGTCATACACGCCAATCAGGCTCAAAGGCCCCGCATCCAGGTTGGTTTCTTCCTTGATTTCGCGGGCAATGCCTTCTTGCGGGGTTTCGCCCGCCTCCATGAAGCCCGTGATCAAGGCAAACATGCGCCCCGGCCAGGCCGCGTTGCGGGCCAACAAGATCTGCCCTTGATACTCAATGACGGCTGCCAGCACCGGCACTGGGTTGTTCCACGCGGTGAAATCGCAGGCCGTGCACCGCAGCCGCGCCTTGGGGCCACCGTCTTCGTCTTGCGTGATCAGGGCCAGCGGCGTGGCGCATTGGGGGCAGAACTTGTATTTGGATTGCATGGGTTGGTCGTCAGTTTGCTATTTATTTGGTAGCTGCTTGAGCAGTACTTGAAAGGGCTGTTGGCCGATTTCTCTTCAATCACGCCGGAAAAACTCCTGTAGACAGGTAACGGTCGCCCCGGTCGCACACGATGAACACCACAGTGGCGTCGCTGGCGTGCGCCGCAATCTGCTGCGCCACCCAGCAGGCACCAGCCGCTGACACACCGGCAAAAATGCCCTCCTCGCGCGCCAGGCGGCGGCACATGTCTTCGGCGTCGTTCTGGGTGACCAGCACCAGCTCATCCACTTGC
Organism: Comamonadaceae bacterium; assembly: GCA_013297875.1. Lineage (GTDB taxonomy): Bacteria > Pseudomonadota > Gammaproteobacteria > Burkholderiales > Burkholderiaceae_C > JAAFIW01. Next base: position 56,365 of record JAAFIW010000022.1, on the reverse strand, counting down.
TTGGGGTCGTAGATTTTGGGCAGGTATTCCTCGGGCCATTTGCGAATGCCTGGAATGCGCGAGCCCTCGCTGGGCTGGGCACCAATGATCTTGATGGCGGGGTTTTTCTCCTTCAAAAACCGCGACACGCCGGTGATGGTGCCGGTGGTGCCCATGGCGCTCACAAAGTGCGTCACCCGCCCCTGCGTGTAGTCCCAAATTTCGGGGCCGGTGGTTTCGTAGTGAATGCGCGGGTTGTCGGCATTGGCAAACTGATCGAGCACCCGGCCCTTGCCCTCGCGCTGCATGCGGTCGGCCAGGTCGCGTGCGTACTCCATGCCGCCGGTTTTGGGCGTGAGAATGAGCTCGGCACCAAAGGCCTTCATGGTCTGCGCGCGTTCAATGCTCAAGTCCTCCGGCATGATCAGCACCATGCGGTAACCCTTGATGGCCGCCGCCATCGCCAGCGCAATGCCGGTGTTGCCCGAGGTGGCCTCAATCAGCGTGTCGCCCGGGCTGATCTCCCCCCGCTCCTGCGCCCGCGCAATCATCGACAAGGCAGGCCGGTCTTTCACCGAGCCCGCCGGGTTGTTGCCTTCCAGCTTGCCCAGCACCACCGTGCCGCGTGCAGCGTTTGCAGCGGCACCAATGCGCTGCAAAGCCACCAGCGGGGTTTTGCCAATGGCGTCTTCCAGGGTTGGGTACGGTGCGGCGACAGGTTTATGTGTTGAATTCATGACCCACACTGTGCCATAATCTGCGGCTTTTCCGCATCCTGCCCGGGTGGTGAAATTGGTAGACTCAGGGGACTCAAAATCCCCCGCCGCAAGGCGTGCCGGTTCGAGTCCGGCCCCGGGCACCATCTCTTCCAAAGCCTGCAACGCTTGCGCCTTGCAGGCTTTTTTGTATCCTGAAACTGCTTTTGGAGCGCCCCATGCACTGCTTCACCCTCACCGAACAAAACCACATCGCCCACTTGGTGCTCAGCCGCCCCGAGGCGCTGAACACCATGAACCCGCAGTTCTGGCGCGAGCTGGACGCGGCGCTGACCCGGCTGCACAAAGAGGGCACGGCCCGCGCGCTGGTGATCTCCAGCACCGGCAAGCATTTTTCAGCCGGCATGGCGCTGGACACGTTTGACAACGCGATTGCGATGAACGACACCAGCCCCGAAGGCCGCGCCGCGATTTTTGACAGCCTCACCGACATGCAGGCCACCTTCACCAAGCTGGAAACCCTGCGCATGCCGGTGATTGCCGCCATCCACGGCGGCTGCATCGGCGGCGCGGTCGACATGGTGACCGCCTGCTGCATTCGTTACGCGTCAGCCGACGCCTTCTTTTGCATCCAGGAAATCAACATCGGCATGGTGGCCGACGTGGGCACCCTGCAGCGCCTGCCCAAACTCATCCCCGAAGCCGTGGCCCGCGAATACGCCTACACCGGCCGCCGCATGCCCGCTGCCAAGGCCCTGGCTGTGGGCCTGGTCAACGAGGTGTTTGAAAGCCAACAGGCAGCCGTGGACGCTGCACTGCAATGCGCCGCCGAAATCGCCAACAAGCCACCCGTGGCCATCTGGGGCACCAAGCAAGCGATCAGCTACACCCGCGACCACAGCACCGAGGACGCGCTCAAACACATGGGCGTGCTGCAAGGCGTGATCTGGAGCAATGCGCATATTCGAGAGGCGGTGATGGCGGGCAAGGAAAAGCGGGCGGCGGAGTTTCCGGCGTTGGTGGCGTTGCAGGGGTTTAGGGAAAGTGGCAATCCTTAACGCCGCCCTCGTCCCAAGAATTCACACGGCCTAGAATCGGTTTCACACCCACCCCCGGCCCGCTTGGCTCGGGGTGTTTTCGTATTTTCGAAACCAGATTTCACGCGGCATGGATCTCCCCAAACTCACCCACGGCAAACGCTACACCCTGCCCCGCCCCACCGGCAGTGCCGACGCCCTGCTGCTGGGGCAACTGGCGCAGCGCGAAAAGGCCGCAGGCAAGCTCACCGCCATCGTGACCGCCGACGCCAGCGACGCGCGGCGTTTGATCGACGAAATGGCTTTTTTCGCGCCCGAGGTACGCACTGCCCTGTTCCCCGACTGGGAAACCCTGCCTTACGACAGCTTTTCGCCGCACCAGGACTTGATCAGCGAGCGGCTCGCAACGCTCTGGCGTATCAGCCAAAGAGACAAGGCAACCGGTGCCGACGTGGTGCTGGTGCCTGCCACCACCGCGCTGTACCGCGTGGCCCCGCCTGCGTTTTTGGCGGGTTACACCTTCTCGTTCAAAACCAAGCAAAAGCTCGATGAAGCCAAGCTGAAAGCCCAGCTCACACTCGCGGGCTACAGCCATGTCACGCAGGTGGTCAGCCCCGGTGAATACGCGGTGCGTGGCGGGCTGATTGACCTGTTTCCCATGGGTAGCCTGGTGCCGTTTCGGGTGGATTTGTTTGACGACGAGATCGACAGCATCCGCACCTTTGACCCTGATACCCAGCGCAGCCTGTACCCCGTGCCCGAGGTGCGCCTGCTGCCGGGTCGCGAGTTCCCGATGGACGAGGCAGCGCGTGCCAAATTCAGAAGCCGCTGGCGCGAGCTGCTGGAAGGCGATCCGACCAAAAGCCGCATTTACAAAGACATGGGCAACGGCGTGGCAACCGCCGGTATCGAGTACTACCTGCCCTTATTTTTTGACGAAACCGCCACGGTGTTTGACTACGTGGGCGAGGGTGCGACCGTGGTGCTGCACGGCGACCTGGAGCCGGCCTTCCAGCGCTTCTGGCAAGACACCCGCGACCGCTACCGCCTGCTGCAAGGCAACCCCGAGCAACCCGTGCTGCCGCCGGATGCGCTGTTTTTGAGCAGTGAGCAGTTTTATGCACGGGCCAATGGGCATGCGCAGTTGGTGGTGCGGGCTGTGAGTGATGTAGCGCTCGTGCCCCCACCCCAACCCTCCCCCAGGGGGGGAGGGAGCCTGATTTCTTCCCCCAGCGGGGGAGAGCATGAATTACTCCCTCCCCTCCCGGGGGAGGGCGGGGGTGGGGGCATGCGCGCCAACCCCTCGATCGAAGACCCAAGCCCCTACCCCGACCTGGCCCCCCTCCCCGTCCTCTCCGTCGTCCGAGGCGCAGAAGACCCTCTTGCCCGCCTGAAAACCCACGCCAAAAACACCCAGCACCGCCTGCTGCTGCTGGCCGAAAGCGATGGCCGCCGCGAGAGCCTGTTGGACTTTGTGCGCGCCAGCCAGCTGTCGCCACCCGCCTTTGATTCCCTGGAAGACTTCCTGACCAGCAGCGAAAAATTCGGCATCGCCACCGCCGCGCTGACCACGGGTTTCAGCTGGCTGGAACACGCGGTTGACTTCGTCACCGAAACCGAGCTCTTTGCCGCTGGCCCCACCACGCGCCGCCGCAAAAAGCAGGAGCAGGTCAGCGATGTGGAAGCATTGATCAAAGACCTGAGCGAGCTCAACGTGGGCGACCCGGTCGTTCACTCGGCCCACGGCATTGGCCGCTACCGCGGCCTGGTGAACATGGACCTGGGCGAAAAAGACAGCCAAGGCGAACCGGCCTTGCAAGAGATGCTGCACCTGGAATACGCCGACGCCGCCACCTTGTATGTGCCCGTGAGCCAGTTGCACCTGATCAGCCGCTACACCGGCGTGAGCGCCGATGAAGCGCCGCTGCACCGCCTGGGCAGTGGCCAGTGGGAAAAGGCCAAGCGAAAGGCGGCCGAACAAGTCCGGGATTCCGCCGCCGAGCTGCTCAATATCTACGCCCGCCGCGCCCTGCGCGAAGGCCACCCCTTCCGCTACAGCGCGCAAGACTACGAAACCTTTGCCAACGACTTTGGCTTTCAGGAAACCGCCGACCAGAACGCCGCCATCCACGCGGTGATTCAAGACATGATTTCCCCCCGCCCCATGGATCGCCTGGTCTGCGGCGATGTGGGCTTTGGCAAAACCGAGGTGGCTTTGCGCGCGGTGTTTGTGGCCGTGACCGGTGGCAAGCAAGTGGCGTTTTTAGCGCCCACCACCTTGCTGGCCGAGCAGCACTACCAGACGCTGGTCGACCGTTTCAGCAAATGGCCGGTGAAGGTGGCAGAGGTCTCGCGCTTTCGCTCGGGCAAGGAAATCACCGCCTCCATAAAAGGCATTGCCGACGGCACGGTGGACATCGTGGTGGGCACGCACAAGCTCCTCAGTGAGTCCACCAAGTTTCACAATCTGGGCCTGCTCATCATTGACGAAGAGCACCGTTTTGGCGTGCGCCACAAGGAGCAGATGAAAGCCCTGCGCGCCGAGGTGGACGTGCTCACGCTCACCGCCACGCCGATTCCCCGCACCCTGGGCATGGCGCTGGAAGGCCTGCGTGATTTGAGCGTGATTGCCACCGCGCCCCAGCGCCGCCTGGCCATCAAAACTTTTGTGCGCAACGAAGGTGCAGGCGTGATTCGCGAAGCGGTGCTGCGCGAGCTCAAACGCGGCGGGCAAATCTACTTTTTGCACAACGAGGTGGAAACCATCGAAAACCGCCGCGCCCGGCTGGAAGAATTGCTGCCCGAAGCCCGCATTGCCGTGGCCCACGGCCAGATGCCCGAGCGCGAACTGGAGCGCGTGATGCGCGACTTTGTGGCCCAGCGCTACAACCTGCTGCTGTGCTCCACCATCATCGAAACCGGCATTGACGTGCCCACGGCCAACACCATCGTGATCTCCCGCGCCGACAAGTTTGGTCTCGCGCAACTGCATCAACTCAGAGGAAGGGTGGGCCGCAGTCACCACCAGGCCTATGCCTATTTGATGGTTCCTGACACCGAAAGCCTGACCAAGCAAGCGCAGCAGCGGCTGGACGCGATTCAGCAAATGGAAGAACTGGGCAGCGGCTTCTATTTGGCCATGCACGACCTGGAGATTCGCGGCGCAGGCGAGGTACTGGGCGAAAACCAGAGCGGCAACATGATGGAAATCGGCTTTCAGCTCTACAACGAGATGCTGAGTGAAGCCGTGCGCTGCCTCAAAGAAGGCCGCGAGCCCGACCTGCTCAGCGCCTTGAGCGCCGCCACCGAAATCAACCTGCACGCCCCCGCGCTCTTGCCCAGCGACTACTGCGGCGACGTGCATCTGCGCTTATCGTTTTACAAAAAGCTGGCAACGGCCAAGAACAACGATCAAATTGACAACCTGCTCGAAGAAATCGTCGACCGCTTCGGGAAACTGCCACCCCAGGGCCAAACCCTCATCGACGTGCACCGCCTGCGCGTGCTGGCCAAGCCTTACGGCGTGGTCAAGGTCGATGCCGCGCCCGCCGTGATCACCATCACCTTCAAGAAAGACCCACCGATTGAGGCCATGCGCATCATCGAAATGATCCAGAAAAACCGACACATCAAGCTGGCGGGCAATGAAAAACTGCGCATTGAAAAAGAGCTACCCGAGGCGAAAGACCGGGCGCAGATGGTGCGGGATGTGCTGAAAAATTTGGGGCAACCGAAGGCGGTGGTGGCTGCCACTACGTCTGCATAGGCTTGTGACCTATGCCAAAATGTGGAGCCAGCGACAGGAGCCCCCCATGCATGAAATTCACGACAACATTCGACCCTACCGCGTTGCAAGCCCGGCAGCCGCCAAAGCTGAAACGTCGTCACGTGCGGTACGCCTGTTCCGCAACGGTGCCAACCAGGCGGTGCGCATCCCCAAAGAGTTCGAGCTGCCTGGCAAAGAAGCCGTGATGCGCCGCGAAGGTAACCGCTTGGTCATTGAGGCGGCTCCTACGGTGTACCCCAGAGGTTCGGCGCAGGCCTTCCTGCAAGCCTTGGATGAAATCGCCAAGCTGGGCCCCTGCGATGATGAATTTCCCGATGTCGATGAAGGCTTGCTGCCGCTGGATGACATCGTGCTGTGATGAGTGACAACGGAATATTTTTGCTGGATACCAACATCATCAGCAACCTCATACGCGAAGAAAACGGTTTGGCCGCTCAACGCGGCCGCCAAGCGGGCTCCCAGGGGCGGATCAAACAGATCGGTATCAGCGTCGTTGTGCATTGCGAACTGGCCTTTGGTTTAAGCAGAAAACCATCCGCCCGCCTACAAGCCGCATTGGATGCCCAATTGGCCGGACTGACGGTGTTTCCCCTTGACCATCAAGTGGTTGCCCAATACGCCCTGCTGCGCACCCACCTGGAAACCATAGGCCAGCCCATCGGCCCCAACGACAGCCTGATCGCCGCCCACGCCCTGGCCCTGGGTGCCACACTGGTCACCGCCGACGCTGAATTTGCCCGTGTACCCGGACTGAAAGTCGAAAACTGGCTGGCAGCCATGCCGGTTTAAGGCTAAATCAGCGTCCAGCCCATGCAAATACTGCTCAAGTAGCTATTCATTTAATAGCAATCCCCATGTCACAACCCACCGAAATCTCCCCCGGCCTGGTCATCCAGCGCTTCACGCCGCCGTTGCAACGGGCCCGCTTCAAGCTGGCTGCGTTCGACATGGACTCCACCCTCATCAACATCGAGTGCGTCGACGAAATTGCCGACGCCGCTGGCCGCAAGGCCGAAGTCGCCGCCATCACCGAAGCGGCCATGCGCGGCGAGATCACCGACTACAAAGACAGCTTGCGCCAACGCGTAGCCCTGCTCAAGGGCGTGACCGTGGCCCGCATGGAGCAGGTGCTACGCCAGCGCCTGCAGCTGAACCCCGGCGCACGGGAACTGACGGCCGCCTTCAAAGCCGCCGGTATGAAACTGCTGCTGGTCAGCGGCGGCTTCACCTATTTCACCGACCACATTCGCGATGAATTGGGAATGGACTTCACCCGCTCCAACGTGCTGGAAATTGAAAACGGCCAGCTCACCGGAAAAATGCTCGACCAGCCCTGGGGCGACATTTGCGACGGCGACGAAAAGCGAAAAATGCTGCTGCAAACCTGCGCCAAACTGGGCATTTCAGCTGACCAAACCATTGCGGTGGGCGACGGTGCCAACGACCTGCCCATGATGGGTGCCGCCGGCCTGTCAGTGGCCTACCACGCCAAGCCCAAGGTCCGTGAGCAAGCCATGGTGGCGATCAATTCGGGCGGACTGGATCGCTTGCTGGCGTTGTTGGTGTAGACAGAAAACAGCTGCCAGCCCAAGTATTCATTACTCAAACAGCTATCAAAACTGCAGCAAATCTACTACCCCGCCAACGCCACTTCCTCCACCCGTTGCACCGCATGCGCCAGCGCCATCACCTGTCGCGGGTGCGTGCCCTTCAAGCGATGGTCGCTCCACACCTGGCGCCAGCGCCGCGCACCAGGCAGGCCGTTGCGCAAGCCCAGCATGTGGCGGGCAATCGCCTGCCAGGGGGTGCCGTGGGTTTGTTGCTGATGGGCCATGTAGTCGCACAGCTGGGCCTCGATGTCTTCGCGGGTGAACTGCGCAGGGGCAGCACCGAAAAACTGGGTGTCCCACGAGGCGAGCCACCAGGGGTTGTGATAGGCCTCGCGGCCGATCATCACGCCGTCCAGCGCGGCCAGTTGTTCGGTCACTTGGGTCTGCGTGGTGATGCCGCCGTTGATGCAGATCACCAAGTCTGGAAAGTCTGCTTTGAGGCGCTGCACCAGCTCGTAGCGCAGCGGGGGAATGTCGCGGTTTTCCTTTGGGGAAAGGCCTTGCAGCCAGGCGTTGCGGGCGTGCACGATGAAGACTTTGCAGCCAGCTTGCGCCACGGTGCCCACGAAGTCGCGCACAAAGCTGTAGCTTTCGGTTTTGTCAATGCCAATGCGGTGTTTGACAGTGACGGGTATGTCCACCACATCCAACATGGCCTTCACGCCGTCGGCCACCAGTGGGGGCTCGGCCATCAGGCAGGCACCAAATGCGCCACGCTGCACGCGCTCGCTGGGGCAGCCGCAGTTGAGGTTGATTTCGTTGTAGCCCCACTGCTGGCCCAGTTTGGCGCAGTGCGCCAGGTCAGCGGGCTCGCTGCCGCCCAGTTGCAGGGCCACGGGGTGCTCTTGTTCGTTGAACTGTAGGTGGCGCGGCACGTCGCCATGCAGCAGGGCACCGGTGGTCACCATTTCGGTGTACAGCAAGGCGTGGCGGGACAGCAGGCGGTGGAAGTAGCGGCAGTGGCGGTCGGTCCAGTCCATCATGGGGGCCACCGATAGCCGCCAGGGGGAATGCGCTTCAAATGTCATGGCTGCAATTGTCCACGCACCGTCATTCCACCGGCAGCAGGCGCTGCACCAGCGGATGCAGGATTTTCTTTTGCGTGCCAATGGCGTAGAAGTGTTCCTCCACACCCTCGCTCACGCCGATGCGTTTCACGCCGTAGCGCGCCACCAGCTCGTCGTGTACCACCTGCGCGGCCGGAAACACGCCCATGCCACTGGCACCAAAGGTTTTGAGCAAGGCGCTGTCGTCAAACTCGCCAGCCACCTGGGGGCGAATGCCCTGCTGCTCAAACCAGTGGTCCAGCAGCGTGCGCACCGCCGCCTGCGGGGCGGGCAGCAGCACCGGCACGTGTGCGAGTGACTGGGGAAAGTCTTTGCGAGAGGCGGCATACCAGGCGGGCGGGGCATACCAGGCCACGGCAGACGAGCCCAGCGAGTGGCTGTAGACCTTCAAATTGGGGTTGGGCGGCGCGGGCCGGTCGGCCAGCACCACGTCGAGCCGGTGCAGGGCCAGCTTGGCCAGCAGGCCGTCGAAACCATCTTCCAGACACAGCAGGCGCAGCCTTGGCTCTTGAATGACGGGCTGCAGCAGTCGGCGTACCACCAGCTTGGGCAGGCCGTCTGATATGCCGACTGACAGCCTGACCGAGGGCGTGGTGATGGCCGCCTGCACGATGGCCGGCAACTGCTCACCCAGCTGAAAAATCAGGTCGGCCTGCTGCATGGCGGCCGTGCCCGCTTCGGTGAGCACCAAGCCCCGGCCCTGGGGTTTGAGCAGGGTGTGGCCCAGCGACCGCTCCAACTCGCGCACCTGGGTGCTCACGGTCTGCACCGCCATGCCCAGGCGGTCTGCGGCGCGGGCCACGCCGCCTTCTTTGGCCACCACCCAGAAGTAGTACAGGTGGCGGTAGCTGAATGCTTGTGTCATGAAATCCAACCTTTTGATTCACCCGTTTTTTACGAACCATTGATTCCTGATTCTCTGCTTTATCAGAAGTTCACACCGCCCTACCGTATAGGAACCTCTGCAAAACCCCTGACGGCCAGTCCGAACGCAGCCTCGGGCGCATCGCGTTGTTGAAAAACTCACCAATAGCACCGCTATTGGCTTCATTTTTCGCCTAGCGCTGCATCCCGATCTGCATTCGTACTGTCTCGCCATGGGTTTTGCAGAGATTCCTTAGGCTCTTTTTCAACTGACCCGGAGACTGACATGCAAGTTGTATTTGAATCCCGCGATGCCGAGGGTGCCCAGATGCGTGAGCTGGCCGAAAGCCGCGTGCGCTTCGTGATGCGCCGCATGACCTGGCTGGTGCCACGCGCCAAGGTGCTGCTGTCCGACATCAACGGCCCTCGCGGCGGCGTGGACAAGCGCTGCCAGGTGGAGCTGAAAACTGCCAACAGCGGCACGGTGGTGATCACCGCCATTGCACGCGACTGGCGCAGTGCGCTGGACAGCGCACTGGCGCGTGCAGCCCGCTCGCTGACGCGCAGCTCGCAGCGCGGGCATCACAACGGCGTTGCCGGTACCCAACGCGACCAGGCCCTGGCCGTGAGCCTTGAGCGCTGATGCGCCTGACCCGATTTTTCCAGAGAGCACGCCCATGAAATGCCCTTCCTGCCCCGACGCAACGCTGGCCATGATGGACCGGCAAGGCGTGGAAATTGACTATTGCCCCCAATGCCGCGGCGTGTGGCTGGACCGGGGAGAGCTCGATAAATTGATCGAACGATCCACCGTTGCACCCGCGCAAGCGGCCAGCATGGCGCCCCAGACCCAGCAGCGCCGCAACGATTTTGTGGACTCCGACTCGCACGGCCACTACCCGCGCAGCCCCCACTACCCCAACACCGGCCAGCCCCGCAAACGCAAGGAGTCGTGGCTGAGCGACATATTCGATTGACGATTGCCCAGGGCAACTGCGCACTGATTTGACGCAAAATCGCGTATGCCCGCCATCCGGCGGGCTTTTTTATTTGCGTAAACCATCCCATGCAGAGCTTTCTGGACCCCGCCATTCTTTTTTTCGTGTTCGGCATTCTGGCCGGATCCATCAAATCCAACCTTGAAATTCCACCGCAGATCTCGCGGTTTTTGTCGCTGTACTTGCTCATGGCGCTGGGCCTGAAGGGCGGGTTTGCGCTGGCGCATTCAGGTTTAACGAAAGACGTAGCCATCACACTGGGCAGCGCCCTGCTGCTGGCAACGGTGATTCCGGCGCTGGGCTATGGGGTGCTGCGCCGCTACCTGGGTGGCTTTGATGCGGCGGCCATTGCGGCCACTTATGGCTCGGTCAGCGCGGTGACGTTTATCACCGCCGTGCAATACCTGGAGACGCGGGGCATTACCTACGGCGGCCACATGGCCGCGGCCATGGCGCTGATGGAGTCGCCCGCCATCATTTTGGCGGTGGTGCTAGCCAACCGGGTACGCCAGCAGCAGCGCGCGGCCCAGCCGCAGAGTGGGGCCAGCGGCTCGGATGCGCCGTTGGGCAAAGTGCTGCACGAATCGCTGACCGATGGCGCGCAATTGCTGCTGCTGGGTGCGATGCTGATCGGCATCATCAGCGGCGAGGCGGGCAAAACGGCCATGCAGCCCTTCACGGGCGACCTGTTCAAGGGCATGCTGGCCTTTTTCCTGCTCGACATGGGCCTTTTGGCCGCCCGCAACGTGGGCCAGCTCAAGGGCCAGTCGCCCTGGCTGCTGGCCTACGCCCTGCTGGCACCGCCCCTGCATGCCGGTCTGGCGCTGCTGCTGTGCATGGGCTTGGGTATCTCGGCCGGCAACGGCGCCCTGCTGATGGTGCTGGCCGCCAGCGCCTCTTACATTGCCGTGCCCGCCGTGGTGCGCCAGGCCATTCCCGAAGCCAAGCCCGCGCTGTACTTCGGCATGTCGCTGGGGCTGACATTTCCGCTGAATATTCTGCTGGGCATTGCGGTGTATGTGTGGGTGGCGCAACGGGTGCTGACGTAGCAGCAAACGGATGACAAATGACAGCCGCCTGCGGCGTGCATGACAGCCAGACGGGCTCGTCACTTGCCAGCTGGGCACCGGTCATCTGTCATGTCGGTGCGCAGCACCGACCGTCATTTGTCATCGCGTGTGACTCGATCAGCCAATCACAAACTGGCCACCCATTTCCTCGTGCTCATTCCCGCAAAAGTTGTCGCATAAAAAGTCGTAGCGCCCAGCCTTGTCGAACTTCACGCGCAGCTGGGTCACGCGGCCAGGCGGCAGGTCGGCGCGCAGCTTCAGATCGGGAATCGACAGGCCGTGCACAAAGTCCAGTGAGCGGACTTCCAGCAGCAGGGCTTCGCCGGGTTTGGCCATGATTTCGCGTGGCGTGTAGCGAAATTTCTGGGCCACGACCTGCACCACCCGGGGTTCGCTGGACTGGGCTTTGGCCAGCGTCAGCACCGCCAGCGGTGCCGTCGCCCACAGCGCTGCCTGCTGCAGCCACTGCCTGCGCTGCAGGGTCGACCGGATCGATTGCCTCATGCCTTCACCGCCGGGAACTCCTGAATCTTGTACTGCGCGGTGGCCACTGTCGCGTCAACACCCCTGAAGCCCAAGCCTTTGGTGGGTGTCGCGGGGTCAAACGGCAAGGGCGCGCGTTTTTCCTGGCTCCCCGCGACGGGCAAGGGGAAGATCAAGGACTTGGCCGAGTGGTGGGCGATGTGGCCCGTCATGTGGTGGTGCTCGTGGTGAATGTGGCCGTAAAACACAGTCACATGCTCATGCGGCATCAGCAGGGCCATGGCCTGGTCGCCGTCGCGGGTGGCCCAGTCCCATTTGGGGGCCAGGTCAAACAGTGGGCGGTGGGTGAACACCACCAGCGGTGTGCTTTTCTTTTGCTTGGCCAAGTCGGCTTTGAGCCAAGCCAGGCCTTCGTCGCCAATGCGTGAGCCTGCGTCGCACACGTTGTCCACCACGGTGAAGTGCACGCCCTTGTGGTCAAACGAGTAGTTGGTGTCGCCAAACAGCTCTCGGTAGGCGGCACCATTGTCCAGCGAGGCATCGTGTTCGCCGGCCATGAAGCGCACCTGCTTGACTTTGAGGTGCGAGACGATGTCTTTGAACTCAGCCAGGCGCCGACGCCGCTCTTTGGGGTCGTCGGTGGTGTGGGTCAGGTCGCCGGTGAACATGATGAAGTCGGGCTGGGTGGGCAGCGCATTCACCGCGGCCACCGCGTTTTTGAGCGTGTTGGCTGCATCCGGGTTGGCCGCTCCCGAGTAGCCCCAGTGCGTATCTGACAGCTGCACAAAGTAAAAATTTGACTCTGGCGAGGCGGTGGCGCGCGTGGCGCAGCCCGACAAGGCACTGGCATACACGGCTCCGCCGCCCAGGGCGGCCAGGGTAAGAAACGCTCTTCGATGGGTCATGGAAATGCTCCTTTGGGTTGAAAACTGTTTATTTGCTTTTGGCCAGGGTTTTCAGATAGGCCACCAGGTCCTGGCGGGCGTTGGCGTCTTCCACCTTCATCCACATCTTTTGCCCGGGAATCAGCGCTTCGGGGTCGGCCAGCCACTGGCTGAGGGTGTCGGTGCCCCAGACCACGCTGGAGGCCTTCACGGCGGGCGAGTACGTGAAGCTGGGCACGCTGCCCGCTTTGCGGCCGAACACACCCGCATGCAAGGGGCCAATGCCGTTGTACTCAGCCGAATGGCAGGCTGCGCAATGCTGGGCATACAGCTGCTTGCCGTTCTCGGCATTGGGGGCCGCGAAAGCCCACGAACCGGCGATGGATAAACTGAACGCAAACGCGAAGTGAAAAAGTCTCACGAATAAGTCCTTGAAAAATAGTGACGTGGGCTCAAGCCCCGCCGACACAAGCAATACCGCGCGGCGTTACCCGCTATTCCCAATCAAAAATATTTGTTTGATAGACAGGAATCGGGGAATAAACCCCGCACCAGCCAGGTATCTACCGGAGTGAGAAACACTTTTGACAAAACCTGCCGGCCTCTTTGAGCAAACGGTGCTTGTGCACCTGGATGCCGCCTACAGCCTGGCCCGTTGGTTGGTCAAGGACGAGCATTGCGCGCAAGACCTGGTGCAAGACGCGTATGTGAAAGCCATGCGCTATTTCGACAGTTTTCGCGGCGGCGACAGCCGACCGTGGATCCTGGGCATTGTTCGCAACACCTGCTACACCTGGTTGGGCGACCAGAAACGCATGGGGCACTACATCGAGTTTCGTGACGATCTGGACGCCGGTGATGAGGGTCTGGAATGGGTCAGCCCGCATGACAACCCGGAAACGCTGCTGATGCAAAAAGACCAGCGCGAGCAATTGAACGCAGCCATCGAGGCGCTGCCCGTGGCGTTTCGAGAGGTGCTCATCCTGCGGGAGATGGAAGACCTGTCGTATGAGGATATTTCGCAGGTGCTGCACGTGCCCCAGGGCACGGTGATGTCCCGGCTGTCCAGAGCGCGGGCTTTGCTGCGCAAGTCGCTGGCGCACCTTCAAACATAAGGTCAGATCATGCAAACACCACCCAGTACCGATACCGACAACGACGCCGAGCTGCGCACCTTGATCAGAAGCCAGGCGACCCGCTTTGCCGCGCCAGACCTTCTGCGCCAACGGGTGCTGCAAGACATTCGCGCCCATGAAGCGGCCCGCAGCAAGCCGCAGGGCCGTGGCCGTTTGGGGTCATGGCTCATGTCATGGCTCACCGGGCCGTCTGCGACCTGGCGACCCTTGGCTGCGGGCGTGTTCAGCGGGGTGCTGGCCACGGCGCTGCTGGGGCCGCTGCTCATGCCTCGCGGGGCCGACGACGGCTTGGCGCAAGAGATCACCGCCGCCCATGTGCGCTCGCTGATGGTGGACCACCTGTCAGACGTGGTGTCCACAGACCAGCACACCGTCAAGCCCTGGTACGTGGGCAAGCTCGACTACGCACCGCCGGTGCAGGACTTTTCAGCCCAAGGCTTTGCGCTGGTGGGCGGCCGCATCGACTACATCAACCAGCGCGCTGTGGCCGCCGTGGTCTACCAACACGCCAAGCACCCGGTCAACCTGTTTGTCTGGCCCACAGCGCAGGCCGACTCGGCGTTTGCTGCCAGCAACCGGCAAGGCTTCAACCAGGTGCAGTGGACAGCCCGCGGCATGCACCACTGGCTGGTCTCAGACCTGGCCGCGCCCGAGCTGCTGGGTTTTGCCCAAACCCTGCAAGGCACCGCACAGTAGTGGCCTAATCATGGGTTTCGCCCACGATTGCGCCCAACATGACCGTTGCCGACCTCATCGCCCACCACGCTGCCCACCTCACCCAAGCGGGCGTGGCCTTTGGCCATGGCACCACCAACGCCTTTGACGAAGCCGCCTGGCTGGTGCTGTGGAAGCTGGGTTTGCCGCTGGATGAGCTCGATTCTGTGGCAAATCGGCCAGTAGCCCAGGTAGATATTGCTCAAGCAGCTATGCTTTTTGAAGCACGCATCAGCACGCGCAAGCCCGCCGCCTACCTCACGCAAGAGGCCTGGCTGCAAGGCGTGCCGTTTTATGTGGACGAGCGCAGCATCGTGCCGCGCAGCTTCATTGCCGAGCTGATTGCCGACGGCGGTTTTGACTACTGGCTGGGCCCGCAGACGCAGCGTGTGCTGGACCTGTGCACCGGCAACGGCAGCCTGGCCGTGCTGGCGGCGATGGCCTGGCCCGATGTGCAGGTGGATGCCGCCGACCTGTCTGCCGACGCGCTGGCCGTGGCTCGCATCAACGTGGCCAAGCACGATCTTCAAACCCGCATCACGCTGATCGAATCCGACGGCCTGGCCCAATGCCCCGGCCCTTACGACCTGATCATCTGCAACCCACCCTACGTCAGCGCCGCCAGCATGGCCACCCTGCCCGCCGAATACCGCGCCGAGCCCGCGCTGGCGCTGGACGGCAACGCGGCGGGCAGCACCGACGGCATGGACTTCATCCGCACGCTGCTAGCCGTCGCCCCGACCCATATGACCCACGAGGCCGTGCTGGTGCTGGAGATTGGCAACGAACGCGAGCACTTTGAGGCGGCGTTTCCGACGCTGGAGGCGATCTGGCTGGAGACCAGTGCGGGGGAGGATCAGGTGGTTTTGCTCACGCGGGAGACGATTGCTCAGCGATAATGTAGGCAATTCACTACTTTGGGGGGTTTCCATGCATACCATTGCAGCCACAGACGCCAATCGCAGCTTCTCCCGGCTTCTGCGGGAAGTGGCGCAGGGTCAGCACATCAGCATCACCTCACGCGGTGTGCCCGTTGCTGTGCTCTCGCCCGTCAATGAGCACCTGGCGCAACGCGAGGCCGCCAAACAGCGCTTGCTGGAGCGTTTGAATCAGCAGCGCGCCAGCGCCCCTGCTTCGGTGCCCGCCGTCAACTGGTCGCGCGATGACTTGTACAACTGAGCATCGCCTGGCTGAAAGGGCAAGCCGTGCGCATCGCCCTTGACACCAACCTGCTGGTCTACGCAGAAGCCGCCACCGACGATCCCCGATCATCAACTGTCACCGCACTGCTGGCTGAGTTGCCGGCTGATCAGCTGGTGCTGCCGCTGCAGGTTTTGGGCGAGTTGCACCGCGTGTTGACGCAAAAGGCCAAATGGCCGCGTCCGCTGGCGCAAACTGCGATCAACACCTGGATGCAGGCTTACGAAACCGCTCCCACAACCCCCGCCGTGCTACAAACCGCGCTGCAAATTGCCAGCGATCACCAGATCAGCACCTGGGATGCCATCATCCTGGCCGTTGCTGCCGAACAGCGTTGCCGTTACCTGCTCAGCGAGGACTATCACAACGGCTTTCAATGGCAGAGCACGCGGGTCATCAACCCCTTTGTAGGGGGCGTACCCGCCGACCTGGTGGCTGTTGCAGCCATCCTGGCTAACCCAACTATTTCATGATCATTCTCAAAAACATCATCCTGCGCCGTGGCACCAAAGTGCTGCTGGACCAGGTCAACATCACCATGAACCCTGGCGAGCGCGTGGGGCTGGTGGGACGCAACGGGGCGGGCAAGTCCACGCTGTTTGCGCTGCTCAATGGCACGCTGCATGAAGACGGGGGCGAGTTCAGCTACCCCAAGCAGTGGCAAAAGGCCGAGGTGGCGCAAAACATGCCGGAGACGGATGAGGGCGCGACTGATTTTGTGGTGGCGGGCGACACGCGGCTGATGGCGGTTCGCGAAAAGCTGGCTGAAGCCGAATCAGCGCACGATGACGAGGCTCATGATGATCATGGCATGGCCATTGCCCAGGCCTACAGCGACCTGGCCGACGCGGGGGACCATGACGCCGTGCCGCGCGCGCAGGCCCTCATCCTGGGCCTGGGCTTTAAAACCAGCGAGCTGGACAAGCCGGTCAACAGCTTTTCCGGCGGCTGGCGCATGCGCCTGCAACTGGCCCGCGCGCTGATGTGCCCCAGCGACCTGCTGCTGCTGGACGAGCCCACCAACCACCTGGATCTGGATGCGCTGGTGTGGCTGGAAGCCTGGCTGAAAAAGTACACCGGCACCATGATCGTCATCAGCCACGACCGCGAATTTCTGGATTCGGTGACGCAGGTCACCATCCACATCGACAACCAGCAGCTGACGCGCTATGGCGGCAACTACAGCGCGTTTGAAATTCTGCGGTCGCAGCAGCTGGAATTGCAACAGGCGGCGTTCTCCAAGCAGCAAGACAAGATTGCTCACCTGCAAAAGTTCATTGACCGCTTCAAGGCCAAGGCCAGCAAAGCCAAGCAGGCCCAAAGCCGCGTGAAAGCGCTGGAGCGCATGGAAAAAGTGGCCCCGATGCTGGCCAGCGCGGACTTCAATTTCGAGTTCAAGGAGCCGGTGAATCTGCCCAACCCGATGCTGTCGATCTCCGATGGGGTGTTTGGCTATTTGCCCGGTGCGAAAGCCGAGTTGGACGATTTACTCCCTCCCCTTTCGGGGGAGGGCGGGGGTGGGGGCACTGCGCATCAAACCCCACCCAAAATCATCCTCCGCTCCATCAACCGCTCGGTGCTGGCTGGCCAGCGCATCGGCATTCTGGGTGCAAACGGCCAGGGCAAGTCCACCCTGGTTAAAACCATTGCCCGCGACATTCCACTGATCAGCGGCATGGTCACCGAAGGCAAAGGCCTGTCGATTGGCTACTTCGCCCAGCAAGAGCTCGATGTGCTGCGCCCCGCCGACAACCCGCTGGAGCACATGGTGCGGCTGGCCCGTGAGATTGGCCCGGCCAGCCGTGGCGAGCAGGAGCTGCGCGGCTTTTTGGGCAGCTTTAACTTCAGTGGCGACATGGTCAAGCAAAGCGTGGGCAGCATGAGCGGAGGTGAAAAAGCCCGCCTGGTGTTGGCCATGATGGTCTGGCAGCGCCCCAACCTGCTGCTGATGGACGAGCCCACCAACCACCTGGATCTGGTCACGCGCGAGGCGCTGGCCATGGCGCTCAACGAGTTTGAAGGCACGGTGATGCTGGTCAGCCACGACCGGGCGCTGCTGCGCTCGGTATGCGACGAGTTCTGGCTGGTCGGGCGCGGCGGCATTGCGCCGTTTGACGGCGACCTGGACGACTACCAGCAGTATTTGCTGGACGAATCCAAGCGCCTGCGCGAACTGGCAAGCCAACAGGAAAGCAAAACTATTGCTCCTGTTGTGATAGCTGCTCCAGCAGTATCTACAAGGGCTGGTGACGTATTTGGCATGAATTTACCCAAAGACAAGCCTGCACGGGTGCCACAAAAGCACCAGCGTGAGCTGGCCGATGCCGAGCGCCGCCTGGCCGAGCTGAACACCGAAAAAACCACGCTGGAAGCCCTGCTGTCCACGCCGCTGAAGCCCGCAGAAATTGCCGACACCGGTCGTCGCCTCAAGCAGGTCACCGACGACCTGGCGGCGGCCGAAGAGCACTGGCTTGCCGTGTCGGAGCAGATCGAAACCGCGATGTACAGTTAACGCTCTAACCACTTCAAGAGGAGCACCCATGCTTTCCATTCTCGGCACCTTGTTCATTGGCCTGATCGCAGGCTTTATCGCCCGCGCCATCAAACCCGGCGACGACAAAATGGGCTGGATCATGACTGCGCTGCTGGGCGTGGCCGGCTCGTTTCTGGCCAGCTATGGCGGTGCCTTGCTGGGCTTGTACAAACAGGGCGCAGCCGCTGGCTTCATTGGCTCGGTGATTGGCGCGGTCATTTTGTTGTTCATCTACAGCCTGGTCATGAAAAAATCAGGTTCTGAGTAAACACCATGCCCAGCGCCGCCCAACTCGCTGAAGGCAACGCGGACCTGCTGGCTGCGGTGCACCGCAGCCGCAAGATGCTGAACCGCCGCGCCCTGGTGGCCGCCGCCGCCAGCGCAGTGCCGGTGCCGGGGCTGGACTGGGCGGTGGACGCCGCATTGCTGTCCAAACTCATTCCCGACATCAACCGCGAGTTTGGCCTCACACCCCAGCAGCTGGATCAGCTCACGCCCAACAAGCGCGAGCAGGTGCAAAAAGCCACGGCCATGGTCGGCTCGGTGTTGATTGGCAAGCTGATCACGCAAGATTTGATTTTGCGCATGGCCAAAACCGTGGGCGTGCGCATGACCACCAAACAAGCGGCCAAATACGTGCCGCTGGCTGGCCAGGCCTTGAGCGCCGTGATGGGCTACACCGCGCTGCGCTACCTGGGCGAAGAGCATTTGAAAGACTGCGTGCGGGTGGCGCAGGCCGTGCAGCTGCAATTGCCCGAGCCACAAGGCACCATCACCGTGCTGGACGCGCCTGAGACAGCCAAACGGCGCAAAAAATAGTCAAATTTGGCTCATGTGCACAACGGGTGCGCTCAAGCAGCTACTCTTTTGGTAGCACATCGCTGGCTACCCACCTTTGGGAAAAACCATGACAAACCAATTGGAAACTGATTACCTCATCGTGGGCGCTGGTGCTGTGGCGATGGCCTTTGCCGATGTGCTGGTGCACGAAACCGATGCCCGCATCGTCATGGTGGACCGCCACCACGGCCCTGGCGGCCACTGGAACGACGCTTACCCCTTTGTGCGCCTGCACCAGCCCTCGGCCTACTACGGCGTGAACTCCCGCCCGCTGGGCGGTGATGCGCTGGACGCCACCGGCCTGAACGCCGGCATGTGCGAGCGGGCCAGCGGCGCTGAGATCGTCAGCTACTACGAGCAGGTGATGCAGGGCTTTTTAGCCACTGGCCGCGTTCAGTATTTCCCGATGAGCCACTACAGCGGCGACTATCGAAACGAGCACACATTTACCTCGCTGGTCAACAACCAGCAGCGCCAGGTGATCGTGCACAAAAAAGTGGTGGACACCACCCACCTGCAAACCGCCGTGCCTTCCACCCACCCGCCCAAATACGCCATGGCACCCGGCACCCGCTGCATGCCGCTGAACGACCTGCCGCGCGTGAAAGCGCCGCCGTCGGGCTATGTGGTGGTGGGATCGGGCAAAACGGGCATTGACGCCTGCTTGTGGCTGCTGGAAAACGGCGTGTCGCCCGACGCCATCACCTGGGTCATGCCGCGCGATGCCTGGTACCTGAACCGGGCCAATTTGCAACCGGGTATGGCGTTTTTCAATCAGTCGTATGGTGCGCTGGCCGCGCAGCTAGAGGCCGTGGCCCAGGCCGAATCGATCGCCGACTTGTTTACCCGACTGGAAGCTGCGGGTGTGCTGCTGCGGCTGGACAAAACCGTGCAGCCCAGCATGTACCACGGGGCTGTGATGTCGCTGACCGAATTGGCGGCGCTGTCGCAAATCAAAAATATCGTGCGCCTGGGCCGCATTGAGCGCATCGAGCCGCACCAGATCGTGCTGACGCGCGGCACCGCGGCCACCGACCCCCAGCGCCTGTATGTGGACTGCTCGGCCAGCGCCGTGCAGCGCAGACCCACCCTGCCGGTGTTTGAGGGCAACAAAATCACCCCGCAGTTTGTGCGCACCGTGCAGCCCACCTTCAGCGCCGCGATGATTGCCAAGGTGGAAGCCACCCTGCAAGACGAGGCCGAAAAGAACCTGATTTGCAGCGTGATTCCCTTGCCCGATGAGCCGCTGGACTGGTTGAAGATGCTGGGCTTGGGCCTGGCCAATGAGTACCGCTGGTCCAAGTACCCTGCCCTGAAAAGCTGGGTCACCCAGTCGCGCCTGGACGGCTTTTCGGCCATGGCCCGCAACGTGCCGCCCGCTGACACCGAAAAGATGGCCTTGCTGCAGCGCTTTGGCAAAAGCGCTGGCCCGGCAGCGGCCAGGTTGCAGCAGTTGATCAAGGCCGCTTAGCCAAGGACACACCATGCCCCGCAAAACCACCACAGCCGCCAACCAACCCACCGCCCTGGTCACGGGTGCCTCGTCAGGCATCGGGCAGGCGCTGGCCCAGCGCTATGCACTGGCCGGCTATGACGTGGTGCTGGTAGCCCGTAGCGCCGACAAGCTGCAGGAGCTGGCACAGACCCTGCGTACCGATCACCAAGTGCAGGCCCACGTGCTGGCAGCCGATCTGTCAGTGCCCGGTGCCGCTGCCAAACTGGCTGCTGCGGTGCAGAAAAAGAAGCTCAACATTGACGTGCTGGTCAACTGCGCGGGCGTGCTGCACCAGGGCCCGTTTGCCGACATGCAGCCTTCGATTCATCAGCAGATGATTGACCTGAACATTTCGGGCCTCACGGCTATGGTGGCCGCGTTTTTGCCCAGCCTGCGCGAGCGCGCCGCCCAGGGCCACCGCGTGCGCATCCTGAACGTCGCCTCCATTGCCGCCTTCCAGCCCGTCCCCATGCTGGCCACCTACGCCGCCACCAAGGCCTATGTGCTGTCGCTGGGCGAGTCGCTGGCCGAAGAGTTCAAGGGCACTGGCATCACCGTCACCACTCTGTGCCCCGGCATGACCGCCACCGCCATGCTCAGTGGCGCAGCCGGGGCGAACAGCAAGATCAGCCAGATCCCCGGCTTCATGATCAGCCCGGTGGACAGCGTGGTGCAACAGGCCTTTGATGCCTGCCAACGCGGCGACGCCATCTGCGTGCCAGGTGCCATCAACCAGGCCTTTGTGCTGGGCTCGCGGTCTACACCCAAGTGGCTGGTGCGCAAGCTGGGCGGGTTGGTGGGGCGCAACGCGCTGTAAGGCGCGGGGGCAGATCCGGCTCAAGCTGGCATGTGGCTCCTTGCCTTGCGGGGCGTACGGCTCATTGATGAATACAAAACAGAACACAGAGGCACAGAGACACAGAGGGAAGAGGAGGTTTTCGTGAAATCTCGAATTCCTGCGCATTCCCCCATCTCTTCTTACCTCTGTGCCTCTGTGCCTCTGTGTTCTGTTGTCTCTCTCTCGGAAATCCGTGACAGCGAGCCGTTTCAAGCCAAAACAGCCACCCGCCCAGGTGTTTATTGCTCAAGCAGCTATCAAAATCGTAGTAAACCCAAGGCCGGTTACTTCCCCGCATTCCCAAAAAACACCTGCTCCCCACCCAGGCGAAACCCCGCAATCGCGCCCTGCCCGGCTGGCGAGACCAGCCAGTCCACCCAGCGTTGGGCGTCCGCAGCCCTCACATGCGGGTGTTTGGCGGGGTTGACGACCAACGCGCCGTAGGGGTTGAACAAACGGGCATCGCCTTGCACCAGCACCGCCAGGTCGCCACGGTTTTTGAAGGCCAGCCAGGTGGCGCGGTCGGTCAATGCGTAGGCGTTGGCTGACGAGGCGATATTCAGCGCGGGGCCCATGCCGCAGCCGCATTCCCGGTAGCCTGCGCCTTTGCTGGCAGCTGCAACCAGGCCCCAGTAGCGCAGCTCGGCGGTGTGGGTGCCGCTTCTGTCACCGCGGGAGATGAATGGGGCGTTGTTTGTGCCGATTTTTTTCAGCGCCTGGGCCACGTCGGTGCCGCGCACGGCCGCTGGGTCGGATTGGGGGCCGACGAGGACGAAATCGTTGTACATCACGGCGTAGCGCCGGGTGCTGTAGCCGTCGGCCACCAATTTTTCTTCGGCTGCGGTGTCGTGCACCAACAGCGCGTCGGCATCTCCCCGGCGCGCCATGTCCAGCGCCTGGCCGGTGCCCACAGCCACCACTTTCACGTCGATGCCGCTGGCTTGCTTGAACAGGGGCAGCAGGTGCGCAAACAGGCCGGATTGTTCGGTGGAGGTGGTGGATGCCAGCGTGATGGATTGGGCCTGCGCGAGCGTTGAACCCAACAAAATCGCTATAAATAATATAGCTGCTTGAGCAGTATTCATATGGGCTGTTGGCCTAAAACACTTGAAACCAGCCCCTTCATCGCTCACACCAGCTCGCCTTGCAAAAACAGCTGCGCCTCGGGTGACACGCGGCCCAGCAACTCACGGTTGAAAAACGATTGCACGGGCAAATCGGCCAGCAAACGGCCCTGCTCCAGGTACAGCACGCGGGTGGCCAGGCGCTTGACCTGGCCCAGGTTGTGGCTGGCAAACACGATGCTCAGGCGCTGGTCGTCTTGCGCAGCCTGGGCCATGGCCGACAGCGTGGCCAGCGTGGCCAGGCGGGCTTCTACCTCGCGCTTGGCATGCGGGTCCAGGCTGGCGGTGGGCTCGTCCAGCAGCAGCAGCTGCGGTTTGAGGCTGAGCGCGCGGGCCAGGGCCACGCGCTGCTGCTGGCCGACCGACAGCGCATAGGCCGGGCGTTTGGCCAGCTCGGCCAGGTCGGCCTGCTGCAGTGCCTGCAGCGCCCGCTCGCGGGCGGTGCGCCAGGCCACGCCCTGCAGCCACAGGCCCAGGGCCACGTTGTTTTGCACCGAGGCCCGCAACAGACGCGGCTGCTGGAACAGCATGGCCTGGCGCAGGCCGGGCTGCGCCAGCACCTGGCCGCTGCTGGGGGCCACCAGGCCGTGCAACAGGCGCAGCAGGCTGCTTTTGCCGCTGCCATTACCCCCCACCACGCCCACCCGCTCGCCCGGCGCAATCTGAAACGACAGGTCTTGCAAGGCCGCCACGGGGCCAAACATCAGGTAGGCCTGGTTCAGGTGCAGGTAGGCGCTCATGGGGCTTGGGGTGGGTTGATACATGACAGATCAGGCCATGGCCCAGGCCACGCGGCGGGTGGCGGCGTGCAGCCGACCGGCCACGCCCAGCATCAGGTTCAAGGCCAGCACCACGGCCAGCAACACCAATCCCAGTGCCAGGGCCAGCGGCAAATCGCCCTTGCTGGTTTCCAGCGCAATCGCGGTGGTGATCACACGGGTAAAGCCTTCGATGTTGCCGCCCACCACCATCACCGCGCCCACTTCAGCGATGGCCCGGCCAAACGCGGCAATCACCACCGTGAGCAGCGCCAGCCGCTCGTCCCAGGCCAGCAGCAGGCTGCGCAAGGCCGTACCCGCGCCCAGGCTTTGCAGCTGCTCGCCACGGTGCGCCTGAGCGTCTTGCACGACCTGGCGCGTGAGCGCCACCACCACCGGCAGCACCAGCAGCGTCTGGGCAAACACCATGGCCTTGAACGAAAACAGCCAGCCCAAATGGCCCAGCGGGCCCGAGCGCGACAGCAGCAAGTACACCACCAGCCCCACCACCACCGAGGGCACAGCCAGCATGGTATTGAGCAGCGCCAGCACCGCGCCACGCCCGGTAAACCGCGCCACCCCCAGCCAGGCCCCCAGCACCAGCCCCAGGCCACACGCCAGCAGGCAGGCCGTGGCGCTCACCGCCAGGCTGCGCCCCACGATCGCCAGCAGCCCCTCATCCAGCGAAGTGATGAGAGATAGCGCTGCGCGGGCACTGTCGGCAAAGCTGTTCATGCCTGCAATGGTAGTGGCGAAAGCGGGCCGCGCCACAAGCTTTGTTTCGCTTACAGTTTGATGCCAAACAAGGCCCACGTGCACATCCAGTGCGCACAAGCAGCTATCAAAACATGAGCAACTAAACGGTGACCACCGGTGCACCCACCCGCACACGTGGGCACAGCGAGACTCGGCGACCTTTTCAAGCTAATTCAATGAATCACACCACCAACGGCACCGTGCTGCGCAGTTCACCCGTCAAGGCCAATCGTTTCGAGATGGCCACGATGGCTGCGGCAGCTGACTTTGCCGGTGCTGTGGGCGGCGAGCCTGACCGCGTGTACAAGCCGAGCTGGATCGGTATCAACGGTCTGGCCAAAACCAGCTCAACCAGCTGGCCCGAGCGCATACACGACCGAAGCTGGGCTGGCGGCAGCACACCCACCATGTCGGTGGCGGCCATCAAATCCAGCGCCACAAAGTAGGAGCCGCAATGCACAGCGGGTAAAGGCACGGGCAGGCCGCTGGCGATAAAAGATCGGCTGACAATGTCGTCAGAGCTGTCATGCGCCGTCATGTACAGCCAGGACGCACCCACGATGTCCGTCAGGCTACAGCCTGCCTTTTTGCCCCGCTGGCTCAAGAGTGGGTGACCGGGTCGCACGGCCATACGCATTTGAATCTCGGCCAGCGGCCGGTAGATTTGAATCTCGGCCAGCGGCCGGTAGTCCAGCCCTGCGTCCAGGTGAATGCGGGTGCGCTGGGTGACAGCCAGGTCCATCACCTCATCGCGAACCAGTGACAGCAGGGCACTGGGTGTGGTTTCCAGAAGGCGGATGCGTGTTTTTGGGTGCAAGCGCCTAAGGGTGATGGCCAGCTCTGGAAGCAGCAGGCTGGCACCCACAGGCGATACACCCAGCGCCAGCAGCCGCGTGCCGTCACCCACCGTCTTTTTGGCTTCTTCGGCGGCCTTGCGCAGCTCGGCATCTGCCACCCGTGCACGTGACAAAAAAGCACTGCCGGCAGCGGTGGGCGTGACACCGCGGCCACTGCGGTCCATCAGTTGCACGCCCAGTTCTTCCTCAAGCTGTTGCAGTGCACGGGTCAAGGCGGGTTGGGACATGTTGAGCTGGCGGGCTGCACCGCGAATGCTGCCGGCATCTACAACCGCAATGAATTGCTCAATACTTTGAAGTCGCATTCGGGCACCTTGGGTGATGCACAGCCAACATCAGGCTGCTGCATCGCGCATCTTCCTACAACCATGGTGGCCCTGCCACTATCCGGCTCCTGTGCAAGCAGTTTGTCAAGGATGCCTGTATGAACACTGCCCTACCTGTATCAGTTTCTTCCCGCCGCCAGGTGCTCTACGCGGCTTGCGCGATAACAACCAGTTTGCTGGGCGTGTCTGCCACCCGCCAAGCCCTCGCGCAAGCCTCCCCACAACCGTTAATCAACCCACTGCGAATTTTGTGCTCGGGTCCCGCTGGCAGCATTCCCGACATTGTGGCCAGGCGCGTGGCCGAGCAATTGACAAAGCAATACCCTGGGGGCGTGTTAGTTGACAACCGCCCTGGCGCGGCTGGCCAAATTGCCGTGGCCGCGCTGAAGGCATCGGCCCCGGATGGTGCAACGGTGCTGTTGGCCCAAGGTGCCGTTGCCACGGTGTACCCCTACCTGTACGCGAAACTGGCCTACGACCCGATCGTTGACCTGCAGCCTTTGTCGATGGCAGGCGAGATGACACTGGCGCTGGCAGTCGGTCCTGCAGTGCCGGGCGACGTCACCGATATTCGGGCGCTTGTCGACTGGATGCGCAGAAACCCCCAGCTGGCCAACGTCGCCTCGCCGGGCACGGGCACCTTGCCGCATTTGCTGGAGGCACTGCTGTTTCGGGAAGCCAACGTGCCTTGGCAGCACGTGGTGTATGCCGGTGGGCCGCCTGCTTTGGTTGATTTGCTGGGCGGGCAAGTAGCGGCCCTGGTGCTACCGGAAGGGCTGTTTCGCCAGCACAAGGCCACAGGCAAGCTGCGGGTGCTGGCGACATCCGGCGCGCAGCGCAGCACGTACTTTCCAGACGTACCCACTTTCGTCGAGCAGAGCTACAGCGGCTTGGTGGTGCGGGAATGGTTTGCGTTTTTTGCACCCGCGCGCGTTCAAGCCAGCACGATACAAGCGCTATCGCAGAACTTGCAGCAGGCCATCGCCCGACCTGAATTGGCTGCGTCGTTTGCTGACGCAGGCATGCTGGCCACCTCCAGCACGCCTGCCGCACTGGCCAGTCGCATTGCGCAGGAGCAGCGCTACTGGCAGCCCCTCATTGCGGCCACCGGTGTGAAGGCTGACTGATGGGCCAGCTCGCATTCAGCGTGACGTCCAACGCCATAACAGACACCCACTCCCATCCGTGGGACGCAGCGGCAGCGGGCTGGAACAGCCATGCAGCCCTCATCCACGATTGGCTGCAGGATGCAACGCAGACGATGCTGGACGAGGCGCGCATTGGGCCGGGTTTGAGCGTCCTGGACATCGCAGCTGGTGCGGGCGATCAGACACTGGACATCGCCCGCCGCGTGGGAGATGCTGGCCGGGTACTGGCCACAGATGTGTCGCCTGCCATCCTGGCCTTGGCGCAAAAAAACGCTCAAGCGGCAGGCCTTGCCCAGGTCAGCACCCAGGTGGCTGATGCCCAATCGCTGGGCCTGGCAGGCTCTGGCTTTGATGCGGCCGTGTGTCGACTGGGTCTGATGTTTTGCAGATCACCGCTCCTGGCCTTGCGCGAAATTCGCGCCGCACTCAAACCGCACGGGCGTTTCAGCGCCCTGGTATTTGGGTCACCACAGCGCAACCCGTGTTTAACCGTCACGCTCGCCACAGCCCGTCAACACGCGGGCAGGGTCAACGCAGTGTTACCAGGCGCCACCCATGCGTTCGAGCCGGGTACCTTGATGAGCTTGGGCCAACCGGGCCTGTTCCTGGAGCTGCTGCAAACCGCAGGGTTTGTTGATGTGGCGGTTAGCACGGTATCGGCACCAATGCACACGCTGAGTGCAACGCATTACGTGGACTTCCTGCGCTCATCTGCATCGCCTCTCATCGAAATTCTGGCCCCCCTTTCAGCTGCTGAGAAACAGCACGCGTGGCACGACATGATCGAACAGTTGCAAATATTCAACACCCCTTCAGGCTGGACAGGACCCAATGAGTTGTTGCGATGCGTCGCCGTATCGCCAGCCTGAAAGATCATTGATGACCGCTTGGCCCATCTGCCAGCCGCAAGATTCGGCTGACGACCTTGCCGATCACCCGTACAGAGTGGTCGTGATAGCGGGTTCTGAGGGGCTCAATTTCCCCGCGCTTTGCCCCTATTGCGGCAGCGCGGCCTCCCAGCGCATACGAGTGGAAAAAGTGTTCCGCCAGACGTCAACCGACGACAGCCTCACCAACTATGTGGTCGAGCAAGTCGATGTGCCGTTTTGCGATGGCTGCATAGCGCAACACAAACGTGAACAGCGCGCGCTGACCTCGCCGCAGCGCATGGTCGTCAGCTTGGCGACTGGGTTGTCGGTTTCGGCATTTGGCTCAGCTTTCATGGCGCTCGTTTTCTTACCCGCTGCGCTGCGCGATATAGGGCGACCAGGCTTTCCCTTGCCCCTGGTGGTGGTGGCTTTTTTGCGCTGATCGCGTACAGCAGCCTCTGGGGTGCCTGGCAGCAAAACGCACATCGCCGCGTCCCGCCACAAACCAGCATCACGCGGGCATTCGACTTCAGTGAACGCTACAAGCCGTTGTTTGAGGAGGCGCGATGCACCATTGCGATCCGCAACCAAGCGTTTGCTGAATC
Organism: Comamonadaceae bacterium; assembly: GCA_013297875.1. Lineage (GTDB taxonomy): Bacteria > Pseudomonadota > Gammaproteobacteria > Burkholderiales > Burkholderiaceae_C > JAAFIW01. The sequence goes on along the minus strand of JAAFIW010000022.1, from coordinate 28,671 downwards.
TTTCATAGCGCTGAATCGAACGCTGGTTCAAACGCGCTAGCGCAACATCGCCTCACGCACTGGTGCGACGTGGATGCTCAGAAAGAATCGCGGCATCTCTGCTGACGCATCGAGTCCTCGCGGCAAGGCCAGAGCCTTGCCTGATTGAAGCGGTGTATGCGCAAGCCCAGGCCGTGGGCTGCCAGAACGTGTATGGGCGAACCCACGAGACCAACACCACCGCCCGACGGCTGCATGAACAGGTGAGGCAGCCCAAGGGATTTCTGGTTTACACCCACGCGCTGTGCGCGAGCGTTGGTTGTGAAGGATTCAGGGAAAGTCCCAGTGCATGGGGTCTTCACATCGCATTTATTAACGTATACATTAATAAATACGAAATTCAAACCCGTCGCCATTCCCCATGATTTCACCGACACCCGGCAGCGCAGACCTCAGCCAACTCCAATGGCTTGGCCATGGCTTGACCCGGCCGGAATGCGTGCTGGCCACAAAAGCCGGGAACTTGTACACGGCGGACTGGCGCAGGGGCGTGGCGCAGATCCGCGCCGATGGCACGCAAACCTTATTTGCGGCCCGGCCAGTCGATGGCCAGGTGCTGCAACCCAACGGTATTGCGCTGGATGCCGATGGCACATTTTTGCTGGCGCATCTGGGCGCCGAGCGCGGGGGCGTGTTTCGCCTGCAGCGCGACGGGCAAACGCGCCCGGTGGTGACCGAGGTCGATGGCGTGGCGCTGCCGCCCACCAACTACCCGCTGCTGGACGCGGCGGGTCGACTGTGGATCACCGTCAGCACACGGCTGCAGCCACGGGCGCTGGGCTACCGCAAAACCTGCAATGACGGCTTCATCGTGCTACACGACGCGCGCGGCAGCCGGGTCGTGGCCGACGGTCTGGGCTACGCCAACGAAATTGCGATTCACCCCGGCGGGCAGTGGTTGTATGTAAACGAGACGTTTGGACGGCGTCTGTCGCGCTTTGCGCTGGGGGCCGATGGCAGCCTGGGCTCCCGGCAAACCGTGCTCGAGTTTGGCGCGGGCAGCTACCCCGATGGCATGGCCTTTGACTGCGAAGGTGGGCTGTGGGTGGTGAGCATCGTGAGCAACCGCGTGATCTACATCAGCCCCGGCGGCCAGCCCACGGTGTGGCTGGAAGATGTGGATGCCGATCACCTGGCTTGGGTCGAGCAGGCTTACCAGAGCGGCACCATGGGTCGACCACACCTGGATGGCGTGAAGTCCACCCACCTGCGCAACATTTCCAGCTTGGCTTTTGGCGGCGCTGACCTGCGCACCGGCTACTTGGGTTGTCTGCTGGGCGACCAACTGGCCAGCCTGCGTATGCCGGTGGCCGGCCACCCGCCGATTCATTGGGAGTTTGAATGACCGCCATCACCCCCTTGGCTGATGAGGCCGCGGCTTCGTCCATGGTCGATCAGGCCTACCAAAGCATTCGCCAACGCATTTTGGACAACCTGTGGCCACCGGGCCACCAGGCCCTGGAGCAAGAGGTGGCGTTGGCCTTGGGCATGAGCCGCACGCCGGTGCGTGAAGCCCTGATCCGCTTGCAGCAAGAGGGTTTTGTCGAGGTGATTCCGCGCCGTGGGGTGCGGGTGCTGCCGGTGTCGCCCACCGACATGAAAGAGATTTACGAAATTCTCACCGCGCTGGAATGCATGGCGGCCGAGCTGCTGGCCAAACGCCACCCCACTGAAAGCGATTTGGCACCCCTGGTGGCGGCCACCCACGCCATGGAAGCTGCACTGCTTCGCGACGACCTGGACGCCTGGGCAACAGCCGACGAGAACTTTCATGAGGCCTTGTTGCGGCTGGCCGGCAACCGCCTGCTGCTGGAGGCCGTGATGGGCTACTGGGACCGTGCTCACAGAGCCCGCATGTTCACGCTGCGGCTGCGCCCCAAGCCGGTGAACTCCACCGATGAACACATGGCGTTGGTCGGTCGCTTGCTGGCCGGCGACGCTGCAGGTGCGGTGCAAGTGAACCGCCAACACCGCGAGCGCGCCAGCCGCGAGCTGCTGGCGATCTTTGAGCGCTTTCGCTTGCAACAAATGTAGATTTTTCAGGAACCCGATGAGCAAAACCCACCACATCAGCGTCTTGCCCGGCGACGGCATTGGCCACGAAGTCATGGCCAGCGCCACCCAGGTGCTGCACGCCGTTGGCCAGCGCATTGGCGTGCAATTTCGCCTGGTGCCACATAAAGCCGGTGCCCAGCACTACCTGGACGCAGGCGTTGCGTTGCCCGAAGACGTCTTGCGCGACTGCGAGCGCGCCGATGCCATCTTGTTTGGTGCCATGGGCCTGCCACATGTACGCGGTGCCGACGGCACCGAGATCATTCCGCAGCTAGACCTGCGCTTTCACTTCGATCTGTACGCCGGTGTGCGGCCCATCCGCACATTCAAAGGCCTGCCCACGCCGCTGGCCAGCCCGCGTGCGGCCGAGATTGATTTGGTGCTGGTGCGCGAGTCCACCGAAGGCCTTTTTTACGCCCGGGGGCGCGGGCAGGTGAACGACGATGCAGAAGCCTTTGACACGATGAAGATCACCCGCGCTGGCACTGCACGGGTGTGTGAATTCGCCTTCAAATTGGCCGAGCAACGTGCCCAAAGCAAAGGCCGTGCTGCGCGAGTGACCAATATCGACAAAGCCAATGTGTTTGCCTCGATGGCGTTCTGGCGCAAGATTTTTGAAGAAACGGCCGCCCGCCACCCCAGCATCGCAGCCGACAGCGCCTATGTGGATGCGATGGCGCTGAACCTGGTGATCAAGCCCTGGGCTTACGACGTGATGGTGACCGAGAACATGTTTGGCGACATCCTGTCGGATCTGATTGCGGCGCTGGTCGGCGGCATGGGCATGGCCCCGTCGGGCGACATTGGCGACAAGCATGCCCTGTTTCAACCCGCGCACGGCACGGCTCCTGATATTGCAGGCCAGGGCAAAGCCAACCCCACGGCCATGCTGCTGTCAGTGGCCATGATGCTGGACTGGCTGGCGGTGCGCCACGCCGATGCGGCCCTGGCCGATGGCGCGCGCTTGATTGAACACGCGGTGGAACAGGTGTTTTCGCAAGGTTTGGTCAAGCCGATGGAATTTGGCGGCAGCGACGGCACGGATGCCATTACCCGTGCCGTGTTGGCTCAGATTGTTCGCGGAGATGCGCCGTGACAACTGCCGGGGCACCCCTGCAAGTGGCCGTGATCGGCGCTGGATTTTTCAGCCAGTTTCACCTGCAGGCCTGGGCGAACTTGCCACAAGCCCGCTTGATGGCGGTGTGCGACGCTGATGGCGGCAAAGCCCAGGCAGCGTGCCAGCGTTTCGGTGCGCTGAGCAGCTTTGAAAGCCTGGATGACCTGCTCACCCATGTCAAACCCGACCTGATCGACATCGTGACCCCACCGGCTGCGCATGCCGACCTGATTAGCCAGGCGCTGGCACACCGAATTCCAGTGATTTGCCAGAAACCATTTGGCACCGACTACGCCCAAGCCCTGAAGCTGACGCAAGCCGCTGAAGCCGCTGGGGTGACACTGGTCATTCATGAAAACTTCCGTTTCATGCCCTGGTACCGCCACGCCAAAGCCCTGGTGGAAAGCGGCGCACTGGGCACGCTGCACAGCATCAGCTTCCGGCTGCGCCCCGGCGATGGCCAGGGCCCAACGGCATACCTGGACCGACAGCCCTACTTTCAAACCATGCCGCGCCTGCTGGTGGTGGAAACAGCCGTTCATTTCATTGACACCTTTCGCTACCTGGCCGGTGAAGTCAGCGCTGTGTATGCCCGCCTGCGCAGGCAAAACCCGGTGATCGCGGGCGAAGACAGCGGCATCATCGTATTCGAATTTGAAAACGGTGCGGCCGGTGTGTTTGACGGCAACCGCCTGAATGACCATGTTGCCACCAACCCCCGCCGCACGATGGGCGAAATGTGGCTGGAAGGCTCCCGTGGCGTGCTGCGCCTGGATGGCGACGGCCGCCTGTGGTTCAAACCACACCACGGTAGCGAACAGGCCTGCGGCAACGACACCGGCGAAACCCAAGCCTTTGGGGGCGGTGCCTGCCAGGCGCTGCAAGCCCATGTGCTGGACTGCCTGCTGCACCAGCGCACCCCCGAGAACACAGCCCGTGCCTACCTGCGCAACCTGCTGATCCAAGAGGCGGTGTATGCCTCGCACCGCGGTGGGCAGCGCATTGAATTGGCCGGCTTTGAGCCTTCCCCTGACACCCATCCACTTTTTCCAGCCACTGAAACCCCAGCCCCTAAGGAGACAACATGACCACCACACCCCTGATTCGTTTTTCGTTTGCATTGGCCAGCGTGGCACTGGCCTGTACCGCGCAGGCGCAGACCATTTTGAAGTTCAGCCACACCGACCAGCAACTGGGCGCGCGCCATGCCGCGGCGCAGGTGTTTGCCAAGAAGGTCGAGGAGTACACCCAGGGCCGCTACAAGGTGCAGGTGTTTTGCTGTAGCCAGTTGGGCAACGACCCGAAAAACATTGAACAACTGGGCCTGGGCGGCATTGACTTCACCGTGTCTGCCACCGGCTCTTATGCGCCCCACGTGCCCACCTTGAACCTGACCATGCTGCCCTTTATTCTGGACAGCTACGAGCAGGGCTGGAAGTTCTACGACAACTCCAAGTGGCTGCAAGACCAGTTTGCCAAAGCACCGGCCAAGGGCTTTCGCTTTCTGGCCACGTGGGAAGCGGGCTTTCGCAACATGACCACCCGCGAACCGCTGAATTCGCCCGACGACACCAAAGGCAAAAAGCTGCGCACCTTCCCCAACGAAATGATGCGCTGGACCCTGGAAGCCATGGGTTTTGGCGTGCAAATCATGCCGCTGCCCGAGGTGTATCTGGCCATCTCGCAAGGCGCGGTGGCAGGGCAGGAAAACCCCATCGACACCATCTACTCCAACAAGTTTTACGAGGTCGCGCCCAACGTCACCCTGACCAACCACGTCTACAGCCCGATACCGGTGGCCATCTCCGAAAAAACCTGGCAAAAACTCACACCAGCTGACCAACAGGCCATGGTTCGCGCAGCGAAAGAAGTCACCCCGTTTGCACGAAACATCATCAAAGACAATGATGAAAAAGTGCTGGCTGAAATGGCGTCCAAGGGTGCCAAGATCAACCGCAAGCCGGACATCGCAGCGTTTCGCAAGTCTGTGGAGCCGGTGTATGTAAAGGCCCGCGAGAAGTACGGTGCCGATGTGGATCAGGTGCTGTCGGAGGCCGCTGCCATCCGCAAATCGGTGAAGTAAACCATGGCTGTATCGCCTGCCATAAACGAGTCAGCCGACCTGGCCGAGCCCGAAGTCATGCCCGTCGTACCGCCGCCCACCGCCATCCGCTGGCTGGGCAAAACGGTGGACGGGGCGGTAATTGGCATTGGCGCGCTGATGATCAGCCTGATCTTTGTCAACGTGGTGATGCATGCCTTTGGCAAAGATCTGGCCTGGGTCACCGAGCTGGGCGAATTGTTGATGGTATGGGTGACGTTTTTGGGCGGCGCGGCAGCCGCCCAGCGCGGTGCCCACATGAGCATCAACGAGTTTCTGGACAAGCTCACCGTAGCCCGCCGCCGCCATGCCGACATGGCGATTCAACTCATCTGCCTGGGGCTGCTGGGCTGCCTGGCCGTGTATGGCTGGCGCATTGTGGCCAGCAGCTGGAACAACACCCTGACCACGCTGGAATGGCCATGGCCTGGCAATACATGCCGCTGCCGCTGGGCGCAGCGCTGATGTTTGTATTTGCCAGTTGGGACTTGTTGCTGATTTTTCGCGGCGTGCCGCGTGAGCAGCGCTACCCGGCTGAATGAGCTTTTCGAATCAACACCCGCTCTGAATGCACACATGCCTCAGAAACCCCTAAGCCGTCATTCCCGCGCAGGCGGGAATCCACCTCACAGTGCCCCAGGCCTTTGCAGGCCGGGCAGACCTCGCACCTGGATTCCCGCCTGCGCGGGAATGACGGTTCGGGGTACATACCCAATCAGGTAGCACCATGTTGGCACTTGTTATTTTTGCGATCTTCTTTGCCCTGGCACTCGCGGGCCTGCCGCTGATGTTTGCCTTGCTGCTGACCACCCTGGGCGTGATCGGCCTGTACGGTATGTCGCACCCGCTAGAAACCATTTTTCTCTCCTTCATTGGCGGTGTGGAGCCCTTCATCTTGATTGCCGTGCCCTTGTTTGTGTTCACCGGCGAGCTGCTGGCCAAGGGCGGGGTAGGCAAGCGCATTGTGGAATTCGCCCGCGTGCTGTTTGGCTGGCTACCCGGTGGCCTGGGCGTGGTCACGGTGGTGTCGTGCCTGCTGTTTGGTGGCGTGTCGGGCTCGGCCATTGCCGATACCGCGGCCATTGGCTCGCTGGTGATTCCCTCGATGCTGCAGCGCGGCTACTCGCGGGGGTTTTCGGCGGCGCTGCTGGCGGTGGCGGGCACGCTCGCGCTGCTGATGCCGCTATCCATCCCCTTCCTGGTGTATTCCTTCGTGTCGGGCGTGTCGATGCGCACCCTGTCGATGGCCGGTTTGGTGCCCGCGCTGCTGTCGGCGCTGGCGCTAATTGCCATGTGCATGTGGTACGGCAAATCCAGTGGCTGCGACAACGGCGAACAACGCGCCTCGCTCAAGCAAATTCTGGCCGCCAGCTATGCGGCAGGCCCGGCCTTGCTGATGCCGGTGTTCATCATTGGCGGCATCTGGTCGGGCTACTTCACGCCCACCGAGTCAGCCGCAGTGGCCGTGGTGTACGGCTTGCTGGTGTCGATGTTTTTGTACAAGGATTTGAAGTGGGGCCAGATTCCGCAGCTGCTGCTCAAGGCTTTCATCACCAGCGCCACCGTGATGCTGGTCATCGGTGCCACGGGCGCGCTGGCCTGGCTGCTCACCGTGGAGCAGGTAGCGCAGCAAATGGCCACCTGGGTCGGCTCAGTGGCGCATCAGCAATGGGTTTTCCTGATCATGCTGAACGTGGCGCTGCTGCTGCTGGGTATCTTCATTGAACCCCTGCCCGCCCTGCTGATGGCCGCGCCACTGTTTTTGCCGCTGGCCATCGCCTTCAAGATTGACCTGGTACACATGGGCGTGGTCATGACCGCCAACCTGGCCATTGCGCTGTACACACCGCCGGTGGGAGGCACCCTGTTTGTGGCGGCCAAACTGGGCAAAGCCGGGATTGGCGAGGTCAGCAAGCATTTGTGGCCGTTGATGGCGGCCACATTTACCGTGGTGCTGCTGGTCACTTACATACCGGCGCTGTCCACCTGGCTGCCCCGTGTGATTGCGTCCTGGAGATAGCCTATGCTTGTCATCACCGTCGACTTTTTCGTGAAACCCGAGCACCGCAGTGAGTTCGTTCAAGCCATCACGACCAATGCCCAACAGTCACTGGCGCTGGAGCCTGGTTGTCAGCAGTTTGATGTGTGCGTGGCTGCCGATGATCCCTGCCATGTTTTCTTGTATGAGGTGTACGACAGCGCGGCCGACTTCGACGCGCATCTCAAAGCCGCTCACTTTCTGGCCTTCAACGAAGCCAGCAGTTCCTGGGTGCAGCGCAAAGGCGTAGAGCGGTTTACATTGATCGCCCCAGCAACCTGACAGATCTTCAATGACACCACTGCACGCCCTCAAACTCGGCTGCATCGCCGACGACTTCACCGGTGCCACCGACCTGGCCAACAACCTGGTGCGCGCCGGCATGCGGGTGGTTCAAACCATTGGCGTGCCGCATGCAGCACTTGACCTGTCTGCGATAGACGCCGTGGTCGTCGCCCTGAAAACCCGCACCATCGCGCCTGCCGAAGCAGTCGCCCAGTCGCTGGCGGCGCTGGCCTGGTTGCAAGCCCAGGGCGCGCAGCAGATTTACTTCAAATACTGCTCCACCTTCGACAGCACCCCGCAAGGCAACATCGGCCCCGTGGCGCAAGCGCTGATGGCCGCGCTGAACACGCCCCTGGCCATTGCCACACCCGCCTTTCCTGACAATCAGCGCACGGTATTCAAAGGCCACCTGTTTGTGGGCGACCTGCTGCTCAGCGACAGCGGCATGCGCCAGCACCCGCTCACGCCCATGACCGACGCCAACCTGGTGCGCGTGCTGCAAGCCCAGAGCAGCTGCCCGGTGGGCCTGGTGGCGCACACCGTGGTGGCGCAGGGTTCGACAGCCATTGGCCAGCGATTGGCGCAGCTGCAAGCCGAAGGCGTGGGCCTGGCCATCGTCGATGCCGTGACCAACGACGATTTGATGCGCCTGGGCCCTGCCCTGCGCGGCATGCCGCTGGTCACCGGCGGCTCAGGCGTGGCCATTGGCCTGCCGCAAAACTGGGGCCTGGCACCCAACCCGCACACCCAGCAACTGCCTCCCGCCACCGGCCTGCGCGCTGTGGTATCCGGCAGCTGCTCGCAAGCCACCAACGCCCAGGTGGCCCACTTCATTACCCAGGGCTTACCGGCCCTGGCGATTGACGCTCTGCGGGTGGCATCTGGCGCACCAGTGGTGCAAGAGGCATTGCGCTGGGCAGGCCAACACCTGCCCACCCAAACCGTGCTGATCTACTCAACAGCGGAAGCCGACGCTGTGAAAGCCATACAAGCCCAATTGGGCGTAACCCGCGCCGGCCAGTTGCTGGAAGACACCCTCGCCGACATTGCCCACGGCCTGGTCGAGCACGGCGTACGCCAGCTCGTCATCGCAGGCGGCGAAACATCGGGTGCCTGCGTGCAAAAACTGGGCATCAGCCATATGCAAATCGGACCGCAAATTGATGCTGGGGTGCCGTGGTGCTATGCGCACGGCAGCCTGGGGGCGCTGCATGTGGCGTTGAAGTCGGGGAATTTTGGGGGGGGTGATTTCATGATTCGGGCGTTTGAAATGGGCAGAATGCGGGAATGCTGAGTGCCGTAAATACCCGCTACCGCCCGTTGCACTTGCAACTACGACCAATGCGGGTACCTGTACGACCTGGAGGGTGTGTTTTGGCGGGAGATGCATTTGGCAATGCGTTGGGCAGCTCTGTCGTAGGTATGGCGACGCAGGGCAGTCAGCAAGAAGCAAAACTGCCGATGCAGGGCGTGGGGCCTTACTCGGCGGGTGACTACGTCAATGGTATGGACTTACAGAGCGATAACGCTTACCGCAATCGGCAAAGCCAGCCGTACTTTGATCAGATCGTGGGAACGTTTGGTGGACAGCCCGGGCCAGACCGCCGCAACGACGTGCTGGTAGCTGGAGGCGACAAGCTGCGCTTGACGGGTGTTGCCAGTGATGCGGATGACGAGGCGTACTACGCGGGAATCATCGCTAAGGCGCAGGCCCGCGATGCCCAGAGGCAGGCAGCTATTGCCAGCACTGGTGCACAAGCTACTGCCAGCCTGGCTTCCAGGCTTTACGCAAGCGGTGCGGGGGATGTACGCGGGCCGTTCTATTCACCTGACGTGACAGGCGCCTTCCTTGACGATCTGACTGGGCCTTCCATTGGCGCATTGCACGCGACCTCGGGTATGGGTACTTACGACGATCCACGCGTTGGATCGGAGATGCGCGTGGTCGGCCAGCGCGAAAGCGGCGAGCCCACCACAGGTAGCGCGCTGTTGGATGCCGGCCTTGTTGGTACGACGGGCACCTTGCTGGGTGGGGCCGGCATCATTCACGGCGGTGCGCAATTTGCGTCCGATCAATTCTGGGCGCTGGGCAATGCGATGTCGGGTGGCTGGCTGGCGGGTAACAGCAGCGTGGTGCAAGACGCGGTGGGGCGCAATGCGGCGCGGGGCCAAAGTTTGATGAACTTGCCTGGGCAAGCAGCGGGCATGGCATTGCGAGCGGCTACTGGTAATTGGTACGGCGCTGTCCAGGGCATTGGTAGTGCATTGCAGCTCGATCAGATCGCCGCAGCCGAAGCCCGAGGCGACCATTTGGGCGCGCAGGTGCTCAGAACGCAGAGCGCCATTGGGGTGGCGGGAGTTGCGATGGGTGGGGCGGGAGTAGTAAGGGCTGGTGCAGCCGCAGCCGGTGTATCGATGCGCTTACCCGCTGCAACAGCGCAGCTGGTCGCACCTCAAATTCCCGTCTTCGGTAGTTTGCAGCCTCCCATAAGGGCAAGTCGACCAAGCTGGCGACTTTCTGAGCTGGATTTGGAGGCCATGTATGGACAAAGCGGTTACACAGCTCAGGCTTCATTCTTGAGAGGTAGGCCCGTGTCTCATGGTGCGCCCGGAAGTACGCGTCCTGATCTATACGCACCTGGCCAAAGCATTGATATCAAAAACTACAATTTGGCGAACACTCGGGGGCAGGGAAACTTGGTTCGCGATGTTGTCGCACAAGCACAGCATCGCAGCCAGAATCTTCCAGTTGGTGACGTGCAAAAATTGGTGCTCGATGCACGCGGCCAGAACGTCAGCACGGTAACGCTGAATCGCCTTGCTGCCCAAATTCAGCAGCGAAGCAATGGCCTTATTACGACCCAACACGTGACATTCTGGAGATAGCAATGACCATCGGTTTAAAACAAGGTAGCGTTGTAACTGAAGTGGGTCCTGGCGGCATTCTTCATTCACTTTGCTCCACGATTGCAACGCACCTCGAAGGTGGCCGTTGGGGAGCTCGGTTTCCATTAATCATGGGGGATTTGTATCAAGGTCTACTTCATGAAAAAGATGTTGATGCCGCTCAAGCAGAACTTGAAAAAATCAAGAAAGGCTTGGAAAAGCTGCTGCCTTCACAAGTCGTATGGGACATCGAAAATCCCGAGATAAAACCCGCTTGGCTGCAAGAGGCAGGGCCTCACGTTAGCTCAATGGCTAACTTCTTTGTAACTACGACCGGAAGAGACCTGTTGTTCGAAATCGCCGACAACTTGGAATCTTTGAAAGAGTTCGGAGGTGCACTGGAAATCATCTCGTATGACGGCATGCCGACTGTTTGACTGTCCCGTTTCGCTCCCAATTCCATAGCTGCCTGAGCAATCAATCCCTGGGCGACAGCCCGCTACCCATCAATCAACTCCAGCCTCACCAAAGTCTGCCGGGCCGTCACGATAGGCATACCCTGGTAGCTTTGCAGCGGCAGCAAATCACGCTTGTCGCCTGAGGCAATCAAATCGGCAGCGCCGGCCAGGGCTGCGGCCAGCACATGGTCATCGTCTGCATCGGTAGGCACCACACGCGGCACATCGGTGGGCCAGACCACCACCGCCAGCGCCCGCAAGTCATCCACAAGGCCCTGCGCTGTCAAACCCGCTTGCGCCAGCCGCACGGCAAACTTCTTGCGCCCCAACACATCCAGCAACTCAGCCAACAGCACCTCGCTGGTACACAGCTCAAACACCCCTGAGCGGGCTGCATCGACCAGCTGACGCGGCAACCCGGCAGCAATCACCCCCGAGACCAGCAAATTCGTGTCAACAACGATACGCATCGGGCTACACCGGCTTTGGGTCTGGGTTTGGGTCTGTAAACGTCAAACACCCGCACCCGCACCCGCACCTGTATTCACACCGGCCTGGCGCGCCTGCCGCTCACGCCGCGCGGCCTGCACCTCCTCTTCAATCTCATCGTCTGAAATCGGTGGCAAGCCCAGCGCATCCAGGCGCGCAAAGGCGTCCCCCAGCCGCTTGGCAGCCTGCCCCTGTTGCACCCGCGAGGCCAGGAACTCCACGAAATCAAACACCTGGGCCACCCGCTCGGGTGGCAACACCTTCAGGCGCTGTATCAGTTGGGCTTCCATCGACTGGGCTTGCATCAATTGAGCTTGCATGGCGGTCATACGGTTTCTCCTTAACGTTGGGCTTGCGTGGTGCCACTGGCGCTGATCACCGAGTCCAGCACCTGCATCACAAACTTCTGCTGCGTCTTGGGCAAGGCGCTGATGCGGTCCATGTGCCGCTGCAAGGCAGACGCCGGGCCTCTCTTGCGCGAGACCGCGCCAGCCTCGCCAATCAACTCCTCCACGCTGACCCCCAGCGTGCGCGCCAGCGGCGGCAGCATGGACACCGGCACACGCCGCTGGCCCTGCTCGTAGGCATTCATGGCCGACTGCGACACCGCCAGCGTGGTGGCCAGTTGCGCCTGGGTGATGGCGTGCGTCTTGCGCAGCGCGGCAATGCGCTCGCCCATGGCAACAAAGAAAACCCGTTCGTCCTGGCTGATGGCCATAGCGCTGTACCCCGAAACCGTGAAAGTGGCTCATAGCTTAAGTCTGGAATTTGAAAACGAAGTTGACATTATCACGTTACGTGATAATGTTGAAGCCAGTTATTTATTTCAAGACCCGTTTGCCCGTAAAACCCCACGACGCACTCGGGAAAAACGCACAGGACTCAAGCCCATGCCCCGCATCCCGCAAGCCGACCTCCAGCAGCTAAAAAATGAAGTTTCCGTGCAAAGCCTGATCGAGGCTTCGGGGGTGGAGTTGAAGAAGGGCGGCAAGGACTTCACGGGTATTTGTCCGTTTCATGCGGACGCAACCGCCAGCCTGGTGGTCACGCCGCACAAGAACCTGTGGCACTGCTTTGGGTGCCAGATTGGCGGGGGGCCGATTGACTGGGTGATGAAGTTGCGGGGGGTGAGCTTTCGGCAGGCGGTGCAGGTGTTGACAGAAGAAATGGTAGGTGAGCTTTCTTCTTTAGCCGCTGGTCCCAAAAAGACCACGACGGTGCGCAGCCTGACTGCACCGGTTTCCCTGGAGGCCGACGACCGCGCCTTGCTGGCCCAGACGGTTGCCTACTACCACCAGCGGCTAAAAGATGAAGACTCAGGCGCTGCGGCGCGGGCTTACCTGGCCAGCCGGGGGTTGAACCACCCCGGTCTGATTGATGCCTTCCAGCTGGGCGTGGCCGACCGCACGCTGGGTTTGTCTTTGCCTTTGAAGAACAGGAAGGATGGCGCTGCGATTCGCACCCGGCTGCAGGCCATTGGGCTGATTCGTGAAAGTGGGCATGAGCACTTCAATGGCTCTTTGGTGATCCCCGTCTTTGATGAGCAGGGCCAGGTCACCGAGGTCTACGGCCGCAAGATTCGCGATGATTTGAGGCCGGGCACGCCCAAGCATTTGTATTTGCCGGGGCCACGCGAACCTGGTGAGCCTGCCCGGTCTCGGGGGGTGTTCAACCTGGCTGGCGTGCAGGAAGCGGGGCGGCGTGAGCCAGGCCAGCGCGAGGTGATTCTGTGCGAGGCGCTGATTGATGCCATGACGTTCTGGGTGCATGGCTTTCACAACGTGACCAGCAGCTACGGTATTGAGGGGTTTACCGATGACATTCTTCAATCCTTCAAAGCCAATGGCATTGAACGGGTGCTGATGGCTTATGACCGTGATGCGCCGGGTGAGAAGGCCGCTGCCAGGCTGGCGCCGCTGTTGATGGCAGAAGGCTTTGAGGTCTTGCAGGTGCTGTTTCCACCGGGGATGGATGCCAATGCGTTTGCTTGCACGATGGATGCACCGGGCCAGGCGCTGGCGTTGGTGGTGAGGCAGGCGCAGTGGCTGGGTGGGGTGCGTTCGGTGGCGGTGGTGCAGCAGGCGGTGCAGGTCGAAGAACAACCCCCAGCGCCTTCTTTCTTAGCCGCTGAGCCTGTAAAGGCTGCTCAGGTGCCCGTTTCAGAACCAAATCAGCCACCCGCCCAGGTAAATACTGCTCAAGCAGCTATTGAAACTGTAGCGATTGAAGTCTTTGGGGCCGAGCTGGCAGAGCCAGCCGAGCCAGCTGCGCTGGCCGAGGTAGCGCAGCTACCCGACGAAGTGCAGATCAATGGCGCTGCCTGCACCTGGCGCATCCGCGCCTGGAAGCGCAACACCACGCCCGAGGCCATGCGGGTGAACCTGCAAGCGCGCACCCTGGCGGCATCCGCTTTGTATTTCATGGACACCCTGGACCTGTACGCCGCCCGCAGCCGCAGCGCGTTCATCAAGCAAGCATCCATCGAGCTGGGCGTGCCCGAAGACATCTTGAAGCGCGAGCTTGGCACCGTCCTCTTGAAACTGGAAGCCCTGCAAGACGAACTGATGACCCAGGCCAGGCGTCCTGCCACGCCCACCACCCCCATCCTGTCGGCTGACGAAGAAGCTGCCGCGCTGGACTTGCTGCGCTCGCCTGACCTGATGGCCCGCATCACCGCCGACCTGCAGACTTTGGGCGTAGTGGGTGAGGCGGTGAACCTGCAGGCCGCTTACCTGGCTGCGGTCAGCCGCAAGCTGGATACCCCGCTGGCCATCCTCATCCAGTCCACCAGCGCCGCCGGCAAAAGCGCCTTGATGGACGCGGTGCTGGGCTTGATGCCCGAAGAAGAATGTTTGCGGTATTCAGCCATGACGGGCCAGTCCCTGTACTACCTGGGCGAGCACAACCTGGCCCACAAAATCCTGGCCATTGCCGAAGAAGAAGGTGTGCGCCAGGCCGCCTACGCCTTGAAGCTGTTGCAGTCCGAAGGCACCTTGACGATTGCCAGCACCGCCAAAGACGAGCAAACGGGCAACCTGACCACCAAGCAATACAGCGTGCGCGGCCCGGTGATGCTGATGCTGACCACCACCGCCATTGACGTGGATGAAGAGCTCTTGAACCGCTGCCTGGTGCTGTCCATCAACGAGTCCCGCCAGCAGACGGCGGCCATCCATGCGCGCCAGCGCCACAAGCAGACGCTGGCGGGCCTCTTGCAGGGTGCGCAGCGCCAGGCCATCACCACCTTGCACCACAACGCCCAGCGCCTGCTGGCCTCGGTGGCGGTGGTCAACCCGTATGCCGACCGGCTGACGTTTCTCAGTGACAAGACGCGCACCCGGCGTGACCATATGAAGTACTTGACCTTGATCCGGGCCATTGCGCTCTTGCACCAGCACCAAAGGCCCATCAAGACCATCACCCACGCTGGCAAAGAGCTGGCCTACATCGAGGTCACCAAGGCTGACATCACGCTGGCCAACAGCATCGCCCATGAGGTGCTGGGCCGGACGCTGGACGAACTCCCACCCCAGACACGCAACCTGCTGGTGCTCTTGCGTGCCTGGGCCCAGGCGCATTGCGCGGCGCGCGCCCTGCGCCAAAGCGACTGGCGCTTCACGCGCCGCGACCTGCGCGCGCACTGCCATTGGGGCGACACCCAGCTGAAGGTGCATCTGGGTCGGCTGGTGGAGCTGGAGCATGTGCTGATGCACCGCCTGGGTCTGGCCTGCACCTACGAGCTGGTCTATGACGCCACAGACCCCAACGACCAGCAGGCCCACGTCAATGGCCTGCTGGATGCCAGCACCCTGGATGACATTCCATCTGCTGCGACCCATGCCTACGACGCAAACCGGTCGGGCCTGGATGGCCTGCAGTCGGGGTCTGGTCGGCCCCTGGTCGGGGGTCAGTCGGGGGGTGGTCGGGGTGGGGTCAATGGGCTGGCAGGCCGCGCCAGCATTGGGTTTGAAGCCCTGGCACCACGCAACGGCTGCCAAACGCATAGTTCTGCGCTTTCTTCTTTAGCCGCCGGTCCTGTCGTAGCGACACATTGAGGCCCAGCGTGAGCAGCACCGGCCCACAGGCTACCCACGGCACACGCGGCCAGGCCGCGTTTGGCATGACAGCCGCCCTGGCCCGCTACCTGGAACACCTGGGCACCCGTGGCTACCGAGCCCAGGGTATGGCCACGGCAGCGCGCTACATCACCGACTTCATCGTCTGGGCCAGCGAACGCGGTGTGGCCCACCCCAGCCAGGTGTCACGCGCCGTACTGGAGCGCTACCAGCGCCACCTGTACCACTACCGCAAACACGACGGCCAACCGCTGTCCATTGCCAGCCAGCGCTGCAAACTCGTGCCCCTGCGCGGCTGGTTCAAGTGGCTCACCCGCAGCGCCCAGATTCCGGCCAACCCGGCCGCTGACCTGGAGCTGCCCCGGCGCTTGAAGCGCCTGCCGCGTGTGGTGCTGACAGCAGCTGAGGTGGAGCGCGTGATGGCCGCCATCGACCTGTCCACCCCCATTGGCCTGCGCGATAGGGCGCTGCTGGAAGTGCTGTACGCCACTGGGCTGCGCCGCATGGAGCTGGCCCGCCTGGAGACGGGCGACATCGATACGGAGCGCGCCGTCATCCTGATCCGCGAAGGCAAAGGCGGCAAAGACCGCCTGATCCCCCTGGGCAGCCGCGCGCTGCACTGGGTGGGCCAGTACCAAAGCCAGGGGCGCGACCAACTGGCCTGGAACCAGCAAGACGCCACGCTGTTTCTGAGTACACAAGGCAAACCCCTGAGCGCCCTGTGGCTGTCCAGCCTGGTGGCCAAACGGGTGGACGCCGCGCAGCTGGGCAAACGCGGTGGCCCTCACCTGTTTCGCCACACCATGGCCACCCTGATGCTGGAAGGCGGCGCCGACATCCGCCACATTCAGGCCATGCTGGGGCATGCCGAGATCTCCACCACGCAGATTTACACGCAGGTGGCGATTCGCCAGCTGGTGGCCGTGCATGCAAGGACGCATCCGGGGGCCAGCAGACACGTCAGAGGCGTTCAAATGAGCCTGGACGTGCCAGCACCTGAACCCAGGCCGAATAACGTCCCAGACGGCTTTCTGTGGGCTTTGCAGGATGAGGCTGAGGACGCGCCATGAACGCGCCGGCACTTCAGGTGCAGCTGAGCGACCAGGAAGCCTGGGCGTTGGCGCAACTACTCAAGCGCATCGGCTGGAGCCAGTGGCGCGCGCTGGCGGTGGATGACGATGAGGCCTATGCGATGCGCAGCGCCTGCGAGCAGGTGAGTCAGGCGCTGGCCGAGCGCGGGTATGCGCCGCGCTGAGTCGGCTGCAAACAGACAAACAGCCACAAGTGGCGCTGCGCGCAGGGCAACGATGCAGGCCAGTCCGGGCATTGAGCCCGGCCCGCCCTGGGCAGCGGCTACGGGGTGAATGGCTGGCGCCATTCAACATAACGGGCTGTTGCATGAAGTGCCCGCAGTCGCAAGCAAAGCTTGCTTGGTGCAGTCACCGCTTCGCGCCCTGCGGGTTCACGCAACTCCCGTTATGTCTTGCGCCCCTTCGCTGCTGCTGCAGTTCGTGTGCGGCTTGCGCCGCAAGGCTCGTAGCCAGGCGCTGCGCGCAAGGCCACGTGAGTGCCCCCGCCCACCCGGTGGGGCCGTTCGCTGCGCTCACCGGCCCTGCGCCGGGGGTGGCCCGTCCGCCCCCCAAGGGGGCTCCCTCCACACCCCGGCGGCGTGTCCCTGTGTGGGCCAAGCGGGTAGCGCATAACCATTCATTTCTTAGCTGCTCGCGCTTCGCGCGCGCAGGCACGGCCTGCGCTGGGCTCTGCACACAAGCTTCATTCACTACAAATTCAATAGCTGCTTGATCAATGAATATCTGGGCTGTCGGCCTGTTTGACTCATAAACCGGCCTGGTCAGCACACCAGGCGCATAGGTTGGCCATGCGGGCCAATCCGCCAGAGTCGGCTTGCCCCGCAGACCACCAGCGTCTGTGTGTACCTCGCACGTCAAGGCCAAGCCCTGACCAGGCCAGGGTGCTGCGCAGCCTTGACGTATCCCGGCGTGGTGGGCGCTCAGAGGACAGAACAGCCAAACAGCCAGCGGCTAAGAGGTAAAAGCACAGATTGCATCGCCTGGCAGGCACTGTTTCAAGCCAAAAGTGGCAAACGTGCACACCCAGTGGGCTCAAGCAGCTATCAATTCATGAGCGTTTGAAGTGCCTTGCCGATGCGAAACCGAGCATCGCGCGGGCGCGGGGCAGAATTTGCACCCATGCAAGCCACCCTGTATGCCCGCAAACCCGCACCAGCACTGGCCTGCGCGGGTGTGCGACTACGACAGTGCGTCAGGGCCGATGCATTTGGCAATGCGTTGGGCAGCTCTGTCGTAGGTATGGCGACGCAGGGCAGTCAGCAAGAAGCAAAACTGCCGATGCAGGGCGTGGGGCCTTACTCGGCGGGTGACTACGTCAATGGTATGGACTTACAGAGCGATAACGCTTACCGCAATCGGCAAAGCCAGCCGTACTTTGATCAGATCGTGGGAACGTTTGGTGGACAGCCCGGGCCAGACCGCCGCAACGACGTGCTGGTAGCTGGAGGCGACAAGCTGCGCTTGACGGGTGTTGCCAGTGATGCGGATGACGAGGCGTACTACGCGGGAATCATCGCTAAGGCGCAGGCCCGCGATGCCCAGAGGCAGGCAGCTATTGCCAGCACTGGTGCACAAGCTACTGCCAGCCTGGCTTCCAGGCTTTACGCAAGCGGTGCGGGGGATGTACGCGGGCCGTTCTATTCACCTGACGTGACAGGCGCCTTCCTTGACGATCTGACTGGGCCTTCCATTGGCGCATTGCACGCGACCTCGGGTATGGGTACTTACGACGATCCACGCGTTGGATCGGAGATGCGCGTGGTCGGCCAGCGCGAAAGCGGCGAGCCCACCACAGGTAGCGCGCTGTTGGATGCCGGCCTTGTTGGTACGACGGGCACCTTGCTGGGTGGGGCCGGCATCATTCACGGCGGTGCGCAATTTGCGTCCGATCAATTCTGGGCGCTGGGCAATGCGATGTCGGGTGGCTGGCTGGCGGGTAACAGCAGCGTGGTGCAAGACGCGGTGGGGCGCAATGCGGCGCGGGGCCAAAGTTTGATGAACTTGCCTGGGCAAGCAGCGGGCATGGCATTGCGAGCGGCTACTGGTAATTGGTACGGCGCTGTCCAGGGCATTGGTAGTGCATTGCAGCTCGATCAGATCGCCGCAGCCGAAGCCCGAGGCGACCATTTGGGCGCGCAGGTGCTCAGAACGCAGAGCGCCATTGGGGTGGCGGGAGTTGCGATGGGTGGGGCGGGAGTAGTAAGGGCTGGTGCAGCCGCAGCCGGTGTATCGATGCGCTTACCCGCTGCAACAGCGCAGCTGGTCGCACCTCAAATTCCCGTCTTCGGTAGTTTGCAGCCTCCCATAAGGGCAAGTCGACCAAGCTGGCGACTTTCTGAGCTGGATTTGGAGGCCATGTATGGACAAAGCGGTTACACAGCTCAGGCTTCATTCTTGAGAGGTAGGCCCGTGTCTCATGGTGCGCCCGGAAGTACGCGTCCTGATCTATACGCACCTGGCCAAAGCATTGATATCAAAAACTACAATTTGGCGAACACTCGGGGGCAGGGAAACTTGGTTCGCGATGTTGTCGCACAAGCACAGCATCGCAGCCAGAATCTTCCAGTTGGTGACGTGCAAAAATTGGTGCTCGATGCACGCGGCCAGAACGTCAGCACGGTAACGCTGAATCGCCTTGCTGCCCAAATTCAGCAGCGAAGCAATGGCCTTATTACGACCCAACACGTGACATTCTGGAGATAGCAATGACCATCGGTTTAAAACAAGGTAGCGTTGTAACTGAAGTGGGTCCTGGCGGCATTCTTCATTCACTTTGCTCCACGATTGCAACGCACCTCGAAGGTGGCCGTTGGGGAGCTCGGTTTCCATTAATCATGGGGGATTTGTATCAAGGTCTACTTCATGAAAAAGATGTTGATGCCGCTCAAGCAGAACTTGAAAAAATCAAGAAAGGCTTGGAAAAGCTGCTGCCTTCACAAGTCGTATGGGACATCGAAAATCCCGAGATAAAACCCGCTTGGCTGCAAGAGGCAGGGCCTCACGTTAGCTCAATGGCTAACTTCTTTGTAACTACGACCGGAAGAGACCTGTTGTTCGAAATCGCCGACAACTTGGAATCTTTGAAAGAGTTCGGAGGTGCACTGGAAATCATCTCGTATGACGGCATGCCGACTGTTTGACTGTCCCGTTTCGCTCCCAATTCCATAGCTGCCTGAGCAATCAATCCCTGGGCGACAGCCCGCTACCCATCAATCAACTCCAGCCTCACCAAAGTCTGCCGGGCCGTCACGATAGGCATACCCTGGTAGCTTTGCAGCGGCAGCAAATCACGCTTGTCGCCTGAGGCAATCAAATCGGCAGCGCCGGCCAGGGCTGCGGCCAGCACATGGTCATCGTCTGCATCGGTAGGCACCACACGCGGCACATCGGTGGGCCAGACCACCACCGCCAGCGCCCGCAAGTCATCCACAAGGCCCTGCGCTGTCAAACCCGCTTGCGCCAGCCGCACGGCAAACTTCTTGCGCCCCAACACATCCAGCAACTCAGCCAACAGCACCTCGCTGGTACACAGCTCAAACACCCCTGAGCGGGCTGCATCGACCAGCTGACGCGGCAACCCGGCAGCAATCACCCCCGAGACCAGCAAATTCGTGTCAACAACGATACGCATCGGGCTACACCGGCTTTGGGTCTGGGTTTGGGTCTGTAAACGTCAAACACCCGCACCCGCACCCGCACCTGTATTCACACCGGCCTGGCGCGCCTGCCGCTCACGCCGCGCGGCCTGCACCTCCTCTTCAATCTCATCGTCTGAAATCGGTGGCAAGCCCAGCGCATCCAGGCGCGCAAAGGCGTCCCCCAGCCGCTTGGCAGCCTGCCCCTGTTGCACCCGCGAGGCCAGGAACTCCACGAAATCAAACACCTGGGCCACCCGCTCGGGTGGCAACACCTTCAGGCGCTGTATCAGTTGGGCTTCCATCGACTGGGCTTGCATCAATTGAGCTTGCATGGCGGTCATACGGTTTCTCCTTAACGTTGGGCTTGCGTGGTGCCACTGGCGCTGATCACCGAGTCCAGCACCTGCATCACAAACTTCTGCTGCGTCTTGGGCAAGGCGCTGATGCGGTCCATGTGCCGCTGCAAGGCAGACGCCGGGCCTCTCTTGCGCGAGACCGCGCCAGCCTCGCCAATCAACTCCTCCACGCTGACCCCCAGCGTGCGCGCCAGCGGCGGCAGCATGGACACCGGCACACGCCGCTGGCCCTGCTCGTAGGCATTCATGGCCGACTGCGACACCGCCAGCGTGGTGGCCAGTTGCGCCTGGGTGATGGCGTGCGTCTTGCGCAGCGCGGCAATGCGCTCGCCCATGGCAACAAAGAAAACCCGTTCGTCCTGGCTGATGGCCATAGCGCTGTACCCCGAAACCGTGAAAGTGGCTCATAGCTTAAGTCTGGAATTTGAAAACGAAGTTGACATTATCACGTTACGTGATAATGTTGAAGCCAGTTATTTATTTCAAGACCCGTTTGCCCGTAAAACCCCACGACGCACTCGGGAAAAACGCACAGGACTCAAGCCCATGCCCCGCATCCCGCAAGCCGACCTCCAGCAGCTAAAAAATGAAGTTTCCGTGCAAAGCCTGATCGAGGCTTCGGGGGTGGAGTTGAAGAAGGGCGGCAAGGACTTCACGGGTATTTGTCCGTTTCATGCGGACGCAACCGCCAGCCTGGTGGTCACGCCGCACAAGAACCTGTGGCACTGCTTTGGGTGCCAGATTGGCGGGGGGCCGATTGACTGGGTGATGAAGTTGCGGGGGGTGAGCTTTCGGCAGGCGGTGCAGGTGTTGACAGAAGAAATGGTAGGTGAGCTTTCTTCTTTAGCCGCTGGTCCCAAAAAGACCACGACGGTGCGCAGCCTGACTGCACCGGTTTCCCTGGAGGCCGACGACCGCGCCTTGCTGGCCCAGACGGTTGCCTACTACCACCAGCGGCTAAAAGATGAAGACTCAGGCGCTGCGGCGCGGGCTTACCTGGCCAGCCGGGGGTTGAACCACCCCGGTCTGATTGATGCCTTCCAGCTGGGCGTGGCCGACCGCACGCTGGGTTTGTCTTTGCCTTTGAAGAACAGGAAGGATGGCGCTGCGATTCGCACCCGGCTGCAGGCCATTGGGCTGATTCGTGAAAGTGGGCATGAGCACTTCAATGGCTCTTTGGTGATCCCCGTCTTTGATGAGCAGGGCCAGGTCACCGAGGTCTACGGCCGCAAGATTCGCGATGATTTGAGGCCGGGCACGCCCAAGCATTTGTATTTGCCGGGGCCACGCGAACCTGGTGAGCCTGCCCGGTCTCGGGGGGTGTTCAACCTGGCTGGCGTGCAGGAAGCGGGGCGGCGTGAGCCAGGCCAGCGCGAGGTGATTCTGTGCGAGGCGCTGATTGATGCCATGACGTTCTGGGTGCATGGCTTTCACAACGTGACCAGCAGCTACGGTATTGAGGGGTTTACCGATGACATTCTTCAATCCTTCAAAGCCAATGGCATTGAACGGGTGCTGATGGCTTATGACCGTGATGCGCCGGGTGAGAAGGCCGCTGCCAGGCTGGCGCCGCTGTTGATGGCAGAAGGCTTTGAGGTCTTGCAGGTGCTGTTTCCACCGGGGATGGATGCCAATGCGTTTGCTTGCACGATGGATGCACCGGGCCAGGCGCTGGCGTTGGTGGTGAGGCAGGCGCAGTGGCTGGGTGGGGTGCGTTCGGTGGCGGTGGTGCAGCAGGCGGTGCAGGTCGAAGAACAACCCCCAGCGCCTTCTTTCTTAGCCGCTGAGCCTGTAAAGGCTGCTCAGGTGCCCGTTTCAGAACCAAATCAGCCACCCGCCCAGGTAAATACTGCTCAAGCAGCTATTGAAACTGTAGCGATTGAAGTCTTTGGGGCCGAGCTGGCAGAGCCAGCCGAGCCAGCTGCGCTGGCCGAGGTAGCGCAGCTACCCGACGAAGTGCAGATCAATGGCGCTGCCTGCACCTGGCGCATCCGCGCCTGGAAGCGCAACACCACGCCCGAGGCCATGCGGGTGAACCTGCAAGCGCGCACCCTGGCGGCATCCGCTTTGTATTTCATGGACACCCTGGACCTGTACGCCGCCCGCAGCCGCAGCGCGTTCATCAAGCAAGCATCCATCGAGCTGGGCGTGCCCGAAGACATCTTGAAGCGCGAGCTTGGCACCGTCCTCTTGAAACTGGAAGCCCTGCAAGACGAACTGATGACCCAGGCCAGGCGTCCTGCCACGCCCACCACCCCCATCCTGTCGGCTGACGAAGAAGCTGCCGCGCTGGACTTGCTGCGCTCGCCTGACCTGATGGCCCGCATCACCGCCGACCTGCAGACTTTGGGCGTAGTGGGTGAGGCGGTGAACCTGCAGGCCGCTTACCTGGCTGCGGTCAGCCGCAAGCTGGATACCCCGCTGGCCATCCTCATCCAGTCCACCAGCGCCGCCGGCAAAAGCGCCTTGATGGACGCGGTGCTGGGCTTGATGCCCGAAGAAGAATGTTTGCGGTATTCAGCCATGACGGGCCAGTCCCTGTACTACCTGGGCGAGCACAACCTGGCCCACAAAATCCTGGCCATTGCCGAAGAAGAAGGTGTGCGCCAGGCCGCCTACGCCTTGAAGCTGTTGCAGTCCGAAGGCACCTTGACGATTGCCAGCACCGCCAAAGACGAGCAAACGGGCAACCTGACCACCAAGCAATACAGCGTGCGCGGCCCGGTGATGCTGATGCTGACCACCACCGCCATTGACGTGGATGAAGAGCTCTTGAACCG
Organism: Comamonadaceae bacterium; assembly: GCA_013297875.1. Taxonomy (GTDB): domain Bacteria; phylum Pseudomonadota; class Gammaproteobacteria; order Burkholderiales; family Burkholderiaceae_C; genus JAAFIW01. The sequence goes on along the minus strand of JAAFIW010000022.1, from coordinate 5,262 downwards.
CTGCCTGGTGCTGTCCATCAACGAGTCCCGCCAGCAGACGGCGGCCATCCATGCGCGCCAGCGCCACAAGCAGACGCTGGCGGGCCTCTTGCAGGGTGCGCAGCGCCAGGCCATCACCACCTTGCACCACAACGCCCAGCGCCTGCTGGCCTCGGTGGCGGTGGTCAACCCGTATGCCGACCGGCTGACGTTTCTCAGTGACAAGACGCGCACCCGGCGTGACCATATGAAGTACTTGACCTTGATCCGGGCCATTGCGCTCTTGCACCAGCACCAAAGGCCCATCAAGACCATCACCCACGCTGGCAAAGAGCTGGCCTACATCGAGGTCACCAAGGCTGACATCACGCTGGCCAACAGCATCGCCCATGAGGTGCTGGGCCGGACGCTGGACGAACTCCCACCCCAGACACGCAACCTGCTGGTGCTCTTGCGTGCCTGGGCCCAGGCGCATTGCGCGGCGCGCGCCCTGCGCCAAAGCGACTGGCGCTTCACGCGCCGCGACCTGCGCGCGCACTGCCATTGGGGCGACACCCAGCTGAAGGTGCATCTGGGTCGGCTGGTGGAGCTGGAGCATGTGCTGATGCACCGCCTGGGTCTGGCCTGCACCTACGAGCTGGTCTATGACGCCACAGACCCCAACGACCAGCAGGCCCACGTCAATGGCCTGCTGGATGCCAGCACCCTGGATGACATTCCATCTGCTGCGACCCATGCCTACGACGCAAACCGGTCGGGCCTGGATGGCCTGCAGTCGGGGTCTGGTCGGCCCCTGGTCGGGGGTCAGTCGGGGGGTGGTCGGGGTGGGGTCAATGGGCTGGCAGGCCGCGCCAGCATTGGGTTTGAAGCCCTGGCACCACGCAACGGCTGCCAAACGCATAGTTCTGCGCTTTCTTCTTTAGCCGCCGGTCCTGTCGTAGCGACACATTGAGGCCCAGCGTGAGCAGCACCGGCCCACAGGCTACCCACGGCACACGCGGCCAGGCCGCGTTTGGCATGACAGCCGCCCTGGCCCGCTACCTGGAACACCTGGGCACCCGTGGCTACCGAGCCCAGGGTATGGCCACGGCAGCGCGCTACATCACCGACTTCATCGTCTGGGCCAGCGAACGCGGTGTGGCCCACCCCAGCCAGGTGTCACGCGCCGTACTGGAGCGCTACCAGCGCCACCTGTACCACTACCGCAAACACGACGGCCAACCGCTGTCCATTGCCAGCCAGCGCTGCAAACTCGTGCCCCTGCGCGGCTGGTTCAAGTGGCTCACCCGCAGCGCCCAGATTCCGGCCAACCCGGCCGCTGACCTGGAGCTGCCCCGGCGCTTGAAGCGCCTGCCGCGTGTGGTGCTGACAGCAGCTGAGGTGGAGCGCGTGATGGCCGCCATCGACCTGTCCACCCCCATTGGCCTGCGCGATAGGGCGCTGCTGGAAGTGCTGTACGCCACTGGGCTGCGCCGCATGGAGCTGGCCCGCCTGGAGACGGGCGACATCGATACGGAGCGCGCCGTCATCCTGATCCGCGAAGGCAAAGGCGGCAAAGACCGCCTGATCCCCCTGGGCAGCCGCGCGCTGCACTGGGTGGGCCAGTACCAAAGCCAGGGGCGCGACCAACTGGCCTGGAACCAGCAAGACGCCACGCTGTTTCTGAGTACACAAGGCAAACCCCTGAGCGCCCTGTGGCTGTCCAGCCTGGTGGCCAAACGGGTGGACGCCGCGCAGCTGGGCAAACGCGGTGGCCCTCACCTGTTTCGCCACACCATGGCCACCCTGATGCTGGAAGGCGGCGCCGACATCCGCCACATTCAGGCCATGCTGGGGCATGCCGAGATCTCCACCACGCAGATTTACACGCAGGTGGCGATTCGCCAGCTGGTGGCCGTGCATGCAAGGACGCATCCGGGGGCCAGCAGACACGTCAGAGGCGTTCAAATGAGCCTGGACGTGCCAGCACCTGAACCCAGGCCGAATAACGTCCCAGACGGCTTTCTGTGGGCTTTGCAGGATGAGGCTGAGGACGCGCCATGAACGCGCCGGCACTTCAGGTGCAGCTGAGCGACCAGGAAGCCTGGGCGTTGGCGCAACTACTCAAGCGCATCGGCTGGAGCCAGTGGCGCGCGCTGGCGGTGGATGACGATGAGGCCTATGCGATGCGCAGCGCCTGCGAGCAGGTGAGTCAGGCGCTGGCCGAGCGCGGGTATGCGCCGCGCTGAGTCGGCTGCAAACAGACAAACAGCCACAAGTGGCGCTGCGCGCAGGGCAACGATGCAGGCCAGTCCGGGCATTGAGCCCGGCCCGCCCTGGGCAGCGGCTACGGGGTGAATGGCTGGCGCCATTCAACATAACGGGCTGTTGCATGAAGTGCCCGCAGTCGCAAGCAAAGCTTGCTTGGTGCAGTCACCGCTTCGCGCCCTGCGGGTTCACGCAACTCCCGTTATGTCTTGCGCCCCTTCGCTGCTGCTGCAGTTCGTGTGCGGCTTGCGCCGCAAGGCTCGTAGCCAGGCGCTGCGCGCAAGGCCACGTGAGTGCCCCCGCCCACCCGGTGGGGCCGTTCGCTGCGCTCACCGGCCCTGCGCCGGGGGTGGCCCGTCCGCCCCCCAAGGGGGCTCCCTCCACACCCCGGCGGCGTGTCCCTGTGTGGGCCAAGCGGGTAGCGCATAACCATTCATTTCTTAGCTGCTCGCGCTTCGCGCGCGCAGGCACGGCCTGCGCTGGGCTCTGCACACAAGCTTCATTCACTACAAATTCAATAGCTGCTTGATCAATGAATATCTGGGCTGTCGGCCTGTTTGACTCATAAACCGGCCTGGTCAGCACACCAGGCGCATAGGTTGGCCATGCGGGCCAATCCGCCAGAGTCGGCTTGCCCCGCAGACCACCAGCGTCTGTGTGTACCTCGCACGTCAAGGCCAAGCCCTGACCAGGCCAGGGTGCTGCGCAGCCTTGACGTATCCCGGCGTGGTGGGCGCTCAGAGGACAGAACAGCCAAACAGCCAGCGGCTAAGAGGTAAAAGCACAGATTGCATCGCCTGGCAGGCACTGTTTCAAGCCAAAAGTGGCAAACGTGCACACCCAGTGGGCTCAAGCAGCTATCAATTCATGAGCGTTTGAAGTGCCTTGCCGATGCGAAACCGAGCATCGCGCGGGCGCGGGGCAGAATTTGCACCCATGCAAGCCACCCTGTATGCCCGCAAACCCGCACCAGCACTGGCCTGCGCGGGTGTGCGACTACGACAGTGCGTCAGGGCCGATGCATTTGGCAATGCATTGGGTGGATCTATTGCAAACGCTAATTGGGGTGGGAGTCAGCAGGAAGCCAAGGTGCCTGGGCTGGACTTCAGTCTGGCTAATGGTCCTGGCAATGGTGGGATGGGATTCGGCTTGAATGCCAGCAGCGGTCAGGGGTTCCGCTTCGGGGATATGCGGGTGGCGCAGGACTTTGATGTCGGCGGTGGTAACGGTGGCGATATTGTCAACAGCGTCCTGTTCGACGACGGCGCGAGCTTGCCGCAGCAACGGTTCACAGACCTCATGGCGCTGAACTACGGCCCCGGTGGCTCAATGAATGTGGACTACCGGTTCCGTGAGCCAGGTCTGCCATCCATGAGTGGGCTGTACAGCAGCACAAACTACAGCGCCAGCGAGGTAGCTGGTGACTTGGTGCGTGAGTCTGCCCGTGGTGGCTTGGGAATTGGCGATGCAACCCGACAAGGCTTGTGGGAAGTTTCCATGCAAGCCGATATGGCGGTGATGCAGGGTGCGAAAAATGCCACCCAGTGGGGTCGCCTGAGTCGCTTCGCAGGCTATGGCTTGGACATGCAGGTCACTTCGCCAAGCATTGCCCAATCAGTGCTCAGCCTGAGCAATAGCGAGCTAATGCCCGCCTTGCAGAGCTTGGGCGACAACAATCTCTGGGGTAACAGTCAAGCCCGCTTTAGCCCTATCACCCAAATCCTGCTGGGCGCCAGCCCCTTGGGCAATCACTTAGGCGCTGGCGTGGTGGACAACTTGCCAGTGATCGGCTTGCTGTCAAGCGCAGGCGGTGGTCGCTACGGCAGTCAAATGGTGCTGGTCGACCAGCTGCAAAGCATTGGCGCAATTGACAGCAGCGCACGCGCCACGATGGCTCAAGCCATCAATGCCAGCTGGCAAAACGCTACGCTGAACGCGGCGGTAGGCACGCTGACGCCACCGCTGGGCCTGCCCCGCACGATTCTTGCCGAGGGTCTGTTGCTCATGGGCGACGCCCAAGCCGGAATGGGCGGTATTGCCAAAAGCGTGAAGGGGCTGGCTGCGGGTGTGAGAACGTTAGGGGCTTCGTTGGACTTGCTAGAAGGGTTGGTCGCGGTGGGGAAGGCGACTAGGCCAGGTTTGCCCGTGATTCCAGCAAAGCTGTATCACTACACGAACGAAGCGGGGATGAATGGCATCGTCAAATCTGAATCATTGAATCCATCATTTGAAGCGCTCAATCCCAAAGATGCCCGATACGGAGATGGGCAATATCTGTCCGATATACCCCCCGGCACAAGAACGCCTGCTGAATTGTCAAAAGACTTCTTGGGATTACCTTATCAAGGGCGGAGATTTACGCATTTTGTGGAAATTAAAACTAAAGGGCTCAATGTGATCCAAGGCCGAAGCGGTGTCTACGTTGTGCCAAACGATAGCGCCCTCAATCTCGGTGGACGCATCACCAATTCAGGAAAGGTCACTAAGTAGCCATGAATTACTTATGCGTGATGTGGAAACATTCAAATCCCGACTATCCGACGCTGCTTTACAGTGAACTTAACGCGGATCAATGGGAGGTCAGAAAAGTTGAGAAGTATGCGGATGGGCGCATCGGGTACGCGTCAGAACTTGAATCAACGGAAGATTGCAAACTGGGGATCGAACCGATCCCATCACTGCCAGAAATTGCTGCTGACCCGCAGTTCGTTCCAGCACAAATAACTAAAGATGAATTTGAGAAGGTTTGGGCCTTGCGTGCCACAAAGTGATCGTGCCCAATATGCATTTCATCGGGGTCAGATACGAAGTCTTGCAAAGCCACATCCCCTGGCTCTATTTGCTACATATTCCATAGCTGCCTGAGCAATAAACACCTGGGCTACAGCCCAGTTTGACCCCAACGTCCATAGTCTTTTCCAATTCAGGTTTGATACTGAACAGCGTTCCTGAAAGTCAGTTGTCAAGCATGGTCAAAGGGTTTAAGGAAACGCCAGTGTAGGGGGCAACCTGGCTGTCCGGTTTCCTGAATTCTTT
>JAAFIW010000013.1 GCA_013297875.1 Comamonadaceae bacterium | reverse complement strand
AGTTCAGCGCCAGCGCCCTGGCCTTGAACGGCGGCACGATCCGCGACGCAGCAGGCAACAACGCCATCCTGACCCTGGCCGCACCCGGCGCAGCCGGCTCGCTGGGGGCCAACGCCAACATCGTGATCGACACCGTGGCCCCTACCGTGTCAATCACCAGCAACGTCGCCGCCGTGAAGATTGGCGAGACTGCAACGATTACCTTCACCTTCAGCGAAGACCCCGGAGCCAGCTTCGTCGTAGGCGATGTCACCACTACAGGCGGCACCCTGGCAGCCATCAGCGGCGCAGGCCTGACCCGCACCGCCACCTTCACCCCCACCGCCAACACCACAGCCAACGCCAGCATCACGGTTGGTGCAGCAAGCTACACCGATGCAGCAGGCAACACCGGCAGCGCAGGCACCACGCCTACCCTCGCCATCGACACCCTGGCCCCAACCGTCACCATCACCAGCAACGTTGCTGCTGTGAAGATGGGCGAAACCGCCACCATCACCTTCACCTTCAGCGAAGACCCTGGAGCCAGTTTCGTCGCAGGTGATGTCACCACCACAGGCGGCACCCTGGGAGCGTTGAGCGGTGCAGGCCTCACCCGCACCGCCACCTTCACCCCCACTGCCAACACCGCCTCGGCCAACGCCAACATCACAGTGGCGAATGCAAGCTATACAGATACAGCAGGTAACACCGGCAGCGCAGGCACAACCCCCGTCCTGGCCATCGACACCCAGGCCCCAACCGTCACCATCACCAGCAACGTGGCTGCTGTGAAGATGGGCGAAACTGCCACCATCACCTTCACCTTCAGCGAAGACCCCGGAACCAGTTTCGTCGCAGCTGACATCACCACCACCGGCGGTGCGCTGGGAGCGATCACCGGCGCAGGTCTCACCCGGAGCGCCACCTTCACCCCCACAGCCAACACCACGGCGAATGCCAGCATCACGGTTGCCAACGCCAGCTACACCGACGCCGCTGGCAACACCGGCAGCGCAGGCACCACACCCACCCTGGCCATCGACACCGTGGCCCCCACCGTCACCGGCGTCACCTCCAGCACCGCCAACGCCACCTATGCCACCGGCAGCGTCGTCAGCATCCAAGTCAGTTTCAGCGAAGCCGTCACCGTCACCGGCACCCCGCAATTGACCCTGGAAACTGGCACCGTTGACCGCGTCGTCAACTACGCCAGCGGCAGCGGCACCAACACCCTCACCTTCATCTACACCGTGCAAGCCGGTGACGCATCCGCCGACCTCGATTACCTGAGCACTACGGCTTTGGCCCTGAACGGTGGCACGATTACCGACGCCGCAGGCAACGCGGGAACCTTAACCCTGGTAGCCCCCGGCGCTGCCAACTCCCTGGGTGCCAACAAAGCCATCGTGGTTGATGGCATACCCCCGGTCTTTATAGACGCCAGCGCCAGTGGCACCACGCTGGTGATGAACTACACCGAAGCCAGCACGCTCGATGGTGCCAACGCCCCGCCAGTCGGCGCATTCGCCGTCAACACCGGTGGCGCAGCCAATGGCGTGACCGCCGTGGCGGTAAACGCCGCTGCCAAAACCGTCACCCTCACGCTGACGCGCCCCATCGCCTTTGGCGAGGCCATCACCCTGGCCTACATCGACCCGACGGGCGGCAACGATGCCAACGCGATTCAGGACGCCATTGGCAACGACGCCGCCAGCCTGCCCGTCACCCTGGCGATCAACACCACCGCTACGCCACCTGCGCCGCCACCGCCCACCAACCTGGATGGGGACAACGACGGCGTGCCTGATGCCCAGGAGGCTTTGGTACCTGCACCTGCTCCCGCCGGAAGACAAGGCGACGGCAATGGCGACGGCATTCTCGATTCGGCACAAGCCAACGTCACATCAGCCCCGATGCCAAATTCCAGCCGCTTTGTCACGGTGGTGGCCGACGCCAACAAGGGCCATGTCGACACGGCTGACAACAACCAGGCCATCATCAGCAACTTCAAGATTGATGCACCGCCAGCCACCGTTCCGTTCAACTTGAAACTGAACGCTGCGATCAGCTTCAACGCCAACATTGGCCTGGCTGGCCAAACCGAGACTTTCAGCATCTTTGTAGACGCCAACCCCAACCCCAACCCCAACGGCTACTGGGTACAAAACAAGCAGGGCGTCTGGAACAACATTGCCACCGGCATTGAGCAGGTGGGCGACAAGATCAGGATCGACTTTGCGATCACCGACGGCGGCCCATTCGATGCAGACGGCATTGCCAACGGCAGCATTGCGGTAACGGGTGGGGCAGGCAACCTGCCGTTGACCCTCATCGGCCAGCCGCCTGATTTGCCGCCGGGTGGCAGTTTCTGGTTTTAGATCGAAATCGCTATATTTTTCGTAGCTGCTTGAGCAGTATCTACCTGGGCTACTGACCGATTTGCCTTAAAAACCTCGGCAATAGCCCGCTTTTGCACCCTCAGGGCGACGGCGTCGCGTCCGCGCCCTCTTCTGGGGCCTTGGTGTGGCGGATGAAGAACTTGGCCGCGAAAATGCCCAGCTCGTACAGCAGGCACATGGGAATGGCCAATGCCAGTTGCGAGACCACATCGGGCGGGGTAACGATGGCGGCAATGATGAAGGCCAGCACCACAAAGTAGCCGCGAAAGGCCTTGAGCTTTTCAATGGTCACCAGCCCCATGCGGGCCAGCACCACCACCACCACCGGCACCTCAAACGACAAGCCAAAGGCCAGAAACATGGTGAGCACAAAGTCCAGGTAGGCCTGGATGTCTGGTGCGGCGGTGATGCTCTTGGGCGCAAAGCTCTGGATGAAGGTGAATACCTGACCAAAGACAAAAAAGTAGCAGAACGCCACACCCACAAAAAACAGAATGGTGCTGGAAAACACCAGCGGCAGCACCAGTTTTTTCTCGTGCATGTACAAGCCTGGTGCCACAAACGCCCACACCTGGTAGAGCACGACCGGCAGCGCAATCATGAAGGCCGACATCATCAAAATCTTCAGCGGCACGATGAAGGGGGAGATCACCGAAGTGGCAATCAAGGTGGCACCCTTGGGCAAGGTAGACACGAGCGGTGCGGCCATGATGTCGTACAGCGCGCCGGGGCCTGGGTAGAGCGACAGAACAATCATCACACCCGCCACGGCCAGCAGCGCCCGGATCAGCCGGTCGCGCAGCTCCACCAGGTGCTGCACAAAGGGCTGCTCGGTGCCGGCCAGTTCGTCGGGTTTGGCGTCGGTTTTTGTATCGGTATCAGGCATGTTGAACCTAGAAACAGCAGTTGGACGCGCCCGAGTGGGCCGTCATGGGGTGGGCTGGCAAGGCGCGACAACGACGCAGGCTCTTGCCTGCTAGGCGGAGCAACGCCGCTAGCGCACGCCAGGGCGGCTCAATCGGGCGCGTAGCGTTGTCACCCAACTGGTGAACCCAATCAACGCTACAAGTGTTTGATTTCATTCAAAAAATTACCGAGATAAGCGATCAATTGCTGTTTCTAGGTTTAAGGGTGTGCTGTTCGCCGCGAAGCCGGTGCGCCGGTCGCGTGAGCAAAAAAGCGGGTTTAGCCTAGGCGGTGTGGCCGGTAACGAGCCACCCGGGCCGCGCCCGATAGGGCTTTGGTGCGAATGCCGTTGCGGGCTTTGTACCAGTTGGGCGTGGTGCCCTGCTTGATGCGCCAGTTTTTCTTGGGCCGCACATAAACCGGGGCGGGTGGGGTGTAGCCAATGCTGTTTTCGTTGGTTTGACCGGCTTCGCCGGTGGCTTGCGCCCAGTCTTTCTCAAAATCGCTGGCGGCGGTCTGCATGGCGTTTTGCGCGTTGTACACCGCGCCTTGCACGTCGCGTGCCGCGCCCTCCATCGATTCCTTCATTTTCTTGAGTTCTTCCAGCTCGATGGAGCGGTTCACTTCAGCCTTGACGTCAGACACATAGCGCTGCGCCTTGCCCAGCAAGGTGCCCACCGTACGGGCCAGCTTGGGCAGCTTTTCGGGCCCGATCACGATCAGGGCCACCGCGCCAATGAGCGCTATTTTTTCGAAACCAATATCAAACATGTGGCGCTTAAAACCCGCTGGTGCTCAAGTCCATCAGCTTTTTTGCTTGGCTTCAACGTCAATCGTGGTTTTGTCTGCGGTGGCTGTGCTCGTCACCTGGCCTGCGGGGGGAACCGCTGTGGCCGCTGCTTTGGTTTCATCGGCACCGGTGGTGCCGTCTTTCACACCGTCTTTAAAGCCTTTGACCGCACCGCCCAGGTCGGCACCAATGTTTTTCAGCTTCTTGGTGCCAAACACCAAAACGATGATGAGCAACACGATCAACCAGTGCCAAATCGAAAACGAACCCATGCTGTACTCCTATAAAACAACCGGACGATTCTAGTAGTGTCGCAAGACAGCCACCGGGCATAACCCTCTTGAGGCATCCGGCCCACGCCAGGCTCTCTAGCCCTTGAGCCACGGGCGCGGCCCGCCCATCACATGGATATGCAAGTGGTGCACCTCTTGCCCGCCCTCCTGCCCGTTGTTGCACAGCAGCCGGAACCCGCCCTCGGGATAGGGCTTGCAGCCTTCCTGCAGGGCCAGCTGCGGTGCCAGGGTGAGCATGCGCCCCATCAGCGCGGCATCGTCTGCTGTCAGCTGCGCCATTGATGGAATGTGGCGCTTGGGGATCATCAAAAAGTGCACGGGTGCCCAGGGCGCAATGTCGTGGAAGGCCAGCATTTCATCGTCTTCATAGACCTTGCGGGAGGGGATTTTTCCTTCAACGATTTTGCAGAAGATGCAGTGGGGGTCGTGGGACATGGGTGGGTTTTCCAAAATTCAGCACTCAAGCCGGTTTGTCGTTGGTAAAGCGCAGCCAACCTTTGATGCAGCGATACAGATACCAAAGACCGACAACGATCCAGGCGATCCAGCCAGGTAAGACGAACAGAAACCACAGCGGCGAGGTCAGCACAAACCAGAGCAGAGCCCACCAAAAGGTGCGGATCATGTAGTTGTGGTGGCTCAGGTAGATCGCGTCGTTTTCGTCGCCACGTTTGATGTAGTTGACGATCATGGCAATTACCGCCGGTATGTAGCCACCCACCCATGCCAGGGTGTGCAAGCCATACAGCACATGCATCACCGTGCGGTCAGCAGACGACTTGCCGTCAAATTCCGCCAAATTGGTTTCGCTCATGCTTATTTCTCCTCAACGAGGGTTGATTTCGCGTTCTTGTGCCTTGCGCAAGGCCTTTTCCTCAATGCCGCTGGTACCCGCACGCCGCTCCAGTTCTGCCAGCACGTCAGCCGGTGATAAACCGTACCACGCCAGTGCAATCAGGCTGTGAAACCACAGGTCGGCCACTTCGCCCACAATTTTTTGTTTGTTTTCATCACTGGCACTGTACTGGGCGTCCTTGGCAGCCATCACCACCTCGGTGGCTTCTTCACCAATTTTTTTCAAAAAAGCATCCGGGCCTTTGAGCAACAAGCAGGCCACGTAGCTGGTGTCGGCGTCTCCGCCGCGGGCCGGCAGGCGGCTTTCAATCACGGCGGCCAGTTGCGCCAGGGTGTCGTTTGAAGTCATGTGCTTACTTGTAGATGGAGGCAGGGTCTTTCAATACCGGCTCGGTCGCCAACCAGTTACCGTTTTGGTAAAGACTGAAAAAGCAGCTGTGGCGGCCGGTGTGGCAGGCAATGCCCGGCTCGTGACCCCGCTGGGTCACTTTGAGCAGGATCACGTCGTTGTCGCAGTCCATGCGAATTTCGTGCACGGTTTGCACATGGCCCGACTCTTCGCCCTTGAACCACAGTTTGCCCCGCGATCGGCTGAAATACACGGCACGGCCCAGCTCGGCTGTTTTTTCCAGCGCTTCGCGGTTCATCCAGGCAAACATCAGCACGTCGTTGCTGCCCTGCTCTTGCGCAATCACCGGCACCAGGCCCTGCGCATCCCATTTCACATCGTTTAACCAGTTCATGAGGGAAATTGTCGTTGATTACGCGAACTTCCAACAAGACTGGCAAGCGGCAAGCAACCCGACACAATTAGCTGGGGGTTAGTAAAAAAGTGTTTTCCTGCTTGCATGAGTCTACGCCGACGAATACTATTTAGTCTGCATGCGACCGATTGGTATTTTTTATTTCCACCTAGTTTTAGGTTGCATGCTGAGTTTGTTCAACCTGGAAACCAGACCCACCCAAGGAGTCAACCATGCTTAGAAGAATTGCACTTATCGCTGGCAGCTTGCTGGCCGCCGCCTTCATCACTGGCTGCGGAGGCGACGACGACCCCGCGCCAGTACCAGTGGCACCGGCACCTGACATTGTTCAGCTGGCCCAAGCAACCCCAGACCTGAGCATTTTGGTGGAAGCCGTTGTAGCCGCCGGCCTGACAGACACACTTAAAGCCGCCGGGCCTTACACCGTTTTCGCGCCCACTAATGCCGCCTTTGCCGCACTGCTGACCGAACTGGGCATCACCAAAGATGCGCTCCTGGCAAACAAGCCCCTGCTGACAAGCGTATTGACCTACCACGTACTGCCCGCCAAGGTGGAAAAAGCAGGCATCCCGGCCGGTAAGCCCATCACCACGGTGCTGGGCGGCATTTTCAAGATTGATGCCAACAACAATGTGTTCACCATCACCGATGGCCGCAACCGCAGCTCACGAATCGTTGCCACCGACATCCAGGCCAGAAACGGCGTGGTGCACACCATCGACCGCGTGATCTTGCCTGCTGACAAAAACATTGTGCAGACTGCCGTGGCCCTGCCTCAGTTCAGTGTGTTGGTGGAAGCCGTCACCGCTGCCGGCTTGACGACCACGCTGTCTGGCACCAGCAACTTCACCGTGTTTGCACCTACGAACGACGCGTTCAACGCGCTGCTGGCCGAGTTGAATATCACCAAAGCAGCACTGCTGGCCGATCGCGCTTTGCTGACCCGTGTGCTGACCTACCATGTGCTGCCCAGCCGCGTATTGAAGGCCGATGTACCCACCAACGTGGCCATTCCCACCGTACAAGGCGACACCCTGCGCATCAGCCCTGCCCTGGTAATCACAGACCAACGCACCCGCACAGCCAACATCACCGCCACCGACGTGCTGGCGACCAATGGCGTGATTCACGTGATTGACAAAGTGATTTTGCCAACCCCGGCACCAGCCCCCGACCTGGTGGCACTGGCGCAAAGCAACCCCAATCTCAGCGTTTTGGTTGAGGCCGTTGTGGCTGCCGGCTTGGTCGATACCTTGAAAGGTACAGGCCCGTTCACCGTGTTTGCGCCGACCAACGCTGCCTTCACCGAGCTACTGGCTGAGTTGAACATCACCAAGGAAGCCCTCTTGGCCAACAAGCCGCTGCTGACCGCTGTGCTGACGTATCACGTGCTGCCTGCCAAGGTGGACAAAGCCGGTGTACCCGCTGGCAAAGCCATCAAGACGGTTCAGGGTGGCATTTTCAAGATTGAAAGCATTTTCGATGTACTGACCATCACCGACGGTCGCAACCGCAAATCAGCCATCACGGCCACCGATATCCAGGCCAGCAACGGCGTGGTTCACACGATCAACCGGGTGCTGCTGCCAGCGGACAGAACCATCGTACAAACCGCGCAATCGCTGTCGCAATTCAGCATCCTGGTCGAAGCGGTCGCGGCCGCCGATTTGGTGACCACGCTGTCTGGCACCACGCAGTTCACCGTGTTCGCACCCACCAACGATGCGTTCAATGCCTTGCTGACGGAGCTGAACATCACCAAGGCGGCACTGCTGGCAGACAAGGCGCTGTTGACCAAGGTTCTCACCTACCACGCGGTGCCTGGCACCGTGCTGAAGGCTGAAGTTCCAACCAATGTCAACATCACGACGGTCCAGGGTGAAACCTTGCGCGTTGACCCCTCTTTGAACATCATTGACCAGCGCGCACGGACCGCGAAAATCACCGCCACCGACATACTGAACACCAATGGCGTGATTCACGTGATCGACAAAGTGATCTTGCCCAAGCCTTGATGACGGATAACTGCGCCTGCGGGCGCTAATGACAGATGACAACACCTTCGGGGTGAGCGGCCAGCAGGCTGTCTCACCCCGATTGTTTTTGTGCGCTACAAACGCACCGCGATGCCGCGCTCACGCATACGGGCTTTTGCCTGCCCGACGGTGAACTCACCGTAGTGAAAAATGCTGGCTGCTAGCACCGCATCAGCCCCGCCGGTCTGAATACCATCGGCCAGGTGATCCAGGTTGCCCACACCGCCTGAGGCAATCACTGGCACGCTGACCGCATCGCTCACGGCCCGGGTCAGTTCCAGGTCAAACCCAATCTTGGTACCGTCACGATCCATGCTGGTTAGCAAAATTTCGCCCGCGCCGCGCTGCACCATTTCCACCGCCCAGGCCACCGCATCCAGCCCAGTGTTTTTGCGCCCGCCGTGGCTGTACACATCCCAGCCGGGGCCTTTGATTTGCGCGTCTTGCGCCGAGCGTTTTTTCGCATCAATGGCTACCACGATGCATTGCGCACCGTACTTGGCTGAGGCATCGACGATGACTTGGGGATCGGCAATGGCCGCTGAGTTGAAGCTGGTTTTGTCGGCGCCCGCGTTGAGCAGCCGCCGCACATCGGCCACGGTGCGCACACCGCCGCCCACGGTGAGCGGAATGAACACCTGCGAGGCCACGGCTTCAATGATGGGCAAGATCAAATCGCGGCCATCGCTGGTGGCGGTGATGTCTAAAAACGTGAGTTCGTCAGCGCCTTGCTCGTTGTAGCGCGCGGCGATTTCCACCGGGTCACCGGCGTCGCGCAACTCCAGAAAGTTCACGCCTTTGACGACGCGGCCACCGGTGACGTCCAGGCAGGGGATGATGCGTTTAGCGAGCATTTTTTGTGTTATCCATCAACACAGATGGAAATAATTCTGTAATTCCGCAGGCATCAATCCAGAAAGAAATCCCACTTAACTGCCTGCAAAACCCCATCAGTAAGTAAAAAAGTAACCCAACTCTCTTCCGCCGGAAGAAAGCTATAAATAATCCGTCCCTGGTCGACAGCATAAGGCAGCGTTTCCAGGCGACTAACGATGTCCCGACCTCGCATGCCCTTGACAACGCCACAGGGCAAAGTGCCAGCCACTAAAAACAATTCTGTTATCCCAGTGCGTGACGAACAAGACTTGCATGTGTATCGTTCCATCCGATTGCCTTTAGCGCTCGAAGCAGTCCAGAATATTTTTTCGCCTGCATCGCCATTGGGATTGGACGTAGTCCAGTGCTTCTTGGCAATTTTCAGCCCCAGCTGCGCCTCTTTGAAATTTTGACCAAAAGCATAAAAACTCTTGAGGCAATCGGTAGATGCGGCAGCGCAGGCTGCCGAAAGCAATAACGATGTAAAAGCAATCAGTACAACACGGCTAAACATTCAAGCGCCGTTCAGCGCATCGGCGCGTGATTGCGCCGCGGCAAAGTCCAGGTCGCCGCTGTAAATCGCCCGGCCGCAAATCACGCCTTCCACGCCTTCAGACTCCACGGCGCATAGCTGCTCAATGTCGGCCATATTGGACAGGCCGCCCGAGGCAATCACCGGAATGGTCAGTGCTTGCGCCAGCTTGACGGTGGCCTCGATGTTGATGCCCGAGAGCATGCCGTCGCGGCCAATGTCGGTGTAGATGATGGATTCGACGCCCCAGTCTTCAAACTTTTTGGCCAGGTCCACCACCTCGTGGCCAGTCAATTTGCTCCAGCCGTCGGTGGCGACTTTGCCGTCTTTGGCGTCCAGCCCCACGATGATGTGGCCGCCAAAAGCGGCGCAGGCATCTTTCAGAAAGCCAGGGTTTTTCACGGCTGCGGTGCCGATGATGACGTAGCGCAGGCCGCCGTCGATGTATTTTTCAATCGTGTCCAGGTCGCGGATGCCGCCGCCCAGCTGCACGGGAATGTCGTCGCCCACGGCGTTCAGGATGGATTTGATGGCGGCAAAGTTTTGCGGCTTGCCGGCAAATGCGCCGTTCAAATCAACCAGGTGCAGGCGGCGCGCGCCCTTGGCCAGCCAGCTGCTGGCCATGGCCGCCGGGTCTTCGCCGAAGGTGGTGGACTGGGCCATGTCGCCTTGTTTCAGGCGCACACAGTGACCGTCTTTCAGGTCAATCGCAGGGATGAGAAGCATAGCTAGGCCGTATGAGGCGGAGAAGAGAGGAGCTATTCCGTTTCCAAATCATTACTGTAGTAGGCGGGACGACGAAGACAGTGCTTTAGCACGGCAAGGAGGAGCAACGACCTACAGTGATGGTTTGGGAATGGAATCAGACGTTCCAGTGGAGGAAGTTTCGGTAGAGGGCCAAGCCTTGGTCTGCGCTTTTTTCGGGGTGGAATTGTGTGGCGAAAATGTTATCGCGTGCAACCGCTGCCGTAAAGCGGCTGCCGTAGTCTGCAAGGCCTGCACTGTGGCGCGCATCTGACGGTTGGGCGTAGTAGCTGTGTACGAAATAAAAATAGCTGCCGTCGGGCACCTCGCCAAACACCGGGTGGCGTTCGGGGCCGCGCCACACCTGGTTCCAGCCCATTTGCGGCACTTTGTAGCGGCTGCCGTCGCTTTGTAATTGCCCAGCCAGGTCAAATTTGACGACCCGCCCACCAATCAGGCCCAAACCGGGTGTGTTGCCTTCGTCACTGGCGTCCAGCAGCATTTGCATGCCCACGCACACGCCAAACAGCGGGCGGCTGGCGGCGGCGCGCAGCACGGCCTCTTGCAGGCCCGACTCGCGCAGCTCGCGCATGCAGTCGGGCATGGCACCCTGGCCGGGCAGCACGATGCGGCTGGCGGCGTCGACGGCTTGCGGCTGGTTGGTAATCACCACATTCCAGCCCGTGCCCTGGGCTGCAGCTTGCACCGCCTGGGCCACCGAGCGCAGGTTGCCCATGCCGTAGTCGACCACGGCCACTGTTTTATTTACTATCAAATTCATAGCTGCTTGAGCAGTATTTATATGGGCTGGTGGCCGATTCGGCTTAAAAACATCATAAAGAGCCCTTGGTGGAGGCGATCAGGCCCGGCGCACGCGGGTCAATCTCCAGCGCCATGCGCAGTGCGCGGGCGAAGGCCTTGAACACGGTTTCACACTGGTGGTGGGCGTTGTCGCCGCGCAGGTTGTCGATGTGCAGGCTCACGCCAGCATGGTTCACAAAGCCCTGGAAAAATTCGTAGGTCAGCTGCGTGTCAAACCCGCCAATCATGCCGCTGGTAAAGGGCACATGCATCACCAGGCCAGGCCGGCCTGAAAAATCAATCACCACTCGGCTGAGCGCCTCGTCCAGCGGCACATAGGCATGGCCGTAGCGACGCAGGCCTTTTTTATCGCCCACCGCCTGCGCCATGGCCTGGCCCAAGGTGATGCCCACGTCTTCCACCGTGTGGTGGCCGTCAATGTGCAAGTCGCCCTTAGCTTGAATGTCTAAATCGATCAGGCCGTGGCGGGCAATTTGATCGAGCATGTGGTCGAAAAAACCGATGCCGGTGGACAACTTGGCGGTGCCGGTGCCGTCCAGGTTGAGTGCAACGGTGATTTGGGTCTCGGCGGTGTTGCGGGAGACGTTGGCGATGCGATCGGTCATAAAGATTCGGTGAGGGCTGCCAGCAGTTGTTGATTTTCAGAAGCAGTGCCCACCGTCAGGCGCAGGCAATTGGCAAGCAGCGGGTGCATTTTAGAAATGTTCTTGACCAGCACGCCGCGCTGCTTCAAACCGTCAAAGGTTTTGGCCGCATCAGGCACGCGCAGCAGGATCATGTTGGCATCGCTGCGGTAGGCCTTGACCGTTGGAATGCCTGCAAATGCTTCAAAAAGCATAGCGCGTTGAGCAATGATTTCATGGGCTTGAGCCCGAAAAGTCTCTGAATGTGCCAGCGCAAACAGCGCGCACTCGCAGTTGAGCACGCTGATGTTGTAGGGCGGGCGCAGCTTGTCAATTTCCGCTATCAGCGCCTGCGGCCCCAGCATATAGCCCAAGCGCACACCGGCCAGGCCAAACTTGCTCAGGGTGCGCATCAGCAGCACATGGCTGTGGCGGGTGATGCGGTCGATGTAGCTGCGCGAGGCAAACGGCTGGTAGGCCTCGTCCATCACCACCAGACCGCCCTGCTCTGCCTGCGCCACCACAATGCTTTCCACCACCTCGTCGTCCCACAAATTGGCCGTGGGGTTGTTGGGGTAGGCCAGGTACACGATGGCCGGTTTGTGCTGGGCGATGGCAGCCAGCATGGCGGGCCCGTCCAGCTCGAAATCAGCCGTCAAGTCAACGCCCACAAACTGCAGCCCCTGCAATTGCGCGCTCATCGCATACATCACAAAACCGGGCACGGGTGCCAGGATCACCGCGCCGGGCACGTCGCAGGCCATGGCCAGCAGCGAGATCAGTTCATCCGAGCCATTGCCCAGCATGATGTCAAAGCCCGGCGGCATCTGCGCATACGCGGCCAGCGCCGCGCGCAACTCATTCACCTGGCCAGCGGGGTAGCGGTTCAGCGCCAACGCGCCCAGGCGCGCGCCGAGTTCGGCTTGCAACTGAGCCGACAGCCGGTGCGGGTTTTCCATCGCGTCCAGCTTGACCAGGCCTTTGGCGTTTTGAATGGCGTAGGCGTGCAGGGACTGGATGTCGCGCCGAATGCGTTTTTCAATCAGTGCTTGCGCGGCAAAGTTCATGGTTTGGGCTCCAAGGCAGTCAAGCCGTCGGGGGACAGCTTGAACGGGTTGACCAGCTGCACGGTTTCAAAGCGCTGCAGGTGCTGCATGCCTTCGCTGAGCACATAGCTGCAGCCTTGCTGCTGGGCAGACGAGATGATCAACGCATCCCAATAGCTCAGTTGGTAGCGGTCTTGCAGCGCCCAGGCACCGTCGACGGTGTAAGTGTCCAGATGCGGTGGTTGCCATTGCCGCAGGTTGCGCACCTGCGAGCGGGCTTGCTGCACCGGCATCACCGCTCGAAATTTGGTGATCGCATTGTTGTAAAACTCGTTGAGCACCTGGCTGCTGATGCGCCCGACCTGCTGATCCCAACACCATCGAACCCAGACCCGCGCGGCGGCCTGTTTGTCCATATCTTTTTCGTCCACCGTATACAGCAGCACGTTGGTATCGACAAATACCAGCGCGCTCATGTTGGTTGCCGGTTGCGCTCGTACATCTCGTCGCGGCTCAGATAAGGGCCGTCGCTGCGACCCCATGACTCGAATTTCAGCGCGCTGCGCATGGCCTGTGCGTAGGCATCTTCCTGCCGCATCTTGTCGGCCAGCAATTCGCCCACCAGGCGCGACACACTGGTGTTGCGCTTGGCCGCTTCGATGCGCGCCCACTCCAGGGCTGTGTCGTCAACGGTAATGGTGAGGTTTTTCATGCCTCGAAGTTAACACGAAATTCGTGTTGCACGAAGTTCGTGTGACTATTCTGCATCCGGCAACACCGCCGTGACTTCAATTTCCACCTTGGCCAGTTCCTCTACCAGCGCAGCCACTTGCACGCAGGTCATCGCCGGGAAGTTGCGGCCCATCACGGAGCGATAGGCCTCACCGAGTTCTTTCAGGCGGGCGTTGTATTCCACCCGGTCCACGATGTACCAGGTCATGCGAACCATGTGCTCAGGGCCTGCGCCGGCCTCTTTCAGCACGTCTGCGATGTTGCGCAGCGCCTGCGCGGTCTGGGCAATGAAGTCGTCGCTTTCGAAAACCTGTTGCCCGTTCCAGCCAATCTGGCCGCCAACGAAAATCTGCGTGCCACGGGCGGCGATGCCGTTGGCATAGCCTTTGGCGGCGGCCCAGCCAGGGGGGTGTAGGTGTTTCATGTGGACTCCAGGTGACCGAGGAAAGATTCAGGAGGAACAGGATGCGGGGACAGGAACGCAGAGGACGCAAAAGTGACGCAGAGCGCGCAGAGAAACAGCCAGAAATTTTTTGAATTCCTTCTGCGGCCTCTGCGTAATTTTTGCGTCCTCTGCGTTCGGAACACGCATTCCGCGACTACCGAGAACCCCTCAATTTAAAGCGCTGCAGTTTTCCCGTCTCGGTGCGCGGCAAGCTGCTCACAAATTCAATTTCGCGTGGGTATTTGAAAGGTGCAATCGTGGCCTTCACATGGTCTTGCAGGGTTTTGACCATCACGGCATCGCCCACCTGCCCGGCCTTGAGCACGCAAAAGGCTTTGACCACCATGCCGCGCTCCTCGTCGGGTTTGCCGACCACCGCGCATTCAGCCACCGCCGGGTGTTTGAGCAGCGCGTCTTCCACCTCGGGGCCGCCCACGTTGTAGCCGGCGGTGATGATCATGTCGTCGGCCCTGGCCTGGTAGAAGAAGTAGCCATCTTCGTCTTGCGTGAAGGCGTCGCCGGGGTAGTTCCAGCCGTTTTTCACGTAGTTGGCCTGGCGCGGGTCGGCCAGGTATTTGCAGCCTGTGGGGCCGATCACGGCCAGCTTGCCCACCGTACCTCGCGGCACTTCCTGACCCTCGTCGTCCACCACTTGGGCGGTGTAGCCGGGCACCACCTGGCCAATCGCACCGCGCCTGACGTCTGCGCCCGCAGACGAAATGAAGATGTGAAACATTTCGGTGGCACCAATGCCGTCCAGCATTTCGATGCCGGTGGCCTCGCGCCACAAGGTGCGCGTGGCATCGGGCAGGCCTTCACCAGCGCTCACGCAGATGCGCAGGGGTGAGGCTTGCAACACCTGCGCAAAAGCGGCCATCTGCCGGTAAAACGTGGGTGCGGTGTAGCAAATGGTGGCACCCACATCGGCAATCACCTGGCACATTTTTTCTGGCGTGTAGGCTACATCTGGGAAGTACACCGAGGCACCCGCCCACATCGGAAAAACCAGCAAACCACCCAAACCGAAGGTGAAGGCCAGCGGCGGTGAGCCAATTACCACGTCGTCTGCTGTGGCCCGCAGCACATGGCGCGGCCAGGCCTGGCAGGCGGCCAGCACGTCGCGGTGGGTGTGCACCGCGGCTTTGGGCTGGCCGGTGGTGCCGGAGGTAAAGGCCATCAAGGCGATGTCGTCTGCAGCCGTGGGGCAGGCTTTGAACTCGGCGGGGTACGTTGCGGCCAGCTTGCCCAGGTCTTGCGGGTCGTCGGGCGCGCCATACACCACGATGCGCTGCAACACCGGGTGGGCTTGCTGGGCGGTGTGCAATTCAGCGAGCAACTTGGCATCGCAAATCGCCACCGTGGGCTGCGCCTTGTCGATGATCTGGCCCAGCTCCTGCGCACGCAGCAGCGGCATGGTGGCCACCGAAATCAAACCGGCCTTGACCACCGCCAGCCACGCCAGCGCCATGCCCACCGAGTTGCCACCGCGCAGCAGCACACGGTTGCCGGGCACCAGACCCAGGTCGTGCGTGAGCACATGGGCGATGCGGTTCACGCGCTCGTGGGCCTGGGCATAGCTGAACGTGACCTGGGCTGAGCGCAGGAACGGGCGGTTGGTATGGCCGTTGGTCTGCGCATGGTCAAACAGTGCCTGCACCAGGTTGACTTGATCGGGCAGTTGCAGCGCAGGCAGGTCGTAGCGCAGCTGGGGCCACTGCTCGGGCGGCGGCAGGCGGTCGTGGACGAATCGATCAGTTTGGGCACTAGGTGACATCCGAGTCTCCCGTCATTCCCGCGCAGGCGGGAATCCAGAGGGTAGTACGACGCAAGCGCTGGATTCCCGCCTGCGCGGGAATGACGGGGTGGTGCATGTTGTGCACGTATTCACCCCTTCAAAACAGCCTTGCCAATGATGAGCTGCTGCACCTCGGTGGCACCTTCGTAAATGCGCAGCGAGCGGATGTCGCGGTACAGGCTTTCGACCTTGGTGCCCACTTGCACGCCCAGGCCGCCATGCAGTTGCAGCGCCATGTCGATCACGCGCTGGGCGTTTTCGGTGGCGGTCATTTTTGACATGGCAGCGGCAACGCTTTGCGCGCGATGGCCCTGCGGGCCCGAGCCTTCGGCAGAGCCCTTCGGGCCGGAGCGTTCGGCGAAGCTCACGTCGCGCAGCCAGGCGGCGCGGTAGGTCAGCAGCGCGGCCGCATCGACCAGCGCGGCCATCTCGCCGATCTTGGCTTGGGTGAGTTGAAAGTCGGCCAGGGTCTGGCCAAACATCTTGCGTTGGCGGGCATGGGCGACGGCTTCAGCCAGCGCGCGGCGGGCCATGCCCAAAGCGGCGGCGGCGACCGAGGCGCGAAAAATATCCAGCGTGCGCATGGCCAGCTTGAAGCCGCCATGCAACTCGCCGAGCAAGGCGCTGTCTGGCAGCAGGCAGTTGTTGAAGGTGAGTGTGGCCAGCGGGTGCGGGGCCATCAGCTGGATGTGTTGGCTGGCGTCCAGGCCCTTGGTGTTGGCGTCAACGATGAAAGCGCTGATGCCACGGGTGCCTGCGTCGGGCGCGGTTTTGGCGAAGACCACGTAGAAATCGGCAATGCCGCCGTTGCTGATCCAGGTTTTGCTGCCGCTGAGCTGGTAGCCGCCTGTTTTTGAATCATTTGAGCCATCAGCCCAGAGATTCATTACTGGAGCAGCTACGGTTTTCATAGCACCCACATCGGATCCGGCATCGGCCTCGCTCAGCGCAAATGCCGCAATCTTGTCGCCGCGCGCCACCGCAGGCAAGTAAGCCTGCTGCTGCACCGCGCTGCCCGCTAAGGTGATGGCACCGCTGCCCAAGCCTTGCATGGCAAAGGCAAAGTCGGCCAGCGGGGAGTGGAAAGCCAGGGTCTCGCGCAGAACGACTAGCGCGCGTGAATCGAGTTTTTCCAAGGCACCGCCGAGTTCACCGCCATCGCCCGAGGGCACGCAGTAGCGCAGCCAGCCCGCGTCGCCCAACGAGCGAACCCACTGGCGGCAGGCGGCGCGGTCGTCCGTTTCATCGATGTGTTGGGTGCCCACCCAATCGGCCACGTCTGCGCCCAGGGCGGCGTGGTGAGGGTCGAAGAAGGGAAGCGTCAGATGGGATTGGGCGGGGTGCATGGGTTCACTTTTCGGTCGTTATGCAAGCGGCGGTTTTGCTCCTTCCCCTCACGGGGGAAGGTTGGGATGGGGGCATGCGGGGAGGCCCTGCTGGATCAGTTTTGTGGCGCTCATGCCCCCACCCCTGCCCTCCCCGGAAGGGGAGGGAGCAAATTCGTGGACAGGGGCCGCCTCAATCACACTCAATCCCCCTCAAACACCGGTTTCTGCTTGGCCGCAAACGCCTCATACGCTCGCTTGAAATCACCCGTCTGCATGCAAATCGCCTGCGCTTGCGCCTCGGCTTCAATCGCCTGCTCAATCGTCATGGCCCATTCCTGGTTGAGCATGGTTTTGGTCATGCTGTGGGCAAAGGTGGGGCCTTCGGCCAGGCTTTTTGCCAGCGCTTGGGCTTGGGCTGGCAGATCCGCCGGTTCATGTAGCGCATTGAAAAAACCCCAGGCCAGGCCTTCCTGCGCGGTCATCGCCCTGCCAGTGAACAACAGCTCAGACGCGCGGCCCTGGCCGATCATGCGGGGCAGCAGGGCGCAAGCGCCCATGTCGGCACCGGCCAGGCCCACGCGGGTGAACAAAAAGGCGGTTTTGGCATTCGGCGTGCCCAGCCGCATATCGCAGGCCAGCGCCATCATGGCCCCAGCCCCGGCGCAAATGCCGTCGATGGCAGCTACCACCGGCTGCGGGCAGTTGCGCATGCACGTCACCAGGTCGCCCGTCATGCGGGTGAATTCCAGCATCTCGGTCATGCTCATCTGCGTGAGCGGACCGATGATTTCATGCACATCGCCGCCCGAGCAGAAGTTGCCGCCCGAACCGGTGACGACCACCACCCGCACATCGGTGGCAAATTTCAAAGCGGCAAACAGGTTGCGCAGCTCGTGGTAGCTGTCAAACGTCAGCGGATTCTTGCGCTCCGGCCGGCTCAGGGTGATGGTGCCCACCCCCTGGAAAAACGTCCATTGAAAGTGCTGGCCCACGTAGCCTGCATGGGCGTCAAACTGGCTGCGCATGGGGTTGGTGGCGCTGATGTATTGCTTCATGGCTTGGTTCTGTGGGTTGGGCTTTTTTGAACGCAGAGGACGCGAAGGTTTCGCAGAGGACGCAGAAGAACATCCAAAGTGAGGCGAAGAACTGTTGGCATTTTTTCTCTCATGTCTTTTTTTGCGTCCTCTGCGAAACCTTCGCGTCCTCTGCGTTCAAATCGACCCCGCCTTCAAGACTGTCCAAGTGATGCGCCTTCACCTTGCCCAGCAGCTTGTGCAATTGCGCCATTTCCTTGTCGTTCAGGCCACCCAAAGCCGCCACGATCCAGGCTTCATGCGCATGGGCCATGGCGTGAAAGGCCAGGCGGCCCGACGGGGTCAGGCGCACCTGGTAGGCGCGGCGGTCGCCTTCTACCGGGGCGCGTTCCACCAGGCCTTCGGTGACCAGTTGGTCGGTGATGCCGGTCACATTGCCGCCGGTCACCATCAGGCGGCGCGACAGCTCGTTCATCTTCAGGCCGTCGGGCGCGCGCTCCAGCTGGGCCATCAGATCAAAGCGGGGCAAGGTGGTTTCAAACTGCTCGCGCAACTGGCTGCGCACCTGGCGCTCCACCAGTTGGGTGCAGGTCAGCAGGCGCAGCCACAGGCGCAGGGCTTGGGGGTGCTCGGCATGGGCGCGGGCTTCCATGTCCATGGCTACAAACCCTCCTCGTTCACTACTGATTTGATAGCTGCTTGAGCAGTATTTACCTGGGCTGATAGCTGTTTTTGCTTTAAAAACTCGCGGTACAGCTGGTCGCGGCCACTCAGGTACGGCAGCGGCCAGTCCACATGGCGGCTTTGCAGCTTGGCCGCTTCGTGCAGCGTCCATGCGGGGTCTGCCAGGTGGGGGCGGGCAATGGCGCACAGGTCGGCCCGGCCGGCGGCAATGATGCTGTTGGCCTGATCGGCCTCGCTGATCGCGCCCACGGCGATGGTGCCAATGCCCACTTCGTTGCGGATGCGGTCAGCAAACGGCGTTTGGTACATGCGGCCATACACCGGCTTGGCCAGGCGCGTGGTCTGGCCAGACGACACGTCGATCAGGTCGCAGCCTGCGGCTTTGAACAGCCGGGCGATTTGCACCGCGTCGTCGTCGGTGTTGCCGCCTTCTGCCCAGTCGTGCGCGGAAATGCGCACGCTCATCGGCAGGTGGGCGGGCCACACGGCGCGCATGGCGACGAAAACCTCCAGCGGGTAGCGGCAGCGGTTTTCCAACGTGCCCCCATATTCGTCGAGGCGCTGGTTGGTCAGTGGCGTGATGAAGCTGCTGAGCAGGTAGCCGTGTGCGCAGTGCAGCTCCAGCCAGTCAAAGCCGCAGGCGGCGGCGCGGCGGGTGGACGCCACAAACGCTGCAGTGGTCGCATCCATGTCGGCATCGGTCATCGCGCGGGGCACTTGGTTTTGCTCGCCGTAGGCCACGGCGCTGGCGGCCAGCAGCGGCCAGTTGCCGTCTGTCAAAGGCTCGTCGGTGACTTGCCAGCCGAGCTGGGTCGAGCCCTTGGGGCCGCTGTGGCCGATTTGCAGGCCGATCTTGGCGCTACTGCTGGTGTGCACGAAATCAACAATGCGCTTGAAACCCGTCTGCTGCGCGTCGTTGTACAAGCCGGTGCAACCAGGCGTGATGCGGCCTTCAGGTGTCGGGCTGGTCATTTCCACCATCACCAGCGCCGCGCCGCCCAGCGCGCGGGCACCCAGGTGCACCAGCAAAAAGTCTTGCGGCACACCGTCGACGGCGCTGTAAGTGGCCATGGGCGAGACGACGATGCGGTTTTTGAGTTCGACATCGCGCACCTTGAAAGGCGTGAGCATGGGGAGCACAGGCTTTTTACCCCCAGCCAGCCAGCCCTCATACCCACCCAGCCAGGCTTCATCGCGCAGCCGCAGGTTCTCGTGGCTGATGCGCTGCGAGCGGGTCAGCAGCGAGTAGGCGAACTGCTCGATGTCCATACCGCTGTAGCGCGCCACGTTTTCAAACCACTCAGTGGAGTTGCGTGCGGCGTTTTGAATTTTGAGAACTTCTACGCTGCGGCGCTCGACGTAGCTGCTCAAGGCGCTATCAAGATTAGAGCAATTGCTGAATTCATCAGCCAGGTCAATCGCATCTTCCAGCGCCAGTTTGGTGCCGCTGCCAATCGAAAAATGCGCGGTGTGGGCGGCGTCGCCCATCAACACAATCGGTACCGTTTTACCGTTGATGACCTCGCGGTGCACCCACTGGCCGCACACCACGCGCGGAAACCGAATCCAGTTGGCGCTGCCGCGCAGGTGGCTGGCATTGCTCATCAGCGCGTGGCCGTCCAGGTACTTGGCAAACAACTGTTGACAAAATGCAATCGCGTCTTCCTGGCTCATCGCGTCCAGCCCGTGGGCCTGCCAGCAGGCTTGCGGCGTTTCCACAATGAAGGTGGAGGTGTCGGTATTGAACTGGTAGGCATGCGCCGCAAACCAGCCATGCTCGGTTTGCTCGAAAGCAAAGGTAAAAGCATCAAACTTCTTGTGCGTGCCCAGCCACACAAAACGGCACTGGCGCAGATCCACATCGGGTTGGTAGGTGGCGGCGTAGCGGTTGCGAATGCGGCTGTTCAGGCCGTCAGAGGCAATCACCAGGTCGGCGTTGTATTGGGCGGCCAGGGCCAGGTCGTCGGTGGCATCGCACTCAAACACCAACTCCACGCCCAGTTGCTGGCAGCGCTCTTGCAGAATGTTGAGCAGGCGCTTACGGCCAATGCCGCAAAACCCGTGGCCGCCCGAGCGCACCGAGCGGCCCTTGAAGAACACCTCAATATCGTCCCAATGGTAAAAATCATCGCCAATCAGCTGCGCGCTGACGGGATCGGCCAGCTGCAGATTGGCCAGCGTCTGGTCGCTGAGCACCACGCCCCAGCCAAAGGTGTCAAAGGGTTTGTTGCGCTCCACCACCGTGATGCGGTGACCCGGATCGCGCGCTTTCATCAGCAACGCAAAGTACAAACCAGCGGGCCCGCCGCCAATGCACAAAATATTCATAATGGAATTGTTTATACCTCAAGCAATTTTGCGCTGTCAAACTGTATACGATTGATCTAAATACGTGCAAAATCGCACCGTTTTAGCTTGGTAGGCATAAACCCTGCTTGGCTAATTGAAGATTTCAATCGGGTGCCACGTTGGCTGGCCGTCAGCACCTGATCCTTGTTTCTCTTAGGAGTTTTTCAAATGGCTAATTGGTTTGCCCGATTGATGGGCAGCGCGCCCGCTCCGGCCCGGTCATCAAGGTCGCAGCGTTCGGATCGCGGTGCTGATAGCAGCGGCTTTCGCCCGTCTGCGATGAATTCGGTGCAGCAACCCGTCCCCCGCCAGTCGTCATCTGTTGTGAATGCACAACGCGAAACCTTGCGTATCTTGGTGGGTGATACCTTGCGCGACCATGGCATTCCCCCCGTATGGGTCAGCACGGAAGTGATGACGGTGTCGTCGCAAGGTCGCTTGGTGTTTCAGGTCATTCTGACGCTGAAGTTTTGGGAAGAGTCGCTTCCCTTGTATTTCTCAGCCCTAGAAGCCAGCTACATGACCCGCCTGGACAGCACCAACCCTGAGCTGGCCGAAGCCGTGCGCAGCGTTTCCTGGCGCATTGCGCCAGATGCAGCCTGCCCTTACGCCGACATGCCCAATCCGGCCTTCTGGACAGAAGCGGTGCGTCAGGAGCGCGTGGCCGCCAAGCGCAGGCTGGAACTGAACCAGTTGTTTGAAGACGAATGGCGTGAAGACCATTCGGGCGGCCCCTCTTTTGCCCCCACCGATCCAGTGCCATTGCAAGCTGATTTTGAAAAAACGCAACCCTTCCAGGCGTACACGGGTCGGTAAAGTACCCCGATGCTCTACAAATTCAAATCCAAGGGGACCGCAGACCTGATCATGCTAGAGCCCAACGGTCGCCAGATTTTGCAGATCATTGGCCGAGAGCCCAGCGCTGAAGGCATTTTGTTGCCGGAAGAAATGGCAGAAGCGATTGAGGCGCTGCAAATGGCTATTCGCCAGGACGAAGTTCAACGTCAGGCACGCATCGACGAGGCCCTGGCGCAAGGCAAGGCGCCCGAACGCACGGGTGACACCGTATTGCTCAGCCAGCGCGCCATACCCTTTATCGACATGCTGCGCCGCTGCGAAAAAGCTGGGCACAGCGTGGTCTGGGGCGTGTAATTCACGTTGCCCAAAACGCACGAATCCGCGCCACGGCGTCGTCTACATCGGCCGTTGACACATCCAGGTGTGTGACCCAGCGCAGCGCATACAAACCGGTGTAACCCACATGCCGAGCTTGAAGGTGCGCCACGAAACGCTGCGCCAGATCAGCGTTTATGTGGGCAAACACAATATTGGTCTGCGGCTGCGTCACGGTCAAACCATCCAGCCCTTGCAAGCCTTGCCACAGTCGCTGCGCATTCACATGGTCGTCGGCCAGACGATCAATGTGATGATCCAGCGCATAGACACCGGCGGCGGCCAGCACACCTGCCTGGCGCATGCCACCCCCCAGCATTTTGCGAATGCGCCTGCCATTGGCAACCAGCGCCCGGCTGCCCAGCAGCACCGAGCCCACGGGTGCGCCCAGCCCCTTGCTCAGACAGATCGACACCGAATCAAAACCCTGAAGCAAGCGATGCGCGCAGGCGTTGATGCTTTCATGGGCCTGGCGCGAGGCCACCACTGCATTGAAAAACCGGGCTCCATCCAGGTGTGTCGCCAAACCATGGCGGCGTGCATGGGCCGTGGCTTGTGTGACGTAGTCGGGCGGCAAGACCCGCCCGCCAATCGTGTTTTCCAGTGCCAAGAGGCGGGTGCGGGCAAAGTGCGGGTCATCGGGCTTGATGGCCGCTTCAATATCGGCCAGCGGCAGGCTGCCATCCGCAGCATTGGCAATCGGTTGCGGCCACACACTGCCCAGCACGCCCGCGCCGCCACCCTCGTAGCGGTAGGTGTGCGCCTGCTGGCCCACGATGTACTCGTCACCCCGCTGGCAGTGCGACATGATGGCCACCAGATTGCTTTGTGTGCCACTGGCGCAGAGCAGGCCCGCCTCAAAACCCAGGCGTGCCGCCAGCGAGTCTTGCAATAAATTCACAGTGGGGTCATCGCCAAACACGTCGTCGCCAACGGGCGCGGCATGCATGGCAGCGCGCATAGCGGGTGTGGGGCGCGTGACAGTGTCACTGCGCAAATCAATGAATTTTTCAGTCATGGTGATGGGCATTGCAGTGGTTAGACCGGGCGCAGCTGATCGGCCAGCGAACGGGTTTTGTCGGTGACGACATTGCCACTGTGCAGGGTGGATTTGCGCTCAATCAACATGATGTGGCATTCCTCGTGTGCCACCGGGTTGTGCTGCACGCCTTTGGGCACCACATACACATCGCCAGCGGACAGCTCCACAGCGCCCGCATGCATTTCAATGCGCAGCTGACCTTTGAGAATGAAGAACAACTCGTCTTCATCGTCATGCGCATGCCAGCCAAACGTGCCGTGCACCTTGGCCACTTTCACATACGAATCGTCAACTTCGGCGACCACGCGGGGTGACCACAGCTCCGTCAGATCAGCGGCAACTTGGGCGGGGGTGGCAATGGAAGGCATGTGTTTCCTTTTAAATGCAAGTGAAAGTGGGTGTTGAGCAGCGGGTACTGATGTTCGCGCATTCATCCGGCTTGTTCAATCGCCATTTTTTCGCTTCTGCTGTGAGTTTTTTGCACAATAGCCCGATGCAAAAAACGACACCCTCCATACCGCCTGAACGCGACCTGCCCTCCACCACCGCACTGCGCTGCCTGCTGGCCGCTGCAGATGCGGGCAGCTTCACTGCGGCCGCCCGCGCGGTGCACCTCACGCACGGGGCGGTGAGTCGGCAGGTGGCGTCGCTGGAGGCACTGCTGGGCGTGGCCCTGTTTGAGAGGCTGCACCTGCGCCTGGCGCTCACACCCACCGGCCAGGCCTATGTGGCCCAAGCCCGCTCGGCGGTCGACCTGCTGCGCGCCGCTGCTGCGCAGGCGCGCCGCCAGGCCAGCGATACGGTGGTGGTTTCCTGCGAGGCCACTTTGGCCATTCGCTGGCTGGTGCCACGCCTGGGCGAGTTTGAAGCACGGCACCCACAGCTGTCGGTGCATGTGCTGGCCGGTGGTGGGCCCATTGACCTGGCGGGCAGCACCGCAGATTTGGCGATACGCCGTAGCGACTATGCGCTGCAAGGCGACCTGGTGGTGCAGCCCTTGATGGACGAATGGCTGGGCCCGGTGGCCAGCCCCCAAGCCTTACAAAAAACCCCTTGGCATGCCATGCCGCGCCTGGTCAGCGAAACACGCCCGCAGGCCTGGCCCGATTGGCAGCGGTTGCAACCGAAGCTGGCTGCCAAACCGCCGATGAAAAAACCACCCGCCGAGCGCCGCTATGGCCACTTCTATCTGTCGCTGCAAGCAGCGGCGGCTGGCTTGGGCGTGGGCATCGGCCCCTACCCCATGGTGATGGACGATGTGGCATCTGGCGTGCTGGCCGCACCCCTGGGGTTTGCGCCGGCTGGCACCCGCTACCTGGTGCTGGCCACCCGCCAGCAAAGCCAGCGGCCTGCTGTGCGGCAGGTGATGGCGTGGCTGGATGAGGTGGGTAAGCTGGCGGTGCCCGTCAATCCACCTTAGCCCCCGACTGCTTGACCACCGGCGCCCACTTCTTGATCTCCGCATCAATCAGCTGCGCAAACTCGGCCGGCGTGTTGCCGCTGGGAATCGCCCCCGCCGTCACCAAGCGCTCTTTAATGGCCGGGCTATTCAGTGCCTTGGCTACCTCTGCCTGCACGCGGTTCACCACATCGGCCGGCGTGCCCGCCGGGGTCAGCAAGCCGAACCACGAACTGGCTTCGTAGCCCTTGAGCGCCGGGCCACCGGCCTGCTCGATCGTGGGCACATCGGGCAGCGCTGCCGAGCGCAGCGCGCTGGTCACAGCCAGCGCTCTGAGCTTGCCGGTTTTGATGTGCGGCATGGCCGAGGGCAGGTTGTCAAACATCACGTCGGTGTCACCGGCCAGCAGGCCCAGCAGCGCAGGGCCCGAACCGCCGTAGGGCAGGTGCGGCATGTATACGCCCGCCATGCTTTTAAACAGCTCGCCCGCCAGGTGAATCGAGGTGCCGTTGCCGCTGGAGGCCATGTTCAGCTTGCCGGGGTTGGCCTTGGCATAGCGCACAAAGTCGGCCGCCGTGTTGATGTTGGCTGCGCGTGCTTTGTCGGCATTGACCACCATCACATTGGGCACACCGGCCACCAGCGTGATGGGGGCGAAGTCTTTTTGCGGGTCATACGGCAGCTTGGCAAACAGCGACTTGTTGATGCCGTGCGTGCCCACCGTGCCCATGAGCAAGGTGTAGCCATCGGCGGGTGATTTGGCCACCAGGTCGGCACCAATGTTGCCGCCCGCACCGGCTTTGTTTTCCACCACAAAGCTCTGCCCAAACACCCGGGACAGCTCGGGTGCCAGCGCCCGGGCCAGCAAATCGGTGGTGCCGCCGGGCGCAAACGGCACGACGATTCGCACCGGTTTGGCGGGCCAGGTGGTTTGGGCAAGACTTGAGAATGCTATTAAATATATAGCTGCTCCAGCAATGAGTCTCTGGGCTGTCCGCCGATTTGGCTTAAAAATGCTTGTCATGGTGTCTTCCGGTTCAGGTTATGTTGATCTTTACAGCCGCCAGCTGCGCCAGCGCATCGGCGCAGCGCTGGCCCACGGCCACACCCAGGGCCTGGGCCAGCCGGTTTGCGTGGCTCACCATACCGTGTTGCCAGGTGCTGCGGGCCTGTCCAATGCAGGCACTGCTGTGCGCTACTGCACACGCCGCCAGACCGTGCTGCTGCAAAAAGTCCAGCGCCGCAATGCCCGCCGCGTCTTTGCCCACGCCCGCGTCGTTGAACACACTCAGCAGTGGTCGCGCCGCCAGCGCATAGCGCGCCGAGCTGATGCCGCCGTGCGAGCCGCTGACGGCGATGCAGCCAGCGTCGGCTGGCACCAGTTCGGTGATCGAATCGACAAGACGCAGGTTGGCAGGCATGCCCTTTTGTAGCCGCAAGCCTGCCGTACAAGGGCATGGGATTACCCGCATGCCAGATATGGTAACGATCGTTACCATCTAGACATGAACGCTCTGTACAACCTGGCAGCCTCTGCCCGCACCCATGTGTTTGACATGGCCACCCTGCCCTGGCAAGCCACCGCCAACCCCGGCCTGTTTCTCAAGCCCGTGCGGCACGACGACGCGCTAGGCCTGTACCTGGGCCTGGTGCGCTTTGACGCGGGTGTGCGCAGCGGCCTGCACCAGCACCAGGCCGTGGCCACCAGCTTCGTGGTCGACGGTGGCTTGACCGACTACCACGGCAGCATCGGCCTGCACCAGGCTGGCATCAACCGCCAAGGCTCCACGCATGACGCGATCGCCTACGCCAACACCGTGCTCGTCTCCAAACTCGAAGGCCCGGTGACCTACCCGCCCAACAGCGACATCAGTGGTGTTCACGCCGGCTCACGCTTCGAAGCCTTTCACAACCCCAACCCCCTGGTGCCGCCGGAGGTGAATGTGGTGGTCGACGCCTTGCCGCTGGAGCCCACCGGCGTGGCGGGTGTGCAGCGGCAAATGGTGTTTGACTACGCGGGCACGGGGAGTAACCACCGCATGGTGCAACTGACCGTGCTGCCTGAAACCGGGTTTGAATTTGTCACGGGCGCGCTCACCGAATTCTGGGTGCGCGGCGGCAACCTGACGGTCAACGGCCAGCCGGTGCATGCCAACTGTTTTGTGGTGTGTGAGGCGGGGGCTGCGGTGCGGGTCAACTCGCCGTTTGGGGCGCTGCTGATGGCTTGGGCGCAGGGGCAGGAGAGCGGGGCGGGGAATCTGTTTGGGTACTGAAAAACAGCAGCGCTTGACAAGCGTATCCAGTCAGATACAGTTCGCCCATGTTCGCGGTACGTCAAACGCTGGAGTTCCAGGACTGGCTGGATGGTCTCAAAGGCTTCAAGGCGCAGTTGCGAATCGTTGCCAGGCTGCGTCTGGCTGAGGCGGGCAATCTCGGCGACTGGAAGCCCGTTGGCGGTGAAATCTCCGAGATGCGCATCGCGTTTGGCCCAGGCTACCGCCTGTACTTCACGAAGCGCCAGAACGTCCTTATCGTCATGCTCGCTGGCGGTGATAAGTCAACCCAGGCAAGAGACATCAAGCGGGCGCAGAAAATCTTGCAGCAATTGGAGCTTGAATGATGGGTACTTCCAAAGACAAAACCAAACTTCTTCCGTTCGACGCGGCTCGTTACCTCACAGACGACGAGGCCATCGCCGAATACATGACCGCCGTTCTCGAAACCGACGACACCGACCTGCTGCTCCTGGCGCTCAGCGACGTCGCGCGAGCCAAAGGCATGGCGCAGGTCGCCAAAGATGCCGGGCTTGGGCGGGAAAGCCTCTACAAGGCGCTGGCCCCTGGTGCGAAACCGCGGCTGGACACGATCCTCAAGGTTGTGCGTGCGCTGGGGGTGAGATTTTCGGCGCATCCGGCGTGAAATCAGAACAAGTGTCGATAGCCCAAAACCCTCTCAACCCATAAATCTATTGCTCAACCAGCTATCACTTTCATAGTGATTCAACGTCCCCCGACATAGCCTCCGCCCGCAGCGCCGCCACCAACTTATCCAGCGTCACATTCATCTGCACCAGCTCTGCGCTGGTCACCCCCGCAAACAACTGCGCCTCGCGCGCCTGGGCCAGTGAGCCTATGCGGGTGAACAGTTTGCGCCCTGCAGGGCTTAAGGTGAGCAGGCTTTTGCGCTGGTCGGCGGGGTCGCTTTCGCGGTGCAGACGTTCCTGTTTTTCCAGGCCGGCCAGCGCGCGGCTGACGGACATCTTGTCCAGGCCTGTGAGCTCGCAGACCTCGGTGGCGGAGACGCCGGGGTGCGAGGCCAGCACCACCATGGCGCGCCACTCGTTCAGGCTGAGGTTGTGCTGCTTACCCACGCTCTCGTGAAACGGCCGAGCGGTGAGGTTGACCACCCGCACGAGTTTGAAAAACAGGGAGGAATCGACGGGCAGTTGGGTGGGCATGGTGGTGAGTCAGATCAAATCCGTCATTCCCGCGCAGGCGGGAATCCAGGCCGCGTGGTGTGCGAGAACACAGCCGCTTGAGCGATCGACCGCTGGATTCCCGCCTGCGCGGGAATGACACATGACGGTAGCAGGTCAGGCTTTGCGGCTTTTCGCCACGATCTCCTCCACCTTGCTCACAAACGTCGGGTTGATCTGCGCCTTCCAGCTGGCATAGGTGCGGCGGGTGGCGATGCGCCATTGCTCCATTTCGGCCGGTGTCGGCACATGCACGTTCACGCCGAGGGCGCTGACTTTTTGCACGTCGTCTTCAAACAGTTTGCGCACCAGCGCAATTTGCTGTTTGGCGGCGTCTTGTGCGGCTTCGCGCACGATTTTCTGGTCGGCGGGGGTCCAGCTGGCCCACACGGGCGCGGCGATGGCGAACAGCAAGATGTCGTTGCTGTAGTTCCACTTGGTGACGAACTTTTGCCCCAAGGTGTGCACCTTGGCGGCCAGGAACACTTCGAGCGGGTTTTCCTGCCCGTCCACCGCGCCCGAGGCCAGCGCGGGCTGCGCGTCGGCCCAGCTCATGAAGGTGGGGTTGGCACCCATGGTGCTCATGATTTCGCCGTACATGGGGCTGCCCACCACGCGCAGCTTGATGCCTCTCAGGTCGTCGGGTTTGGTGATGGCGCGTTTGCTGTTGCTGATCTGGCGGTAGCCGGTTTCGCCCACGGCCAGCGGCTCGGCACCGGCTTTGCGCACCATGTCGAAATACTCGGTCATCAGCGCGGTGTTGTTGATCACCGCGTCGTAGGCTTTGTGGTCAGGCAGCAAAAACGGCAAGGTGAATGCGCCCAGTTCGCGCACGGTGCCGCTCCAGTTGATGGGCGCGCCGCACAGCACGTCAATCACGCCCTGGCGCATGGCGGAAAACTCGCGGTCTTGCTGGCCTTGCACCAGAGAAGCACCGGGGTATTGTTTGATGTTGATGCGGCCATTGGTGCGCTCTTTGACCAGGGTCAAAAAGATCTCGCCGCCCTTGCCCCAGGCAAATGCCGGTGGCACCACGGTGCTCATCTTGTATTCGGCTTTGTAAGCCGTTTGGGCAAATGCGTAGCGGGGGAGCGCTACGGCAGCTACAGAACTAGTAGCAAGCTGAATCACGGAACGTCGTTTCATGTTTGTCTCCAAGGCCACCGGAAAAACTAATACCCCAAATAGCGCGGCAGCCACAGCGCCAACTCGGGAAAGAAAAACACCGCCAATATCACCAACAGGAAACTCACGATGAACCACAGCACCCAGGGCACGGTGCTTTCGATGCTCACGCCCGCCATGCGGCAACTGACCATCAGGTTCACGGCCATCGGCGGTGTGAACTGCGCCTTGGCCACCACCAAGGTGAGCAGCACACCCAGCCACACCAGGTCCCACTGAAAGGCCATGGCAATCGGGTACAGCAGTGGCACAAAAATCAGGAAGATCGACACACCATCGATGAACATGCTGATGATGAGCAAGGCCAGCAGCACCAGCGCCAAAGTACCCAGGCTACCCAAGCCCGCAGCCTTGACCCAGCTGGCCAGCGGGTCGGCCACGCCCAGGGTGTTGATGGCGTAGCTGAAGATGCCCGCGCTGGCCAGAATGATGGTGATGACGGCCGAGATTTCGGCGGCTTCGCGAAAGATGGAATACAGGTCGCGCCAGCTGATGCTGCGGTGAACCACCAGCCCCACAAACAGGCCGTACACCACCGCCGCCACCGCCGCTTCGGTGGGCGTGAACCAACCCAGGCGCATGCCGCCCAGAATCAAAAACGGTGCGGCCAGCCCCCACGACGCGGCCCGCAGCGAGGCCCAAAACGGTGGGCGCGGCAGCTCGCGCTCGGCCTGGCCCAGGTTTTTGCTGCGCGACAGCCAGATGGCCGGAACAATCAGTGCCAGCCCCGCCAGAATGCCCGGCACCATGCCGGCAGCAAACAGCGCGGGCACCGACGCGCCGGGCATGAGCACGCTGTAAATCACAAACGCAATGCTGGGCGGAATCAAGATGTCGGTAGCTGCCGCTGCACCCACCACGGTGGCCGAAAACGGCGCGGGGTAACCCGCGCGCGACATCGCAGCAATCATCACACCGCCCACCGCCGCCGCATTGGCTGGCCCCGAGCCGCTGATGCCGCCCAGCACCATGGCCACCAGAATCGCCACCGTGGGCAGCATGCCGGGGCCGCGGCCCACGCAGGCAATGGCAAAGGTCACCATGCGCTGGGCCACGCCCGAGCGGTCAAAAATCGAGCCGACCAGCACAAACATGGGCAGCGCCAGCAGCGGGTACTTGGCCACCGACGAGTAAAAGTTTTGCGGCACGGCCAGCAGGCCAAACCACTGCGCATCCCAGTTGGCGATCACGATAGACACGACGGCGCTCAGCGCCAGGCTCACCGCAATCGGCAGGCCCAGCAACATCAAGGCGATGAACGACAGCAGCAGGAAGGCGGCGATCATTCTTGATTTCTCACGTGGTCTGTCTGTCCGCGCAGGGTGCGCAAAAACGCCATGAAAGCCCGCACCGAAATGGCCGCGCACAGCACTGGCAGCACCGCCCCATACCACCACAGCGGCACGCCCAGGCCCATGCTGGTTTCAGAGAACCTGTATTGGTCCCAAACCCAGCGCACAAACAGCGCCGCTAGCAACATGAACACGCCGCTGGTGGCCAGTGAACCCAGCAGTTTCAGGCTGCGCCGGGGTACTTCAGCGCCGTCCGCTGCTTTGCGGTTCAGGAAAAATTCGATGCGAATGTGCTTGTCGCGCAGCGCAATCGCGCTGGCACCTGACAGCGCCATCACCACCATCAGAAAAACCGAAATCTCTTCCGTCCAGGCAAACGATTGGTCGGTGAGGTAACGCGTGACCACGTTGAGCAAGGTGATGACCACCAGCGCGGCCATGGACAGGACGGAGAGGGCTTCTTCGAGCTTGCCGTTTTTCATAGGGGCGAACTTGACCGGACGCGAAGGGCGCGAAGGAGCGCGAAGGACGCGAAAAAAGTCACAAAAGTAATAAGTGCAGTCATGAATCGGCTTTGGTTGTTCTTTCGCGTCCTTCGCGTAACTTTTGCGTCCTCTGCGTCCGGTTCCCGTTTTCAAGCAGCGCCAGCGCCCCATCCACCACCGCCTGCACACCCACCCGCGCCTGCGCTTCCAGCACCGGGGCGTAGCCCACGGGAATGCGTGGCGCGCCCAGGCGGCGGATGCGGCAGCCGGTTTCCTGGGCGGCGGTGGCGGCTATTTCGGCACCGAAGCCAGCCACTTGCACGGCTTCATGCACCACCAGCAAGTGGCCCGTGCGGGCACACGACTCCAGCACGGCGGTGCGGTCCCAGGGCCACAGGGTGCGCAAGTCCAGCAAGTCCACCGAGACACCTTGCGCCGCCAAGGCCTCGCAAGCTTGGGCGCAGACCTGCACCTGACGGCTCCAGCTGACCATGGTGAGGTGATCGCCATGGCGCAGTTGAGCGGCTTTTCCGAGGGGCACGACGACCGACTCATCCACCGCACCGCGCTGCTGCCACAGCGTTTTGTGCTCCATGTAAATCACTGGGTCGCCGCATTGCAGCGCGGCGCGCAGCAGGCTGTAGTTGTCTTGCGGCGTGCCGGGGCACACCACCACCACGCCGGGCAGGTGGGCAAACCAGGCCTCCAGGCTCTGCGAATGCTGCGCGGCCGACGAATCCCAGATGCCAATGGGCATGCGCATGACCATCGGCACACGGCCCTGGCCGCCGAACATGAAGCGGTTTTTGGCGGCCTGGTTGACCACCTCGTCCATGCCGCACAGCGCAAAGTCCACCACCCGCATTTCCACCACCGGGCGCAGCCCCGCCAGCGCCATGCCCACACCCGCGCCCATGATGGCCGCCTCGGAAATCGGCGTGTCAATCACCCGCTGCGCACCAAAGCGCTGCTGCAAACCGGCGTACTGGCCAAAGATGCCGCCCCGGCCCACGTCTTCGCCGATCACCACCACGCGCGGGTCGGCATCCATCTCGCGCTGTACGGCCAGCGCGGCTGCCTGGGCGTAGCTGAGGTCGGCGCTCAGAACCATTGGCCGTCTCCGGTCGTCTGCACATCCACAAATGCCTGGGCCGCATCGGGCCAGGGCGCCGCTGCAGCCGCATCCAGCGCCGCTTGCACTTCTTCCTTTGCTTCTTTTTCGATAGCTGCTTGAGCAATAGATACCTGGGCTAGCGCCTTAAAACGCTCTTGAACCCGTGCAATCGGGTCGGTTTGCAAGGCAGCCGCTAACTGCGCCGGATCTCGATAAGCCGCCGGGTCTACCGACACATGACCTTTCACGCGATACGTGATGGCATGCAGCAAGCGTGGCCCGCCCCCGGCGCGCACTTGCGCCACCAGCTCACCCGCCGCCGCATGCACCGCCAACACATCGTTGCCATCGACCTGCGTGGCCGCAATACCCATGCTGGTCGCCCGGGCCGATGCGCCCTCGCCCGCCGTCATCGCCCCGCTTTCGGTGGTGGCGCTCCAGCGGTTGTCTTCACAGACAAACAGCACCGGTAACTGGTACACCTGCGCCCAGTTCAAGGCCTCTAAAAACGGCCCCCGGTTGATGGCGCCATCGCCAAAAAAACATACGGTGATGTGCGGCTGGCCGAGCAACTTCTGCGCATGCGCCGCACCCACCGCAATCGGCAGCCCGGCCGCCACCACGCCATTGGCACCCAGCATGCCCACCGAAAAATCAGCAATGTGCATGGAGCCGCCTTTGCCGCCGTTGAACCCCGTGGCCTTGCCAAACAGCTCGGCCATCATGCGGCCCATGTCCGCGCCTTTGGCCAAAGTGTGGCCGTGGCCGCGGTGGGTGGAAGTCAAATAGTCTTGTGGCGTCAGGTGCGCGCACACCCCGGCGGGCACCGCCTCTTGCCCCGTGGACAAATGTAGTGGCCCGCGCACAGAAGCCGTGCCATCGGCTGCTTTGCCATAGGCGCTGACCCCGCCCTGGCTGGCGGCTTCGGCTACATTCTCAAACGCGCGGATGCGCACCATGCAGCGGTACAGCGATAGCAAGGTTTCTGGATCTGTCATATGGCCCAAATAGTAACGAGTGTTACCAACTGGGCATTGGGTGTTTACCCCAGATAGGCGCGGCCTAGCCTTCTCCTGCCGCCAGCACCATCGCCACCACCACACACCCCAGGCCCAGCCACTGCCAGGGCCGGATCGCTTCGCCCAGCACCAAGGCCGACAGCAACAAGGCCGCAATGGGCAGCCACACGGTGGCCAGCGCCGCCCGTGCGCCCGTGGTTCTGGCGCTGCCGGCGTACCACAGCCAAAAGCCCAGCACGGTGGGCACCCAGGCGTAATACAGCACGCCCAGTACCGCCGCCCCGGTCAGCCTGGAGGGCGAGCCCGCGCTCATCCACCACGCGGGCAGGGCTGCCAGCAGCAGGCCACCGGCTGACATCACCGTCGACATGGCCAAGGCAGGCAAGGGCTGCGCCAGGCGTTTGTTGCCCAGAATGAATACCGCTTCGCACGCAATGGCAGCCAATACCAAGGCGATGCCAGCCAGCCGTGTGGGCGTTTGTGCAGCGGCCTCGGGCGACAGCGCCACCGCCATCACGCCCAGGGTGGCCAGTGCGATGGATGCAACAACGCGCAGACGCATGCGCTCGCGCAGAAACAGCGCCGAGAAAACGGCTGAAACAGCCGGCAGCGTGCCCGCCACCACAGCCGCGTCTGCCGCACTGGACCAGCTCACGCCCTGAATCAGCAGCACCGTGTAGCCCACGCTACCCGCAGCGGCTTGCAGCGCCAGCACACCGGCGCCCGGCCAACCGATGCTGGAGAGCCTGGGCAAGCGGGTGCCGGTGTAGTGCATCAGCAGCAAAAAAAAAGGCAGCGCCGCCGCATGCCGCAGCGCCGTGGCTAAAAACGGCTCCATATCGGCACCAATGATTTTGCTGACCACCACCGTGCTGCCCACGGTGACCATGGCCGCGCTGCACAGCAACGGGCCTTTGAGGGAATCGGAGATCACAAGCCTGGCCTTCAAGAGTTGAACAGCCCGCAGTGTTGTGACTCAGGCCTTCAAAGTCTTGAACGAAATTGCAGGCCGCCATGCCTTTTGCCAGGCACCTGGTGTGAAGCCAAACTGGCGGACAAACAGCCGCGTCATATGGCTTTGATCCGCAAAGCCACTGTCTGCGGCGGCATCAGCCAGGCGGTGACCGCTGCGGATCAGGCCGCGTGCCTGCTCCAGGCGTTGCTGCAACAGCCAGGCGTGCGGCGGCAAGCCATAGGCTTGTTCAAACTGGCGCAGCAACTGGTATTTGCTGACCCCCGCCAGCGTGGCCAACTCGGTCAATGTGGGCGCATTCAGCAGGTCATCTGCCAGCCTGGCGCGGGCCTGACTGACATGACTGGCTGCGGCCTGGCGGGCTTTGGCGCGACCGGTGTGCGCAGGCAGCAAGCCTGCAAAGGTGCGCGCTAACGCCTCTTCGCACGCCAGCGCAGCACAGCGCCTGTCACCGGGCTGCGCATCCCAGCGATCGATTTGTGCAAACAACTGCTGCAACGCCGTGGTCAGCTGCGGGTCTTGCACAACAGGGCGAACCAGCGCGCCACAACCCGACTGCACAGCCGAATCGGCCATCCAGGACGCGAACACGTCCGCCTCCAGGTACAGCATGCGCCAGCGGCGCGGCGCATCGTCCAGCGGCCGGCCATCGTGCACCTCGCCAGGGTTGGTGGCAATGACATCGCCCGCATAAGCCACCACATGACCGCGCCCGCTGGCCGAACGCTGCGCACCCCGCTGCAGCACACCCAGGCCATAGGTGGCATGCCAATGGCGGCCATAGTGGCGGGCACTGTCCATCTGTGTGCCAAAAATACCCTGCCAGGGGCTGGCGTTGACGCGGGACTGGTGATGGGGTGTCTGCATGGCAGTTTGTGATGAAAAACAGGCTTCAGCCCAGATATTAATTGCTCAAGCAGCTACTATTTTTATAGTGATTCCGCTCCCGCTGTACCTTGCAGCGGGCGTGCTTGGCGCGGCAAGGCCATCTGCTACAGCCCTATTGCGGCTGAGTTGGCACATGCCTGACAAAGGAGTTGCCGCCCACACGGCTGCTGGACAATCGTGTCCTTATGAGTATTCGACTTTCGTTACCTGAGCTGCTGCAAAAAATGCCAGGTGCTGTCTGGCTGGCAGTGTTTGTTTTTTATGCCATCACGGGGGCCACCGTCAATCCGCCATCTGGGCGGCTGTTTTTGCTGCTGGCCGCTGTGGGTCTGGTCATTTTTGCCTGGCAGCAACGGTCTGCTTTGTGGCAACTGCTGCTGGATCAGCGCTGGCTTTTTCTGGCTCTGCTGGGCGTCAGCCTCGGTGTGGCGCAGTCGGCCTATGTGTGGCCCGCTTCAGGGCAATGGGCTGCCGTGTGGGTCAGCCTGACCAGCCTGCCCGCACAGGCCACGCTCGGTTTTTGTTTGCCTTTTTTTACGTTGGGGCTGGCCGACAAGGCTTTACGCAGCGCCTTGATGGCGGTGTTTGCGCTGCTGTGCATCTGGCACGTGGTGGCCATGCCCGTTGAGGCGATCTGGGGTCTGCGCGTGGGCTGGCACGATTTGACGCTGCTGGCCCGCAAGGCCGGGCCGCTGAACTACCAGGCTGCCGGCCTGTCGGCCCAATGCTTTTTCTATGTGGGGCTGTTTTTACCCATGGCCTACCTGGTGCTCGGCCCGCTGAATGCCCGCGCCATGCCAGGCTGGCCGCGGCTGAGTGACCGGGGCTACCTGGTACTGGCGGCGCTGTGGTTGCTGCCCACGGTCAGCGTGCAGTCGCGTAGCGCCTTGTTTGGCGCCAGCGGTGCCTGGCTGCTGGTGCTGGCAACGCAGCAGGCGCGCCAAGGGCAGCTGCGGCGAGTGTTGTGGCTGATGCCACTGCTGCTGGTGGCTGGTGCGCTGGTGTACGCGGGTCTGTTTCATGGCGGCAAAAGTGGCGCTGACCTTCGCCTGGCTTACATCAACGCCTACCTGATCAATACCCTGAACGGCCCGTACTTGTGGACAGGCCAAGGCTTTATGGTGCTGGATCCGCCGATTCGAGCCGCGGGTCAGATTGCCCTGGGTCACAGCCACAACGACTGGGTGCAAATGCTGTTCAGCGCCGGTTTGCCCACGCTGCTTTTCTACCTGGCTTTTTGGGGTTTTCTGGCCCGCTTGATCTACCGGCATTTTGTGGTGCGCGGCGAATACTGGCCGGTGTGCGCGCTGCTGTGTGTGCTGCCCACCATGGTGACGGACCTGGGCTTTCACCTGTACGAGAAGGCGATGTTCCTGATGCTGCTGAGCGGCTTGTGCCTGGCATTTGCCCGCGACGATGCGATGCACAAAACCCCCTCAAAAACCCGCCCGGAGGGTTTTTGAGGCTCACACATGGGTGATCAGTCGGCGTACTGCTTGGCGGCGTCCACAGCCGTCTTGATCTTGGTCATTTCGGCGGCCACAAAGGCTTTGTGGTTGGCGGGTTCGACTCGGTTGTCGGTCACCACAATGGCACCCAGGCCGTCTTGTTTCTTGATGAAGTCGGCGTCTTTCAAAGCGGCTTTCAGTGCTGTGTTCAGGGCCGCCGTCACAGCCGGTGGCGTGCCCTTGGGGGCATACAGGCCGTGCCAGATGGTCAGGTTAAAGCCCTTTAAACCCATCTCTTGCAAGGTGGGGTAGTCCTTCAACACTTTGTTGTTGGACAGGGGTTTGGCGGTGGTCACGGCAAAGGCCTTGATGCGGCCACCTTCAATTTGCTGAGTGGTGTTGGTGGTCTGGTCACACATCACATCCACCTGGCCGCCCACCAGGGCGTTCATGGCTGGCGCGGTGCCGCCAAAGGGAATGGTGGTCATGGCTTCGCCGTTTTTGAGGGCTGCCTGCCACAACAAACCACACAGGTGCGAGGCCGAGCCCAGGCCAGCATGCGCCAGGTTGAGCTTGCCGGCATTGGCGCGGATGTAGTTTTCAAAGTCGCGGTAGGTGTTGGCTGGCAGCTGCGGCTTGCCCACCAGGGTCATGGGCACTTCATTGATCAAGCCCAGGTACTCAAAGTCTTCCAGCGGCTTGTAGGTCAGCTTGCGATACATCGCGGGTGTAGCGGCCATGCCAATGTGAAACAGCAGCAGCGTGTAGCCATCGGGCGCGGCCTTGGCGACCTTGTTGGCACCAATCGTGCCGCCCGCACCAGCCGCGTTTTCCACCACGAAGTTGCTGCCTGGCATTTGCTTGCGCATGGCTTCGGCCAGATCGCGGGCCACGCGGTCGGTGGGGCCACCGGCGGCAAATGGCACCACCAACGACACGGGCTTGCCGCCGGGAAAGGCCTGGGCCTGCGCTGGGGCAGACATTAAACTGACAGTGGCCGCAAGGGCCGCGAGTGCGAACAAGGGTTTCATGAATGATCCTGGTGAGGAAATGACAAGCGCTCATAGTAGAGCGATGCGCGCGCCAATCTATCGCGGGAAATACGTAATGGCGAACCCTCTGGGTCTATTCAGGCCTCAATACCCCCGCGCCAGCCGCTGCGCGCTGACCCAGGTAGCGTGAAAGCCATTGGGCACGCGCTGGGGCAGCCTGATGCGGGCCAGCGGGCCACGGGCGATGTCGTGCGCGTCGCTCACCACCACATACGAGGCCTGGCTGTGGTCGTCCCACACAAAGCCCACCAGGTAGCCGTCGTCTTCTTCTTGCGGCTGATCTTTGGGCGCAAAAGACGCTTCGCTGAACCATTTGCCGGGGCCTTCGTGGTAGGTGGTGCAGTTCCCTTGAAGCAAGTCGTGGCGCACATAACCGCAAAAGCGCGGCTCTTCGGGGCGGTGGCTGGGGGCCATCAGCAGGTTCCAGGCGTAGCGGGTTTTGTGGCCCAGAAAGGCACTGTTGATGACGGGAAACTCCTGGTTGATGATGTCGTCCAGCACGCGCTCATGGGTGTGGCCGGTGCGCAGGTTCAAGCGCCATTCGTAGAACACGCAGTCGTTTTCCAAGGTGGCCAGCAGCCTGGGCAGGCGCTGTTCGTCGGCCTCTGGCGTGGTCTGGCGAAACGGGGTGCCGGTCATCACGATCACTGTGCCGCCGCAGCCATCGTCTTCTTCCCAGGCGTTGGACACGTGGTAC
The DNA here is from genome assembly GCA_013297875.1 of Comamonadaceae bacterium. Lineage (GTDB taxonomy): Bacteria > Pseudomonadota > Gammaproteobacteria > Burkholderiales > Burkholderiaceae_C > JAAFIW01. The sequence goes on along the minus strand of JAAFIW010000013.1, from coordinate 83,396 downwards.
AGATACGTGGGCTTGGCCTCAAACCAGCGAATCTGGGCCGCCGTGCCGTGGCGCGGCACCACGGCAAAGCGGGTCGGCAGGTGGTGGTGAAATTTGAGTTTCTGGCGGCCAGCGGCCAAGGCGTCCAGATCGTTGAACAGCGGCAGGTCGTGCAGCACCGAGTAGTGGGCGGTGACAGCCATGTCGTGCGGCAGGCGCGGGCCCGGCAGCGCCACCGGTATCAAGGTTTGCAGCTGGCCCAAGCGGTCCAACACGCCATAGTGCATATAGGGCGGCGTGTTGCCATACGCAAAGAACAAGAGCTCGCCGGTGCGCTCATCGACCTTGGAGTGCGCTGATAGCGCCAGCGACGGGTCTTGCGGGTCGACGGTCAGCGTGCCCACGGTCGACAAATCAGTGGGGTTGACTTGGTACATCGCGCCGCCCCGGTACCACATGGCCAGCAAATGCCCGGCGTAAAACTTCACATCGGTGTTGGCGGTGTTTTTCAGCGGCATATCGGGCCGACCCTGGCGCGGTGGGTCTTTGATGCCTTGCCACAGCGCCTGGTCGGCAGCCAGTTCTTCGCGCAAGCCGTCGGTTTGAATCCAGCGGTTTTGATAGCTCACCTGGCCCCGGTCAAAGCGAAGGGCGTGCAGCATGCCGTCACCATCAAACCAGTGGTATCGCCCTGGCGCTTCAAAGCGGCGGTTGGGGCCGTTGCGCACATACAGGCCATTCAGGTCGGTGGGCACCTGGCCTTGAATATCGGTCAACGTGACGCTGAGTTCTTGCATCACAGGCGCGAAGCCGCCTTGCAACACAGGAACATCAGCCAACAAATCATGGGCACCCATCGCGGTCTCCTTGGAGCAGTTCAGGCCATACAGTAGGTCAGACAGGGCTCGTTGACAAGCGGGGGGACAATGCCCGCATGACCACGCCCACCCCCAGCAGCCACCCCTACGAAGCCCTTTCCCCCGACGTGGTGCTGGATGCACTGGACAGCGTGGGCCTGCGCGGCGATGGCCGTTTGATGGCGCTCAGCTCCTACGAAAACCGGGTGTACCAGGTGCAACTGGAAGACGCCTATGAGGGCCATGCCAGCGTGGTGGCCAAGTTTTACCGGCCCAAGCGTTGGAGCGACGCGCAAATTCTGGAAGAGCACCAGTTTGCCGCGCAACTGATGGAAGCCGAAGTGCCAATGATCGGCCCCTTGGTTTTATCGGGTGCCACCCTGCACCACTTTGGCGGCTTTGCCTTCAGCGTCAGCCCCAAGCGCGGCGGCCGCGCGCCGGAGCTGGACGATTTTGAGGTGCTGGAATGGATTGGCCGCCTGCTGGCCCGGCTGCACACGGTGGGCGCTGCCCAGCCGTTTGCGCACCGCCCGGCGCTTGACGCGGCCAGCTTTGCCATCGAGCCGCACGACTGGCTGCTGGCGCACGACATGATTCCGCTGGACGTGCAGTCTGACTGGCAGGCCGTCTATGAAGTTGCTATTGAATCAATAGCTGCTTCAGCAGGTTCTACCTGGGCAGATGGCCTGAAAGGCTTAAAAACACCGCTATCCACGAGCAGCACCGTCAAGATGATTCGCCTGCACGGCGACTGCCACCCCGGCAATATTTTGTGGACACCCACCGACCAACCCCACCCCGGCCCGCACTTTGTCGACCTGGACGACGCCCGCACCGGCCCCGCCGTGCAAGACCTGTGGATGCTGCTGTCCGGCGACCGCCGCCAGCGCACCGGCCAGCTGTCAGCCCTGTTGGACGGCTACGAACAAGTGCGCAACTTCGACCGCCGCGAGCTGGCGCTTATCGAGCCGCTGCGCACCCTGCGCCTGATCCACTACAGCGCCTGGCTAGCCCGCCGCTGGACCGACCCGGCTTTTCCCGCCGCCTTTCCGTGGTTTGGCAGCAGTGACTACTGGAAGGGGCAGGTGCTGATGCTGCAGGAGCAGGTGGAGGCGATGGGGGAAGAGGCGTTGGTGGTTTGATGGCCTCTGATACAGATGACCGCGCCCGTTGGGCTGCGATGACAGATGACAGATGACAGTTACTACCTGTGATGGCCGGTAGTCATCCGTCATCCAGCCGCGCAACGGCGAGGTCATCCCGTCATCCGATCAGGCCCGCACCCTGACCCCTTTCCCCAACAGCGCCGCCGCCTCATCCATCATCCGCTGCACCACCTGCTGCGCGGGTAGCACGTCATTCACCAAACCGACGCCCTGCCCCGCCAGGAGAGGGACTTCTTCCCAGTCGGCTTTCATGTCGGGTGTGGGCAGTAGCACGTTGAATTTGCGCAGGGTCATTTCCTGGCCGCCCATCACGGTGGTGCCGATGACGGGCTGCTGGCTGGTGTCCATAGGCACTTGATCCAGACGGTCGTTCCAGTCGCGCACCACGCCGTTTTTGAGCAAGCGCATGGGGTTGAAGCTGGGGTTGTCGGGGCCGAAGATGCTGCTGTAAACCGTGTCGGTGCCGGTGGCGGCGACGATGCGGCGTTTGTGCTCGGCGTGGGCCAAGGCTTCATCGGTGGCCACCAAGCGGGTGCCCACCCACACCCCATCAGCGCCCAGGGTGAGCGCTGCCGCCACGCCACGGCCATCGGCAATGCCCCCCGAGGCCAGTATCAAAACGTCGTCGCCCAGCGCATCACGCATGGTGGGCACCAACACAAACGTGCCTTGGGGCGCGGCACCGGGCAGGCCCTGAAAGTTGTGGCCGCCGGCTTCGTGGCCTTGTGGCACGATGACTTCGACACCATCGCCCAGCGCGCGGCGGGCCGCTTCGACCGTGCCCACTTGCTCCCACACCGAGCAGCCCGCATCGCGCAGGGCCTGGATGAGTTTGGGCGACGGGTGGCCCCAGTGAAACGAGACGATGGGCACGCGCATCTCGGCGCAGGCGCGGGCCTGGGCGTCATGCTCGAAATTGGTTAAAAAATTGACGTGAAACGGGCCCGCATTGGCCGCTTGCACCGCGCCCACGATGTCGCGCACCACAGCTTCAGGCAGCAGCCCCGCCCCAATGCCGCCAATGCCACCGGCGCGGCACACGGCAACGGCCAGCTGCGGCGACCAGCCAGAAAACGCCATGCCCGCCTGGGCGAAGGGCTGGGTGATGTGGTAGCGCTGGGTGAAGCGGGTGGGGATGGTGGCGGTCATGGTGTGCTCCTGTTGGGTTACGGGTTTTCGGTCGATGACAGATGACTTGGCCGCTGGCGCGGCCTCAATGACAGATGACAACGCGGGCTTGGGTCATCTGTCATCGCGGCCGCAGGCCCGGTCATCTGTCATCCCGGGCGCGGGCATGGGCGGCAACAGCGCTTGCACCGCCATGGCAATCGCCAGCAGGCGGCGGTCAGAGCCTGCGGCGCCGTCCAGCGCGATGCCCATGGGCAAACCGTCTGTGGTGCGGCCCATGGGCAGGCTGATGCCGGGCAGGCCCGCCACGCTGCCGGGGCCCACGTTGCGGGTAAAGGTTAGAAAAGTCGGCACGGGCTGGCCATTGAGCTGCACGGTCTCGTCTTCGGCAATGTGCGCAGCGGCCAGCGGCGTGGTGGGGAAGATCAAGGCGTCCAGTTGGTGGTGGGCAAAGCAGTCGGCATATTGCTGTTGCAAAGCGGGGCGTTGCACCTGCAAGGCCTGGTCGTAGGCGGCCTGGGGTGGCGCATCAGGACTCAGCAGCATGGCAAAAATGCCTTTCACATCGGGGCTGGCAATGCGGGCGGCCACCTGCGCGGCGTCAAACGGCAGGCCGTGGCCTGCCAGGTAGGCACCCAATTGCGGCAGCGCCTCGCACAGGGCCAGCGTCATGCCGGTTTGCACGCAGGCTGCGTCGTCCATGCCGGTGTCACACTGAACCAGCACCACGCCCGCCTGGCGCAAGACCACCAGCACGCCTTCAGCGGCTTGTGCCATCTGCGGCTCCAGGTTTTGCCAGAACAGCGGGCGGGGCACGCCGATGCGCAAGCCCTTCAATGGCAACGGGAATAGATCCAATGGCTCGCCACAGACCACGGCATCCAAAAGCGCGCAGTCGGCCGCGGTGTGAGCCATCGGGCCCACGGTGTCGCGGGTGCTGGAAATTTTCACCACGCCGTCGCTGGGCCAACGCCCGGTAGTCGGGCGAAAACCCACGATGCCGCACAAGGCCGCCGGTATGCGCAGCGAGCCGCCGGTGTCTGAGCCCAGGCCCGCTGGCACCAGGCGCGCCGCAATGGCCGCCGCTGTGCCGCCGCTGGAGCCGCCCGGAATGCGGTCGCGGGCATAGGGGTTGCGCACGGGGCCATAGGCAGCGTTGTTGGAGGTGATGCCAAACGACAGCTCGTGCATATTGGCCTTGCCCATCACCACTGCGCCCGCGTCCAGCAGGCGCTGCACCGCCGTGCAACTGCGCTGCGGCACATGGCCCGCCAGCGCCGTGCTGCCGGCTGTGGTGGGCATGCCTGCCACATCCAGGTTGTCCTTGATGATGAGTGGCAGGCCTAGCAAAGCACCCGAAATCGCTTCTTTTTTGATAGCTGCTTGAGCAGTTTTTATATGGGCTGGTGGCTGATTTGGCTTGAATTGGGGGGCCAGATGGGTGTAGGCACCGAGCCAGGCGTATGTCTGGGCTCGCTGGTGCAAGCTGTCGGCCAATTGTGTGGCGGCGACCGTGCCGTCGCGTAGCGCAGCCCGCACGGCACTCAGGGTGTGTTCAGGTTTCATGGGCACACTGTAGACAGGGGCAGAGCGTTTTCGTCCTCCTCACGAATGAGGAGGGCAGCACGCGGGTATGTGCGATTGACAGCGCGCACCGAATACGCACAGTGCAAGCCACGATGTACCTCAACACCGCCCAAACCCGCCAACTGTCTGCCGTGATGCAGGTGCTCACCGAGCCTGGCCACAGCGCCGACAGCCTGCGCCAGCACCTGGTGGAGCCGGTGGCGCAACTGCTCAACGCCGACTACGTGGCCTCACTGGTCTGGGACGCGGGCGCTGCCCGCTTTGGCCGCGGCGTGTGCAGCCGGGCCGACGCCGGGCACCTGCGCGCCTACGAGGCGCAGTACCAGTTTGCCGACCCGATTGCCCCGCGCCTGCACCCGCGCCGCTACCCCACGCGCGTGACGCAGGTCATACCCCAGCGCGAGCTGGTGAACAGCGACTTTTTCAACCGGTTTTTGCAACCCGGTGCCATGTACTGGGGCATCAACCTGTATGCCCACGACGGCCAGCGCGACCTGGGCGACCTGCGCATCTGGCGGGCTCGCGCCAAAGACAATTTTGATGACAACGAACTGGCTGTGCTGCGCCTGCTGTACCCCAGCCTGGTGCTGGCGCTGGCGCGGGCCGACAGTGCCGCACCGAGCCCTGTGGTGCCCACGCCAAACCCCGCCGACCGGCCCGGGCAACTGAGCGCCCGACACGGCCTGAGCCCGCGCGAAGCCCAGGTGGCCCAATGGGTGGCGCTGGGCCTGTGCGACAAGGAAATTGCCCAGCGCACCGGCGTGGCCTACACCACCGTGCGCACCTACCTCACCCAGGCGCTGCGCAAAACCGGTTGTGCCAACCGCAAAGCGCTGATTGCGTATGTGTGTTCGCTTTGAGTAGGCAACGATTAACGCAACGCGTCCAGCGCCCAGTCCGCGTCCCGCAACCTGATTTCGGCCCGGCGGATGTCGCGGTCGATGTCGCGCAAGACTTCCCGGGCACGGCGGCGCTCGTCATCGCTGCCCGCCTTGTCAACCTTTTTCTCCTGCGCATCGCGCCGGCGCTCCTGGCTGCGCAGCTCTTCACGGGCGTCGTACACCGCCTTGCCCAGCGCATGGCGGCGGCGGAACTCGGCGTCGATCTGCACCGGGCACACACCGCGATACGACTTGCCGTCCAGCCCAAAACGAGCGGCATTGGGTAGCTGGCAATAGCTCAGGAGGCCCTGGTCGCGGCCCTGCAGGTATTGCACAGTGCCGACCTGCACGCCCGCCTCAGCACAGTCTTTCGCCCGCGCATCCAGCATGCTGCGCGGCTCACCGGCCAAACCGTCGCGCAGGCCCACGGCACCCCAATCGGCGACTTTGCATTCGTTGGGGGTCATGGTGGTGCAGGCCGACAGCAGGGCACAACCCATCAACACCCACACCCATGGCCTGCCGTTCATGGCTGCTCCGGCGTCGTTGGCTCGCCAACACCGCTCGCTGGGGGCTTTTGTGCCTCGGGAAAACACATCTTCTCCCCGTCCCATTTTTGCCCACACCAGCAAAACCCGTCTTCATTGATCAGGCAGGTGCCGGTGCCGCAGCAGCGCAGGTCTTCGGTCATGGGGTCTGTCTTTCTTGAAGTTAGGCCTTGGGCAAGGTCACGCCTTGCTGCCCTTGGTATTTGCCGCCCCGGTCTTTGTAGCTGGTTTCGCAGACTTCGTCACTCTCGAAAAACAGCACCTGGGCGCAGCCTTCACCCGCGTAAATCTTGGCCGGCAGCGGCGTGGTATTGGAAAATTCCAGGGTCACATAACCTTCCCACTCGGGCTCAAACGGCGTGACGTTGACGATGATGCCGCAGCGCGCATAGGTGCTTTTGCCCAGGCAAATGGTCAGCACATTGCGTGGAATGCGAAAGTACTCCAGCGTGCGGGCCAGCGCAAAGCTGTTGGGCGGAATGATGCAGCTGTCGCCGTAAAAGTCGACAAAGCTCTTCTCGTCGAAATTTTTCGGGTCTACCACGGTGCTGTGGATGTTGGTGAACACCTTGAATTCGGGTGCGCAGCGAATGTCGTAGCCGTAACTGGAGGTGCCGTAGCTGATCACGCGCTTGCCGTCCACATCACGGATCTGGCCGGGTTCAAACGGCTCAATCAGCCCGTGCTCTTGCGCCATGCGGCGTATCCATTTGTCGCTTTTGATGGTCATGGGTGCTCCTGGCGCGCATTGTAGGCAGGGGCTTGTCAGGCGAGGTCTTGAAAGATGGTTGACTGTTTCGTGAAAAAGTCGAGCGGTGAAATACCGCAAAAGCAGATTTCGATCGAAAGAAAGCAAGGGTTATCACTGATATGCAACATTTTTCGGAGAAGATGCACCCACCTTCAATTGGGAGTTTTTCATGACCTTTGCCTTTGCGGCTTCTACCTTGCGCATTTCATTGGCTGTAGCATGCCTGTTCGCCGCCACTGCTAGCCTGGCGGCCAATCAGCCGCCCAGCACACCGCCAGCCGCCGCGCTGCCGGGTTTACCCCATGCCCAGAATGACCTGACCTGCCAGAACGAGCTGGTGAAATTCGAGCAAACCATGGGCTATCTGCGCCAGACCTCGGGCGACCAGGCGGCCACCACGGTGCAAGACAAACTGCTGCCCGCCAAAACCCGCGAAGAGCTGATGGCCAAAGAAGGCCCCTGCGGTGTGGTGCGCTATCTGCGCGCCAAGAAAGTGCTCTGATTCATCGCTTGATATGCTATTTATTTAATAGCTGCTTGAGCAATGAATACATGGGCTGATAGCCCATTTGCCATATAAATTCTGCTGGCGAAGCGCCGAATGGCTGCGACCAGCGGACGGGTGATTCAGGGGTTCAGGAGTCGGTGCATTCCCTAGTCGAAAGGGCTTGAGTTGACGTGCGGATGCAACATCAACCCAACATAATCGACGAAGCTGTGGCGTTGTCGCAGCATCAAAAAGGAAGGCCACACCATGCAGACCACGACCCTCACCGCGTCCGATGCGCAGCTCAATTCACAACTCAGCGCACAACTCTCCGTCCAGCTGAACACCGCAGCAAAACTCTTCAGCCCGTCCGACGCCACCCTGCTCAAGGCCCATCTGCAGGCCCTGGTGGAGGTGGAGTTTGTCACCATCCCGCTGTACCTCACGGCGGTTTACTCGTTTACCGACGCGGCGCTGGCCTACACCACCGATGGCGGCAACAGCTTTCCGCTGCACGATGCGCAACAAGAAATGCTCTCGGTGGCAGTGCAGGAAATGCTGCACCTGCAACTGGCGTGCAACATCTGCAATTCGTTTGGCGTCACGCCCAGCATCCCCCAGCTGAACGTTGCTCCCGGCCAGCAGATCACCGTGCCGCACCTGGAGCCTACGCCCCACCAGCCGCTGCTGACCACCATGGGCAACCTGCCCAGCGTGATCGATGTGCTGGTGGCCATTGAAAAGCCCGCAGCCCAGGGTTTTGTGGGCATCAACCCCCAGGTGGTTTACCCCTCGATTGCCGACCTGTACCACGCCACCTTGCTGCTGTTGGCCCGCTACCTGCGAGCCTATGGTGGCCTGCCGGTCGGCAGCGACCCGCACTTTCAGCCCAACAACAAACAGGTGAATTTCGGCACCTTTGAAACCACCTACCCCGACATCCACACCATCGCCACCCGCGCCGATGTGGTGGCCGCGGCCAACGCCATTTGCGACCAGGGCGAGGGCGGCCTGGTGGCCGCTTCGGTGGGCGGCTTGTTCAAGTCGTCGCCGGTGTCTGACCAGGTGCTGCCGCAGTTTCAACCCATCAAAGGCAGCCGCTTTGCCAAGTGGGGCGCGCTCACCCACTACAACCGGTTTCTGGACGTGAAGGCCCAGATTGCCAGGCTGGCAGGCAACAGCGAAATAGCCCACGCCGCCAACAACCCCTGCCTGCCCAGCGGCCAGCCCATGTTCTACCAGCCCAACGGCCAGCAGTCGCCCGACCTGCCTGCCTGGGCGCTGACCACGCAACCACCGGTCACGGCCACGGTGCTGGCAACCAGCGCCAGCACCATCTGGAGCTACTTGACCGACGTGATGCAAAACGGTTTTGCCACCGGCAAGCTCAATGGCAACAGCGGCCAGAGCGCCACCACACCCGGCTTTAACGACGCCATGCTGTCCTTCAAATACGTCACACCCATGCTGTGGCAATACGGCCAAGTGATGGGCTACCAGTACCGGGCGGGTGTCACCGCAACGGCCGCCCAACAGGCCATGGACGCGGTAGACCCACTGTGCCTGTACCACTGGGACGCCGCCACCGGTGCCCTGCGTGCCACCTGGGCACAAAACGGTGTGGACTTGAATGCGTGCCAAGGCCTGAACGACTGCGCGGGCAAAGGCTGGGGCGGCATTGCCACCGCTGCGGGCAACGGTGCCTGCGCCACGGCCGACCTGCACACCTGCGGCGGCAACAACAACTGCAAGTCGCAAGGCGGTTGCGGCTTCTTGTCCAGCGCGCCCGGTGGTGGCTTGTTGAACGCCGCCGACCAGTGGATTCCCAGCGAAAACTCCGGCAAAAAGAACGGCGGCTGCGAAACCCCCATCAGCACCGCTCAGGTGTTTGACCGCACAGCCCAAAGCAGCATTGCCAGCCAGCAGGGCGAAGGTTGGTCAGCAGCCGACAAAGCCGCACTGGAGCAACTGATTGGCACCAGCGTGTGGACCCATGCGCGCACGCTGTTTGTAGCCAAAAACCCCGGCAGCGCCAGCACACAACTGAGCACACCGGTGTACGACGGCACGGCGCGGCGCACAGCGGTGGCGGCCACATCGAAGTGAACCCAGCGCCGCTGGGCCTGCCCCGGCTTGGCTTTGGCCTGGGCCTGCGGGCCCCGCACCTGGCCCAGGTGCTGCGCGAGCGCCCGCCGGTGGACTGGTTTGAAGTCATCAGCGAAAACTACATCGGCACCCAGGGCTGGCGACACCACGCCCTGCTACAAATTGCGCAGCACTACCCGCTGGTTTTACATGGGGTATCGCTGTCTATCGGCAGCACTGATCCGCTGAGCACCAACTACCTGGCCCAGCTCAAGCACCTGGCCCACGAGACAAACGCCGCGTGGATCTCCGACCATTTGTGCTGGACCGGCGTGGCCGGCCAGACCACCCACGACCTGCTGCCGCTGCCGTTAAACGAAGAGACGCTGGCCCACGTGGTGCAACGCATCCGCGTGGTGCAAGAGGTGCTGCAGCGCCCGCTGGTGATCGAAAACCCCAGCAGCTACGCCCGCTTCACTGCCGATACGCTGCCCGAGTGGACGTTTCTGGCCGAAATGGCAAACCAAGCCGACTGCGGCCTGCTGCTGGATGTGAACAACGTCTACGTCTCCAGCGTGAACCACGGCTTTGATGCCGTGACCTACCTGAACGCCCTGCCCGCCCACCGCGTGGTGCAAATGCACCTGGCTGGTCACCAGCACTGCGGCACCCACATCGTGGACACCCACGACGCCCCGGTGAGCGACCCCGTGTGGCAGCTGTACCGGCACGCCGTGCAGCGCTTTGGGGCGGTTTCCACTCTGCTGGAGTGGGATGACAAGATTCCGACGTTTGCCCAGTTGCAGGCTGAGCTGGGCAAGGCACGAACACTGGTCGAAAACCTGTCCCTGGACTTATCTCCCTCTCCTCCTGGGAGAGGGCAGGGGTGAGGGCACGCGCGATACCGAGCCTGTACAACTCAAAAGCCCTCACCCCAACCCTCTCCCGCACCTTAAGGCAAAGCCTTCGGCTTCGCAAGCGGGAGAGGGAGAAATATCCATGACCCCTCTCCCCCACCTCCAAACCTGGCTGCAATCCGCCATCACCACGGGCCTTAACGAAGCACAGGCCCAAGCCGCCACCCACCTGCAATCCACCGACACACTGCACGCCGCCGACCGCCTGGCCATCTACCAGCACGCCTACCGCGCCCGCCTGCTCAAAACCTTTCACAACCTGTTCCCTGGCCTGCTGCATGCTCTGGGGCCAGAGGGCTTGGACGGCTTTGCCAGCGCCTTTCTGCGCCAGCATGCCCCCAGCCACCCGTCAATTGACCGCATCGCCGACGGTTTTGCCGACTACCTGCAAAACACCCGCCCACCGCCTGATGCAGCACCCGACTGGGCCGATTTCCTGATCGACCTGGTGCGCCTGGACGCCACGCTAAACGAGGTCGCCGATGCCCCCGGCCTGGAAAACACGCCCCACGCAGCGGCTGCGCCCCCAGCCCCCGACCTGCTCGCCAGCCATCCCCAACCCGCCCCCTGCCTGCGCCTGCTGGCGTGCCACTACCCCGTGCACGACTACCTGCAAACCCTGCGCACCGGCGGCCAGCCTCAACCGCCCCCCGCCCGCCCCACCTGGCTGGCCGTGACCCGCGTGGCCTGGCGCATCCACACCCGCGAACTGGCCGCCGTGCAGTGGCACCTGCTGGCCGCGCTGGACGGCCAACGCACCCTGGCTGAGGCCCTGCAGACCCTGGCACCGCTAAACCTGCAACCCACCGCCACCCCCGAGCTGGCCAGGCTGTGGCTGACTAACTTTGTGAACCAGGGTTTGGTGACGTAGGACTCAGTTTCACTACGGTTTTGATAGCTGCTTGAGCAATGAATACATGGGCGTGTGGCTGTTTTGACTGCCAAACTGCAGCGCGTGAGCAAAAATCGGGGTCAGATCCGGTCAGATCCCGATTCAGGACGCGGTCTTCGTCGGCGGGCGGATCGCTAATACGAAATCGGGCTCTGACCGGCTCTGACCGGGACAAAGGTCGCACGCAAAGGCTTGCAGTCGCCGGATACACGCAATCGGGGTCAGAGCAAAATTTCGTACCCGCTCCCCGCCCGCCGATACCCACCGCGTCCTGAATTTTGATCTGACCCCGAATGCTTGTTGGCGAGCAGAAGGCATTCAGTCACTACGCTTTTGATAGCTGCTCGAGCAATCAATACCTGGGCGCTCGGCGGTTTTGGCTTGAAAACGCCCAGCCTGCGAATCAAGTCCTGATCAAAGTCGCTACCGAAATATGCGGCCAGTCAATGTTCAGGAAATTCAAGATCACCGTCTGCGTGTACTGCAATTGCAAAAACTGCGAGCCGTCGGGTCGCTGCACGGTTTCGATCCAGAACGTGGCCTCCATGCGGGTGGCATTGGCGTTGGTGGTGATGAAGGGAATGTTCACGATGCCGCCCACCGGCAGTGAGCTGACCTGCAGCGCCACGGTGTTCACGATGTGTTGCCCGGCAATGTCGTCCAGCAGCGCCTGGTTCATGTTGCCCACATAGCCCTGCTTCATGCCGGGTGGCAGGTTGGAGTGGCCATAGGGATCCAGATAGCCCAGCTGGTGCAGCAAGGGGCTGTTGCCGGTGGGCTTGGAGCTGACCGGCGCAATCTGCGGGCCGCCGGCCACCGCAGACGCTGTGCCCTGGGCCAGCAGCGAGTCGCCATGCGGAATGGTCGATTGCCGCACGATGCTGGCAGGTGCCGCCGGTGCCGTGGTGGGCGGCACGTTCAGCCAGATGCCCGGCTCGATGTGAATGCCCTCGTGGGTTTGTGCGTCGTTGACGCGCTGCAAATAGGTCAAGCCAAAGATGTTGATGTCACCCTGCGCCGAGCCGCGGTTGGGCACAGCACCGCCAATCGAGTTGAACTGAATGGTCTCGGTGGTGGCGTTCAGCATCAGCCGAAACGACTGGTTGTGCTGCTTGTTGGGCAGCGCAATCAGGTTAAAGCCAGCGCCTGACCAGGTGCCCGCCAGATTGGCCAGCAGGCCCAGGGGAGATGCGGTGTCGTGGCGGGGTTGCGCGGCGCGCAGGGGGTTTTTTGTTGTCATGTTGAAGCTCCTTGGGTGGCGTGTTCGGTGCACAAAGCCACTTTGGCGTTGCGTTCATGAAACACCGCTGCATATTAATGCGCAAGGGTGACAGCAGCCAGGGACTTTGAACCTAGAAACAGCAGTTGGACGCGCCCGAGTGGGCTGTCATGGCGTGGGCTGGCAAGGCGTGACGACGACGCAGGCCCTTGCCTGCGAGGAGGAGCAACGCAGCCAGCGCACGCCAGGGCGGCTCAATCGGGTGCGTAGCGTTCTCACCCAAATGGTGAGGCCGATCAACGCTACAAATTGTTTGATTTCATTGGAAGAAGTTACCGGGACAAGCGGTCAACTGCTGTTTCTAGGTTGAACGCAGAGGACGCGAAATTGAGGGAGAGGGCGCAGAAAAGAAAATAGATTTCATTTTTGGCTTGTCTGGCTTTTTATGCGCCCTCTGCGAAGCCTTTTGCGTCCTCTGCGTTCAGATTCCCCGATCCCACTCAATCTCTAGCTTCCCCCGCCACCACTGTCTTCACCACCGCGCGGTCGTCGGCCAGCATGATGAAGGCAAACAGCCATTCGTCCAGGCTGTTGGCGGCTTCGGTTTTGCGGGCCAGCAGGGGGGTGGCCTGCGGATTGAGCACCACAAAGTCGGCCTCGCTGCCGGGCAGCAGGTTGCCCACCACGCCGCCCAGACCCAGCGCGGCGGCGGCGCCTGCCGTGTGTTGCCACCACAGCTTTTGAGGCGACAGCGAGATGCCGGGCTTGGTTTGCCCCTCGCGGCCCGCGCAGTAGGCGGCGCGCATGGTGTGAAAGGGGCTGAAGCTGGTGCCGCCACCCACGTCGCTGGCCAGGCCGTGCAGAAAGCCGCTTTGGCGGGCGGCGGCAAAGTCGAAAAAGCCGCTGCCTAAAAACAGGTTGCTGGTGGGGCACACGGCGGCGGCGGTGCCGGTGTCACGCAGCAGGGCGCGGTCATCCGCGTCGATGTGAATGCAGTGGGCATATACGGCGCGGGGCCGCAGCAGGCCAAAGTCGGCATACACCTGCAGGTAGCTGCGGGCTTTCGGGTACAGCTGGGCGGCCCAGGCGATTTCGTCTTTGTTTTCGGCCACATGGGATTGAATCCACACATCGGGGTAGCGGGCAGCCAGCTCGCCCGCGCCGTGCATTTGCGCGTCGGAGCAGCTGGGCGCAAAGCGGGGGGTAATGGCGTAGCCCAGGCGGTCTTTGCCGTGCCATTGGCGAATCAGCGTCTCGGTGTCGATGAGCGACTGCTCGGTCTGATCGCGCACCCCATCAGGGCTGTTGCGGTCTTGCAGCGATTTGCCGGCCATCATGCGCAGGCCGCGCGCCTGTGCCGCGCGCATGAAGGCGTGCACCGACTGCGGGTGCGAGGTGCCAAAGGTCAGCGCGGTGGTCACGCCGTTGCGCAGCAACTCGTCGAGAAAAAAGTCGGCCACGCTGGCGGCATAGGCTTCATCGGCAAAGCGCGCCTCGTGCGGGAAGGTGTAGTTTTCAAGCCAGGGCAGCAAGCCATCAGCAGGCGAGCCGATCACGTCGGTCTGCGGGTAGTGGATGTGCATGTCCACAAAGCCGGGGGCGATCAGGTGGTTGGGGAAATGCTGAACGGGCAGATTGGCGTACTGACCGATCAACACACAGTAGTCGCCCACGGCATGAACGACACACCGCCCCACATCATTGGTACTGACGACCAGTAACCCATCGGTTTCGTGCAGCGCTGTCCCGTCATCTGCAAAACGCAGGACGGCGGCGCGAAAGGCAGTGAAATCATTCATGGGGTTTAGAACGGCAAAGCCCTTTGCCAATCCGAACTACTCACATATGCGATTAGGTGCTTTTCCACCAACAACTGGTCTGTAGCAGCCTCTGCGCACATTCGAATATTCGCATGTCCCGACAACATTAGCGTCTCGAGCCACATCCGGCCCTAGGTACTCACATCCAAATTGGCATTCAGACTTGTCCGAACAACTCTTGCCCCCATCGGTCGCAGGCAGTTCGCAACCGAGGGTGCCCAACATACCACTTCGCCTCCAAGTGCCCCTTGCAGCTCTACAACTTTGTTCAGTACCTTTGACACAACCCCGCGATTGCCCGGCTGTGTCCCATGTGTTGCCTTCAGCTTCGCATTGCGTCTGAGTCGTTTGACCGTAACCTGCCAACGGCATCAGTAGAGCGATTAAGAGAAGCAGTGATTTCATAAATTGGTGAACAGTCGGATCAAATTTTGAATTACTTTTTGCCTTGCACACCGACTACAAGAAAATTCATAGTCAAAATCTCTGCATCACCCATCGTCTGGCCCGCCGCCAGCACGCTTTTGCCTTGGTTATCTTGGAGAGGCCCGCTGAACGGCTTGAGTTTTCCAGACGCGATGTCGCGCTGCCGCGCCAGCACCTCGTCTTGCACGGCCTGCGGCACCGATGCGCCAAAGTGGCCGACGCTGACCATGCCTTCTTTCACACCGCCCCACACCGTGCCGCTTTTCCAGCTGCCGTCCAGCACGGCTTTTGCCCGCTGTGTGTAGTAAGCGCCCCAGTGGTGGGTGACGGCGATGATTTGCGCGTCGGGTCCAGCTTTGCGCATGTCGGAGTGGTAGCCCACAGCCATCTTGCCGCGAGCCTGCGCGGCAGCCATCACCGCAGTGGAGCCGGTGTGAAAGGCGATCACGTCCACGCCCTGGTCAAACAGGCTCATGGCCGCATCGCGCTCGCGTGGCGGGTCAAACCAGGCGTTGAGCCAGACAACTTTCACTTGTGCTTTCGGGTTGACTGAGCGCATGCCCAAAGCGAAAGCGTTGATGCCTTGCAACACCTCGGGAATGGGGAAACCCGCCACGTAGCCTGCAGTGTCGGTCTTGGTCATGCGGCCTGCGGCAATGCCGGCGAGATACCGGCCTTCGTAGTAGCGGGCGTTGGCTGTGGCCACGTTGGGCGCGGTTTTGTAGCCGGTGATGGACTCGAACTTCACGCCCGGAAAGTCGCGCGCCACCTTGAGCGTGGGCTCCATGTAGCCAAAGCTGGGCGTGAAGATGAGCTGGTGGCCTTGTTGCGCCAGATCGCGGATGACACGCTCGGCGTCGGCACCCTCGGGCACGTTTTCCACGTAGGTGGTTTTGACTTGGCCGGGCAACGCCGCCTCAACCGCTTTGCGACCCTCGTCGTGCTGACGTACCCAACCGGCTTCGGTGAGCGGGGCGACGTAGACGAAGCCGATTTTGAGCGGCTCTTTGGGTGGGGTAGTCGGCTGTGAAAAGCCGGGCGAGAAAAAACAGGTGGCCGCAAAAGCAGCTACGAGGTTTTTGTACATGGTGGTCCTCTACATGGCTGCGGTGAATGAAAGTCGCCCTGCGTGCAGCAACACAGAGCGGGGGCGGATTGTAGGGGCAGGCGTGGTGTCCAGCCCCAGGTTGTTGCCAGATTGCGATTGACCTGCCGGTGACATCACGCCATGATTTGCGACTCATTTGTAACTTGCACAAATCTACCCATGCCGACCACTGTTTACGCCAAAACCACGCTGGGGGAGCATGTGCTGGCCGAGCGTTCGCGGGAGTTGCTGCCCCGGCAACGCCAGGTACTCATCATGGTCGATGGCAAGCGAACGGCGGCAGAGTTGAGCCGCTTTTTTGCCGATGCACAGGCGGTTTTGGAGCAACTGTCTGCGGGCGGTTTCATTGCCGCCGTGGCAACCGGGCAGCCTGCGCAAGCGTCCGCTGCCCCGCCGGTAGCCCCTGAAGCCCAGCCGCAGGTTGCAGCGCCTGAGCTGAATCCACCCAAACTCACCGGGCAGGCACTGCCTGACGCCAAGCGGCGCGCCGTGCGTGCACTGACCGACGCGATGGGCCCCAATGCCGACGGTGCCTGCATGCGTATCGAATCGGCCAAGACCGTCGAGGATTTTGAGTTGGCTGTCACACGTGGCGCGGCACTGTTGCGCGGAATCAGGGGGGCAGATGCCGCCCAGGAGTTTCTGGCTGCTTTCACCAACCCTGTTTGAGGGAAATTCTTGGATTTCCGTATGAAAATGCCTTGCAGCCCATGTATTTATTGCTCAAGCAGCTATTGAATCAATAGCGATCAGGCCGCCATTTCGCCGTTGGCAGCAATCTCAGGCAAGGCCATGACCTGGCTGTACACGGGTGCAAAGTCGGGCGCGGTCATCTCGAACAGCTGCTCGAAGCTATCAATCACAAAGTAGGTTTGCTGGTAGGTGTCGATCTTGTAGCGGGTGCGCATGGTGCGCTCCAGCTGAAGCGGCAGGCGCAGGGGCTCCGGGCTGTGTACCGCGTGTTGCAGTTCGCCGCTAGAGCTCAAGATGCCAGCGCCATAAGCCCGCAAGCCGTCCTTTTGCTTGAGCAGGCCAAACTCAATCGTGTACCAATATAGGCGGCTCAATTGCTCGCAGGCCCCCAGGCTGTCGGCCTTCAGGCCGCCCTGGCCGTAGCGCTGCACGTAGTCGGCAAACACGGGGTTGAACAGCAGCGGCACATGGCCAAAGAGGTCGTGAAAAATGTCGGGCTCGACGATGTAGTCAAACTCAGCCGGTGTACGAATCCAGTCGGTCACCGGGAATTTGCGGTTGGCCAGCAGGGTGAAAAACGGCACCTCGGGAATCAGCCCCGGCACGGCGACGATTTCCCATTGCGTGGCTTTGAACAGGCGCTCGTTGATCTCTTCAAAGCGTGGGATGTGATCTTTGACACCCAGCGACGGCAGCGCGTCAATGAAGGCATCGCAGGCCAGACCTGGCAGCAGCGCGGCCTGGCGCTCGTACAGACGGCGGTAGGTATCGTGGTCGGCAGCGGTGTAGGCGGCGTGGTTTTGCGGGCAGGTGTAGTCCGGTGCGCAGCGGCTGTAGTCGCCGCGCGGGGGCCGGTCGCTGGCGCCGTAGGTGGCGGCTTGGAGGATCATGGGTTCCAACTTTCAGATCGCACAAACGGTTCCAGACCTTCGAAAACGTCCCAGGCCTAGGCGTGGCTGCGCAGACAGTAGCAGCGCTACGGCAAGCAGCCGCAACAACGGCATGGGGCGTTTCTCGAAGGTCACGCGGCCAAGACGCCGCGGCGCATTTGGTCTAGCTCAATGCTCTCAAACAAAGCCTTGAAATTCCCCTCCCCAAACCCGTCGTCGCCCTTGCGCTGAATGAATTCAAAAAAGATCGGCCCCAGCTGGTTCTCGCTGAAGATTTGCAGCAGCAACGCGCCCTTTTTGCCGTCGACCAGAATCTTGCGCTGCTTGAGCTGCGCCACGTCTTCTCCATGCCCAGGAATGCGTTTGTCGATCAGTTCGTAATAGGTGTCGATGGTGTCCAGCAGCTTGATGCCGCTGGCGCGTAGCGCGTCTACCGTGGCGGGCAAATGGGTCGAGCCCATGGCGATGTGCTGGATGCCTTCGCCGTGGTATTTGTCCAGATACTCCTGAATCTGCCCGGCTTTTTCGTTGCCTTCTTCATTGATGGGGATGCGGATTTTTCCGCAGGGGCTGGTCATGGCCTTGCTTTTGACGCCGGTGACTTGGCCTTCAATATCAAAGTAGCGAACTTCGCGGAAGTTGAACAGGCGCTCGTAAAAGTCGGCCCACTCGTTCATGCGGCCGCGGTGCACGTTGTGCGTCAGGTGGTCGATGTAGGTCAGGCCGTGGCCGGCGGGGTTCAGCGCCGCGCCCGAGTTGGGTGCCAGCGGCTCAAAGTCCACATCAAAAAAGCCGATGTTGCCAATGTCGCCCTCTTGCGCGCCGTTTTTGCCGCGCCACTTGTCCACCAGGTAAATCACGCTGTCGCCAATGCCTTTGATGGCCGGAATGTTCAGCTCGCCCGGGCCTGCAGTGCCTGCGTAGCCCCAGGCACCGAGCGACTGCGCGCGGGCGTAGGCGGCGCGGGCGTCTTGCACGCGAAAGGCGATGGCGCAGATGCTGGGGCCGTGCAGGCGAGCAAAGCGCTGGGCGAAGCTGTCGGGCTCGGCGTTGATGATGAAGTTGATGCCGCCCTGGCGGTACAGCAGCACGTTTTTGTGGCGGTGTTTGGCAATGGCCACGAAGCCCATGCGCTCGAACAGTGCGCCCATGGCGGCCGGGTCGGGTGCGGCGTATTCGATGAATTCAAAACCGTCGGTACCCATGGGGTTGTCCCAGGCAGCGGTTGTCGGGGTGGGCAAAGGAGCGTTCATGTGGGCCTTGCAGTGGGCGTTGAGGTGCCCTGCACTGTAGGGCGCTTGCGCCTGAGTTTTATGTCAATGTGTAGCGATCAAGCGAGGCTTGACGCAACAAACCTGCGTCGCAATTTATTTCGGCGCTGATCGTGCCGCCAAAGCCGCGTCGATGCGCAGGCGCTCTTGTTCGCTGAACAGACGCTGACCCAGCTGCTCCAGGGCGCTGTCGCCCACTTTCGCGTCGCGCGCAGCGGCGTATTCGCTCAGGCGAGCCTGCCAGTCGCGCTCCTGGCTGTCCAACTGGCCCAGGCGCAGGGCAGCATCGGGGCCAAAGGCGGCGCTGCGCTGGGTGTAGCGCTCGCGCTCGCTGGTGCCTTGCGCATCCATGGCGGCGGTTTGTGCGCCCACGGCCAAGTGCCGCTGCGAGTCCGCCCGCTCGGCCTGCACCTGCGGGCTGAGGATGCGCTCGGCTTCTTGCAGCGCCGCCTGGCGCTGGGCGGGGGAAAGCTGCGTCTGGCGCGCAATGTCCATTTGGGTCTGGGTGTAGCGATCCAGCGCCTCCTCTTTGGCAAACAAGGCCTCGTATTCGGCAGGCGTGAAGTGACGATCGCGCAGTTGCGCACGGGCCAGCAAGGCGGTGCGCAAGGCATCTGGGTCGTTGGGATTGGCAGGTGGCTTCAGGGTGCCCAGCGCCACGCGGTAGTCCACATAGCGGGTCACCAGCGCATTGGCGCGCGCGACCTGATCCGCTGGGAAATGATGCGGCACGCGGGCCAGCAAGCGTTGCTTGAGGGCAGCGGGGTTTTGCGCCAGGTCGTCGTTGCCGGGTATCGAGGCCTCCAGCATCATCAACTCCAGCGTGTGGCGCAGATCAGCGGTCAGCAAGGGGTCGGCCACGGTGGTGCTTGATGCGGTGCTGGTGGTGCTGGCCCCACTGGCCGCGAGGGCGGGCGCCTTGGTGGCTGTAGCAGCGGTCTGCGTGACCGCTTCCACGGCGGCAGGCTTGGCAGGCGGCTTGCTGGTGCGAAGCCAGAAAACCATCAGCACAATGGCCGCTGCGCCAAAAATCGCAACGCGTACGACACCGGAATTCATGTGGGGCATGCGAAATCATGACAGATGATTTCGCCGTTGGGGCGGCTCCATGACGGATGACGAACAGCCGGCCTGTCATCTGTCATCGCCACCCACAGGGTGCGGTCATCTGTCATCGATCAAATCACAAGCCAGCCTGCTTGAGACGATTGGCGTGCTGACGATACAGCGTGACCGGGTCTGGCGAGAACCAGTCGCGCAGGCCCAGCACCTGGTTCACTTCATCCAGGTGGTTTTGGCGGTAGTCTCCCAGGTGCGTGCCCAGGCGCGAGGAGCAGGCCGACACCAGGCCGTCGTTGGCCTGGCCAAACACCAGGCTCAAGATGCCCAGCGAGCCGTCGCTGATGTCAAAGATGTTGGTCACAGCTTGCACACCGGTCCAGGAGTAGTAGCGCACGCCATTGACCAGCTCGGCACCGCTACCGCAACCGCTGGGCAGCGCTTGCGGAAAGCGGGTGTTGAATTTCAACGAACCGGCGGTGGACAGCGAATCGAGCGCGGCGGTGGGCATTTGCGGCAGGCTGGTGCCACCCGAGCCCAGGTTGATCAAGGCCACAAAGGCTTTGGCGGCGTTATTGACGACCACTTCAGACAAGGTACCTGGCGGCACTGTGCCGCGCAGCACATCGGCCACCGTCGAGCCTTTGTTGACCCCACCAATCGATGTGGCCGAGGCCACCAGCTGGGGTGCCACACCCGCCACATAGCGAATGGTGGGGCCGCCGTGCGAATGGCCAATCAGGTTCACCTTAGCCGCACCCGTCAGCGCCAGAATGTTGCGCACCTGGGCCAGTAGTTGCTCACCACGCACCTCGGTGCTGTTGGCCGCCGATACCTGGGCCACATACACCTTGGCACCGCCCTGGCGCAAGCCGTCGGGAATGCCGTAAAAATAGTCCAGCCCCAGGAAAGAATCAAAGCCAAACAAGCCGTGCACCAGCACCACCGGGTAGCGGGTTTTGGTGTAGTCCGTTTGGGCCTGGGCAGGGCTTGCAGCCAACAGCGAAAAGAGCATGGCCAGCAGCCAGACCAAACGGCGCGGGGCCGAGAAGAAAGAAGTCATGAATTTGTCTCCAGGTTTTATGCACGGTCGTGCTTTTTTGGGTGGCGCATTGTTTCTGCAAGCGCTTCGTGGTCATATACGGACTAACCCTTGCATGCAAAAAATCGCCAAACAACGCACTAATATTGCTTCATGACTGAAGATTTCACACTCGACAAGCTCGACAAGACCATTTTGCGAGCGCTGCAACACAACGGTCGCGAAACCTATGAAGTGATTGGCCAGCAGGTGGGCCTGTCGGCCAGCGCCGTGCTGCGCCGCGTCAAACGTCTGGAAGAAGCGGGCGTGATTGACCGCTACGTGGCCATCGTCAAGCCCGAATCAGTCGGTCTGGGCCTCACGGCCTACCTGAATGTGCGGCTGGAAAAGCACACCGAGAGCCACAAACGCAACCCCATGGATTTGTTTCGCGCCAGCGTACAGGCCTGGCCCGAGGTGGTGGAATGCGCGGCGCTGACCGGCGAGATGGACTACCTGCTGCGCGTGGTGGTGGCCGACATGCAGCACTACAGCCGCTTCATCATGGACACCCTGCTCAAGCACCCCAGCGTGCAGGACTGCAAAACCAGCTTTGTGCTGGATCGGGTGAAGGCAACCACGGCGCTACCGGTGTAGCGTCGCTTGCATGGAAATTTTGCTATTAATTTCGTAGCTGTCCTGGCAATAAAGACAAGGGCGAGCAGCCGATTTGGCTTGAAAACCAGGCTATTCCAGCCCCAGTTCCTGAATTTTGCGGGTGATGGTGTTGCGGCCTATGCCGAGTTTTTGGGCGGCCTCGATGCGGCGGCCTCGGGTGTTGAGCAGCGCAGTACGAATCAGGCGGGACTCCATGCGCCGGGTCAACTCGTCCCAGACGTCGGTGCGGCCAGCGGCCAGCAAGGCATGGGCTTCATGCTCCAGACCATTTTCCCAACTGCTGACTTCGCTGGGGTCTGCCGGCGTTGGCGGGTTGCTAGGCAGTGCCATCGCGGCCTCTGGGGCCAGCGTTGGCTCGGCAGGGGCTGGCGCAACAGCACGCGCTGCGGCACCGATGGCCGTGAGGGCCTGGCTGGCCAGCACCTCGGGCGGCAGGTCTTTGGCTTCAATGACTTGCGAGGGGGCCATCACCGTGAGCCAATGGCAGATGTTTTCCAGCTGGCGCACATTGCCAGGAAAGTCAAATTGACCCAGCTGGGCCAAGGCGGCATCGGCGATGCGCTTGGGATCCACGCCCAGTTGCTTGGCGCTTTGCTGAAGAAAGTGGCGGGTCAGCATGGGCACGTCTTCACGCCGATCCGTCAGGCGGGGCAGGCGCAGGCGGATCACGTTCAGGCGGTGAAACAGGTCTTCGCGAAAGCCACCATCTTTGACGCGCTGCTCCAGATCCTGGTGCGTCGCAGCGATGACGCGCACATTGGTTTTCACCGCGCTGTGGCCGCCGACCCGGTAAAAATGGCCATCTGAGAGAACACGCAGCAAGCGGGTTTGCAAATCAAACGGCATGTCGCCAATTTCGTCCAGAAACAGCGTGCCGCCATCGGCCTGCTCAAAGCGGCCACGGCGCATGGTTTGCGCACCGGTAAATGCGCCGCGCTCGTGGCCAAACAGTTCAGACTCCAGCAGGTCTTTGGGAATGGCTGCGGTGTTGATCGCAACAAACGGGCCGCTGGCGCGCGGCGAGTGCTTGTGCAATGCGCGCGCCACCAACTCTTTGCCCGAGCCGGATTCGCCAGTGATCATCACCGTGACATTGCTTTGGCTCAAGCGACCAATGGCCCGAAACACGTCTTGCATCGCAGGTGCCTGGCCCAGCATTTCCGGCGCAGCCACCATGCGCTCTTCGGCCACTTCTTCGCGCTGGCTTTCTTGCACGGCGCGGCGAATCAGCTCAATGGCCTTGGGTAAGTCAAACGGTTTGGGCAGGTACTCGAAGGCACCGCCTTGAAAGGCCGAGACGGCACTGTCCAGATCGGAAAACGCCGTCATGATGATCACGGGCAAGCCGGGGTGTTTTTCCTTGATCTTGGCCAGCAGATCCAGTCCGGAACTGCCGGGCATGCGGATGTCGCTGACCAGAATTTGCGGGCCACTGTTGCCCGGCTCGTCATCGTTGGCAGCGGCCAATGCAGCCAACACGTCGCGGGCGTTGGTAAAGCTGCGGGTGGGCAGGTCTTCGCGCAAAAGTGCCTTTTCAAGCACAAAGCGGATCGACTGGTCGTCATCTACTATCCAAATCGGCTTCATCGTTCGCCCTGGTTTGTTCAACGCGCTCTGTGCGCTACGGCAGGGGAATCAGAATCCTGAAGTCTGTTTTCCCCGGCACGCTGTCGCACTCAATCAGGCCGTGGTGTTGCTGCACAAAGGTTTGTGCGAGCGTGAGCCCCAACCCAGAGCCGCCTTCCCTGCCCGACACCAGCGGGAAAAAAATGCGGTCTTTGATGGAGTCCGGCACACCGGGCCCGTTGTCCGATACACGCAATTCCAGTGCCAGTCGATAGCGTTGCTTGCCAAAAGTCACTTGCCGGGCAATACGGGTGCGAAACGTCAGCTGCGCGTCCCCCACCAACCGGCGCTCAGCCAGTGCCTGGCAAGCGTTATGCGCGATGTTCAGCACCGCTTGAATCAGTTGCTCGCGGTCGCCGCGAAACTCGGGGATGGAAATGTCGTACTCGCGCACCACGCGCAAGCCTTTGGGAAACTCCGCCACGATCAGGGAGCGCACCCGCTCACAGACCTCGTGAATGTTCACATCGCCCACCACATGGGGCTTGCGGTGCGGAGCCAGCAAGCGATCCACCAGGGTTTGCAGCCGGTCCGCCTCGTGGATGATGACCTGCGTGTATTCGGTCAGGCTGGAATCGATCTCGGTCTGCAACAGCTGCGCCGCGCCGCGTATGCCGCCCAGCGGGTTTTTGATTTCATGCGCCAGGTTGCGGATCAATTCCTTGTTGGCTTGGGCCTGGTCGACCAGGCGCTCTTCACGGTCTTGCTTGGCCTGCGCTTCCAGCGGCAGCAACTCCACCACCATTTGGTCGGCCTGCTCGGTCTGCGCCACCACCACGTGCACCGGCATGGGCTCGTGGCCTGGGCGCAGCAACCAGGCGTCATACCTCAGGGCGGCAAAGGCATTGCTGCCGGCGGCTTCCAGCGCGTTTTGCAGGGTGTGGGGCTCGGTGAAACAGTCGGTCAGGCGGGAGCCTTCGATGACACGACGCGAGATGCCCAGGGCGTCTTCCAGTGCCGTGTTGGCAAAAACCACCTGCCCGTTACGGCGCACCACAGCCACCAGGGTAGCCAACAGGTCAAAGGATTGAAAGCGCTGTGAGGCGTGACCCGCAGGTATCGCGCCTGGGTGAAGTCTGGTTGCAGCAGGCGCGTTGGCCAGCTTTGTTACCACTATCGGGGGGTGCGATTCAACTCGCGTTTGATGCCGTTGATATCGCTTTCCATGCGGGCGATATTGGCCTTCAAGTCGGCTACGCGATCCAGCCACTTCTGGTGGTTACGGGTCTCGGGACCTAGCTTGTCGGGCTCGCCGTTGTTGTATTCCTTGAGCAAGTCGGCCAGCCGTGATTCAGACTTTTTCAACTCGGATTCCAGAATGGATTTGGCGTCGTTGTCACGGGCTTTCTGGTCACCCGAATCGATGCGTGAGCCGCTGGGTGGCGTGACCGCCGCCACACGCACTGGTGTTGCGCCGGTTTGCACCTTGGTGCCTTGCACCACCGTAACGTTGCCACCTTCGACCAGTTTGCAGCCTTTGGCATTGGCCTCGGTCTCATTGTTGGTGTACACGTTACCGGCACAGCGGTAAATCTTGTCTTGCGCCACCACGGGCAAGCACACCAGGGACAACAGCGCGGCAAAAGTAAAAACAAATTTCATGAGGATCTCCTCGCATCTCGTCAGAGCAAGTTGGCGCGCAAGTATCGCGCAATGCTTTATAAAAGCCTAATAAACCCTTGACTCATAAGGAAAA
Source organism: Comamonadaceae bacterium (assembly GCA_013297875.1). Taxonomy (GTDB): domain Bacteria; phylum Pseudomonadota; class Gammaproteobacteria; order Burkholderiales; family Burkholderiaceae_C; genus JAAFIW01. The sequence goes on along the minus strand of JAAFIW010000013.1, from coordinate 58,611 downwards.
AGGACGGCCAAGGCCGTCCTTTTGCTGCCACAGACTGGATAAACAGTCAGTGATTGAATGTCAAACCCATTACAGCGAGTAATACATGTCGAACTCAATCGGGTGCGTGGTCATGCGCATGCGCGTGACTTCCTGCATCTTCAGGTCGATGTAGGCGTCGATCATGCTGTCGGTGAAGACACCGCCCTTGGTCAGGAAGCTGCGGCCCTTGTCCAGGTACTCCAGCGCCTGGTCCAGGCTGTGGCACACGGTTGGGATTTTTGCGTCTTCTTCGGGTGGTAGGTGGTACAGGTCTTTGCTGGCAGCCTCGCCGGGATGGATCTTGTTTTCCACGCCGTCCAGGCCGGCCATGAGCAGCGCGGCAAAGCCCAGGTACGGGTTGCACAAAGGATCGGGGAAGCGCGCTTCGATGCGGCGGCCTTTGGGGTTGGCTACATACGGAATGCGAATGGATGCGCTGCGGTTGCGGGCTGAGTAAGCCAATTTCACCGGGGCTTCAAAGCCGGGAACCAGGCGCTTGTAGCTGTTGGTGCCAGGGTTGGTGATGGCGTTCAAGGCACGGGCGTGCTTGATGATGCCGCCGATGTAGTACAGCGCGTAGTCAGACAGGCCTGCATAGCCGTCACCGGCAAACAGGTTCTTGCCGTCTTTCCACACCGACTGGTGCACGTGCATGCCGGAGCCGTTGTCGCCCACGATGGGCTTGGGCATGAAGGTGGCTGTTTTGCCATAGGCATGGGCCACGTTTTGCACCACGTATTTCAGCAAGATGGTCCAGTCGGCGCGCTGCACCAAGGTGGAGAACTTGGTGCCAATTTCGTTTTGACCGGCACCGGCCACTTCGTGGTGGAACACCTCAACCGGAATGCCCAGGGACTCCAGAATCAAGGACATTTCAGCGCGCATGTCTTGTGTGCTGTCCACCGGTGGCACGGGAAAGTAGCCGCCCTTGACGGTCGGACGGTGGCCTTTGTTGCCGCCTTCCATGACCTTGCCGCTGTTCCACGGGGCTTCCTGCTCGTCAATGTGAACGAACGAGCCGCTCATGTCAGCGCCCCAGCGCACGTCGTCGAAGATGAAAAATTCTGGCTCGGGGCCGAAGAAGGCGGTGTCGCCCAGACCGGAGGCTTTGAGGTAAGCCTCAGCGCGCTTGGCAATGCTGCGCGGGTCGCGGTCGTAGGCCTTGCCGTCGCCGGGCTCCAGCACGTCGCAGCTCAAAAATAGGGTGGTTTCTTCGTAAAACGGGTCGATGTTGGCGGTGTTGGCATCCGGCATGAGCAACATGTCCGAAGCTTCAATGCCTTTCCAACCAGCAATTGACGAGCCGTCAAACGCATGGCCTGAGCTGAATTTGTCTTCATCAAAGTGCGATACGGGCACGGTCACGTGCTGCTCTTTGCCACGGGTGTCGGTGAAACGGAAATCAACAAACTTGACTTCGTTTTCCTTCACCATCTTCATCACGTCTGCGACGGTCTTGGTCATCAGTTACTCCGGGTTGGATGGTTGTTAAAAACAGGTTCAGCACCAGTTCGATGCAGCTTTTGTGCCAAAGGGGTTTGCGTCAACCTTCAAGCAGGGCGTTATTTTGCCCTGCAATTGCCCCAGGGCCTTGCCGCCGTGGCCTCCAGCGAGACATACCATCTTGGTGCAACTGAATGCACCACAAAAGAGCATTTCCGAAAAGCACCAACTCAGCGCATCAACCACTATTTGCTCTATTTTTGATAGCTGCTCGAGCACATTTCATATGGGCGGGAGCTGTGTTTTTGTATAAAACCCATGGTAGCCTTCAAGACAGGCTTATCTGGCGCTCAATCAGGGAAAACGTCGCTTGTCGGGCCTTACAGGTCGGTTAATACTTCCTGAGCAAGGCGTAGGACTTCCAGCGGCGCAAAGCTGCACGCCTGTTCAATTTCAACCTTCCCGCCAATCAAAACGGAGCACTACATGGCCCAACTCGACCCCAAAGAACTTCCCCTGCAACGCGCCTACCAATGGGAGAAAGAACGCGCCAACGACGTATTTCTGACGCAACCCATGGGCGGCGGCGTGGTGCGCGACTTCACTTGGGCGCAAACGATGGACGAAACCCGTCGGGTTGCGGCCTACCTGAAGGCACAAGGCTGGGAGCCTGGCTCGCGCGTGGCCATCATGAGCAAAAACACCGCCTGGTGGTTCATGTCTGATTTGGCGATCTGGATGGCTGGCTACGTGAGCGTGCCGATTTACCCCAACCTGGTGGCAGAGACCGTGCGCCTGATCATGGAGCACTCGGAGTGCAAGCTGTGCATCGTGGGCAAGCTGGACGACTGGAAATCCATGAAGCCCGGCATTCCCGAGGGCATGCCCTGCATCAGCACACCGCTGTGCGAGGCCAAGGGCTTCAAGGCTTGGGACGACATCGTCAAAACCACCCAACCCATGAAAGAAAGCCCCACCTTCAAGGCCGATGACATGGCCACCATCATTTACACCTCGGGTACTACTGGCATGCCCAAGGGCGCAGTGCACGGTTTTGGTTCATTCACGCACACGGCCAAAGCCCTGATTGCGTTCACTGGTGCCACCCGCAACGACCGTATGCTGTCCTACCTGCCGCTGGCCCACGTGGCAGAGCGCGCGCTGGTGGAAGGTCAGGCGCTGTACCACGGCATGCACGTGTACTTTGCGGAAAGTCTGGACACCTTTCTGGCGGACTTGCAGCGCGCCCGGCCCACGGTGTTTTTCTCGGTACCGCGCCTGTGGGTCAAGTTCCAGCAGGGCGTGCTGGCCAAGGTGCCGCCACAAAAACTCAACCGCCTGATGAGCATTCCTATTTTGGGCGGCATCGTCAAAAAGAAAATCTTGAAGCAGTTGGGCCTGGATTCGGTGCGCATTGCCGGCACCGGTGCCGCACCACTGCCCCCGGAAGTGATGGCCTGGTATCGCAAGCTGGGCCTGGAGCTGCTGGAGGGCTACGGCATGACCGAGCAGTTTGCAGTGTGCACCTCCAACATGCCCGGCCAATCGCGTGTGGGCTATGTGGGCAGTGCCTCGAGCTGCTGCGAAGTGAAACTATCAGACACCGGCGAGGTGCTCACACGCGGCGCGGCCCACATGCAGGGTTATTACAAAGAGCCCGAAAAAACCAAGGAGACCATGACCGATGACGGCTGGCTGAAAACCGGCGACCTGGGTGCGTTTGACGAGGCGGGTCGCCTGAAAATTGTGGGCCGCGCCAAAGAGCAGTTCAAAACCAGCAAAGGCAAATACGTCTCGCCCGCGCCGATTGAAACCAAGCTGGGCGCGTTCACCAAGATTGAAGCCGTGATGGTATCTGGCGTGGCCTTCCCGCAGCCGTTTGCCCTGGCCATGTTGCCCATGGGCCAGTGGGATGCACTGAAAGCGGGCGATGCGCGCAAAGCCTTTGAAACCGAGCTGGCCGAGCACCTGAAAGTCGTCAATGAAACCCTGGACCCGCACGAGCGGCTGGACTTTGTGGCGGTGGTGCCCGAGCAGTGGACAGTGGAGTCCGGCTTCGTCACGCCTACCTTGAAAATCAAACGCAACGTGGTGGAAAAACACTACGGCGACTTTTTCGAAACCTGGGGCAAGACCCGCAAGCCGGTGGTGTGGCACGCAGCTTGAACGGTTTGATGCTATATTATTGATAGCTGTTTGAGCAGTATTTACATGGGCTAGCGGCCTCAAACGTCATAAAAAAACCCCACCTTCCGGTGGGGTTCGTCTTTGGGGTGTGCACGGAGCGCCTACCACGGGTTGGCATTTGTCTAGTCGTTGTCGCCCGAGAAAATCCCACCCAAGCTACCCAGGCCCAGCCCGGCAGCACCGGCCGTCAAGATGCTGCCTTCTTCCTTGCCGCCACCGTTTTGCGGTGCCGCTGCAAACACCCGGCTGGCCAGGCGGCTGAACGGCAGGCTTTGCAGCCAGACCGTGCCAGGGCCCGACAGCTTGGCGAAAAACAGGCCTTCGCCGCCGAACAGCGCGGTTTTGATCTTGCCCACGTATTCAATGTCGAAGTTGGTGTTGGCTGTGTAGGCCACCACGCAGCCGGTGTCGACCCGCAGCAGCTCGCCCGCGGCCAGATCGCGCTTGACCACGGTGCCACCGGCGTGCACAAAGGCCAGGCCATCACCGTCCAGCTTTTGCATGATGAAGCCCTCGCCGCCGAAAAAGCCCACGCCAATCTTGCGCTGAAACGCAATGCCCAGCGACACGCCACGTGCTGCGCACAAAAAGGCGTCTTTCTGGCAAATCAAGGTGCCGCCCAGCGCCTTCAAATCCATGGGCAGAATTTTCCCCGGGTACGGTGCCGCAAACGCCACCTTCTTTTTGCCCCGGCCCTGGTTGGTGTAGACGGTGGTGAACAGCGACTCGCCGGTAACGAGTCGCTTGCCGGCCCCCATCAGTTTGCCGAAAAAACCGCCTTTTTGTTCCCCGCCATCACCAAACACGGTGTCCATGCTGATGCCGTCTTCCATGTACATCAGGCTGCCCGCCTCACCGATGGCGGCTTCATTGGGGTCCAGCTCCACTTCGACGAACTGCATTTCGCTGCCGATGATTTTGTAGTCGATCACGTCCATTGCCATGGGAAAACTCCTTCAAGTTGAAAACAGGGCGTGACATTAGCCGAATTTGATGACCAGCATAAAAAACCCCGGCACACCAAAGCGTGCCGGGGTCATGCGCTAAAGAAGCTCTAAATCCAGCGCAGGTCTTTTACTTGGCCATGGCCAGGTTCGGGTAGCGCACATGCTCCACCAGGTCTTGCACCTCTTTGCCGGGGGCCTTGGTGAGCAGGCTCACGATCACCAGCACGGCAAAACCTGCGGGTACACCGAACACACCGGCGGCGATCGGTTGGATGTCCCACCAGATCGCTTCTTTGACCGGGGTGGTGATTTCAAACACCCGGCGCAGCCACGGCTGGGTCATCACCATGTAGTAGCCGGTGACCATGAAGCCGGTGACCATGCCGGTGACACAGCCCCATTTGTTGGCGCGCTTCCAGAATATTCCCAGCACCAGGGCCGGGAAGAAACTGGCCGCCGCCAACGAGAAGGCCGCCGATACCAGGAACAAAATATCTGCAATCTTCAGCGAGGCGACCCAGGCGGCCAGCAGAGCGACCACCAGCAGCAGGATTTTGGACACTGTGACCCGACGGGCCGCCGAGGCGTTGGGGTCAATCATCTTGTAGTACAGGTCGTGTGACAGCGCGTTGGCAATGGTGAGCAGCAAGCCGTCTGCGGTTGACAAAGCGGCCGCCAGACCGCCCGCTGCCACCAGGCCGGAGATCACATACGGCAGCCCGGCAATCTCCGGCGTGGCCAGCACAATGATGTCGGCACCAATACGGATTTCACCCAGTTGCAGCAAGCCGTCTTTGTTGACATCCGAGACAGACAGCAAGGTCGGATCGACCGCTGCCCAGCCCGAAACCCAGGCCGGTAGCTTGTCAAACGGCGTTCCCACCAGCACGTTGAAAATCTCGTACTTCACCAGCACCGCCAAGGCCGGCGCGGTCAGATACAACAAGCAGATAAAGAACAAGGACCAAGCCACCGATTGACGCGCCTGCCGCACCGACGGCGTGGTGTAGTAGCGCATCAGGATGTGCGGCAGCGCAGCCGTTCCCACCATCAAGCAAAACACCAGCGCCAGGAAGTTTTTGCGCGCAATGTCGCGGGCTTCTTCCGTGGCACCCGGGAACGGCGTGGCATGGGCTGGCATACCACCCAGCGGTCGAGCCCGGGTGTCGTTGCCCGCTTTGGCCGCGGTGTAAGCCTCACGCGCCGCTGCCTCGGTTTTGGGCAATGCGGCCAGCGCGGCTTCTGCTTTCTTGATGTCGCCTACCGGGGCGTTGGCGGCTTTCAGGTCAGCCACTTTTTTCTCGGCCGCGGCCTTGTCGGCAGCCATGGCGGCAGGCACGTCCTTGAGCTTGGCTTCCTGTTCGGCGGAACGCTGCTTGAAGATCTCGCGCACTTCCAGCTCTTTCGGATCGTTGGTCAGCTGCTTTTCACGCTCGGTCACCTTCTGCAACTGGAACCCGTAAATCGCCTGCGGAATCGGGATACCCGTGTGCTTGATCGACAGCCAGGCCACCGGAATCAGGTAGGCAATGATCAGGATGATGTATTGCGCCACCTGCGTCCACGTCACGGCGCGCATGCCACCGAGGAAGGAGCAAACCAGAATGCCACCCAGACCAATGAACACACCGACCAGAAAATCCACGCCGGACAGGCGTGCCGTGATCAGGCCCACGCCATAAATCTGCGCCACCACATACACGAACGACACCGCAATGGCTGCCAGAATGCCCACAAAACGCGGCAGGTTGCCGCCGTAGCGTGCACCCAGAAAGTCTGGAATGGTGAACTGCCCGAACTTGCGCAGATAAGGTGCCAGCAGCAGCGCCACCAGGCAGTAGCCGCCGGTCCAGCCCATGATGAACGCCAGCCCGCCGTAGCCTGTGAGGTACAGCGTGCCCGCCATGCCAATGAACGAGGCAGCTGACATCCAGTCAGAGCCGGTGGCCATGCCGTTGTACATGGCCGGCACCCGTCGGCCCGCCACGTAGTATTCCGCGGCATCGCTGGTGCGGCTCATGAAACCGATGCCCGCGTACAGCAGCACGGTGGCCGCCAGGAAGGCGTAGCCAATCCATTGGCGAGGCATGCCCATGAATTCCAGCGAGCCGATGACCAGCAGGAAGATCACGAAGCCGCCGATGTACCAGCTGTAAACCTTGTTGAGTTGGCGCGAAAACTCGCGCGAGGAAGAGGTGGTGTCAAACATCAGTCTTCTCCCTCAGCAACGCCGTACTCGGTGTCCATGCGGTTCATCACCCGGGCGTAGTACCAGATGATGAGCATGTACACCACCAATGAGCCTTGCGAGGCGACCCAGAATGAAAAGGGCCAACCCAGAAAGGTAAAGGTCAGGTCGCGGGCCAGAAAGCCGACCACAAAAGTCACCACAAACCAGATCGCCAACAGGATGCCGGTGAGCTGCAGGTTTTTTCGCCAGTATTGCTCCCGGCGTTCAGATACGTTCATCGTTTGTCTCCTAGGGTTTTTCGTCAATCCACACGGGGGTGGGGCATGCCTTCGCTGGGCGTTCTCTTTTTAATTCGGTGCTAGTCGGCGGCCACTACGCGGGCAGTCACCTGCAACTCACGCTGTAACTGAGCCGATACTTTGGGATCAAAAGTCTTTAAATGGGCCAGCACCTTGCGGGCTTCGTCATGCAGGCCCAGCTCGTGGTGCGTGCGGCCCAGCTGGTACCAGGCATAGGGGCTCATGGGCTGAATGCGGGTGCAGGCCTTCAGGCAGGGCAACGCGTCTTGCAACTGCCCTTGGGCAATCAACTCCAGCGCCAGCCCATACCAGGCACGGTCGTTTTGCGGGTCGATTTCGGTGGCGCGGCGCAAGGCGAAGACAGCACCCGAGTCGTTGTCGGCCTGCGTCGACGAGCCCTGTTGCTGCAGCAGATAACCCAGGTTGAACCAGGCGTTGGCTCGCTGGGGTTCGCGGGCCACCAGCGTTTGCAGCAGTGCAATGGCCTGCGGCTGGCGGCCATTGCCAGCCATTGCAAACGCCAGCCCTTCCACACCATCGCCCCACAAGGGAAAGCGTCGCACCACATCTTCAAGCACCTGCGCCGTGCGGCGCGGCTGCCCCAGCAGGTTCCACCACCGCACCTGCTGGCGCACGCTCCAGCGCTGCAGCGCGCCGGGCTCCGTCGCGGCCTGCGCCGACTGGGTTACTGATTCCTTGAACAGAGAAGCAGGGGCAGCGGCGTCACGCATGGTGGTCTTTGAAGTTGTGGGTTGTGATTGAGGGGCGTTGGCGCACACGCGCTATCGGCACTGGGCCATGCCGGCCTGTACGCAAAACGAAATCTTGGCCTGCAAGGCAATCAGCCAGACCAAAACGGTCAGCAGAATAGCGGCCAGCGGAATGTGGCGGTCCAGCACCACTTTGGGAGAAATCCAGCGCGCAAGCTTCAGCGGTGGGCGGGCAATCACATCCAGGATTTGCCAGAACACATTGCGCTCGTGGTTGGCACCAGCCAACAAGCCCACCACGAACCGTCCCACCAGCGCCATCAGTGCCAGTTCCGCCAGCGCTTTGAGAATCACGTACCAGACCATGTGCACGCCCCGAAGTGGATTTCCGGCGGATTCTAGAAACGGCGTGTGCAAGCCGCAATGGCCGAAAAGACATTAGCGAAAATGGGGTCAAGTGTGAAAAATGACCGCTGTGGGCTGCTTGTGCAGACCTGCCTTCATTGGAAAAACAAGAAAACTGACTTTTTCCTTACGGATAAAAATCTCGGTCAAACGAGATCGGTGGCTAGGGAAAGTCCCAGCCCGTAAATTTCACTGGGCTGCGTTTTCGGGGCAGTTTTATAGGGAAAGCGGGTGCTGGCCGCCCGGTTATCTGGTGCCCGTCAAAACGGCCCGGCATGCCGGGCAGACAATGTCTCACCCCCACATCACAAAACGCGCCACGTGACTGAGCCGCCCCCTCTGCCTGAGGCCACACCCACCGCCGGGAAATTCGTCACCGGCTCCACGCTGCGCCATGTGTTGAACATGACGGCGGCTGGCTCCGTCGGGCTGATTGCCATCTTTGCAGTAGACCTGCTCAACCTGTTTTACATCTCGCTGCTCGGCCAAAAAGAGCTGGCCGCTGCGCTGGGCTACGCGGGCACGCTGCTGTTTTTTGTGTTGTCGCTGGGCATTGGATTGTCGATTGCGGTCAGCGCCCTGACCTCGCGCGCACTGGGTCGTGGCGACCGGGCTGCCGCCCAGCGGCTGGCCGGTGCATCAATGGTGTGGATGGTGGCCAGCATGGCCCTGGCCGCTGCAGTGACCTACCCGTTTCTGCCCGCGCTGTTGCGGGTGCTGGGTGCCACCGGTATGACAGCCGAGCTGGCGCTGCGCTTTACGCACATCGTGCTGCCGTCGGCCCCGCTGCTGGGTGCGGGCATTTGCATGGGCGCGCTGCTGCGTGCACTGGGCGACGGGCGGCGCGCGATGTATGTCACGCTGGGCGCGGGTGCGGCCACAGCAGTGCTTGATCCGCTGCTGATCTTCGGCTTGGGTTGGGGGCTTGACGGGGCTGCGGTGGCCACGTTTTTGGCCCGGTTTGTGATGGTGGGCATGGGTGCGTATGGCCTGCTGCGGGTACACAAGCTGCTGGTCTGGCCCGACCAAGCCACGTTGCAGCAAACCTTCCGGCCATTTTTCGCCATCGGCTTGCCCTCGGTATTGACGCAAATTGCCAACCCCGTGGGCAACGCCTTCGTCACCACGGCGATTGCGCCGTTTGGCGACGACGCGGTGGCCGGCTGGGCGGTGGTGGGGCGCATCATTCCGGTGGCGTTTGCCGCGCTGTTTGCCCTGTCGGCGTCGGTAGGCCCCATCCTCGGCCAAAACCTGGGTGCCCAGCGCCACGACCGCCTGCGCAGCACCATGCGCGACAGCCTGAAGGTGGTGGTGGTTTATGTGCTGGTGACGTGGCTGCTGCTGGCGCTGTTCAGCGGCCTGATTGCCGATGCGTTTGGTGCTGCGGGCCAGGGGCGTGAGCTGATCGTTTTCTTTTGTGTGTTTGTGGCGGGCAGCTTTGTTTTCAATGGCGCGGTATTTGTGGCCAACGCAGCCTTCAACAACCTGGGCTTTGTGCTGTATTCCACCGTGCTGAACTGGGGCCGCGCCACCCTGGGCGTGGTGCCCTTCATCTGGCTGGGTGGCCACTTTTACGGCGCCAAGGGCGTGCTGGTCGGCTACAGCCTGGGCGTGGTGCTGTTTGGCGTGGTGGGCGTGTGGGGCTGCTTCAAGGTGTTGGCGCAACTAGAGCGCCGGGCTGCGCAGGCTACTGCTTAGGGCCAGAGTTACGCTATAAAAAAAGTAGCTGCTTGAGCAGTAAATCTCTGTGCTGGCGGCCCGAAACGCTGTAAGTTGATCAAACCTGACCTTGGGTGCGCCAGCGCACAGACCTGGCCGTTGTGCATTGCTACAACCGTCTCCCCGCACCTCACGGAAAACCTTCACCATGAAAACCCACCACTTGAAAACCTGGCTGGCCCTGACAGCCGCGGCCTGCGTGCTGCTTCTTAGCGGCTGCGCCAATACGCCCTACGTGCGGGTCGCGTCTGACCCTTACGCCAACTTTGCGCCCTACCAGACCTTCGCCTTTGTCAACCCCCTGGGCACTAACCGCAGCGGTTTCCAGACGCTGGTCTCACAACAGCTCAAAGCCGCCACCCAGCGCCAGTTGGAAGCACGAGGCCTGCAATTGGTGGCCAGCGCGCCGCAACTGCTGGTGAACTTCAACGCCTCCATCGTCGACAAAATCCATGGTTCCACCATGCCCGTGCTGGTGCAACCGGCCTTTGGCGTGGGGTTTTATGGCGGCGGCTACTACGGCTGCCGCGGTGGTCTGTACGCACCGTGGCCCATGTATGTTGACCAGACCGTGGTCTCCAACTACAAGGAAGGCACCTTGAACATCGACATCATCGACGCGGCGCGCAAGCAACTGGTGTGGGAAGGCGTGGTGATCGACGACGATGTGACGCGCAAAGAGCTGGCCGACTTGCAGGGGTCTATTGATGCAGCGGTGGCTGCGGCGTTTGCTCGGTATCCGGTGCCACCGCCACGCAAGTGATGCGGTGCGTGTCGATTTGTTTGAGCGTTGCATCAGAAGATTTATAGCTATAATTTTAATAGCTACTCGAGCAAGTAATTCGTGGGCTGGTGGCCTGTTTACCTATAAAACCTCACGCCGTTTGGTGCACAGGCCGTTTGGTACAGATGACCACGCCACACGACCAGCCTTGTTTCACCACAAACAAATCCTCTCGCACGTCCAGAGCTGCCAGCAGCGCCGCCACTTTGGCCGGATGATCGTCAGGCCAGTTGGTTTGGGGCAGCATGTCGTCGATCACGTACAAGCCGTGGGGCTTGAGTAGACTCAGGGTTTCGTTGAGCAGGCGGTACTTGCCCGACCAGGTGTCGGCGAATATGAAGTCAAACCGCTCGCCGGTGGCGAACAGGCGCTGGACAAATGCATCGCCGTCTTCGCAAACCAGTTTTAAACGAAGGTCTTCACCCATGTGACTTTTGGCCACCGCCAGGGCTGCCGGGTCGTTGTCCACCGTCAGCAGCGTAGCGTTGCCGTCCATACCCTGCAGCAGCCAGGCGGTGGACAAACCGGTACCGGTGCCCAGTTCCAGAAACCGCCCGCCAGGTTTGGCGGCGGCCAGTGTGCGCAGCAGCGCCCCCACCAAAGGCTCGCTGGCCATGCCGAAACCGATGCGCTGGGTGTCTTGCATCAATGCCGCCAGGGGCGCTGGTTCATGAAGGTTGGTGTTGTCAATCATCGGGAGTGTTTCCGGGCTCGCTTTTTGAGTTACAGCCACACGTCGTTCGGTGCGGTTCTGCCGTCGGTGGTGTTACCGGTGTTCAAGGTGCCACGTGGTTCGATCAGCAACATCTGGACTTCATTTTCTGCGTACGTTTTGTGCTCAACACCTTTGGGCACCACGTACATTTCGCCGGGCTTCACATGCACGCAGCCGTCGCGCAGATCGATTCTCAGCACGCCTGCCATCACGATGAAAGTCTCATCGGTTTGCGGGTGGTCGTGCCAGATAAAGTCGCCTTGAATCTTGACCAGCTTGAACTGGTAGTCATTCATTTCCGCGACAAGGCGGGGCTTCCAGTGGTCGCTGATCAGTTGGAGTTTTTCACCCAAGTTGATGGCTACATGCTTGGCTATTGGGATGGGGGGATTGGTGTTCAATTTACGCTCCTGTGAATATCAGTGGGTGGGAGCGTCAGGATAGGTGTCGAATCAGCCCAGATTTTCCATTAGGCGCACCTTCGGTGCTGTTTGGATTCCAACGGCGCATTTGCGGCCATTTTTGCCCCTCTTCGTCGCCCATGGCGCAGGCCATGAGCTCCTCAGTCGGGCCAAAACTGACTCGCAACTGCATCCGTTGTCTATCCAAACCCTAATGGAAATTCTGGGATCAGCCGGCGTCTTGAACGATTGTGCGGGCCGAAATCGACGTGCTGCCATGTAGCGCCCGTAACCACCGAGCTGGCGGCAAGCCGAAAGCCTGCACAAACTGCCGCGTCATATGGCTCTGGTCGGCAAACCCGGCGGCGACTGCGCAATCGGCCAGCGCTTGGCCTTGCAGCATCAGCCGTTTGGCCAAGTCCAATCGGCGCAGGGTCAGGTAGCGGTAAGGGCTGGTTCCGAAAAATGCCCTGAAATCGCGGGACAGGCTCCAGCGATCCCGACCACTGGCCGACTCCAGTTGGTTCAACGTCACCGCACCAGGCAGGCTATCCAGGATGCAGTCGCGTGCCCTTTGCGCCGCATGAAAGTCGCCCGCATGGTGCGCCCGTCCACCGGAAGCGACCACCAGCGCGGTGGCCAGATCGACCAGTCCATCGACGGCGGCCAGGCCGTCTGCAGGGTCCGTCTCAGCTTTATTGAGCAAGCCCACTGCTGCTGCGCGCAGCATTGGGTGGCTGGAAACGCCGCCTTCAATGAACGGCAATGCACAACCGCCCAGTGCCTGTTGCAGCCATGCCGGGCTGACGTAGGCCATGCGGTAGGCGAAGCCGTCGGGCGTTCCGGCCTGCCCGTCGTGCAGTTCGTCAGGATGCAGCACCATGGTGTTGCCCGGCAGGCTGGCGCGCATGCCGCGCCGGTAGTTGAAGGTTTGTACCCCACTGAGCGTGATGCCCACAGCGTAGGTGTCGTGGCGATGCAAACCGTAGGCGTTGCCACGGAAAAAGGCTTCAATCCGCTCAATGCCCGGGTCGGGCATGAGGTGGTTGATCCAGTCGCGGGTATGCGTGGTTTTCATCTGACTGAGTTTCTCACGCTACATATTTAATAGCTGCTTGAGCAAGCAATCCCTGGGCTGATGGCCTGTTTTACTCATAAACCTTGCTTCATAACAGCTTCTCAAGCCAATGCAACCCCACCACCCAGCCGCTCCATCACTGCCCTCTTCACACTGGGCGGCGCACTTTCAAGCACAGCGGGCCAGTTAGCCTGCGCCAGTTTCACCGTCTGTTTGGCAATGCCCAGCAGGCGGCTGATGCGCTGCAGGCGGGCTGCTTTGAGCAGGGCTTCCAATTGGTGCAGATCAAAGGCTCTGAGGGTGGCGTCTACGGTGCGGTTGATGGCGTAGTCGCTGGGGGGCACGCTTTCAAACAAGGCGGTCACGCAGACGGGGTCGTACAGCGGGGCCAGGCGGGGGGTGGTGCCGTTGGGGTAGATCAGTGCCCAGTTTTTCAGGTGGGCGTCGACGTTGCCCATCAAGATAAACGCCACGAAGCGCTTGACGAACTCCTGTACGTCTTGCGCGGGGCGGCTGGACAGTTGGTCGAGCACGCGCAGCATGGCGGGGTAGTCGACCATCAGGCCCTGGCCGTATTTGCGATTGGGCTCGTATTGCAGCACCTGGGCGAATTCCTCCATATGGATACGTGCCCCCACGCTTGTCACTTCGTGTACGACGCTGCCCCCCGTGGGGGCTGAGCTTGCTTGGGGCGGCCCGGCGCGGCGCTCGTGGATACGTGCCCCCACGCTTGTCACTTCGTGTACGACGCTGCCCCCCGTGGGGGCTGAGCTTGCTTGGGGCGGCCCGGCGCGGCGCTCGCTTGTCGTGGGCCCCCGGTCAAACCGCTGCACCGCCAATATCTCGTCAAACGGCAGCGCTTCGGGCAAGTCCGCGTCAGCACGCGCAATGACGTGCGCCTGCGCGCAATCCAGCCCCAGCGCCGCGCACAGGCGGTAGCCAGCCGCTTCGTTGGCCACCAGATCGGGGTGGCGGGTCGATGGCAGTTTGAGGATGAAGGAGCCGGCCAGCCCGTGACGGCGCACCACGTAACGCCGGCCATCTTGCACGGCTGAAAACTTGGTCACCACACCGGGCAGCGCGGCGGCGTCTTCTACCGGAGACTCCACAAAACCGAGCTCCAGCACGTCCAGGCCCAGCGCGGTATGCCAGTGGCGCACTGTGTCGGGTATGCCTTCGCGCGGGGGCACGGGCTCAACTTCGATGGCACCCATCAGGTCATGGCCCGCAGCGGCCAGCAGCTCGAATTCGTCGTCGGGGCTGCAGCGCCGCTCCAGCGCCAGGCGGTCGCGGTTGTGGCCCTCGGGCAGCAGGTTTTGAAAGTAGCTGGGCCAATGGCCATCGCTGCGCGACAGCCGCACATCGCGCGCAGCGCCCAGAATAGCTCGGGTATCGGCCTCGGTGGCACCGCGCAGCGCCAGCGTGAGGGTGGGCCGCTGGGGGTCGGCGATGTAATCGGCATCGAACGAAGCGCGCAAGATGTCTCCGTAGCGCGACAGGTAACCAATGCCGCGCTTGCCGCCACCCGGCAGGTGCAGCGACAGGCGCAGGTAGCGGATGTCGGTGCTCATGCGGCTCTTGGCTTGGTCGGTTTGGTCGGCTTGAGCAAAGTTTGTGCAATGGACAGCGGTGCGCCACTGCCCGCAGGCTGCCCCAAAAAGCGCCCCCCGGATCGCACAAACGATTCCAGCTCAGGCCGCAGCGCCGTGGGCACCAGCATCAGGTCCATGCCCAGCGTTTTGGCCATCGCCACCACCGACGACAGGCGCGGGTCGATCTGGCCGGCTTCGGTGCGCTGCACCGTCATGCGACTCAAGCCCGCGCGGGTGGCCAGTTGCTGCTGGTTCATGTCGGCGGCTTTGCGGGCGGCTTCTAGCTCTTCGATTAAAAAGATCATTAAGATACTCATTTTATTATTAATGAGTATTTATAGTATCATACTGAACGTATCGTGATCCATTCCCTTTCGAAAGAAGGTTGGGATGGGCTTGAGGGAACACGTTGGCAAACCGTCGTAGCGCTCGTATCCCATACCCGCCTTTCCCCGGAAGGCCCAGAAGGGGAAGGCGCAAACTCGTTGAGTTTTGCTACATATTCAATAGCTGCTTAAGCAATGAATCTATGGGCTGGTGGCCGATTTCGTGCTTGAAGTATTCTTCGTTCAATTGCTTTCCTGAACATCTTGATGAAGACCAACCCAGACCCACAAAAAACCCTGGCCGATGTGCCTGCAAACGTCATTCGTAGCGTGGTGCATCTGTTGATTTCCCGTGGACATGAGCCGCAGCGGGTTTGCGCCGGGATGGGTTTTTCGGTGGACGACCTGAAATCAACCGACGTGCGCGTGTCGTACCGGCAAACCAGTACCGTCATCCGGCGTGCGATGCGGCTGCTTGACGATCCAGCGATGGGACTTGCGTGCGGTGCTCGGCAGACTTTCGTCAGTTTTGGACTGCCTGGTCTGGGCATGCTGACCTGCAGAACGCTGGGGGATGCATTTACCTATCTGACGCTACATCAGCGCGACGCTGGTAGCCTGGTTATTAACTTGCAAAGCCACGAACAGGGTCTGCTGATGCATGAACTGCGTCCCAGGTTCTTTGACCCTGAGTTGGAGCCATTCCTGACCGAGGAAATACTAGCCAGTGGCGTTTCCCTGGTTAGAAATTTGATAGGGGTTGGCTACAAGCCGGTGCGGATTGAGTTGGCGTACGAATCGCCCGCTTACGCTCGGGAATATCGAGCATTTTTTGGTTGCCCGGTGGTTTTTGGCAAGCCAGTCAGCCGAATCTTCAGCAACCCCGACTGGTTTGAAAGGGTCTTGCCCAGCTACGACCCCTTGATGAGCGAGCACCTGCAGCAGCAGTTCGAGTTGCTGATGATTCCGGGTCAAGAGCGGTTTGACCTGGAGGAAACTATCAGCGCCTACGTCCGCACCCGGCTGGATGCAGTGCCAGACTTTTCGGAAATGGCCACGACTTTTAATGTGAGCGCAAGAACCTTGCGCAGGCGGCTGGCCAATTTGAACCTCACTTATCAAGGCATTGTTGACAGGCTTCGATATGAGGCAAGTCTTGATTTGTTGCGGCGGGCCGGTCGGTCGATATCCGACGTGGCCGGCGCTGTCGGCTTCAGTGATGAGCGCAATTTCCGCAGAGCCTTCAAGCGCTGGTCCGGGGTATTGCCAACCGATGTGAGGCGCGAGTGAGCAACTCAAGTGGCCAGTTGACTGGCCGTTAAAGCCCCCCTTTTGTCCCCCTGGGACCTCGCCTTCACGGCGACCGGGAGACACAATTTGTCCGTATATTTACAGGAGACCGGCAGATGAACTATTCAGCCTTGCCACTAACCGCCGACGAGCGGCAGGCCTTAAGCAAAACCAGCAATGCGCTGGCATGGCGCGCCGTTGTGGTGAACTGGGGCTTGATTGCTGGCGCTTTCGTGTTGGCGGCATGGGTTGCGCACCCGCTTTCATTTACCGCTGCCGTGCTGATACTGGCAGGTCGTTCGCTGGGGTTGGCGGTGTTGACGCACGACGCGGCGCACAGCACCTTGTTTGCTACGCGCGCACTGAATCAATGGGTGGGCAAATGGCTGCTGGGCGCTTTGCCCAATGTACCCATTGATACGTACCGCAAGGGGCATCTGAGCCACCACCGCCATGCAGGCACGACAGATGACCCTGACTTGCGTTTCGTTGCTGGATATCCGACTACGCGGGTAAGTTTGCTGCGCAAGTTTGCACGCGACTTTTCCGGCCGTACAGGGGTGTTGGATTTGCTGGGACAGATCAAAGGCTTCACCTGGCGTGCGCAGCTCCCGTTTTTGGTGATGCATGTAGGCCTTATTGCCGTGTTGTGGGCAAGCGGAAATGCGTCGCTGTACGGCCTGTGGTGGTTGGGCCAGATTTTCGTTCTACCGGCATTGATGCGCTTGCGGGTCATGGGTGAGCATGGAGCAATACAAGACCATTTCAGCAAGGACGCACGTTTGAATACGCGCACCACGCATGCCAACTGGATGGAGCGGTTGCTGTTTGCACCCAATCATGTGCACTGGCATCTGGAGCACCACCTGCTCCCAGCGGTACCGGCGTACCGGCTACGTGCCGCGCATCTTCTGCTGTGTAGCCGCGGCTACTACGGGGGATACGATTGCATCGCCACCAGTTATGCAGATGTCGTGCGGCGATGTATTGGTGTTTCCTCTGAGACCTTGTCCGCTTACCGCATGGGCACACGCGGAAATCACTTTGGAAACATGCGGTGATGCCACATGCCATGGAAAAACCAGCGGATTTTCATCATGCCGCATCGCTGCTTCGCTTTGAGACCCGTGCATTCATCAATGGTCAGTATGTTGATGCGATTTCCGGGGAAACCTTTGAAACCAGCAACCCGGCAACTGGAAAACACCTTGCCCATGTGTCTAGCGGGCAAGCGCCAGATGTCGATTGCGCCGTA
This sequence comes from Comamonadaceae bacterium, assembly GCA_013297875.1. Classification (GTDB taxonomy): domain Bacteria; phylum Pseudomonadota; class Gammaproteobacteria; order Burkholderiales; family Burkholderiaceae_C; genus JAAFIW01. The sequence goes on along the minus strand of JAAFIW010000013.1, from coordinate 41,248 downwards.
CAGGCCGCCAGACAGGTGTTCGACAAAGCATCATGGTCTGGCATGCCCCCGCGCGAGCGAAAAAAAATACTGCTTCGTTTTGCGGAGTTGATCGAAAAACACAGTGCCGAGTTGGCACTGATCGAAACGCTGGATTGCGGCAAACCCATTCGCGATTCGATGGGTGTCGACTTACCCGATGCCATTGAGACCTTGCGGTGGCACGCCGAGGCCACGGACAAAATCTACGACCAGATTTCTCCCGCACCGCGCGACGTGGTCTCGATGATCGTGCGTGAACCCATCGGCGTGGTGGGTGCGGTAATTCCGTGGAATTTCCCGCTTTTTATGGCAGCGTGGAAGTTCGCACCCGCATTGGCGGGTGGGAATTCAATCATCCTGAAACCCGCTGAACAGACCTCACTGTCTCTCATACGGCTGGCATCGCTTGCTTCAGAAGCAGGTATCCCAGACGGGGTTTTCAATGTAGTGTCAGGCATGGGGCCCACGGCAGGTCGAGCCATTGGCATGCACGCCGGTGTGGACTGCGTCAGCTTCACAGGGTCGGGTGAGGTGGGCAGGTATTTCCTGAAATACGCAGCCGACTCCAACATGAAGCGGATTGTTCTGGAGTGCGGCGGCAAAAGCCCCGTAATTGTGTTGAATGACGTGGTCGACTTCCGGCACGCTATTGAAGGCATTACCACTGGAATCCTGTTTTGCCAAGGTGAAAACTGTTCGGCCGGGTCGCGCCTGCTGGTGCATGAGTCCGTTAAAGACCAATTGCTGAGTGAGCTGAAAACAGCCTTCCAAGCCTGGCCGGTAGGAGACCCCTTGGCCTCCAGCACGCGGGTTGGTGCATTAATTGAAAAAGAACACTTGGCCAAAGTGATGTCATACATCAAATCTGGCAAACAGGACGGCGCTACGCTAGCTTACGGCGGTCAGCGGCTGTATGCAGAGAGCGGAGGTTATTTTGTGGAGCCCACCATATTTGACAATGTCAAAAACACAATGAAAATCGCGCGCGATGAGATATTCGGGCCAGTTTTGTCTGTTTTAACGTTCAAGGATACTCAGGAAGCCATCCAGATAGCCAACGATACCGCTTACGGGTTGGCTGCATCGTTGTATACCAATGATTTGAATGCAGCGCACCGTGTTGCCAGATCATTGCGCGTGGGTACTGTTTCGGTCAACTGTTATTCAGAAGGCGACTTTGCGGTGCCATTTGGCGGATACAAGGAATCTGGGTTTGGAGGAAAAGATAAGGGCCTGGCCGCTCATGACCAGTACACACAATCAAAATCTATCTGGATTCAACTCAGGTAGTCGTGCTATTCAATTATTCAAGTAACCAAGCGATCTGAATGACCAATCACACCAACAGTGTTCTGGCACCAAATGTCGTGCTTCAGCGCCATTCAAAGTCAAAAAACAGCAAGTCGGATTTTGCGGGTCGCGTCGCTGTTATCACGGGTGGGGCTGGCGGTATTGGGCGCGCAATCTGCCAGCAGTTCATCCAACGACACATTCACTGCATTTTGGTGGACATCGATGAGCCGCGGCTGATTCGGGCTTGCCGTGACTTCGGGCCATTGACCTCCTGGTTTCAGGCGGACTTGACCGAGCGAAATTCGGTTGAGCAACTGGTCAAGTTCGTTGAATCCTCAACAGGCCGCCTGGATATTCTGGTGAACAACGCCGCCATCACCAATACCGAACGGTTTGAGGAGCGCAGTGTCGACAGCATTGTGGATGAGATGGACATCAACCTGATTTCACCACTGGTGGTCACGCGCTTGTTGATGCCGCTGCTGCGCCGCTCGGGAGATGGCCGCATCATCAGCACGGTCTCGTTGGGCGGGATATTTCCACTGCCCGAGACTACGATTTACTCGGCCTCAAAGTTTGGCCTTCGCGGTGCCATGCTCTGCCTGGGTCTGGATGGTGAACGCTTGGGAATTCACGTGGGTAGCGTGCTGCCTTCAGCCACAGAAACGCCAATGTTGATGCGTGAGGCGATGGAGGGCGGCAACACCTTGCAGTTCATGGACCCCCCTCAGCAGCCTGAAGACGTGGCGCGTCAAGTTGTACGTATGCTGGACGATCCGCGCCTGGAGCGCTATCCCCGCTTAAGTGAATCCTGGACGGTCAGGCTGTCGATGCTCAACCCCAACCTGCTGCTGCGCGTGATTCCGTTGTTAAGAAAAAAGGGGGAGCAGGGCCACCAGCGTTACCTGCAGTCGTTACGTGATCGTGGCTTTGTACAAGACAAAGACGGGAAAACGATTCTGAACGTGCCTTAGCCTGAATTTATCGTCATATTGCCCATTCGCCCAGAGAAATACTGCTCAAGCAGCTATAAAAATCATAGTGCTTTAGCTCATACACGTGAGTTCTCCTCGGCCATGTCAGGTGGTTTTGAGCCCCGGGTTGCAAAACCCGGGGCTTTTTTATTCAGTCAGCGAACTGGCCGTGTCGGCCCGCTCCACCTGCAAACTGCCGGGCGCCTCCCACGCCTTCGGCATGCAATGCGGGCAGCCCGTTTTTGCCTTCATGACGAAGCGCATCGCCAACGGACATGCCCCACTGTGCATAGGCCGAGTGGCGATCGGCCAGCATGCACAACTGGGGAAACGACGCCACTTGGCGTGCCAGACTCTGCGCGGACAGCAAGGCCTGGCCTGCGGCAGTCACCCGGTTGACCAAACCCATTGATTGGGCCTCCTGCGCGCCCACGGGTCGGCCAGTCAAAATCATGCCCATGGCATGGCCCATGCCCACGACGCGTGGCAAGCGCACCGTGCCGCCATCAATCAGCGGCACACCCCAGCGCCGACAAAACACACCCAACACCGCGTTGTCGGCTGCCACTCGCAGGTCAGCGAGCAAAGCCAGCTCCAAACCGCCCGCAACAGCGTAGCCCTCAATGGCAGCAATCAGGGGCTTGTTCAATGCGAGGCGACTGGGGCCCATCGGCCCGGCCCCGCCGCCGTCTTCCCGAAATTCATGCTGCCGCTGTGGATCGTCCAGACTCGTTAGATCAGCGCCGGCACAAAAGCAGTCGCCAGCACCGGTCAAAACCGCCACCCGCAAATCTGCATCGGCCTCGAAGCGCAAAAAAGCCTCCTTCAATGCGCGTGCAGTCACGCCATCTACTGCGTTGCGTCTCTTGGGGTTGTCAATCGTGATGGTGCAAACCACGCCATCGACATCAAATAAAACAGCCGACATGCAAAGCCTCTTGAGTCAATCAAGGGTGGTATTGACGCATTACCGCGCTCAACCACGCTTCAGGGTTACCACCAAGAGGGCGAAAACTTGATGAAAACGCCCCAAAAGGCCACCTGATTGGCCTCATAAGACCCCTGTTTGTCCCGCTGAGACCTCGTGACCTGCAACGCATCGTCACAAAATTGTTCCACCAACCAATATGCCCGTTGATATGAACCATCCCACCTATTCAAATGATCAAACTTCTGCTGTCACACAATCTGTATGTATCGTGGGAGCAGGCCCGGGTGGGTTGAGTATTGCCCGAGCGTTGAAAAAATACGGTATTGCTTACGATCAATTCGAGCGGCACAGCGACGTTGGGGGCATATGGGATCTGAAAAATCCGGGTACCCCCATGTACGAATCAGCTCACTTCATTTCGTCACGCGATTTGTCGGGGTATTCGGATTTTCCGATGCCCAAAAGCTTTCCCGATTACCCCAAAAACTCCCAGGTGCTGGCATATGTACAGACATTTGCCAGAGCCTATGGCTTGTATGATGCCATTCAATTTGGGGTGGGTGTTGAGTCTCTGGAAAAATTGGAAACCGGCCAGTGGCGCGTCAGGCTAAGCAACGGCGATACCAAAACATATGCAGCAGTCGTGTGCGCGACCGGTAACAATTGGGACCCTAATATTCCCACCATCGCCGGTGCGTTTTCAGGTGAAGTCAGGCACTCGGTAACCTACAAGCGCGCCGACGAGTTCAAGGGCAAACGTGTACTGGTGGTGGGCGTTGGTAACTCTGGTGCCGACATTGGCTGCGATGCGGCCCGCTCGGCAGATGCCGCTTTTATCAGCATGCGTCGGGGCTATCACTTTATTCCCAAGCACATCTTCGGCGTGCCAGCCGATGAGTTTGGTGAATCAGGCCCGCAACTACCCATTTGGCTGATCCGGCCCGTTTTCAGCGGCTTGCTCAAAATGATCCGTGGCGACGTCACGCGCTGGGGTGTTCCAAAACCAGATCACAAATTACTTGAATCTCACCCCCTACTGAATACTCAGTTGATACACCATCTGCAGCATGGTGATATAAAAGTGGTGCCAGACATTAAAAAGTTTGACGGTAAATATGTGGTATTCAAGGACGACAGCCGCGAGCAGATTGATCTGGTTCTCTTTGCCACGGGCTATAAATGGAGCATGCCATACGCCACGTCGTTTTTTGACTGGAAAGGCGGCCGCCCGGACATGTACTTGGCAATCTTTAACCGCCAACATAAAAATATCTTCTGCTTGGGATATGTTGAAACCAATTCCAGTGCCTTCAAGATGTTTGATGCACAAGCCAGGTTGATTGCAAACTATTTGAACGCCCAGTTTCAACAATTACCCAGCCATGCCCAGTTTGACCAGTTGATAGCGTCGGACACGCCAGATTTGTCGGGTGGATTGAATTTTGTCAAATCACAGCGCCACGACGTATATCTGGAGGCGCATGCACTCAAAAATTATATTGCGAAAATCAATAAGAAAATGGGATGGCATGCTGTCAAGCCTGGCGACTACTCAGTACCCCTGCCCACATCCTGGGAGCTTAAAAACGCAGCACCTTTGAAGCACGACCGGATCGCCGTGGCTTCATAGACATATCCGATCGACATAAAAGAAAAAAACATGAGACAAGAACATCTCAATACCCAAGGTATTGGACGCGCCGCAACGCAGGACTTGAGCGGGTGGGATATCGCAAAACTGGGTGTGACCTACGCGCTCGCCACCAATGGCGTTACGCTGGCGCCTATCACAGTTTCCGTGGTGATTGAACGACTCGGTGTTGGCGAGGCACAGGCGACCACGATTGCCGGTGTTGAGCTATTGGGCCTGGTCATTAGCTGTTTGATATTCCCTTATTTTGCTGGCAAGTTTGGCAGGCAAATGGCGTGGATCGGTGGCTTTGGTGCTGTGCTGATGCATGTGCTCAGTGGCTTGGCCGGCTCGGGGGAAGAACTGTCAGTTGCACGAGGGCTTGCGGGTATTTTTGAAGGCATGTTGTTTGTTTGCGTGGCCGCCGCTATCGCCCATCGGCCATCGGCTGAGCGCATTTGGGGGTTGGTGATTCTCTTGGCAGGCGTTTTGAACAGCAGTCTGTTGTTGGGACTGTCTTCGGTTGAAATTGAACCGCTCACTTACTGGGTGTTCCCCATCATTGGCGGTTTCACTGTGTTGGGACTTCCCTTTGCCTTTTCCATTTCCAAATCAATTACGCAGAACCGCACTGCTGTGCGAGTTAATTCAATCCCGTGGTTGCCCATAGGTATGTTGTGGATTTTCCTGTTCACCGTAACAGCCATTCAAGCAGCTCAGTGGGCAGTCGCCAGTGTGCTGGGTAAGCAAATTGGGTTGTCAATGGTCACTGTGGGTTTATTATTGGCAGTTTCGTCGCTATTGGGATTTTTTGGTAGTGCGGTACCAGCAGTATCAAAGCTGTTTGTGCACCGGGTCAAAATTATTCTCTTCTCTGTTGCATTGATGGCCGTCACGGTATGGTGGTTTGTAAATTCATCCGGCCCCAGCAGTTACTTCACCAGCCAATTGCTGTTGAATTTGGCGTTCTATGCGGTTCTGCCATATTTGAATGGTTACCTGTCTGAACTGGATGGCCGTGGCGCGCTGGTCTCCTTCACGTTTGTCATTGTGTTATTGGGTGCGGCAATCGGCACTGCGGTTGCGGGTGAATTATTGACCACCGCCGGTCTTCACAACTTCAGTTTGATTTTAGGATTTGGCATGTTGCCTTGTGCAGTGCTTGCTGTGCTGGTATTTCGGGGAAATCACACAAAACAACGGGTTTGACCCAACCACTGGAGACAAAATGGTATCAAGATCAATAGGGTATATTATTTTTATGGCTGGTTTTACCGCTGCGGCAGTACAGGCGCAAAACGCAGAAGACTTCGTCGGCAATTGGATAACGGCCGCAGGCGATGGAATCGTCCGCCTGGAAATGTGTTCGATGGGCCGTGGATTACCTGCTACTGCTCTTTGCGGAACAGTCGTTTGGGATATTCAACTTGATAACCCAAAACGGACTGTTCCGCTGGATTGCAATCGCAAAGTCGTTGAGTACAGCAAGTTTGAAAACAATGCATGGATCAAAGGCTGGGTATTTGATATTCGAACAAACAAGACCTATAACAGCAAGTTGCGCTTGAAAGAAGGAAAACTCCATGCACGCGCCTTCCTTGCAAATGAAATGTTTGGTGAAACCGAGATATGGACGCGTGTATCGACTGTGCCGCCTGGATGCGAAGGGAAGAAATTTGAAGGTACCTTGATTAAGTAGTTAGCTTATCCGTCAAATCAACCGGAATACATGATGAAAAAAAAACTTATTGCTATCCTGTGCATATCAACTCTGCCGGCTTTTGCCCAATCACCGCCACCCGCCCCGGACGCTTTCAATTTCAGTTATGAAGCGCGTGTAACCACCAATCGGACAAGTCGCGGCGTGACCGATTCCGGGCTCAAGCCGTCGGCATCTTTCACCGTTAACGTGCTACATGAGTCCGGCTTTGCGGGCCTTGCCGAGTTTGCGACGATTAGCAAGGATTCGTTTACAAATGGCAATGGCAGCCTCGCTCTGTTGGGCTTGGGTTATCGCAACGGCGACCCGGATGCTTTCCATTATGGTGGAGGATTTTATTATGAATTTTTCCCGGGAGCACATTACAAAGCGCCTCTGAATTTAAGCGATGTGGAGAATGGGAATTTTGCCAAACGAAATTTCAACACGGGTACGGCGATAGTCGAGATTGGTTATGGCCCAATTGATGTGCGCTATGAACGCACATTGACCAAATACAACCGCGGTATTACAAGTGGTGGAATCTGCCCCTTTGTGCAGGATCCGCAGCAGCAGTTTGACTGTTTTGACCGAGGTGATGCGTCGTCAGCAACCGATTATTTGAGTATTATTGGCAAACACCGACTGACGCCCCAGCTGGAACTGTCGGGGCACATTGGCGTGCAGCGGGTTCGCAATTTTTCCCAAATCAATTTGAAGGATGTTCGGGTGTCGCTAGACTATTCGGTCAACAGCAATTGGGTACTTGGCATGGACTTGACTAGCACGAAAGTCAATAGGCCGGACTTTTTCGTCACGACACGGCGAGATGGCAGCACCTTCAAGTCGAACAAAACAACGCTCGCCGCGCGTGTCAGCTACAAATTTTGAATATTTTCAGTCGGCGTATTGAATTGCCCAGGAAATTGAACATGCCGCAACTACTGCCAGTACCCGCCCGCACCCACACGGTCACGAACCAAGTGCCCGCGCTCGAAGGCTTTAATGCCTTTGCCGATGACCCGTTACTGGGCGCTGTGTTGCGCAACGCGGGTGCAGACGTCAGCCAGTTCCCCATACAGGCTCTTGGCGAGTTTGCCGGACTGGCCAGCACCCATGAACTGGCTTATCTGGCGAACCGTTTTGTACCGGAATTGATAGGGCATGACCGATTTGGCCAACGGCTTGATGAAGTGCGCTACCACCCGGCTTATCACGCACTGATGAAGGCGGGCTGCGAGCGCGGGGTTCATGCTCTGGCGTGGTCGCCCCAAATCACCGCGCCATTTCCCAGCCATGCGGGCCTGGTTTACCTGTGGAACCAGGTGGAGTTGGGTACTGCGTGCCCCATGACGATGACCTTTGCCAGTGTTCACTTGATGCGCCAGGCCCCGCAACTCGCCGCAGTCTGGGAGCCCAGGCTGACGGCCTTTGCCTATGACCCGCAGTTGGCACCGATTGAACACAAGCGCAGCGCGCTGGTGGGTATGGCGATGACAGAAAAACAGGGCGGAACCGATTTGCGGGCGATTCAAACGACGGCGGCGTGTGTGGATGGTCCATGGCATGCCCTGACAGGGCACAAATGGTTTTGCTCAGCACCAATGAGTGACGGGTTTTTCACGTTGGCCAAAACGCAAGAAGGTGCAACTTGTTTCTTTGCCCCTCGTGTATCGCCCGACGGATCACGCAACCGAATTTTGTTTCAGCGCCTCAAAGACAAGTGTGGCAACCGGTCTAACGCCTCGTCCGAGATTGAGTACGACGGGGCGCTGGCGCACTTGGTGGGTGAGCCGGGTCGCGGAATTTCCACCCTGATCGAGATGGCGCATTTGACGCGTTTTGATATCACGCTGTCTGTTGCCGGGATCATGCGTTATGCCTTGCGTCATGCGCTGCACCACGCCCAACACCGGCAGGCATTTGGTCAGCGGCTGGCAGAACATGCGCTGATGAAGAATGTTCTCGCGGATCTATCGCTTGAGTGGGAGGCCGCGACCCGGCTAGCCTTTTACCTGGCACAGTTATTTGATGGGGGCACCAGGGACGAGGTGCAAAAAGACCTGGTCCGCCTAGTAACGCCGATTGCAAAGTACTGGCTGTGTAAGCGGTTGACCGGTTTCGTGGCGGAGGCCATGGAGGTTTTGGGTGGAAATGGGTTCATTGAAGAAGGGCCTTTGGCTCGTGTGTACCGGGAAGCACCATTGAACGGCATATGGGAGGGCTCGGGAAATGTGATGTGCCTCGATGTGCTGCGAGCAATTGGGCGCGATCCTGACGGTTTTGATGCGCTGGTGAGCAACCTTCGGTCGCAGCTAAGCGCAGATGCTGCGGCAGCGTCGATGCTTGACGCTCTGCCAGCGATGGTGGGAAACGGCGCTGAGTCGCATGCCCGTCGGCTAACCGAATGTCTGGCATTGCTCATGCAGGCGGCGTTGATGCGGGCTGGGGCGACGCCTGCTCGCGCCGATGCGTTCGCGGACTCACGCCTGGCACGGGGCCATGGTCAATACGGCACGTTACGGGTCGTCCCACCGTTGATTTGATAAGCAAAATTGCTCTGTTTTTGATAGCTGCTTGAGCAATGAATCTATGGGCTGATGGCCGACTTCGTTCAAAAACGGGCCGTTTGAGCCACTCACCCGCTCACTTGGGCAAAAACAGCAACCAATACACCAACAGCAGGTTAAACAAGCCACTGACCACAGCCGCCAGCTTCCACAGCATGGCCGGGTCGCGGGTCAGCAGCGGGGTGGCGGGTGGGGCGGTCAGCGGCCGGGAGGCACCGCGCTCTAGCGCGAGCAAAAACTCTTCGGCGGTTTCAAAGCGGTGGCGGGCGTCGCGGGACACGGCTTTGAGCACGATGTGGTCCAGCCAGATAGGCACCTCGGGGTTGTGGCGGCTGGGGGCCGTCGGGTCACGAAAGTAGCGGCCCGACTGGTGGGGCAGCACCTCGCCGTAGGGCAGTTTGCGGGTGAGCAACTGGTACAGCGTGACGCCCAGCGCAAACAAGTCACTTTGGGCATTGGGCGCTTGCGGCGGGGCATCGCCACCGTGCACCGACCAGCCCCATTGCTCGGGGTTGATGTAGCTGGGCGTGCCGGCATGCAGCTCGCGCAGGGCTTGCGGCTCGCGGCCGCTCAGGGCTACACCCAAATCGAGCAGGCGCAGCACGCCGTCTTCGCCCTGGTGCAGGTTGGCCGGCTTGATGTCGCGGTGAATTACGCCCTGGCGGTGCAGGCGGCCCAGGGCCTTGAGGGCTTGGCTGACTTGTTGCACCACCTGCGCAATGGCGGGCGGGTGCTGGCGGGCCAAGCCGCTGGTGAGCGTTTGGGCCAGGGTTTCACCCGCGTGCCAGTCGTAGATCAAATAAAAGGCGCTGGCCTCGGGCAGGCCGGGCACATGCTCGTGCAAGGTCACCAGGTGGTCTGCGGCCCGCGATGACTGCATGCGCTTGGCCAGCCAGGCCTCGTGCGCCAGCATCGCGCGCTCTTGCGGGTCGTGGGCGCGGGCGGGGTGCAGGGTTTTCAGGGCATAGAGCTTGCGGGAAATGGGTTCTCGTACTTGGTATAAAAGATTGATGCCGCTGTCCGCCACCAGGGCCGTCACGGTCAGACCGTCAATCACGTCGCCCACCTTCAGCTTGGGCGCAATCGGCAAGGTGTTGGCCCGGCGGGTTTCGTCTTGCAAATTGCTGTCCAGCAGGCCCAGCACCCGAATCACCAGCGCCGTGGCGTTGTCCGGGCTGCCAGCGCGCAAGGCGGCTTGCACCAGTTGCTCGCTGGTGTGCTGGGCAGTATCCGGGGTTTGCGCATCGGGCTGCGTCAAGGCGCGCAAGCGAGACTTGGCTAAAGCGCCATGCACCCCATCAGACACCAGCACAAACACATCGCCCACCAGTAAATCACCCGATTGGTAGTCCACCACCAAATGGTCTTGCGCACCCACAGCGCGCAGCAGCTTGTGGGCAAAGTCGGGGTGGGGCACGGTGTGATCGGCAGTGATCTGCGTGAACTGGCCACCCCGCAACAGGTAGGCCCGCGAGTCGCCCACATGGGCCAGCGTGTACGACTGGCCCCGCAGGACCACGGCAGTCAGCGTGGTCAGGCCCAGCACCGGCGCACGCCGGCGGTTGATGCCGGCCAGCCAGGCGTTTTGCGCCCCAATCACCCGGTCTAGTGCCACCGTGGTGTCCCAGGTTTCGGGCGTGCCGTAGTAATCACGCACCAAACTGGTCACCGTGGTTTGCGCCGCCTCGCGGCCCATGCCGCCGGTGCTCACGCCATCGGCAATCGCGGCAATCGCCCCCATGCCGCTTTGGTGCGCCTCGGGCAACATGGCGGCGGCAAAGTCTTCATTGATGGGCTTTTTGCCTGCGGCAGACGAAAAGCCAATGTCCAGTTCAAAGGTGTTGTGGGTTGCCATGCACCGGATTTAAGCAAGATTGATGCACGGGAATACGCCAACTTGGTGCGAAGCGGCAAGTTTGAGCATCAAACCCTAGGGCTATGCACCAAGAACTCACTGGCACGAGCTTTGCACAGCATGGGCATCTGAATAGTCCTGGAGGCTGCGTGAAAAAGTCAAAGTTGGTGATGGTGGGCAATGGCATGGCCGGGGTGCGCACGATAGAAGAGTTGTTGAAAATTGCACCTGATCTATATGACATCACCGTGTTTGGTGCCGAGCCGCACCCCAACTACAACCGCATTTTGCTCAGTCCGGTGCTGGCTGGGGAGCAAACCCTGGACGAGATCGTTTTGAACAGCTGGGATTGGTACAAGGAAAACAACATCACCCTGCACGCAGGCAAAAAGGTGGTGGAAGTGGATCGGGTCAACCGCATCGTGAAAGCAGACGATGGCACCGAAGTGGAATACGACCGCTTGCTGATGTGCACCGGCTCCAACCCCTTCATCCTCCCCGTGCCCGGCAAAGACTTGGACGGCGTGATTGCCTACCGCGACATTGCCGACACCAACGCGATGATCGACGCGTCGGTGAAATACAAAAAAGCCGTGGTGATTGGCGGTGGCCTGCTAGGCCTGGAGGCGGCCAACGGCCTCATGCTGCGCGGCATGGAAACCACCGTGGTGCATGTGATGCCCTGGCTGATGGAGCGCCAGCTTGACGAGGTGGCGGGCAAGTTGCTGCAAAAGTCGCTGACCGATCGCGGCTTGAAATTCTTGATTGGGGCGCAGACGCAGGAACTGGTGGGCGGGCCTGACGGACGGGTGACAGCCATCAAGTTCAAAGACGGCACCGAGCTGCAAACCGACCTGGTGGTGATGGCGGTGGGCATACGCCCCAACACGCAACTGGCCGAATCCATGCGCCTGCACTGCAACAAAGGCATCGTGGTCAACGACACCATGCAGACCATCACCGATGCGCGCATCTACAGCGTGGGCGAATGCGCGGCGCACCGGGGCATTGCTTATGGCTTGGTGGCACCACTGTTTGAGCAGGCCAAGGTGGCAGCCAACCACCTGGCGCAGTTTGGCATTGGCCGCTACACCGGCTCGTTGACCTCCACCAAGCTGAAAGTCACCGGCATTGACCTGTTCAGCGCGGGCAACTTCACCGGTGGCGAGGGCACAGAAGACATCGTGATGAGCGACCCGTTTGGCGGCGTCTATAAAAAGCTGGTCATCAAAGATGACAAACTGGTAGGTGCCTGCCTGTATGGCGACACGGTGGACGGCAGCTACTACTTCAAGCTGCTGCGCGATGGCCGCAGCATTGCCGACATTCGCGACAAGCTGATGTTTGGCGAGAGCAATATTGGCGACGTGGGCCACGAAGGCCACAACAAGGCCGCCACCATGCCCGACGAGGCCGAGGTGTGTGGCTGCAATGGCGTGAAAAAGGGCACCATTTGCAAAGCCATTAAAGAAAAGGGTTTGTTCACGCTGGAAGAGGTGAAAAAGCACACCAAGGCCAGTGCCAGTTGCGGCTCGTGCACCGGCCTGGTCGAGCAGATTTTGATGTTCACCGCCGGTGGCGATTACTCGGCTGCACCCAAACTCAAAGCCATGTGCGGCTGCACCGACCATGGCCACCAGGCGGTGCGCGAGGCGATTGTGAAAAACAAGCTGCTGACCATTGCCAGCGTGTACGAATCCATGGGCTGGCGCACACCCAACGGCTGCTCCTCATGCCGGCCCGCCGTGAACTACTACCTCATCAGCTCCTGGCCCAAAGAAGCCAAAGACGACCCGCAAAGCCGCTTCATCAACGAGCGCAGCCACGCCAACATTCAAAAAGACGGCACCTACAGCGTCATTCCCCGCATGTGGGGCGGCGAAACCACGGCCAGCGAGCTGCGCCGCATTGCCGACGCGGTGGACAAGTACAAGATTCCCACCGTCAAGGTCACCGGCGGCCAGCGCATAGACCTCTTGGGCGTGAAAAAAGAAGACCTCAAAGCCGTGTGGCAAGACATTGGCATGCCCAGCGGCCACGCCTACGCCAAGGCGCTGCGCACCGTGAAAACCTGTGTGGGCAGCGAGTGGTGCCGCATGGGCACGCAAGACTCCACCCAAATGGGTAAAGACCTGGAGCGCGCCATGTGGCGCATGTATGCGCCGCACAAGGTGAAATTTGCGGTGAGCGGCTGCCCGCGTAATTGCGCGGAGGCCGGCATCAAAGACGTGGGCATCATCGGTGTGGACAGTGGCTGGGAAATGTATGTGGCTGGCAACGGCGGCATCAAAACCGAAGTGGCCCACTTTTTCACCAAGCTGAAAACGCCTGCCGAGGTGCTGGAGTACACCGGCGCGTTTTGCGAGCTGTACCGCCAGGAAGGCTGGTATTTGGAGCGCACCGTGCACTACGTGTCGCGCGTGGGGTTGGACTACGTGAAAAAACGCATCCTGGACGACCACGAGGGCCGCAAGGCGCTGTGGGAACGCTTGCAGTTTGCGTTGGATGGTGAGCCGGATCCGTGGTTTGAATTGGACAAGGCGGCGGTGGATACGCGGCAGTTTGAGGCGATTGCGGTTTGAAATCGGGTTCAATTTTTGAACGCAGAGGACGCAAAGAATTCGCAGAGAACGCAGAAAAAGATGGACCAAACAACAAGCAACTCTGAAATTTTGGATGTTCCTTCTGCGCCCTCTGCGCAACCTTCGCGTCCTCTGCGTTCAAAGCCCCCGATCCCCCGACCTTCGAGTAAAAAATATGACTGAATGGAAAAAGATTTGCCTGGTGACGGACATCCCCGTGCTGGGCTCGCGCCGCGTGACCCGCGCCAAAGGCATGGACGTGGCGGTGTTTCGCAACAGTGAAGACCAGGTGTTTGCGCTACTGGATCGCTGCCCGCACAAAGGCGGGCCGCTGAGTCAGGGCATCGTGCACGGCACCAGCGTGGCTTGCCCGCTGCACAACTGGAACATCGGGCTGGCCGATGGCTGCGCGAAAGCGCCTGATGAGGGGTGTACGCCGAAGTTTGCGGTGCAGGTGACGGACGGTGTGGTGCACCTGGATGTGCATGAGCTGGCCACGCATGCGCTGGATTTGCCAAGGCCGCTGGCCGGGCCTGAGCTCAAAGCCAGCCTCTCCGCGGCATGAGCCTCCGGGAAACCCGATCCACCTGCCCTTACTGTGGCGTGGGCTGTGGCGTCGTCATCGAAAGTGACGGCACGCAAATCACCGGCGTCAAAGGCGACCCCGACCACCCGGCGAACTTTGGCCGTTTGTGCACCAAGGGCTCCACGCTGCACCTCACGGCTACCGCCGCTGTCACCTTGCAAACCAGGTTGCTGTACCCCATGCAACGCGCCCAGCGTGGCGACAAACCGCAGCGCACCACGTGGAATGCCGCGCTCGACACCGCTACGCAAAAGTTCGCCCAAGTCATCACCGACCACGGCCCCGATGCCGTTGGTTTCTACATCTCGGGCCAGTTGCTCACAGAAGACTATTACGTGTTCAACAAGCTGGCCAAGGGCCTGATTGGCACCAACAATGTCGACACCAATTCCCGCCTGTGCATGAGCAGCGCGGTGGCGGGCTACAAGCAAACCCTGGGGGCCGACGCACCGCCCAATTGCTACGATGACGTGAACCATGCGCACTGCATCTTCATTGTGGGCAGCAACACGGCTTACGCCCACCCGATTCTGTTTCGCCGCATTGAAGACGCCAAAAAGGCCAACCCCGCGCTGAAAATCATCTTTGCCGACCCCCGCAAAACCGACACCGCCGAAATCGCCGACCTGTACCTGCCCATACAGCCCGGCACCGACGTGATGCTGTTCAACGGCATGCTGCACATCATGTTGTGGGAAGGCTGGATAGATGCCGCCTACATCGCCGCCCACACCAACGGCTTTGATGCGCTGAAAGCCACGGTGCGCGACTACACGCCCGATGTGGTGGCACAGACCTGCGGCATCAAAAAAGAAGACCTGTTTGCCGCCACGCGCTTGTTTGCAGGCTTCAGTGAAAACAATGCCACCCACCGCCAGCCCACCCTCAGCCTGTACTGCCAGGGCCTGAACCAGTCCAGCAGCGGCACCGCCAAAAACGCCGCCCTGATCAACCTGCATTTGGCCACCGGACAAATCGGCAAACCCGGCGCAGGCCCGTTTTCCCTCACCGGCCAGCCCAACGCCATGGGCGGCCGCGAGGTCGGCGGCCTGGCCAACCTCATCAGCGCCCACCGTGATATGGCCAACCCCATGCACCGGGCCGAAGTGGCAGCCTTGTGGGGCGTTTCATCCGTGCCGGATAAGCCCGGCAAAACCGCCGTAGAAATGTTCCAGGCCGCCGCCGATGGCGAAATCAAAGCCCTGTGGATAGCCTGCACCAACCCCGCCCAATCCATGCCAGATCTCGCCACCGTGCGCCGTGCGCTGGAGCGCTGCGAGTTCGTGGTGGTGCAAGAGGCTTTCGCCACCACAGAGACCTGCCGCTACGCCGACCTGCTGCTACCCGCCACCACCTGGGGCGAAAAAGAAGGCACGGTCACCAACAGCGAACGCCGCATCTCCCGCGTGCGGGCGGCGGTGGCCGCGCCGGGCGAGACGCGGCACGACTGGTCGATTGCGGTGGAGTTTGCACGCCGCCTGGAAGCAATGGAAGCAATTGGGGTCAGATCAAAATTCAGGACACAACCTGAATCGGAGACTGAAAGACCGGTACGAAATTTTGCTCTGACCCCAATTGCGGCCTCCCCGGAGACTACAAACGCTGGCGGGGCAAGCAGCCTTTTCAACTACCCCACCCCAGAATCCATCTGGCAAGAACACCGCGAATCCACAAACGGCCGCGACCTCGACATCACCGGCCTGACCTACAACCTCCTGGAAAAATCCCCCCAGCAATGGCCCTTCAAACCCGGCGACACCCAGGGCAAACAACGCCTGTACGAAGACGCCATCTTCCCCACCCCCGACGGCAAAGCCAATTTCGTCAACACCGTCTACAAACCCGTCGCCGAGCCCCGCGAATCCCGCTACCCCTTCTCCCTAACCACGGGCCGATTAAGAGACCAATGGCACGGCATGAGCCGCACCGGCACCCTGGGCAGGCTGTTTGGCCACGTAGCCGAGCCGGTGGTGCAGATGAACCCGCAAGACATGGCCCGCCGCTTGTTGAAAGAAGGCGACCTGGTGCACCTGACCAGCAAGCGCGGTGCCATCGTGTTGCCCGTGCAGGCCAGCACCGAAATTGGCTTTTCGCAAGCCTTTGTGGCCATGCACTGGGGGCCAGAGTTTTTAAGCGGCTGCTCGTCCACTGGCGAGCGGCTGGCGGGCATCAACGCCATCACCACCTCGGCCTACTGCCCCAGCTCCAAGCAGCCCGAGCTCAAACACACCGCCGTCAAAATCCTCAAAGCCGAGCTGCCGTGGAGCCTGCTCGGCGTGGCCTGGCTGGCCGATGAAAGCCTGGCCTCCCGCGAGCAGCTCAAAGAAAAAATGGCGCTGTTCCCGTTTGCCAGCTGCGTGCCGTTTTCTAACAATGCCCCGCTGGCCTCACCCGACCAACGCACCGGCATCCTCTTCCGCGCCGCCAGCTACGAAGCCCCGCCCGACGAGGTGCTGGCCCATCTCGAAACCCTGCTCGGCCTGAACACCGCCGACACCTTGCGCTATGCCGACAAAAAGAAAGGCCAGCACCGCGCCGTGCGCCTGGCCCGTGCGGCCAACGGCGATGCCCATCTTCAGGCCTTCCTGCTGGCCGGCGACACCAGCGCCCAAGCCTGGATCCACACCCTGCTGCGCCAGGAACTCCCCGCCCAAACCTACGGCCGCCTGCTGCTGGCCCCCGGTGCCAAACCACCCCTGGCCGTGCTAGCCGTCGCCGGCGGCCAGCAGGTGTGCAGCTGCTTCAACGTCAGCGACACCGCCATCAACGACCACCTGGCGACCTGCAACGGCACAGCTGACCACCGCCTGGCTTCGCTACAAACCACCCTGAAATGCGGCACCAACTGCGGCAGCTGCGTGCCGCAACTCAAGCGCATGGTGCGGGTGCAGATGGGGGCTTCGGTGGAGGCATCGCAGGCTTGAGGAGGCGCGCACACCGGCACACCGAAGCTGGTTTGCTTGCTCCTAAGTTGATAGCTACTTCAGCAATGAATTCCTGGGCTGGATGCTGAAAACCATAAAAAACCATCACTTCTGGCCGACCCACGTCCCATGGTGGCGTTTTGGTGAAAAACAATGAATCTCTCGACCCAATACACGTAAGCCGCTTCGGTGTCCAGGCTATAGTGAAACCAAGGCATCTGCTCATGCAACTGACCCAGCAACCGCGTCGCTTTGGACGGTAGGGCGACACGGGTGATGTTGGGGAGACAGGTTGCTGCATCTGCATATTGAGTTGGGCGACAAGGAGAAAGGGGTGCACGAATTGACAACCGTTGAAGAGGCGATGACCGCTAAAGATCCGGTCATGCTAAGCAGACTTCTGCTCCAAGATTTTCACGAGTCCCATGAGGACATCGTTTTTGAGCTCGGCCTTATCGGCGATCCATGTGCGGTTGATGCCATTGCAAAAGCAGTGCGCATTCCCTTTGCCCATCTTCTCAAGTGGGATAACTTGCACGAATTTCAGCGCAAGTGTGCATATGCGCTGGCACGAATTGGTACTCCCGAATCGCGCGCAGTCCTCGAATCGCTTGCGGCGGAACCTGATCCGTTTTTGAAGGAATACGGGGACGAAGGGTTGCAGAACTGGCCAATGCCCTTCAATGGATAGCTTGGTTGACGTCCAACCCCTCCTACATGGACTCCCCCCAAACGGCAAGAGCCTGATCATTAGTGTGGCTGTTTGGACTTACCCCGTTTCCACGGACAGTTCACAGATTCTCGATCTGTGCGGTTTCCACTGATTTGACATCAGTGGGCTGACGGTTTGACCGAAAGCGAAACACAAAACTACCGAGGTGAATGACATGAAGGCCGAATACGATCTGTCCAAGATGAAGTCGCGCAGAAACCCCTACGCGTCCAAGCTGAAGAAGTCGGTCACCATGCGCCTGTCTGAGGATGTGGTTGAGTACTTCAAAGTTATGGCCACGGAGGCGGGGGTACCGTACCAAAGCCTCATTAATCTCTACCTTCGAGACTGCCTGGCTCAGAATCGAAAGGTAGAGATCAAGTGGCCGAGTGCCGTCTAACACTTCCGAGCGATGCGACGGAAGCTGACTTCAATAGCGCATCAGCAGGGCGGTTGTTTGGCAGATCAGCCCGCACAAGCCGCATACCCAAACGATGACTCAGCCGCTACAAATTCCGTAGCTGCTTGAGCAATATTCATATGGGCTGTGAGCGGTTTTTATTCAAAATTGTTCTCCCGGTCTCCTTGGCTTCTCAGCCGGTGTGGCGCTTTCTTGTAGTACGTAACTGTTAACCTCTGGGGCTTTTATCAACTGCTCTGGAGACACCATGCCGCAAGCCCCCGAAACGACCTCAGCCGCAAGCCCCCGCAGCCACTTCGCTGGCGAAATCGCACAGCCAGGCGGTGGGCTGACGCGGCGCAAGCTGGCACAGGGGGCTGCCGGGGTGTGCGCGTCGCTTGGTTTTCCGCTGCTGCAAACGGCCCAGGCGCAGCCGGCACTGGCGCTGCCGGGCATCACACCCACTGAAATCCGCATCGGGCAAACCGCTGCCACCACCGGGCCGCTGAGCGCAGCCAACTTGCAGGTCATTGCGGCAACCAAGGCGGTGTTTGAGTCGGTTAATGCCAAGGGTGGTATTAACAAGCGCAAGCTGGTGTTAGTGACCCTGGACGACGCCTATGACCCAGCCCGGGCCGTGGAAAACGTGCGCAAACTGGCCACGACCGACAACGGCGTGTTTACCTTCTTTGGTATTGGTGGCGCGCCCGCCAACATGGCAGTGGCACCTTTTCTCCAAGAAATCAAAGTGCCCCATGTGGCACCCATGACCGGCACCGACGCTTTGCGCACGCCCGACAACACCATGGCTTTTCACATTCGCGCTGCGTATTCGGCCGAACTGGCCAAGATTGCCAACTACATGGCCACCACGGGCTTTAACGAGATTGCGGTGCTGCACTCAGACAACGCCTTTGGCAAAGGCTCGCTGGCGGGCTTTCAGCAACTGGCCGCCAAAGAGGGCGTGAAAATCGTGGGTACCGTGGTCATGCCCGACAAGCTGGACAACCCGGCCAGCATCACCGAAGCCCTGGTCAAATCCAACGCCAAAGCGGTGCTGGGTGTTGTTGCGGCCAACTCGGCATTGGGTTGGGCCAAAACCGAGCTGCCCAAGCTGGGCCGCCCCTACCTGACCTTAAGTCTGCTGGGCAACGAAGGCACGGTGCGCCTGCTGGGCGAAAGCGCCAAAGGCCTGATCGTCACCCAAACCGTGCCCTACCCCTACAGCCGCAAATACCCCATTGCCAACGAGTATGTGAGCCTGATGAAAGACGCACCCGAAGGCAGCCTGGGTTTTACCGGCATGGAGGGTTTTATTGGTGCCAAGGTCTTGGTGGAAGCCCTGACCCGTGCGGGCCCCAACCCCACCCGTGAGGGCTTCATCAGCGCCATGACGGCCAAGAAGTTTGATTTGAACGGCTACACCGTCGATTTCTCCGGCAACAAGCGCGTGGGCTCCTTGTTTGTGGAGCTGTCGTTCATTCAGTCGGGCGGCAAGTTCATTCAGTAGCTCACACGGCGACGGACGGGCGCAGGATTCGCTGTCGGTGCAGATTTACATCAAAAACAGCCTCTCGCCCAGCTGTTTATTGCTCAAGCAGCTATTATTTTTGTAGCGATTAGTCAGCGCTTGCGGCCTACGCCGTTCACGCGCTGTCCGCGGCGTTTCACTCCCCGTAAGCGGCGTTTCGTCGCAAGCCGCTGGCCCCAGCGCTCACCGCTGGGCACAGTGCAGCCCATCAACCCAACCGATGGAGCTGCACCATGCAAATGTCCCCTGTCATCGCCGTCCACATGACGGCCGCCCTGCTCGCCATTGCCACCGGCCCGGTGGCTTTGTGGGCCCGCAAGGGTGCCACCCAGCGCCCCAAGCTGCACCGCGCTTTTGGCTATGCCTGGGTCAGCTTGATGCTGGTGGCGGCCACCTCGGCCATCTTTATCCGCGACTACCGCCTGCCCAACATCGCGGGCTACACACCGATTCATGTGCTGATTCCGGTGGTGTATTTCAGCTTGTTGGGCTCGTTTCGGGCTCTGGCCCAGGGCAACATCGTGCGGCACAAAAAAATCATGCAGGGCCTGTATGTGGGTGCCTGCCTGGTGGCTGGTGGATTCACTTTGCTGCCAGGGCGCTACCTGGGCGATCTGCTGTGGCAGTCCATGCCAGGCCACATTTTGGCGGGCACGCCGGTGTGGGTCTGGGGCCTGCTGGCCGTGTTGGTGCTGGCGGGCTTGAGCCAGACGCGTCAGCGCAGCGCTGGCCTGGCGCGGGTGGCCTTGATGCCGCTGGGCATGGCTGGTTTTTCTTTGTATGGCGCGGTGTCGGCTTTTGGCGCGTCCACCACAGTGCTGGTGGCCTGGTTGTTCGCTTGCGAGCTGGCAGCAGTGCTTGTGTTGCTGGCAAAAACCAACACCGAAGCGCGCAACCAGGCCCGTTATGACACCGACCGCCGCCAGTTTGAATTGCCCGGCAGCTGGGTGCCGATGGCGCTGATCCTGGGCATTTTTCTCATCAAGTACGCCGTGGGCGTAAGCCTGAACATGGCCCCCGCGCTGAAAACAAACCCTGACTTCACGCTGGCGGTGGTGCTGCTGTCGGGCCTGTTCAGCGGCATTTTTGCGGGCCGCACCCTGCGTTTGCTGGCACTCACACGGCCCAAGGGAAAAACCAGTTCTTCCAGCCAAGCGATTTTCAACACCTGAATCAACACCTGAAGGAGATCACCATGAACACACATTCTTTGCCTGACCACAACCTGGAGCGCCAGGCCCGCCGCCGCGCCAGCGCCCAGCTGGGCTGGTACATCCACGCGGCGGTGTACCTGGCGGTGAACGGGGTGCTGGCCCTGCTGTCGGCCATGAGCGGGGCGCACTGGGCCGTGTTCCCGGCGCTGGGTTGGGGCCTGGGCCTGGCCATTCACGGCGCGGTGGTGTTTTTAAAAACCGGTGGCCTGTACGAAGGCCTGGTTCAGCGCGAACGCCAGCGTTTGGGTGCGCAGCAAGACGCCTGGTAAGCCATACCTATCAAAACCTCCAGGACTTACGCAAAACAACCACCGTCCGTCATTCCCGCGAAGGCGGGAATCCACCTCAGATAACAACAAAACCCTTGACCTGTCGAACCCCGCGCCTGGATCCCCGCCTTCGCGGGGATGACAACCGAAGCGCTCTGATGGCTTTGTGTGAGTCAAATTTCTCCACTTCGAAAGTACCCCCATGAAACAACTCATCATGTCCCTGGCCGCCCTGTACACCCTGGCCGCCCACGCCGCAGACTTGAACCTTGAAGTCAGCGTTCCAGCTCAAAAACAGGGCACGGTGCTGGCCGCACTGTTTGATAAAGCCGATGCCTTTCCGCGCGGCAAACCCCTGCAGACCGCCATGGCACAAGCTGTCGATGGCAAGGCCGTGCTGCAGTTCACCGGCCTGCCCGAGGGCGACTACGCCGCCACCGCATTTCTGGACGAAAACGCCAACCAGAAGCTGGACGCCAACCTGTTTGGCCTGCCCACCGAGCCCTACGGTTTCAGCCGCAACGCCCGCAACCCCGTGGGCCCGCCGCCCTTTGCCGACGCGTCGTTTCGCCTGGGTGCAAACGCCGACACGCAAGCCTTTGAATTGAAGTAAACCGGAGCTGCCATGACACACCACCACCTCAACCGCCGCCGTGTTTTGTCTGCCCTGGGCGCCAGCCTGTTGCCTGCGCTGGGCCACGCCGCCGACGCGCCCCAAGCGTGGAGCAGCAGCTTTGCGCCCTATAACGGCCCGTTGAAAGCCGCGCTGTCCAGCGGGCCCTTGCCCGTGCAGGGCCGCTGGCCTGCCGCCTTGCAAGGCACGCTGTACCGCGTGGGCCCGGCCCGGCGTGAGCTGGGCGGCGTGGCCATGAACCACTGGTTTGATGGCGACGGCATGCTGCAGGCATTCCGCTTTGCCGATGGCAAGGTTTCGCACCACGGTGCGCTGATGGCCACACCCAAGCTGAAAGCCGAGGAAGCAGCAGGTCGCCTGCTGTACTCCGGCTTTGGCACCACGCTGCCCCAATCGCCGCCACTGGCCGGGCCCGACACGCTGAACCCGGCCAACATCAACCTGCTGCATCTGCCCGCCAACAAAGAACTGTTTGCGTTGTGGGAAGCGGGCTCCGCGCTGTCTGTCGACCCAGACACCTTGCAGGCCAAGGGCTTCAAGGTCTGGTCGCCCGAAACCCAGGGCGCTGCGTTCTCGGCCCACCCGCGCACCGCGCCCGACGGAACAGTGTGGAGCTTTGGCTACGTGCCGGGCTCCGGGCGCTTGCTGGTGTATGAGATCGCGCCCCATGGCCAGTTGCGCCGCCAGCATCTGATGGCCGCGCCGCAGGCCGAAATGGTGCATGACTTTGCCATCACCCAGCGGCATTTGGTGTTCCTGCTGCAGCCGTTGCAGTTCAAGGGCCAGCTGGGCGCAGGCAATCTGCTGGCGCACTACCGCTGGGACGACACCGCACCGCTGGTGGTGCTGCTGGTGGACATGGCCGACTTCAAGGTGCAGCGCTTTGAGGTGCCGGCCACCGGCGTGTTTCACCTGGCCAATGCCTGGCAAGAAGGCGGCACCGTGCAGGTGCGCTTTGTCGCACAGCCCGACATTCTGGGCGCCATGCAGCAGATGGACGTGAGCCGCGGCCGCAGCAATGCTGCAACGCGCGCCACGCAGTTCACACACATCACGCTGAACCCCGCCACCGGCCAGGCACGCATGGAGAACACCGGCCTGTCCAACGTGGAGTTCCCACGCATCCACCCTGCACGCAACGGCCTGCTCACGCGGTTCACCACCCTGCTGGAACGCAGCCGGGGCATGAACCCGCAGGTCGATGGCTTTGACAGCGTGCTCACCCTACAGGGCAACCAACAGCGACGCCACCGCTATGGCGACGGCTGGATTGCCGAGGAGCACGTCTACCTACCCACCCGCCCCGGTGCCCCAGAAGGCCGTGGCTGGCTGCTGGGCACCGCCTACCACTGGCCCAGCGAACGCACGGCGCTGTCGGTGTTTGATGTACAGGCAGTAGACGCCGGGCCGATGGCCCGCGTGACACTGCCTTACGGCCTGCCGCTGGGCCTGCATGGTCAGTTCGTTGCGGCCTGACCTCCCACTTTTTGAATCCAATCAGCCCGTTGCCCGCCTCCAGAGGGCTCAACAAGCTACATCTTTAATAGCAATTGATCTCAAGGAGCTGACATGAACACCCTCTTTCCCCACACCCTGACGCGCCAGGCCCGGCTGATGGGCGGCCTGCTGGCAGCGCTGGTGTTGGCCCTGCTGGTGGGTATTGCAAGCCCGGCCCAGGCGGGGATGGGCTTGACCGAGTTGCCCGGCCAAAAGGGTGACGGCCCCGTGACCGTTTACTACCCCACCCAGGCCGCAGAGCAGACCGTGACGCGCGGCCCTTTCCAGTTTCAGCTCGCACCCCAGGCACCACCCGCGCGCGGCAACGGCCGGCTGGTGGTGATCTCGCATGGCTCGGGTGGCAGCCCCTGGGTGCATGCCGACCTGGCCCGTGCTTTGGTGCAGGCGGGCTACACCGTGGCCCTGCCCGAGCACCGCGCCGACAACTACAAAGACGGCAGCGACCCCGGCCCCACCAGCTGGAAACTGCGCCCGGCGGAAGTCTCTCGCGCCATTGACGCAGTGGCTGCCGACACGCGCTTTGCGCCCTTGCTGGCGCTGGATCGGGTGGGTATGTGGGGCGGCTCGGCCGGTGGCCACACGGCGCTGAGCCTGGCTGGCGGCAGCTGGTCGCCCGCGCGTTTTCGCCAGCATTGCGAGGCGAACATCGAGCAAGACTTTTCATCGTGTGTGGGCATGATCACGCGCCTAACCGGTGGCTTGCTGGACGGTTTGAAAAAGCTCGTCGCGCTGGGCGTGATTCGCCAGCGCTTTGACGACGACACGCCCTATACCCATGCCGACCCGCGCATTGCCGCTGCCATTGCCGCGGTGCCGTTTGCAGCTGACTTTGACATGGCCAGTCTGGCGCAACCGCGCATTCCCTTGGGCTTGATCACCGCCGCCCAAGACATCAACCAGATCCCGCGCTTTCACAGCAGCGCGGTGCTGGCAGCCTGCACCGGCTGCACCCGCGTAGCCGAGTTCGCCGACGCCTCGCACGGCGTGATGCTCTCGCCCATGCCACCGCCGGAGCGCCTGAGCGCCATTGCGCTGGCGCTCTTGGGCGACCCGCCGGGCTTTGACCGGCCGACGGCAGTTGCGCAGATCAACCGGGCCACGGTTGCTTTTTTTCGCCAGCTTGTGCCCTGAAAATAGCCACCATGCTCCATTCTTCGCTATGACCCTCACCATGACCATCGACTGGCCCGGCAAGTTGCGCCACATGCTGCAAACCATGGTGTTTTGCGTGGGCGTGGCCACGATTCAATATGCCTTCATGCCCGATCGGCCGTACGCGCCGCCGGTGGTCTATTCCATGGCGATTGGCTTGATCACATGGGCCGTGATTGACCTGGGCCGCGAGCTGTTTCCATCGGCCAGAGAAACGGGTTGGCCCACCGCCTGGCGGGGCATCGCGCTGGTGGCGGTGGGTATTGCAGCGGGCTATTTTTTAGGGGTCGCGCTGGCGGACGCAGCGTGCCGCACGTTTGGTTGGTATGCGCAAGACCGGGTGCCCCAGTCGGCCATGGATCTGCGCACCTCGCTGCTCATCACCGGGCTGGCCGGTGTGATTGGCACCTACTATTTTTATACCAAGACCAAAAGCGCCTACCTGCTGCGCAAGATGAACGAGGCGCAGCAACACGCCAACAACGCCCGCTTGAAGCTGCTCGAATCGCAGCTGCAGCCGCACATGCTGTTCAACACCCTGGCCAACCTGCGGGCGCTGATGGCCACCGACGCCACCGCCGCACAAAACATGCTGGACCACCTGACCGCCTACCTGCGCGCCACCCTGGCCGCGTCGCGCGCCAGCACGCACACACTGCAAGCCGAGTTCGACCGGCTGAACGATTACCTGGCGCTCATGGCCGTGCGCATGGGCCCGCGCCTGGCCTACACGCTGGATTTGCCACCCGAGCTGGCCCGGCAAAGCGTGCCGCCGCTGCTGTTGCAGCCGCTGGTGGAAAACTGCATCCAGCATGGGCTGGAGCCGCAGGTGGCGGGGGGCCGTATCACCGTGAGCGCGCGCCAGCAGGGGCAAACGCTGGAGCTGGTGGTGCAAGACACGGGGGCGGGCCTGGACAACCCTGGCGTGAAAGGCACCGGGTTTGGATTGGCCCAAGTGCGTGAGCGGCTGGCGGCTTTGTATGGGGCCGATGGCACTATCGAAATAGTAGCTGCTCCAGCAGGCGGTACAAGGGCTAGCGTCACTTTTCCCGTGCAAGTCGGCTTGACTCCCTCTCCCGCGCGCGGGAGAGGGCAGGGGTGAGGGCGTTGGCGTTGTACAAGTTTTTGCGGTGCGCAACACCCTCACCCCAACCCTCTCCCCGCAAGGGGAGAGGGAGAAAAACCAGCCTGCAGCAAACACCATGAACCCCACCGCCCTGATCGCCGAAGACGAACCCCTACTCGCACAGGCCCTGATAAGTGAGCTGGCGCTCGCTTGGCCGCAATTGCAGGTGCTGGCCACCGTGGGCGATGGCATCAGCGCGGTCAGCCAAGCGCTGGCCCTGCAGCCCGACGTGCTGTTTTTCGACATCCGCATGCCCGGCCAAAGCGGGCTGGAGGCGGCGGTGCAACTGGCCGATGCCTGGCCGGTCGAATCGGGCAAGCCCTTTCCTGCGCTGGTTTTCGTCACCGCCTACGACCAGTACGCCGTGCAGGCCTTTGAAGCCCAGGCGGTGGACTACCTGCTCAAGCCGGTGCAGCGCGAGCGTTTGGTCAAAACAGTATCAAAACTGCAATCAGCCCATGTGAATACTGCTCAGGCAGCTATCAATTCAGAAGCGCTCACCGAACCGTCAGCGTTTGACAACACCCTGGCCCAGCTGCGCCACCTGCTGGCCGCGCAGGGCCTGACGCCACAACTGGGCGCGCCCCCCCTTTCGGTCATTCAAGCCAGCGTGGGCAGCACCATCCACCTTATCCCGATCCACGACGTGCTGTACTTTGAAGCCGCCGACAAGTACCTGCGCGTGCTCACCGCTGGCGGTGAATACCTCATTCGCACCCCGCTGAAAGAGCTGCTGCCCCAGCTTGATTCACAAGCGTTCTGGCAAATCCACCGTGGCACCGTGGTGCGGGCGCAAGCCATCGACCGCGTGACCCGCGACGGAGCGGGCAAGCTGCACTTGACGCTGCGCGGCAGCCCCGACAAACTGGCCGTCAGCCGCCTGTACGCGCACCTGTTTCGGGCGATGTAGGGCAGTCTGACCGACGATACACACAGCATGACTGACACCAAATTGCTTAACCTGTTAAACACCTGCTGCGATGCGGTGGTCGGCTCGCGCAGTGCCGACTTGGTGCCCAGCGTTTGCTGGGGCATGGGTTTTCACATGCATGCGGACGGCCAGCATGCCACCGTCTGGCTCGCGCGGGCACAGGCGGGCCAGCTGTTGGCTGATGTGGCCGCCACCGGTCAGCTAGCGGTGTCGCTGTGCCAACCGATTACCAACATCAGCATCCAGCTCAAGGGTCACGATGCCCAGGTGCGTGATGCCTTGCCCGCGGACGATCCGCTGCTGCAACGGCACCTGGCCAATATGGCGCACGAAATCGGCCTAGTGGGTTTTGGTGTCCCGTTTGTCCATGCCGCGTTTCACCGCCCGCTGGAGGCACTGGTGGCGGTGGACTTCACGATAGACACGCAGTTTATTCAGACGCCCGGACCGGGAGCCGGCCAACCGATGGCGACTGCAGGATGACGCTGAGCCTGGGCTATATCCGCGACGCGCTCGAAGGTGCCATTCCCGCCATCATGTCGACGGTTGGGCCGGATGGCGTGCCCAATGTGGCCTTTCTATCGCAGGTTCACTATGTGGACGAGCGGCATGTGGCGCTGTCCTACCAGTTTTTCAGCAAGACACGGCGCAACATACTGACCCGTCCGCAAGCCCAATTGATCGTTATGCATCCGGGCACGGCTCAGATGTATCGCATGGACCTGCGCTACCTCCGCACCGAATCCAGTGGCCCCTTGTTTGAGCGCATGAAGGCCCACCTGGAGGGCATCGCCAGCCACACCGGCATGGCCGGCGTGTTTCGCCTGCTGGGCTCGGACATCTACGAAGTGACGGCGCTGGAAGCGCCCCCTTGCAATACTCTGCCCGCCAGTGTGCAGCCTTGCAGCCCACTGGCAGCACTTCGGCGCACCAGCGAGGCGCTGTCCACATGCAACGAATTTGGCACGCTGGTGGACACCGTGCTTGACTCGCTGCAAGCCGAGTTTGGCGTGGAACATGCATTGCTGCTGATGCTCGACGAGGCTGGCGAACGTCTTTACACCGTGGCCTCACGCGGCTACCCGACCTCGGGCGTGGGCTCGGAAATTGCCATGGGTGATGGCGTCATCGGCGTGTGCGCACAAGCCCGCACAGCCATCCGTATCAGCTGGCTTACACACGCCTATCGGTACAGCCGGACGATTCGAGATGTGGCGGTGCGCGATGGCCTGGGCAACACCTTGCAGACCGAAATCCCCTACCCAGGCCTGGCAGAGCCGCACAGCCAGCTCGGCCTACCCATCGTGCGCGGCACACGTCTGCTGGGCGTGCTGTTTGTCGAGAGCAGCCAGGACCTGCGCTTCACCTACGACCACGAGGACGCACTGGTCACGCTGGCAGGGCATTTGGCCGCCAGCATGGACGCCCTGCGTGAGCTGCCAGACTCGATGGCTGATACCCGGTTTAGTCCTGCGATGCCGCACGCTAACGCGCCGCAGGACGGCAGTGCCTTGGCACCGCTGCTGGTGCGACGCTACTGCGGGACTGACAGCATTTTTTTTGACGATCAGTACCTCATCAAGGGCGTGGCGGGTGCCATCCTGTGGCACCTGCTGCGCGAACACCAGGCGACAGGGCGCACCGAGTTCAGCAACCGCGAGCTGCGGCTAGACCCCGCGATCCGCCTGCCCGACGTGGTGGACAACCTGGAGGCCCGGCTGATCCTTCTGCGCCGGCGGCTGAGCGAGCAGGCCATGGGCATCGGCTTGCGCAAAAGCGGGCGCGGGCGCCTGAGCCTGGAGGTTGACCGGGCGCTGGCGCTTCAAGAGGTCAACCCTGGCTGAAGTCAACCAGGCCCGGCACCTGCGGCAAATTCAGGGCCTGCGTGAGCTTGATCCAGTCGCGAACCGACAGCCGCGCCTGAGCCAGCTGCAAGACCCCTTCAAACACCTCGACGGGCGCGGTAGCGCGCATGGCCAGCAGCATCTGGGCGCGGGCGCTGGGGGTGATGGCAGGCAGCATCCAGCGCAGCACAAGAGTCATCTTTTCAGGCGGCTGCGCGGCCAGAATCGCCTGGTGCAATTGCATCAACTCCTCGTCAGAGTAGGCTGACCACAGCAGCTGCTGGTTCAGCGTTTCCTCGACCTGCATGTGATCAAGGTTCTCGGCCACAAACAGCGACCACTCACGATACAAAGAAAGTGCTGCAGGCGCGCGCTGCGCGGCAGGTACTGCCAACAGGGCCTGCGCCTGGCTGCGCAGCTGGGCAATGACGAGCCGGTGTGATTCATGATCCTGCTCGATCTCGTCCACTGCGCCTGGGTGGCGCGCCTTGATCGCAGGATGAACAAAAGTGTCCTCGGTTTCCACATGGCCATGCAGCACGTCCAGCAGTTGCGCAAGCTCGGCCATCACCTCGGTGGTGCTGGTGTCGTCAGATGCGTCAAGCTGGCCCAGGCAGGTAAGGGTGTGGGCCATCCAGGCGCGTAAAGCCTTGTGGATGTCGGTGTAAATGTCCATACGGCCCTGGCCGCTGGTAGCTTCAATGAGGTGCAGCTCGGTTGCGTCGAATTTCATGGCGGGAAACTCCTTTTTTGTGCTCGGTGCGGTCGGTATTGACCGTGGGGAAAGTCTAAAAAAAGGGAACCCAACGCGCCGCTAAGTTACTGCTAACGAAACCTTAAAACACTGCTAAACGGTTATGCAGAGGTTCCCTGGCCCGTTTCGCACCCATCAAACCCAGAATTTCCATTAGGGTTTGGATAGACAACGGATGCAGTTGCGAGTCAGTTTTGACCCGACTGAGGAGGCCCATGGCGCGCGCCATGGGCGACGAAGAGGGGCAAAAATGGCCGCAAATGCGCCGTTGGAATCCAAACAGCGCCGAAGGTGCGCCTAATGGAAAATCTGGGTCAAATCCACCCAGAGGGGAATCCCCGCGCATTAGTCACACTAATGCCGTCGTTTTGTGTCTTGATACAAGTGGAAACCCCGCAACACGGCACGGTCTGTGCGTGGTTTCATTCGCTTACCGTTTATTCACCCCTCTAGTTTGGAGACCCCATCTATGTTTACCACCCCTAGCCGCCGCGCCGCAACCCGGTTCCTGGTTTTAGGCGCAATGGCTTGTGGCACCGTCGCCAGCTCCACCCTGCTGGTGGGCTGCGACCGGGTGCCCACCACCCTGAAAATTGGCGTGGCCCAGCCGCTGACCGGCAACTTGGGTGCCCTGGGCACCGACATGCTCAACGGCGTGAAGCTGGCCGTGGCCGAGCTGAACAAAGAGGGTTTCAAGGTCAAAGGCCAGGTGGTCACGCTAGAGGTGATTGCCGTGGACGACAAAGCCAATGCCAACACCGGCAAAGAAGTGGCCAAGCAGCTGGTGGACCAGGGCGTGGTGGCGGTGATTGGCCATTTGAACTCGGGCGTGAGCATTGAAACCGCTCCGATCTATGCCGAAAAAAGCATTGCCCAACTGGCTATTTCTACCAACCCCAAATACACCCAGCTGGGTTTTCCCACCACTTTGCGCCTGGTGGCCAATGACACCCTGCAAGCCCGCGCCATTGGCTCGTTTGCCGCCAACAACCTCAACGCCAACAAGTTTGCGGTGTTTGATGACGGCACACCCTACGGCAAAGGCCTGGCCGACGGCGCGGTCGCTGAGCTGACCAAGGCCAAGAAAGCCGTGGCCTTGCGCCAGTCGTTCGACGACAAAACTGTGGCTTTTGACGAATTGGCCGGCAAGATCAAAGCCGAAGGCATTGACGCCATCGTCACCACGCTGAACGACTTTCAGGTGCTGGCGCTGATGCAGGCCTTGAAGAAAATTGACTACACCAAACTGAGCATTCTGGGCGGCGACACCATCAAGACCACTGACATGCTCAAAGGTGCCGGCATTGTGTCGGGCCTGTATGCCACCTCGCCCATCCTGGAGCCACGCGAATTTCCGTCCGGTGCCAAGTTTCTGGACGCCTACCGCGCCGCCTACAAAATTGACCCGGCCTACGGTGGCCACTACAGCTACGACGCCATGTATGCCGTGGCTGCCGCCATCAAGCGCGCTGAATCAGGCGACCCCAAGCGCATCTCGGAAACCCTGCGCAAGCTCGACGCGTTTGCACCTGTGACCGGCTCGCTGAAGTGGGACGACAAGGGCGAGCAGCGCTACGGCGTCATCAGCGTCTACTCTGTGCGCGCCGGGGCATGGGAATCACAACTGCGCTCGGACAGCTGGTAGACAACATTGGCGACGCTCAAATCACGCTGTGATTCCACGCATGTGTGATGAGCGCCGCGCGCCGCGCGCCGCCCACTTTTCGGCTCATGTTGCGCACATGGTTGGCCACCGTGTGTGCGCTGATGTCCAGCTCGCGCGCGATTTCCTTGTCCGTTAGGCCTTTTGAAATGCACCCCAGCACATCGCGTTCGCGGGCGGTAAAGGTCTGTGTTTGATCTTCAAATAGCTGAATCGAATCGAGCGTCATAAGAGAACCAATTGTTTGACTGATTGACAGCTTGAAGCATGTAAGCGTCAAGCCCGTGTCAATTTCGGGTTGGTAACCCGCTATTACAAAAGTATCACTTTCGATCAGGTTGTGAACCCTGGCTCGCAGGTCAGCCGCCGTTTTCCACCACGATCTCGCCCGCCCCGCTGTTGATCAGCACCGGTTTTTGCAATACGCGGTGCACGTGAATGCTGCCGGCCCCATCGGCTTGCAGGCGTGCCGTGGCAGCCGTGCCGCCAAAGCGGATGTCGCCCGCACCTTTCAAGGTCGCCGTGAGCTTGCCAACCTGGCCTTTCTCCACTTCAATTGAGCCCGCGCCCGGCAAGTCCAGATCCAGGCTGCCACTGGCCTCGGTCACATGGATGCTGCCCGCGCCCTGCACACGCAGACGCGCGTCCTGCGCCCGTGCAAAGCGAACCTCACCCGAGCTGACCTGCACGTTTGCTTGCCGGGCATCACCGGTGATGCTGGCCGAGCCCACGAAACCATTGGCCACCACGATGGTGCCCAGGGGCGCGTCGACCCACACCACGCCGCTGCCGCCGGTCTGCACGCTGCTGTTGCCGGGTATGTTTTGAATTGCCACCGCACCAGGCCCCACGGCACTGTTGATGATGTTGCCATTGCGCGATGTGCTGCTGACCCGACTGGCGCTTGATGGCAATTCCAGCTTCAACACGTTGCCCTCCACCGACGCCTTGAAGCCAGCGCCCGCTTTTGGAGCCTGCACGGTGATGCTGGGCACCGCCGCCACCCGTATTTGAATGTTGCCCGCCACACCCGAAAAATCGATGGTTTTGGCGTTGAAAACTTGAGCCATAGATACCGCCGACAGGCTGAGCGCACAGGTCAAGGCGCTGACCCGGGCAAGATGAAAAATGGATGACTTCATTTGATGGGCTCCATGGGTTTTTCGACCGCACCGGCCTGCATGGCCAGCAAGCCCACCAACACGTTGGGCTCTTGCACCGGCGGTGTGTTGCCGGTGGCGCGAATGTCTTCTGCACCTAAGGGGGTGATGCCGCTGGCCAGCTCCTGCATCCAGGCCACGTTGAGGGTGCCGGTTGCAGAAG
Source organism: Comamonadaceae bacterium (assembly GCA_013297875.1). Lineage (GTDB taxonomy): Bacteria > Pseudomonadota > Gammaproteobacteria > Burkholderiales > Burkholderiaceae_C > JAAFIW01. The sequence continues at coordinate 9,112 of JAAFIW010000013.1, read as the reverse complement.
GTCTGCTGGTGATCAACAAGAGCATGCGCTTGGCAGCCGGGTTGCCCGCCGCGGCCGAGCGCTCGTAGTAGCGAATGGCGTCCCCGTAGTTCACCGGTATGCCCTCACCACGGTGAAAACGCACCGCCAGCTCGTACTGGGCATCGGCATCGCCCAGTCGCGCGCGGTCGTTCAGTCGGGCCAGGCTGTTGCGGCTCAGCTTGTCACGCAGCAGCCCCAGGCGCACGATGTTTTGTGTGGCCGCTTTGCTGCCCAGACGCTCGGCATCACGGTAGGCCCGCTCCGCTTCGTTGAAAGCGCCCTTGGCTTCAAACAACATGCCCAGGGCGTTGCCGCTGGGCCCATCGTTGGCCTGCAGGCCCAGGGTCAACAGTTGCTGTGGATCGTCGCGGCGCTTGCTGGGTGGCAGGCCCTGCAAGGCGCTGGCCAGCAGCAAGTAAGCGCGTGGCAAGCCAGCGTCCAGCGCGCGCTCCAGGTAGTCGCGCGCCAAGCCGGTGTTGCGGCTTGTGCCCAGCCCTTCTGCATACAAATGCCCCAGCGCCAGGTAGGCGCGGGGCTCGCCCGATGCCGCCGCCCGCGCGAACCAGCGGAACGCCTCGCTGTAGCGCGGTGTGGTTCCGGCGGGTGGGTCGAAATGGGCATAACCCAGCTCCAGTTGCGCCACCGCGTCTCCGCCATCGGCCGCGGTGATGGCTTGGGCGCGGGCCTGTGGGCTTTCACCAGGTGGTGCAACAGGCTGCTTGGGCAAGGTGCCAGGCACAACACTGGGCAACACCACTTGTGCACACACCCAGCCTGCGCTCATTTGGGTGGCCAAAACCACACACAGCCATTTGGCGCAGATCAACCGGCGTTTCGTCACTGACGTGGGCGCCGGGCGGGCGCGGCAGCGGGTGCGGCGGCAGGCGGCGCAGACACGTTCCACGCGGCTTGCGCTTTGACGACTGGCACATCGGTGGCCTTGGCAAAAACCTGCTCGACCTGCGCCAGACTGGCTGCACTGCGCATCGGCGACAACGCAGGCTCAGGCATCTCGGCGACGATTTTTGCCATCACGTCGTCGTCGTTGGCCAGACACAGCAAGGCCTGCTTGCCAGGCGCGCCCATTTCCAGCGAAAAGGTGTTGGGGTCAAAAATGTTTGGCACCAACAACGAGCGCCCGCCCTCCAGCAAAGCCGAGGTCTGGAACGTGGACGGGTACACACGGGTGACCATACCTTTGGAGTCCTGGTAATAGCAATACACATACCGGGCACGGTCGGAAACAATATTGAAATAGATCGATTCGCCCACGGCGTATTGCGGGTCGGCTTTGGGCAAGGTAATTGACAGCGCAGCCTGGGGCTGCTGGCTGCCCAGCCGGGTTGCCGCCAGTTTTTCGTCAATATCTTTCCAACCAATTCGCTGAAACTTGTTGTGGGTATCGGCAGATACATACTGGCGCAACAAGGTTTCGTAGGTTTCAAAAGTCACCGTTCCGCTGGGCACCAGACGGCGGTCGGCTTGAAAGGTACGCAAAGCACGTACAAAGCCTGGGTTGAAGGTGCCAGACGCCTCGCCCTTGTAATAGCCCAACACACTCAAGCCGTTTTGCAGCTCGGTGATGCGCTCGGGCATCGACAGTTCACGAAACCACAAGGCCAATTCCCGTTGAATTTCGGGGTGCGCCTGGTCAACGGCCAGGCACTGCCAATACGGCACCCGCGCCCAACGACCCACCAATTCGATCAAACCCAGCTCAATCAGCGTGCGCGTGGCCACGCCCAAGCCCAGGGTCACATCGTCGGACGCCTCATATTGAAGGCCGGCGCTGTACGTGGTGCCGCGGATTTTGGCGGTGGCCAAACCACCTGCGCTGATACCGCTGCCGGCCAGGCCGGTCGATATTTCATTCGATGAATAGATACCGGGCAGCAAGGTGCGGGTACCAAAATCGCCCATGTGCAACTCCAGGCCCAGCACCGAGGCCAGCAATTCGCGTGTGATGCCAAACTCCGCGTCACGCCCTGACACACCGTAGTCACGGCGCTTGCCACGGGTGTTTTTTTCCAGATGACTGATACCGCCTGATATGTAAATGGCGGGTTTGAATATATTGATCTGACCCGCATTCAACAGCAGGGAGGTCAGGTTTTGCACCGTGTCCTGCTTGAGCGGATCGACTTCATAGTCCACTACCCGAAAAGCATTGCTGGTGTGAGACATTTTGGCCAGCGCCGTGATCACCATATCTTTGGCACCCACAGACACCAGGCCACTGGCATCGGGTATGGCCTTGGTTGCCACGAGCGTGGTGGGCACATAGGCTTCCCGCAACATGGTGTCCATACAAGCCAGGCTGTCGGCAAAACTCGTCACGGTGCGCTGTGGGCGCACCACCGGAGAAAGCTCCGAATAAGTGTCCTGATAAAAATCAACCCGATCTCGCGGCGTGATGGCGCATCCTGACAGGGCCGCTAGAAACCCCACACAACCTAGCAAAATAAGAGATTTCATTTACAAATATTAATAATACTGCCCGATACCACAATGACTTGTTTTTGCAGGGTTCCTGGTCCAAATCGTCCGTTGGGTGCATCGTCGTCTGGCGCAGGTGCACCGACCTGGGTCGTGCAGTTTTTGCCTTGCCCCGGCGTTTGAAACTGATTCACCGCCTCAGTACTGGAGCCCTCAATGGTTCGTTTGTCGCTTTGCCGCCAGCGGGAAGCTTCGGCGCGCTTGGCCAGCGCGTTGTCTGCAGGCGAAGGCCCGCGGTAATTCGCAACCGGTTTTTGTTGAGCCGCCGCATGGGTACTCATCAGCACCAGCGCACTCAAGCCCAGCATGACAATTGAATTTCGCATGATATGGAAGCGGCAGCGCTTGCGCGCCGCCGCCAAATAGTGATTACTTGCCTTCAATGGTGTTCAGCTTCTGAACGGCTTTGGCGCCAGGACCAATGGCGGCGTTGGCCACCATGCCATTCACCTGAAAGTCTTGCTTGAGGCTGCCGCCAATATTGACGTTACCTTTGACGGTGTTGATGCTTTGCTCAGCTTTGGCGCCGGGGCCAATGGCAGCATTGGCCACCATGCCATTGACTTTGAACTTTTGCTCAGCGTCTTTGCCGATTTTGACTTGGGCTTGTGCCGAAACAGCGGCGGCAACTGCGAACAGGGCGATAGCGAACTTTTTCATAAAAACTCCAGAAGGTTGGGTGGTCGATGCGGAACAAAATTGAATATCTGACCGGAAAAATTAATTAGACCCAACGCTCACCTTTGACCGGGTATGACGCCCGGACGATTGGTTGACAACGCTGCCTTTGATGTGCACAGACTTCTGCCCGGCACTTCCAGAGTTGGCAACATCCATATTGGATGTGGCACCAAAATTGGATTGATTGATAACCGAGCCTTTTACCGTCAAGCGCTGCTGCGAATCAGAACGACCCGCAGCGGCGAATAACGGAAAACAACCCAGTAAAGCAGCGAACACGACGGTCTTCATAACTATCCCGATACAAAAACTGTTCGGTGCTGCGGATATCACTGCACTGAACGGAGCGGATTGTTTTGTAACGCGAAAGAGCTCGCAATGATTGATGCTGATTAGCTAAAATTAACTAGTCAATCAATTGTGTGGTTTATGAAATTTAGTTGTCATCTTTGCCCGCATGGCCCCAGGACTTGCGTGCTTTTTGCCCCGTTTTTAAAAACAGTCAGATACACATGAGTATTTCACTCACATTGATTTACATATTTGACCGTTGCAAATGAGCGCTATCTTGCTCTCGATAAGCTCTGCGCAACACCGGCAAGGCGGTGCTGAAGCGCCCAGGCTTATGGAACCTGGGCGTAAACAAGAGAGGGGTGCAAATACAAAGCCCTGGATTGCCCCTGCACCACCACCGGCCCGACATACTTGTTTTGCGGCGTGTAGGCAAACAAGGGTTGGCCCACCACCCAAACCGCTTTGACGCTGTGCGCTTTGGGTGCGATATAAAACGGCGCGGGTTGCATGTAAACAGCCTCCTGGCGCACCGTGGGCAGGCGAATACTGGCAGCCGTTTTGGTTTTGGTGCTGTTGCCGTGTGGTGTGTCTGGCTGTGCATGGGCTACGGGCAGCTGCAACAGCAAGCCACAAATACCCAATGAAATACCGCTGGCTACCAAGAAAATTTTGCGCCGCATCGCAAGCCCCTTAAAAATCCACGCTTTTGCGCAGATATTTCAATCGTAGTGCGGCAGCAATAATTCCTTATCAGATCAAAATGCGAATTGGTAACTGCGCGTGACCCACCCGATCAGCTCAATCGCCAGGCTGCAAAACCTCCTGCGCAACTGCGGCGAACGGATTGGGATGCAGCGCAAGGCGTTGCCCTGTTCGCAGCCCGCTGGCCCCACCTAAAATGATTCGCATATGAACCGGCCTGCATCCCCTCCCCCCGAACCGCTTGCCGCCCCCGGCACCCACACACCCAGCAACTTCCTGCGCCAGATCATCGAGCGCGACCTGGCCCAACACACCTACGCCCAGCGCCACTGGGGCGGCTCCCCCGGCGACGCGGCCCACCACGCAGCAGGCCCGCTCGATGCAGCCAAAGTCCGCACCCGCTTTCCCCCCGAGCCCAATGGCTACCTGCACATTGGACACGCCAAAAGCATATGCCTGAACTTTGGCCTGGCGCGCGACTATGGCGGCGTGTGCCACATGCGCTTTGACGACACCAACCCTGAAAAAGAAGACCTGGAATATGTCAACGCCATTCTGGACACCGTGCAGTGGCTGGGCTTTGGTTGGCAGGCCAACGGCACCAGCCACCTCTACCAGGCCAGTGACTACTTCGCCTTCATGCACCGCGCTGCGGTGCACCTGATTGAAACCGGCCATGCCTATGTCGACGAGCAAAGCGCCGACCAGATGCGCGCCAACCGCGGCGACTTTGTCAAGCCCGGCATCGACAGCCCCTTTCGCAACCGCAGCCCGCAAGACAATTTAGAGCGTTTTACCGAGATGGCCCATGCAAAACATGCTGAAGGCGCTATGGTATTGAGAGCAAAAATTGATATGGCCAGCCCCAATATCAACCTGCGCGACCCCACCGTTTACCGCATCCGCCACGCAACTCACCACCACACCGGCGACACCTGGTGCATCTACCCGATGTACGCCTTTGCCCACCCCATAGAAGACGCGCTGGAAAACATCACCCACAGCATTTGCACCCTCGAATTTGAAGACCAGCGCCCCTGGTATGACTGGCTGCTGGAACGCCTCATCGAAGGCGGCCTGCTGGCCAGCCCGCCCCCCCGCCAATACGAATTCGCCCGCCTCAACCTCACCTACGTCGTCACCAGCAAGCGCAAGCTCAAAACCCTGGTTGAAGAAAGCCACGTGAACGGCTGGGACGACCCCCGCCTACCCACAATAGTCGGCCTGCGCCGCCGCGGCTACACCCCCGCAGCGCTGCAACTCTTTGCCGAACGCATAGGAGTGACCAAAAGCGACAGCTGGATCGACTACAGCACCCTGGAAGGCTGCCTGCGCGAAACGCTAGACGTGAGCGCCCCCCGCGCCATGGCCGTGCTAGACCCCATCAAGCTCGTGCTCACCAACTGGGAAGAAGCCTTCGGCGTTGCATCCCACCTGGAACCCTGCACCGCGCCCGTGCACCCCCATTTGCCCGAATTGGGCAAACGCAGCTTCAACATCGGCAAAGAAGTGTGGATAGAGCGCAGCGACTACGAAGCCGTGCCGAGCAAAGGCTTCTTCCGCCTGTACCCAGGGAATAAGGTCAGGCTGAAATACGGCTACGTCATCGAGGTACAAGGCGCCGACTACCCCGAAGGCACGACGCAAGACGCTATTGATTCAGGAGCTGCCCCAGCAATATCCATAAGGGCTACCGTACTAAAAGACACCAAAAGCGGCACCCCCGGCAGCGACGCCGTCAAAGTCAAAGGCGTCATCACCTGGGTAGCCGTAGCCGGCGCCCTGCCCGCCGAAGTGCGCCTGTACGACCGCTTATTCACAGAAGCCCAGCCCGACGCAGGCGGCAAAGACTTTCTGGAAAGCCTGAACGCCAACAGCCTGAAAGTCGTGCAAGCCATGGTCGAGCCGTCTCTGGCCAGCGCCAAGGCCGATGACAAGTTTCAGTTTGAGCGGCATGGGTACTTTGTGGCGGATCGGGTGGATCACGCGGCGGGGGGGAAGATGGTGTTTAACCTGGCGGTGGGGTTGAAGGATTCGTGGGCGAAGTAGCAGCACCATGCTGAATCAAAACCAACTGACCGCGCTGCTCGCTGGCCCCGAGTCCGACATAGCCGAGCGCACCGTCTCAACGCACGACACTGACAAGTTTGGCCAGGCCATCTGCGCGTTTGCAAACGATCTGCCCAACCACCGCCAGCCTGGTTACCTGTTGATCGGCGTGAAAGACGACGGTTCGCTCGCAGGCCTGGTGGTCACCGACGATCTGCTCAAAAACCTGGCCGCCATCCGCTCAGACGGCAACATTCTTCCGCAACCCATGATGAGCGTGACCAAGTTTTCGCTGGCGGGTGGAGATGTCGCCGTGGTGGAGGTACACCCTTCCGATCTGCCGCCCGTGCGATTCAAGGGCCGCATCCACATTCGCGTGGGCCCGCGCAAAGCCATCGCCAACGAGCAGGAAGAGCGAGCGCTCACCGAGCGGCGCGTGGCACTGGCCAGATCGTTCGACGCCCAGCCCTGCCTCGAAGCCCGCCTGGCCGACCTGGCGCTAGGCCAATTCGACGCCTACCGGCGCGAAGCGGTAGATGCGGAAACCATCGCCGCCAACCACCGCCCCATCGAGCAGCAACTGGCGTCGTTGCGCCTGTACGACCCCGAGCGGCATTGCGCCACCCACGCCGGTGTTTTGCTGGTCGGCAAAAACCCCCGCTTCTATTTACCCGGCGCGTATGTGCAATACCTGGAACTTCCCGGCACGTCCCTGACCGAAATTCCTACCGACCAAGCCGAGGTGGCTGGCGACCTGCACACCATCGTCAAAGAGCTACAAGGCCGCCTGCGCCTGCTCATCAAAACCGCCCTCGTCAAACTCAGCGCCTTGCAAGAAAAGCAGGTACCCAACTACCCCGAAGCCGCCATCCGCGAACTGCTGATGAACGCCGTGATGCACCGCAACTACAACAGCAACGCCCCCATCCGCTTCTACGCCTTTGCCGACCACATCGAAATTCAGAGCCCCGGTGGCCTCTACGGCGAAGCCACCCAGCAAAACTTCCCCACCCGCAACAGCTACCGAAACCCCGTGATCGCCGAAGCCTTGAAATCCTTGGGGTTCGTGAACCGGTTTGGCTACGGTGTGCAACGGGCGCAGGCACTGCTGGCGGAGAACGGGAACCCGGCTGCGGTGTTTGAGTTTGATGAGCAGTCGGTGTTGGTGAAAATATTCAAGCAAACAAGAAAACCGGTTGCTTAGCCATCCGACTAAATATTGGAAATTAGGTCAATAGAAGGGAAGATATATGGACGTTTCACGTTTTCATGCGACTGTTAAGCGGATCGCTAACGAATACCAGTCGAGTGGCGTTGAGGTTGATTTCAATTCTCTAGTCACGAATTTGGGGTCGCTTGTGTCGAACCCAGGGAATGCGCAGGTCAGTCAGGCTTTCAAGGATCAGCTTAATCAGTTTAGAGCAAAGCTCGAGGCGAGCTCTCTTAACGATGCCGATGCTGAACTACTGGATACTCTAAAGAATCACGACTTAATCGGCTATGTTGGAAATGGTTTATTCACTAAAATTAAAAAAATACTCGATGAAAACCAACTCACTCCTAATTTGGCTTTAACTGCAATTGATGAGCTACGGATTGAAACCACAAAAAAGCTTGCCACAATAACTACAATTGACAACGCGTTCGCGGAGCTGAAGGTTGAATTTTGGCAATTGGAGGACGGTGTGACTGAAATGCTTATCAGCATTCCAATTGAAGAAGAAACGAAAACTCTTGAAGATCTGGCGAAAGAAGCAAAGGATTGGCATCGAATATGCGACGTGATATCAGAAACATTCGATATTGAACGGAATCGAGTAACGATCCGAGCTGTAGCCTCTGGATCAATACTTTTGTATTTGGCTGCGGTCCCAGTCTTTATCCTTGGCGTCGCAAAATGCCTAAAAGGCGTAAATCAAATATTGACAGAGGTAATTAAAATGAAGGACTTGTATAACAAGCTTTCAGAGTCAAATCCACCTGATGACGTTCTTAAGGGCTTTGAGGCTCACAAAGCGGGAAAAGCAAAGGTTGATTTGGAGTCACTAGCGTCGTCGTTGGTCGAGGAGTTCTACAAGGGTGGCGATGATGGTCGGAAAAATGAGTTGAAAAATAGTCTGTCGCTATCTCTGCAACGTTTATCGCAAAAGCTGGCACTTGGCGCAAAAGTCAATCTTCGTTTGGCTGTGCCAAAGAAGCCACAATTACCCGCAGGTGAAGACCCCACCGAAGAACAAAAATTAGCTTTTAGCAAAATTGAGCTTCTTGAGAAAGTAAAAGTGGAGGTCGCATCGGCTAACGCCGCCCTAGACTACAAAGAGCATGCAACAGAGCTAATGTCAGCACTTCCTGCACCCGCGCAGGATTCAATTGAAGCTCCCAAGTAGCCTTTTTTTGGAAGACCGGAATTCGATCTGGTTCACCTAGCTTCAATGCTGAACGCACTTAAATCATCCCCTCGCATAGTCATCTTCGCCGGCCCCAACGGCGCAGGCAAATCAACGCATGCCGACGCCATTCTTGCGGCTTTAGAAATTGAAACCTTTGTCAACGCTGACTATATTTCCCGCGGCCTGTCCGGGCACCATGCGGAAGCAGTTGCAATGATGGCGGGGCGAATTATGTTGACGCGGCTCAAAGAACTGGCGGCCTTGAGCCAAGACTTTGCTTTTGAATCGACGCTGTCCAGCCGCAGTTTTGAGCCGTTTTTACGCTTGCTCAAATCTCAGGGTTATCAGGTGGCAAAATAACCATCCCCCGGCAAAGCCGGGGGTTTTCAATATTGTGAGCCGCTCAAAGCGGCTAAACGGGGACGCTAACGCGGCCCCAACTCTTGGAGCCACCTGTTCGGTGGCCGTCTATCTCCACA
>JAAFIW010000009.1 GCA_013297875.1 Comamonadaceae bacterium | reverse complement strand
CATATACAGCCTTGCACTGAAGTGGCGATCAGCAACCTTAACCCAAATTCACAAGAATCCCTTTGTGAATCAACAGCTTGCGCTAATGGCTTCCATTAGAGATCGGCGCTAATGGAAAATTTGGGTTTATTGCTCAAGCAGCTATCTATTTAATAGCGAAAACGACGTCTACGCCAGCACTATGGCGAGCGCCCGTCCGGTATGCGAGCCCATGCGCACCACGGCCTCGGGCGTGTCCGCTGCCTCCACCAGCCCGCCCGAGTTGCCGCCTTCTGGCCCAAGCGCTCAGCAGCGGACATCAAGGGCGGCGGCGGGGCCTTCAGCCGGGTAAACGGGCCGACTTATCATCTCGAACGAAGGGCGCGGTGGCAGGAATCCGATGGCGATTGGATGGCGCGGCATAGCGCCGAAAGAAGCTGGCAGAAGGGCCAGTGCATTGCGAAGCGAATAACAGGAAACGCTGAATGTCAGAATTTGCCAACATCTTGGCCGACGCGCTGCGTGCTGCTGCACCGCCAGGCGATCTCAAAATCGGGCTAATGCGCGATGGCAGGCTGATCCTTGAACACAGCAGTGGCGCTCAGTTGGCGGTCAATCCGCTAACAATCGCACCATTGGTTAAGGGCGATCCGAAGCGGCTGGTGGAGGAAGCGAACGGCGCCGTTGCCGTTTTGATGCAGATTGCGGCTCAACGCGCAACCAATGGGGCGTCACTGCGCGATCATCTGGTTCCGGTGATCCAACCAAGGGACTGGCTGGATGCGGCCCGCAAACAGTGTGGGATTGATCTTCTGGCCGAGGGCCTGGCGTCGCCTTTTGGCGAGCAGTTAATCGTTACCTTTGCCTTTGAATATGATGATCGACGCGAGCCGATGACCGACAAGAACGGCTTTGCAGGGGCTGGGTTTGCCGAATTGTTGGCGATTGCTCAGGCCAATCAGGAACGGATGCTGGCGGCTACCTTGGGAAAATTGTCGGTAACCGAGCTGGTTCCCACCGAATGCGCATTCTTTCTGCGCAGCACCAACCTGCAAGCCGCAAGCCTGATCCTGACCGGTCTGCCACAGCAGCTAGCAGCGGGGATGAACAGGGAGGCCGCCAGCGCTTTACTCGGCATTGTGGTTTCGGCCGACGTGATCGCCTTTCGCGCGGCCATTTTGGATGACATGAAGATCGATGCCGATCTGCTGGTGTCTAGCGCCATAGGTCTGCGCAAAGGCTTTGGCATGACTGAGAACTGGGGCGAGGATGTATTCAAGATCAGCACCCACTGGCCTACTTTCGTAAAGCAAGAAGACTGACGCCATGCGCGATTTCATGTCATGGTTTTGATGGACCGAACTACTAGTGACAAGATCAACGCGATGTTTGAAAGCGATTTCAAGTGGAACTACCACCTGGCCCCGCCGCTGACGGCCAGGAAAAACGACAACGGCGAGCTGGGCTTGAAACAAAAAGTGCCAGCGGCCCATGTAAACACTGCTGAAACAGCTACATAAATAGTAGCAAATCAAACTGCCTGTGAACGGATGTAACCTGGCACCCACGGGCAAGGCCACGCATACAATCGCCGGTCGTTTCTCGCCAGACCCGTTTTCAGGCTGCTGGCGTTTTCATTGTTGTGTTTAGGGTTGTGTTTGGGCTGCTACGGCCCGCGCCCCGTCTGGAGTTTCTGTGTTCATTTCCTCTGCCTACGCCCAAACCGCTCCCGCCGCCGCTCCTGAGGGCGGCATGCAGTCGTCGCTACTTAGCATGTTGCCGCTGGTGCTGATGTTTGTGGTGCTGTATTTCGTGATGATCCGCCCACAAATGAAGCGCCAGAAAGAGCACCGCGCCATGATCGACGCCCTGGCCAAAGGCGATGAAATCGTCACCTCAGGCGGCATGCTGGGCAAGGTCAGCAAGCTGGGGGAAATGTATGTGTCGGTGGAAATTACCGGCAATGTCGAAGTGCAGGTGCAGCGCAGCGCGGTGGTGCAGGTGCTGCCCAAGGGCACGATCAAGTAAGCACAAAGGCAAGCGCTCACAATGAACCGATACCCCGTCTGGAAATACGCCGTCATTGCACTGACGCTGTTCATCGGGGCCTTGTATGCCCTGCCGAATTTCTTTGGCGAAGCACCCGCCGTGCAAATTTCGTCCGCCAAATCCACCGTCAAGATTGACAGCACCACCCAAACTCGGGTGGAGCAGGCGCTGCAGGCGGCCAACATCAAGACAGAAGGCGTTGCATTGGAGGGCAACTCGGTCAAGGCACGGTTTGAATCGACCACGGTGCAGGCGCAAGCCAAAGTCGTGATTCAACAAGCCCTGATACCGAACGCCAATGATCCACAGTACGTGGTGGCGCTGAACCTGCTGTCGCGCTCGCCCAAGTGGCTATCGGCCTTGCGCGCTGGCCCCATGTATTTGGGTCTGGATTTGCGGGGAGGCGTGCACTTCATGCTACAGGTCGACATGCAGGCCGCGTTGACGAAGCGGGTGGAGTCGTTGACGGGTGATGTTCGCAGCAACTTGCGCGAAAAAAATGTGCGCCATGGTGGTGTCAGCCGAAGCGGACAGACCATCGAGATCAAGCTGCGCGACTCGCAAACCTTGCAGGCGACTGAGCGTTTGCTGCAGGATCAGTTTGCCGACTTGCAATTTGCCAGCACGCCCGAGGGCACCGAATACCGCTTGCGTGCCACCCTGCGTCCCGAAGCCGCCCGACGCGTGCAGGATCAGTCACTCAAACAGAACATCACCACCTTGCACAACCGCATCAATGAGTTGGGTGTGGCCGAGCCGGTGATTGCGCAGCAGGGGCTGGATCGCATCGTGGTTCAGTTGCCCGGCGTTCAGGATACGGCCAAGGCCAAGGATATTTTGGGTCGCACCGCCACGCTGGAAATGCGACTGGTCGATGAAAGCGCCGAAGGACGTGAAGCCGAACGCGGCACGGGCGCGGTGCCCTTCGGCTCCGAGCGCTTTCTGGAGCGTGATGGCCGGCCTGTGATTGTGAAAAAACAGGTGATCCTGACGGGTGACAGCCTGTCAGATGCCCAGCCTGGATTTGACTCCCAAACCCAACAGCCCAAGGTTGATCTGACGGTGGACGCCAAGGGCGGACGCATCATGCGCGACACCAGCCGGGAGAACGTGAAAAAGCGCATGGCGATCTTGCTGTTTGAAAAAGGCAAGGGCGAGGTGTTGACTGCACCGGTGATTCAAAGCGAGTTGGGCAATCGGTTTCAGATTTCGGGATCGATGAATGTCAACGAAGCCAACGATCTGGCCCTGTTGCTTCGCGCTGGCTCGCTCGCAGCCCCAATGGAAATCATTGAAGAGCGCACCATTGGCCCGAGCCTGGGCGCCGAAAACATCAAGAAAGGCTTTGACAGCGTGACCTATGGCTTCATTGCCGTGGCGCTGTTCATGTGCGGCTACTACATGCTGTTCGGTCTGTTTTCCAGTATTGCCTTGGGCTTCAATTTGTTGCTGCTGGTGGCTGTGCTGTCCATGTTGCAAGCCACGCTCACGCTGCCGGGTATGGCGGCGATTGCGCTGGTGCTAGGCATGGCCATTGATGCAAACGTGCTGATCAACGAACGGGTTCGCGAGGAGTTGCGCAATGGCGCTGCGCCACAGGCCGCGATTAACGTGGGCTATGACCGCGCGTGGGCCACCATTTTGGACTCCAACATCACCACACTGATCGCGGGTCTGGCCTTGTTGGCGTTTGGCTCAGGGCCAGTGCGCGGTTTTGCGGTGGTGCACTGCCTGGGTATCATGACCTCGATGTTCTCGGCCGTGTTTTTCTCGCGCGGCCTGGTGAATCTTTGGTACGGGCGGCAAAAGAAGCTCAAAAGCGTGTCAATTGGCACCGTGTGGCGCCCTGACGGCCAACCCGCTTTGGCGCGAGCCGACTGAGAAAGCACAGCAATGGAATTTTTCAAAATCAAACGCGACATTCCGTTTATGCGGCATGCGTTGTGGTTCAACCTGGTTTCGTTCATCACTTTTGCGGCGGCTGTGTTCTTTTTGTTCTCTCGCGGTCTGCACTTGTCGGTGGAATTCACAGGCGGCACACTGATGGAGGTCAATTACAAGCAGAGTGCGGATATTGAAGCGGTGCGCACCACCGTGGGCAAACTGGGCTTTACAGACGTACAGGTTCAAACCTTTGGCACGCCAAACGATGTGATGATTCGTTTGCCGGTGCAAAAAGGCGTGACATCTGCCCAACAAAGCGCGACGGTATTGTCCAGTTTATGCACCGCCGCCAGCGGTACGATGGTTGGAAAATCATCACCACAGGACATTCAAAAGGTCTGCCGTGCAAGCAATCAGGCTGAGCCACTGGAGTTGCGTCGCAGCGAGTTCGTTGGCCCCCAAGTGGGCGATGAACTGGCCGTTGACGGCCTGAAGGCTCTAGCCTTTGTGGTCGTGGGCATCATGATTTACTTGGCCTTTCGCTTCGAGTGGAAGTTTTCGGTGGCGGCCATCATCGCCAATTTGCACGATGTGGTCATCATCCTGGGCTTTTTTGCCTTCTTTCAGTGGGAATTTTCTTTGGCGGTGCTGGCGGCCGTGCTGGCGGTGTTGGGGTATTCGGTCAACGAATCGGTGGTGATTTTTGACCGTATTCGTGAAAACTTCCGGCGTTTCCGCAAGATGAACACGCAGGAGACCATTGACAACGCCATCACCTCCACCATCAGCCGAACCATCATCACCCACGGCTCGACCCAGATGATGGTGCTGTCGATGCTGATCTTCGGTGGCCCGACCTTGCATTACTTTGCCTTGGCACTCACCATTGGTATTCTGTTTGGCATTTACTCTTCGGTGTTTGTTGCGGCAGCCATTGCCATGTGGCTGGGCATCAAGCGCGAAGACCTGATCAAGTCCACTGGCCCCGCCCGCAAAGATGAAGACCCCAATGACCCGAATGCGGGTGCTACGGTTTAATCCGATTCATGTCTAGTGAAGCAACCCGGTCAGCAGGCGCCTCCCTGGCAGGCAGGGTGCGTGAGCATTTTGTAGCCTACCTGGAGGGCATGATGGTGCCGCTGTCGGATGCGACACGTACCCGTCTGGCCGAATCCATGGATCAGGGCACCAGCACCAAAGACATGCATGACCGGCGTGATGCGCTGATGGCATACGAAAAGCAGCGCGGTGCCTGGGTTCGCGCCACACCCGCAGCCTTGCGGCGGGCGCTGATTTCGCCGTCTGCCAGTGCGCGTACGCAGTTGTCGATGTCCAGCCTGTCCTTGATCGGCGACGACATTGTCGAGAAGAAAATTCTGGCCTCGCGTCTGGCACAGGTGATTCAGGACAAATCGAGCTGGGAGCTCAATGACCTGAAGCTGCGCATGCAGGAGCTGGAAGGCGGACAGGAATGGGCTGTGACCGATGTGTTGCGCCCCGAGGTTGTGGCCCAGGTACTGGTCGACCAGTGGACGGCCAGCCAACTGCCGCCCCTGGCCTGGGAGCTGGCCAAGGATGTGATCCAGCAGCAGGTAGTCAAGCGCACGCTGGAAGGCTATCAACAGGTCAACCAGATTTTGATCAAGGCCGGCGTGATGCCCGAGGTAGATCTGCGCAACATGGTCAAGCGCACGCCCGGTGGGGCGGGCGGGTCTGGCTCGGGCGGCGCGCAGAGCAAGCCGGTGCCACCGGCACTGTCCAATGGGCAACAGCAGGCCCCGAACAGCACGGGCTATGGCGCTGCGAGCGGTCGGGGTGCGATGTCGGCGGCCGAGCAAATGCTGCGCGCCGGATTGAGCCGGGACGCTGCCAGCCGCGATGCTGTCAGTCGCGACATGAGCCGCGAGTCGTCCGGTCGTGCGGCCCAGACCACGCAGCAAATGCATGCAGGTGGCAGCCGGGCCAGTGCGCAGGCGGCGGCCTACCACGACGAAGAAACACGCATGCTGACAGCGGGCACGCCCCTGGGCCGGGCACGCCAGCGCGCGCAGGGCATCTTGGGTCAGTTGCGCCGCATGCTGACCGATCGGGTGGCCGGGTTTGACGGGGTAACGGCACCCACGCGACCGTCGCCCGCATTGGCCGCGGCCATGACGCAGCACCAGGTCACGCAGCACCAGCACAGCGGTGATGCCACGGCGGCCATCAGCGTGCAGGGTGGGGCTCACGTGGGGTACGACTCGGGTGATGTAGAGCAGGCCGTGGTGGCCGTGCGTCAGCGCAGCGCTGACCTGAAGAAAAAAGCCTCTACCGCCAGCGAGAAAGCCACCATTGAAATCGTGGCCTTGATGTTTCAAGCCATCCTGGCAGAAGAGCGCATTCCGGCGGCGGTGCGGGTGTGGTTTGCCCGGCTGCAAATGCCGGTGCTGCGGGTGGCACTGGCCGAGCCCGAGTTTTTTGGCACCTTGCAGCACCCGGCGCGCCAGTTGATTGACCGCATGGGCTCATGCGTGATGGGTTTTGATGCCAGCGCCATCAACGGCAGCGCGCTGGAAATCGAGATCAAGCGGGTGGTGCAGGTGATTGAGCAGTACCCTGAAACCGGGCGCCGCGTGTACCAGTTGGTGTATGACGAATTCCAGAAATTTCTGGCCAAATTCCTCACTGAAAAAGGCAATACACAGCGGCTGGTCAGCGTGGCCCAGCAGGTCGAGCAAAAAGAAACGATGGCGATTCAATACACCATCGAGATGCGCAAGATGCTCAACAACATGCCGGTGCGCGAGGAGTTGCGCGAGTTTCTGTTCAAGGTCTGGGCCGAGGTGCTGGCTGTGGCAGCAGTGAAAAACGGCGCGCAGCACGCCGACACCTTGATGCTCAAAAAGTCTGCTACCGACTTGCTGTGGGCCGCCAGCGCAAAACCCAACCGCGATGACCGCAACCGCGTGATTCAGGATTTGCCCAACCTGCTGCAGCGGCTGCGCCAGGGCATGAGCCTTCTGGGCGTTCAGGGTCCCGCACAGGAAGCGCATATCAAGTCAATTGGTGAGGTACTGGCCGACGCTTTCCAGTCCAAAACCGAAGCCGTTCCGCGCGCCCAGATTGATGCCATGGCCAATCGCCTGGCCAATCTGGAAGATTTCATCAGTGACGACCCATCCGGTGATCTGCATCTGGATCAAGACAGCATTGAGCTGATTCTGGGCATTGATGCGTCCATGATCGAAGTCGTGGCCGATGGCGGCTCCAACCCCAGCGCGGCCATGATGGCCTGGGCTGGCGAGCTGCAGCAAGGCAACTGGTTCACGCTGGATCACAACGGAAAAGTCACGCAGGTGCAATACGCCTGGCGCAGTGACCGCAAACAATTGCACCTGTTTGCCTCCGGCGATGGCCGCAGCTACCTGATTCAGGCCCGCCGTCTGGCGGCCTATCTGCAAGCGGGCTTGTTATTGCCGGCCGAAGAAGAGCTGCTCACCGTCCGCGCCACGCGTGACGCCATGGCCAAGCTGGACGCCAACCCCGAACGCTTGTTGGGATAAAGCGTTCAGGCGCTGGCAATGCGCTGAAACTGACCACCAGGCATACGCGCCACCAAACCATCCAGCTCCAGCTCGAGCAGATGAGCTTGCAGCGTGGCCGCATCCTGGCCGGTGCGGGCCATCAACGCGTCCAGAGTGATGGGGTCGTAGCCCAGGTCAGCCAGCAGACCGTCCAAGCGGCCCATTTCTTGACGATTTTGGCCAGCATCCCATGTGGAATCTGCTCGAACAGCTATCGAATTAGGAGCGTTCTGAAGGGGTATCTGCAATTCTTCCAGCACATCCTGCGCAGACTCCACCAATTTGGCACCCTGGCGTATCAACCAATGGCAGCCGCGCGCCTGGGTGGTGTGAATGGAACCGGGAATGGCAAACACCTCTTTGCCTTGCTCCAGCGCCTGGCGGGCGGTGATCAGCGAGCCGGATTTCAGCGCCGCTTCCACCACCAGGGTACCCGCACTCAGCGCGGCAATGATGCGGTTGCGCTTGGGGAAATTGGCCGACAGCGGTGGCGTACCCAATGGGTATTCGCTGACCAGCAAACCCTGCTGGGCGATGCGCCTGGCCAGGGCCAGGTGTTGCTTGGGGTAGACGCGGTCCAAGCCAGTGCCCACCACAGCCACTGTGGCCAACTGGCCGACTGCTGCGCCCTGCAGTGCACCTTCGTGTGCCGCGCCGTCGATGCCCAGTGCCAGGCCCGACACCACGGTCAGCCCGGCTTGCGCCAGACTTTTGCCAAACGCCTGGGCATTGGCCTGCCCCTGCGGTGTGGGGTTGCGACTGCCTACCACTGCAATGCCGCGTTGGGCCAGTGCACCCGACAGGGTGCCCGTACCCAATGTGTACAGCAGCAAGGGCGGGTCTTCCATTTGCAGCAGCGCAGCGGGGTAGTCAGCGTCTGCCAGGCTCATCAAACAGCGTGATGGGGCAGGTGTGGCGTCAGATGCAGGCGCGGCGTCCAGCCATTGCAATGTGGTCTGCACCAGGGCTGGTAACTCCGGCGGCGTGGTCTGCAGCGCGTGCGTTTGCGCGGCGTTCACACACTGACGCAAGGCGCTGGCGGGCTGATCAAAAATGGCTTGCGGCAGACCAAAGGCCTTGAGCAGGCTGCGCGCGGTGATGTTGCCAACGCCGGGGGTCAGCAGCAGCCGCAGCCATGCGGCCAGTTCATCCGGATCCCACGCCGAGCGGGTCACCAGCGGCCGGGCGTGATGTCAGCGTGGGCTGGCCACGCGGTCACCGACCTTGGCCCCGTCGGTCAGCTCCAGAATCAAGGCGTAAGACAGCTTTTCAAAGGTGCGAAACACCATCATCAGGCCATTGCGCTCGTCTGGCAGTTTGATCTCGGTCAGCTTGCCCTGTTCGGTTTTGTCTCTCAGACGCGCGCCGTCCTTCAGAATCACCAGCACATGACCGCTTTCCAGGCCATCGGCCCGGCCACGGTTGATGACCACCACCTGGCTTTGCGCGGCGTTGGTCACCGCATCGCCGTAGACCGACACGATGCTGCCGGTAATTTTGGCATCTGGCGCGCGTGGCACATAGCTGATCAACTGGCGCTCGGGCTCTGGCAGCAAGCGGTCGCCCACCCGCATTTCGGATTTGGCACCCACGATGTCAATCGTGGCGGGTACCGGCATGGGCTTCATTTTCCCATCGCTGTCCTGCACGTCTTTCGTGCTTTCACCGCGTGCCAGCGCAGCCTTGCCAACGTATTGCGCTTCGTAACCCAGCACCACGTTGGTGACGGGGTCTTTCAGCGGCGTGGCATTGCGAAACACGCGAAAGTCCAGTGGTTTGCCCACTTCGTCGGTCAACGGCACGCCATCGCTGCTGCGCACATAAGCACGGTCGCCGCGCGTGAGCAGCACCCGGTCATCCTGCGCCGCCACAATGCGCGGTGCCTGCAGCAAGGTCAACTCGTCAACAATCACGGCCTCGTTCAAAAACGGCTCGATCAGGTTGTTTTGCAAGGTGGGCAGCGAGCCATCGGCCAGCGATTGGATGCGTGTCCGCGGCGAGACCTTGATGGTTTCGGTCGGCGGGCCGTCGGTTCGCACGGTGGCCAGGCGCAAGGTGGCCCGGCCGTTGGATTTGTCCAGCACCAGTTGCTGACCGGGGTAAATGCGGTGCGGGTTGCGGATTTCCTGCAAGTTCATGCCCCACAGCTCGGGCCAGCGCCAGGGGCTCTTCAGAAAGAGGCCCGAAATTCCCCACAGCGTGTCACGCGACTTGACGGTGTAGCTGTCGGGTGCATTGGGTGCCAACTCGGAAACTGGCACGCCTGCTTGCGCTACTTGTTGGGCGGTAGCCCGCTGACCTGGGGTGATCGGCAGGTTTTGTGCCATAGAGGGCGTCGCCGCCGACAGCAGGGACGTGCAGGCGGCTACAGTGCAGGCCGCGCGACGCAATGACAGGTGTACAGTTTTTTGTGTGACCGGATGCATAGTGTCCCTTTGCGAGGCGTGGTCGGTGCTGAATGGTCACCTTACAAGCCTCAGGTTACAGACCCAAAAGTCTTAAGAAATTACGCGCGATTTTGCGCTCAAGCCCTTGATTGATCAACGTTTATTGCCCATAGGCATCGCCTTAGCGCTAATTATTAGCGAAAATAGAGACAACTTATTAGCTCGATATGGCCCAACTTTCCATACTTTGTTATCCCGACCCCCGCCTGCACACGGTGGCCCGCCCGGTTCAGGCGGTGGATGCGCGCATCAAGCAGCTGATTGCCGATATGTTTGAAACCATGTATGCGGCCAGCGGCATTGGCTTGGCCGCCACCCAGGTGAACGTGCATGAGCGGCTGATCGTGATGGATGTGTCGCAGGAGCATGACCAGCCGCTGGTGCTGATCAACCCCGAAATCACCTGGGCCAGCCCGGAAACCAAGCTTAATGAAGAAGGCTGCCTGTCGGTACCTGGTATCTATGACGGCGTGCAGCGGTCTTTGGCTGTGACGGTGCGGGCGCTGGATGAGCATGGGCAGCAGCGCAGCATTGAGGCGCAAGACCTGTTGTCGATTTGCATTCAGCATGAAATGGATCATTTGCTGGGCAAGGTGTTTGTGGAATACCTGTCGCCGCTTAAACGCAACCGCATCAAGACCAAGCTGGTCAAGGCGCGCCGGGAAAGCGCTTCGTGATGTTGGTGCGCTACCCGGTCTTGCTGCTGGCAGCTGTGCTGGCCGGGTGTGCGGGCAACCCGTTTGCGCCGTTTCGAGCCGAGCTCGGCACGCCCCGCCAGGCCGTCATTGCCCAGCTGGGCACGCCGGTGCGCAGCGTACCGATTGTGGTCAATGGCCAGCCGGGCGAGCGTTTGCAATATTCGCTACAGCCCAAAGGCCAGCAAGCGGTGATGGTGGATCTGGACAGCACGGGCCGCGTGATCGCGTCGCGCCAGGTGCTGACCTTGGCTGAGTTTTCTCGCATCGAGCCGGGTAACTGGAGCCGAGACGACGTGCTGCGCGAATTTGGCCCACCGGCGATGGTGGATCGCGTGAGCAGCTGGCCCGGCGACATCTTGACCTACCGCTGGAACGACGGTGTCGACATGTTTTACTGGGTGTACCTGGACAGCGCCAACCGGGTGCAACGCGCCCACCAAGGCATGGAGTTCGTCGAGACGCCAGAGCCACGGGAGTAAAGAGGCTATGCGCATCATTTTTGCGGGTACGCCCGAGTTTGCTCGCGTGGCCCTGGCACAACTACACGCCAGCGGTTTTTCTATCGCCTTGGTACTCACGCAGCCTGACCGCCCCGCCGGGCGCGGTCTGAAACTGCAGCCCTCCGCGGTGAAGCAGTTTGCGCTGGCCCACGACATGCCCGTCGTCCAACCGCGCAGCCTGCGACTGGATGGCAAGTTTGCCGACGACGCCCAGGCCGCCCAGACCGCCATTGCAGCGGCGCAGGCCGATGCGATGGTGGTCGCCGCTTACGGCTTGATCCTGCCGCAGTGGGTGCTCGACGCGCCCCGGCTGGGCGCTTTCAATATCCACGGCTCGCTGCTGCCCCGCTGGCGTGGTGCCGCGCCGATTCACCGCGCGGTGCAAGCGGGCGATGCGCAGACCGGCATCACCATCATGCAAATGGACGCGGGGCTGGACACCGGCGACATGCTGTTGACCGACACGCTGCCGATTTCCGACACCGACACCACCGGCAGCCTGCACGACGCCCTGGCCGCCATGGGCGGGCGGCTGATGGTGCAGGCCTTGCAGCTGGCGCAGCAGGGCGCACTGCAACCCGTCAAGCAGCCCGATACCGGTATCAGCTACGCCCACAAGATCGAAAAAGCCGAAGCCGCGCTGGACTGGTCGCTGGATGCGGCCACCTTGGCACGCCAGGTGCGCGCGTTCAACCCATTTCCGGGTGCATTCACCACGCTCCATGGCGAAACCATCAAAATCTGGCGCTGCGAAATTGATAGCTGCTTGAGCAATGAGTCTCTGGGCGGGGGCGCTGTTTTGTCAATAAATGACCGTGGAATAGCAGTTGCGTGCGGTAGCGGCGCCCTGCGTCACACCCTGTACGTTACCGAGCTGCAGCGCGCCGGTGGCAAGCGCTTGTCGGCGGCTGACTTTGTGCGGGGCTTTGATCTGCAGCCCGGCATGGTCTTTGGAAGCTGAGCCGTGTTTTTTCTGCGCAGACACTACACCCACCCCGAGTTCAAAGCAGGCCTGCGCACCATGCTGCCACAAGCCCCGGGTTTTGCCGCCTGGGGCTTGATGACCGGTGTGGCCATGGTCAAGTCGGGCTTGAGCGTGTTTGAGTCGGTGGTCATGACCTTGCTGGTTTACGCTGGCGGCGCGCAGCTGGCGGCCATTCCGCTCATCGTGGCCGGTGCGCCGCTGTGGGTGATTTTGGGTGCCGCGTTTTGCTTGAACCTGCGCTTTGTGGTGTTCAGCCTGCATTTGCGCAACTACCTGATGCACCTGCCGCTTGCACAGCGCTTGGTCAGCGGGTTTTTAACCACCGACATCAGTTACGTGCAGTTCACCCAGCGCTTTCCCAGCCCCGGCCAAACCCCGGAGCAGCATGGCGCGCAAGACGCATTTCTGGCGGGCCACTGCTTTGGCACCTGGTTCAATTGGGTGGTGGCCAGTGGCGTGGGCATTGCACTGGCCAACTTCATTCCCACCCACTGGGGCCTGGGTTTCGCAGGTGTGCTGTGCCTGGTGGGCGTGATGTGTTCGCTGGTCAGCACCCGGCTGCAAGCGATTGCCGTCGCCGTGTCGGGTGCGGCGGCTGTGGCGGCTTACGCGATGCCGCTGAAGCTGAACATCGTGGTGGCCATTGCGACGGCGGTGTTGCTGTGCCTGTGGCTGCAAGGGCGCACGACCACCACCCAAAGCCCCGCATGAACCAGACCGACGGCTACACCCTGCTCATCATTGCCGGGCTGGCGGTGATGACGGTGCTGACCCGTTGCTTTTTCTTCATCTCCAGCAAACCCTGGTCGGTACCCGCCTGGGTGACACGTGGCCTGCCATTCGCCCCGATTGCGGCGCTGGCCGCAGTGGTGATTCCCGAAGTGGTGACCACGCAAGGCCAGCTGGTCAACACCTGGCAAGACGCCCGGCTGTTTGCTGCGGCCGCCGGTGTGGCCTGGTATGTCTGGCGCAAAGGTACGCTGGGCACCATCGTGGTGGGCATGGTGGTGTATTTGCCGCTGAAGCTGGGCCTGGGCTGGTAGCCGAACTGGTTGGGTGGATATTGGGTGGGCTCATGTGAACTTCGACGGGCTCCCTCCGAACGCCAATAGATGCTTCGTCGGGCCGGATCAACAACCAAAAGGCCCTGCCGCCCCTTCAGATATTGCTCAAACAGCTATATAAATCATAGCGCCATGATGCCACGACACCTCAATACCAGCCCGTTACCTGCTGGCAGCAAACGTGTCATAGCCCATCTGGATGTTGGCTCAGGCAACAGCAGGCAAAAGCGCTGGCGGTGCGGGCCATGCTGCGCTGCAATAGGCCTTCGTTCAACTCTCAAAGGGTCATCCCAATGAATTCAACATCCCGTTCCAAACTGCGTCAGGCACTGCGCGTGATCAACTTTGAAGCCCGTAGCGTGAGCTTGTTTGCCGGACTCGCACTGGGCGCGGCACTGGGCGCTCAGGCGCAGGCCCCCAGTATCGGCAGCGGCAGCCCCAGCATGACGGTGGGGCCGACTTCAAGCGCCCAAATGGCCGAGGCGTTCAAACGGGCAGACACCGACGGGGACGGCAGCCTCAGCCGCGAAGAGGCCAACCAACTGCCAGCCGTGGCACAGCGCTTCGAGCAGCTGGACACCAACAACGACGGCAAGCTGTCGCGCAAAGAGTTTGAAGACGGCCTGAGCGCGCGCTAAGCCCCGTTGCTCTTAATTGAATAGCTGCTGGCGCGCTCTGAAAGCGCACCAGCGGCTATTTTGTTTTAAAAACTACGCGTCTTCAGCCCGTGAACCGGGCGGCGGCCCACAGCACCTGGTCAATCACGGCCTGAACGCTTTGACGGTGCGCCTCGGCAAGCAGCGTGCCGTCTGCCGCAAACGCCTCGCCCGCACGGCCCAGCGCAAAGGCCTGCGGTGCCACCCAGCAATGCAAATTCAACAACAGCGGTGCCAGATGGCCTTGCGAGCGCAGCCCGCCCATGGCACCTGGCGAAGCGCTGAGCATGCCCACCACCTTGCCGCGAAAGGGCTTGAAGCCGTCGGTCCACTCGGGGTTGGATTTGACCGGGCTGGAGCACCAGTCGATGGTGTTTTTCAACAGCGCGGTGTAGCTGCCGTTGTACTCGGGTGAGCAGATCAGCCAGGCCGGGTTTTCATACATCAGCTGCTTCAAGCGGATCACGTCGGGCGGGGTGGCCTGTTTTTCCTGGTCGGCGTTGTACAGCGGGATGTCAAAGTCGGCCAGCTCGATATGGCTGACCTGCGCGCCGCTGGTGGTGGCCAGGGCTGCGGCGGCGCGGGCCAGTTGGCGGTTGAAGGATTGCGCTCGGGTGCTGCCCGCGAAGACGAGGAGTTTCATGAGCGGGATTTCAGCATATTTATGGCGGCGAGTTAAAATGTACAAAATCCTTACTTTGTACAAAATGCAAACATTAGCCCTGAGTGAATTTCGTGCTTCTGCTTCCGCCATGCTGGACCTGGTCGAGCAGGGCGAGACCGTGCGCATCTTGCGCCACGGCAAGCCAGTGGCTGACCTGGTGCCGATCAAGCCGGATGCGCCCGTCAAGATTCCCAGCTGGAAGCGCACCATCGTGCCACTGAACTACCAGAGAGCCGATGGCAAAACCATGGCGCAACTCATCATTGAGGAGCGCGAGAGCGCGCGGTACTGAACCTAGAAACAGCAGTTGACCGCTCCTCCCGCTAATTTTCACCAATGAAATCAAACACTTGTAGCGTTGCGCGAACTCATCAACCAGGTGAGAACGCTACGCACCCGATTGAGCCACCCTGGCGCGCGCTGGCCGCGTTGCTCCGCCTAGCAGGCAAGAGCCTGCGTCGTTGTCGCGCCTTGCCAGCCCACCCCATGGCGACCCACTCGGGCGCGTCCAACGGCTGTTTCTAGGATGAAAATTTTGTTTGACACGTCGGCGATGGCCAAACGCTACAAGCGGGAGGCTGGCCACGAAGCCGTCAGTGCGCTGTTGATGAAGGCTGACGCCGTCGTTCTGGCCGCGCACTGCAGGGTGGAGATTGCCTCCAGCTTCAGCCGTGAGATGCACGACGCCCAAATTGACGCGATCCAATACGACCATGCAATGGGCGAGGTCGCCCAGGATTTTGTTGATTTTCAAGTGATGGCCATCAATGCACAAATTGAAGGCATGTCCATCGGGGCCATGCGTCATAACCGTCTGCGGGCCATGGACGCCTTGCACATCGGTACGGCCCAAGTCGCGGGCGTTGATTTGTTCGTAACGGCCGACCGCAGACAGGCGGTGGCTGCACAAGCGTCTGGCTTGAAAACCCAACTGGTCGATGCCTGACAGCACAAGGAACCCCATGCAATACCCCAAAGAATTTGACGTGATCGTGGTCGGTGGTGGCCATGCCGGCACCGAAGCCGCGTTGGCCGCTGCCCGCATGGGCTGCCAGACCCTGCTGCTGACGCACAACATTGAAACCCTGGGTCAGATGAGCTGCAACCCCTCCATTGGCGGCATTGGCAAAGGCCACCTAGTCAAAGAGGTGGATGCGCTAGGTGGCGCGATGGCCATAGCCACCGACGAAGGCGGCATTCAGTTTCGCATTCTCAACAGCTCCAAGGGCCCGGCGGTGCGCGCCACCCGCGCGCAGGCGGACCGCATTTTGTACAAAGCGGCTATTCGCAAGCGGTTGGAAAACCAGCCCAATCTCACCCTGTTTCAACAGGCGGTAGACGACTTGATGGTGGAGGGCGACCGGGTGGTGGGCGCTGTCACGCAGGTGGGCATCCGCTTTCGCAGCCGCACCGTGGTGCTGACGGCAGGTACCTTTCTGGACGGCAAGATTCATGTGGGCCTGAACAACTACGCAGCGGGTAGGGCAGGCGACCCACCGGCGCTGTCGCTGTCAGCCCGGCTAAAAGAACTCAAGCTGCCGCAAGGCCGGCTGAAAACCGGCACGCCGCCGCGCATTGACGGGCGCAGCATCGACTTTTCAAAATGTCTGGAGCAGCCGGGTGATGGAATGGGCGATGGCACACTGGTACCGGTGTTCAGCTTCATGGGCAACGCCGCCATGCACCCGCAGCAAATGCCGTGCTGGATCACCCACACCAACGCCCGCACGCACGACATCATTCGCGCCGCGTTTGACCGCAGCCCCATGTTCACCGGCAAGATCGACGGCGTGGGCCCGCGCTATTGCCCCAGCGTGGAAGACAAGGTCAACCGCTTTGCCGACAAAGACAGCCACCAGATTTTTCTGGAGCCCGAAGGCCTGACGACGCACGAGATTTACCCCAACGGCATTTCCACCAGCCTGCCATTTGACGTGCAATATGAGCTGGTGCGCAGCATGGCTGGGCTGGAAAACGCGCACATTTTGCGGCCCGGCTACGCGATTGAATACGACTACTTTGACCCGCGCTCGCTCAAAAGCAGCTTTGAGACGCGGCAGATTGGCGGCCTGTTCTTCGCGGGACAGATCAACGGCACCACCGGCTACGAAGAGGCGGCGGCGCAAGGCTTGTTCGCGGGTATCAATGCGGCCTTGCAGTGCCGCGGGCGAGAAGCCTGGCTGCTCGGTCGGGATGAGGCCTATCTGGGCGTGTTGGTCGACGACCTGATTACCCAGGGCGTGACGGAACCCTACCGCATGTTCACCAGCCGCGCCGAGTACCGGCTGCAACTGCGAGAAGACAACGCCGACATGCGCTTGACCGAAGCAGGGCGGCAGATGGGCTTGGTAGACGACGCCCGCTGGGATGCCTTCAGCCGTAAGCGCGACGCTGTTTCACGTGAAACCCAGCGCCTGAAATCCACCTGGGTGAACCCGCGTAACCTGCCAGAGGAAGAGTCGCAGCGGGTGCTGGGCAAGGCCATTGAGCATGAGCACAGCTTGGCTGATTTGCTACGCAGGCCCGATGTGAGTTACGCGGCGCTGATGTCGCTGGACGGCGGCAAGTACCAGTCGCCCGATGTTTCACGTGAAACGCTGGGCGATCTGCTGGAGGCGGTGGTGGAGCAACTGGACATTGCAGCCAAATACTCCGGCTACATTGACCGGCAAAAAGAAGAGATAGGGCGCGCCGCCGCCCACGAAAACACCAAGTTGCCACTCGACATGGACTACATGCAAGTGGCCGCCCTGTCGATTGAGGCGCGGCAAAAGCTCAACCGGCACAAGCCCGAAACCCTGGGCCACGCGTCGCGCATCTCAGGCATAACACCGGCCAGCATCTCGCTGCTGATGGTGCACTTGAAGAAAGGTGGCTTGCGGCAGCCCGCCGCAAGCCGTAAGCTTGTGCCAGCCGATTTGTTGGAGCATTGACATGGGTATGTTGAAACCAAACCACCTGCACCTCTTGAGCGCCCTGGCTGTCGCAGCCTGCCTCAATACTGTGCCGAGCACCGCTGAGGCTCAGGTGTACCGTTGCAAGGGGCCCGATGGGCGGGTAAGCCTGGGTGATCGCCCTTGTCCGGAGGGCGTGTCCGGCGAAGCACTCAAAGGTTTGCCCGGCGTTCCGGTGCCCCCAGCCAAAAGCAGCGAGCCGGCACTTGAGCCGCAGCTGAGCAACAGCAGCGAATGCGAGCGCTTGAGGGAGCGCACGCGCTACGACCGCAGCACGGGCTCCCGCAGCGCGGCAAGCATCCGCAACGCCGTTGACCGGTACCAGCAAGAGTGCCTGGGTTACACCCGAACGGCCGGGAAAAGCAAGGATCGTGACGCTGAGTTGAGGCGCGAGTTTGCCGACCAGGGCTGCGAGATCAAGCGCCGCGCCGTGCGAGACGGCCACGACAAGCTGGCAACCATGAGCAGCAGCGACCGGCGCGCCCACAATGCCATGGCGGCCGAAGTGGCGCGTGACTGCTGATTCGGTGCACCTGAGGCTGACCCAATCGGCAAGCGATCTGGGTCTGGACTTGTCCAACACCCAACGGGACGCCTTGCAGGCCTACCTGGAACTGATCCAGAAATGGAACAAGGTCTACAACCTCACCGCCGTGCGCGACCCGGCCGAGATGCTGACCCACCACTTGCTGGACAGCTTGGCGGTGGTCGGCCCGCTACGGCGCCATCTGTCTGAAAACCTGCCCGATCAAAAATCCGTCAAGTTGCTCGATGTGGGTGCTGGTGCCGGGCTGCCCGGCGTGGTGATTGCCGCCTGCTGCCCGCAGGTTCAAGTGACCTGCGTGGACACGGTGGCGAAGAAGGCCGCCTTTGTGCAGCAGGTGGCGGCCAGCCTGCAACTGCCCAACTTGCGCGGCCTGCACGCACGGGTCGAAGCCATCATCGAGCCACACGAGGTCGTTTGCTCGCGGGCCTTTGCCTCGCTGATCGATTTCACCAACTGGTCACAGGGCGCGCTGGCAGAGCAGGGCGTTTGGCTGGCGATGAAGGGCAAGCACCCGGCAGACGAAATTGCGGCTTTGCCGCCCCAAACCCAAGTGTTTCACGTGGAACCTTTGGCGGTTCCGGGGCTGGATGCACAGCGTTGCATCGTGTGGCTGAAAAAGCAGCCGGGCATCGTGCAAGCCCTCGCTTAAACTCACGCCCACTTTGCTTGGGGGTATTTCATGTTCGGCATTTCTGACTACGGCGCTTTTGTCGCCGCAATCATCGTTTTTTTGGCGATTCCCGGCCCAGGCAATCTGGCCCTGATTACCTCCACCAGCAAAGGCGGCATCCGCGGCGGCCTGGCCGCCACCTTTGGCGTGATCGCTGGTGACCAAGTGCTAATGTGGCTGGCCGTAGCCGGTGTGGCGGCTTTGCTCACCGCCTACCCCACGGCCTTCAGCGCGGTGCAGTGGCTAGGCGCGGCCTATCTGGCCTGGCTGGGGATGAAAATGATTCTGGCCAAACCCGGCGACAAGCCGGTGCTCAACATCCAGCCGCGCCACTATTTCAAACAGGCCGTGTTCATCACCTTGCTCAACCCCAAGGCGATTGTGTTTTATATGGCCTTCTTCCCCTTGTTTGTAGACCCCGCCAAGCACCAGGGCCTGCTGACCTTTGGCGTGATGGCGGCAACCATTGCGGCCTTGACCTTTTTGTATGGTCTGGGTGCTACCTTGCTCACGTACTTTCTGGCCGCACGCATGCGCGCCAATCCGCGCGTGGGTCGTGTGCTGGAAAAAATCGCGGGCGTGTTTTTGATTGGCTTTGGCATCAAGCTGGTGGTTAGCAAATGAGTGCCCTGATCACCGCCGGGCCGCCCCAAGGTGGGAACGCGGCCCCCTCGGGGGGCAGCGCAGCGCACGCAGTGGAAAGCGTAGGGGCTCGTATTTTTTGTGTGGCCAATCAAAAAGGCGGTGTCGGCAAAACCACCACCACCGTCAACCTGGCCGCCGGCCTGGCCAAAATCGGCCAGCGGGTGTTGATGGTCGATCTCGATCCGCAAGGCAATGCCACCATGGGTTCGGGTGTAGACAAGCGCAAGATGGCGCTCAGCGTGTACGACGTGCTGCTGGAGTCCGCTAGCATTGCCGAGGCGCGCCTGAACAGCGACAAGTTGATTGAAGGCGGCTGCGGCTACCACGTGCTGGGTGCCAACCGCGAGCTGGCCGGTGCCGAGGTGGAGCTGGTGGGCCTGCCCAACCGCGAGAAACGCCTGAAAACCGCGCTGGCCGCAGTGCAAGGCGAATACGACTTTGTGCTGATCGACTGTCCGCCCAGTCTGTCGATGCTCACATTGAACGGCCTGTGCAGCGCCCACGGCGTCATCGTGCCCATGCAGTGTGAATACTTTGCGCTGGAGGGGCTGACCGACCTGGTCAACACCATCAAGCAGGTGCACGCCAACCTGAACCCCGACCTGCAAATCATCGGCCTGCTGCGCGTGATGTTTGACCCCCGCATCACCTTGCAGCAGCAGGTCAGCGACCAACTGAAAGCGCACTTTGCCGAGAAGGTGTTCAACACCGTCATTCCGCGCAACGTGCGCCTGGCCGAAGCGCCCAGCTATGGACTGCCCGGCGTGGTGTTTGACCCGGCGGCCAAGGGCAGCCAGGCCTTCGTCGAATTTGCCATCGAGATGGTGGAGCGCATTGGCCCCAAAACCCAAAAATAAGATCAAATCCGCCACCCGCCCAGACATTCATTGCTCAAGCAGCTATACAAATAATAGCGACATGAAACCCTCCAACGTCCTCATCCTGCCCGGCTGGCAAAACAGCGGGCCGCTGCACTGGCAAAGCCTGTGGGAGCAACAGCATGGCTACCAGCGCGTGCAGCAGCATGACTGGCTGCGCCCGCTGCGTGGCGACTGGTTGATACAGCTGGAAGAAACGGTGCTCACTTGCAGCGAGCCCGCCGTGCTGGTGGCCCACAGCATGGGCTGCCTGCTGGTGGCCGCCTGGGCCGCGCATTCGCAAAACACCCACCGCGTCAAGGCCGCGCTGCTGGTCGCGCCGGGCGATCTGGAGCGGCCCGACCTGCGCGAGCAAGTGCCCGGCTGGGCACCGATTGCGCTGCAACCCTTACCCTTTGTGAGCGCGCTACTGGGCAGCCACAACGACAGCTATTGCAGCCTGGAACGCGCCCAACTCTTTGCTTACGCCTGGGGCGCGCACTTTGTGGACTACGGTGAGGTCGGCCACATCAACGCCGACTCTGGCCTGGGTGACTGGGCCGATGGCCATGCGCTGTTGAAAACACTGATGAAAGACGAAACCTGAATGGTCACCAAAAAACCCAAGGGTCTGGGTCGCGGCCTGGAGGCCTTGCTGGGCCCCACGGCTCACGAAACCGCAGCCACCCAGGAGCAGGCCGATAACGCCGGCCTGCCCACCACCCTGCTGCTGACCGACCTGGTGCCCGGCGTCTACCAGCCCCGCACCCGCATGGACGAGGGCGCGCTGTACGAGCTGGCCGAATCCATCAAGGCCCAGGGCATCATGCAACCGATTCTTGTTCGTCGCTTGAGCGACGAACAAGCTCGGTTGCACCGCAAGATGGAACCGCAGGGGCCCTCCCCTGCGGTGGTCTCGGTAACTGAGGATGTCTTGCGCCCCGTCTACGAAATCATCGCCGGTGAGCGCCGTTTTCGCGCGGCCAAACTGGCCGGTCTGGACAGCGTGCCCGTGCTGGTGCGCGATGTGCCCGACGAATCAGCCGCCGCCATGGCGCTGATTGAAAACATCCAGCGCGAAGACCTGAACCCGCTGGAAGAAGCCCAGGGCTTGCAGCGCCTGGTCAAAGAGTTTGGCCACACCCACGAGCAGGCCGCCCAGGCCGTGGGCCGCTCGCGCAGCGCCGCCAGCAACCTGCTGCGCCTGCTGAATCTGGCCGAGCCGGTGCAAACCATGCTCATGGCCGGCGACCTGGACATGGGCCACGCCCGCGCGCTGCTGGCGCTGGACCGGGCGGCGCAAATCACCGCCGCCAACCAGATCGCCACCAAAAAAATGTCGGTGCGTGAGACCGAGGCACTGGTGAAAAAACTGGCCGCCGAGTTCACGCTGCAACCGCAAAAAGTCACCAAGGAAAAGTCGCGCGACTTGAAGCGCCTGGAAGACGAGCTGAGCGACCTGCTGATGGCCCAGGTCGAAGTGCGGGTGAAAAAACGCGTCAAACGCAACGGCCGGGTTGAAGAAATGGGTGAGTTGGCCATTGAATTTGGCTCGCTGGAGGCGCTGAACGGGGTGATTGACCGGCTGCGCGGCTGAACTTTTGCGCTGGCGGCGAGCAGGTGTATCTGCGGAAAAAGAGTCAAATTCCCTATAGCGTGTGATTTTTTCCACGCTTTTTGCTCCCAATCTGTTCGATCCGGTTTCGCCGCTTGGCCTGGCGGTTGCTCCAGCCCAGCGACAAGGCAGACAAGCATCATTTGGCATCAAATCGGCTCTCAGTCCATGTAATACCTGCTCAAGTAGCTATATATTCAGTAGCAACCTGAGAGCCATCGGTCGTGGAAAAAGAATAGTAAGAACGTCATTTCTACTTCAGAGCGCGGCGCATCCACGCCACATCAAGAAACAAAAAGTTCCCAAAACAAAAAGTAGCCGATAGCATCGCTCGCTAAACATGCAGTAACAGACCATCAGGGTTTGTTCACTTCTGGCTGCTTTTTGGAGAGATGCAATGAGTGGGTTTGGCACACGGACAGTGAAACAGTTGGCCGCAAAAGTGTTTTTCGCGCTGGCTGTGGGAATAGGGCTGGTGCCACTGGCGCAGGCACAGGTCAATGTGCAGGACATCCTGGTGCCCACCGACATCGGCAACCAGATGACGGCCACTGTTTCGATTGACTACATCCGCACATCCGCTGCGCCCGGCACCGTCTCCATCGTTTTGCCCGCCACCCTGGGCGTGAACCCACCGGCTTTGCCTGCCGGTTGTGTGCTGGTGGTGAATACGGTTCAGTGCGCTGTGCCTGCGGGTGGCGCGAATGCTACCGGGCTGATTCCTTTCACCGTGCGCGGCGTGAGTGTGGGCTCATACAGCCTGCAAGGCCAGGGTACCGGGCAAGTGGGCAATGCCACCAGCAACGGCTCGGTGCGCGACTCCGGCGACCTGACAGTTTCCAAAACCCGCACAGCCCCAGTCGGCACGCCCACCACCGGCCAAATCATCACCTTCCGGCTCAACCCGAACATCGCCGCGACCGGCAACGACATTCCAGCAGGTGCGAGCATCGTGGTCACCGACCAGCTACCCGGAGGTGCCACCGACTTCAACGCTACCACGGCAACCCCCGCCGCCTGCGTCATCAACAACGGCGCACGCACGGTGGTTTGCACTTTCAGCGGCCCCCTGACAGCTGCCGCATTCAATGCGACCAATATCGATATCAGTGGCACCTCGGGCAACAGCGGCAACTTTGTTAACAACGCCAGCATCGCCACTGCCAACAACTTTTATTTCGACAGGGTGGCTGGCAACAACACCACATCCCTCAGCTACTCCGTGACGCCTGGTGCCGACGTGGTGCCCACGGGCAGCAGCTACCCGGCCACCACGCTGGTGTCGACCACGCAAACGCTAAACCTGGTCTTCCAGAACAACGGCCCTGCCAACGTGCCCGCAGGCGGCACCGTGACCGCGCAGGTGCCCACCGGTTTCACGGTGGGCACACTGCCTGCTGGTTGTATATTTGCCGCGCCCACCATTACCTGCACCGCTGCGGCGGTGACCAATGGAAGCAACCAGAGCTTTGTCATTCCATTGGGCAACCCGGCCACTTCAGCGGCTGGCAACATCACCGTCACCGTGGGCACCCCCGCAGGCGTGACCGACTACAACCTGGGCAACAACGTGCTGCTGGTGCCGTACTCGGTGTTGCCACCCACCGGTGACCTAGCGATCAGCAAGGCCAAAACCGCAGGCCCGCTGCCGGAGGGCGCGCCCATCGTCAACACCCTGTCGGTCAGTAATGCAGACATTTCCACTGTTACCTTCACGGCGGCAGGCGGTGCCAACCCATTGCGCATCGTTGACGACATGCTGCTTCAAGAGGTGTACACCGGTGCGTCGGGGGGCTGGACCTGTACTGACAACCCGGGCGTTCCCACTGCCACGCAACGCCGTGTGATCTGCGAGCGAACCGCCGCCGGCACGTTGGCGCCAGGCGCCAATATTCCGTTGACGATCAAC
The DNA here is from genome assembly GCA_013297875.1 of Comamonadaceae bacterium. GTDB lineage: Bacteria > Pseudomonadota > Gammaproteobacteria > Burkholderiales > Burkholderiaceae_C > JAAFIW01. Next base: position 138,411 of record JAAFIW010000009.1, on the reverse strand, counting down.
ACCCAGGTGACCACCAGCATTGGTGCCACGCCCATCAACCTGACCAACACTGCTTGCACCGGCAAACAGGCGCTGAACCTGCTGAGCCTGGCCGACGCCAATGGCCCCCAGCCGCGCGACCCCAACACGGGCAACGACTGCCAGAGCCAGGGCGTGGTGGGCACGCCGGTGACCACCGGCGAAGCGCAGGTGAACATTATCAAGGAGTCGTCTACCGACGGCCTCACCTGGGTTGATGCGCCAGCAGCAGGCCCCACCATCGTCGGCAATAACGAGTTCGCCTACTGGCGCATTCGCTTTGCCACGCCGTCGCTGGCTGCCAACGCGGCGCAGCAGACCATTCCCGGTTTGACCCTGACCGACAACCTGCCCGGCATCCTGAACCTACTGGCCTCTCCACCCACGCCTGCGCACGTCACGCCGCCCATCACCATCACCCAATTGATCACCGGCGGCGGCATCGCAGGCGGTTGCCCGGCCAGCATTGGCCCCGGCTCCGGCGCACTGTCGTGTAACTTCACCAACATGCTGCCGGGCACCACCGTCACGCTGGTGCTGCAAGTCAAGCGCCCGTTTGAAACCGGCCCACTCGACAACACGGCTTCGCTGTCCTCAGGCAATGCCATTTTGTCGGGCACCACCAGTGACGCCGCGCGCCTCATCGTCGAGCCCCGCGTGGACCCGGCGGTCACCAGCAAAACCATCACCCCGCCCAACTCGGCCACCGAGCCGCGTGTGGGCCAAACGGTCACGTTCACCGTCACCCTGCGCAACCATGGTGTGAACCCGATTCCAACCGGGAACATGACGCTGACGGACACGCTCGATCCAGCCAAATACACCATCATCAGCGCCACCGGTGCGGATCTGAATTGCTCCTTCGTCGCTGCCACCGGCGTCGTCACCTGCCCCACCACCAATGCCGTGCCGCGCGCCGATGTGCGCACTGCCACCATCGTGGCCCGCCTGATTAAGCCGGCTGGCGTGTTGCCCAACCCGGTTTACGCCAACGAGATCAACACCGCAACCGTCACCCTGAGCGGCGGCCTGTGCGAGTTCAAGGAGGAGACCGCCAGCAACGCCTTGCTGTCCACCACCTGCAACGACGCCAATTCCACGTCAAACAACCGTGGCACGGTTCAGTTCGACATCAAGGTCCCGGCCATTGATTTGCAAGTGGCCAAATCACGCATCGCACCGCCCGGTGGCCGCTACGCCGCCGGCGACACCCTCAAATACCTGATCCGTATGCAAAACGTCGGCCCGTCACGCGCTGAAAACGTGGTGCTGGCCGATTACCTGGGCATACCCGCCGGGTTTAGTGCAGGCAGCACCACCGCAACCCTGGTAAACAACGCAGCAGCCGACACCGGCTTTGTGCTGGACACATCCAAAACCGGCGCAACCGTCAATTGCAGCATCTCCAGCACCAGCGCGTTGAGCTGCCGCCTGAACAACACAGCCGCGCTGAACTTCCTGGACAACGGCCGCGAAGTGAACTTCGTGCTGGAAGTGGCCTACACCGGCCCGGCACCCGCCATTCCCGCCACCTTCCAGAACCAGGTGGTGATTTGCGCGGCGGAATCCGCTTTGTATGAAACCCGTGGTGCCTGTTCAACGGCCACCACCATCGTCACGCCAGGCGACAACAACAACACCGCGTCCGCCAATGACACCGTGTTCCCCAAGGTAGATCTGTCGATTGCCAAACAGACCCTCACGCCATCACCGGTCTCCATCGGCCAGACAGTTCAATACGCCCTGACGGTTCGCAACGATGGCCCCTCGCCCATTGCGCAGATTCTGGTGGCGGATGTGCTGCCCGCGAACCTGGAGTACCTGACCAGCAGCGTGGCGCTGTCGTCCTATGTCACGGGCTCTGGCACAACAGGCATCAACCCGGTCTGTGCCGCCACACCCGCCGCCATCACCACCGCCGGTCAGTCTCAAACGCTGAACTGCACGCTGAACGCAGTCGGCGGCCCGTTTGTTGGCAGCACCAACGTGGCCAACACCCTGACGGTGCTGGTCACGGTCAAGCCCAAGGTGGGTTTCTTCACTGGCCCCTATCTCACCAACCTGACGAACACCGCCAGCGTGGCCGTTGGCGTGTCCACCACCGGCGATCCGTTGGCGATTGATTCCAATCCGGCCAACAACACGGCAACTGCTGTGGTGCAGGTTCGCCGCACGTCTATTTCCGGCCTGGTTTATGAAGATGTGACCTTGAACCGAGAGCCCACGATTCCAGGCGGCGACACCCCAAGACCCAATGTGCCCATCACCTTGACGGGCACCGATATCTTTGGCAACTCCGTCACGTTGACGACGACCACTGCGCTCAATGGCAGCTACAGCTTTGACCTGCCGCCCGGCACCTACCAGATATCCAAGGGTGCTGACCCCGCAGGGCTGGCGGACTTCACCGCCAACGTGCCCACCAAAATTCCGTTTGGCACCACAACTGCGCCTGTTTCTCCCGGAACCCCGGCTTCCACCGTCGCCGGCACGCCTACCTCGGCCAATCTGATTACGGGTATTCAACTGGCCGCAGGCGACGTAGCGACAAGCTACAACTTCGGTGAAATCAGCGGCAACGCCTCGATTGCAGGCCGCGTGTATGTGGACTATCTGGACGATGGCCTGATCAACGGGCCAGACGTCGGCATCCCGGGTGTGACGGTCACGCTGGCCGGCATTGATGCATTTGGCACCAGCATCAGCCGCACCACGGTCACCAATGCCACGGGCAACTATTCCTTCCCCGGTCTTTTTGCCGGCACTTATAACGTCACCGAACCCAACCAACCGACAACCGCCAATGGCGCGACCTTGCCCGTAGGCTTTGCGACCACCCTGAACGGCAAAACCACCCTGGGCACGGGCGCTCTGGCGCAAGGCACCAGCACCTTGCCGACGATCACGCCCTCAGCGATTACCGGCATCAGGCTGACCACAACGTTGGCCCTGGGCGCGGCATCGATTGACAACAACTTTGGCGAGCTGCTGCCATCCAGCATTTCGGGCAAAGTCTTTTTTGACGACAACAACAACGGCACACAACAGCTGCCGCTGGACTACCCCTTGCCCGGGGTTGTGATCACCTTGACTGGCATCAACGACCTGGGTCAGGCGGTGAATCTGAGCACTACGACCAGTGCATCAGGCACCTATTCCTTTACCAATCTGCGGGCGGGCACTTACACAGTGGCCGAACCCGCGCAGCCACCCAACACGGGCAACGGCATCACCACCGCAGGCCCGGCTACACCGGGCGGCGCGGCTGGCGTGGCCACCGCTGTGGGCGTGGTTCCGTCGGCCATATCGGGCATCGTTATTTCGCGCGGCGTGGCCTCCGTCAACAACGACTTTGCCGAAATCATCGCGCCGCCATCGCCCACCATTTTGGGCAGCATTGCAGGCCGCGTCTGGCTGGACACCAACAACAACGGTTCGGTTGACCCGGGCGAGCCTGGCATCGGCGGCGTCACCATCGTGTTGACCGGCACCACCGCCGCCGGAGCAACCGTCAGCCGTACGCTGACCACTCGCCCCGATGGGCTCTATGAGTTCCTGGATCTGCCGGAGGGCACCTACACCGTCACCGAGCCTGATCAGCCATCGCTTGCCAACGGCGCGTCCTTGCCCGCTGGCATTGCGCAAACCTCGCCGGGCATCACCACGGTGGGCGTCGGTGCGCTGTCTCAAGGCACCGCCACACCACCGACGGTGCCCGTATCCGCTATCGGCCCGATCCGCCTGGGCGCGGGGCAGACCTCGTTTAACAACAACTTCGGCGAAATTCCCGCTTCAGGCTCGTCGATCAGTGGCGTGGTCTATCTGGACAACAACGGCAATGGCGTGCGTGATGCCGGGGACACCTCCATCCCCAACGTCACCGTCACCTTGTCAGGCGTGGATGCTGCGGGCCAACCCGTGGCACGCACGGTCATCACCGATGCCAATGGCCGCTATGAATTCACAGGCCTGCCCATCGGCGTCTACACCGTGACCGAGCCCACACAGCCGCCCAACACCGACAACGCCGAAACCAACCCCGGCACCATCAACAACGGTGGAACCGTAGGCACAGCCACGCCACGCACCACCGTGCCATCGGCGATCTCCGGCATACGCATCACGGCACCCGGTACCAACTCCCCCGACAACAACTTTGGTGAGATCGGCTTGTCCACCATCAGCGGCGCGGTCTACCTGGACAACGACGGCAATGGTGTGTTCAGCCCCGGCGACACCGGCATTCCAGGCGTCACGGTTACCCTGGCGGGTGTGGATGACCTGGGTCGCCCGGTCAACCGCACCGTGGTCACCGATGCCAACGGCAACTACGAGTTCACCGGTCTGCGCCCCGGCTCCTACAGCGTGACCGAACCCACGCAGCCGCCCAACACCGACAACGCCGAAACCAACCCCGGCACCATCAACAACGGCGGAACGGTGGGCACGGCAACCCCTCGCACCACCTTGCCGTCGGCCATCAACAACATCCGCATCACCGCGCCTGGCACCGTGTCGCCCGCCAACAACTTTGGCGAGACGCAGCTGTCGACCATTGCCGGCTTTGTCTACCTGGACAACAACACCAGCGGCCTGCGCGACCCGGCCGATGTGCCGATTGCGGGCGTCACCATCACCCTGACCGGCACCGATGACCTGGGTCGCCCCGTAACACGCACGACGACGACCGATGCCAATGGTCGCTATGAGTTCACCGGTCTGCGCCCCGGCACCTACACCGTCACAGAGCCCAACCAACCACCCAACACGGCCAACTGGGAAACCAACCCGGGCACCGGCAACAACGGCTCAACACCCGGCACGGCCACCGGCCGCGGCACCGTCCCTTCCACGATCGCAGGCATCACCATCGTGCGCGGCGGTACGCTGGTTGACAACAACAATTTCGGCGAAATCGTGCCGTCGACCATCAGCGGTTTTGTCTACTTTGACAAAAACAGCAGCGGTGTGCGCGATGCGGGCGATACGCCCCTGGTGGGCGTCACCGTCACCTTGACCGGCGTCGATGATCTGGGTCGCACCGTTACATTCACCACGGTGACCGACGCCAATGGCCGCTATGAATTCCCAGGCCTGCGTCCGGGCACCTACACGGTGACCGAGCCCACCCAGCCCGCGGGAACCGACAACGCGGAGACCAACCCTGGCACCATCAACAATGGCGGCTCTCCCGGCACAGCAACGACCCGTGCCACCCTGCCATCGGCCATCAGCGGCATCCGCATCGTCGGTGGTGGAACGGTGTCGCCCGACAACAACTTTGGCGAAGGCGGCGGCGGGCCCGATGTGGTGGTGACCAAAACCGCCCGCACCGCGTTTTTCACCGAGAACAACACCGGCAATTACGACATCTCGGTACGCAACAACGGCACACAGCCCACCGTTGGCGACTACACCGCGTATGACCTGTTGCCCATCACCTCGCCGCAGGTCTGGCGCATCGAGTCCGCAAGCGGCTCCGGCTGGAGCTGCAGCATTGGGGCAAACGGCCTGTCACTGGCGTGCAAGTCGTCCGTGGTGCTGGCACCCGGAGCCTTCCACCCCAGTTCCATCCAGGTCAGGGTGTCCATAGCCGAGGGTGCCAAAGCGCAGGCCCCGCTGCGCAACTTCACCCTGGTGCGTGGTGGCGGCGAGCTGCCCGCAGCCGATCCGCTGCCTGGCCGCGCCATTGATCCGGGCCAGCCCGGCGCACCGAGCGACGGTGATTTGCGCAACCTGATCCCTGGTGCACCCGCCTGCGTGGACACCCCATCGGCCGTGAACCAAAACTTCTGCGTCCGCGAAACCCCGATCCGCTTCTCCGTGGCCTTGGGTGGACGCGTGTGGCTGGATGGCCCTGGTGCGCCCAACACCTACGAGCCGGGCATTGACAAAAACTACCCTGGCTGGCGGGTGCTGGTGGTCGACCCTGCACTGTACGACCCCACCAAGCCCGGCCCGATTCCCGCGAACGCCATTGTTCGCCAGACCACCACCGGGCCCGACGGCACTTACCGCATCAACAACCTGATTTCGGGCACGCCCTACTACGTGTTCTTCCAGGATCCGGATGGCCGCGCCATTTTTGCCGGCCCCGTCAACGGCAACAACCGCAACCCGCAAGCCTGCGGCCGCAGCCCCACCGGTGGCAACGCACCGTCGCGAACCGTGTTCCTGGAAGTGACCCTGCCTGAAGGCCGTGTCTCCAACGAAGTGACCTGTGACGAGCAATCGTTGCCGATCGACCCGAACGGTGTGGTGTACGACTCATCATCGCGCGCTGCGGTACCCGGCTCCATCGTGACCCTGCGCCCCGAGGGCATCTGCACCGGTTACGACCCGCGCTTGCATATCGTGGGCTACAACCAGTTCAGCTCGTTTGACGCCCAAGGCAATCCGCAAATGACGGTCGGTGCCGATGGCTTCTACAAGTTCCTGCTCACAGCCGACGCGCCCGCCAGCTGCCTGTTCCGTCTGGACGTGACGCCACCGCCGGGCTATGTGGGGCCGTCAACGCTGATCCCTCCTTCACTGCCATTGCAAACCCCAGTCGGCGTCGGCGTGATCTTCAACGTGCAGCCGCAGGTCACGGCCCCGACCGGCAACCAGACCACGACCTACCACATCGTGGTGCGCAGCGGCAGCACGCACAACGACGTGTTCAACAACCACATCCCGCTGGATCGGCAGGATCCGGGCGTGCTGCGCATTGTCAAAACCGGCTCGGTGCGTTCGATTGAACTGGGCGACACCATGGAATACACCGTTGGCGTGACCAAGTGGAACGGTGTGCAACTGACCTCGGTGCGCGCCATTGACACCCTGCCAGCAGGCTTCCGCTACATATCGGGCACCTTCCGCATCAATGGGGTGGTGCAACCCAACCCGGCCGGTGGCATCGGCCCTGTGTTGACCTTCGCCTTGCCCAACATGGTGGCGGGCCAGACCATCAACTTCACCTACCGTGTGCGGGTGGGTATTGGTGCGCAGGAAGGTGACGGCGTCAACCGCGTGCGCGCCACAGGCCAGGCCGGGCCATTCAGCACCGCCTCGAACATCGCCGAGTACAAAGTGCGTGTCGACGGTGGCGTGTTTACCAACGAGGCCTGCGTAATCGGCAAGGTGTATGTGGATTGCAACAACAACCACGTGCAGGACAACGAGGAAGTCGGCATCCCCGGCGTGCGCCTGTACTTTGACGACGGCACCTTCATGGTCTCGGATGTGGAAGGCAAGTACTCGGTTTGCGGTCGCCAACCTCGCACCTACACACTCAAGGTCGATCAGTCTACTTTGCCACGCGGCTCGCGTCTCACGACCACCAGTGGCCGCAATGTGGGCGATGCCAATTCGCTGTTCGTGGACTTGAAAAACGGCGAGATGCAGCGCGCCGACTTTGCCGAAGGCTCATGCTCCAACACGGTCATGGAACAGGTCAAGGCGCGCCGCACCCGTGGCGAAATCTCGGCCCCCGAGACCGAGCGCAAAGGCGGCCCAGCGCTCAAATTCCAGTCCAAAGGTGTGGGTGCGCCTGAGCAGGCGACCGACTCGGCCAACCAGCCGTTCCTGCAACCACGCGACCGCGGCGGCGCGCCGCCACCGCGAACGCTGGAGACCGAGCAGCTGGTTCCCGTACCGCAGCTACCGGCGGGCATTGCGCCGCAGCTTCCCGTGCCCGCTGGCGCGACCACCCGCCCTGCGCAATAAGGTGACCGCCATGACACACGTCTTCACCACACCTTCTCCCGTCACCGCAGCATCGGCCATGAACGCTCCTAAAAATATAGCTGCCCGAGCAATATCTATAAGGGCTACTACGCTATTTGCTCTTATGGCGGGCTTGATGCCCACGGTTCACGCCCAGCTGCCTGATGTAGGCCGTTTTGACAGCTTCAGCAAAGACCCGGCCACCCGCACCACGGGCACCAACCTGCCATCTGACAAACCCTCGGTGTTCCAGGGTCGCTCCGGCACAGCCGACTACAGCGCCAACCGCCGCATCGGCGGCATCGTGGTCGAGGTGGAGCGCAACGGCTTGCCAGCCGATGGTCAAACGGCCAACAAGATCGTCGTCAAGCTGCTGGACGCCAAGGGCGCGCCGCTGACCGGCGATGCCCTGGTTACGGTTGAAGTCAACGGCGGCCGCTTGCTGCTGCCCGGCGCTCGTACCGACGAATATGGCCCGGATCGCAAAGATGTGGACGCCGTGGTGCCAGGCGTGCAATTGCAGGTCAAAGACGGCAAAGCCGAGTTTGTGCTGCTGGCCCCGTCCGAGCCCAAAGACGTGCGCATTCGCATCTCCGGCGGTGAGCACGAGGCCAGCGGTGTCGTCAGCTACCTGCCCGATCTGCGCGACTGGGTGGCTGCCGGTGTGATCGACGGCATCATCAACTTCAAGAAATCCAGCGCCAACTCATTCCTGCAGGCCCGGCCCGAAGACGGCTTTGAGCGCGAAATGCGCCACTGGCAAAACACCTTTGCCAACGGCAAAAACTCCGCCGGTGTGCGTACCTCGTTCTTCCTGAAAGGCAAGATCAGTGGCGAATACCTGCTGACCGCTGCTTACGACTCCGACAAGGAAACCCGCCGCAAATTGGCCGAAACCGTGCGGCCCGAAGAGTTCTATCCGGTATACGGCGACTCCGCTTTACGCGGCAGCGACGTGCGCTCGGCCTCCCGCCTGTTTGTGCGACTGGACAACGGCAAGAGCTACGGCCTGTTTGGCGATTTCAGCACCGCCACCGAAGCACCGTCGTTCACCTCGGGCACGGGCCCAGGCCTGAAGCTGCGCGACCTGGGTGCCTACAACCGCAATTTGACCGGCTTGAAGTGGCATTACGAAACCTCGTCGGTGGCGCTCAATGCGTTTGCCGCGCGCGACAACCTCAAGCAGATCATTGACGAGTTCCAGGGCCAGGGCGTGTCCGGCCCCTATGCCTTGTCCAACAACGGTGCCTTGATTGGCACCGAGCGCGTCGAGCTGATCGTGCGCGACCGCAACCAGCGCAGTGTGATCCTGAGCACCACGCTGATGGCACCGCTGGCCGATTACTCGTTCGAGCCGTTCTCCGGCCGCTTGCTGTTCAAGCAGCCCGTGCCCGCGTTTGACTCAAACCTGAACCCGATTTTTGTGCGCGTGACCTACGAGCTGGAGCAGGACGGCCCGTCGTTCTGGCTGGCCGGGGTCGATGGCCAGGCCAAGGTGTCTGACAGCGTGGAAGTCGGCGGCTCCTACGTCAAAGACAACAACCCGCAGGCCAAATACAGCCTGGCCAGTGCCAATGTGGGTGTGCGCCTGGGCCCCAAAACCGTGTTTGCAGCCGAAATCGCGTCCAGCCGCGGTGACGTCAACAGCACCACCAGCAATGTGAACACCGCGCCCGGCGTGGTCGGGCGCTCGGGCACGGTCAGCGGGCGTGCGGCGCGCGCTGAAATTCGCCATGAAAGCATCGACTGGACACTGCGCGCGTTTGCCGGGCGCAGCGACACCGACTTCATCAACCCCGCGGCCAGCTTGAACGGCGGGCGCTCGGAAGCGGGCGTCAAAGCTGATTACAAACTCAGCGAGCCTGCCACCCTGTATGGCCAGCTGTTGCGCAGCGAAGACCGGGTCACCACCGCCAGCCGCTCGGCCGGCGATGTGGGATTGCGCTACAAGGTCACCGAAGCGCTGGAGCTGGACGTGGGCCTGCGCAGCGTCAAGGAAAGCCGTGCCGACCCCAACGCCAAACCCGTGGTGGGCACCGGCCTGGGCGTGGGCAGCAGCTCCGTGGGCGGTGGCTTCTTTGGCATTGGTAACAACACCGGCAACAACGGTGTGGTCAACAACGGTGGTTTCACCGACACCAGTAGCGGCGCCTCGCCGGTCAACTCCAACTCGGCCCGCATCGGCCTCAAATGGAAAGCGTCGAACACCTGGACCGTTCTGGGCGAGGTCGAGGCCGATATTTCGGGTGCCAACAAACGCCGCCTGGCCTTGGGCGTGGACTATCAACTCTCAGAGCGCTCCAAGCTCTATGCGCGCTATGAGAACCAGAATGGTCTGGCCTCGGTGCTGTCGGCTAACCCGGCAGACAAGAGCCGCGCCTTCATTTTTGGTGTGTCCAGCAGTTTCCTGGTCGATACCGAGGTGTTCACCGAGTACCGGCTGCGCGATGCCATCAGCGGCAAAGACGCTGCTGCCAAAGACTTGCAGCTGGCTTCGGGCGTCCAACGCGTGATCAATGCCGCGCCCGGCCTGCGCTACACCGTCAATGCCGAGCACCTGAAAGTGCTCAAGGGCAGCAGCCGCGCCGCACTGGCCTTGGCCGGTGGTGTGGACTACACCGCTAACGAGATGTGGAAGCTGGGCGGCAAGCTGGAATACCGCCGCGTAGCCGATGATGCGACCACGCCGCTGAACGACCGCCAGGACTCCTGGTTATCGACCGTTAGCGTGGCCCGCAAGCTGGACCGTGACTGGACCGGCCTGGTGCGCAATTACCTGCTGTACAGCGACGACAAATCCCTGCCCAGCAACCGCACCCAAGACCGCTTGCAGGTGGGCGCGGCCTACCGGCCGGTGGACACCAACCGCTTTGATGCCCTGGTCAAGCTGGAATACAAGCTGGACCGCAACGGCGAGTTGACCACCGGCCCCGAGCGCACCCGCACCACCATTGGTAGCCTGCATGCCAACTACCACCCCACACGCGCCTGGTGGTTGGGTGGTCGTCTGGCAGCCAAGAGCCAGAAAGACCCGTATGGCAGCTACACCGCCTACCTGATCGGTGGCCGAGCGACCTGGGACTTTGCCGAAAGCTGGGATGCCTCCTTGCTGCTGTCGCGCAAGTGGAGCCCCAATGGCTCAACGCGCCAGTGGGCGCAAGGTGTGGAGATTGGCTACGCGCTGCAGCAAAACCTGTGGCTGTCGGTGGGTGCCAACTGGGCGGGCTTTTCCGACAAGGAGCTGACCGGTGCCGACTACACCAACCGCGGTGTCTACGTTCGCCTGCGCTTCAAGTTTGACGAAGACCTGTTCCGCGGCAGCGACGCCCGCTCCAACCGCTCCAACGCCCGCGATGGCCAGACCCCTTGATCCACTCCGTCTTCATCATTCCCAGATTAACCCTGCTTGAAAGCTTCAGCACCATGGCCTCTTTCAAACCCACCGTTCTGTGCAGCATCGCATGGGCCTTGTTCAGCACCGCAGCCCTGTCGCAAACCGCTACGCCCACGCTCAACCCGCAGGCCGACCGCATCACCGACAAAGCCATCAACTCCGACCTGAAAAGCTACGAAGAGCAGCAGTTGCGCATCAAAGCCTTGAATGATTCCGGCAAGCACCCCCTATCTGGCTACCCTCTGGCCAAAGCGCAGTGTTGGCTGGATGTGTCGTTCCACGAATACACCCGCAACGACCGGAGCGCCTTCCCGCAAGAAGCGCTGGAGCAGTCCTGGTACATCACCGAAGCCCTCTCAGGCCGCCCCGTGGCCGGCAAGCCCGACGCAATTGCCCAGACCCCGCGCGTGAACAGCGGCGAATTGCTGCGCCCCGACCTGTGGGACGCCGCCACCAAACTCAAGTCCCACCCCGGTTTTCGCTGCGTCGCGCAACGGGTGGCTTGCGCCGAGGTGGAGCTGGCCCACGCTGGAAACGAGTTCAATCAAAAACAGTGGCGCCATGCCCAACCCTACATCCAGCTGGCAGAAGACGGTCTGGCCAACGCTGTGCGAGCGGCTGACGCCTGTTTGCCACCGCCTGCAGCGACCACAACACCGCTGGCCGTCGTGGCGGCACCAGTGACAGCTGGAACCACGCCCGTTGTGCCAGCTACACCCAGCCAGGCCGTCTCGACCTTCAGTGCCACCGTGCTGTTCAACTACGACAAGCGCGATGTGGCCGGCACCCGCGCGTACACACTGGCACAACTGGACAGCCTGCTGGCCCAAGCCAAAGCTGCGGGTGTGACGATTCAGTCGGTGCAGCTGTCTGGCCATGCCGACAAGACCAATGCCACAGGCAAACCTGGCTACAACGATCAGCTGTCCAAAGACCGCGTCATGGCCTTGCGTGACTACCTGGTCGCCAAAGGCGTCACGATGAACCTGATCACCACCCAGCACGAATCTGACAGCAAGCCGGTGGTGATGTGTGAAGGCCAGCAGTTCCGCTCGGTCATTGATCGCCAGGAATGCCTCTTGCCCAACCGCCGCGTCGAGTTGCTGATCCAAGGGATGCGTGCCCGCTGAACAAGCAATTTGCATCAGAGGTGCCACTCGTGCGCATATAGAGCGCACGAATAGCTATGTATTTTGTAGCAACCCGGTTTGGCCCAAGATTCACGTGAACTCGCCGACCAGCAAGGCCTCGCGCATTCGCACGGCCAGCACAGCGGCCAGGCCTTTCACGAGTTGCAAAGACAGCTGCGGGTGCTTGACCGACATGGCTTCAAATTTCTCCCAGGTCAATGCCCAGGCAACCCCCACTTTAGACGCCAGCACATTGGCGCTGCGCGGTTGCCCCGAGAAAAAAGTGCCCTCGCCCACCACGGTGCCCGGCTTCAGGCTGGCCAACACGGTGGTGTCTACCGTCACGTGCAGTTCGCCCTCGGCCAGGATGTACAGCTCACGGTCAGAGTCTCCGCGTTGCATCAACACATCGCCAGGCTTTAAAAACCGCACCGACAGATAGGGTGCCAAAAGCTTCCAGTCCTCCCGTGTGAGATTGGCATGCAAGGCATCGTGTGAGTCAAAGGCGGCAATTGCATCCACCAGCTGCTGTACGTTCATAGCCTCCTCGTGTTGTGGGGTGCGGAAAACAGCTCGCAGTGTAGGGGGTGCCATCAAGGCTTACGCCAACCGGGCAAGCCCCTTCTTCTCGCACGCGGCGCGGCAGTGACTTACATCAGATCGCCGTATTGCGTACCACTCAGCGCAGGTACTGGCATATCCGGGTCCGGCATTTCTGTTTCTTCATAGCCCGTCAGCAAGGTGATGTTGCGCGGGCCACTGCTGGTGCGGGCAGCCGCCACCCCGACTGCCGAGGCCGCTGCGGTTGCGGCTACCGCAGCAGCGGCCACCTTGGCTGGCGAGCTAACGCCCGCAGCCAGCGCTTTTTTAAACGCCGCCACCTCGTCTGCCTCAATCGGCTGAAACCGGGGCGGTGACCGGGGCGGCTCCACCGCTGGCTCCACCACGGGGGCAACGCTAGCCGCTGCCACTGCCTGCGCGACAACCGCAGGCCGGGTACCCAGGGAGACGGTTGCATCCATGGAGCTGCTGCCCGGCACGGCAGCAGGGTGCGGCTCCAGCGGCAACGGCTGCGATTCGAGCGGCATCGGCGAGGAATTGCGCGTGGTCAACGCCTGGTTGCGCAATTGACCGACAGCGACGTGTTCGTTGACACGCCAATACACAGCACTGACCAAAATGTCATATCTGGCCTTGGCGCTTTGCGCAATCAGCGCTTCGATTTCGGCCAGGCCCTCGGTTTGACCGCCAAACTCGCGCGCCAGATCCATCATCACCAAAAACTGCCTGCCACGGGCATCCAGTGACAGAACCTTGAACTTGTAGCTGGCAGACAGCACGCCCGCGCGCACCATCGACTCACGCACCACGTTGTAAAGCATCTCGCGGCGGGCCATGCGCTCGTTTTTGCGGTTGGCGGCGTGGGCATTGTTAGCCCCTGCAGGCGCGGCTGCGCCGTTTTTGTCGGGTGACACAGGCCGGGTCGCCTCGGCGCGCGACAAGCCGGAGCTGTCAGGCAAAGACGCACGGGCGCGCTGTGTTTTAGCGGGAAACAGCCAGGACAAAAAAGACATGGTTCGCTTTCGTCGAAACCGCGTGCCTCACACGCGACGTTACCAAGTGAAGAACAGAGCAGTTTACGAGCCTTACCCCCTAAATCGGCCAACCTGCCATGCCGAAATATCCCGTTGAACCCCCACAAGATGCATGAAATTGTGAAAAATTTGGCTTTGTTACACCCTGCTGACCAGATGTTGAATTAAAACCAACACATTACTTTCCGATACAAAACTGGGAGAAAATGGCTCCCAGAAGCTCGTCTGCACTCATCACGCCCGTGACGCTGCCCAAGGCACGGTGAGACAGTCTGAGCTCCTCAGCAAGCAAATCCAGTGCCGGGGCTCCGGCCCCCAATATATGCAATCCCTGTTGCACATGGTCTCCGGCCACCACCAAAGCCTGCACGTGGCGCTGGCGTGCGCTGAAATTGCCCTCTGCAAGCGTTTGCCAACCCGCCAGTGCCAAAAGGCGTTGCCGCAGCAGCTCCAGGCCCTGCGCCGTTTTGGCAGACATCACGATCGCATCGGCCTCGGCCACAGGCATCGGTGCCAGATCAGACTTGTTCCACACATCCACAACCGGCACGCGGGCTGCCAGCGCCTGAAGACGCAAGCGAATCGCCTCATCTGCCTGCTGGTATTCCGGCAGCGCAGCACGGGTCAGATCATGCAGAAACAGCACCGCGTCCGCTGATTCAATCTCTTGCCAAGCCCGCGCCACGCCAATCTTTTCCACCGCATCAACACTGTCACGCAGACCCGCAGTGTCCACCACATGAATGGCCACGCCCTCAATCTGTATGGTCTGAGCAATCTTGTCGCGCGTGGTACCCGCCACCGGCGTCACGATGGCCAGCTCCGCGCCGGCCAGGGCATTGAGCAGCGAGCTCTTGCCCGCATTGGGTTGCCCGGCAATCACCACCGTCAGGCCTTCCTGTAGCAACGCACCTTGTTGAGCGCGGTGCATCAACCCTGTATGTAGTTGCTCTATTTTTTGTAGCTGTTTGAGCATATCCAGCAAGCTCAAACGGTCGATTTCCTCTTCAGGAAAGTCCAGTGTGGCCTCGACAAACACACGCAGATTCAAAAGGGCTGTCCCTAGCTGCGTCACCTCTCGGGAAAACTCTCCCGCCAGCGAGCGACTGGCAGCGCGTGCAGCCGCCTCCGTACTGGCGTTGATCAGATCCGCCACCGCCTCGGCTTGCGCGAGATCGAGCTTGTCGTTCAGAAAAGCCCGCTCGCTGAACTCGCCCGGAAGCGCCAGGCGCAGGCCCTGAGAGGCCCCTGCTTGCAGGCATCGCGCCAACAACAGCTGCATCACCACCGGCCCGCCGTGGCCCTGCAACTCCAGCACGTCTTCCCCGGTGTAGGAATGCGGTGCCGGGAAATAAATCGCCAGGCCCTGATCGATGACGCTGCCATCGGCCGCCAAAAAGGGTAGGTAGGTGGCGTGTCGTGCTTGTAGCTTGCGTCCGCAAACCGCTGTCATCACCGAAAGCACATCAGGCCCAGAGACCCGCACGATGCCCACTGCGCCTCGCCCGGGCGCGGTAGCGATGGCAGCAATCGGCAGGTTGTCTCTAGACATGAGGGTATTTTTGCCGGAAACATCGCGGAGCCAGCTTAGCCAGGCCACTTGCCTGCCCCACGGGAGGAGGTGCCGCAGGCGCTTCAGAGGGTTAGTTGAACTTCGGCAGGTTGAACTCGGGCGGCACACCCAGGCGGGTGTTGATCATCCACTGTTGGGCAATCGACAACACGTTGTTGGTGATCCAGTACAGCACCAGGCCCGCCGGGAAGAAGAAGAACATCACCGAAAACGCCAACGGCATGAACCACATCATCTTGGCTTGCAGCGGATCGGGTGGTGTCGGGTTCAGCGCCGTTTGCACCACCGTGGTCAAGGTCATGATCAGCGGCAGCACATAGTAAGGGTCGGGCGACGACAAGTCCTTGATCCAAAGAATCCACGGCGCATTGCGCATCTCCACGCTGGACAACAACACCCAATACAGCGCAATGAACACCGGAATCTGAACCAACATCGGCAGACAGCCCCCCAGCGGGTTGACCTTCTCGTCGCGGTAAATCCGCATCATTTCCTGCTGCATCTCCTGCGGTTTGTCCTTGAGCCGCTCACGCATCTCCATCACCCGCGGGTTCACGGCCTTCATCTTCGCCATACTGGCATAGGCCTTGGCGTTAAGCCAGTAGAAGGCAATTTTGATCAGCAACACCAAGGCCATGATGGACCAACCCCAGTTGGCCAACACCACCTGAATCTGGGCCAGCAACCAGTAAAGCGGTTTGGCCAGAATGGTGAGCCAGCCGTAATCTTTCACCAGCTCGAGGCCAGGGGCCAGGGTTTCCAGCATCTTTTCTTCCTGTGGGCCCGTGAACAACTTGGACTCCACCACTTTGCTTGCCTTGGGTTCCAGCGTTCCCACCGACAAGATCATGCCGGCGGCATACATATTCGTATCGACTTTGCGCATGAACAGATCCCGTGCCACCCCATCGGCCAGCAACCAGGCGCTTGCAAAGTAATGCTGCACGATGGCCACATAACCGTTGCCAGACTGCTTCTCGAACTCTGCCTTGTTTTTTTCAATATCGCTGAATTCCACTTTCTGGAATTTCTTGGCCTCGGTGTACACCGCAGGGCCGGTGAAGGTGGAGTAAAAAGACGATTCACCGGGCGGCTTGTTGCCATCGCGAACCAGCTGCAAATACAGCTGCGGCGATACCGGCGCTGTGCCGTTGTTGATCACCTCATGCTTCACGCCAATGTCGTAAGCACCCCGGCGCAAGGTGTAGGTTTTCACCAGCTTCACGCCACCAAGCTCTGGCGACTCGAAACGCACAACCAGTTCTTTGCCGCCATCGGTCAAATCACGCTGATCACTCACCGCCATGGCCGTCTTGTGGTTAGGGAAATTTCCACCAATCAACCCCGTTTGCGCCACGTAAAAGCGGTTTGCGCTTTCGTCAAACAACACAAAACTCTGGGTTTTGTTGGTCATATCGGTATGTTTGACAAACTCACTGCGCACCACCGTCCCGCCCTCGGTATCCAGCGTCAGGCGCAACACATCCGTGCTCACTACCACTCGTTTCGAGCCCGCCTGTGGGGCTGCTGTGGGTGGTAATTGAGTGCCCAATGCGCCCGTTGTGCTGGCTGGGACTGCTCCAGCAGCTCCTGAACTAGGAGCGCTTGGTAAGGCACTGGGGACGCTGGACACGCCCGTGGTGCCTGTCGTGCTGCCACCCGACACCGTTTTTGCAGGCGCAGGGAAAAAGGTCGCCTTCTGCCCGTTGTGCACCTGCCACTGATCCCACAGCAGCACCATGGAAAAGCCAAAAATCACCCACAAAATCGTGCGACGGATGTCGTTCATGAAGACTTCTTTGAAGATTGAATATCGATGAGCCGGGAAAAGAGCCGGGGTTTTTGTTCCGGCACCGGATCGTGTCCACCCGCGCACCAGGGGTGGCAGCGGACAAGCCGTGCGAGTGTAAGGTAGCTACCTGCCAGGGCACCATGTGCACCCAGCGCGCCAAGGGAATAGACCGAACAGGTGGGCTCAAACCGGCAGGCTGAGCCCAGCCACGGGCTAAGCAACAAACGGTATGCTTTCACCAGACCCATCAGGCCACGTGCCGCCCAGGACGGTTTGTGGTTCATGTTCTGACCCTTGGTAAGCCGCTGTCCAGCAACTGGTTCAACTCGGCTCTGACCGCTTGTTTCAATGCCAGCGACGAGCCACTAACAAACACCGCCTTGTCAAAACCGCTGCGCAGGCGAATCAGGTGCGCGGTTTGTGCAAACTCGCTGCGGCGCTCGTGTGTGATAGCGTAGACTTGGCGCTTGATGACGTTTCGCGTGACCGCCCGTTTGGCCCAGCGCTTGGGCACCATAGCACCGATCCACACATCGGCTCTCAAAAACAGGGGTTTGGTGTCTGGGGATGCCGATTGGGGCACAGCATCCAGGCCGCCAACCAGTTGATGCAATGCGAAATGGGGGCTTCGCGCAATGGTTTTTCCGGCTAGCACAGCTTGAAACTGCGCGCGCGACGCCAAGCGCTGCACGGAGAAAAACCCGTTAAAAAGAAGTGAATGCCAATGAGGGGACGGTTCAACCCTGCGCTTGCAACCCGCCATCCCTGCTGACAAACAGGTTGCAAGACAAGAGGTTTAGACCGCCAGACGCTTGCGGCCCTTGGCGCGGCGCGCATTGATCACGGCCTGTCCACCGCGCGTCTTCATGCGAGCCAGAAAACCGTGGGTACGGGCTCGGCGGATTTTCGAAGGCTGATAGGTGCGTTTCATTATGGATCTCTAAGTTCGGGAAAAAGCCCGCGATTATCGCCCGTTTTCATGCCGCTTGGCAAGCTTTGTGATGGAGCGTGACCCCCGCACCCGTTTCTCACTCCTAAAAAGGCCCTTAAACCCTACTGACATGCTTGGGGATAAGGCTTTGATAAGTTAGACTAAACCGCCTTATAAAACGATAAATATCCACAATGCCTGCTTCCCATGAATGAGCGACTTTACAGCCAGGCAAACCCACACATGAGCGGTGATATCGGACAAAGCTTGTGGCAGGCCTGTGTGGATCAGCTTGCCCAGGAATTGCCTGAGCAACAGTTCAACACCTGGATCAGGCCCTTGAGCGCACAGGTTCTTGATGACCTCAGCCAAGTGACTGTTTTTGTTGGCAACCGCTTCAAACTCGACTGGGTGCGTACCCAGTACGCAGCCCGCCTGTCATCGGTGCTGGAGAAGCTATCCGGCCAGCCAGTTTTGCTGGAGTTGGTGTTAACTCCTCGTGAAACAACGGCCAGGCCTCAAAGCCCCGTTGCGTTTTCATCCAGCAGTGAAGGTATTGATCGCATCGATCCACCCGATGAAGCCGTCAATGGTTTTAAAAACCGCCTGAACACCGGACTGACCTTCGACACCCTGGTCGAGGGAACAGCCAACCGCATGGCCCGGGCGGCAGCCATGCACGTCTCGGGCACCCCTGGGCATTTGTACAACCCCTTATTCATTTATGGCGGTGTTGGCCTGGGCAAAACCCATTTAATCCATGCGGTTGGCAACAAGCTGCTGGCAGACAAACCCCAGTCCAAAATTCTGTACATCCACGCCGAGCAATTTGTATCCGATGTGGTCAAAGCCTACCAGCGCAAAACCTTTGACGAATTCAAAGAGCGCTACCACTCGCTAGACCTGCTGCTGATCGACGACGTGCAGTTCTTCGCCAACAAAGACCGTACCCAGGAAGAGTTCTTCAACGCTTTTGAGGCCCTACTGGCCAAGAAGTCACACATTGTGATGACCAGTGACACCTACCCCAAGGGCCTGGCCGACATCCACGAGCGCCTGGTGTCGCGTTTCGACTCCGGCTTGACCGTAGCCATCGAACCACCCGAGTTGGAGATGCGGGTGGCCATCCTGATCAACAAAGCCCGCGCAGAAGCCGCTGACATGCCGGAAGAAGTGGCGTTTTTTGTAGCCAAAAACGTCCGCTCCAACGTGCGTGAACTCGAAGGTGCGCTGCGAAAAATCCTGGCTTATTCACGCTTTAACCAAAAAGAAGTCTCCATCGCGCTGGCCAAAGAAGCCCTGCGCGATCTCCTGTCCATCCAGAACCGGCAAATCAGCGTCGAGAACATCCAGAAAACCGTCGCCGATTACTACAAGATCAAAGTGGCCGACATGTACAGCAAAAAGCGGCCTGCCAGCATCGCCCGGCCCCGCCAGATTGCCATGTACCTGGCCAAAGAGCTCACCCAGAAAAGCCTGCCTGAAATCGGTGAACTGTTTGGCGGGCGCGACCACACCACGGTCTTGCACGCCGTCCGCAAAATTTCTGCCGAGCGCCAGCAACTCACCGAGCTGAACCAGCAATTGCACGTGCTGGAACAGACACTCAAAGGCTGAACGATGCGCTTGACCTGTGCAACAAACACCCAAAAAACCGCTTATGACAGCTGCATGACAACTCTGTGCACAACACCGGCACAACCAGCGACTTATCCACAGCAGTTTGCCCAATGGCCAACTTGTTCATACCCACGCCCGGATCTGCCAGCCTCCTGCACACACGGTTTCAGGCTCGCTAAGTACTTGAAAAAACAGAGAAAATATGGCTTACGCACAGAAGCAGGCCATCCTTACTATCTACTACTAAGTTGAATTAGAGAATCTAAAGAAGAGGAAGACATGATCGTTCTGAAGGCAACACAAGACAAAGTTCTGGCTGTTCTGCAGTCCGTCGCAGGCATCGTGGAGCGACGCCACACCCTGCCCATTCTGGCCAATGTGCTAATCCGCAAAATCGGCCAGGCGGTGCAGGTCACCACCAGTGACCTGGAAATCCAGATCCGCACCACCGCCACACTCGATGGCGACGCCGGCAACTTCAGCACCACCGTCGGTGCGCGCAAGCTCATCGACATCCTGCGTACCATGCCGTCGGACCAGACCGTCAGCCTGGAAAGCAGTGCAAACAAGCTCGTGCTCAAGGGTGGCAAAAGCCGCTTCACCCTGCAAACTTTGCCGGCTGAAGACTTTCCGCTGGTGCAGGAGTCGCCCAGCTATGGCCCGGTGTTCAGCGTGCCGCAAAAAACCCTGCGCGACCTGCTCAACCAGGTCAGCTTTGCGATGGCGGTGCACGACATCCGCTACTACCTCAACGGCATCCTGTTTGTCGTCGAAGGCCAGCAGCTCAGCCTGGTGGCCACCGACGGCCATCGCCTGGCCTTTACCTCGGCCACGCTTGATGTGGAAGTGCCCAAGCAAGAGGTGATCTTGCCGCGCAAGACCGTGCTGGAAATGCAGCGCCTGCTCAGCGATGGTGATGGCAGCATCGAGATGCAATTTGCCAACAACCAGGCGAAATTCAGCTTCGAAGGCATGGAGTTCATCACCAAGCTGGTCGAGGGCAAATTCCCCGACTACAACCGCGTCATCCCCAAAAACCACAAAAACCTCATCACTATGGGCCGCGCACCGCTGCTGGCCAGCCTGCAGCGCACCGCCATTCTCACCAGCGAAAAGTTCAAGGGCGTCCGGCTGAACATCGAGCCCGGCACCTTGCGCGTGGCCAGCAACAACGCCGAGCAGGAAGAAGCCGTGGACGAGCTAGACATTGACTACGCCGGTGACGAAATCGAAATTGGCTTCAACGTGACCTATCTGATCGACGCCCTGGCCAATATGGGCCAGGAAATGGTGCGCCTGGAACTGGCCGATTCCAACAGCTCGGCCCTGCTCACCATTCCCGAGAACCCCACCTTCAAGTACGTCGTCATGCCCATGCGCATCTAGTGCCTGATAAGGCCTTTGAATATTGTTGTAAGTCACTATAAAAACCATAGCTGCTTGAGCAATCTATATCTGGGCTACTGGCAGTTTTGGTTCATAAATCGAGTATTTGGCGCCTGCTAGCGAGAAACTACCATGTCTGAAGAAAACAAGCCCGATAGCCTGCCAACCCCTGGCAACACCGGCCCCAATGACGCCACGAGTACCGAAAGCTCCAACTACCAGCCCACCATCGACGCCCATCAGGCCGGTGCCAGCGAAGGCTACGGCGAGGGTTCCATCCAGATCCTGGAAGGCCTGGAAGCGGTGCGCAAGCGCCCGGGCATGTACATCGGCGACACGTCAGACGGTACCGGCTTGCACCACCTGGTGTTTGAGGTGGTCGACAACTCCATCGACGAATCGCTGGCCGGCCACTGCGACGACATCGTCGTCACCATCCATTCCGACAATTCGATTTCTGTGGTCGACAACGGTCGCGGCATCCCCACCGGCATCAAGATGGACGACAAGCACGAGCCCAAGCGCAGTGCTGCCGAAATCGCGTTGACCGAGCTACACGCCGGCGGCAAGTTCAACCAGAACAGCTACAAGGTTTCGGGCGGCCTGCATGGCGTGGGTGTGAGCTGCGTGAACGCGCTGTCCAAAATGCTGCGCCTGACCGTGCGGCGCGAAGGCAAGGTGCATGTGCTGGAGTTCAGCAAAGGCTTTGTGCAAAACCGCATCGTCGAGCAGTTCAACGGCGTCGAGGTTTCCCCCATGCAGGTGATGGGCGACACCGAAAAGCGCGGCACTGAGGTGCACTTTCTGCCCGACACCGAAATCTTCACGCAGAACAACGACTTTCATTACGAAATCTTGAGCAAGCGCCTGCGCGAGCTGAGCTTTTTGAACAACGGCGTGCGCATTCGCCTGCTCGACGAGCGCACCGGCAAGCAAGATGACTTTGCCGGCGCGGGTGGTGTCAAAGGCTTTGTGCAATTCATCAACAAAGGCAAGCAGGTGCTGCACCCCAACGTGTTTGTGGCCATGGGCGACAAGCAGAGCGACCAGAACACCAACATCGGCGTAGAAGTGGCCATGCAGTGGAACAGCGGCTACAACGAGCAAGTGCTCTGTTTCACCAACAACATTCCCCAGCGCGACGGCGGCACGCATCTGACCGGCCTGCGCGCCGCGATGACCCGCGTCATCAACAAATACATCGACGACACCGAGCTGGCCAAAAAAGCCAAGGTGGAAGTAACCGGTGACGACATGCGTGAAGGCCTGTGCTGCGTGCTGAGCGTGAAAGTGCCCGAGCCCAAGTTCTCAAGCCAAACCAAAGACAAGCTCGTCAGCTCCGAAGTGCGTGGCCCGGTTGAAGACGTGGTGGCCCGCACCCTGGGCGACTACCTGCAAGAGCGCCCGGCCGACGCGAAAATCATCGTTGGCAAAATCATCGAAGCCGCCCGCGCCCGCGAAGCCGCGCGCAAGGCAAGGGAAATGACCCGCCGCAAAGGCGTGCTCGACGGCATGGGCCTGCCCGGCAAGCTGGCCGACTGCCAGGAAAAAGACCCCGCGCTGTGCGAGATCTACATCGTCGAGGGTGACTCCGCCGGTGGCTCCGCCAAGCAGGGCCGCGACCGTAAATTCCAGGCCATCTTGCCTCTGCGCGGCAAAATTTTGAACGTGGAAAAAGCCCGCTACGAAAAGCTGCTCACCAGCAACGAAATCCTCACCCTCATCACCGCCCTGGGCACCGGCATCGGCAACACCGGGGGTTTAACGCCTGGCAACGACGACTTCAACGTCGCCAAGCTGCGCTACCACCGCATCATCATCATGACCGACGCCGACGTGGACGGCGCCCACATCCGCACCCTGCTGCTCACCTTCTTTTACCGCCAGATGACCGAGCTGGTCGAGCGCGGCCACATCTACATCGCCCAGCCACCGCTGTACAAAGTGAAAGTGGGCAAAGAAGAGCAATACCTGAAAGACGCGCCCGACCTGGACCGCTTCCTGCTCAAAGTCGCCTTGAAAGATGCCGCTGTCCACACCGGTGGCGCTGCATCAACAGTCATCAACGGCGAAACCCTGGCCGAGCTGGCCCGCAAACACCAGCTGGCAGAGAGCGTGATTGCCCGCCTGTCTAACTTCATGGACGCAGAAGCCCTGCGCGCCCTGGCCGATGGCGTGCACATCAACCTCGACACCGTGGCCGAAGCCGAGGCCAGCGCCATCGCCCTGCAAAAAGCCCTGCAAGCCACCGACGGCGCAGCCGCCAGCCCCGCCGAAGTGGCCGGCGAGTTCGACGTGCGCACCGACAAACCCATTCTGCGCATCAGCCGCCGCCACCACGGCAACGTGAAAAGCAGCGTGCTCACCCAAGACTTTGTGCACGGCGCCGACTACGCCGCCCTGGCCGAAGCCGCCAACACCTTCCGCGGCCTGTTGGGCGAAGGTTCGCGTGTCACGCGCGGCGAAGGCGAAAGAATGAAAGAAGAAAAAGCCACCGACTTCCGCCAGGCCATGGCCTGGCTGCTAGCCCAAGCCGAACACGCCACCGCCCGCCAACGCTACAAAGGCCTGGGCGAAATGAACCCCGAACAACTCTGGGAAACCACCATGGACCCAGCTGTTCGTCGCTTGTTGAAAGTACAGATTGACGACGCGATTGAGGCGGATCGCGTGTTCACGATGCTGATGGGGGATGAGGTGGAGCCGCGCCGGGACTTTATTGAGACGAATGCGTTGAGGGCGGCGAATATTGATGTTTGACTAAAGCAGCCAAGTAGCGAAATTGCTGCCACTATTTTAAATAGATCAAGCGGATTCTGGATGTGCAATTCCTCGGATGGTTTGGTCATGGTTCAAGTTTTTAGGATGAGCGGACGATAAAACGAGGGGAGACATGGCGAAGTCAACGCGCAACGCATCGCCCCGCGCGAAGCGAAAAACCGAGGTGCCAGGGCAGCTCCTAGGCTATGGGCTCCAGTACACGCGCCTCACGCAACTGTTGCTGTCTGCGCCAGAGGGCAGTTTCTGCAGTATGGAGGTTCTCGATGATGTCGCCCAAGAGCATCCCACGAAGGGGGTTCGGCTAATCCAAAGCAAGAGCGCCCTGACTGCGAATCCGGTCTCAGACCGCGCGAAATCCCTCTGGAAAACCTTGTCGAACTGGGTCGAGGCATCGCACACATGGGACTTTGAACTCACGAAGACGATCTTCGAGATTTATGTTTCCCGTCCGTCAAGTGGCGCGATCGTCAAATCCTTTACTGATGCCAAGACGGTCGAGGCGGCGAGTGCGGCCATCGCCCGGGCACAGGAGGAGCTGTGGGGCGAAGCGCCGGCCTTCCAGCTGAAAGGTGAACTGGCCGAAGACATCGCTCCCTACGTCGAGCGTGTGTTCAACACCGACCCAGCGCGCGTGGCGCAAATCATTTGCAACTTCCAACTCACTTGCGGGAGCGGCAGCCCGCACGCCGATGTCGAGGCCATTATTCGAAATCACCCTGTGTCCGCATCTAAGGTCAGGGACATTGCCGACCACATGTGCGGGGTAGTGAAGCGTCGAGTGGACGAGCATCTGGAGGCGAAGCGGCCCGCAGTTATCAGCCGCGATGAATTCACTAGTTGGTACTCAGCCTATGTTCGTAAGACTGATCGGGAAATGGTTTTGCTCAGCCGTGCACAGATGCCCAGTGAAGAGGAGTCGCGCGGTCTGCTGCCAAAGGTTTTTGTGCAGCAGTTAGAGATCATCGGGCTGTCTTTCGAGGACAAGCTGGAGGCCGTGAGTGATTACCTGATGGCGGCGGCCGATAGAACGGAGTGGGCGGTGAGGGGCGAAGTAGACGAGACGTCGTTTGACGACCTAGACGCAGTTCTGAAACGCAGTTGGAAGAATAAGCGGCGATCAGGCGGCATCCAGCACGCGGACAAAGCGGATGATCTTCAGGGCCAGGCGCTGTATTCCGAATGCATGGGACTCAGCATGCCCGTGCAGGCCATGGAGCCGCCGGATCACTTCGTTCCTGGGTGCCTGCATCGATTGGCGGACGACATGTCAATCGGTTGGCATCCCACCTACGAGCAAAAACTCAACGTCAAGAAGGCGGCCTGACGATGTTGGCACGGGAGGCGCAAAACGTTCAGAACCCCGCACTGGGTGCCGCCATTCTTTGGCGTTTCTGCTGCGGCTTTGTCGAGACTCACCCTGCAGGCGATGCACCACCCCTCCCACTACTCTTCTTGGTGCTGCCCATCGTGTTTTATCAAGCCACTGTGGAGTTGTTGCGACGAACACGGTCGAGTTCCGGTCTTCGTGCGTACGCTGCCAAGTTCGGAGATTCGAGCGTCTCCAAGCAGGATGTCCTGCTGCAAATCCATGAGAGGGCGATACGTTGGCGCCGTCTTAGTCTCCAGTCCATTGAGTTGGCGTCGGCCGGGCGGCTGGTTCACTTGTCTGAGGCAGGTGAGGTAGTTCCGTTGTCGCGTACCAAGGCGCGAGCGCTCCCCGATGAAGTAAAGCAGCTTCTGGCCGATGCGGAGAAGCTCGGCAAGTGGTGCGGGCAGTTGACACTGCACGAGGTGACAACAACGCTGAAAGTAAAGCTCTGATGTTCCTGCAAATTCGCGAAATCTTGCTTTGGCCTCGCAATGCTGAGTTCAAGCCCCGACGGGTTCCGTTCGAGTTGGGAAAAGTCAATGTCATTAGCGGCGCGTCGCGCACTGGAAAGTCGGCCGTCATTCCCATCATCGATTACTGCCTGGGTGCCGGGACGTGCACTATTCCGGTTAACACGATCCGAAAGCACTGCGAATGGTTCGGTATCGTTGTAGCGACTGCGCAGGGAGACAAGTTGCTGGCGCGCCGAGAGCCTGGTGCCCAACGCAGTACCGAGGACATGTTCCTTTTCGAGGCGGATCGAATTACCGAGATTCCTCATCGTGTTGCTAAGAACACCAATGCTGATGCTATGAAGCGCCTGCTCGATGAGTTGGCGGGCTTATCCAATCTGGACTTTTCCGGTGGGGACGATTCGACTGGTTTTGATGGGCGTCCCAGCTTCCGTGATCTGGCTGCGTTCACGTTCCAACCGCAGAACGTTGTCGCCAACCCAGACGTTCTGTTTTTCAAGGCCAACACCTACGAGCACCGCGAGAAGCTGCGGAAGATCTTCCCCTATGTAATTGGAGCGGTGACACCGGCGCTCATGGCGAAGCAGTTCGAGCTCGGACGCGCTCGTCAGGAGCTGCGACGCAAAGTGCGTGAGCTCAAGGATGCACAAGAGGTGTCGGCTCGCTGGCTTGCGGATCTGAAAGCCAAGTTTAGCGAAGCACAGGAGTTGGGACTGGCGGCGCGGCCCGAACAAGAGCTGTCGCGTGGGCAGATGATCGAGCAGCTCGAGGAAGTGGTCGCCAGAACCGACCTAACGCTCGCGGTGAGCACCTCCACCATCTCTGACGCGCTGAGCGAGCTCAGCGGGCTCGATGTGGAAGAACGCGAGGTGTCCCGTGAGTTGACGACCTTGCGTCATCGGCTTGAAGAGATGAATCGCATGCAAGTTGGTGCCGACCAATATCAAGGCGCGCTTACGCTCCAGCGTGGCCGCCTTCAGCTATCGAGTTGGCTAGTCGGGCACACCGACGATCACGGTGACTGCCCCATGTGCGGCAGCCACACCGACTCCGCGAAGAAGAAGCTCCTTGCACTTTCCGTTCGACTCCACGAAGTCGAGGCCGAGTCTGGCATCGACAAAGAAGTGCCGGCAGCGTTTGATCGGGAGTTGCAGCGCGTTACTAAAGAGGTTGGTCAGACAACGGAAAGGTTGCGGTCGGTGCAATTTCGCAAGCGCGCCTTATCGGGGCGCTCTGCCGACGCTCGGCAGCGACAGTTTGCAGCTCAGCGCGCCGAGCGGTTCGTCGGCAACTTGGAGGCTGCTCTTGATCTCCATCGGCGGCTCGGTAATGACAGTGAGTTAGTCGAGGAGGTGGCTCGCTTGACGGAGCTCGTACAGCGGCTGGAAGGGGAGTTACGCGAACAGGACGTTGAATCGCGTAAGCGTCGCGCGTTAACCGCTATAAACAGTTTTGCAGGCAGGCTGCTGCCGTTCCTCGATGTCGAGAATCCGCAAGCTCCGATTTCGCTGGAAATCAACGACCTCACAATAAAGGTGCAGGGTTCGGATCGGGATGACTACCTGTCGGAAATTGGGAGCGGATCGAACTGGCTCGCCTACCACTTGGCGGTACTCTTGGCGCTTCACCAATATTTCCTGGCGCAGCGCAACAGCCCTGTCCCCGCCTTCCTGGTGTTGGATCAACCGAGCCAGGTGTACTTCCCAAAACGCGTGCCTAGCCGAGTCGTAAATGAGGAGACTAAGGAAGATGAGCCGCGCTTGCGCGACGAGGATGTGGACGCCGTGCGCATGGCTTTCGATGTGATGGGAAAAGTTGTGTTGAGCGCGAACGGAATGATGCAGCTCATAGTGCTCGACCACGCATCCCAGGAAGTCTGGGGCGAAGTGGAGGGCGTCGTCGGCCTGCCCGAGTGGCGCAACGGTATCAAGCTCGTGCCAATGGAATGGCTTAACAGCGCGTAAGTGGGGTGGTTACGAGCAAGCCGTGGTGAAACAAGGTGTGCGCCCGAGCCGTTGCGCTGTACTACCGCCTTTTCATGTTGAACGAAAATCGGCGTTCAGTCGTGCGCCAAATTTTCCGCAATACAAGTTGCAAAAATTTATAAATATTAATATTTATCATAGACTTAGCCATGCCCGCCAAGTCGCAAAAATTCTCGCTCTACGACGCCCCTCACCAAATGGAGCCCCTGCTCCCTGGTGAACACCGTCTGGGGCTCTTGCTCGAACAAGCCCACGACCTCATCCGTGCCTGCGACCAGCTCAACGGCGCTTGCCAGCCCGGCGCATTGGTCGATTTGCGCACGTCGCTGTTGGGCATGAATTCCTACTACTCCAACAAGATTGAAGGTCAGCACACGCTGCCGCTGGAGATTGAGCAGGCGCTGCATAACGACTATTCGGCTGATGCGGACAAAGCGCGGCGGCAGCGCTTGGCGCTGGCGCATATGGCTTGTGAGCAGGCTTTGCAGGCGCAGTGGCACGAATGGTCTGTGCAGGAGGTCTGGTCGGCGCAGCGGGTGTGTGGCATTCACCAAGATTTGTTTGTGCGGCTGCCCGAGGCAGACCGGGTGCTGGGCGCGACCGACGCGAACCCGACCACCGAGACCTTGCAGCCCGGCGTGTTGCGCACACAAGAGGTGAGCGTGGGCATTCACGCGGCACCGGCTGCGGCGCAGTTACCGGCGTTTCTCGACCGCTGGGGCAGCTTTTACGGCAGTGTGCGGCGTGGCGAGATGCAGGTGCTGGCCATGGCGGCGGCGCACCACCGGCTGGCGTGGATTCACCCGTTTCGGGATGGAGTTTGCGGTGGAAGTGGCCGGGTGGCGCGGCTGCACAGCTACTTGGTGCTGGGGCATTTGGGGCTGACCAACGGCCTGTGGTCGCCATTGCGCGGGTTTGCGCGCAGCCACGACAGCTACTACGCCTTGCTGGCTGCCGCCGACGAGCCACGTGCCGGTGACCTGGACGGACGCGGCAACCTGACCGAGCGGGGCTTGGAGGCGTGGATGGGTTACGTGCTAACCCTGTGCCTAGACCAAGTGCGCTTCATGACCGGCTTGCTCAACCTGAACACCATGAAAGACCGCATCGCCGCCTGCCTGAGCTACGAGCAAAGCGTGGTGAAGCTGGGCGTGCGCACCGAGGCGCTGCGCGCGCTGCACTACCTGTTTGCCACCCAAGCCGACCTGGAGCGCGCCGACTTCAAAGCCATGCTGGGCCTGGGCGACCGCCTGGCCACGGCCCAGGTGTCGGCGCTGCTCAAGCGCGGCCTGCTGGCCAGCGATTCGCCCTACGGCAAGCTGCGCTTTGGCGTGCCGCAGCATGCGCTGCGGTTTTACTTTCCAGGCTTGTGGCCGGAGGCGGAGGCGGGGTAGGTACTTAAACACCATGAAATCCGAACATCAGATGTTGGAATTTCATGGTGTTTTACGGATGGTGGCCAAACAAAGTGGCCGCTACAGAAACTTGAATCGCACCGCATGCGACGCAAGGAAATTTTTGTCTGGCCGAAAGCGCCCAGGCAGTTGGATCGGCTTCTTGTCATATTTCGCCAAAGCCTCACACATAAAGGCATCGCCTTTTTGGCTCACGATGTCCGGATGAATGCGCACGGTGTAGTCCGGCAAAACGGTGAGCAGTCCTTGGTCGTAAGCCCGGTCGTGCAGCGCCGAAAGGCACAGACCGTTTTGTGGATTGAGGCGATTTTTCGTGTCCAGGCTCCATGGAACGATGTGGCTGGCGATAACCAACTTCTCGTGGCGCAGGCCGCTGATGCAACAGGTGGCGTCGTAGCTGGCCAAGATGGCGCGCCGAAACCGAGCTTGGTTTACCCGAACTTGCACCAAGGCAGACCTTGTTTCTCCCTCGGCAACTTCGGGGACTTCGTCGATCACGTCGACAGCCGCCGGTAGGCCGTTGGCTGCTGCCAGTTGTTCGTATACAGAGGCCGCGCTCAAAGCCACAGCGTCCCAATCGCTTTGCAGTTCTTCCCAGAGCGCTTTGTCTTGATTCGATGCATTTCTCATGCCTTTGCGTCCGCTGGCGACGATTTGAGGATCGAGGCTGGCCAGGTTGGACAACTTCAGGGTGACTGCGCCCGGCGTGCGGTCAATCCAGCTGGCCAGTTGCTTGATGGTCGGATTGCGGTGATTGAGTTGGCCGAATGGCAGCTGCAGGTAAATATGGAGCGCCGCCAGCGTTTGGCTTCGCGTCCAGTTGTTCGATGTGGGCATTTAGACTTCCCTTTGGGCTGACCAGGTCAGTATGCCCGGTGACAGGTACCCGCTGGGCTTGAGTCCGCAAACCATGAAAGGCAACTCATGACCTTTAAGACAACCCCCTTTGACCCAGCCAAGTACCTGGATGACGAGCAGGCTATTGCGGACTATTTGACCGATATGCTGGAAGATGGCAACCCGGACTTGCTAGCTGCGGCGCTATGCGACATTGCGCGTGCGCGGAGCGTGAAAACATGCCAAATCGGCCACCAGCCCAGAGATTCAGTGCTCAAGCAGCTATCAATACCATAGTAACAAAACCCACCCCAGGAGCCTTCACATGACCGTTTTGATCCTCGGCCTGCTCATCTTCCTGGGCGTGCATTCCATCCGCATCGTGGCCAACGACTGGCGCAGCCGCTTCATTGCGCAGCGGGGCGATGGGGCCTGGAAGGGGCTGTACACCGTTGCCTCGCTGCTGGGTTTTGGGCTGATCGTGTGGGGCTACGGTCTGGCGCGGCAGCAGCCGGTGGCGCTGTGGGTGCCGCCGCGCGGTATGAGCCATGTGGCGGGCTTGTTGATGTTGGTGTCGTTCATTTTGCTGGTGGCCACCTACGTGCCGCGCAACGCCATCAAGACCCGGCTGCACCACCCCATGGTGCTGGCCACCAAGGTGTGGGCGCTGGCGCATTTGCTCAGCAATGGCAACCTGGCCGATGTGCTGCTGTTTGGCAGCTTTCTGCTGTGGGCGGTGTTCAGCTTCCGGGCCGCCAGGCAGCGTGACCGGGCTGCGGGCACGGTGTACCCGGCCGGCACGGCGCAGGGCACGGCCATTACCGTGGTGGTGGGCCTGCTGGTCTGGGCGGGGTTTGCGTTTTGGGCGCACCGGGTGTTGATTGGCGTGCAGCCGTTTGGGGTGGGCTTGTAGGGACTTTCGTTCCAACTATCCTTTTGCAACCATGCCAAACAAGACCCGAACCATTGAAGTCCAGCACCCGTCGCAGGCATTGCCCGCTGAGCAGGGGCCCCTTCCGGTAACCAGCCTGAAAGGTCGCCTCGCCGGGCGGCGCAATCGTGCAATAACGATCGCCGAGATGGACGAGGCGGTGGCGCAGGTGGCGGCGGACGCAATGCCACGCGCACCAAAACCAAAGCGGCTGTCGGCATAACCTCATTGATCTGGCCCGATGAAATATGAACCGTTTGCCCTGAGCTTGTCGAAGGGCTCGCGAGGACTTCGACAAGCTCAGTCCGAACGGAAATTGATACTTCATCGGGCCGGATCAATATTCTTCTGAACACCATGTCTACGCAAAACGACCCCACAACCCCCGCCCGCAACGTGCTCGGCCAGCCGCTGGTGCCCTGCTCGTTCAACCCGCTGACCGGCTACTTTCGAGACGGTTGCTGCAAGACCGACGAAACCGACCATGGCACGCATGTGGTGTGTGCGGTGATGACGGATTCGTTTTTGGAGTTTTCAAAGGCGCGTGGCAATGACCTCTCGACCCCGCGCCCGCAGTGGCGCTTTCCCGGCCTGCACGCAGGCGACGCCTGGTGCCTGTGCGCCATGCGCTGGCAAGAGGCGTTTGCGGCCGGTTGCGCGCCGCGGGTGAAGCTGGAGAGCACGCACATGGCGGCGCTGCAGGTGGTGACCTTGGGGGATTTGGAGCGGTTGGCTTGGGTGGATGCGCACGCGAGCAGCACGGGTTGAGCGCAAACCCTTGATTTGACGCCATGTTTTGCTCCTTCCCCCAGCGGGGGAAGGAGCAAGACAGCCATCAAATCAGACCAAAACCGCCACCGGCCCAGAGATTCATTGCTCAAGCAGCTATTGAATTCATAGTGCTCAAGGTAAGGCCTCACGCTCCAACCACACCCGGGGCGACACGCCCACCCGCTGCGCAAACACGCGCGACAGGGCTGATGCGTTGGCGTAGCCCAGTTCATCAGCAATGAACTTCACCGAGCGGCCCTGGCGCAGGCGCGACTGGGCGATGGCGATGCGCCAGCCGGTCAGGTAGTCGGCCGGGGTGGTGCCCAGCGTGTCTTTGAAGCGGGCGGCAAAGGCGCTGCGCGACAGGCCGGCTTGCTGGGCCATGGCTTCCAGGCTCCAGGCGGTGCCGGGCTGCTCGTGCAGCGCGGTCAGCGCGCGGGCCAGGGCCGGGTCGCACAGGCCGCACAGCAGGCCGCTTTCCATGCCGCCTTGTTGTGGGTGGTCCAGCAGCCAGCGCAGGAGCTGCAGCAGCACCACGTCAAACAGGCGGTCGGCCAGCAGCCGGTGGCCGCAGCGCACGCGGTCGGCCTCGGCAAACAGCAGCGCGAGCGAAGCATCCAGCCCCTGCACGGCAGCCAGCGGCACCACCACCTGGGCTGGCAGCGCCCGCACCAGCGGGTGGGCCGCGCCGCCATCAAAGCTCAGTGATGCGCAGGTCAAGTCCGAGCCTTCTGATGGCGCGTTGTGAAAGTCATGGCGCAGCGCTTGCGGATAGAACAACAGCGTGGGCTCGCGCAGCGACTGGCGGCGCGCCACACCAACCCCCGCCGGGTGCGTGACCACCATTTCCCCGCGCCGCAGCACATGCAAAAACCCGCGCCCCGGCTCGGCCATGAAACGCGTCACGCCGCACAGCGGCCCCGAGTGAAACAACTGGGCCCGCACATGAAAGCGCTCCAGCAGCGCAGACAGGCGGTCAACGGGTGGGGGTGATTCGGAGGCCATGGTGTTGGACGATAAGGTACCTAAAACAGACGGAATGATACCCATCGTACCGCACAGCGCAGCAAACTGGCGTCCGTGCCATCCAGCACGCATCACTCAACCCGCTAAAGGAACTCACCATGACCCGCGTACAACTCATCAACCCCGCCGACACCACCGCCAACCGCCAGGCCGTGCTCACCCAGATTCACGGTGCCTTCGGTGCCACGCCCAATATGTTCAAGGCCGTAGCCAACTCGCCTGCCGCGCTGCAAAGCATGTGGGGCGCATTTGGCGCCTTGGGCAAGGGCGTGCTGGGTGCCAAGCTGGGCGAGCAAATTGCCGTGGCCGTGGCGCAGCGCAACCAATGCGAATACTGCCTGGCCGCCCACACCGTGCTGGGCAAGGGTGCAGGTGCCACCGCGCAGGAAATGGCGGCTGCGCAAGCCGGGCAGTCCACCGACCCCAAAACCGCTGCCGCCCTGCGCTTTGCGTTGCAGGTGGTGGCCAACCGCGCCCAGATCACCGCCGACGACGTGGCCGCGCTGCGGGCCGTGGGTTTTGACGATGAACACATCGTGGAAATCATGGCCCACGTGGCGCTGAACCTGTTTACCAACTACATCAATGTGGCGCTCGAGGTGCCGCTGGACTTCCCCAAAGTCGCGCTGAACCCCGCCGCGTAAAGTGAGTGCCATGACCACCCGACAAAACGCCCCAACTGACAGGGCTGAACTTGCACCCGCGCTGCAGGTGTCGCAATGGCTGGGTGCCAACCCGCCCGCGTCGCTGGCCGAGCTGCGTGGCCGGGTGGTCGTGCTGCATGCGTTTCAAATGCTGTGCCCGGCTTGTGTGTCGCACGGCATTCCCCAGGCCATCAAAATCCATCAGGCCTTTGCGCGTGAAGACCTGGTGGTGCTGGGCCTGCACACCGTGTTTGAGCACCACGCAGTGATGGGCCCCGCCGCGCTGCAAGTGTTCATGCACGAATACCGCGTGCCCTTCCCCGTGGGCATCGACATGGCCGTGCCCGGCCAGGCGATCCCGCAAACCATGCAAACCTACGGCTTTCGCGGCACGCCCAGCCTGGTGGTGATTGACCGGCGGGGGGCAGTGGCCCTGAGTCACTTCGGCATGCTGGACGATTTGCAGCTGGGTGCGTTTCTGGGACAGTTGGTGGCGCAGCCCGCAGAAAGCACCTGAAATACCTAGGGTGGTGCGTCACACTAGGCGAAGACAAACAACTCATCCCCCGCTAGGCCCAACGGGGATGGGGATTCGCTACTGTATTGCTACTAAATAAGTAGCTGCTTGAGCAATGTATTCATGGGCTGGTGGGCTGTTTGACTCCGAAATGACCCGGTTTTGCTACCTCCCCTTGCGGGGTGGGGGCAGGAAGTTCACCGATTTTTCCATCACACCTCCGACGGCCCGCGGCAGCGGGTGTCTTTGGGTTCGCAAGAAAAACTGGCTCGCGTTCGAAGGGATAAATATTGAACCTAGAAACAGCAGTTGACCGTTCGTCCCGGTAACTTTTTCCAATGAAATCAAACACTTGTAGCGTTGAGCGAGCTCACCCACTGGGTGAGAACGCTACGCACCCAATTGAGCCGCCCTGGCGTGCGCTGGCTGCGTTGCTCCTCCTGGCAGGCAAGAGCCTGCGTCGTCCACAGCCAAGCGCAGCGCAGGCAAGCCTGCTCTGGGCCTTGCCAGCCCACCCCATGGCGACCCACTCGGGCGCGTCCAACTGCTGTTTCTAGGTTGAAAGGACGGTGCTTGTTGTGCTGGTTACTGCTGCTGGTTTCCAGGGTTTGTTGGCATGGCGGGGTTGGCAAGCGACGGGCTGCCGGGTATCGTCCAACTTTGTTGATGCCAGTCAATTTCGCTTCGGAGTTACCCATGGATTCATCCCTCGTCAAGCGTGACCCCGAGATCATGAGTGGCGCGCTTTGCTTCACCGGCACGCGCGTGCCGGTCAAGAACCTGTTCGACTACCTCGAAGGCTCTTCGTCCCTCGAAGAATTTCTGGAGGACTTTCCTTCGATCTCACGCAGCCGCGCTGTCGCGGTTCTTGAAGCAGCGCGCGAGCGCCTGGCTGCCGATGCGCCTGCTGCTTGATGAATGCGTGCCGGCGCGACTTCGCCGGGCTTTGCCTTCCCACCAGGTGTCCACCGTCGTGTTCGAAGGCTGGTCTGGCATCAAAAACGGGCAGCTACTCACGCTTGCAGCAACGAAATTCGATGCGTTCATCACGGTTGACAAGAATCTTCCATATCAACAGAACACCGCAACGCTTCCGATTTCCGTGTTCGTACTGGATGCAGCGTCAAACGAGCTGTCGAGCCTTGTCCCGCTGTTACCGGTGCTTGAGGCAAAGCTTGGCGCACATGTCAAAGGCAGCTTTGTCATGGTTGCGATTGATACTTTCGCTACTGAATAGATAGCTGCTCGAGCAATCAAATCCTGGGCTGGCGACCTGTTTGGCACATAAATGAACCGGTATTGGCTCCCTCCCCTCCCGGGGGAGGGCTGGGGTGGGGGCAGGCTGTTCAACTCCCCTGTTCGCTTGACTTGGCTGGCAAGCGACGGCCAGCCGGGCATGCGCTGGAGAAAATCTGCGCAATCACGCGAATCGGGTTTTGTAGAGGGCTCAAGACCGCGCCGCGCCTTGCTCCGATTTTTCCATCGCACACCCGGCTGCCCGCCGCTGCGGATATGTCACCCCCTTAGATTGCGACCGTCGCTGCTGCGTTTCATCGGGCCGAATCATTAAATCGAAGCTTGATATCGAGGCAAACAGAAACCCCGTTCAGGCTGGGCTGAGGAGCGCAAAAGCCAGTGGATCAGGGCACGTGCTTGTTTGAGCCGCAGGCGAGTTTGCACGTGACCCCACTGGGTTTGAGCACCGCAAGGTACCCGCAGCGAAGCGAAGGGGCCCAGACTGCCGGGTCGCCTTTCTTTTGCTTACTTTTCTTTGGCGACGCAAAGAAAAGTGAGTCGCTGTCGGGCGACCCCCGACATCTATGCATGCCACGAAGCCGGTGCTGGAGTCGATTCGGCCTGATTTGCTACTAAATGAGTAGCTGCTTGTGCTCTACCACTGTGCACGTTTGCCTGATTTGGCTCAAAACATGTCTGTGCGCTGGGCACGGCCAGCAACACCCCGTTCAGGACGGTTTGAGCCAGCCAGTTACGAAACTCGTTGAATGACGAGGATCTTCGGCCCTCAATTCACCACCTGCCCCAACTCCCCCCGCGCATACCTCCCCGCTACCACCTGCAAGCTATCCCCCTTCACCTTTCCCCCCTGCCCCTCACACCCAAACTGCACATACCGCTGCTTGCAAATCTGTTTGGCGGCTTCCCGGGCAGGCTTCAAGTAATCACGCGGGTCAAACTTGTCAGGGTTTTCAAAGAGATACCGGCGTATCGCGGCGGTCATGGCCAGGCGGATGTCGGTGTCGATGTTGATTTTGCGCACACCGAATCGAATAGCTTCCTGAATTTCTTCTACCGGCACGCCGTAGGTTTCGCGCAGGTCGCCGCCGTATTGGCGGATGGTGGCCAGCAGGTCTTGGGGCACGCTGGAACTGCCGTGCATCACCAAATGGGTGTTGGGAATGCGGCGGTGAATTTCCTTGATGCGGGCAATGGCCAGGATGTCGCCGGTGGGTTTGCGGGTGAATTTGTAGGCGCCGTGGCTGGTACCAATGGCAATGGCCAGCGCGTCGAGTTGGGTGCGCTTCACAAAATCGGCGGCTTGCTCGGGGTCGGTGAGCAGTTGGTCCATGGTCATGGTGCTCTCGGTGCCGTGGCCGTCTTCCTTGTCGCCCTGCATGGTTTCCAGGCTGCCCAGGCAGCCCAGCTCGCCTTCCACCGTCACGCCCAGTTTGTGGGCCATGTCGACCACTTTGCGCGTCACGTCAACGTTGTAGTCGTAGCTGGCAATGGTTTTGCCGTCGGCTTCCAGGCTGCCGTCCATCATCACCGAGCTGAAGCCCAAATCCATCGCGCCCTGGCAGATCGCAGGGCTTTGGCCATGGTCTTGGTGCATGACGACGGGGATTTGCGGGTAGGTTTCGACCGCAGCGGCAATCAGGTGCTTCAAGAAGCCTTCGCCGGCGTATTTGCGGGCACCGGCGCTGGCTTGCATGATGACGGGGGCACCGACTTCTTTGGCCGCTTCCATGATGGCTTGCACCTGCTCCAGGTTGTTTACGTTGAAGGCTGGAATGCCGTAGCCATTGGTGGCGGCGTGGTCCAGCAGCTCGCGCATCGAAACGAGTGCCATGATTAAAAAGTCCCCAGGGAAGTTACAGGTTGGTTACGGCCAGCGTGCCGCAGGGGGAATTTTACGGTGAGGCTTTTTGCGGCGGTTCTTTTACAAAGCCCAGCACCTCGGGCAGCACGGGTGCCAGCCAGGTCAAGGGGCTGGCCAGTGAGGCCAGCACGGTAACGTGGTTGACCCGGTCAAACAGCACCACGCGGGTGCTGGCTCCGGCAGCTTGCAGGCGGTTGGCCAGGCCGACGGTGTTGCGTTGCGGGTTCACCAGGCTGTCGCTGTTGGCTGCCAGCAGCAGGCTTTTGGGGGCGGCGGCCGATACGTGGGCAATGGGCTGGGTGTCGGGCTTGGTGTTGGGCCATTCGAATGCCACCTGCACGTCGCGGTTGCCAATGGGCAAAAAGTCATACGGCCCGGCAATGCCTACCCAGCCGGCCAGTTGCGCGGGTTTCAGGCCCACGGGTGCGAGCCAGCGCGCGTCCAGTGCCAGCATGGCCACGTTGTAGGCCCCTGCGCTGTGTCCCATCAGGTGAATGCGGGCGCGGTCACCGCCCAGCCGGGCGGCGTTGTCAAACACCCATTGCGTGGCCAGCGCGCCATCTTGCAAAAACGCGGGGTAGCGCACCTGGGGGCTCAAGCGGTAGTCGGCCACCAGCACCAACACGCCGTTGCGCGCCAGCGCTTCACCCACAAACCGGTACTGCGCCCGCTCGCCGGTCGTCCAGCTGCCGCCGTAGAAAAACAGCACCACCGGGTGGCCTGCGCCTGCGGGGTTTTGCAAAGGGCGATAAATATCCAGTTGGTGGCGCGCATCGGGGCCATACGCCACGCCCGGCTCCATGCGGTGGCTGTCGCTGGGCACCAGTTTGTCCAGCACGCCGGACGCCGAGCAGCCGGAAAGCAGTGCGACGAGGGCGGCCAGCAGGCCGGTGCGGCGGGTCATGTGGGTGGGCATAGGCGGGCAATCATGCCGACTCTTTACGCACGCTGCCTGTTACCGGTTTCACGCGGGTTGTCGCCGGGTCGCTGCCGAGCCGTCGATTTATGACAAAACCAGCCACCAGCCCATATATTTATTGCTCAAACAGCTATTAAATAAATAGCATTTATGGGCTCCCTAATTCAAGGGCTTGAGGCTTCCTGTCAACTTTTGCAGCTTGGCCAGGTCTTCCGGCTCCGTCTGCGGTCGCAGAATGCCTGGCAGACCGTGCATCCGGCCATTGGTGTAATGGCTGATGTGGTTCATCATGCGGGCCGGGTGTTGGCTGAGCCTGGATGCATCTTTCAGAAACACGGCCACAAAATCGTTCCAGATGTCCAGCCGTTGCCGGGTGGTGAACGACTCCAGCAGGGCCGGTTCATAGCCGGATCGTTTGGCCCATTTCAAAAGCGCCAATCCTGCGTCTGGATAAAACCGCCAGCAATCAACCGGGTACCGGTGAAACTCGCCATTGGAAGGCGCGTTCAGGTAGAAAAGTCCATCGGGTTTGAGCACGCGCAGTATGTCGGTGAATAGCAGCCAGAAAAACTCAACGTGCTCAAAACACGAGCTGCTGACCACCACGTCAACCGACGCTGATTCAAACGGCAATTGGTAGGGATCGTCCAGCACCACGTCCACACCAGCACCGGCGGCAAAGTCTACCCCCACATACCGCGCACCACGCGGCGCCAGCTCGCGCAGGGAGCCATTGACATTTTGTGCGCCAATGTCCACAACCGTTACATCTGCATCCGGGCTGACGTAGCACTGGAAAAATAAGCGTCCGTTGTCAATGGCGGTGGGATGCATCAGCCGGCCTTTCAGGTGTATTTGCCGTGGATTATTCGCATGCTGGCCGTCGCATATCCGTAACACTTCGCCTAAGGCGTGGCCCCCTTTCCAACCGTTGGGGGATATAGTGTTTGGCTGACAGCAACCACACGGTGTAGACATCATGTCGCATTTATCCAAACGCTTTTTGCGCCTTGGCTTGGGCGGTTTCATGGGGCTGGCCGCATGCGTCGGCGCATCGGCACAAACCGGGGCCGCTGAGCCCTTGGATCGGCAGAGTGACGAAGCATTTCGACAGGTATTGCAAAAGCCCCAAGACCTGGGACTGTGGTCGGCTTACGCGCAAACGCTGGTCAAAGAAGGCAACTACGAAGGCGGTATTGCCGCGCTGGAGCGCTCGCTTCTCAATCCGGATGCCGACCCCTATGTACGTGTCGAAATTGGCTTGTTGTATTTCCGGCTGGGGTCTTATGCGGCGGCTGAAAGCATGCTGCGTGCGGCGCTACAAGACAAGCGCCTGCAAGGCGATCAGCGCAAGCTGGCGCTGGCCCTGGCGGCTGAGGTGTCCAAGCGCAACCAGCGCTCGCAGCTCAGCGGCTCGGTGGTGTTCGGTTTGCGCCATCAATCCAACCCGACCTACCGCACCGACAGCGCACAGGTGCTGTCGGCGGGTGTGCTGGGTTTGTTGGCCAACGACCAGAAACCAGATGCCGACACCGATGTGAACCTGGGTCTGCGGCTG
Source organism: Comamonadaceae bacterium (assembly GCA_013297875.1). Taxonomy (GTDB): domain Bacteria; phylum Pseudomonadota; class Gammaproteobacteria; order Burkholderiales; family Burkholderiaceae_C; genus JAAFIW01. The sequence continues at coordinate 98,921 of JAAFIW010000009.1, read as the reverse complement.
CAGCATCTGTATGACCTGGATTTGCAGAACTCGGCCAGCATCGTCAGCTCTTTGGGGGCTTATCTGGTGAACTACCGCTCGTCCTCGGGCAGTCAGTTGCGGCTCGGAGCCAACAAGCCTTACGACCTGCAGGTTCTGGATGTGTCCACCGGCCTGCAATTCAAGCCCTTGCCCGTCTCGCTGTCGGGTTTGACCCTGCGCCCCCACATTTTGCTGTCGAATGTGGTTGCACAGAACCATCAATACCTGAGCAACCAGGGTGTGGGGCTGGATCTGGCCTGGCGGCCCAACGAGCGCACCCTGATTGATTTCACGATTGACCATCAGCGCCGCAACTTTGCTAACCGCATTGATGTCACCAACGCCGATTTGCTGGATGGTCACCTGTATGGTTTTCGCTCGCGTATCAGCCATGAGGTGGGCACCGGACAAGTGCTTACTGGCGAGTACGCATTGAAACGCAACAAGACCCAACGCGCCTTTTATAGCTACGACTCGCATGAGCTGCGGGCCACCTACGCCATGTCGTATGCCAGCCCCTTGGCAAGGGGCGGGTACTGGACAACTTCCTTCTGGCTGGGTGCCTTGAGCCGGTCCTATGAGGCCACCGACGCCTCGGTCAGCCCGACCGAGACGCGCCAGGATCGCGAGTGGCGGGCGGGCATCAGCCATCTGGTGCCGCTGTCGCCGACCTGGTCTTTGCTGTTCTCGGCAGAGCATGCGCGCAACCAGGCCAACCTGCCTAATTTCCGTTACAAAAACACGACGCTGTCTGGTGCCGTGGTGCTTGGCTTCTGAGGAGTAAACGATGAGCCCTCCTATTTCCAAAGACCTGTGGCTGGCCGCCGCGCTCACGGGTGCTGCGCTACCGGCGGCGCTGGCTCAGCCGGCTGATGTGGATCGTCAGAAAACGGCCGTCGTCACCTCGGTCACCACCAGCGCGTCGCGCACGGCCAATGTGACGACGAAGTACATCGATGCAACCAGCGGCCAGCGTTTGATCACCGACGCCAACACCACCATGCATGTGCTGTTCTCCGACCAATCGTCCATTACCCTGGGCCCCAATTCGGAAATGGTGATTGCCAAGTACCAGTTTGATTCAAAGGCCAAAACCGGGCAGTTGTTGATGGACATGACCAAGGGTTTGCTGCGCGTGGTAGGCGGATTGATCAGCAAAAAAACCGAAACAGTTGTTCGCACCAATACCGCCACAGTGGGCATACGGGGCGGCATCACCGTTGTCGAGGTGACCGATCTGCAGACCCAAGCCGCATTTTTGTTCGGCGAGCAAATGCGCGTGACAGGCAACAACGGTCAAACCCAAACCGTTTCGCGGCCAGGTTTTGGCGTGACATCGTCGAACCAGGGCGTGTCTGACCCCGATCGTTTTTTGACCGATGTCCTTTCCCAGTGGCTAGCGGACGTCAACATCCCCAATACGAATCTCGTGATACCCGACGATGGCCCTGACATCAGCCGGTTCGATCCCGAGCGGGTCAACCCACCGGGCACCAAAGTCGAAGAGGGATTTGTGGCCCCGACGCTCAACGATATTCTGGGCGCGCAGTCGCCAGGCAATCAATCCTGAGTGCCGTTCATGCGACCTGGTGAGCACGCGGCTGCCTGTGCCGGTTGTTGATCTGTATGCGTGTTCTGTTCGTCTCCGATTACCCGCACCTGCCCGACATCCAGGGTGGCTTGCAGACCACCACGCACGATCTGTGTCTGGCCATCGGCATCGTCGGTGCAGAAGTCGCCGTGCTGTGCGGCCTGAGCGAGCACGGCGACGGCGCGCCCACCCAAACCGTCAGCGACGAGTCGCTGGGCTACCTGTGCATGCGGGCGGCATCGCCCGCAGCAGCCCTGCCCTTGGTCGCGGCTGCATGGGGCGCTTCCATCATCGTGGTGCAAAGTGGCATGGCCTTGTCGCGCATGGTGTTGGCCAGCCTGCAAACCGGTCGCGCCACGGCTGTGTACCTGCACAACGTGGAGGTACACCAGCTGGGCGGCACCCTGGTGCCCGATGCTTCGCTGCTGTACCTGGCCAATTCGGCCTTCACCGCCCAGCGCTGGCGCGCTTTGTGCGGGCTGTCGTGCCATGTCGTGCCGCCAGCGGTGTCGGCTGAAAACTATCTGGCTGACGGCACAGGCACCCAGGTGCTGTTTGTGAACCCAACGCCGGTCAAAGGCGTGCAACGGGTGTTTGAGCTGGCGGCCCAGTGCCGCGACATGTCGTTTTTGGTCGTTGAAAGCTGGGGGCTGGAGCCGCACTGGCGCGCGCTGTGCCAGCACCGGGCTCAGGTTTTGGGCAATGTGCAGTGGTTGGGCCCGCAGACGGACATGCGACCGGTGTACGCCCAATCGCGCCTGTTGTTGATGCCGTCGGTGTGGGAAGAGTCGTTTGGCCGCACGGTGATTGAGGCGCAACTCAATGGCCTGCCGGTCTTGGCCAGCCAGCGCGGTGCCCTGCCTCAGACTGTGGGTGCCGGAGGGCTCACCCTGGATCCACACGCGCCGGTGCAGGTCTGGGAGGCAGCCCTGCGGCGGCTGCTCAACGAACACACCGCATTCAGCGCCGCCGCGCAGCAGCACGCGCTGGCTTATGTTGCCTCCACACCGCTGATCGTTGCCCAGTTGCTGAGCCTGCTGGCTGCACATTCCGCTCGCGTGGTGTTGCACGCTTGATGGCGACCGATCAGGGCCTGCAAACGCTGTTGGAGCGTGCCTGGCAAGGTTTTGCCGCCGGCGATGTGGCTGCTGCGATTGAGAGTGCGCAAGCGGCCAGCCACTTGGCTGCGTCTGATCCAAGGGTCTGCGCTGCCCTGGGGTTTTTTCTCGTGCAGGCCGGTCGGCTGGACGAAGCTGCTGCCCAACTGCTGCCCGCACTGGCGCGCAACCCCGACGACGCGCCCTTGCATTGGTACACCGGGTACCTGCTCAAGCAACGCCAGGATGTGGCCGGTGCGGTGGCCGCATTCCAGCGCACCTGCGAGCTGGATCCAGCCCTGGACCAGGCCGCCTACGACCTGGCCTGGGTGCTGCACGATGTGGGGCGGATGCAAGAAGCTTCTGACTGGTCTGCCCGCGCCCTGGCGCAACGGCGAACACCCGCCCGCTTGATGCAACACGCCTGGCTGCAACAGGTCACCCGGCAATTCGCGGCGGCGGTGCAAACCTACCGCGAAGCCATTGGCACATTTGACCAGCAGGCTCCCGAACAACCCCGCTTGCGCCTGCACCTGTCTCAGTGCCTGGCCCGACTTGGCCAGCTCAACGAGGCCCAGGCCCTATTGCAGGACAGCTTGAACCGGTGGCCGCAAGACGCGCAATTGCTGGCCGAAGCCGCGTGGCGCCAACATGATTCGGGTGATTTTCAACAGGCCCTGCGCCTGGCGCGCAAGCTGGTAGCCGAGCACCCGCAGCGGGCCGCCAGCTGGCATCTGCTGGGCGTTGTGTACCAGGCCTTGGGCAATTTGCAGGAAGCCGACCAGGCATTCAAGCAGGCGCATGAACGCGATGGGCGCTTCACCGATGCGCTGGTGCGCCGCGCCCACATTCAGCGGGAACTCAAACAGTTCGAGGGTGCCCGGTGGTTGCTTGGCTTGGTGTTGCATGAAACACCTGACAACGAAGCCGCGCAAGATCTGATGGCCCAGATTTTGTTGGACATGCAAGAAACCGATCAAGCCCGGCGATTGCTGCACAAGCGCTTGCGCGCCCGTCGGCACAACGCTGATTTGTGGCGCTTGCTGGCCGTGGCGCAGTTGCGGCGTCAGCGCCCGCACGCGGCCAACCGGTGCTTGCGTCGGGCCTTGAGGCAAGACCCCGGCAACATCGAAGCCAAGCGCGTGCTGGGGTGGTTGGCGCTGGAGCAGGGCGACGTGGCGCACGCTGTCGTGATCGTGCAGCAACTGCTTGCACGACTGCCCGAAGACAGCGCAGCCCAGGTGCAGGCGGCATTTGTGTTCACACAAGCAGGCCTCTTGCCCGAAGCCGAGCATTGGGCACACAAGGCCGTGGCAAATGCCCCTGCGCTGGCCGAGGCCTGGCGTGCGCTGTCGCACCTGCGCTTGCGCCAGCGGTGGCTGGGCGAGGCCGAGCACACCGTGCGCCAGGCCTTGCAACTGGAGCCGGGCCAAGCCGAAAGCCTGCGACACCTGGGTTGGGTACTGATGGCGCAAGCCCGCTACGGCGAGGCGCAACTGGCATTTCTGCGGGTGGTTGACGCCAGGCCTGCCGACCCGGTGCCACAGCTGGAAGTGGCCGAAGCCCAGCGGCGAACCGGTCGATTCCAGGCCGCACTGGATCGCGCTGAGGCGGTGCTTGCAAAGCAGCCGAGCTTGCAGGCCGCGCTGCTGTTAAGGGCACGTTTGCAGGTGGAAGGTGGCCTGGACGGCGCTGCTGAGGCCTGCGGGCAATTGCTGCGGCGCGACCTGCGCGGCGCCGACGCGGTGAAAGTCTGCCTGCGTTTGGCTGGTCTGGGTAGCGAAGCGGCCCGCCGCTTGTTGAACATGGTTGCGTTGGATGTTTTGCCCACGGTCTGGCGCGACGCCATCGTCGAGGCAAGCCACACCCATGCTCAGGCCTATATGGCGCGCTTGGTGCAGAGCGCCAGCCAGGATCTGGACGACGACCCGTGGATGGCAACGGCTGCGCTGTATGCCGGCGCGCTGTCGCCCGCATCGAGTGCCGAGTCTCTGGGCCGGCAGGCACGCGACTGGTACCGCGGGCTGAAGATACGCAGCGGCCTGGCGACCTTCCACCCGCCCAACCCGCAGCGCAGCGCCAACCATCGCCCGCGCATTGCCTATGTGGCCAGCCAACGGCACCAAAGCCTGCTGCGCCGGGTGCTGGCGGCGCACGCAGCCGATCAGGCCCAGGTTTTTTTGTATACCTGCCATCCGATTGACGGCTTGCCGCAGCATGTGCACACCTTGCCCCTGGTGCCTGAATCGCTTGCGCAGTCATGCGCCATTCACCAGATTGATGTGGTGATTGATGCAGGTGGCCTGCACCCGTTTGAAGGCCAATTTGGCTTGCTGCAGGCCTATGCCCGTCGGCTGGCTCCGGTGCAACTGGGCTGGCTGGGTTGCTGGGCCAGTGCGGGCGGCTTGTTTGACGGGCTGCTGGCCGACGAGGCGGCGATTCCGCACGCCCACGCCATACATCACGACGAGGCGGTGTTTCACTTGCACGGCGGCCAGTGGTGCTGGGACCCGCCGCTGGCAGCACCCGAGCCCGGTCCGCCCCCGGTTTTGAGCTACGGGAGCGTCACCTATGGCGTCACAGCCCGCAGCCTCAAGCTCAGCCCGCCTTGCCTGCGCGCCTTCGCCCGCGTGGTCGCTGACACACCGCTGTCCACCATTCGCTTCGTGGGTGCCATTGCCGATGACTGGCCGCTGCGCCGGGATGTGTTGGCCTGCATGCAGGCCGAGGGGGTTGACGGTGGCCGGGTGTTTTTTGACCCGTTCTTGCCGCATGCCGCCTACCTGGAATGGTTTGCGCGAATTGACCTGGTGCTGGACAGCTTTCCCGCCAACGGCGGTTTAAGCCTGCTCGATCCGTTGTGGATGGGCGTGCCCGTGGTGACACTGGCAGGCCACTGGGCCGGGGCTCGCCAGGGCGCTTCTGTGCTGACAGCGCTGGGCCTTCAAGCCTGGATTGCAGACAGCGAGCCAGACTTTTGTGCCCGGGCCGTGGCACTTGCCAGCGATACCGCGGCATTGGCGCATTACCGCCTGGGTTTGCGTGCGCGCGTTCAGCAGTCGACCCTGCTTGACGGCCGCCGCCTGGCCTCGCAGATCGAGCGCATCTGCGCTCGCTTGAAGCAAGACAGCGCAGCCGCCGCCGCAGCGCCTGATGCGAAGGCACGGGCACGGGAACATGCCCAGTGGGCGCTTGACGCCTGGCTGACCCAGCCACGCAGCATCGTGTTGCCGGCGGTCGCGCCCGGTGCGCGGCCCGATCTGTCGGTGGTGCTGGTGTTGTTCAACCAGGCGGGCTTGTCGCGCCGCACCTTGCAGGCGCTGGCTGACCAGCAGGGCGTGTCGTTTCAAACCATCGTCATCGACAACGCGTCCAGCGATTGCACAGCGCGGTTGCTCGAGCAGGTGCAGGGCGCGCTGGTGGTGCGCAACCAGGACAACCTGGGTTTTCTGCGTGCCGCACGCCAGGGTGCTGCGCTGGCCACCGGGCGCTACCTGGCCTTTCTCAACAGCGATGCCATCTTGCAGGAAGGTGCACTGGCGGCTGCCTGGCAGGCCATGCAAGCCGACCCGGCCATTGGTGCGCTGGGTGGGCGCGTGGTGTTGACCGACGGCACTCTGCAAGAAGCTGGCAACATGATTTTTTGCGACGGCAGCGCGGCAGGTATTGGCCGCGGCGAAGACCCATTTGGGCATGCCGCGCGCGCGGCGCGCTCAACCGACTATGTGTCGGGCGTTTTTCTGGTTACCCCCGCCTCGCTGTGGCACATGCTGGACGGGTTTGCCGAGGTGTTTGCCCCCGCCTATTACGAAGACACCGACTACTGCCTGCGGGTGTGGCAGGCCGGGCTGCGGGTGGTGTATGAGCCTTCCGTCTTGCTGGAACACCTGGAATGGGGCAGCGCCAGCGGCAACAGTGCCACCGCGCTCATGGAACGTAACCGCTTGCTGTTTTGTGAGCGCCATGAACAGTGGCTACAGGAGCAGCCGCAACCCGCAGCGCAAACGCTGGATGCAGACCGCTGGCAATCGCCAGAAGACCGCCCGCGCCGACCCCGGGTGCTATTTGTGGACAACGAAGTACCGCACATGTTCAAAGGTGGCGGGCTTCCCCGGGCCCGGCTGATGCTGCAGGCCCTGGATGGCTGGCCCGTGACCTTGTTTCCCTTGTGGACGCCGCTTGACAACTGGCGCGCGGTGTATGCGTCCCTACCCGGCAGCGTGGAGGTGGCACTGGGCCACGGAATGGCGGGGCTGGAAGCCTTTTTGGAGCGACGCCGCAGCGTGTACGACGTGCTGGTGGTCAGTCGCCCGCCCAATCTTCAAGCGCTGCAGCCGCTGCGCGCCCGCCGCCCCGAGCTGTTTGCCGGCCTGCGCCTGGTGTACGACGCCGAGGCGCTGTTTGCCCTGCGGGAGATTGCCATGGCCGGCGTGCAGCGTCGGCCCTTGACGCGCGCTGCGGCAACCCAGCGGCTTGACGCCGAAATTGCGCTGGCCACCGGTGCCAGCGACGTGCTCGTGGTCTCGCAGCGCGACGCGCAGTTCTTTCAGGCGGCGGGTCATCGCACCCAAATCCTCAGCCATGGCACGCCGATACGCCGCAGTGCGCCAGGCCCCAAGCCGCGCGACGGGCTGCTCTTCGTTGGCGCGCTGCACCCCGGAACACCCAACGAAGATGGGCTGTTGTGGTTCATCCGCGAAGTCATGCCGCTGCTGCGCCAACTTCTTTCCCACGCACCCAGCTTGTCGGTGGTGGGCGTTTGCTTGTCCCCTAAAGTGGCCGCCCTGGGGGGGCCCGACGTGGCCGTGTTGGGCCCGCAGGATGCACTGGAGCCGCACTATGACGCTGCACGGGTGTTTATTGCGCCGGTGCGCTTTGCAGGCGGCGTGCCCGCCAAAGTGATTGAGGCGGCAGCCAGCGGCATACCCACCGTCGCCTCGGCCTTGCTGGTGCGCCAGCTGGGCTGGCGCGATGGCCTGGACATCGTGGGCGCGCGCGACGCAAAGGCATTTGCCGTGGGCATTGCACGCCTGCTGACAGACGATGTGGCCTGGCAGCGCCAGCAGCAAGCCGCCTGGCAGCAGTGCGCGCAGCGCTACGACCTGGAGCTGTTCGGGCACACGCTGCGCCGTGTGTTGGATCCCACAAGGTTCGGCGCATGAGAGCACACCCGCTTGAACAACCGGCACTGATGCAATTCGGGCTGCTCATGGCTCGCGGTGAGCGAACACGCGCCGAGGCAGTTCTTCGTCAGGCTTTGGCGCAAGAGCCCAACTTGCCCCGGGTACATGTGGCCCTGGCTGGTTTGCGTTGGCCCGGCCCGAACTATCTGCATTGGCTGGCGTGGTTGCATGAAGCGCTCAAGCCGCGCCTGTACCTGGAAATTGGGGTGGAAAAAGGCGTCTCGCTGGGCCTGGCGCAAAGCCCAACGCAGGCCATCGGTGTAGACCCCGAGCCGCTGGGCAACCCGCTGGATCACTGTACGGTAGCAACCCAGCTGTACCGGCAAACCAGCGCCGCGTTTTTGCGTGCGCCGCCGGCCGATTGCCACCTGCACACGGCGGGATTTGATCTGGCCTTTGTCGATGGCGACCACCATTTTGAGAGCGTACTGGATGACTTCATCCAGCTGGAGCGCTGGGCTGCACCGGGGGCGCTGGTGGTGCTGCACGACACCTTGCCGCTGACAGCCCTCACCGCTGCGCAGGACCGCCGTTCGGGCTTTTACACCGGCGACGGTTGGAAGATCGTGCCCTGTCTGCGGGCGCTGCGGCCCCAGCTTCATCTGGTGACCTTGCCGGTCGCCCCCACCGGCCTGACCCTGGTAGCCGGGCTCGACCCGCAATCACGCGTGCTGAACGAGCGGCGCCAGCACATTGTGGACACCTATGCCCGGCTGGACGCGACACAGGTGGTGCAGCGGCCTGACAACGCCGCCCGGCCACTGGGGGTTAATGAGCCGGCTTGGGTGCGTCGCTGGTTGCACCAAGCGGGCGTGCAATCACACAGCTGAAGTGCTGCTCCAGCCGCCCCAGCCGATCCCAGTCGTCTTCTGCATCGATCAAGGCCTGCAACCAGGGCTTGGCCTCAGGGGCCTGAAAGTTCTGGGCCACGTCGGCCAGCAGCATGTGCAACAGCGAGCCGCCATAAGGCCGCTGTGCCACAACGCGAAAGTGCTGGGCCAGCAGCGGCAGGATCTGTGACGCGTGCACCGCCTCGCTGGGGTCAACCGCCACCACCTCTTGCACCGTAGGGGCACGGAAACCCTTTTTGACCAAGCCTGCCTGGGTGGTGAGCAGGCGGTCTGGCAGCAGATCGGCCAGTGCCGTCAGTTGCTCCATGCTGGCGGGCGAATACTGGAAGCGGTCGGGGCCTACGTATTCATCCAGAAACAGCCAGCCGTCCGGGGTCAGCAATTGCACCAGCGCCTCATACAGACTGCGCAACTGCGAGCAGTGGTGAACGCTGGCCACTCCGACGACCGCGTCGAAACTGCCCGGCAGAAACGGCGGCTGCCCAACCGGTATCTCATCCATGCTGGCCAGCACATACTGAATGGCCGGGGTATCAAGCGCTGCCTGGGCGGCCACCGCCAGCACTTTGGGCGACAGATCAAAGGCCACCAGTTGGCGCGCCCAACCCTGGTCGTACAGCTCCCGCTCCACGCGGCCAGCGCCGCAACCCAGCACCAGCACGCGACCCAATGGCAGGCTACCTGCGTCTGCCAGGTGGCGGGCAAACCAGGCCAGTGCGGTGACAGCCGGGTCGCCGCTGACCCGGCGGTTGATCATGCGCCGAACCTCGTCCAGATGTGCCCATTGCTGACCGTTGGCGACCCAGGTGTCGGGGTCGCCCCAGACCGCATCCAGCTTGTCTGACAGGCTGTTTTCAGCCACCGTGCACATCACCTGAATTGCCCGCCGTTTGATCGGGCCGCGCGCACACCACGGTGAACAACTCAACATCACGATTCATTTCGGCAGGCTGCTTTTGCGTGTGGAAGTACACCCGGGCTTGCGTAAACCCCAGCAAACCCAGCGCGGAGATAAAAAACTGCGGCGTGAAATGCCACCAGGTGTGCACCTGCTCCACGCCGCGATGCGGCAGGAAAGCGCATGCCGCCTGCTCGCCCAGCGAGGCGTTGTACACCTCGGTCACCACCACGGTTTTGCGGGTGCGCAGCGCCACGCTTTCCAGCAAATCAAAAGGTCGGCGGCAATGCAACAGCACGGCGGCCAGCACGCCGACATCAAAGCGCCCGACCGAATCGGGCATCGCGTAGGGATTGACCTCCACCATGCGCACCGATGAATTGAGCTCGCGGTGCGCATACCAAAAGGAGTTGCGCACCCGTTCGATCTGTTTTGCAAAGTCACTGCGCCACTTGACCAGGTCAACGCCTTCGGAGGGAATCACATCCCACAGGTGTGCCATGGGCGGCTCCAGGCAAGTCACAGTGGCACCGGCGCGCTCCATATAAAAAGACAGGAAGCCGCTGGCCGGACCAATCTCCAGCACCGATTGACCTGCGAAGTCCACATGCCCCAAATAAACCTCGGTTTTGGGGCGCAAATCCCACTGCCCCAACACCTGTCCGCCGGGCAGTGTGAAGGAGTGATAGAAGTCGCAATCTTCCCGGTTGGGGTAGCGTGGGGTGATGTACATAAGGAATCCTACAATAGGTCTTCAGCCGGAGCATGCATGGGTTTTCCACCCGGTCACTACTATTCACCTGTTGTCGATCCGGCCGATTTGCGCAGCCGCGAAAACGACATCTGGGCCCTGCGCCCCGCGCTGGCCGGGGTGGACATGCAAGTGGCGCAGCAGTTGCAGCTGTTGGAGCGCCTGCGGCCCCACCTGGCGGGGCTGGACTACCCGGTTGAAGCGCCCGCAGAACCGAACCGCTACTTCTACCAAAACGGCATGTTTCCGGTGCTGGACGCCGAATTCCTGTTTGCGGCCGTGTGCCTGTTCAAGCCCAGGCGGATCATTGAAGTCGGCTCGGGCTTTTCATCGCTGGTGATGGCGGACGCCAACCGCCGCATGTTCGCAGGCCGTATCGACATCACCTGCATCGAGCCCTATCCGCGCGATTTTCTGGTGGCTGGCGTGCCGGGCATCACCCGACTGGTGACGTCGCGCCTAGAAGAACTCGACCCTGCGATGTTTGAGCAACTGGCCGATGGTGATGTGCTGTTTGTCGATTCGTCGCATGTCTGTAAAACCGGCAGCGACGTGAACCACCTGTTTTTTCAGATCCTGCCCCGGCTCAAAGCCGGTGTGTACGTGCACCTGCACGACATTTTTCTGCCCGACGAATACCCCAAACCCTGGTTGCTGGAAGAGGGGCGCAGCTGGAACGAGCAATACCTGCTGCACGCCTTTTTGATGGGCAACCGCGACTGGCGCGTGGTCTGGATGGCCCACTACCTGCTCAGCCGCCACCCCCAGGCCATTACATCGGTGTTTCCGCGCTGCCCGGCGCTGGGCACCGGTGGCAGCTTCTGGATGCAGCGGGAGGGGTAGCTCAGCGCATGAACCCGTATTCGATGGTGAAATATCCATTTCGCCCATGTAAAACCTGCTCAAACAGCTATATTTTAGATAGCAAATCCAGCGACATTGCGCCGCTTGCAGGTTTCCTTGAATTGACAGCCCAGCCCGTGCCTTGCTTAATGACTCTGCCGTGACAGACCGCCGTGGTGTGTAGGCCGTTATTTCAGGAGTCCGCTGATGAAAGACAAAACAAATTCGAGGATTCGCCGCAGTGTCCGCTGGGCCGTGCCCTTGGCCCTGAGCGTGGTGGCGCTGTGGGGTTGTGGTGGCGACGATGACAACACCACGCAGGCCAATGCCTTGCAGGCCTGTTTACAAAACGCAGGCACCACCACCGTCGCCGTAGGCTCAGGCCTGCCGGGCGACCCAGCGATTCCTGAGCCGTCATCGGGCTACAAACCAGGCAAAAAACCGGTGACCGCACTGAGCTTCATGGCTGTCACGGCCAACCCGCTGGCCACGCAGGCTGGCTGCAATGTGCTGGCCTCGGGCGGCAGTGCAGTCGATGCGGCGGTGGCGGTGCAAGCCGTGCTGGGCCTGGTCGAGCCGCAATCGTCCGGTCTGGGCGGCGGCGCGTTCATGCTGCACTACAACGCCACCACCAAACAGGTGCAAAGCTACGACGGGCGCGAAACCGCGCCGGCAGCCGCTACCGAGAACTACCTGCGTCACGTCAGCGCCACTGACCAGACCAACCCGCTGCCCAATCTGGGCAACGCATTTGCCAGCACCCGCGCCAGCGGCCGTTCCATTGGTACACCCGGCGCGGTGCGCATGCTGGAGCTGGCCCACCAAGACCATGGCCGCCAGGCCTGGAGCGGCCTGTTTGCCCCCGGCGTGAAGCTGGCAACCGACGGTTTTGCCATCAGTGGCCGCATGGCAGCAGCCATCAGCGGTGCACGCAACGACTTGCTGCGCGACCCCGAAGCGGCGGCTTATTTCTTGAATCTTGACTACACACCCAAGGCCTTGGGCACCCTCATCAAGAACCCCGAATACGCAACGACGCTGAACAGCATTGCCCAGGGCGGTGCCAACGCCTTCTACACCGGGCCGATTGCCCAGTCCATCGTCAACAAAATCAAGGTGAACACCGGCGGCGTGAATGCCTCGACCACGGTTGCCATCACGCCCGGCCTGACCGAGCTGAGCGACCTGGCCAACTACCGCGCCATTCGCCGCGAGCCGGTGTGCACCACCTACCGCGACACCTGGGTCTGCGGCATGGGACCTCCATCGTCCGGCGGTATTGCGGTGGCACAGTCGTTGGGCATTTTGGAAAACTTCAACATGGCCTCGGCTGAAAACAGCCCCACCCTGGTCAACGCCGAAGGCGGCAAACCGTCTGTGCAGGGCGTGCACCTGGTCAGCGAAAGCCAGCGCCTGGCCTATGCCGACCGCAACCTGTATGTGGCCGACACCGACTTTGTCTCGCTGCCCGGCAACGGCGTGTCGTCGATGGTCGACAAAACCTACCTTCGAGGCCGCGCCGGCCTCATATCGCTTACCCGCAGCATGGGCACCGCCACGGCCGGTGTGTTCCCCGCCGCGCGGCCCGCCGGTGTGAGCGCGCAAGAAGGCAATGGCACGACCCACATGTCCATCGTCGACAAATACGGCAATGTGGTGGTGATGACGACGACCATCGAGTCGGGCATGGGCTCGTTCCACTTCACGCGCGGCTTCTTGCTGAACAACCAGCTGACCGACTTCTCGTTCGACCCGTCAGACGCCACCGGCCCGATTGCCAACCGCATCCAGGCCAACAAGCGCCCGCGCAGTTCCATGTCGCCCACACTCCTGTTCACCCGGGCAGCTGACGGCTCACGCGGCGACTTCTTGATGGCCACCGGCTCCCCCGGCGGCGCGGCCATCATTCAGTTTGTGGTGAAAACCGTGGTCAGCGCCATCGACTGGAAACTGGACGCCCAGCAAGCCACCTCGATGGTGAACTTTGGTGCGGGCAACAGCGTGACCACCGGCGTGGGCGGCGAGCACCCGTCGATTGACGTGAGCAACACCGGCCTGAACGACCCCCTGCTCAACGGCCTGCGCAGCCTGGGCCACACCGTGAGCTTTGCCGCCCAGTCCAGCGGCGTGTCCACCATCATCAAAACCCAGCAAAACGGGCGCACGGTGCTGGTGGGTGGGGCTGATCCACGGCGCGAAGGCATTGCGCTGGGCGACGCACTGCCCTGAGTTGCTTCGTGAGGCGTTGCGGCGCAAAAACCGCAACGCCCAACGCGACACTAGCGAAGTGCGCCGTTTTGGCGCAAAATGGCGCACTTCGTTTCATTTCAAGGGGTTTTTATGTCTGCCACGGCTTTTGCCTCTGTCAAGCTCCCAACAACCCTGGTCGACGCCGCCCGCCAAAGCGCCGCCCCCATGCGCCGATCGGTCGCCAGCCAGATCGAATACTGGTCCACTTTGGGGCAGGTGGTGGAGCATTCGGGGTTGACGGCGCAAGAGGCACGGACGGCGATTGAACGGTATGAGGCCAGCGCGCGACAAGCTCAACAAAAGCTTGCGCTGACAGACTTGACGAATCGCCTGCTGGCTGCACAAGCCAGCGGCTCGTTGGCCCAGCGCGTGCAAAGCATCGTGCAAGCCAATCGGCAGTTGGCCCAGTAGGTGGCGGTACCCGTCTTTCATTTGCTGGCAGGTCCGAATGGCGCTGGCAAGTCTACGTTGTACCGGGCCTTGGTCGACGATCAAATCATCGGTGCCGACCTGGTGTTTGTAAACGCCGACATCTATGAACGCGACCATCTGCAACACATCAGCGACCCCGAGCAGCGCTCCGAAGCGGCGCGGCATTGGGCCGACGCGCAGCGCGCCGAAAAGCTGGCCAATGGCGAATCGTTCGTTAGTGAAACCGTGTTCTCCCACGAATCCAAGCTGGCCTTGATTGAAGGAGCTGTCGCCAACGGTTTTGCCGTCGCGTTGTATGTGGTCGCACTAGACGACCCGCAGCGCCTGCTGGCCCGAGTCAAACACCGGGCGCAAGAAGGCGGCCACGACGTGCCTCCGGAACGCATTCTGGCGCGCTACCCGCGCACCCTGGCCAATCTCAGCCGTGCGGTGAATTTGGCGACCACCGCCTATTTATTTGAAGCGCGCGAAATTGAAGACGGTGGGCCGCAATTGGTGGCGGTTTATCAGAACGGGCAGACGCAGAGGGTGGTGGAGTCGCTGCCGCAGTGGGTGCAGCGGGTAATCGGCCACCTGGATGGTTAGTTCCATGGGCACAACGACATGCCGCCTCATATTGAGGGTGCTCGCCCGAAAGCCTTGGCTCAACTAAGCTTGTAGGTAACACAGGTTGTAGTGAATTCCGCTGAACTTACACACCTCATATGCATCGCTTTTTTTTCATGGTTGTTGCGCTTAGCCTTTTGACCTTTACTCTTTATGCGGCGTATACGAAAGACTCCGCGATGTTTGCGACGCTATTCGTGTGCGTTCTGCTCGTGTCGGCGGCGTTTTATTTATTTCAGTTCGGCACGCTTCAAAAGTTTTCGATAAGTGCGCTTAGCGCCAATGCAGAATTCGTCCGTGAAAAGGCGACTGAAGCGAAGGAAACCATTGAATTGATCAAAGTACAAAAACTGACCGCTGAGCAAACTGCCAAAGAGATCTTAGAAATGAAGGCAGCACTTGGCATGCGGATTCAAGAGGTAGAGGAAATAGCCAATCATGCACAAAACACCGCAAACTACCATGCGGGTATTGTTTAAATACCGATCTGAGCGCGATAACTGCTCCAACTCTCCTCACCGCATCAACGCCTCAATCTCCTCCGCCCTCACCGGCACCCCGCGCGACATCAGCTCACAGCCTGTCGCATTCACCAGCGCATCGTCTTCAATGCGAATGCCGATGTTGTGAAACTGCTCCGGCACGCCCTCTGCAGGCCGCACATAGAGGCCCGGCTCAATGGTGAGCACCATGCCTGGCTGCAGCACGCGGCTGGGGCGGTCTTTGATGAGCTCGTTGGACAGCGGGTCGCGCCGCTCGCTCACCTCGCCCACCTGTGAGGGCTCCACGTAACTGCCGCAGTCATGCACATCCAGCCCCAGCCAGTGGCCGGTGCGGTGCATATAGAACTGGAAGTAGGCGCGTTTGTCGATCACGTCTTGCAGGCTGCCTACTTTGTTGGCGTCCAGCAGGCCTACGTCCAGCATGCCCTGGCTCAGCACCTTCACCGCCGCGTCGTGCGGGTCGGTGAAGCGCGCGCCGGGTTTGGTAGCGGCCGCAGCCGCCTCCTGGCTGGCCAGCACGATGTCATACAGCGCGCGCTGGGGGCCGGTGAAGCTGCCGTTGGCGGGGAAGGTGCGGGTGATGTCGCTCGCATACCCGTCCAGCTCGCAACCGGCGTCAATCAGCACCAGTTCGCCCGCGCGCACGGGCGCAGCGTCGGCGCGGTAGTGCAGCACGCAGGCGTTGGCACCGGCGGCCACAATCGACCCGTAAGCAGGGTATTGCGAGCCACCCAGACGGAATTCGTGCAGCAGCTCGGCATCCAGGTGGTACTCGCGCACATCTTGGCCTTCGCGCAGCATGCGGGCAGAAAGCTGCATGGCGCGGATGTGGCCGCGGGCGCTGATGACGGCGGCGCGGCGCATCACATCCTGCTCGTGCGCGTCTTTGAACAAACGCATTTCATCGAGCACGCTGCACAAATCGCGCTGCTGCTCGGGGCACAGCGCGCCATAGCGCACGCGGGCGCGCACGGCGTTGAGCCACTGCGCCACCTGCGCTTCCAGGCCGCTGTGAATGGCAAACGGAAACCACACCGCATCTCGGTTTTCCAGCAGCTTGGGTAGCTGCGTGTTCAGCTCGCCCACCGGGTAGGCGACGCTCACGTTAAGAGCCTGTGGCGCGGCCTGCGGCCCCAGGCGTATGCCATCCCAGATCTCGCGCTCCATGTCTTTGGGCTGGCAAAACAGCGTGGTGCTGCCGTCGCCGGTGATCACTAGCCAGGCGTGGGGCTCGGTGAAGCCGGTCAGGTAGTAAAAGTAGCTGTCATGCCGGTAGATGTAGTCGCTGTCGCGGTTGCGCGGCCGCTCGGGCGCGGTGGGAATGATGGCGATGCCGTGCGGGCCGAGTTGGGCGGCCAGGCGGGCGCGGCGTTGGGTGTGGATCGTGTTCATGCTTCGATTCCTTGTGCTTTGCGTAGCAATTGCAGACCGCGCTCGACCCGGTTGGTACCGCGCTGGGCACGAATCAGGAAGCGGGTTTCCGTGTCGAATTCGACCAGGGCTTGGGTGGTCAATTCGTCCAGCAGTCGCGCCAGACTCATGCCGCGCTGCTGGGCCAGTGCTTTGAGCCGGTCGTGTTTGTCATCGGGTAGTCGCAAGGTTAAAGCGCTCATGTTTGTAGCTCCTGAAGCAATTGCGCTGGAGTAGCCAGACGCAGTAAGGGAAATCTCAACTCGGCGGATGCAAAGTCTCGCGTGTTCCAGGTCACGATGCGTGTGGCGCCACATGCCACGGCCAGCTCCACCACATGGTTATCAGCCTCATCCTTCAAATTGGGGCGCCAAGTGAAATAGGTTTTGACCCACTTGGCATGTGCCAAAAAAATATCCAGTAACTCGTCGCGCTCAGCAGCCGTCAGGCGGCAAGCTTCGAACAGCGAACCACGGGACAAAACGTCCTCGTATTCCAGCAGCAGTGCAGACCCCACTGCCGGTGTCAGCTGGCCTGTGATGCACAACTCCACCACCCGTGCCGACGCACCGACACCCATGCAGGCACCCACGATGACATTGGTATCGACCACAACAAGCATGGTCGAATGATACCTAAATTTCTGCTGAATGGTGTCTCAGGCGGTATCAATCTGCATTCAACTGCGCCAGCCGCTGTGGGGTTCCCACATCCGTCCAGGCTCCGCCATACAGCTGCGCGGTTATTTGCTGATTGTCCATCGCCGTGCGCAGCAGCGGGGCCAGGGGGGCTTTTTCGCCTTGGGGGTTGCCCCAGGGAATAAGGCAATGCGGCGGCGAGAACAGTTCGCGGCGGTACAGGGCGATGGTGGAAAAGGTGTGCATTTCGGTGGTGGCAGCCGGCGACAGATTCAGCGCCAGGCCGTCCTCAGACAAACCAAAATCGCCTGTGGCGTTGTGCGGCGGGTTGGGCACCAGCCAGATGTGCCCCAGCTTGCCGCTTTTGGTGAACGCATCGAACGCAGCTTGCGTGAAGGAGAAATCGGGCGTGAACACATCGCCTGCCAACACCCAGAACACATCGGCCAGCAGTGGCAGCGCGCGGGCGATGCCGCCTGCGGTCTCCAGCGCGCCGCCAAAGTCGCGGCCTTCGTGGGAATAGGTGATGTGAAGGTTGTCAGATTGCTTCTGATTTGATAGCTGCTTGAGCAATGAATCTCTGGGCTGGAGGCTGAAATCGCTCCGAAAACGCGTTTCAATCTGCTCCCCCAGCCAGGCGGTATTCACCACCACCCGATCAAAGCCACCCGCCGCCAGCGCTTCCAGGTGCCACTGCATCAGCGGCTTGCCGCGCACCGGCAGCAGGGGTTTGGGGCATGTGTCGGTCAGCGGGCGCATGCGCTCGCCACGGCCGGCGGCGAGGATCAGGGCCTGAGCGGCAATGCTCAAGACTCGCTGCCCCGATCCAGCGAGCGCTGCTCCGTCCACTCAGGCTGAAAGCGCTGGGTCAGCGCAAACATTAGCCCACGCGCTTTGGCCGAGTGGTCGCCGCCGAAGTTGCACACATACACGTCCAGGGTCACCGCGCGCTGCTCGGGCCAGGTGTGAATGCACAGGTGCGACTCGGCCAGCAGCACGGTGGCGGTGATGCCGCCGGGGCCTTGGGCGGTGGCGGGAAAGGTGTGGAACAGCTGGTTCACGGCCTTCAAGCCCACCGCGTGCACCACCTCCAGGCACCAGTCGCCCAGCTGCGTGGCATTGGTGAACCAGGCCATGTCGCAGCGGCATTGGTGGAGATCGGCGGTGAGATGTAGGCCTTGCATGTGGGCACTTCTGTAAATTCATTTTTCGGGCGAATTGCGTTGTTGCGCGGTGCTCGGAATCCTCATGCACTGAAGTGCATTCCGGTGTCCTGCGCTCCGTGCGCCTAGCACTTCATCCCGAAAATCTGAATTTCCAGAAGTGCCCTGGTGCGACTTTAGAGCATTCATATACCGCTACGGTGGCTGAAACCGCGATGGAATTCACGCAAGTGCAAGGCCCTTAAAATCCGCCACTCTTGTCCCGCACCCTTGCCCCGAGCGCCCTTAAGCACCCCCGAAAGCCCCACACGATGGCCGATACCCCTACCCCTACAGACGCCATCCAGGCCAACATGGCCAATGCCATCCGCGCGCTTTCAATGGACGCCGTGCAGCAAGCCAACTCAGGCCACCCTGGTGCACCCATGGGCATGGCCGACATGGCGGTCGCCCTGTGGCATGGCCACTTGAAGCACAGCCCGCGCAACCCGCAGTGGTTTGACCGCGACCGCTTTGTGCTGTCCAACGGCCATGGCTCCATGCTGATTTATGCGCTGCTGCACCTCACCGGTTACAAGCTGCCCATGGCCGAGCTGAAGAACTTCCGCCAAATCGGCTCAAAAACCGCAGGCCACCCCGAGCACGGCATTACCCCTGGGGTGGAAACCACCACCGGCCCGCTGGGCCAGGGCATTACCAACGCGGTGGGCATGGCGTTGGCTGAAAAGCTGCTCGCGGCTGAGTTCAATCAGAGCGGCCACGATATCGTCAACCACCACACCTACGTGTTTTTGGGGGATGGCTGCCTGATGGAAGGCATCAGCCACGAGGCCTGCGCACTGGCGGGCGCCTGGAAATTAAACAAGCTGGTGGCGCTGTATGACGACAACGGCATCAGCATTGATGGACAAGTGAAACCCTGGTTCATCGACAACACCGCTCAGCGCTTTGTGGCCTACGGCTGGCACGTGATCGGGCCTATCGACGGCCACGATGTGCAAGCCGTCAGCCGCGCCTTGGCCGACGCTAAAAACAACACCGATGGCCCCACCCTCATCATCTGCAAAACCCACATTGGCAAAGGCAGCCCCAACCGTGGCAACACCGCCAAGGCTCACGGCGAGCCGCTGGGCGCAGACGAGATCAAGCTCACCCGCGAAGCCTTGAACTGGCCGCATGAGCCTTTCCAGATTCCGCAAGACGTGTATGCCGCGTGGGACGCCAAGGCCAGAGGCCTGACGGCCGAGACCGAGTGGGACGTGCGCTTTGCAGCCTACAAAACCGCCCACCCCCAGCTTGCCGCCGAGTTCACCCGCCGCATGAAAGGCCAACTGCCCAAGGGCTTTGCCACACTGGCGGCGGACACCGCCCAGGCTGCCCACGCCAAGGCCGAAACCGTGGCCTCGCGCAAGGCCAGCCAGTTGGCGCTGGAGGCCTTTACTGCTGCCCTGCCCGAGCTGCTGGGCGGCAGCGCCGATTTGACCGGCTCCAACCTGACCAACACCAAGAGCACCCCGCCTTTGCGCTTTGATGTGGCGGGCGATGTGGTGAAAACCGAAACGGGCCAGATCGGAAGACACATCAACTATGGCGTGCGCGAATTCGGGATGGCCGCCATCATGAATGGCGTGGCCCTACACGGTGGCTACATCCCGTATGGCGGCACCTTCCTCACGTTCAGCGACTACAGCCGCAACGCCATCCGCATGGCTGCGCTGATGAAGCAGCGCGTGATCCACGTGTTCACCCACGACAGCATTGGCTTGGGCGAAGACGGGCCTACGCACCAGTCTGTCGAGCATGCAGCGTCCTTGCGCCTGATTCCGAATCTGGATGTGTGGCGCCCCGGCGATACCGCAGAAACTGCCATTGCCTGGGCCGTGGCGCTACAAAACGCCAGCCGCCCCACGGCGCTGCTGCTGTCCCGCCAAAACATCAGCTACGCGCCAAAGGCCGACCTGCAAGACATCAGCAAAGGCGCTTACGTGCTGGCCGAGCCATCCGAAGTGGGCCTGAACAAAAAAACCCAAGCCGTGTTGATTGCCACCGGCTCCGAGGTGCAGCTGGCACTGAAAGCGCAAGAACTGCTTGCTACCCAAAAAGTAGCGGTTCGAGTCGTTTCCATGCCCTCCACCACCACGTTTGACCGCCAAACCACCGACTACAAAAACAGCGTGCTGCCGCCCAAACTGCCCCGCATTGCGGTGGAAATGGGCGTGAGCGACGGCTGGTGGAAATACGGTTGCGCCGCCGTTGTGGGCATCGACACCTATGGCGAATCAGCGCCCGCGCCGGTGCTGTTCAAGCACTTTGGTTTCACGGCTGAGAACGTGGCCGAGACCGTGCTGGCGGTGCTGTCGCGCTAAAACCCTCTTCTAAACCGCGCCATGAATGCCGCACACTTGCGCTCCCTGCTGCTGGCCTGCGCAGTCTCGCTGTCCGGTGCAAGCCACGCGCAGCTGATTACCTCCATCAGCGTGGAGCCCGCGCAAATCAAGGCCGGCGAGTCAGCCAAAGCCACGGTGGGCTTGGAGATTTTGAGCGGCGTGAACTGCGGCATACGCCTGAGCTGGGACGATGGCCAGGCCGACGACGTGAACCTGCTGGACCCTAAAAACATTCCCTTCGTTGCCAGCCACACTTATGCACAGCCCGGCACTTACGAGCTCACCGTGGAGCCGCTGAGCATTGCCGGCAAGCCGCGCTGCGGTGGCAGGCGGCAGACCGTGCAATTGGTGGTGGCTGCTGTGGCACCTGCGCCTGCGGCGGCACCGGTCGCATCGTCTGCCCCGTCAGCCGCCACCGCTCCCACAGCCACCGCCTGCCCTGCGGGCTGGAAAATGACCCGTTCAGGCATCAACAAAAAGACCCAGACGTTCAACTGCTTTGCCCCGCCGCGCACCGCCGTGCCCACAACCAAACTGGTGTGCCCAGACGGCCTGCGCTACTTTGAAGACAGTCGGCGCGGTTTGTTGGGTTGCAGGCGGTAATTTGAGCCCAAACGGCTACTAGCCCATATAAAACCTGCTCAAGCAGCTATCATTTTTATATCAACCAGAAGGAAAAAAACATGACCATCAAACTCGGCATCAACGGTTTTGGCCGCATCGGACGCATGGTGTTTCGCGCCGCCATCCAGAATTTCTCCGACATTGAAGTCGTCGCCATCAACGACCTGCTGGAGCCCGATTACCTGGCCTACATGCTCACCTACGACTCGGTACACGGCCGCTTCAAGGGAGAAGTCTCGGTCGACGGCAACACCCTGGTCGTCAACGGCAAGCGCATCCGCCTGACCGCTGTGAAAGACCCGGCCGAGCTGAAGTGGGGCGAGGTCGGTGCCGACATCGTGCTGGAATGCACCGGCCTGTTCCTGACCAAAGACGCTGGCGAAAAGCACCTAGCCGCTGGCGCGAAAAAAGTCATTTTCTCGGCCCCCAGCAAAGACGACACACCGATGTTTGTCTTCGGCGTGAACGACAAAACCTACGCCGGCCAGGCCGTGATTTCAAACGCCAGTTGCACCACCAACTGCCTGGCCCCGGTGGCCAAGGTGCTCAACGACAAATGGGGCATCAAGCGCGGCCTGATGACCACCGTGCACGCCACCACCGCCACCCAGAAAACGGTAGACGGCCCCAGCAACAAAGACTGGCGCGGTGGCCGCGGCATTCTGGAAAACATCATTCCCAGCAGCACCGGTGCCGCCAAAGCCGTGGGCGTGGTCATTCCCGAACTGAACAAAAAACTCACCGGCATGAGCTTTCGCGTGCCCACCAGCGACGTGTCGGTGATCGACCTCACGGTAGAGCTGAACAACCCAGCGACGTATGCCGAAATCTGCGCCGAAATGAAAGCCCAGAGCCAGGGCGCGATGAAAGGCGTGCTCGGCTACACCGAAGACAAAGTAGTCGCCACCGACTTCCGCGGCGAGCCCTGCACCAGCGTGTTTGACGCCGATGCCGGCATTGCGCTGGACAGCACCTTCATCAAGGTCATCAGCTGGTATGACAACGAGTGGGGGTACTCG
This sequence comes from Comamonadaceae bacterium, assembly GCA_013297875.1. Classification (GTDB taxonomy): domain Bacteria; phylum Pseudomonadota; class Gammaproteobacteria; order Burkholderiales; family Burkholderiaceae_C; genus JAAFIW01. Next base: position 76,654 of record JAAFIW010000009.1, on the reverse strand, counting down.
AACAAGTGTCTGGAGATGGTGCGGGTGGTGGCGAAGTAAGCGGTTTTGTGGTTTGGTTACGGAGGCTTTATGCACGAGCTCATGGGTTTGATTGGCATCATGGGCGCACTCATCGTGGGGGTCGTCAGCCCCGGCCCTAGTTTCGTGATGGTTGCGCGGATGGCGGTGGCCAGTTCGCGCGCTCACGGCATTTGCGCCGCGCTCGGCATGGGGCTGGGAGGTGTGGTGTTCGCCGTGGCAGCGCTGCTGGGTCTTCAGGCCGTTCTGTTGGCCGTTCCAGCGCTGTATCTTGGTTTGAAGATTGCAGGCGGTCTTTATCTTTGCTATCTGGGGTTTCGCATTTTCGGTGCCGCTAAAGCGCCATTGAATGTCTCGGAGCACGCAGTAATGGCGTCAACACCACTGCGGCGCTCGTTCTGGTTGGGGTTCGCCACCCAAGCCAGCAACCCGAAAACTGCCATCGTCTACGCCAGCGTGTTTGCAGCGTTCTTGCCACAGTCTTTTTCATGGCTGTTTGCGGCCCTGTTGATTCTGGTTGTGTTTGCAATCGAGACGGGCTGGTACACCATCGTTGCCATGCTGCTGTCTTCACCCGCCCCCCGCCGGGCTTACCTGAGCTACAAAACTTGGGTAGACCGAATGGCTGGAGCGGTCATGATGGGCTTGGGCTTGAAACTCGTCGCGTCAGCGGGTGACTGATGGAGACTGAGCATCTCCTGGTTGCTATAAATTGCGTAGCGGCCCGAGCAATCAATATATGGGACAGTAGCCCAATTGGCTGAGAACAGCCCGTCGTTTCCAGCCTTGCCCAGCCAGGGTACCGGTTACAGCCACAGCTCGAGTGAAAACGCTCAAAACGGCGATCCCGGTGAAATATGCGGATGAGTGGCTATGCTGTGGCGGCCATACGGGCTAATTTTCGGGATGTTCAGGCAATGCTCGAGGGCTGATTCAGCCGTATGGTTGCACACCCAACCTTCTGCGAAAGATCACCATGGGTCAAGTACCGTCATCCACTGCCGCCGCACCACCGCCTGGCAGCTCTTATCTGTACAAGCGCCATTCCCTGGCCGTGCGCGTGATGCACTGGGTCAATGTGCTGTCGCTCACCGTGTTGTTGATGAGCGGGCTGATGATTTTCAATGCCCATCCGTCGCTGGACTGGGGCAAATCGTCTTACACCGGCAGGCCGTCGGTGCTCACCATTGAGGCCCAGAACGTGGGGGGCCAGGTTCGCGGCATCACCACGGTGCTGGGTTATTCGTTTGACACCACCGGCCTGCTGGGCGTGTCCACCGGGGCCAGTGGTTCGCCCAGCCGCGTGGCCTTTCCGTCGTGGATGACGATTCCCAGCTACTACTCGCTGTCTGAGGGGCGCTTGTGGCACTTCTTTTTTGCCTGGTTGCTGGTGATCAACGGCGTGTTTTATGTGCTGCACGCGGTGGCCAGCCGCCACCTGTCGCGCGACCTGTGGCCCACCCGCGCAGACTGGCGGGGCATGGGGCGCTCCATCATCGAGCACATCCAGTTCAAGCACCCGCACGGCGAGGCGGCCAAGCGCTACAACGTGCTGCAAAAGCTGGCTTACCTGGTGGTAATTTTTGTGCTGCTGCCGCTGATCATTCTGGGCGGTTGGGCCATGTCGCCTTGGATGAATTCGTTCTTTCCAGGCTGGGTTGATTTGTTGGGCGGGCGGCAGGCCGCGCGCACGATTCACTTTGTGGTGGCCTGGCTGCTGGTGGCCTTTGTGTTCATCCATGTGTTTGAAGTCATCATCAGCGGCCTGTGGAACCACATGCGCTCCATGATCACCGGCAACTACCGCATCACGGTCGACAAAGCCAGCCCCACTACGCCAGGAGCCTCTTCATGAGCCAGCCCACATCCACCCGTCGAAACCTGCTGGTGCGCACCGCATCAGGCCTGGCCGCCATGACATTGGCCGGCTGTGACCGCCTGGGGGCCACCGAGTGGTTTCCCAAGGTGCTGCAAACCGGCGAGTTGCTCAGCCAGAGCGTGCATCAGTTTCTGGGCGGCCGCCGCTCCATGGCGCAAGAGTTCACGATGGCCGACCTGTCGCCTACCTTTCGTGGCAATGGCAACACCAACCCCCAAGTGCCGCAGTACCTGGCGCTGGCACGCAACCAGTTTGCCGACTGGCGTCTGGTGATTGATGGCCTGGTGGAAAAACCCGCCGCACTGAGCCTGGCGCAGCTCAAGGCCATGCCCGCGCGCACGCAGATCACGCGGCACGACTGTGTGGAAGGCTGGAGCGCCATTGGCCAATGGACGGGTGTGCCGCTGGCCCAGCTGATGGCGCAGGTGGTGCCCAAGCCCCAGGCGCGCTTTGTGGTGTTTCACTGTGCCGACACCTTTGGTGCGGGCGCGGGGCGCCCCGACGTGTCGTATTACGAGAGCATCGACATGGACGACGCCTACCACCCGCAAACCATCCTGGCATACGCGCTCAACGGTGCCACCCTGCCAGTGACCAACGGCGCGCCGCTGCGCCTGCGGGTGGAGCGCCAGCTGGGATACAAACAGGCCAAATACCTGATGCGGCTGGAGCTGGTGGAAAGCTTTGCGGCCCTGCAAGGCGGCAAGGGTGGCTTCTGGGAAGACCGCGGCTATCAGTGGTACGCGGGCATTTGAGAGCCTTGCAGGCGCACAGAGCGAATTCATGGTCAAAAGGCCCATCCGCCCATGTGTTTATTGCTCAAGCAGCTATTCATTGTGTAGCGTTGGTAATTTACCGCCGGTTCACCAACACAATGCCCAACGCCACCAAACCCAAGGCCAGCACCAGGGTGGTGGTAATGGCCTCGCCCAGCCACAGCGCGCCAAAGCCCAGCGCAAACACCGGCGTTAAAAACACAAACACCGACAGCCGCGTGGCGTTGTAGCGGCCCAGCAGCCACATCCACGCCAGGTAGCTGGCGAATGCGCCCACCACGGTTTGCAGCAGCAGCGAGGTGATGGCAAACGGGCTGAAGGTCCATGGCCAGTGCTCGCCGAGCGCCATGGAAGCAAAGGGCAGCACCGCCGCACTCACCGCCACTTGGTAAAACAGCAGCTTTTCAGGCGACACGCGTGCCAGCGCCGAGCTGCGGATCGCCACCGTCGTCAAGCCCCAGAACATGCCCGCGGCCAGTGCCAGCAGATCGCCCTGCCAGGTGGCACCGGCGCTGCCTGCAAACCCTTCGCGAAGCGCAAACACCACGGCCGCAAATGCGCAGGCCAGGCCTGCCCACTGCACCGGCCGCAACTTCTCCGATGGCAGCCACAGCGGCAACAAAGCTGCCACCCAAAAGGGCGAGGTGTACAAAAACACCGTCAGCCGCGAGGCCGTGGTGTGCTGCAAACCCACAAACAGGCAGACAAACTCGGCCGCAAACAGCAAGCCCGCCAGCAGACCAGCGCCCAGCGAACCATCGCGCTGCCACAAGGGCACGCGCCGCACCGCGCACCACAGCAGCAACAAGGCGCAGGCCCCGATGAAGCGGATGGCCGCCTGGTACACCGGCGGCAGCTCGGGCAGGGTGGCTTTGACCAGCACCTGCTGGAAGCCCCAGAACGCGCAGCAGGCCAAAAGCAGCGCGATGGCGGTGGCGTCCAGCTGGTCTTTGCGGGCAGGGCGGGTGGTCGGTGGGGTGGCGGGTGGGGAGGTGGACATGTGAGGAATGGTAGTGTGCCGCCATGGATCACAAATGGCTGGAAGACTTCGTGGTGTTGGCGCGCGAGCGCAGCTTTTCGCGCGCTGCCGTGCTGCGGCATGTGACGCAGCCGCAGTTTTCGCGGCGCATTCGCTCGCTGGAAATGTGGGTGGGTGCCGACCTGATCAACCGCAGCGGCGTGCCCATGGGTTTGACCGAAGCGGGCGACGAGCTGCTGCCAGTGGCCCGCCGTGCAGTGGCCAGCTTGAGCGACGTGCGGGCGCGCATCCGCCAGACCGGTGGCGACGACTGGGTGACGCTGGCCACGGGCCGCACGCTGTCACGCACCACGGTGCCTGCGTGGTCACGCGATGTGCGCCGCGCGGTGGGTGAGTTTCGCCTGCGCATGCTCACCGGCTCGGTGCACGACGGCGTGCAGGCGCTGGAGCAAGGCGGGGCTGATTTTCTGCTCAGCTACAGCCACCCCCGGCTGGTGATGACCCTGGACGAGCGCCAGTTTGAAAGCCGCGCGATGGGCCAAGACGAGCTGGTGCCCGTGTGTGCGCCCCGGCCCGATGGCAAGCCGCTGTTTGCATTGCCCGGCACCGCACGCAAACCGCTGCCGCTGCTGGGCTTTGCACCCTCGCTGGCACTGGCGCAGATTTTTCAGGATGGCCTGAGCCGCAACCCGCGCGAGCTGCATTTGCACGGCGTGTGCGAGTCTGATTTTGCCGAGTCGCTGCACGAGCAGGCCCTGCAGGGCGCGGGCGTGGCCTGGCTGCCGCAGGCGCTGGTGGCTGCGGATCTGAAGGCCGGGCGCTTGGTGTTGGCCGGTGGTGCGGGTGATGCCATACGCTTCGAAATCCGCCTGCACCGGCCACGGGCGGCACGCAATGCCTTGGTTCAGAAGGTTTGGGAGGTTCTCTAGGGCAATGTGCCAGATACACCGCTAATGGGCTTGCACCCGGTGCTGAACAAGACGCGGGTCGCGCCGTGTGTCCAGAACTGCGACAACACACGCCACATCTTCGCTTAGCGTGTAGTAAACCGCAAGGGAAAGCGCGTCGACACACGTCTATAAACACGTGGATCAAACGGCTTCTCGTGTACACCTGCATATAGCAGCAGGGAGTCAATATCAGATTGAAGGGCGTTCAGAAAATAGTCGCCAATTCCAGTTTGCTGAGCCTCGTAGAACCAGAATCCAACTTCCAGATCGTCTCTTGCCGATTGGGCCACCTCTATACGTTGGCAACCGTTCACTGCACAGAACCCGGGTTTTTTCGGGCTTCTATCGCGCTGCGAATACTGCGCTTGGCCTCGTCCCATGACAAGACAGGTTCTTGGCCAGCGTCATGTCGGTTGACGCGCTCAAGTACCACGGACTTGTGCCAAGCGGGAATCGCGACGAGCTTGTCCGCCTCATCCTGCGTCATTGAATTCCACAAAACCTGCATCGCCTCCATGCGCTGAGCCAGAGGCAAGGAGGCAAGCTCATTGATATTCATAGCCAAGCCTTCAACATAACAATAAAAAACCATCGTACCAAACGCAGGAAAGCTATTGTGTTTAGGCAAATCCGCATGTCCCTATGCGCTTGCTGCATACGGTTTATCTCCCTGTTTCCTATGCTTGTCTGCTTAACACATCGGAGTTTGTCATGCGCCCCAATCACGCTTCACGCCGCCTCATTCTGGCCATCGTCACCCTGGCCGGGCTTGCCGGCCTGTCCAGCCCCGCTGCCGCCCAAACCTGGCCCGCTGCCAAGCCCATCACCCTGGTGGTGGGCTACCCCGCCGGGGGCAGTGTGGACCTGGTGGCGCGCACGATTGCCGAGCCCTTGTCCAAGCGCCTGGGCACCCCCGTGGTGGTGGAAAACGTGGGCGGGGCGGGCGGCACCATTGGGGCGCAGAAGGTGGTCAATGCGCAGGCCGATGGCTACACCCTGCTGCTGGGTTCGGGCAGCGAGGTGTCGCTTGCGCGGCTGTTCAACACGGCTGTGAAATACAACGGCGAGACCGATCTGACGGCCATTGGCTTGATCGGCACCACGCCCATGGTGTTTGTGGCTGGGCCCAAAGCGGGCGTGAAAACGATTGACGAAGCCCTTGCCAAAGCCAAACGCGAGCCCAACCGGCTGAGCTTTGCCTCGTCGGGCGTGGGCACGCCGCTGCACATGTCGGGCGAGCTGATCAATGTGCTGGCCGGCACCACCTTCCGCCACGTGCCCTACCGGGGCGCAGCGCAAATGGTGCAGGACGTGCTGGGCGGCAACGTGGAATTCAGCGTGTTTGTGCTGTCGTCGGCCATGCCGCACATCGAGTCGGGCAAGATGATTCCGCTGGGTGTGACCACACCCAACCGCTCCCGCGCCGCGCCGCAAATACCGGCGCTTGCCGAGCACCCGCGCCTGAAGGGCTACGACATGAATGTGTGGTTTGGCCTGTTTGGCCCGGCCAAAATGCCCGCCACGATGACGGCCCGGCTGAACAAGGAGCTGGGCGAGGTGCTGCGCGAGCAGGACGTGTGGCAAAAGCTGCAAAAAGCCGGCATCAGCAACGACGGCGGCGCGCCCAAGGCACTCACCGATTTCATCAAGGCTGAAACCACCCGCGTGCGCAGCGTGGTCACGCAGGCCGTGGCAGCGGGTGCGGGCTCGTGAGCGCACGAGACGGGTTTTCACACCCGGTTGAGCTGCCAGCACCCGACCTGTCGCGCTGGGCCGACTCGCCCACCGGCGTGCCCTATGTTCACGAACGCGTCGGTTCACCCGACGGCCCGCAGGTGCTGATTGCCGCGCTGGTACACGGCAACGAGTATTCAGGTGCCATCGCGTTGGACGCTTTTTTGACAAGCGGCCTGCTGCCACGCGCCGGTCGCATCACCGCCGTTTTTTGCAATGTGGCGGCCTTTGGGCGCTTCGATGCGCGCAAGCCTGACGCCAGCCGTTTCATTGACGAAGACTTCAACCGCGTCTGGGGTGACAGCCTGCACAGCGGCACCAGCGCTGAGCGCGTGCGGGCCCGGCAAATCCTGCCCTTTGTGCAGCGCGCCACGCATGTGCTGGACCTGCACTCCATGCACGAACCCGCGCCGCCGCTGCTCGTCACTGGCTTGCTGCCACGCAACATCGCGTTTGCGCAAACCTTGCAACTGCCGGCCCAAGTCATCATCGACAGCGGCCACGACGACGGCGTGCGCCTGCGCGACCACGGCCCGTTTGCCGACCCGGCTGGCCAGCGCATCGCCCTGCTGCTGGAGGCGGGCCAGCACTGGCAGGCCTCGTCGCTACAGGTCGCGCGCAACACCTTGATGCGCTTTCTGATGGCCGCGGGCTCGCTGACCCGAAACGATGTGCCCGCGGGCTGGTTGCAGCCCGACGCGTTGCCCCCACCGCCGGTGCACGTGACGCACCGCGTGGTGGCGCAGGCTATGGACTTTGCGTTCACTCAGGCCTTCACCGGCGGCGAGGTCATCGCCCACGCCGGCACGGTGATCGCCCACGACGCCGGGCAGCCGGTGCTCACGCCCTATGACGATTGCGTGCTGGTCATGCCCTCGGTGCGGCAGTTGCGCGTGGGGGTGACGACGGTGCGGTTTGGACGAGTGGTTCATGCCACCTTGGAATGAAGTCGCGCCAAGCCATCGCTTCACGACTGCCGTTTTCGGCGCGACACTGAAACCACAACCTACACAAACCTCTGGAGACAACACCATGCCCATCACCCGTCGCACCGCCCTTGCCACAGCCGCTGTCGGCCTGAGCCCCTGGCTGCTGTCAGCCTGCAGCACGCCACCCAGAACCACTGCTGGCCAGTCGCCCGCGCCCAAGCCCACCCTGCCCGAGGTCGGCATCTACGCCGCTGGCCCCGGCAGCGCCTTTTTGCCCTACGCCCAAGGCGTGGCGGCTTACCTGAGCAGCCAGGGCCTGAAAGCGCAGGCGCTGGAGTCGCGCGGGTCCATCGAAAACCTGCAAAAAATCAACGAGCAGCCCGGCAGCCTGGGCACGGTGTTTTTGGGCACGGCGTTTGAAGCCGTCACCGGCACCGGCAGCTGGACGCAGGGCAAGCAGCACAGCAACGTGCGCGCCCTGTTCCCCATGTACGAAACCTCGTTTCAAATCGTGGCCCTGCGCGCATCGGGCTTGAGCAATCTGGCCCAGCTGGCCGGCAAACGCGTGGGCGTGGGCCCCGCCGGTGGCCCGGCGGAAAGCTTCTTCAAAGGCTTGATCGACGCCAACAAATTGCAAACGCAAACCGTTGCAGGCACGCCCGCTGCCCTGGCCGCTGAGCTGCTGGCTGGGCGCATCGACGCGCTGTGGCAGGGCGCGGCGCTGCCCATTCCAGCCATCAAACAAGTGGCTGACACGGCCGACGCCGTGGTGTTTGGCCTCACAGCCGCCGAACGCAACGCCATGCTGCAGCGCTTCCCGTTTTTGAGCCCCGCCAGCGTGCCCGCCAACACCTACAAAGGCCAAACCACCGCCCTGAACAGCGTGGCCGCCTGGAACTTCGTGATGGCCCACAAGGATCTGCCCGAAGCCGATGCCTACTGGATCACCCGAACCGTGTTGTCGGTGGCCGACCCGCTGACCCTGCACGCCAGCGCGGGGCCAACACGCGCCGGGAACGCGGTGAACAACACCGTGGCACCGTTTCATGCGGGGGCGTTGCGGTATTTGCGGGAGGTAGGGGTGGCGGTGAAGTAGCGGCAGACGGCTGCGACCTGAGTTGTTGCGATTTTCAATTTTTTGAGTCAAATCTAGCTAACTTGCAACCTGGTAAAGCACAAGCAGCTACTAATTCAGTAGCAAAACAGGGCTCAGTGGCATGCGTAGATGTCGGGGTCGCCCGACAGCGACTCATTTTTCTTTGCGTCGCCAAAGAAAAGTCAAGCAAAAGAAAGGCGACCCGGCAGTCTGGGGCCCTTCGCTTCGCTGCGGGCACCTTGCGGTGCTCAAACCCAGTGGGGTCACGTGCAAACTCGCCTGCGGCTCAAAAGGGAACCTCTGCACAAGTCCTTGTGGAACTGTGGCGTGCGGATCGGGATGGGATGCAAGGCGTCTTTTTGCAGCCAATAGCGGTGCTATTGGCAATAAAAGCAACGCAGCAGACCGCCCGAGACCGCGCGATCACAGGCCGCAAGGACTTGTGCAGAGGTTTCCACGCACATGCCCTGATCCACTGGCTTTTGCGCTCCTCAGCCCAGCCTGAACGGGGTTTCGTGTTTGCAGAGGCTCCCAAAAGGAAACTTCGATAGATAGCGGCTCAGGTCGACTCACAACAATGACAGATGACGGTCGGTGCTGCCCGCCGCCCGGGCCGATGCGCGCACCGACATGAAAAATGACTCGGCACCCACCCGGCAAGCGGCTGACCCGTCATGCTGTCATGCACGCCGCAGGCGGCTGTCATTTGTCATTGGTTCCGGCCACGTAGCTGAGTCGTCGCGATTTTCAGCATCAAATAGCCCGACGGCCCATATCAATACTGCTCAAACAGCTATTCATTCGATAGCATATTGATTCGAAAAAAACCAAAGGTCATTGACCCGTTCAGCCGAACCCAAGAAAAAGTTAATCAATCGTTTGATTGATGTGTTGTAATCCTGCCCGTGAAAAGCGCAGATATGCACACCCCAGCGACAGCCCCAGCGGGCTTGAGCGAGCCAGCCGCTGGCACGCAGGCCCGGGAACGCCTGGTGCAGGCTGCCCTGGCGCTGTTTGCGCAAAAGGGGTTTGCCAACACCTCCACCCGAGAGATTGCGCAGGCGGCGGGGGCCAATATTGCGGCGATCAGCTACTACTTTGGCGACAAGGCGGGGCTGTACCGGGCGGTGTTTGTCGAGCCGCTGGGCAGCCCGCACGAAGACATTCCGTTGTATGACCAGCCGCACTTCACGCTGCGCCAGTCGCTCGATGGGTTTTTCAGCGGTTTTCTGGAACCCATGAAGCAAGGCCAGCTGGTGCAGCAGTGCATGCGCCTGCACTTTCGCGAAATGCTGGAGCCCACGGGGCTATGGGCGCAGGAGGTGGAAAACGGCATCAAGCCCGCGCACGCCGCCCTGATGGCCGTGCTGTGCCGCCACTTGAAGCTCGATGCGATAGACGACGAGGTGCAGCGCCTGTCGTTTGCCATTTCTGCCTTGGCCTTGCAGATGTTTATGTGCCGCGAAGTGGTGGATGCGATTGCGCCGCAGCTGGTGGCCACGCCAGGTGCCATCGACCTGACGGCCAGCCGCCTGGCCGACTTCGCCATGGCCATGGTGGCCGCCGAGCAGGTGCGCAGGGCCAGCAACCCGACCCAGACTGGACGAAACGACACTGACGAAACGAAAACTGACATCGCGAGAAAGACCGCATGAAATTCAAGCCCCTTGTTGCCCTGCTGACACCCGCGCTGCTGGCCGGTTGCGCGTCGCTGCAAACGCCGCCCGCCAGCGTCACCATCACGCCGCCGCCCACCTGGCAAGGCACGCTGCCGCACCAGGGCAAGCTGTCTGATCTGGCCGATTGGTGGAAAGGCCTGAACGACCCGCTGCTGGTGCAGTTGATCGAGGCGGCCCAGCAGACCAGCGGCACCCTGGCCGACGCGCAGTACCGCATCGCGCAGGCCCGGGCCAACCGGGTGGGTGCGGGCGCAGCGCTGGGCCCCACGCTGACCGGCACGGGCAGCGCCAGCCGGGCGGTGGCGCTGCCCGCCGCCCCTGCGGCCAACAACCTCTCGCTGGGGGCGCAGGCGGCCTGGGAGGTGGATTTGTTTGGCGGCAACCGGGCGGCAGCCAGCGCCGCCCAGGCCCGGCTGGAGGGCGCGCAGGCCGCCTGGCACGAAGCCCGCGTGTCGCTGGCGGCTGACGTGGCCAGCCAGTACCTGGCCCAGCGCAACTGCGAAGCGCAGCTGCGCGTGACCCAGTCCGACGCCGACTCGCGCGTGGAATCGGCCCAGCTGGCAGAGGTGACCGCCAAGGCGGGCTTTACGGCCCCGGCCACCGCCCAACTGGCGCGCGCCAGTGCCTCAGACGGTGCAGCCCGCGTGACCGAGCTGCGCGCGCAATGCCAGCGCGACGTGGTCACGCTGGCCGTGCTGATTGGCGTGCCCTTGCCCGAGGTGCAGGCCTTTTTAAAAACAAAAGAGCTTCCTGCCCAGGAATTGATTGCTCAAGCAGCTCTGTTTTCGATAGCAACTTTGCCAGCCGATGTGGTGGCCCAGCGCCCCGATGTGTTCCAGGCCGAGCGCGAACTGGCCGCCTCCAGCGCCGACGTGACCACCAGCGACGCCCAGCGCCTGCCCCAGCTGTCGCTGTCCGGCTCCATCGGCGCGGCCCGTGTCAGCGGTGGCAGCAGCGGCGGTGTCAGCTCTGACGGTGCCACCTGGTCCATTGGCCCAGTGGCCCTGAGCCTGCCGCTGTTTGATGGCGGCCAGCGCAGCGCCAACCTGCAAGCCGCGCAGGCCCGCTACGAGGCGGCCGTCATCAACTACCGCAGCAAGGCCCGCCAGGCAGTGGCCGAGGTGGAGATTGCCCTGCTCAACCTGCAGGCCACCGCCAGCCGCCAGGGCGACGCACAAGCCGCCGCCACCGGCTACCGCGCCTCGTTTGCCGCCACGCAAGCCCGCTACAAAGCGGGCCTGGCCAGCCTGGTGGAGCTGGAAGACGCCCGGCGCACCGTGCTGGCCGCCGAAACCGGCCTGGTCAGCCTGCAGCGCGACCGCATGGCCGCGTGGATTGCGCTGTACCGCGCCGCTGGCGGCGGCTGGACCGTGGCTGGCAACGCCACGCCCGCTTTTCCAGCCATCTCCAGTGCTGCCTCCGCCAACCCTGCCGCCAGCCCCAAGCCTTAACGGAACCGACCCATGAACAACTCCAAACCCCATACGTTTGCTCTTTATTTTGTAGCTGTTGGTGCGCTCCTGGTGTGCGCGTCTGTACTTTTTCCTTCAAAAACGCAAGCGGCAGACGAAGCCAAGCCCGCAGCGTCCGCCGCCAAGCCCGCTGGCAAACCGGCGCTCACCGTGACCACGGTGCAGGCGCAATCGAGCCAGCTGCCCATCAACCTGTCGGCCAACGGCAACCTGGCCGCCTGGCAAGAGGCCATCGTGGGAGCTGAAACCAATGGTTTGCGGCTGTCCGAGGTGCGGGTGAATGTGGGTGATGCGGTGAAAAAAGGCCAGGTGCTGGCGGTGTTTGCCGCCGACACGCTGCGCGCCGAAATGGCGCAAACCCAGGCCAGCCTCGCCGAGGCCAATGCCACCGCCGCCGAAGCCACGGCCAATGCCGAGCGCGCCCGCAGCCTGCAAACCACCGGCGCGCTCAGCGCCCAGCAGATCAACCAGTACGTCACCGCCGAGATCACCGCCAAGGCCCGTGTGCAGGTGGTGCGTGCCCAGCTGCAAGCGCAAAACACCAAGCTGGCGCAAACCGAGCTGCGTGCGCCCGACGCCGGCATCATCTCGGCCCGCATGGCCACCCTGGGCGCTGTGCCCGCTGCGGGCATGGAGATGTTTCGCCTGATTCGCCAGGGCCGCCTGGAGTGGCGCGCCGAAGTCACCGCCAAAGAGCTGGGTTTTATGCAACCGGGCACACCGGTTACGGTGCTGGCCGCCAGCGGTGCCACCTTGACCGGCAAGGTGCGCATGGTCGGCCCGTCGGTTGATCCGCAAACCCGCGCGGCGCTGGTGTATGTGGACGTAAGCCCCGCAGCCGCCACCACCAGCCCGGCCCTGAATGCGCTGAACCAGTCGGCCCGCGCCGGCATGTTTGCCCGAGGCGAGTTCGACCTGGGCCAAACCACCGCCCTGACCGTGCCGCAAACCGCCGTGGTGGTGCGCGACGGCTTCAACTACCTGTACCGCGTGAACGCCGACAGCAAGGTGACGCAACTGAAGGTGCAGACCGGCCGCATCCTGGCCGACCGCATCGAAATCACCAGCCCCCTACCCCCCGATACCCGCCTGGTGGCCAGCGGGGGTGGGTTTTTGAATGATGGTGACCTGGTGAAGGTTGTGAAGTGAATGCAAATACGGATGCGCAGCCAGGGACGCGAAGGGCGCGAAGGGTTCGCGAAGGACGCGAAAAGAATTCAAAACGGAATTCGAAGTACAACCTGCGCACTGTCCAGTGGATGGCACTTTTTTCCGTCATCCCCGCGCAGGCGGGGATCCAGGCGCGAGGACCGACTAGCCGATGGCCTGAATTGCACTCTGGGGTGGATTCCCGCCTGCGCGGGAATGACGCAGCTTGTGTCTGCGCACGCCCGTCAGAAACGAGTTGATCAACCATGAATTTTTTGGCTGTTCTTTCGCGTCCTTCGCGAATTCTTCGCGCCCTCTGCGTCCTTGTCCCCGACCCGCACCCGAATCCCTGCCTAAGAGGTAACCCATGAACGTCTCCGCCTGGTCCATCAAGAACCCGATTGCGGCCTGCATGCTGTTTGTCATGCTCAGCTTTGCCGGTTTGCTGTCTTTCAATGCAATGAAGGTGCAGAACTTTCCCGACATCGAGCTGCCCAACGTCATCATCTCGGCGGCCCTGCCCGGGGGCTCGCCCACGCAGCTGGAAACCGATGTGGCGCGCAAGCTGGAAAACGCCGTGGCCAACCTGCAAGGGCTGAAACACACCTACACCAAGGTGCAGGACGGTGTGGTGCAGATCACTGCCGAGTTCCGCCTGGAAAAGCCGGTGCAGGAGGCGCTGGACGATGTGCGCGCTGCCGTGTCGCGGGTGCGCGGCGAGCTGCCGGGTGACCTGCGCGACCCGGTCATCAGCAAGGTGGAGCTGTCGGGCTCGCCGGTGCTGGCTTACACGCTCAAGTCCAGCAAGATGGATGCTGAAGCCCTGTCCTGGTTTGTCGACAACGAGGTGTCGAAAAAGCTGCTCACCGTGCCCGGCGTGGGCGCGGTCAACCGCGTGGGCGGTGTGAGCCGCGAGGTGCGCGTGGCGCTGGACGCGGCGCGCATGCAATCACTGGGGCTCACCGCCGGCGACGTGTCGCGCCAGCTCAAAGCCGTGCAGACCGAAGCGGCCGGTGGCCGCACCAACCTGGGGGGCAGCGAGCAACCGGTGCGCACCCTGGCCACGGTGAACAACGCGAGCGAGGTGGGCTTGATCGAGCTGGTGACCGCTGGCGGGCGCGCCATCAAACTCAACGACGTAGCCACCGTGTCGGACACCACGGCCGAGCCGCGCTCGGCGGCCTTGCTGGACGGTGTGCAGGTGGTGGGTTTTGAGGTTTCGCGCAGCAAGGGCGAAAGCGAAATTGCGGTGGCCAACGGCGTGAAGGCCGCGCTGGAAACCATGAAGGCCCAGCACCCCGATCTGCAACTGACGCTGGCGTTTGACTTTGTGAAACCGGTGGAAGAAGAGTACGCCGGCTCCATGCACCTGCTGTACGAGGGCGCGATTCTGGCGGTGCTGGTGGTGTGGCTGTTTCTGCGCGACTGGCGGGCCACCTTTGTGTCGGCTGTGGCCCTGCCCATGTCCATCATTCCGGCCTTTATTGGCATGCATTACCTGGGCTTTACCACCAACACCGTGACCCTGCTGGCGCTGTCGCTGGTGGTGGGAATATTGGTGGACGATGCGATTGTGGAGGTGGAAAACATCGTGCGCCATTTGCGCATGGGCAAAACGCCCTACCAGGCCGCGATGGAAGCGGCCGACGAGATTGGCCTGGCGGTGATTGCCACCACCTTTTCGCTGGTGGCGGTGTTTTTGCCCACGGCTTTCATGAGCGGCATACCCGGCAAGTTTTTCAAGCAGTTTGGCTGGACGGCCAGCCTGGCCATCATGGCCTCGCTGCTGGTGGCACGCATGCTCACGCCCATGATGGCCGCCTACATGCTCAAGCCCATCGTGGGTGCCGAGAAAGACGCCGGCTGGATGAAGCTGTACATGCGCATGGTGGCCTGGTGCACCCGCCACCGGCTGGTCACGGCGCTGGCCTCGCTGGCGTTTTTTGTGGGCTCGGTGGCGCTGATTCCGCTGCTGCCCACCGGCTTTATTCCGCCGGACGACAATAGCCAGACCCAGGTGTTCATCGAGCTGCCGCCCGGTGCCACGCTCAAGCAGACCATGGCCGCGGCCGAGCAGGCGCGCCTGCTGGTGGGCAAGGTGCCGCACGTGCTGAGCACCTACACCACCATTGGCGGCGGCAACGTGGGGGCCGATGCCTTTGCCGGCAGCGCCCCGCCCGAGGTGCGCAAGGCCTCGCTGACCATCAAGCTGACTGAGCGCGGCGCGCGACCGCGCAAACAGCTGATTGAAAACAACATCCGCACGGCACTGACCGAGTTGCCCGGCGTGCGCAGCAAGGTGGGCCTGGGCGGCAGCGGCGAGCGCTACACCCTGAGCCTGACGGGCGACGACCCGGTGGCCCTGCAAGCTGCGGCCCTGGCGATTGAAAAAGACCTGCGCACCATTCCCGGCCTGGGCCAGGTGGCGTCCAGCGCCAGCCTGATTCGCCCTGAAATTGCGGTGCGCCCCGACTTTGCGCGCATGGCCGACCTGGGCGTGACCAGCGCCGCCGTGGGCGAGGCCCTGCGCGTGGCCACCGTGGGCGACTACGACACCCTGCTGCCCAAGCTCAACCTGGCCCAGCGCCAGGTGCCCATCGTCGTGAAACTGGAAGACTCGGCCCGCCAGGACCTGAGCCTGCTGGGGCGCCTGACGGTGCAAAGCAACAAACCCGGCGTGGGCTTTGTGATGCTCAGCCAGGTGGCCACCCTGGAGCTGACCGGTGGCCCGGCGGTGATTGACCGCTACGACCGCGCCCGCAACGTGAACCTGGATGTAGAGCTGTCGGGCATGCCACTGGGCGACGCCGCCAAGGCCGTGCAGGCGCTGCCCTCGGTGGCCAACCTGCCGGTGGGCGTGAAGGTGCTGGAAATTGGCGATGCCGAAGCCATGGCCGAGCTGTTTGGCAGCTTTGGCCTGGCCATGGTCACCGGCGTGCTGTGCATCTACATCGTGCTGGTGCTGTTGTTCAAAGACTTCTTGCACCCGGTGACGATTTTGTGTGCGCTACCGCTGTCGCTGGGCGGGGCCTTTGTGGGTCTGCTGATCGCGCAAAAGAGCTTTTCCATGCCCTCGCTGATCGGCCTGATCATGCTGATGGGCATTGCCACGAAAAACTCCATCCTGCTGGTGGAGTACGCCATTGAGGCCCGCCGGGGCAACGATGGCAGCAACGGCCGCGCCGTGGTGGCCCCAATGAGCCGCTGGGACGCGCTGATGGACGCCTGCCACAAACGCGCCCGCCCCATCATCATGACCACCATCGCCATGGGTGCCGGCATGGTGCCGATTGCCGTGGGCTGGGGCGTGGCCGATCCGAGTTTCAGAAGCCCCATGGCAGTGGCCGTGATCGGCGGCCTGATCACCTCCACCGTGCTCAGCCTGCTGGTGGTGCCGGTGGTGTTCACCTACCTGGACGATCTGGAGAACTGGCTCAAGCGCATGTGGGGCAAGCTGCGGCGCAAGCCGGTTGTCCCGGTCTCGCCCGTGACGGTTGCGACACCGGTAACGCTACAAAAATAATAGCTGTTTGAGCAGTTTTCGTATGGGCTGCCGGCTGTTTTCGCTTAAAACGAGCTGGCAGCGCATGGTGTCGGGTCATCATGTCCGTGCCTTTCCAGAAGTTGTTTTCGAGCTTTGTTGACGTCGCAACACGCGCCCCGCATGCAGATCCCGCGTCTGGCCTTGCGCACTTGCCAGCCGCCCGTTCACATACACCGCCTCAATGCCCACGCTGACCTGCGTGGGGTTTTCGTAGCTGGCGCGGTCGGCTACCTGGTGCTCGTCGAACACCACCACGTCGGCAAAGTGGCCCACGGCCAGCACGCCGCGCTGGTGCAGGCCAAAGCGGCGCGCACTCAAGCCCGTCATCTTGTGAACAGCCGTTTCCAGTGACAGCAGACGCTGCTCGCGCACGTAACGGCCCAGTACGCGGGGGAAGGTGCCCCACAGGCGGGGGTGGGGGCGCACGTCGTGGGCCAGGCCGTCGGAGCCGATCATGGCCAGCGGGTGGGTGAGGATGCGGCTGACGTCGGCTTCGCTCATTGCAAAGTAAATGGCCCCTGCCGGTTGCAACGCGCGGGCCAGGTCTTGCGGAGGCTGGTTGCGCTCACGGGCCAGGTCGAACAGCGAGCGGCCTGCGGTGCCCGGCTCGGTCTGTGACCAGGTGACCCACACGTCGCTGGACTGGTGCACGCGCTCGGGCAAGAGCATCGTGGACGAGGCGTTGTAGGGATAGCAATCCAGGCACAGGCTTTGGGTTTGGGCGGCCTCGGCGATCAGTGCCAGGGTTTCAACCGAGCGGCCATGGTTGGCCGTGCCCACCAGTTTGTGGTGCGACAGCACGGTGGTCACGCCCAGGGTTTTGCCGATGAAAAGCGCCTCGCGCAGCGCAGCGGTGATGGCATCGCCCTCGTCGCGGATATGCATGGTTAATACCCCACCCGCCCTTGTCAATGCTGCTGCAACAGCTATTATTTCTGTAGCATTTGCAGCACGCGCCGGTGGGTAGTACAAGCCGGTAGAAAGCCCGAAGGCACCCGCTTGCAAGGCGTCCGCCAGGTCGGCGGCCATGTGCTGGGTCTCCTCAGGCGTGGCGGGGCGATTCAAGTCCGTGAGGTGCCGGGCCCGCAGCGTGGTGTGGCCCACCAGGCACGCGGCGTTCACCGCAGGCCCTGCTTGTTCGAGTGCGTCCAGGTAGTCGGCAAAGCGGTCAAAGCGCCAGCCGGTGGTGCCCAGCAAATCCAGCGGTGCGGGTGGGCTGTCGGTCAGCAGCGGTGCCAGGCTGATGCCGCAGTTGCCGGTGACCACCGTGGTCACGCCCTGGCTGAGCTTGGGGTGCGGGCCTGCTGGCGCGTGCAGCAGCAACTGGTCGTCGTGTGTGTGCACGTCGATGAAGCCGGGGGCGACGATGCGGCCCGTTGCATTCACGCGCGTTCGGGCAGTCGCTTGCGCCAGCTGCCCGATGGCGGTGATGCGCTCGCCGGTGATGCCCAGGTCGGCGCGCACGCGGGCGGCGCCGGTGCCGTCGACCAGCTCGCCGCCTTCGATCAGAAGGTCAAACATCAATCGACCCGGGCACCCGAACGCTTGACCACGTCGGCCCAGATCGGCGTTTCGCGCATGGCGCGGTCAAACAGGCGCTCGGGTGGGCCGATGGTGCTCTCCCACGACACAGCGGCATATTTTTCGGCCACGGCGGGGTTGCCCAGCACCTTGTTGATGTCACTGTTCAGGCGCATCACGATGTCACGCGGTGTGCCCGGCGGTGCCACGATGCCGCCCCAGGCGGTGGTCTCATACCCCGGCACGGTGTCGCTGATGGTGGGAATGTCGGGAAACAGCGGGCTGCGCGAGCGGCCCGACACGCCCAGAATCTTCACGCGACCCGATTTGACATGCGGCGCAATCGAAGACAGGTTGTCAAACATCACGTCCACCTGCCCGCCCATCAAATCTTGAATGGCCTGCGGGCTGCCTCGGTACGGCACGTGCACCAGAAACACGCCCGCCATGCTTTTGAACAGCTCGCCGCCCAGATGACCGGTGGTGCCGTTGCCCGCGGAGCCCATCACCAGCCGACCGGGTTTGGATTTGGCCATGGCAATCAATTCCTTGACGTTGTTCACGGCCAAGCTGCTGCGCATCACCAAGGCGTTTTGCACATAGCCGAGCAGCGCCACCGGCACCAGCTTGTCCGGCTCATACGGCAGCTTGGCAAACAGTGATTTGTTGATGGCTAGCGTGCCCACGTTTCCATAACCCAGGGTGTAGCCATCGGGCGCAGCGCGGGCCACTTCCTGCATGCCAATGCTGCCGCTGGCACCCGGTTTGTTGTCCACCACGATGGGCTGGCCCAGCGACTTGACCAGCTCGTTGGTCAGGATGCGGCACACCGTGTCGGGCGAGCCCCCAGCGGCCGACGGCACCACCAGGCGAATCGGCCGGTCGGGCCAGGCGGCACGGGCCCAGGTGGGCAGGGTCATGGCAGAGGCGGCGGCCAGCTTCAACGCCTGGCGGCGGGTGAAATGAGAGGAGTTCATGGCGGTGGGTGAATGGGTCAATGAGGTGAGCGAATGATGAGACGCACAGCCGACGACTGCAAACCATGTTTTTCAATTGCAGCATGCTTTTTTCTCATGCATGGCTCTTCATAATCTCCACATGTTGCGTGCCCCATCCACCATGTCCTTGCTCTGCCTGGAGGCCAGCGCCCGGTTGCGCTCGTTTACTGCGGCGGCGCAAGAGTTGCGCCTCACGCAGGGTGCGGTCAGCCGCCAGATCATTGCGCTGGAAGCCCGGCTGGAAACCCCTTTGTTTGTGCGCCGCCGCGATGCGCTGGCGCTCACCGAGGCGGGTCGCTACTACCTTGATGAAGTGGGCCCGCTGCTGCAGCGGCTGGAGCGCGCCACCGCGAATGTGATGGCGCTCAAAGGCCGGGGCGGGGCGCTGGCTTTGTCGGTCGGGGCCTCGCTGGGCACGTATTGGCTGATTCCACGGCTGCCTGCCTTCACCCGCGCCCACAGCGAAATCACGCTCAACCTGGCCACCCGCATCGGCCCGGTGGACTTTGTCAACACCCCGGTTGATGCCTCGCTGGAGTTCGGCTCGGGCCAGCGCGCGGGCCTGCACAGCGAGTTTGTGCTGCCGCTGGTGCTGGCCCCCTACGCGGCACCCAGCTGGACGGCGGTGCACGGCAAGCGTCTGTCGGCCCGCACCCCGCCCGCCGCGCTGGTGCACCACAGCACGGTGCGCGAAGGCTGGGCGGCCTGGTTCAAGCTGGCGGGCATGGCCGGGCCGCCCGAGCCCAGCGGCCCGCGCTACGAGCTGATGTCGATGGCGCTGAACGCCGCGATTGCCGGCCTGGGCGTGGTGCTGCTACCCGCCTTCATGGCTGACGACGCGGTGGCCACCGGCCGTTTGCTGCGCCTGTCGCCCCGCGAGTGGCGCTCGCCCCAGGGCTACTACCTGGTGTACCCGCCCGAGTCGGCGCAACGCACCTCGCTCACCACGTTTCGCACTTGGTTGCTGGCACAGGCGGGCTCAGGCAGCGTGCAATGGCCGCCGTAGGTGACAGCGCCAAAAAGTTGTCCGGCAGCGGTGCTGTAAAGTCAGATGGCTTTACAAATTGTTCACAACACGTGCCCACACCCGCGCCGCCTCGCGCAGAAAACACCCACCCATGAAACGCGGCTTCTACACCATCATGTCGGCTCAGTTTTTCTCGTCGTTGGCCGACAACGCTTTGTTTGTGGCTGCGGTGGAGCTGCTGCGCACCGATGGCTCGCCCGAGTGGCAGCGTGCGGCGCTGGTGCCGATGTTTGCCTTGTTTTATGTGGTGCTGGCACCGTTTGTGGGTGCGTTTGCCGATGCCTTTCCGAAGGGCAAGGTGATGTTTGTCAGCAATGGCATCAAGGTGGTGGGCTGTTTGATGATGCTGTTTGGCGCGCACCCGCTGCTGGCCTATGCGATCGTGGGGCTGGGAGCGGCCGCCTACTCGCCAGCCAAATACGGCATCTTGACCGAGCTGTTGCCTCCCTCCCAGTTGGTCAAGGCCAACGGATGGATTGAAGGGCTCACGATCGCATCCATCATTTTGGGGGTTTTGCTGGGCGGGCAGCTGGTCGGGAAGGCTGTTTCGAATTACCTGCTGGGGTTCGACCTACCCTACTTGGATACCGGCATTAACACGCCGCCCGAAGCGGCCATTGCGCTGCTGATCGTGCTGTACGCGATCGCGGCGTGGTTCAACACCCGCATTCCCGATACCGGTGTGACCCTGCGCCCGGTGTTGGCCAACCCTCAGCACGGCAGGCTGCGCAACCTGGTGGCCCTGCTGCCCGATTTCTGGATCTGCAACACCAAGCTGTGGCGCGACAAGCTGGGCCAGATTTCGCTGGCCACCACCACGCTGTTTTGGGGTGTGAGCGGCAATCTGCGGTACATCGTGTTGGCCTGGGCAGCCGCAGCGCTGGGCTACAGCACCACGCAAGCTTCGTCGCTGGTGGGTGTGGTGGCCATTGGCACGGCGGTGGGCGCGGTGGTGGCGTCGGTGTGGATGCGTCTGCACCTGGCACCACGCGTGATTCCGCTGGGCGTGGCCATGGGTGTGCTGGTGATCTTTCTGATCTTTATTAACAATGTGTGGGTGGCTGCGCCGTTTCTCATCCTGCTGGGTGGTTTGGGCGGTTTTTTGGTGGTGCCGATGAACGCGCTGTTGCAACACCGCGGACACAGCTTGATGGGCGCGGGCCGCTCGATTGCCGTGCAGAATTTCAATGAGCAGGCTTGTATTTTGGGGCTGGGCTTCATGTACAGCTTTTCCACCGGTATGGGCATGTCGGCGTTTGCCGCGATCACCATTTTTGGTGTGGTGGTCGCTGGGGTGATGCTCATCATTCAGCGCTGGCACGCCAGAAACTGTGTGCAGCACAAGCAGGAGGTGGATGGCCTGCTTGCCATTGCGCGTGACGACAAAAGCCACTGAGCCGAAGCCACTGACGGCCCGTTTTTTGACCCAAACCACCTCACCCCTGCTGCCCGCGCTGGCCATTGCGTTCAACGCCCTCGTGTGGGGCGTGTCGTGGTGGCCGTTTCGTTACCTGCAGGAGCGTGGCTTGCATCCACTGTGGGCCACGGCGTTCATGTACACCCTGGCCGTTGCCTGCGTGTTGGCCCTGCGCCCCGGCGCGTGGCGGGCATTGATGACCACGCCGCTCTTGTGGGGGTTGATGCTGGCCAGCGGGTTCACCAACGTGGGCTTCAACTGGGCCGTGACGGTGGGCGATGTGGTTCGTGTGGTGCTGTTGTTTTATCTGATGCCGGCCTGGGTGGTGTTGTTGGCCTGGCCCATGCTGGGCGAAAAACCCACAACGCCCGCCATCACGCGCATGGTGCTGGCCATGGCGGGTGTGGCGGTGGTGCTCAAAGAGCCAGGGTCACCCTGGCCGGTGCCCGCCAGCCTGGCCGACTGGCTGGCCATTGCCGGCGGGTTCAGCTTTGCACTGACCAATATTTTTCTGCGCAAGTTGTCGGCCGCCCCGCCGCCTGCCCGCATGTTTGCCATGTTCGCAGGCGGCGCGGTGCTGGCCGTGGCGGCAGCGGGTGTGGGCATGGGGCTGGGCCTGGTTCATGCCGTGCCCGCGCCAGCCACACCCTGGCTGTGGATGGCCTTTTTGCTGGCTTGCGCGTTTTTGGCCTCCAATGCCGCGTTGCAGTACGGCGCGCCCTTGTTGGCAGCCCACACCACCTCGCTCATCATGCTGTCTGAGGTGCTGTTTGCCAGTGTTTCGGCGGCAGCCCTGGGCGCAGCTGAACTGACCAGCCGGGTCTGGTGGGGTGGCGCGCTGATCGTCGCGGCCGCCGTGTGGTCGGCCTGGCCTTCGGGTGACAAGGCCTTGGCTACGCATTAATCTACCCACTCCCATTCCAAAAGGACGCCTCATGACCACTGTTTACGACTTCTCGGCCACGCAAATCAACGGCAAAACTGTGCCCCTGTCTGACTACAAAGGCAAGGTGCTGCTGATCGTCAACACCGCCAGCGCCTGCGGTTTCACGCCGCAGTTCGCAGGCCTGGAAGCCCTGCACCAAAGCCACGGCGGCAAGGGCCTGGCGGTACTGGGCTTTCCTTGCAACCAGTTTGGCTCGCAAGACCCTGGCAGCAACGACGAAATTTCAAGCTTTTGCCAGCTGAACTACGGCGTGAGCTTTCCGATGATGGGCAAGATCGACGTGAACGGCAAAAATGCCGACCCGCTGTACCAATGGTTGTGCGACGAAGCGCCCGGCCTGCTCGGCTTGAAATCCATCAAGTGGAACTTCACCAAGTTCCTGGTGGGCAAAGACGGCCAGGTGATCAAGCGCTATGCGCCGACCGACAAGCCGGAATCACTGGCCAAGGATATTGAGGCAGCGCTGGCGGCATGAAATCAAGCGGCCTTTTGCGCCGCCCGCACGCCAAACACAATTCCCGCCGTCACCAGCGCCAGCCCGGCCAGGAGGTTCCAGTGCAGCGGCTCACCTAGAAACACCACCGCGCCCAGCGCTGACAGGCCTGGCACCAGCGCCGTCATCATGGTGGAGCGCACCGGGCCGAAGTGCTGGATCATTTTGGTAAAGGTGATGCCCGAGATCACCACTGAGCCAATGCCTTGCATGAAGATTTGAAACGTCACCTCGGGCCAGGGTGCCGTCAGCAGGCCGGTTTTCACCTGACCCAAGGCCACCAGCGCAATATAGGCCGGCATGAACGTGAGCACCGCAAACACCGTGATGGCAATCGTGGCCTTCACCGCATCCAGCCCAAACTTGCGTGCCAGCACGCTGTAGGTTGACCAGCAAATAGCCGCACTCATGAACAGCAGGTCGCCGCGAAACACGCCTTCAAACACCGCACCGCCGGAAGCCGCTTGCGACAACGCCCGCCACAAACTGGCCCCACCCACCAGCAGGCCACCGCCCACAATGAGCAGCAGCCCCAGCGCACGTGCTGGCGTGATGCGGTCTTTCAAAATCACGGCCGCCAACAGCGCTGTCCACAGCGGCAGGCTGCCCGGCATCAGTACCGAGGCATGGGCTGCAGGCGCGTAGAAAAACCCTGCGTAGGCCAGCAGCGCATACAACAAGCCGCCAAACAAGCCGCAAATGGCCGTGATGCGAAACGGCAGCGGCGACAGGCCCAGCCAGCCTTGCAGCTTGTGCGAGCGCACCAGCCAGAAGCCCCAGGGCAAGAGCACCGTGCCCGCGCCCAGCATGCGCACAAACGCCAAGTCCAACGGCGTCAGCGAGCCCTTGGCTGAGGCTCGGGCAATGATGATGAAGGCCGTCCAGATGGTGATGGTGATGAGGGCGGCGGCAATGCCGGTGGCGCGGGGTGAAAGATACGGCCACTGGCGTTGCGGTAAGGTCATGGCTTCATTATCTGAGGTGTTGTCGATGCTATGAAATAAGTAGCTGCTTGAGCAGGTTTTACCTGGGCGAGTGCCACTTTTCATTCATATTCAGGCTCCGGTGAGGCGCGCGCGGCAGACGATACAGTTGCGGCCATGAAAACCCCCGCTATTTCGTGTGTCCGCCGCCTGCTCAGCGGCTTGTTCTGGCTGGCTTGGGCCGCCAGCGCATGCGCCCAAGCCCTGCCCCCCGAATTCGAAGCCGCGCTGGCCCGCGCGAAGGTGCCGCGTGAGGCCCTGTCGGTGCTGGTGGTGGACGCCGATGCCAGCACCGCGCCTCGCATCGCCCACCGCAGCCAGGTGCCGGTTAACCCCGCATCGGTGATGAAGCTGGTCACCACCTATGCCGCGCTGGATCAGCTCGGTCCTGCCTTTGTCTGGCGCACGCCGGTTTATGTTGAAGGCATCATCAAAGACGGCACCCTCAATGGCAACCTGTACATCAAGGGCCAGGGCGACCCCAAGCTGGTGTTAGAGCGCCTGTGGTTGTTGTTGCGGCGGGTGCAGGGCCTGGGTATTTCGCAAATCAAAGGCGACATCGTGCTGGACCGCAGCGCGTTTGCCGACGCCCCCACCGACCCGGCTGATTTTGACGGCGAGCCCCTGCGCCCCTACAACGCCAGCCCCGACGCGCTGCTGCTCAATTTCAAGGCCCTGGTGGTGAACTTTGTGCCCGACCGGGCGGCCGGCGTGGCCTATGTGCAGACCGAGCCGCCACTGTCGGGCTTGCAGGTACCGGCCACGGTGCCCTTGTCAAACACCGACTGCGGCGATTGGCGCAGCGCCTTGAAGGCCGATTTCACCGACCCGGCCCGCCTGCGCTTTGCCGGCAGCTACCCGGCCAGCTGCGGCGAGCGGGTCTGGCCCGTGGCCTATGCCGAGCCACGCAGCCACGCGGTGCGCGCCGTGGCCGGTTTGTGGGGCGAAATGGGCGGCAAATTGACCGGCGCGGTGCGCGAGGGCACAGTGCCCGCTTCGCTCAAGCCCATCGTGGAAATCAGCTCGCCACCGCTGCTGGACACCGTGCGCGACATCAATAAATTCAGCAGCAACGTGATGGCCCAGCAGCTGTTTTTAACGCTCAGCTTGCAAGGTAACAGCCAGGCTTCTCTGGAGACATCGCGGCTGTGGATGCGCCAGTGGTGGCAGGCCCGCTTTGGCGAAGCCGACACGCCGGTGTTTGACAACGGCAGCGGCCTGTCACGCAAAGAGCGCATCAGCGCCCAGGCCCTGGGCCGCATGCTGCAAACCGCTTGGGGCTCCAGCGTGATGCCGGAGTTGATGAGTTCGCTGCCCGTGACCGGCGTGGATGGCACCATGAAGCGCAGCAAGGCCAAAACCTCGGCTCACCTGAAAACCGGCACCCTGCGTGACGTGGCGGCCATTGCCGGTTACGTGCACGCGGCCAGCGGCAAACGCTATGTGTTGGTGGCCATTGCCAACCACCCGAACGCAGGGGCCGCGCGGCCCGCGTTTGATGCGCTGATTGACTGGGTCGCCAAGGACTGACTGGGCCCCATGCGGTGTTTTCCGTAGTTACCCGCTGTGTGGGTGGCTGTCTTCGCACTAGGATGCGCGTTTAAAGCGAACGACCGTTCTATTTCTCAGGAGACAAGCATGAGCAGATTTAAATGGGTGGCGCTTGCAGCCGCCAGTGCCTGGTTATTGGCCAGCTGCGGCGGCAGTGACGGCGAGGGCACCGCCGCAGGCAACCGTGTGGGCTTCACCCAGTTGGTCAGCTTTGGCGACAGCCTGAGCGACATCGGCAGCTACAAGGTGGGCACGGTTGCCGCTTTGGGCGGCGGTCAATGGAGCGTGAATTCACCGACCGCCCAGAACTGGACCCAGCGCATTGCCGCGCAATACGGCCTGCCCGCGCCCTGCGCCGCACAAACCGGGCTGCCTTCGGTGCTGTTCCCCGGCTTTACCGGCGCGCCGGTACAAAATTTTTCAGCTTGCCGCAACTACGCGCAAGGCAGCTCGCGCGTGACCAGCCCGGCCGGCCCCAACAGCTTGGCCGTGCAAAACGCCGTGTCAGCTGCCTTTGGCGGCGGCGTCGCAGGCACCACGGCGGCCGCGCAGGCCGCAGGCCTGGGCCTGATGGCCGTGCCCCTGGTCACGCAAATGAACACCCACCTGAGCGCCGCCGGTGGCAGCTACAGCGGCACCGAGTTGGTGACGGTGATGGCGGGCGGCAACGATGTCTTCATGCAGCTCAATGGCGTGTCCAGCGCGGCGGCCGGTGGGGGTGGCGCGCAATTGGCCGGCTCCATCGCGGGCTGGGCACCCAGCGTGCTGGCTGCTGTCACGCCCGGCGGCGCAACAGCCACCAATGCGGCCGCAACCGCTGCCGTGCAGGGCATGGCCCAAGCCGGGACCGAGCTGGCCGGTTATGTGAAAACGCTGGTGGTGGCCAAGGGTGCCAAATACGTGGCTGTGGTCAATCTGCCCGATGTGAGCCAAACCCCGTTTGCCGCCACCTTTGACGCGGGTACCCGGGCCCTGGTCAACACCATGGTGACCACTTTCAACTCGGCTTTGCAGGCCGGGTTGGCGGGCACGGCGGGCGTGATCGTGGTGGACGCCTACGCCCAGGGCCGCGACCAAAATGCCAACCCAGCGCAATACAGCCTGACCAACGTTACCGCACCGGCTTGCAGCCCGACATCCGCTGCGAACCCGTTACAAGGCAGCTCGCTGACCTGCACCGCCAACAGCACCATTGCGGGTGACACCAGCCGCTATGCCTTTGCCGACGGCGTGCACCTCACGCCCTATGGCTACCAATTGTTGGCCCAGTTTGTGGCGCTGAAGCTCAGCGCCGCCGGCTGGTAGCACCACCGAATCCCCGGCACAACAGGAGTCCAACACATGAAAACCCCTTATTCCCTCGTGGCTGCGGCCATGGCCGTTGCGCTGGGCAGCCCGGCGCTGGCGCAAAAAGCCGGTAGCTGGTCCGCCTCGGTTGGCGTCACCCAGCTGTCACCCCAAGTCAGCAGCGGCAACCTCACAGCCCCCAGCCTGCCCAACACCCAGGCCAGCGTGAACAGCAACACCCAGCTGACCGGCGCGGTGAACTACATGGTGACCGACAACTTGGCGC
This sequence comes from Comamonadaceae bacterium, assembly GCA_013297875.1. Taxonomy (GTDB): domain Bacteria; phylum Pseudomonadota; class Gammaproteobacteria; order Burkholderiales; family Burkholderiaceae_C; genus JAAFIW01. Next base: position 49,940 of record JAAFIW010000009.1, on the reverse strand, counting down.
TCAGCGTGCCGCTGGGCTTTGGCTTCAAGCACCAGGTCACGGGTGCCGGTGCCATCGCAGGCGCTGGCAAGTTGGCCGATACCAAGGCCTTGCCCATCACTTTGCTGGGGCAGTACCGCTTCATGGCACCCGACGCTGCCTGGAGGCCCTATGTCGGAGCTGGGCTGACCTATGCGAATTTTTACGACACCAAGGGCACGGCGGTGCTGACCGCCATCACCAACCCGGGTGGCCCCGCCACCACCATCTCTTTCAAGAGCAAGCTGGTGCCCACCGTGCAGCTGGGCATGGTGTTCAGCCTGGGTTCGGCCTGGTACATCGATGCCCACTACACCAAGACCTTCCTGAAAACCACCGGTACCTTGTCCACCGGGCAAACGCTGGACATGCGACTGAACCCCAACAGCTATTCCCTTGGGGTCGGCTACCGCTTTTAACCTAGAAACAGCAGTTGGACGCGCCCAAGTGGGTCGTCATGGGGTGGGCTGGCAAGGCCCAGAGCAGGCTTGCCTGCGCTGCGCTTGGCTGTGGACGACGCAGGCTTGTGCCTGCAAGAGGAGTGCGCTCGCGTTTCTTGCCTGTTTGGTTCCGGCTCTGCCGGCTTAGGTTCAACCTAGAAACAGCAGTTGACCGCTTATCCCGGTAACTTTTTCCAATGAAATCAAACGCTTGTAACGTTGAGCGACCTCACCCACTGGGTGAGAGCGCTACGCACCCAATTGAGCCGTCATGGCGTGCGCTAGCGGCGTTGCTCCTCCTAGCAGGCAAGAGCCTGCGTCGTTGTCGCGCCTTGCCAGCCCACCCCATGACGACCCACTTGAGCGCGTCCAACTGCTGTTTCTAGGTTCAACCGAACGCGGTAAGCCACAAGGGGCAGCTTCGGCTGCCCTTTTTCATGGCCCAGGCGGGTTTGGTCGCGGGTCACCACGGCGTCACATCCCCGTGTTTACCCGTTCACGCGGACGGCGGCTGCAGTCTTAGCATGCACATTCCAAAAAAATCGCACGAGCGTTCTAAACCCTACTTTGATTGGAGACTTGCATGAAAACCCGCTTTGTTCTGACGGCTACCGCCCTGGCCACCCTGCTGGCTGCCTGCGGCGGCAGTGACGATGCACCTGTTGCACCGCCGCCCGACCCGCGCGGCACTTTGGTGGAGACATCGCAAAACGTCACCACCCTGACGGTGGCGCAAATTGATGCGGGCACCGCCGGCTCGGGCCTACAACCGATCAGCGGCAAAGCCAAATGCGACGTGCGCGTGGTGGCGCTGAACTACCGAACCATCGGTGCCAGGGCCGAGGCCACCAACGCTTCCGGCGTGATGCTGGTGCCCAGTGGCAGCGCAGCAGGCTGCACCGGCAGCTTCCCACTGGTGGCCTACGGCAAAGGTACCGACGTGCAAAAGCCCCGCACCCTGGCCAATCCGACCGATGGCGAAACCTTTTTGCTAGCCGCCATGTACGCCGCGCAGGGCTACGCTGTGGTGGCCACCGACTACCTGGGCTATGCCAAATCGGCTTACAGCTTTCACCCCTACCTGCATGCGGACTCCGAGGCCACCTCCATCATCGACTCGATTCGCGCTGCGCGTGCCACGGCGGCGGTGCAAAGCGTTTCTCTGTCAGGCAAGGTCATGCTGACCGGCTACTCGCAAGGCGGACATTCCTCCATGGCCGCACACCGCGCCATCGAGAAAGACTTAGGTGCCGAAATCAATGTGGTGGCCGGTGCCCACCTGGCGGGCCCCTACAACCTGTCGGGCAGCTTGAAATCGCCCGTGGTGATTGCGGGCTACCAGTATTTCGTGCCTTTCATCATCACCGCCTGGCAAAAGGTGTATGGCGACCAGTACACCAACGTCAACCAGGTCTTCAAGGCACCCTATGCGGCCACCATCGAAAACCTGCTGCCCAGCCCCACGCTGGACTTCACCACGCTGGTGACCACTGGCGCGCTTCCCGGCGGCGGCACACCGGTGCAGGCGCGTGACGCGCTGTTCCAGGCCGACTACATCACTGCGGCGCAAACCAGCCCCACGCACCCGCTGTTCCTGGCTGGCCGGAAAAACGATTTGCTGGGGTGGAACCCCAAATCGCGCACGCTGCTGTGCGGCGGCGCGGGCGACCCCACCGTGCCACCGGCCCTGCACCAGGCTCCGATGAAGGCCGACTTTGACAGCCGCGGCCTGACCAACGTGAGCTCGGTCGACGTGGACGCCGCCGTGCAAGCGGCCTTCGGCATCAACGGCAGGGCACCCACTGACCCGACCTCAGCCGCCTTTGCCACCTACTACGGCAACTACCATGGCACCTACGCCCCTCCGTTCTGCCACGCGCAGGCACGGGGTTTGTTTGACGCGGTGAAGTAAGCCCAACCGCTCTCTCGCTGCCATTAAAAAAGCGCCCTGCGGGGCGCTTTTTTTGTTGAAGTAAAGCCAAAATTGCCGGTTGCCCAGGCGTTTATTGCTGTAGAAGCTATGAAATAAGTAGCAATCAAAACCTGATTCGTCCACATTTGCGCACAGCTTACGGGCACTGCCGATAATCGGGTACATGAAAAAAGCAGGCAAAGTGGTGGTGGGATTGAGCGGCGGCGTGGATTCGGCGGTCACCGCGCATCTGCTCAAGCAACAGGGCTACGAGGTCGTCGCCATCTTCATGAAAAACTGGGAGGATGATGACCGACCCGGAGCGTCGGGCGACGATGACTCCGGATATTGCTCGTCTAACCAGGACTTCGTCGACGCCGCCAGCGTGGCCGATGTGCTGGGCATCGAGATCGAGCACGTCAACTTCGCCGCCGAATACAAAGACCGCGTGTTCGCCGAGTTTCTGCGCGAGTACCAGGCGGGCCGCACACCCAACCCCGATGTGCTGTGCAATGCCGAGATCAAGTTCAAAGCCTTTTTAGACCACGCCATGCGCCTGGGCGCGACAAAAATCGCCACCGGCCATTACGCCCGCGTTCGCTTGAACAAATCCACCGGCCTGCACGAGCTGCTCAAAGGCCTGGATGCCACCAAAGACCAAAGCTACTTCTTGCACCGCCTGAACCAGGCCCAGCTTTCAAAAACCCTATTCCCGGTCGGCGAGCTGCGCAAAACCGAGGTGCGCCGCATTGCCGACGAGATTGGCCTGCCCAACGCAAAAAAGAAAGATTCCACCGGTATCTGCTTCATCGGCGAGCGTCCTTTCCGCGAGTTTTTAAACCGCTACATCGCCAAAGAGCCTGGGCCTATCAAAGACGACACCGGCCGCACCATTGGCCAACACGTCGGCCTGAGCTTCTACACCCTGGGCCAACGCCAGGGCTTAGGGATCGGCGGCATCAAAGCCACCGGCGCGCAACTGAAAGCGCTGAATGCCCAAGGTCTGCGCGGCGTGGGCGAGCACGTGCCCTGGTTTGTGGCGCGCAAAGACATAGCCGCCAACACGCTGTGGGTGGTGCAAGGGCATGAGCACCCTTGGCTGCTGTCCGGGCAACTGGACGCACAAGATGCCAGCTGGGTTGCAGGCTACCCACCCCCACCGGGCGATCGGGCCGCCAAAACACGCTATCGGCAAGCAGATGCCGCGTGTCATGTGGATGCCCCCTCGAGCACGCAGTTTGAGCTGCGTTTCGAGCAATCCCAGTGGGCCGTGACGCCCGGGCAGTCGGCGGTGGTGTACGACGGGGAGGTTTGTTTGGGCGGTGGGGTGATTGGGTGACGGTCAATCTGCCATCCGTCACCATGCGTGCGTGCTTTTCGGTGGAATACTAAATTCTGCATGAAAACAGCCAACCGCCCTTATAAAATATGCTCAAGCAGCTACTTTTTTCATAGCAATTATCTCAACTTGAACCCTGTCCACCGCATATGAACGCCATCCGCTTTTCCGATCTATGTGCCCAAGGCCTTGTCAAAGGCAAGCGGGTCTTCATCCGCGCCGACCTGAACGTGCCGCAAGACGATGCAGGCCACATCACCGAAGACACGCGCATCCGCGCCAGCCTGCCCTGCATACAAATGGCGCTGGACGCCGGGGCCGCCGTCATGGTCACCTCCCACCTGGGCCGCCCCACCGAGGGCAGCTTTCAGCCGCAAGACTCGCTGGCACCGGTGGCGCAGCGCCTGTCTGAGCTGCTGCACCGGCCCGTGCCGCTGCTGGCCAATTGGGTTGATGGCGTGACGGTTGCCCCTGGCGAACTGGTGCTGCTGGAAAACTGCCGCGTGAACGTCGGCGAGAAGAAAAACAGTGCCGCGCTGGCGCAAAAAATGGCCGCGCTGTGCGACATCTTTGTGCACGACGCCTTCGGCACCGCTCACCGCGCTGAGGCGTCTACCTACGGCATTGCGCAGTTTGCGCCGGTGGCCTGCGCCGGGCCGCTGCTGGCCGCTGAAATGGACGCCATCACTCGCGCACTGGCAAGCCCCAAGCGCCCGCTGGTGGCCATCGTGGGCGGCTCCAAGGTGTCCAGCAAACTCACCATCTTGCAAGCCCTGGCGGGTAAGGTCGACCAGCTGATTGTGGGCGGCGGCATTGCCAACACCTTCATGCTGGCCGCCGGTTTGCCCATTGGCAAAAGCCTGGCCGAGGCGGATTTGGTGATGGAGGCCAAAGCCGTGACGGAAGCCATGCTCGCGCGGGGGGCTGAGGTGCCCGTTCCAACAGATGTGGTCACAGCCAAGACCTTTGCTTCAGATGCCCTGGCCACCACCAAGCAAGCAGCGGATGTAGAGCCCGACGACTTGATTCTGGACATCGGCCCCCAAACCGCCGCCCGCCTGGCCGCGCAGCTGGCCAAAGCTGGCACGATTGTGTGGAACGGCCCGGTGGGCGTGTTCGAGTTCGACGCTTTCGCAGGCGGCACCGAAACCATTGCACGGGCCATTGCGCAATCCAAAGCCTTCAGCATCGCAGGCGGCGGCGACACCCTGGCTGCCATTGCCAAATACGGCATTGAAAAAGACGTGGACTACATCTCCACCGGCGGCGGCGCGTTTTTAGAGGTGCTGGAAGGCAAAACCCTGCCCGCGTTTGAGATTTTGCAAAAGCGGGCTGTGGTGTCGGCCAGTTGATGACGGAAGACTCGGGCCGGAACGGCCATGCGCGCTTCAGGCGGCCTGCCCGATCGCAGACCCAAATGTCTCTGAAAAGCACGAGGGGCCAGAGTGGTGGCTTATCACTGCTGGATGGCAACTACTTTTCTTTTATGTCGTCGTCAACTTCTACTGCCAGCCCTAACAGCTCCGCGTGATAGCGCTCTAGCCGCTCAAAGTGAGCTTGGATAGCACCAGCAATTTCCTTCGAGTTTTTCACCGCCAGGAAATGGCCAACGATCTGTGAATAGTGTTGCGCCTGGCGTGGCAGTCTTAGCGCGGGATCAATTGCCATGCATCGCCCTCAGAAAGCGTGTGCACCGAGTCCTTTGTTTGCTGCCCAACCAGAGGCTGTAGTAAATGCTGCGCCAAAAACCGCACGACATTCACGCAGACTCCGTCTCCCGCGACGTGATAAGCGTCGTTGTATCGTGAGGGAAGCTTATAGCTGTCAGGCAATCCCATCAGTCTTGCGGCTTCTCGCGGAGAAAGTAAGCGGGAACGCACACGCTTACCGTCGACAACAAGAATAGTTTGCCGACTTGAACCGCCGCCAGGGGTTCTCAAGCAGCCTGCCACCCCATCAAAACGGATTTCTGCACGTTGACGTTTCACACCGTCCGCGTCAGGGCGGGTGCGCTTGTACAGTGTGCCAACTAGCCGCTTGCCTGCCAGCTGAGCGGCGGCTACCTTTCCCAAATGCAGCGGCGACATCATTGCCAACAGCCCGGCTGTTTGTTCGCTTGTATGCCATTCCACGCCTGTTGGCACTTCTTCAATCAGGTCAGCCAAAGCGACCGTACGTGGTCTTGGAACAGGCAGGTTCCACCATAACCAGTTTCTTTTCTCCGATTCCGACAGTAATCGGTACGCGTCTACTAGTGCACGCGGATGCCAGTGGTTCGATGGTCCTGATCTGAGCAAATCAGCATCAGGGACCAAAGAGGATTCAATGGCCACAAAGAAAACGCGCTGCCGACTTTGCGGAACGAACCGGGCTGCGTCCACCACGATGGCACCAAACCGGTAGTCTGAGCCCGACATGGCTGAACAAATCGCCGCGAAGTCTTTGCCTGATCGCGATGTGAGCGCTCCGTAAACGTTCTCCAAAACGATTACGCGCGGAGATCGACATTCCAGCTTTAGTGCACGCATGAGTGCCCAGAATGGCCAAAAAGTGCCGGAGCGAGTCTTCTGAGTTGAATCTGCCTCACCCAGCCCGAGGTAGGCTCCGGCTAGTGATAAGTCCTGACAGGGAAAGGATGCCCATACGAGGTCAGCTACACCGGGCAGCTGCGAGCTTCGAATTTTGGCAACATCCTCGCACAGCAGGTGTTCACCCCCCCAGTTAGCGGCATAGGTTGAGGCTTTCATCGAATCAAAATCGTTGGCAAATAGACAGTGCCAACGCTCGCCTAAGCCAGCTCGCGCCATACCGCCGCCGGCGAAGAACTCGAAATAAGTTGGTCGTGGCATGGTGATGGCTTTTTGCTCAATTACTGTGGTTTTCAGACCTACGTGATTCAACTTTTTAGTCTGCCTGACGCACTATGGATGCTACCAGCACATCTGCGTTTTTATCCAGCTGAATTTGCAGCACGACCATTTCATCACGACAAATCCGTTCAAATTGAATGCGCCGAGGGCAATGGGGCAGATACCGTCTTAAACGTCAACGCCAAACAGGCCACCAACCCATAGGTTCATTGCTCAAACAGCTTCTTTATCTATAGCAAATCACAAACGTCTGTACCCCGGCTGTAACTCCCAGCGGTGAGAATGCGGCTCTAACCGACAGGAGACAGCTTTGCCCAACCGCCACAAAAACACCCAAACCCCCGCGCCGCGCCGCGCCACCAAAATCGTCGCCACCCTGGGCCCCGCGTCCAGCGACCCGGCGCTGCTGCAAAAAATGATTGAGGCTGGCGTGAACGTGGTGCGCCTGAATTTCAGCCATGGCAAGGCGCAAGACCATATTGACCGCGCCGCGCTGGTGCGCGCTGCCGCCCAGCGCGCCGGCCGCGAGGTGGCCATCATGGCTGACCTGCAAGGCCCCAAAATCCGCGTTGGCAAGTTTGCTGAAGGCAAGGTGATGCTGGAGCCCGGTGCCAAGTTTGTGCTGGACGCGTCGCGTACCGAGCCGGGCGACATCAACGGTGTGGGGCTGGACTACAAAGAGCTGCCGCGCGATGTGAAAGCAGGCGATTTGCTGCTGTTGAACGATGGTTTGATTGTGCTGACCATCGACGCCGTCAAAGGTGAAGAGGTGCACACCACCGTCAAGCTGGGCGGTGAGCTGTCGAACAACAAAGGCATCAACAAACAAGGCGGTGGCCTGACCGCGCCTGCCCTGACCGGCAAAGACATGGAAGACATTCGCACCGCGATGAGCTTTCAGGCGGACTACGTGGCGGTGAGCTTTCCCAAAACCGCCACCGACATGGAAATGGCCCGCCAGCTGTGCAATGTGGCCGGTGCCGAGTGGCGACACAAGCCCGGCATGATTGCCAAAATCGAACGGGCCGAGGCCATTCCCCACCTGCAAGCCATTCTGGATGCGAGTGACGGCATCATGGTCGCGCGGGGCGACCTGGCGGTGGAGGTGGGCAACGCGGCGGTGCCCGCCTTGCAAAAACGCATGATCCGCATGGCCCGCGAGAGCGACAAGGTGGTGATCACCGCCACGCAAATGATGGAGAGCATGATCACCAACCCCGTGCCCACACGCGCCGAGGTGAGCGACGTGGCCAACGCCGTGCTGGACGGCACCGACGCGGTGATGCTCAGCGCCGAGACCGCCGCTGGCAAATACCCGCTGGAAACCGTGCTGGAGATGGCCAACATCTGCCTGGAAGCCGAAAAAGCCGAAGACGTGAAGCTGGACGCCGACTTCACCGACATGGCCTTTGACCGCATCGACCAGTCGATTGCCATGGGCGCGCTGTTCACCGCCCACCACCTGGGCGCCAAAGCCATCGTGGCACTCACCGACAGCGGCTCCACAGCCCTATGGATGAGCCGCCACCGCATCCACGTGCCCATCTACGCCCTGACGCCGCGCGTGACCACGCAGCGAAAAATGGCGCTGTACCGCAACGTGCGCCCCCTGCTGATGGACACCAGCGTGGACCGCGACACTGCGCTGGTGCAAGCCGAAGGTCATCTGATCAAACGCGGCATTGTCAGCAGCGGCGACGTGTATGCCATCACCTGCGGCGAGCCCATGGGCGCGCCGGGCGGCACGAACATGCTGAAGATTTGCCGGGTGGTGTGACGACGGGCGCGCTCGATGGCGCGTGTTTGTCCAGCGTTTTTGTACCCAGGGCAATCGCTGCACGCATGCGATCATCACTCCATGCGTATTGACGCCCCTCTTCACACCCACTGCACTCCCGACAGCGCCCAGTTTGCTCGTCCCGCCCACCGCACCGGTGTGGAGCTGTACCGCGCCCACATCGTGCGCCAGGCGTTTGAGCCGCACACGCATCAGGCCTTTGGGCTGGGTGCGATTGAGTCGGGTGTGGAGCGTTTTCGCTACCGGGGCAGCGAGCACCTGGCACCGCGTGACTCGCTGGTGCTGATGAACCCCGACGAGTTGCACACCGGCCAGGCCGAAACCCCCGGCGGCTGGCGCTACCGCATGGTGTACATCGACGCCGATGTGCTGACCGACATAACCGGCCAGCCCGGCTGGTGGTTTGCACAAGCAGTGGCGCAAGACGCGGTGCGGGCGCGCCGCGTCAGCCACCTGCTGCAGGCGCTGTGGACGCACACCGAGCCGCTGGCTTTTGACAGCGCTTTGCTGCTGCTGGTGGAGCAGTTGCGCCCCCACGCCCGTACACCCCCGGCGCGGGCGCAGCAAGCGGGTGACGATTTCCGTCGGGTCACTGACTACATGCGCGCCCATCTGGATCAGTCGCTGCGGCTGGACGACCTGGCCCGCATCGCCCAGCTCAGCCCCTTTCACTTTCTGCGCATGTTCAAGGCCCGCCACCACGCCACGCCGCACCAGATGCTGATGGCCTTGCGCCTGTTCGCCGCCAAACAGCAGCTGGCCCGCGGCGAACCCCTGGCCCAGGTGGCCGCCGCCGTAGGCCTGACCGACCAGTCGCACCTGACACGCTGCTTTGCCCAGCGCTATGGCCTCACGCCGGGGCGCTACCAGCGGCAGGTTTTTCAGTCGGGCACCATACCCCAATAAAACAGAACACAGAGGCACAGAGGTAAGAAGAGATGGCAGTGCTCAGACATTCAAGAGAGTTCAGGAAAATCTCCTCTTCCCTCTTCCCTCTTCCCTCTGTGTCTCTGTGTCTCTTTGTCTCTGTGCCTCTGTGTTCTGTTCTGCATTCATCCAGAAGCTAGACCGCAATCTGGTGCAAGACGGCATCGCTGGTCGGGCTCACAGTGCATCGCATGCAACATCACGCCATCAAACTCTGGACAGGCACCCTGTTCGCACTCATGGCCGGAGCCGTCTGGGGCCTGGTTTTTGTTATTCCACTGCTGCTACCAGATTACCCGGCGGCTGTGCTGTCGGTGGGGCGCTACCTGGCGTTTGGCTTGATTGCCTTGCCGCTGGCGTGGTTGGATCGGGCGGCGCTTGTACGATTGACGCGGGCTGACTGGATCGAGGCGATCAAGCTCACCGCGGTGGGCAATTTTCTGTACTACCTTTGCCTGGCCGCTGCCATTCAACGTGCCGGTGGGCCGCTGCCTACCGTGATCATTGGCACGCTGCCGGTGGTGATTGCGCTGGTGGCCAACGCCCGCGAGCAGCGCGGCAGCGGCCGGTCGTTTCCTTGGGCGAGGCTGGGGCCATCGCTGCTGTTGATTGCGGCCGGCATTGGCCTGGTGAACCACACGGAAATGCAGCACCTTCAGCAGCAAAGCCAGGCGGGTGTGGACTGGGGCCGTTACGGCCTGGGCGCGCTGCTGGCCGTGGGTGCCGTGGCCTGTTGGACCTGGTACCCGTTGCGCAATGCCGCCTGGTTGCGCCACCATGCGGACCGCAGCCCGCGCACCTGGGCCACCGCGCAAGGCGTGGCCACCTTGCCGCTGGCGCTGCTGGGCGTTGCCGCGTTCGGTGTGTACAACACGCTGTCAGGTCAGTCGTTGAGCCTACCCGGCGGCCCCACACCCGAGCGCTTCATCTGGCTGATGCTGGCCACCGGCCTGTTGGCCTCCTGGCTGGGCACCGTGTGCTGGAACGAAGCCAGCCAGCGGCTGCCCACCCAGCTGGCCGGCCAGCTCATCGTGTTTGAAACCCTGGCGGCCCTCGTCTATGTTTTCGTGCTGCGCGGCCACTGGCCGGGGGCTTTCACGGTACTGGGCATGGCATTGCTGGTGGCGGGGGTGCTGTGGGCGCTGCGCGCGGCCAGCCGGGCCTGATGGGCGTGGACAGGTTGAGCGGTTGCCTAATAAAATCGCTATGATTAACATAGCTGTTTGAGCAGTATTTATAAGGGCTGCTGAGGATTTTGACGTTTAAATGGGTGATTAAGGGGTAAAACCTGTCACAACCACCACCCGGCGCGGTGGGGTAAGCTGGCGAAGCCCGTCTACTTTTTGGAGTGTTTATGAGCGATTCAACCTCTGGCTTTGGCAAATTTGTGCCCGGTTTTGACTTTCTGCAAAACATCGCCAAGGGCGCCTCGCAGAACATTCCGCAGCTGCCCAATCTGTCCAACTGGGTCGCGCCCACCCTGAATGTGGAAGACCTGGAAAAGCGCATCGAAGAACTCAAGGCCGTGCATTTCTGGCTCGACCAGAACTCCAAGGCCCTGGGCGCCACCATCCAGGCGCTGGAAGTGCAAAAAATGACCCTGGCCACGCTGAAGGGCATGAACTTCAACATGGGCGATGTGGCCAATGCCTTGAAGCTCAAAGCCGCCGACACGGTGGTTGCCAGCGTGCAAAAGGTCACTGATAAGGTGAACGAGACGGCCGAGAAAAACGGCGTCAAAGGCGTGGTCGATCCGCTGCAGTGGTGGGGGTCGCTGACCCAGCAGTTCCAGCAGATTGCCGCCGGTGCCATGAAAGACGTGGCCCGCCAGAACACCATGGACGCGACCAAAAACCTGGCCCGAGGCGCTTTCAAAACCGCCACTGGCATGGCCAAGGCTGCTACAAAAAGCGTAGCTGGTGGAACACAACCAACCAGCACGAGAGGCACAAATGCCGCTAAATCGGCTGCTAAAACCGTTCGCAAACCGGCCACCAAGGCCGCGCGCAAAACCACACGATGACAGATAACGGCGCTGTGCGGCCATGACAGATGACGCCTACCAGCCAGGCCCGGTGATGAGGTCATTGAATGCGCAGCCCAAGTCATTTGTCATCTGTCATTGAGCCAGCCATGAAACTCTTTCCCAGTGCCCATGCCACCCACCCCCAGTGGCGCTTTGCCTGCGCGCTGGTGCTGGCGCAACTGCGCGCCCAGATGGCGCTGCCGGGTTTTGCCGCCGCACCCACCTTGGGCCTGCTGTACATCACCGACCACTTTGCCGCGTCAGCGCAGCAAATCCTGGACCACCTGAGCGCCGAGCTGCCCGAAGTGACCGACTGGTCGGGCACGGTCGGCGTGGGTGTGGCCGCCAGCAATGTGGAATACATCGACGAGCCCGCGCTGTCGGTCATGCTGTGCGCCCTGCCGGCTGACCAATACCGCGTGTTTTCAGGCGTGGCCCCGTTGGGCACGGGCCCTGGCATGGGGTTTGAGCCGCACACCGCGCTGATTCATGCCGATGGCAACACGCCCGACATGGGCGAGCTGATCGCCGAGCTGGCCCAGCGCACCGCCACCGGCTACCTGTTTGGCGGCCTGGCGTCCAGCCGCGGCCCGGCAGTGCAGTTTGCGGTGGGTGGCAACGGCAACATCAAAGGCCAGGGCGCAGCCAGCGGCGTGTTCAGCGGCGGTCTGTCGGGCGTGGCCTTTGGCGAGGGGGTGAACCTGGTTTCGCGCGTCACGCAAGGCTGCCTGCCGATTGCGCCGGTGCACGAGATCACCGAAGCCGACGAGCACGTGGTGCTGGCGCTGGACGGCCAGCCTGCGCTACAAGTGCTGATGGACGATCTGGGCATTTCGCTCAACGAGCCACGCGCCGCACTGGCCAAGGTGCGCGCCACCCTGGTAGGCCTGACCGACCCGGCCGACGCCGGCGGTGGGGCCATGGTCTCGCGCACCGGCAACTTTGGCAGCGACACGCAGGTGCGCCACATCATTGGGCTGGACCCCACCCGCAATGGCGTGGCCATCGCCGCGCGCGTGCGCCCAGGCATGCAGCTGGCGTTTTGCCAGCGCCATGCAGCCGCTGCGCGCGCCGATCTGATGCGCATTTGCGCCGAGATCCGCGAAGAGCTGGAACCGCAGGAAATGGCCTTGTCGGTGGCCGCGTCAATGGTCGCCGACGCGCCGGACGCCCTGCCCAACCCGGCGCACCGCATGGCCGGCGCGGTCTACATCAGCTGCGCCGGGCGTGGGGGGCCGCATTTCGGCGCTCCTAGCGCCGAATTGCAAATCGTGCGCCGGGCGCTGGGCGATGTGCCGCTGGTCGGTTTTTTTGCAGGCGGCGAAATCGCGCGCCACCATTTGTATGGCTACACCGGCGTGCTCACGGTGTTTGCCATGCCCGCCTGAGCCGCAAATCGCTCCTCTTGTCCGCTGAGGGGCTTGCCGGGTGTAGGTCTATGTTCTACAGTGTGAGGCTGTCCATTTCGGAAAACCCTAACGTTGTCAACTATGTCCACCCCAGCGCCCCCCGGTGCGTTCGCCACGTACAGCCGCAAACCCAGCCCCTGGAAGGGCATTTTGTGGGCGGCTTCCACGCCGACCCGCAGTGGGCAGTGGAGCCGTCTGCGTCTGGTGGCAAGGGCGCTGTATGCCGTGGTGGTTCATCCCAACGAAATGAAACGCTGGATGGGTGTGGTACACGAACTACACAGCCGGGGCATGTTGGATGACCTGGAAGGGGAGTACCTGCGCGCGGTGCAGCCCCATGTGAACCGCTTGACCAGCATTCAAGAGCGCGTGTCCCAGCTGATTGATGGCATGGACTGGATGGAGGCCGCGTTTCAACCCGGTCCGCTGGCCCAGTTAAACAGCGACCAGCCGCTGGTGCTGGTGGAGTTGCCGCCACTGCCCGGTTACGAGCACATGCGCCTGCAACTGACCCGTGCGCCCGTGAACAGCCCCGAAGGCGAGTTGCTGCTGTCGCTGTCGGTGCGCCGCGCACCCGATGTGCAGCACATGACGCGTGCACTCGATGTCGCAGTGGTGGCCTTCAGCCGTTTTCGGGTCGAAGGCGAAGCCTCGCTGGTGATTGGCGGCATGCGTGGTCAGCGCCATCCGTCGCTGCGCCTGTCACCCGTCGAGATGGCGCAAGCCCTGCAAGGCTGGAAAGCGCCGGTGCTCATGGTGCGGGTGATGCAGGAGCTGGCACGCCACTGGGGCCTGCACCTGGTGGGGCTGGACCCACGCTGGCACCAGCTCAAGGGCTGGCCCTACCGCTACAGCGCCCGCAACCGCGACACCGCGCTGCGGGTGAAAGACAGCTACGAGGCCCTGTGGCGCCACTTTGACGCCCGCAAGGGCCCACCGGGCTGGGTGGTATTGCCTACCAGCTCGGACGACAGCCTGGCCGCCACGGCCCTGTCACCTGAAAAGCGGGCCCGGCAAATCCAGCGCGCTGACTACTGGCTGCGCACCAGCAGCCTGCTGCGCCGCGAAATGCGCCAGGCCCTGCAGCGCCCGGGGCGCGACGCAGGCCGCACCCGCGTCACGCAAAGCATGGTCTCGGAATTTGAGCCGGAAGAGCCGGAGCAAAAATTCCAGGCGCGGCGCGCGCGGCCCATGGAAGAGTTGATGCCCGGCAAGGTGCGCACCCGGCCACAGTCATCGCGCATTCTGGAAACCGGCCCCAGCAGCCTGATCTGAAGTGGTTGCGGCGCAAGGCCGCAGAGCCTGTTAACTGCGTCTGAGCGACGCGAAAGCTTCAAACTCCCAGCTGCGCATGGCCAGTAGCAAGGTGTAGCCGGCCTTGTCTTTTTCAGCCAGTTTCTGATCAGCCTGGTGCTGCTGCGCAAAGTCTTGGGCCACGCGCTGCAGCCGGTCCAAAAACGAGGGGGCCAGGCCGGCGCTGATGGAGCCGTGCACCAGCAGCACGCCTTCGCCCACGCTGTCAAAGCCGCCTGAAAAATAGTCCAGCACCGCGTTTTCACGAAAGTAGTTCATCACCGGGCCGTGCGGCCGCCAGCGAAAGGCCTTGGCCAGCTTCAGGCGGTAGCGGTTCAGGGGCCGCAGCTCAATGATGCCGATGCGATCCAGCTGCGCCAGGTATTTGATGCCCTCGGCCTGGCTGAGCAGGTATTGCGTGGTGATCTGCTCCAGCGTCCACTGGCTGAGCACGCAAATCGCACACAGCAGCAGCTTCTTGTCGGCCACCACCGCGCGCTCTTGTTCCTGGGTCATTTCGTGCAGCAGGGGCTGCGCGTCGGCCACCCGGCGGGCCAGGTCGGCAAAGTCAATTTTCAAGGCCCGGCACATCGCGTCAATGCGCGACAGCGGCATGTCGCCCTTGGCCAGCATGCGCTTGACGCTGCTCTCGGCCATGCCCAGCGCCAACGCCAGGTCGGCATAGGTCATCTGGGCAGACTTCAGCTCCTTTTTCAGGGCCAAGACCAGGTCGGCGGTCGTGCTCATGGGTTAATGATGTATGACGGCGCTGGGCGGCCATGACAGATGATGAATACCGTCATCTGTCATGGTTTCAAGTGCCAATCACCCCACCATCATTCTTGGTAATCACCACCGTGGCCGAGCGGGGGCGGCCATCGTCGGGCCACTTGGAAAAACGCATGGGCTGATCGGGGTCGCTGCGCTCGCTGGGCGACTCGCCGGGGTGCTGGATGTTGACAAACATGGTTTTGTGATCGGGCGTGGTCACCACCCCCGTCACTTCGCAACCGGCGGGGCCTAGCAGGAAGCGGCGAATGTCGTTGCCGCCGCCTGCCGTGCCCGTGGGGTCGCAGGCCAGCATCTGGTTGTTGGGCAGGTTGACGTAGTCGCCCTTGCCCATTGCCGAGGTGCTGACGTCGGTCTGAATCCACAGCACGCCGCGGCCGTCCACCCACAAGCCATCGGGGCTGCCAAACGTATCGCCCCTGATATTGCCTTTGGCCTCGGCGCGCGCAAGCTGGGGGTCACCAGCCAGCACAAAGTGGTTCCAGCTGAAGCGGGTGGCGTCCAGGTCGCCGGCTTCTTTCCAGCGAATGATCTGGCCCATGCTGTTGTTGGCGCGGGGGTTGGCCGCGTCGACGCCGGGCTGCCCGTCGGCACCGCGCGAGCTGTTGTTGGTCAGCGTGCAATACACCTCTTTGCTGATCGGGTCGACAGCGGTCCACTCCGGGCGATCCATCTTGGTGGCACCCAGCGCGTCGCTGGCCTGGCGAGACTTGATCACCACCTCGCCCTGGTCCGCAAACCCGTTGGCTGCTGTCAACGGCCCCTGGCCGTGCGTCAGCGCCATCCATTGGCCGCTGCCGTCGGCATTGAACTTGGCCACATACAGGGTGCCGTGGTCCAGCAGGTCGCGGTTGGCCGCAAAACCGCCAGGCTTGATGGCATCGCGGCTGACGAACTTGTAGATGTATTCAAAGCGTGCGTCTTCACCCATGTACAGCACCGCACGGCCATCGGCCGTGGTGCTCACGGCGGCACCCTCGTGCGCGGCGCGGCCCAGGGCACTGCGCTTGACCGGTGTGCTGGTCGGGTCCATCGGGTCGATTTCCACCACCCAACCGAAGCGGTTGAGCTCATTGGGGTGCTTGGCGGCGTCAAAGCGCTCCTCATGCTCGTGCCAGCGGTAGCCCGCGCCGCCTTTGCGCAGGCCCCAGCGGCGCTGGTGCGCATCGGGCTGGTCGGGCCCGCTGAAGTAGTTCACAAAGTTTTCTTCGCAGGTCAGGTAGGTGCCCCAGGGCGTGTAGCCATGTGCACAGTTGTTCACCGTACCCAGCACCTGCGTGCCTGCCGGGTCGGCGGCGGTGCGCATCATGGCGTGACCGGCAGCGGGGCCGGCCACGCGCATGGGCGTGGCGCTGGTGATGCGCCGGGCGTAGCGCGAGGGGCGCACCACCGTCCACGCAGCGTTGGGGCCGGGCGGGGCCTGCACCTCGATCACCGACACGCCGTGCGCGTTGATGGCCTTGCGCACTTTTTCGGCGCTCCAGGTTTTCATGCCGTCGGGGTGCAGCAGGCCGTCGTCTGAGTATTCATGGTTCATGGCCAGCAGGCCGCGCTGGCTGCTGCCGTCCAGCGGGAAAAAATGCATGCCGTCGTGGTGCATACCGGCCTGCGCCGCCTGCTCGGCAGCGGTGTTGCTGGCGTCCATCTTGAAGGCAGGCATGTTGCCGGCCAGGCCCACCGCATCGCCCCAGCGGTACAGCACACGGGCGGTGTAGCCCTGGGGCACCACGATGCTGTCTTGCGCGGCCATGCCCACGCTGCGAAAGCCGATCTGCCGGCCCATACCCTGAACGCCCGCGGTGGTCGCCGTCGCTGCACGAGCCGATGTCGCAGCTGCTGCCGGTTGCGGGCTGGCAGGCATGGGGCTGCTGGCGCAACCGTTCAACGCCAGCGGTGCCAGCAAGCCACTGACCGCGGTGGCCACGCCGCCGCGCACAAAAATGCGCCGCGAGGGGTCTGACACGCTGTGAATGTCCGCATTGGCGCTGCGGTTGGAGTCTTCCATTTGTGAAAAATCTTTGGCCATGGTGAGTCCTTGAGAAGAAAAACGTGGAAACGGGAGCAGCAAAAGTATCACCACACAATACCAAAAAGACAAGTCAAGCAGCCTGGCCACAGCAAACGCCCACGGCAAGCCGGGGCTTGCCGACACTGCGGCATCTGCAACCCACAGGAGCCCGCCTTGACCCGTCTGACCGCTCATTCACACACCCCCACCCGCCGCCGCGAATGGGGCTTGCTTCTCGTGTTCGTCGCCCTGGGCGCGCTGGCTGTGTTTGGCCCGCCGCTGGTGCAGCCCGGCGACCAACACGCTTTTGCCGATCAGGCGCTGTGGGGCGGCATTCCGCATGCGCTGGATGTGTTGACCAACCTGCCGTTTGCCCTGCTGGGCCTGGCGGGCTTGTGGCGGCTGGTGCCGCTGTTTTCAAGGTCAAATACCGCTATAGCCCAGTCGCAGCTTGCTACAGGCGCTCTCTTTTTTGTAGGGCTGCTGGTCACGGCGGCGGGCTCGGCCTACTACCACTGGGCACCGGATGACGCCAGCTTGGCCGTTGACCGCCTGGGCATGGTGGTGGCGTTTGCCGGTCTGCTGGCGCTGGCCGTGGCCGACCGCGTCAGTGCTCGCGCCGGGTTAGTCACGGCCCCGTTGCTGCTACTGGCAGGAGCCACCAGCGTGTGGGCCTGGGCTGCCAGCGGTAATGTGCTGGCTTGGGCAGTGGTGCAATTTGGCGGCATGTTGGTGCTGCTTTGGCTGGCCCGCTGCCAGCCGCTGCCAGGTGCACTGGCCGTGCGCTGGGGCTGGGTGCTGGTTTTTTATGCTGTGGCCAAGGGACTGGAGCTGGCTGACCATCAGGTGTATGAACTCACCGCAGGCTGGGTGTCGGGCCACAACCTCAAGCATGTGATGGCCAGCCTGGCGGCGTGGCCGGTGCTGTATGCACTACAAATGACCCGCCAGCGAGCAAATAAACAACCGAGCACTCAAATGCACACCGTCAACTCTCGCCTGCTTGCCCTCAAAAAATAGGGTCAAACCGTTCGTCAGCCCATGTATTTATTGCTTGAATAGCTATAAATTCAATAGCATTGCAGCTACCGCGGAGCCATACAAGAGAAACCCGTGCAAACCAGCAAACCCTGACGCATTTTGCCCGGCCGGCGATCAGGCTGACGCAAGCACTCTGGCGTACCCACTTCTGAGCGATTGGCCGACACTCAGGCCCACCTCTGTGGTGGGCGGCGCATTTCTACGCTTACACTAAATAGCCAAATCTGAGCTCACTCACGTGGAGACATGTTTATGTACAGGGGTTTCATTCAGGCGGTTGCCAAGTTTTTTCTCGTTGTTGCTATTTCAACGGGCGCGAATGCACAGTCCGGCATCACGGACACCACCATTTTGCTGGGCCAGACTGCGCCAACCAAGGGGCCTTTCGGGCCTTTGGCGACGGCCTTTACCTTGGGCATCAATGCGCATCTGAATGAAGTGAACGCCAAAGGCGGCGTCAACGGACGAAAAATCAAGTTGCTCTCGCTGGACGACGATTACACCGTTGACAAGGCGGTCGTTAATGTCAACAAGCTGATCAAGGAAGACAATGTGTTCGCGCTCCTTGGTGTGTTTGGGACTCCGATCACCGGGGCCGCGATTGAAATTGCAGAGAGAGAACGGGTGCCGTTGCTAGGGCCGTACACCGGTGCCGATTCGCTGCGCAAGGAGAACCGGCGCTATTACTTCTCTGTCACAGCAAGCTACGTCCGTGAAATTGAAAAGATGATTGATCACATGGTCACGTTAAACATCAAATCGATTGGTGTGATGTACCTCAACAGTGCGTTTGGCAAAGACGGTCTGGCGGGTGCTCAAACAGCCATGCAAAAGCACAAACTGTCACCCGCCGCAGTGGTACCGATGGAATCCAACGGTAGCGATGTGGAAGCGGCCGTCAGTGCCATGCTCAAGGCCAATCCCTCCGTGATCATCCTGGCCAGTGCGGGCAAAGGGACGCTGGACTTCATCTCTGCTTACCGCAAGCGTGGCGGTACCGGGCAGTTCTACTTGTTGTCCGTTGCGGATGTTGACGGCCTGACCAAAGGCCTGGGCGTGGCGGGTGTCAAAGGCATCATGGTGACGCAAACCATGCCCTACCCATGGGCCACCGGCACCCGTGTGTCCCGGGAGTACCAGGCGGCCATGAAAGCCATGGGTATCGAGGAGCTGAACTACAACACCATGCAGGGTTATGTCAGCGCCCGGGTGATGGTGGAGGGTCTGCGCGCCGCAGGCAAGAACCCGACGCGCGAAAGCTTCGTGACCGCGATGGAGAACATGAGCCGACTCGATCTGGGCGGCTTCGATCTGCGCTACTCATCGCAGCTTCGGCATGGCTCTTCTTTTGTCGACATCACCATGGTCTCCAGCGACGGCCGTTTCTTGCGGTAATGCCTGTTTCTGCGGCGCATTGGGGTGATCGCGCCGACGACCTGAAGGCCTAAAGCGGCTGAACGGTATCGTTGCTCAATACCCAAAAGGCAAGCCCGGTAGCCTCACGAAAAACCGCTACCACGAAGCCCCCCAGGCTATGCACACTGCGGTTCCCATCACTTTGAGGAGCCGTTTCTTGTCCCTGTGCCCAACCCCTGAATATCTTTCACCCGCTGGCGGGATCAAAACTGCGCTCAGCCCACGAATTTATTGCTCAAGCAGCTACAAATTGAGTAGCATCACCAGAACCTCCGGGATCCACAAATGACAACAACCATCGCCGCTTCGCCCGCACCCGATCCGCACGCCCACCCCAACCAGTTTGCCTTGCTCAAGCAGCGCCGCTTCGCCCCGTTTTTCTGGACGCAGTTTTCCGGCGCGGCCAACGACAACCTGTTCAAGTTCGCCTTCACCGTGATGGTCACCTACCAGCTGCAGGTGCAGTGGCTGCCGCCTGCGATGGCGGGGCTGGTGATTGGGGCGCTGTTTATCCTGCCGTTTTTGCTGTTCTCGGCCACCGCCGGGCAGCTGACCGACAAGTACGACAAAACGGCCATGATCCGCTTCGTCAAAAACATCGAGATCGGCATCATGGCGATTGCCGCTTTCGGCTTTGCCACCGACAACGTGCCCGTGCTGCTGCTATGCACGTTTTTAATGGGCGTGCACTCCACCCTGTTTGGCCCGGTGAAATTTGCCTACCTGCCGCAGGTGCTCAATGAACGCGAACTCACCGGTGGCAACGGCATGGTGGAGATGGGCACCTTTGTGGCCATTTTGCTGGGCAATGTGGCTGGTGGCCTGCTGGTGGCCATACCTGAAACGGGGCACCGCGACGTGGCCATTGCCTGCGTGTTGTTGGCCGTGCTGGGCCGCGCAGTTGCCCAATACATCCCAAAAGCACCGGCCACCGACCCCGGCCTGGTCATCAACTGGAACCCGTTGTCTGAGACCTGGCGCAACCTGAAACTGGCGCATGGCAACCTGGTGGTGTTTCGCTCGCTCTTGGGCATCAGCTGGATGTGGTTTTTCGGCGCGGTGTTTTTAAGCCAGTTCCCCAGCTTTGCCAAAGAGGTGCTGCACGGCAATGCGCAAGTGGCGTCGCTGCTGCTGGTGGTGTTTTCGATTGGCATCGGCACCGGCTCGCTGCTGTGCGAGGTTCTGAGCAAACGCCACGTCGAAATCGGCCTGGTGCCGCTGGGCGCAATTGGCATGAGCGTGTTTGCCATTGACTTGTACTTTGCCTCGCGCGGCCTGCCGCCCAACAACGACCTGAGCATCGGCCAGTTTTTGAGCATGAGTGCTCACTGGCGCGTGCTGGCCGACCTGGCCCTGCTCAGCCTGTTTGCCGGCCTGTACAGCGTGCCCATGTACGCCCTGATCCAGCTGCGCAGCCAGCCCACCCACCGCGCCCGCATCATCGCGGCCAACAACATCCTGAACGCCCTGTTCATGATCGCAAGCTCCGTGATCGCCGGTGCCCTGCTGGCTGCCAAGGTGAGTATTCCCACCATCTTTTTGCTGGTGGGCCTGGCCAACGCCGTGGTGGCGTTTTACATCTTCATGCTGGTACCCGAGTACCTGCTGCGCTTCGTGGCCTGGGTGGCCTCGCGCCTGGTCTACCGCTTCAAAATCACTGGCGACCACAACATCCCCACCCAGGGTGCCGCCATTTTGGTGTGCAACCACGTCAGCTTCATCGACGCCGTGCTGCTAATGGCCGCCAGCCCCCGCCCCATCCGCTTCGTCATGGACCACCGCATCTTCAAAATCCCGGTGCTCGGTGCCCTGTTTAAGCTCGCCAAAGCCATTCCCATCGCCCCCCGAGCCGAAGACCCGGCAGCCTACGAAGCCGCCTTCGCCGCATCAGCCCAGGTGCTGCGCGAGGGTGACTTGCTGGCCATCTTCCCCGAAGGCGGCATCACCAAAGACGGCACGCTGCAGCCGTTCAAGGGCGGCATCATGAAAATTCTGGAAGAGGCTGGGAAAGAAGGCCTGCAGCCGCCGGTGATACCGATGGCGCTGACGAATCTGTGGGGCTCGTTTTTCAGCCGGGTGGAGCAAGGCGGCGCGATGGTACGGCCGTTTCGGCGGGGGGTTTTGAGCCGGGTGGGGTTGAATGTGGGGGAGGCGGTGGGGGCTTCTGACGTGACGGTGGAGGGGTTGCAAGCTACCGTCGAAAGACTGTTGTCCCACGCGTCATTCGAAGCTATTCCCCATCATCAGGGGACGCAATAAGCCCTAAGTTGACAAGGCGATACTCCATCGCTGGCTTGCTTATCTTGAATTTGCTGGCCATCAGTTCAATGAGAACCGCACGCATTTTGTATGTTTGAATCAGCTGATCCAGCTGTTGGACAATCTCTTTGCGTGGCATCAAAAGTGATGCCGCGAACTGATTTGCTTCAATCTCTTGCTCGTCAATCGCAAGCGATGAATTTCCGTCTCTACGATTGACGACCTGTTTGTCGATAAATACTTCGCCAGCGTGATTCAACGCTAAATGTCCACACTCGTGGGCGATGGTAAATCGCCTTCGAAGTGGTCCATCAGATGCGCTAACTGCGATAACTTTCTCGGCCCCGTTCCGCAGTAAAACTCCAGACAAGTCCTCTGAGAAATCCCTTACTACCACACGACAGCCAAGATGTTCGGCTACCTCAACCGGATCTACGGGGATGCTCAATTGGTTTGCTTTAACTCGAAGACTGCCAGCCAATTCTTCTATGGTCGCGCGAGTTTTCATACCAGTTCAGCACGGAGCTGTTCCAAAATTTGAAGGTCTTGGTCTGCAAGTACGTTGCCTAAACTGGAAATTTCGGATGATTTGGGAGCATTGACAAGCTGCGCAATGTCTACTTTAAGCGCTTCACTCAGCTTAATTGCCTGATGCAAAGCTACCGCTTGGCGCCCACTTTCGATGGACGCAACTGTCGCTCTCCCTATCTGAGTCATGTCCGCAAGCCTTTCCTGACTCAGTCGCAGGTGACGGCGAAAATATCGGACACGCTGCCCAAATTGAACATAAAAATCAAAATCAACCATAGTTGTGACTATGCTTTGTATGCGAAAAAATGTCAACCAAAATCACAAAATAGGACTTATCAACAGGTTTTCAATGGAAAACGTGTTCTTCATTGCGGAGCTGGCACTCTCCATGTTACAGTGCTAACGCTTTCGGGCGCTGTAAAAGCAGCAAGGGCCGACAACCCGAAGGCTTCGGCCCTTGCTCCATCGAGTTGAGCAATCGATGGCTTGTCAATCCGTCGTGGATTTCCTAAGGCAGTCTGGGGAGACAGCCCTTGAGTTTACCGCGAACTGGGTCGACATGAATTCCGCTCGGATTGCGAGGATTTATGTTGTGCGTACACCGCTAACTCGGCTCAAGTAGCCCGATCCGCTCCATTGAGTGTTGGCGCCCTTCGCAACGTCGAAGGTGTCTATGAGCGTCTTCGACGCCTTGTTTAACCAGTTTAAGGAAATTTCAATGTCTTCCAAGTCTTCTCAACATGTTGTGCCTCATCCCAGCGGATGGGCTATCCGTCGTAGCGGCTCAAGTCGCGTAACCGAGGTTTTTGATAAGCAACAGCAAGCAATTGACCGGGCCCGCGGCATCAGTCAAAACCAAGGGGCTGAACTCTTCATTCATCGTGCCGACGGAACCATTCGCTCGCGAGACAGCCACGGCAATGATCCACATCCCCCGAAAGGCTAAGACTGACTATGAGTAACAACCTATTCGTTTCTTACGACCTCAACGATCCCGGCCAGAACTACGCAGCCGTTATCAATGCAATCAAATCGATCGGAATTTGGGCAAAAGTGCAGAAATCACTCTGGTACGTTAAGTCCACACTTAGCGCCGAGCAAGCGGTTCAGCGCATTAGGCCAGCGATGGATCAAAACGATAGCTTGATTGTTATCGATACAACGCGCAACGTCGCTGCTTGGCAAGGACTAAGTCCTGATGTGGCAAAACATATTCAGGATCTTTGGACCAAGTAAAAACCTAAACGTGAATTGTGGCCACTTCGAGTGGCCACAATTCGGTGGCTTTTTTTTAATAACCTTACTGTTTGATTTGCCCAACCAACCCCTCCCAAATCATCCGGCGGATTCCCCGCCTTCAGCATTTTCCCGAACGCGCGGTACGCGTCGTCCCCGCTCCCGTACCCGCGCAAACTGTCTTCGTCATTCACCCACGCGTACACAATGATTTTGCTGGCGGCGTGGTAGCGGAAGAACAGGCGGTATTGCTGGAAGAACTTGGCGCGAAACCAGCGTTTGTAGGCCGGGCCCAGGGTTTGGCCCTGGCGGTATTCGTCGCGGCTGGGGTCTTGGGGAATGATGCCAAAGGCCAGAGCTTCGATGGCGGCCAGGCGTTTGCTGGGTTTTTTGGATTTGTAGTCTTGGGGTGCCTCGCTTTCATCGCTCATTTTTGATGAAATCCGACCTTATCCCAGGAATTCATTGCTCGAGCAGCTATCAATCCAGTAGTGTTCAAAGCACACCAAAATGGTGTCAAGTTCTACCCCTAGTAGCCGAGTTCTGACTCACTGCAAGCTGTACCAGACGCCGCGCCCACTTCCGTGCTGCTGCAGTTGCCCGTTGGCAACCAGATTTCGGAAATGCTGCTTCAACGTGTTCCGGCTCACACCGGTGAGTTTGATGGCGTCGCCAATGGTGATGCGTCCATGCTCGCCTGCAAATTCGACGATCTGCAAGGACAGTTCTGGCAAGTTGGCCAGCACGATTTTTTCTCGCTCCACTTTTTTTTGCAGTCTTCGCACCTGCTCGACCAGGGAACGCAAGAAGAACGCCAGCCAAGGTTGCCAGCTGGGCGCTGGGGTTCGAATGGTGCCCTGGGTTTGACGCAGGGCCAGGTAGTAGCTTTCCTTGTTCAGCTCGATCACGCTTTCCAGGGAGCTATAGGGCACATAGGCGTAGCCCGCCTGCAGCAACAGCAAGGTGGTCAGCACACGGCTGAGGCGGCCGTTGCCGTCCTGGAACGGATGAATTTCCAGAAAAACCACCACAAAAATCGCAACGACCAACAGCGGGTGCAGTTGGGCAGCCTCACGCTGCGCATTCACCCAGGTGACCAACTCAGTCATCAAACGGGGCGTGTCAAACGGCGTGGCTGTTTCAAACACCACTGCAATTTGTGCACCGTCTTCGGCAAATGCGGCCACGCTATTGCTGTTGGTTTTGTATTGCCCGCGATGCCACGCGTCTTTGTCGCTGTGGTGTAGCAGGGTTTGGTGTAGCTGCTTGATGTGGTTTTCGTTGAAAAGGATGTCTTTCCAGGCGCTGAACACCAAATCCATCACCTGGGCGTATCCCGCCACCTCCTGCTCGTCCCGTGTTGCGAAGGTTTGCAAGACCAAGCCCGACAAGAGTTTCTCCACTTCACGGTCCGACAGCTTGCTGCCTTCAATGCGGGTGGACGAACCAATGCTTTCGATGGTGGCCACCCGGCGTAGCGCATACAGCCGGTCAGGTGCCAAAGCGCCCAATGCACGCCATGTGCCCTTGAACTCGTCTATTCTTGCGACCGAATTGAGGATTTCGGGCGTGATACGCAAGGTGCTCAGTTGAAACATCAACCAATACTACACCCAATTACGCCCATTTAATCAGACCCATCCGTTCGATGTTTTGGATGTGAATGGGTGCCTTTGTGGTTTCCGGCATCGCCCGATGTGCGCATATCGATTCCTCCGGTTTAGCAACGAAACCCATCCCCAGCCCATGAATTCATTGCTCAATCAGCTATTAAAATCGTAGTAATTCAATCCCCCTCAAGGAGTCCCCATGCAAAGACGTGACCTGGTTTTATCTGGCTTGGCCGCAGCCACCGGCCTGGTGAGCCCGCCCACCTGGGCGCAGGATTTTCCCAAGCCGGGCACCACCTTGAAATACATCGTGCCGTTTCCGCCGGGCGGGCTCACGGATGTGATGGCGCGGGCGGTGGCGCAGCAACTGTCGCAGGCCTGGAAGACGCCGTTTGTGGTGGAAAACAAGGCCGGTGGAAACGGGCAGATTGGTGCGGAGCAGGTGGCCAAGGGGCCGGCGGATGGCTCGCAGATTCTGGCGATCACGCTGGCGCATGCGGCCAATGTGAGCCTGTTTCCCAATGCGCCTTACAGCTTTACCAAAGACCTGCGGCCGGTGGCCTTGTTGGCGGGCTCGCCGATGCTGGTGGTGGTGCCGGCCAACAGCCCGATTGCGAGTTTTAAAGATTTGATGGCGGCATCAAAAACCAAGCCGCTGAACGCGGGCAGCAGTGGTAACGGTACGCCGCCACACCTGACCATGGCTTTGTTCAACGAGTTGAACAAGTCAAAAATTGCCCACATTCCCTACCGAGGCGGTGCACCGTCGATGACGGATCTGATTGGCGGGCAGCTGGATGTGATTTTTTCCAACTTCCCCGAGTCGATTGCGCATGTGAAAGGCGGCAAGCTGCGCGCACTGGCCATTTGCAGCTTTGCCCGCAGCCCGCTGTTGCCCGACGTGCCCACTGCACTGGAGTCGGGCATGCCTGGCCTGTTTGTGGAGAACTGGACAGCGGCAATGGTGCAGGCCAAAACGCCGGACGCCATCGTGGACAAATATGCGCGCGAGATCATCAAGGTGATGTACAGCCGCGAGGTGGAAGACCGCGCCAGCGCCCAGGGTTTCAAAGTCTCGCCCAAAGGCGAAGGCGAGTTCGCCGCCTTTTTGCAAACCGAGGTCAGCCGCTGGGGCCGCTTGATCAAGGCGGCGAAAATCACGGTGACGTGAGTGTTTTCCTGTGGGTGAAGCCGGGTGTCAAACCAGCCCCGGGTATCGTTTAATAAGACTCACCGTAGCAAAACATGCGCCGAACGCATTCAGGGCCACATATCTGAATCCGCCCAGCCGACACTGCAACCCTGTTCAACAACCGAAAGGCCTTTTATGCAGACCCTGATTCACCGCGACTCCAAAGCCTGGCAAATGCAGGTGTGGATTTCCTTTGGCATTGCCGTGTTTTTATGCGGTGTGGGGCTCGCCTACCTGCCAGGCAAAGACTTGGATCGCGCGTTCATGATCATGGGTTACTTTTTTTGCATGACGGCCGCTTTCGTGCTGGCCAAGTTCATTCGCGATGGTGAAAAGGCTAAAGCGTCCGGCAAGCAGGCTGACACGCCGATGTTTGGCTTGGTGGTGTGGACCAGTTTTTTCCTGGCGATGGCGCTGACCGGCTGGGGCTTGTGGCGCATGGAGATCAATGAGACCTACCAGGCATTTCTGGGCGTGAGCTGGCTATATCTGATTACCTGCACCTTCACGCTGGCCAAAACACTGCGCGACAAGCATGAGGCCGATTTGGCCGAAGCGCACCGGCAGGGCCGCATGTCGCGTGGCGCTGAAGAAGCTTGAACGTTCTGCCACACCGTCAAAGGAGTGATGTGATGAAGAATCGAATTGCTACGTTTTGTATAGCTGCTTCAGCAGCATTTCTCTGGGCTGGTGCCGCTTTTGATGCAAAAGCACAGTCTGATCTGTCCACTTTGAGCGCGATCTCGGCCCTACCCGTGGCCTCGGTGGTGGTGGGCGCCAGCGCCGCCGCAGGGGCGGTGGTGACCGCGCCGGTGATGCTGTCGACCGCCGGTGCCGTGCTGGTGATCAAAACCGTGGAAGTTACGGCGCGTGGCACGGTGTATGTGCTGGAGCGGGCGTCTGACGGCGCGCGGGTGAGTGTGGAGGTGTTGGCTAGCTCGGTAGTGGGCGCTTCGTGGGCGGTGGGCACCCTGGTCACGGTGAGCGTGATTGGTGCGGGCACGGTGCTGTCAGCGGCCGGTGAGGCCATTGCTTTTGTGCCCAATGCACTGGGCCGCGCTTTGCTGCACAACGAGCGGATAGCCCAGTAAGCGCCTGCACAAGCCGCTATGAAAATCATTGCAAAATTGGCCATTGCAGCAGCACTGGCCGGGTTGCTACTTGCCCCGGCCGTCTACGCCGGCCGCTCCTGCGAAGCCAAAAAACCCAGCGCCCAGGCCGTGCAAAACGGCCTGGTGCTGGCCGAACGCACCGCCGCCGCGCTGGATGCCGAACACGCCAAAAACGGCACCCAAGCCGTGCTGCTGGCCCGCGCCGGGCAAGACCTCTCCAAATACGGTTTGAAGTGGTCGCACCTGGCGTTTGCCGTGCGGCAAAACGCCACGGTAGACGGCAAAACCATTCCCGTCTGGCACGTGGTGCACAAACTCAACCAGTGCGGCACGTCCACCGCGTCGCTGTACAAACAAGGTCTGGGCGAATTCTTTTTAGATGACCCGTGGCGCTTTGAAACGGCCTGGGTGGTGCCCACCCCCGAGGTACAAGCCAAAGTGCAGGCCTTGCTGGCCGACAGCAGCAAAGTAGCCGCGCTGCACCAGCGGCGCTACAGCATCGTCAGCTACCCCTGGGCCCAAAAGTACCAGCAGTCCAACCAGTGGGTAATTGAAACCCTGGCGCTGGCGATGGACAGCGATGCGCTGAGCCGCGAGCGCGCCCAGGCCTGGCTGCAACTCAAGGGCTATCAACCCACCACGCTGACGATAGGTGCACTCACCCGCCTGGGTGGCCGGGTCAGCGCAGCCAACGTGGCCTTTGACGACCACCCCGACAGCAAACGCTTTTCAGACCGCATTGAGACGGTGACGGTGGATTCGGTGTTTGTGTGGCTGCAGCGGGCAGGGTTGGCGGGGAATATGAGTGTTTTGAGGCTATAGGCCTTGTAGATACTGCTGGAGAAGCTATTGAATTAGTAGCGTTTGCGCTGCACTCGCTGCTCCCGTAGTAACCATTGCCCAATGTGCGTGATGAAACTCGTAGATCCAGAGACTGCTGTCAGGGTCATCGGGCAGGATGCCGTAGCGGTAAATGCATGCTCCATTGCCAATATTTTCGAAATTCAGCATTCTGATTTCCTCCGTCTCCATATTCGGGGTACCGGTCAACATGATGGCGTTCACGCGGATTGATGCAGGGAGGACGCGACCGCAGTGGAAGAAATACAGGCCCCGCGTTGTCCGTGCGAGCACACGCTGATAGGTGAAGACCGGGATGTGAAACGCGATTCGCATGGTTTGTGAGCCATCAGCCCCCACTACTGCAACTTCCCGCGCGTTCGCAACAAACGCTTCGCGAAGCGTCTTCTTCCTGAGAATCGACTTGTGGGCGCCGTTTTCCCACAACTGTTTGCTCGCGGGATTTTGCTTGCCGATCTGGGCGCTGATGAAGAAGCGCACATCTTCGTCATCAGATGACGCACCGTTGTTACAGTCCCAACACGCAGGAACAGTGCGAAGTTGGGCGTTGACAACGCCCTTAAAGAAGCCCTTCGGCGGCACGTGATCCACAGTGACAGCCGGACGCGTTCCGCAGATAACGCACACATTGCTCTTTGGAGGTTGCACGTGCAACCCTCCTAACGTCGCCGGTCAGCGGGAGCCATAGGTGACCCGATGGAACGGCCTGTTAAGGAATGAAGTAACCAGAGAAAAGAGTTGGCGGGCGCTCTTGCGAGACGCCCGCCAAACACTAAACCAGGAGCGCAAGAACCGTGAGTACCAGTGTTGTGGATATCGCTATCGACACTGATACCTTGAAGCTCTTGCCTACCTGGACTGCAATTTGCACTTTCATGGCTTTTCCCATGTTGGCGCAGTCGCAGCAGCGCTGCCCGACCGCTTGTACAAAGTGGCCGTGCTTTGGCGGGTACGAGGGACGCGGCGTTTGCGTCGCGTGTCTTTGCCGCCTGACGACGTGGATGCCTCCACGCCGGGGACTGCCCACCGTCGCCATTTGGTGGCGATAGGCTCCCAACTTTTGGAAATGCCTCAAATTCCATAACGTAATGTCGACCGCGACTCGCTGCCTAACAAACTGGTGACTTGGTGGCTTCCAGGGCCATGGCAGCGACTTTAAGTGAGGAGGGGTCTGACAGGGCGTGTTTTCGCGGATTTGTGACGAAATTCAGGTCAAAGATGATTCGCGTGCACGCCCAGACAGCACGAGCAGCTACTCTTTTGGTAGCGTTCAGGCGCTGTGAATCGCGAAGGCAGTAGTCTCCGGCTACCGCGCAATGGGGGTCAGAGCCGGTCAGAGCCCGATTTCGCATGGGTTCGTCGCGCGTCGGCCCAGACCGCGTCCTGAATGGGGATCCGACCCCCATTGCTTTTTTCCCGCTGCTGGATTCGAAAAGCCGGGGGCACTACACCCCCCGCGCCCGATCCGCCTTGAACTGCGCCACAAACGCGCCAAACCGCCCCGCATCCAGCGCGTCGCGCACTTCTTGCATGAGGTTCAGGTAGTAGTGCAGGTTGTGGATGGTGGCCAGCATGGGGCCGAGCATTTCGCCGCATTTGTCCAGGTGGTGCAGGTAGGCGCGGCTGAATCCACCTGAGACCGTGCCGTCAGGCAAGGTGGTGCCTTTGCAGGCGTGGCAGGTGCAGGTCGCGTCCAGCGGGCCGGGGTCGCTGCGGTGTTTGGCGTTGCGGATTTTCAAATCGCCGAATCGGGTGAACAGGGTGCCGTTGCGGGCGTTGCGGGTGGGCATGACGCAGTCAAACATGTCCACGCCTTGCGCCACGCCTTCCACCAAGTCTTCGGGTGTGCCCACGCCCATCAGGTAGCGCGGTTTGTGCGCGGGCAGGCGGTGCGGGGTGTGGGCCATGATGCGCAGCATCTCGTCTTTGGGCTCGCCCACGCTCACGCCGCCCACCGCGTAGCCGGGGAAGTCCATGGCCACCAGCGCGTCCAGCGATTCCTGGCGCAGGTTTTCAAACATGCCGCCTTGCACGATGCCAAACAGGGCGTTTGGGTTTTGCAGCTTCTCGAACTCCACCTTGCAGCGCTGCGCCCAGCGCAGGCTCAGTTCCATGGACACGCGCGCCTCGGGCTCGGTGGTGATGTGGCCTTTCACGTCATACGGCGTGCATTCGTCAAACTGCATCACGATGTCGCTGTTCAACGTGGTTTGAATCTGCATGCTCACCTCGGGCGTGAGGAAGAGCTTGTCGCCGTTGACGGGGCTGGAAAAGCGCACGCCTTCTTCGCTGATCTTTCGCATCTCGCCGAGCGACCAGACCTGAAAACCGCCCGAGTCGGTGAGGATGGGCTTGTGCCAGTTTTCAAAGCCATGCAGCCCGCCAAACTGCGCCATCACATCCAGCCCCGGGCGCATCCACAGGTGAAAGGTGTTGCCCAGAATGATTTGCGCACCCATCTCGTGCAGGCTGCGCGGCATCACGCCTTTCACGGTGCCATAGGTGCCCACGGGCATGAAGATGGGCGTCTGAACGACGCCGTGGTTCAGCGTGAGGGTGCCGCGGCGGGCGTGGGTGGTGGGGTCGGTGGAAAGGAGTTGGAAGTTCAGCATGGTCAGGATTTTGTTCGCTCCAGCAGCATCGCATCCCCATAGCTGAAAAACCGGTACCGCTGCGCAATCGCGTAGCGGTACAGGCCCATCACATGCGCATGCCCGGCAAAGGCGCTGATCAGCATCATCAGGGTGGACTTGGGCAGGTGAAAGTTGGTGATCATCAGGTCGACCACGCGAAACTCAAAGCCGGGGCGGATGAAGATTTGGGTGTCCTGGCCCTGGTCGCCTGAAGTGTCGCCGCTCAGCGCCCAGCTTTCCAGCGAGCGCACGCTGGTGGTGCCCACGGCCACCACGCGCCCCCCCCGCTGGCGGCAGCGGGCGATGGCTTGCTGGGTGGCTGGGGGCACGTGGTACCACTCGCTGTGCATGCGGTGCTCGTCGAGTTTGTCGGTTTTCACGGGCGCAAACGTGCCAGCGCCCACATGTAGCGTGACGCTGGCGCGCTGAATGCCGCGTGCGTCCAGATCGGCTAGCACGGCTTCGTCAAAGTGCAGCGCGGCGGTGGGTGCGGCAATGGCACCGGGGTTGCGGGCGAACACAGTTTGGTAACGGGCTTCGTCTTCGGCGGTGTCGGCATGCGTGATGTAAGGGGGAAGCGGCACATGGCCGTGGCGCTCCATCAGCAAATAAGCGTCGCCGCTGAAGCGAAAGTGAAACAGCGTGCCCTGGGCATCGGGCATGCCCTGAGGCTGGTCGAAAGACCAGCGGCCCAGCAGGGTGGCGGTGAAGCCGCCCACCATGTGCAGGCTTGCGCCCACCGCCGGTTTTTTGCTGGCCTTCATGTGCGCCACCACTTCAAATGCCGGGCCATCGTGCGGCAGCACCCGTTCCACCAGCAGTTCCACCTTGCCGCCGCTGGCCTTTTCGCCAAACAAGCGGGCTTTGATGACCTGGGTGTCGTTGAACACCAGCAAGTCACCGGTGCGCAGCAAATCGGGAAGCTCGCGAAAGATGTGGTCTACCGGGTGCGGCCCGGTGCCGTCGAGCAGGCGCGAGGCGCTGCGCTGGGGGGCGGGGTGTTGGGCAATCAGGTCTTCGGGTAGGGCGAAGTCGAAGTCGGCCAGGGTGTAGGCGGGTGTGTTCATGGGTTGAACCCAGATTTTCCATTAGGCGCACCTGCGGTGCTGTTTGGATTCCAACGGCGCATTTGCGGCCATTTTCGCCCCTCTTCGTCGCCCATGGCGCAAGCCATGGGCTCCTCAGTCGGGCCAAAACTGACTCGCAACTGCATCCGTTGTCTATCCAAACCCTAATGGAAATTCTGGGTTGAAGACTGTCAGAAATCAGATGATAATGCTGAAATCTGATTTTTTGAGGGATGGTCATGGGTTCTGTTCATCTGCGCGACCGCCGCCAAATTACCTTGCCGACGGACATTGTTACGGCAGCTGGGTTGCAGACCGACGATGTCTTGCAGGTCAGTTACGTCAATGGTGTGATTCAGCTGGTGCCCTCTCGGGCCCAGCGTCAGCGGGCCGATATTCGCCGGTTTTTGGGTGCCTGTGGCACGGTCTACGGTCAAGACGCTGAGGCAATGAATCAGTACCTGCGTGATGAACGCGACAGCTGGTAGGCGCTGATGCTGGACGCCACCGCCTTCGCGGCCCGTTTTGCTGGCCAAGCGATTTACTTGGACACCAACATCTTTATTTACGTGTTGGGCAATCACACTCAGTACGCCGATGTCTGTGCCGATCTTCTGCAGGCCTGTGCACGCCGTCAGGTAATGGGCATCACGGGCGATGCCACGCTGGCTGAACTGCTGGTCAAACCTTTACAGCTCAACGACGCGGCGGCGGTGGCGGCGGTGCGCGAGCTGCTGATCGAAGACGGCGTGGTCACACTGATCAGCCACAGTCGCCGGGCCTTTGAGCGTGCGGCCGATCTACGGGCCCGCCATCGGCTGAAGATGATGGACGCGTTGCAACTGGCTACTGCCCTGGAGGCGGGTGCCAAATGCCTGATCAGCAACGACCGGCAGTTTCCGGCGCTGGCCGATATTGAGTGCCTGAGCCTGGACGGCTGACCATGGCGCAGCCCCAGGCTCCGGCAAGCGCGAAAGAGCAAGCCCTCACCGCCCCGCAAAAAGCCCTGCGCAAGCTGAACCTGGTGCGCTCGATTGACCTGGCCCTGCACCTGCCGCTGCGTTACGAAGACGAAACCCGCATCACCCGGTTGCGCGACGCGCGCGATGGGCACACGGTGCAGATTGAAGCGCAGGTCACGCACAGCGAGGTCACGTTTCGCCCGCGCCGCCAGCTGCTGGTGACGGTGGACGACGGCTCGGACACGTGCCTGCTGCGCTTTTTCAACTTCTACCCCTCGCAGCAAAAAACCCTGAGCGAGGGCGCGCGCATTCGCGTGCGCGGCGAGCTGCGCGGCGGCTTTGCGGGCTGGCACATGCTGCACCCGGCGTTTCGGCTGGCCGGTGGTGAACTGCCGCAGGCGCTCACGCCGATTTACCCGACGGTGGCTGGGCTGCCGCAGCCGTATTTGCGGCGGGTGGTGCTGGCGGGGTTGGCGCGGGCCGACCTGTCAGAGACGCTGCCTGACTTTCTCCCTCTCCCGCACGCGGAGCCAAAGGAGAGGGAGCAAGATCCATTTACAAGCCAAATCGCCGACCCGCCCAGGTATTCATTGCTGGAGGCGCTATCATTTTTGCACCAACCCACACCCGATGTTTCGCTGGCCGCACTCGAAGACCGTAGCCACCCCGCCTGGCAACGGCTGAAAGCCGAGGAGTTGCTGGCCCAGCAACTGTCGCAATTTCAAAGCCGCCGCGAGCGCGATGCCTTGCGTGCGCCGGTGCTGCAAGCCCAGGGCGCAGGCGGCCTGCCAGACCAGCTGCTGGCCGCGCTGCCGTTTGGCCTGACTGCTGCCCAGCAGCGCGTCTGCCGCGAAATCGCGCGCAACCTGGCCCAGCCCATTCCCATGCACCGCCTGCTGCAGGGCGACGTGGGCTCGGGCAAAACCGTGGTGGCGGCGCTGGCAGCGGCCATTTGCATTGAAGCTGGCCACCAATGCGCGCTCATGGTGCCCACCGAAATTCTGGCCGAGCAGCACTTTCGCAAGCTCATTGGTTGGTTGGAACCGCTACTTGCGCCGCGCGGCACTCGCATCGCCTGGCTCACCGGCAGCCAGAAAAAGAAAGAGCGCACAACCATGCTGGCGCTGATTGAAAGCGGCGAGGCAGGCCTGGTGGTGGGCACGCATGCGGTGATTCAAGACAGCGTGGTCTTCAAAAACCTGGCGCTGGCCATCATTGACGAGCAGCACCGCTTTGGCGTGCAGCAGCGCCTGGCGTTGCGCGAAAAAATGCGTGCGCCGGGACATGAACCGCATCTTTTAATGATGACCGCTACGCCCATCCCGCGCACGTTGGCCATGAGCTACTACGCCGACCTGGACGTGTCCACCATCGACGAACTGCCCCCCGGCCGCACGCCCATCGTCACCAAGCTGGTGTCTAACGAGCGGCGCGACGAGGTGGTCGCCCGCATCCGCACCCAGCTCGCACAAGGCCGGCAGGTCTACTGGGTCTGCCCGCTGATTGAAGAAAGCGAAACGCTGGACTTGACCAACGCCACGGAAACACACGCCGCGTTGTCTTCAGCCCTGCCGGGCCAAATGGTCGGCCTGCTGCATTCCCGTATGCCGCCAGCCGAGAAAAAAGCCGTGATGTCGCTGTTTGTCAGCGGCCACATGCAGGTGCTGGTCAGCACCACGGTGATCGAGGTCGGCGTGGACGTGCCCAACGCCAGCCTGATGGTGATCGAGCATGCCGAGCGCTTTGGCCTGAGCCAGCTGCACCAGCTGCGTGGCCGCGTGGGGCGCGGCGCGGCAGCGTCGGCCTGCATCTTGTTGTTTGGCACACCGGAGGGCGGGCGCCTGGGCGACGTGGCCAAAGCCCGCCTGAAAGCCATGGTCGAAACCCAAGACGGCTTCGAAATCGCCCGCCGCGATTTAGACATTCGCGGGCCGGGGGAGTTTTTGGGTGCGCGGCAATCGGGGGCGGCGTTACTGCGGTTTGCGGATTTGTCGACGGATGCTGCTTTGCTCGACTGGGCCAAAGCCCTGGCCCCGCGGATGCTGGATGAGCACCCGGAGCTGGCGCAGCGGCATTTGGATCGGTGGTTGGGCGGGCGGGCGGAGTATTTGAAGGCTTGAGCTTGCCACTGCGCTCACCTTACAATAAATGCCAACCGTAAGGCGCGACGTATCATGTTCATCACCATCACTTCCAAACGCCAAGTCACCTTCCCCGCACACGTGCTGCATACGCTGGGTGCCAAGCCTGGCGACCAACTCGAGCTACAACCCAGCCCGGATGGTTTTCTCATCAAGCCCCGACGGGTGGACGCCAGTCGTTTGGCACCGCTGCGGGGCAAGTTAAAAGACAACGCGCCTGCCTTCGACATCCAGGTGTTTCGCGAGCAGCCCTATGACCGATCACTGCGGGATTGACACCTCCATCCTGGTACGGCTGACCGTTGGGTGGCCTGAGGTGGACTTCACCAAAACGGCAGCAGTTCTTACCCACATGGTTGAACGCGAGCATCGGCAGCTTTTTGCCAGCAACATGGTGATTGGCGAAGCCTATGTCGCGTTGCAGCACCACTATGGCGTGAGCAAGCTGGCCGCCAAAAGCGCGCTGCGCAGTGTGCTGACCAGTGGCCTGGTTTCACCTTTGGGTGGCCAGGATGTACTGGACGCCCTCGCCGCAACCCGCGGTTGCGGCCTGTTTGACCGCTTGATCGCCTTGCAATACACCGCAGATGAAATGACCACCCTCACGCTGGATCGCAAGATGGCGGGTTTGCCTAACGTCACCCGGCTCCCATCACCCACTTGAGCCAACCATGACCCTCACCGAACTCAAATACATCGTCGCCGTCGCCCGCGAAAAGCACTTCGGCAAGGCGGCTGATGCCTGCTTTGTGTCGCAGCCCACGCTCAGCGTGGCGGTGAAAAAGCTGGAAGACGAGCTGGATGTGAAGCTGTTTGAGCGCAGCGCCAACGAGGTGAGCATCACGCCGCTGGGCGAGGCCATCGTGCGGCAGGCGCAGAGCGTGCTGGAGCAGGCTGCGGCCATCAAAGAGATCGCCAAGCGCGGCAAAGACCCATTGGCTGGGCCGTTGACGTTAGGCATCATCTACACCATTGGCCCCTACCTGTTGCCCGACCTGGTGCGCCAGACCATTGCCCGCACGCCGCAAATGCCGCTGATGCTGCAAGAGAACTTCACCGTCAAATTACTGGATATGCTGCGCACCGGCGAGATTGACTGCGCCATTCTGGCCGAGCCTTTCCCCGACACCGGTCTGGCCATGGCCGCGCTGTACGACGAGCCGTTTTTAGCCGCCGTACCCAGCACCCACCCGCTGGCCGCGCAAAAAAGTGTGACCACCGAGCAGCTGAAAAACGAAACCATGCTGCTGCTGGGCAACGGCCACTGCTTTCGTGACCATGTGCTGGAGGTCTGCCCTGAATTTGCCCGCTTTTCCAGCAATGCCGAAGGCATACGCAAGAGCTTTGAGGGCAGCTCGCTGGAGACCATCAAACACATGGTGGCCGCCGGCATGGGCATCACCCTGGTGCCGCGCTTGTCGGTGCCCAAAGAGGCGCTAGACGGCAAGGGCAGGCGGCGCAAAGATGAAGATGCCTTTGTGAAATACCTGCCGATCCTGGACAAAAAGGAAGACGGCACCAACACCCCGCCCCCCACCCGCCGCGTGGTGCTGGCCTGGCGGCGCAGTTTTACGCGGTATGAGGCGATTGCGCAATTGCGCAACGCGATTTATGCGTGCGAATTGCCGGGGGTGGCGCGGTTATCGTGAGAACGGGGCAGGACGCAGAGGACGCGAAGGTTTCGCGAAGGACGCAAAAGGAATGCCCCAAATCGGGAGCCATTGAGCAAGGGCTTGTTCAGTCCAAGAAACAACAAGTGCTCGGTTGTTCTTTCGCGTCCTTCGCGTAATCTTTGCGTCCTTTGCGTCCTGCACCCGAATTTCAACCCCGTCCAAGGAGCCCACATGGCCAAGAAATCCAAACTCTCAGACACCAGCCCCACCCATATCCAGGTGAACATCGGTATCTCCGAAAAAGACCGCGCCGCCATCGCCAAAGGCCTGTCGCGCCTGCTGGCCGACACCTACACGCTGTACCTGACCACCCACAACTTCCACTGGAACGTCACCGGCCCGATGTTCAATACGCTGCACACCATGTTCATGGCGCAGTACACCGAGCTGTGGACGGCGGTGGATCCAGTGGCCGAGCGCATACGCGCGCTGGGGCACATGGCACCCGGCTCCTATGCCCAGTTTGGCAAGCTCACCAGCCTGCCCGACGCGCCCGAGCAACCGCCGAAAGCGCTGGAGATGGTGCGCGTGTTGATGCAAGGGCATGAAGCCGTGGCCCGCACCGCGCGCGAGCTGTTTCCGTTGGCTGAGCAGGCGCGAGACGAGCCCACGGCCGACCTGCTGACCCAGCGGCTGACGGTGCATGAGCAGACGGCCTGGATGCTGCGGGCGCTGTTGGAGGAGTGAGCGCACCCCGCAAACTGACCGATGAAAACTCGTTCGTTTATTGCGGCGCTGCTGTTAAGCCCAGTGCTGAGCTCTGCGCAGCAAGCGGCCAAGCCGCCAGCCATTTTGGGAACATGGCGCAGCACAACCAAACATGCCGATGGCACGGTAACCACGTCAACCGTGCGGTTCACCCAGAACCAGAAGTTCACCAGTTCAACCACGGCAAATGAAAAGCTCTTGATGCAGGCTTCCGGGTCGTGGACGCTGAAGGAGAAAAAACTGAAATGGACGTTCGAGTCCTCGTCGCATCCGGCCATCACGCCGGGCGACGTGGACATCGACGAAGTCGTGAGCGTTAGCGACAAGGAACTCAAGCTGCTGCCAAAGATGGTGGACAAAGTTCAAACCTATCAGCGAGTTCGGTAGTCTTCGCGCTCGGCGCAGGCTTGCCAGCGCAATGTCATCGCCACAGGCCTGTGCCACAAAACCTGCCATGCAAAAGCTCAAGCTCTACCTCGACCTGATCCGCTTTAACCGCCCCGCCGGTTGGCTGCTGCTGCTGTGGCCCACGCTCAGCGCCTTGTGGATTGCCTCGCACGGCTTTCCCGGCTGGCATTTGCTGGTCGTGTTCACACTGGGCACCATCCTCATGCGCAGCGCCGGTTGCTGCATCAACGACGTGGCCGACCGCAAATTTGACAAGCACGTCAAGCGTACCGCTCAGCGCCCGGTCACCTCGGGCCAGGTGTCGGTCAAAGAAGCGCTGGCGGTGGGTGCGGTGCTGGCGTTACTGGCCTTTGCGCTGGTGCTCACCACCAACGCCACCACCATCGCCTGGTCGTTCGCCGCGCTGGCCATTGCCATCGCCTACCCCTACGCCAAACGCTTCGTCGCCATGCCCCAGGCCGTGCTGGGCCTGGCCTTCAGCTTCGGCATCCCAATGGCCTTCGCCGCTGTCCAGTCCCGGGTGCCAGACACCGCCTGGCTGCTGTTAGCGGGCAACCTGTTCTGGGTGCTGGCCTACGACACCGAATACGCCATGGTCGACCGCGACGACGACCTGCAAATCGGCATCCGCACCTCGGCCATCACCCTGGGGCGGTGGGATGTCGCGTTTGTGATGGCGTGCTACGCCATTTATCTGTCAGTTTGGGCAGTAGCCCTTGTGAATACTGCTCGAGCAGCTATTTATTCAATAGCATTTTTGGTGGCATTGGCACAGGTGCTCTGGCATTTCCAGCTGATCAAGCGGCGCGAACGGGAGGGCTGCTTCAAGGCCTTCCGGCTGAACCACTGGTTGGGGTTTGCGGTGTTTGCGGGGGTGGTTGCAGCGCACATTTTGTAAGTCGCCAGTTACACTTGGAGCCCGAGCTGCCTGCCCGTCGCAGGTGGGCAGCCTGTTAAATAAGGGAGCGCCCGTGTTCAAACGAACGCAAAAATCTGTCGTCAAAACCGCGGTCGACGTCACCTTCCCCAGAGTTCAATTGCTGTGGGCACTTGGCAGCCTGTCTGCGCTGCACCAGCGTGGTTTTTCTGAAGCCCTGCTCGCGCATGAATTCCCGGGCGACGGCACTGAAGCGCTGCTGATTCAAGCGGCGCGGGCGCTGGGTTTTCACACCAAATCGGTTGTCGTCACAGCGCAAGACCTCGGCCGACTGCCCCTTCCGCTGCTGGTCGCGCTCAAGCCAGGCGACTCGCAAGCCGACACGTCTGATGTTCAACTGGCACTCATCACCGCCGCCGCGCCCGACCAGTTGGTGGTGTTTGTAACAGGCACCAACACCCCACAAAACCTCAGCGTGGCACAGATGGGGGCGGTCTTCACCGGCAAAGCTTGGCTGTTGGCACCGAACATTGAAGCCCCACAAGACGCCGACTCCCAGATGGACTCGCAAGCGGGCTCAGCCAATACGCCCGCAGGCACCACCCGTCGCTTTAACTTTGCGTGGTTTCGCCCCGAGCTCTTGCGCCACCGAAAAGTCTGGCGCGATGTGTTGCTGGCTTCCCTGGCGCTTCAAATCGTCGCCCTGGCCACGCCCCTGTTCACCCAGGCCATCATCGACAAGGTCGTCGTACACCGCACCGAAACCACCCTCATGGCCATTGGCGCGGTGATGCTGATATTCCTCTTGTTCAACGCCATTCTGGGTTGGGGCCGCCAATACCTGGTGCTGCATACCGGAAACAGGGTTGACGCCGTATTGGGCGCAGCCGTGTGGGACCACTTACTCAAATTACCAACATCCTATTTCCAGCAACGCCCCACCGGCGTGGTCGCAGCCCGTTTGCACGCAGTAGAAAATATTCGCGAATTCGTATCAGGCGCTGCCATCAGCTTGATACTCGATTTACCATTTCTCGTTATTTGCCTGGGCATCATGCTGTGGTACAGCGTCACCCTGACAGCTATTTGTGTGGGCTTGCTGCTGGTGATCGGTATTGCCAGCCTCGTAATGGCACCCATATTCCAGCGGCAACTGAATGACCAATTTCTTTTGGGTGCCCGCAACCAGGCATTCGTCACCGAGCATATTGCCGGTTTTGAAACCATCAAAACCTTGCAGATGGAGCCGCAATTGCGTCAGCGCTATAGCGGTTATCTGGCCACTTTTCTGGCCAGCGGCTTCAAAACCAAGCAAATTGGCAATACCTACAACACCTTTGCCACCACCGTGGAGCAGGCCATTACCCTGCTGGTATTGATTGTCGGTGCCTACACCGTGATGACCGATCCGCAATTCACCATCGGTATGCTGGTTGCTTTTCAGATGTTTGCAGGCAAACTCAGCCAGCCCGTTTTGCGCCTGGTGGGTTTGTGGACGCAGTTTCAGCAGGCCAGCTTGTCGGTGGAGCGGCTGGGCGATGTGATGAATGCACCCGTTGAGCCCTACAGCCTGGTGCCGCAACGCCAAGGCAGCGGCCCTGGCAAATTACGCATTACTGATTTGGGCTTTCGCTA
Source organism: Comamonadaceae bacterium (assembly GCA_013297875.1). Classification (GTDB taxonomy): domain Bacteria; phylum Pseudomonadota; class Gammaproteobacteria; order Burkholderiales; family Burkholderiaceae_C; genus JAAFIW01. The sequence goes on along the minus strand of JAAFIW010000009.1, from coordinate 9,749 downwards.
CAGCCCCGAGCGCCCCATGCTGTACAGCGGTTTGAACCTGTCGCTGGAGCCCGGCCAGTCGATCGCCATCATGGGCCCCAGCGGCTCGGGCAAAAGCACCCTGGCAAAACTGCTCCTGGGTTTCTACCCCGTCACCCAAGGTACGATCCAACTTGACGGTATTGATATTCGCCACCTCAGCGCCAACGAGCTGCGCACCTGGTTTGGCGTGGTACCGCAGGAAACCGTGCTGTTCAGCGGCACTATTTTGGCCAACCTGCAAGCCGGAAACCCCGATGCCACCCTGACCCAAGCCGTACAAGCCTGTCAAATGGCCGGCGTGCATGAAGTGGTTGAACAACTCCCACAAGGCTATCAAACCGAAATTGGCGAGCGCGGCGTAGGCCTGTCGGGCGGGCAAAAGCAACGCCTGGCGATCGCTCGCGCCTTGCTCAAGCGCCCCCGCATCCTGATATTCGACGAAGCCACCAGCGCGCTGGACCACGACACCGCCGAAGCCTTTGCCCAAACCATCAACCAGCTCAAAGGCAAGGTCACCATGCTGTTCATCACCCACGCCATGCCCAAAAGCCTGCGCGTCGATGCAGTGCTGCACATCAACCAGGCGGGCGGCCACCCCTACCACCTGGTGCCGGTGCCGTCGGTGCCGGTCAACCGGTCAACCCTATAAGCCGGGGCAAGCATGGCCGCTCGTCGTGTGCTCATTGCCTGGGAGCTCGGCGGCCATCTGGGCCACTTGGCCCGCCTGCTGCCCATTGCCACCCAGTTGCGCAGCCAGGGCGTGGCCGTGCTCTGGGTGGTGCGCAACCTGGCTGAAGCCGCTGCGGTGCTGGGCACTCATACCTGGCCTCTGGTGCAAGCGCCCTTGCCCCCTGCTACGCACCGCCCTCACCGCGCAGCCATCTGCCATGCCGATGTGCTCTTGCTGGACGGCTTTGCAGACACCCATAACCTGCTGGCACGCCTGGCAGCCTGGCACAGCCTGTTCAAGCTGTTTCAACCCGACGCCGTGCTGGCCGACTACTCGCCTCTGGCCATCTATGCCGCCCAAACAGCAGGCATCCACGTGGTACCCATCGGCCACGGGTTCGAGATCGCACCGGTGCAAGCACCGGCTCTACCCAGTTTCCAGCCCTGGAACGCAGACTTGGAGGGCCCAAGCAGGCAAGCCGAGCAAGCACTCCAGCAAGCCCTGGAACAACTCGCCGACACTGCGCCGCTGCGGGCATGGCCCACGGTGCCCCAAAACCTACAGACGCTCTACCCGATCGCCCAATCGGCCCTGTGCATCCACCCCGAGTTAGACCACTTTCCACGCGCCAAAGGCCGCTACACCGGCCCCCTGTGGGCTGATTTAGGCACCCCACCCGACAGCGCCACACCGCAGTGGCCTGTCAGCCGCAGCGGCCCCAACGTGCTGTGCTACCTGCACCCCCACGGCGTGTCGCTGGACTTGCTGTTCCAGCAACTCGTCAAAAGCCATTGCAACGTACTCCTGCTGTCGCCCCGCCTGGCCGCACCCGCTGCCAATCTGGCTGCCGGCTGGGGCCTGCGCGTTATCACCCAGCCCATACACGTAACACCTCTGGTGCAACAAGCCGACGCCGTCATCACCCACGGCGGCATGGGCCTGATCGCCCTGGCCCTGAGCCATGCCAAACCGGTGCTGCTGCTGCCCCAGACCGCCGAACAACTCATCCTGTCGCGCCAGCTGGCCACGCGCCAACTGGCACAGGCCACCACACGCACCCAGCACAAAGCTACCTTGGCCAACAAGCTGGATGCCTTGCTCAGCCCTTCCGCCACCAGCCCCACGGTGCAGGCCTATGTCAAAACCTACGCCGCCCACAGCCCCCAGACAGCAAGCCAGGCCGTGGTCGATTTGCTCAATGCCACCGGCACAAGTCGCTCCTGAAACAATAGCTGCTCCAGCAATATCCACGAGCTAAAACCCCTCAAACAGCATCAAGCACAGCCAGCGCTCCTGCACAAACGCACGCCTGTGGCCTGAAAGCCACTTTCAAAACACGCCACCAGTCAGTAAAATTTATGTAAAAAGTTACAACCCAGAAACTGGTGCAATCAGCAAACCAGTCTGGCAAATACAGCAACAGGGACGGGCCATATGACGCTGAAGCCATTGACGGCAAAGCCAATCACTGCAAATTTGATAGCTGCTCCAGCAGTGCTGACGGGCTCAAACCTGCTTTGGACACCTGCTACAGCGCGCAAAACCAGGAGCTGGGCGTGATGGTCTTCGCGCTCATATGGGTTTTGATGCGCCGCCTTGGCGCTTTTTTCGGTCTGGTGCGAGGCTCGAGCTGGCGTCGACGTACAGTGCCCAGGGGTCGCAAAGCCAGTACCCATATGACGCCCCCAGCCCATCCCCGCGCCAAGCCAGACTGGGTGTTGCACAAAGTGCTCTACCTGGCCACGCACCTGACCACGTGCCGCAGCATTGCCACCGCCTTCAACCGCTGGCATGGCGGGCACGTGACGGTCGGCAAGTCCTGGGTGGCCGTAATCGTCAAACAGCATGCCGCCCACATTGCCAACCGCCGCAGGCAGATGCGCAGGCGCAAGCCCGTTTGCGTGCCCGTGGGCAACACCTGGGCGCTCGACTTGAGCTACCTGGCCTCGCCCGGCGGGGCGCAGTTCACCATGCTGGGCATCATTGACCACGGCTCGCGCAAGCTGCTGTGCTTAAAAGTGCTGCGCCGCAAATGTGCGTTTACCGTGCTCGGCCATCTCTTCCTGGCATTTGCCCGGTTTGGCCCACCGAAAGCCGTGCGCACAGACAACGAAGCCATGTTCACCAGCAAGCTGTGGCAGGGCAGCTTGCAAGCGCTGAGCATCACCCCCAGGCGAGGCCCGCCCATGCAGCCCTGGCGCAATGGCCGCATCGAGCGCTTGTTTGGCACCTTGAAACCCCTGCTCAAAAAACTCCAGCCCACCACCACGCCGGCCCTACAAGCCACATTGAATGAATTCAAAGCCTTCTACAACCACATTCGCCCGCACCAAAACCTGGGCGACCTCACCCCAGACGAAGCCTGGCACGGCCAAACCATGGCCGACGTCCAACGCACCCACGCGCAAACTGAGGGCGAATGGGTGCAGGCACTGGGTGGCTTGCTGGTGGGGTATCGCGTGAGACGCTAGCGGGAAGAACCGGGGTGTTTGAAGGCTGTCCGCCAAAAACAGGGAAAACAGCTGGGGCAACGGGGAAATTGCTGAAAGAGAAGGCGCTGAGAAGTTTGTGAATGGATGGAATCGACAAATTGGAGGTCTTTGTGATGATGAACAGACGGGCAACGAATGAAAAAAACCTGCTTTTGGGCTGTGGACGGGCGCCAATTTCATGTGGACAGGACACACCGGGCGCTTTGCACGGGGCGGACTTTCTGGATGGGGGGCTGGGCGATGACACCTTGTTTGGTCAGGGCGGGGCCGACGTGTTGTATGGCGGGGCGGGTGCTGACAGGCTGTTGGGTGACGACAGGACAGATTTCTTGCAGGCCACATTTCACGGAGCCGACTACCTGGATGGCGAAGACGGCGATGACTACCTGGTGGGCGGTGGCAAGGATGCGTTTGCTACTGAAAACATAGCTGCTCCAGCAGTATTCACCTGGGCGGGTGGCCGATTTGGCTTGAAAACGGGCAAAAAGTGCTTACCGGCAGGCAAGCACTACAAAAACAGGAGCGACTTGAGCAGGAAATACATGGGCTGCCGGGCTAAAAGGCTTGTAAGTGCAGCAACTTCTTCTGATTGCTGAAGATATGCAATAGACGGAATTCAACAAATTGGAGGTCTTTGTGATGATGAACAGATGGGCAACGAATGAAAAAAACCTGCTTTTGGGCTTTGGACACGGGCGGGTTTCATGTGGACAGGACACCAGCAACCGCCAAATCACTACAAAAACAAGAGACGCTACAGCTTTCCGAACCTGCACTAGAAGCAGATTTGGCTTGAAAAAGGGCGGTGGGCGCAAAAATCAGGTGCTTCACAGGAATAGGTGCTGCGATATGCGCGCGGGAGTGCATCATGGGTGATTACGCAGGCTATGCCCGGGACTTTCTGGGGATTGTTTTTTATCTCTACATCGGCATTTGCGCGATTGCACTGATGCTGGCTCTTTGGCTGCCAAAGGGCAAAGAATCCAAAATGGCAGCAGCAATCCTCGTGATCGTTCTTGCTTCAATATTGCCCATCAAAGCCTTCCTGGTTTATCGGGAAGAAAAGCAGGCGGCGGATGCATTCAAGCTGCGCTATGACAAGGCGAAGGCGTTATTTGATGAGCGGTGTAAGTCGGCGGGGGAGAAGATATATAAGACGGTTGAGAATGTAGATGGGGTTTTGCTTCTGAATATTCGCAATACAGATATTGAGAACTATACATCAGAACTCGCTAATCCGATGTGGTCGGATGCGGCCTTGCCAAAAGAAAATATGGGCCACGACTACATTCGTACTTTTTTATATTGGGAGCATAACCCTCAGGCCATGCCTCGCGGTTTTCTCAATGCAACTACAGCAAAAGCTGTGTCACGCGGCTACCAATATGTAGACACCAAGCAAGCGGATGGATCGGTCATGCGCCACCGTTTGGATCAAACAAGACGGACAGATGACAATAAACTTTCGAGTGAACCTGTAATAGGCCTCACAGCACGCTATGCACTGGGCTTTAAAAACGAAATCAACGCCGAAGATCGCAAATACTGGGTTGCAGGTACAACAATCATCATTACTGATACATATACCGGCGAAATTATCGCGGAGCGCCGGTCTTATTCGTTTGAGCCAGGACTGGGAAACACAGATGGGTCCCGCTTGCCTTGGGCGTTTGCTGTCACATGTCCGTCTATGGTTCGTGAACGCGCGCACTATATTGGAAACACAACACGCTACTTCGCAGATCAAATCATAAAACCCATCCAAGGAAAATAATCATGACTCCAAGTTCAACCACAATTTTGAAGTATGCCAATATACAAATGGCTTCAGAGGCGCTTATCCTTGCCGCGACTGCTGCGCCTGGAAGCATTGCAGTTAATAGAGAACTCTCCGTCGCGGTACTCACCACCGGCAACAACCGAGCCAGCCGTTTCACCACCAGCGCCGCTACCGAATTCGCAGCCGAATGGACAGTCGTCGAGCACATCAGTAATACCCAAACTGGCTTTTCTGGCACCTTATTCAAAAACAAAAATACCAACGAACTGGTGATGAGCCTGCGCAGCACCGAATTTGCAGACGATGCCGCGCGAGACAACGAAGCCACCAACGCCCTTGAAATCACAAAATTCGGCTGGGCTTTTGGTCAGATTGCCGATATGGACAAGTGGTACAAAGAGCTGCGAACCAAATACTCGCCTGACTTTGCAGCCGCAGGCGGCAAACTCAGCGTGACTGGCTACAGCCTGGGCGGGCATTTGGCGGGGGCATTTGTGCAAATGCGCATCGACGAAGAAACCTTTGATACACAGGTCAAAGAGGTTTACACGTTCAACGGCGCAGGTGTTGGCAACCTGCGCAACCAAACCGGACTGTCAACCACCATCACCGAGTTCCAACGGTGGCGCAGCGATGGCGGCAATGCTGATTTATTTCAATCGGCTGAAGGAATGCGCCTGTACCAAAAGCAGCGCGGCCTTTTTAAACTGGGTAACGCCAATGCCAGTAGTGACATGCAACTGGCGCGCAATGAAATCAGTGCCGTGCTGGGCAGATTGTCGGCCCAGGATACGCAAACTGGAGACACCAGCAACCGCCAAATCACTACAAAAACAAGAGCCGCTACAGCTTTCCGAGCTTGCACTAGAAGCAGATTTGGCTTGAAAAAGGGCGGTGGGCGCAACAATCAGGTGCTTCACAGGAATAGCTGCTGCGATCAGCGCGCGGGAGCGCACCATGGGTGATTACGCAGGCTACGCCCGGGACTTTCTGGGGATTGTTTTTTATCTCTACATCGGCATTTGTGCGACTGCACTGATGCTGGCTCTTTGGCTGCCAAAGGGCAAAGAATCCAAAATGGCCGCAGCAATCCTCGTGATCGTTCTTGCTTCAATATTGCCCATCAAAGCCTTCCTGGTTTATCGAGAAGAAAAGCAAGCGGCTGATGCATTCAAGGTACGGTATGACAAGGCGAAGGCGTTATTTGATGAGCGGTGTAAGTCGGCGGGGGAGAAGGTATATAAGACGGTTGAGAATGTGGATGTAATATATTTGTCCAATCCACGCCCAAAGTCATCTAATGCTGATCGTGCCGATCAGAACTGGAAATTTGCAGGCCTTCCCGGCGAATACGGAGGAGATGCAGGAATATTGAGTTTTTTGCTTTGGGAGCATATGCAGAAAGATCAACGCAAAGACGATCCTGATCGCGCCACCCGCAGTTATCTGAACGACAATCTATCGGAAATGCCAGGATATAAGTTCGTTGACGTAAAACAGTCGGACGGCTCAATTGAGCGGAATTCGTTAGCTAGTGGCTATAAGCTCAGAGTTCAAGTGCTTGAGTCACCACCAGTGATTTATGAAGTTATAAACACTGACATTTCATCGCAAGAAGACCGTGAGCACTGGATTGCGGGGATAAAGGTTCAAGTTCGTAATAATAAAAGTAACGAAACCCTGGCGGAAAAAGTTTGGTATGCATTCGAGCCTGGCTTGGGTGATACCGATGGTTCACGTAGCCCTTGGGGTTTTGCTTTGGTATGTGATATGTCTGGCTACGGCAATAGCCCAACACGCTATTTTGTCGATCAAATTCTGAAACCATCTAAACGGTAAATAAATCATGGAATCCAAAACAAATAATCTCTTGAAATATGCAAATTTGCAGATGGCGGCTGAAGCGCTTTTTGGAAAGAAGCGTGCCCCTGCCGGGGACAAGTATTCTGGTCCTGTTGCAACAGATGCCCTAATTCAAGGTAACGACCGCGCCAGCCGTTTCACCGACACCGCCGCTACCGAATTCGCAGCCGAATGGACAGTCGTCGAGCACATCAGTAATACCCAAACTGGCTTTTCCGGCACCTTATTCAAAAACAAAAACACCAACGAACTGGTGATGAGCCTGCGCAGCACCGAATTTGCAGACGATGCCGCGCGAGACAACGAAGCCACCAACGCCCTTGAAATCACAAAATTCGGCTGGGCTTTTGGTCAGATTGCCGATATGGACAAGTGGTACAAAGAGCTGCGAACCAAATACTCGCCTGACTTTGCAGCCGCAGGCGGCAAACTCAGCGTGACTGGCTACAGCCTGGGCGGGCATTTGGCGGGGGCATTTGTGCAAATGCGCATCGACGAAGAAACCTTTGATACACAGGTCAAAGAGGTTTACACGTTCAACGGCGCAGGTGTTGGCAACCTGCGCAACCAAACCGGACTGTCAACCACCATCACCGAGTTCCAACGGTGGCGCAGCGATGGCGGCAATGCTGATTTATTTCAATCGGCTGAAGGAATGCGCCTGTACCAAAAGCAGCGCGGCCTTTTTAAACTGGGTAACGCCAATGCCAGTAGTGACATGCAACTGGCGCGCAATGAAATCAGTGCCGTGCTGGCCAATTTGCCGCCCCCGGCCATTAACGATCCGGTCGCCAGTCAGACGCGACTCGACCTAAAAATACTAGACGCTGCCCTTGAGCGCATGAAAACCGTTGCCGAAGAAGCCGAGCGCATACGCCGGGGCGTCTCCAGCGGCAGCAGCACCAGCCCAAATGCTTTCAATATCAACAACCAAGATATTGAGGCGACCGCACTGGACTATCAGTTGGCCGTGCTGCAAGCCCAGCGCTTCACCGCGAGTTTTGGTATTCCGAACGCAATTGCAAAAGCATATGGCGCACCACGCGAAACCTACAACCTGCCCAACGTGTTTGACGTGTACGGCGACACCATGCCCTCGATGGTGGCTAACTCGCAGATGCATTACGGTGCCAATACGCCAGTCTGGATTGAGGATCAACCCGAGTACCGCGGCTATGCAGCCTTTACCAGCGCTTTGGCCAGTGCGCGAGCCGTGGGTGTGAAACTGCTGGCACCAGGCTTTGCCAACAACGACTTTGGCGACACGCACAGCCTGGTGCTCCTGGTCGATAGCTTGACCGTTCAAAGTGCTTTGGCAACGCTGGATCCCACGATCACGGCAGGCACGCTCAAGTCGATCTTGAATGCATCCAGCAACACCAAAGTCGTCAGCGATGCGGGCAGCCAAGGCAAAGCCGATGGTGACAGCCTGGAGGGCTTGGTCAACGCCTTGGGCACCTATCTCGCCGTGGACTCCGTGCCTGGATGGACGCTCTTGAAAGGCAACCCAAATGGCAACAGTTGGCATGTCACAGACCCCACCATGGGCAGTTACACAGGGCGCGAAGCCCTGCACAAGAACCTGAAAATCATTGCAGACGATGCAGACTTCAAAGCCTTGGCCGGCAAGGTCACCCTGTCTGCAGCCTCGCGCGCCAGCACATCGCGCGAGGACTTTGGCGACATGGTGTCTCTGGAGGCCTTAAGCCCTTTCGTGCTCAAGCCCAAAAATGCACAGGGTCAAGCCGCTTTGCAAAGTCTGTGGCAGGGAGCCTGGAGCGAGCAATACCGGGGCTGGCAAGCCGACAAACAGCTCATTGCCGCCGGCAAAAAACCCAGCTATTACACCGAATCGTGGCTGGCTGATCGCAGCGCGATGCTTAACCACAAGCTGCGACTGAACCAGGCCAATACCCAACCGATTACTCAGCCCGATGCCAACCAGGTGTTCACCAACCAATGGATATGGAGCGATATCGCCTATCAAGACCTGTCCACGGGTGAAGCGCTGACGCTGGCCAAAGGCGATAGCCTGGCCAACAATTTCAAGCGCGTTGTCTTTGCCAGCTCAGACGGCGACAGCTTGACGGGTGGTGCAGCCGACGACAGGCTGTACGCCGGTGAGGGTGACGACACGCTGGACGGCAAGCAAGGCGACGACTACCTGGAAGGGGGTAAAGGCACGGACACCTACCAATTCAACGACGCCTATGGGGACGATACCGTGGTCGATACCGATGGTTTGGGCCGCTTGAAGATCGACGGGCAAACCGTTGAAGGCCTGTTTGAAAGCACGAGCAAGCGCAATGGTGGCAGTTACCGGCTAAAGCTGGCCAATGGCAAGATGGCCAGCCTCGATGTGAACACCGATAAAAACAGCAGCACGGGATACAGCGCCACAGTCACCACAACATTCCTGTCGCTCAACACGGTCACGATCAAAAATTTCGACCTCATCGCCGCACGAGACCCCGCCAAGGGCTACCTGGGCATCAAGCTCGACCCCAAACAAAAACTAGCCCTCACCCAGGGCGACGGCACCACAGTGGGGGCGACTACAGCCAACGTCTACGCCGACCCCAACTTCAATGAAGCCAGCCTGAATGGCCAAAGCTGCGCCGTTGCTGAATTCGGTGGCAAGCCCTTCACCCTGTGCCTGGCCCGCCCGGCCAATGCAGGCGACACCGTCACCCTGACAGCCAGCGGCGACGCCAGACCAGACCTGCAAGCCGTGCTGGGCGACACCACCGTCCCCGCCAACGGCGCCGTCATCACCCTGACCGCCGGCCAGACCGAGGTGCGCTTTGCCCTGATCAGCGACAGCGCCATCGACTCCGACAAAACCGCCACCCTGAGCGCCACCTACAACGGCAAAGACCTGACCGGCCAGACCCAAACCGCCACCAGCAACACCTGGGGCGTC
>JAAFIW010000006.1 GCA_013297875.1 Comamonadaceae bacterium | reverse complement strand
GAAAGAATTCAGGAAACCGGACAGCCAGGTTGCCCCCTACACTGGCGTTTCCTTAAACCCTTTGACCATGCTTGACAACTGACTTTCAGGAACGCTGTTCAGTATCAAACCTGAATTGGAAAAGACTTTGGCAGCTACGCAAATCGCCTGACGCGCCCGCTGGCAAGCGACCGACCCGTCATCTGTCATGCACGCCGCAGGCGGCCATCATTTGTCATCGCTACCCCGCCTGGCTGCTAAATCGCCAAATGCAGACCCGGCCGTGCACCGCGCAGGTAAATCAGGGCTCCGGTGTCGGTGGTGATGTCGGCATGGGGCACGTCTTTTTTGCCCAGATGAAAGCTGCCGGGGTGCAGCACCAGTTCCTGCACATAGGACTCGGACTGCCCGGCGTTGATGCGCAAGACACCTTCCAGCACGACACATTCTTCGTCCATGGGGTGGCGATGGGCGGGCAGCACGGCACCGGGGGCCAGGCGCAGCAGGTAGCTCATGATGTCACCCCCGTCATGTAACACCTTGCGGGTGATGCCAGAGGCAAACGGGTGCCAGCCGTCGGCACTGGCGTGCACGGTGAAATGCAGCGGTGTGGCTTGCGCGGCGATGCGCTGCATCACACGGCTGCGCACCCGATCAATCAGGCCAGGCGGTGGGATTTCGTCTGCAGGGGTTGCGTTGGCTTGGAGCGCGGCAGCAACATCCGCATCAAGCGCGGGGTAGCGGGGGGTGGGTTCGGAAGACATGTAAAGCAATCAATATCAATGGGCCACCAACAACTGGCGCAGCTTGTGCTGGGAGCGGGTCACCAGCGACTTGACGGTGCCCAGCGGCATGCCGGTGACCTGGGCAATCTCGCTTTGGCTCAGCTCCCGGAAGTAGGCCAGGCCCAGCACCCAGCGCTCGTTGGCACTCAGGCCTGCCAGCGCGGCATGCAGGGCGGCGCTGGTTTGGCTGCTCTCAAGCTGGTCGCTGAGGCTTGGGGTGTGCATGTCGGCCAGGTCGTCGGCGATGGCTTCGGGCGCGCCTGACAGACCGCCGTGGCGCAGGCTTTCGGCGCGCAGCTTGTCTAGCGCACGCGATCGGGCAATGGTGACAAGCCATGCCAGCACGGTGCCGCGCTCGGGGCTGAAGGTTTTGGCATCACGCCAGGCCTGAAAGTAGGTGTCGGCCAGCACGTCTTCAAAATAGTTGTCGCCCACCAGGCGGCGCACGCTGGGGGTGATGGCGGCAACGCTTAAGTTGTAAAAGGTCTCGAATGACCGAGCGCATCCGGTCGCCACACCATCCATCAGGCTGGCCAGTTGCTGGTTCAGCGCATCGCGGCTGTCAAGCTGCAGTGGTGCGTCGGGACGATCGTTGGAAACAGTTTGCGTTAGGGCTTGCACGGCGAGGCGCGGACTTGTTGGGAGTGACGCTGAGGGTCTTGACCAGACAAGTCGTAACGATAGCATGCGGCCCGCACCGAGCTGTGTGGACGGTTGAACAGTGGGCAGGGCGGCGGCACTCATGGCGGACATACGCGTGGCTTGCGCAACTGGATGCAGCTTTACGCACCAGAAACCCGATAGCTACCGGCGGGTGCCACCAAACGGGCTGTGCTTTCTACAATGGGCCAATGAAACGAATCAACTGGAAATGGCCCGCCGTGGGTTTGTTGCTGGTCGCAGCCGTTGGCGGTGGCGTGTGGTGGGCTACACAAAACGGCCAGGAAAAGGTGCAATACCGCACCGCCAAGATCGAGCGCGGGCCTCTAAGCGCCACCGTGTCAGCCAGCGGCGCGGTGAACCCGGTGACGCAGGTGTCGGTGGGTACCCAAGTGTCAGGGCAGATCAAGGAGTTGTATGTGGACTTCAACTCCGAGGTCAAAGCCGGGCAGTTGATTGCACAGATTGACCCCGAAACCTTCGAATACCGGGTGCGCCAGTCGCAGGCAGACGTGGATGCCGCACGCGCGGGCGTGCTGACTGCGCAGGCCAATGGCGCAGCCAACCGCGCCGCCGTGTCGCGCGCGCAGGTGGACTTGGTGGAGGCCCAGCGCGACCTGGATCGCAAGCTCAGCCTGGTGGAAAAACAATTCATTGCGCAAAGCGAGGCTGACAAGGCGCGGGCGCTGGTCAACACCCTGGGCGAATCGGTGAAGTCGGCGCAAGCGCAGATTGCCGTGACCGACGCACAAGCCAAGAGTGCCCAGGCCACCGTGGCCCAGCGCGAGGCCGCCCTGGCGCAGGCCCGCATCGACCTGGAGCGCACCCGCATCACCAGCCCAGTTAACGGCATCGTGATCAAACGGGCCATCGAAAAAGGCCAGACGGTGGCTGCCAGCCTGCAGTCACCCGAGCTATTTGTGATTGCGCAAAACCTGCAGGACATGCAGGTGGACGCCAGCATTGACGAAAGCGATGTGGGCCGTGTGCGCACCGGCCAGAAAGCCAGCTTCACCGTAGATGCCTTTCCCGGCCAGAACTTTGAAGGCGAGGTCAAACAAGTACGCAAGGCCGCGCAAAACGTGGCCAATGTGGTGACCTATGTGGCGGTGGTGGCGTTTTCCAACACCGGCGGGCGCTTGCTGCCGGGCATGACGGCCAATGTGCGACTGGTGACCGACCAGCGCGAGAGTGTGCTGAAGGTGCCGAATGCGGCGCTGCGGGTTCGGATAGCGGGTGTCGAGCCACCTGCGGGTGCCGCATCTGGCCCCAGCCGGGCGGCATCGGGCACGACTACCGGCCGCTCCGGTTGGTCGTGGATGTCTGAAGCCGTGGCCCAGCCTGCGGGCGGCGGTGGTAGCCTGGCCGCCATGCGCGAGCGGCTCACCACCGAGTTGAAGCTGACCGCCGAGCAGCAGGCCAAACTGGACGCGATTGCCACCGAGCTACGCCCCCGCTTCATGGCGCTGCGCGACCTGCCTGAAGAGCAGCGCCCGGCCGAGCGCGAAAAAATCACGGCCGACATGCGCAGCCGCATCAACGCCATGCTCACGCCCGAGCAGAAAGCGCTGTATGCGCAGGTGCAGCAAAGTCGGCCTGTTCCAGCCAGTGGATCCGTCACGCCGCCTGCAACTGCAGGGAATGCGTCTATCAGCACGCCTTCGAATGCTACCAAATCAATAGCTGCTCCAGCAACAAATACATGGGCTGGTGCGTCAAAACCCTCGAAATCAGCGGCTTCGGCACCTGCGGCACTCGGTGCAGCACCGGGTGTCACACCCACGCCCTCGCCGCTTGCCGTCAGCCCTGGCGGCGCAGGTGGCGGCGGTGGCCCGGCCACCGAGTTCCGCAACCGCCTCGTCACCGAGTTGGCGCTGACACCCGAGCAGGTCGAAAAAGTCGATGCCATTTACGCCGACAGCCGCCCCAAGTTCATGCAGCTGCGCGAGCTGCCGCAGGAAGAGCGCGCCAAGGCGCGCGAGCGCATCACCGCCGACATCCGCGCCCGCATTGGCGACCTGCTCACACCCGAGCAAAAGCCCAAATACGCGGCACTGGTGGCCGAAGCCGCCAGCCGGGGCACTACCCGTGGCCGCATTTACGTGCTGGACGCTGAAGGCAAACCCTTGGCGTTCAATGTGCGCCTAGGCATCACCGACGGCACCAGCACCGAGCTGCTGGTTGCGCCCAATTCGCCTGATGCCGACAAGCTCAAGGAAGGCGCGCTGGTCATCATCGGCACGGTGGCAGGCACCAACCCCAACGCGCCCAAGCCCGCCAGCGGCCCGCGCATGCCGTTCTAGCCCAAGGTTGGTGATGCCCCTGATCGATGCCCGCGCCCTCACCAAAACCTACACCATGGGCGACCAGACCGTGCACGCCCTGCGCGGTGTGTCGCTCACGATCGAAAAGGGCGCGTTTGTAGCCATCATGGGCGCCTCGGGCTCGGGCAAATCCACCCTGATGAACATTCTGGGTTGCCTTGATTTGCCCACCAGTGGCCAGTACCGGCTGGCTGATGAAGCGGTAGAAACCATGGCTGCTGACCAGCTGGCCAGCATTCGCAACCGGCGCATTGGCTTTGTGTTCCAGCAGTTCAATTTGCTGCCGCGCACCAGCGCGTTGGAAAACGTGGAGCTGCCCATGGTGTACGCCGGCATCCGCTCCGCTCAGCGCCGCGAAAAAGCCATGATTGCCTTGCAAAAAGTGGGCTTGGGCGAGCGCTTTCACCACACGCCGTCGGAGCTGTCGGGCGGCCAGCAGCAGCGCGTGGCGATTGCACGCGCGCTGGTCAACAACCCGCAACTCATCCTGGCCGACGAACCCACCGGCGCGCTGGATTCGCAGACCAGCGAAGACATCATGCGGCTGCTCACCGACCTGAACGCCCAGGGCATGACCGTGGTGCTGGTCACCCACGAAAGCGACATCGCCGCCTGGGCCCGCCGCAAAATCGTGTTTCGCGATGGGCACATCGTGGAGGATGTTTCTCAAGATCGAGCTGAGGGTGGAAATTGGGGTCAGATTCCAATTCAGGACGCGGACTTGGTCGGAGGTCACAACGCTCATACGAAATTGGACTCTGACCCCAATTTCCACCCGCTCCCAGCCGAAGCGAGATCCGCATGAACTTCTTCGCCGCCCTCCGAAGCGCCCTGCGTTCCCTGGCCGCCAACACCCTGCGCAGCATCCTCACCATGCTGGGCATCATCATCGGCGTCGCCGCCGTGATCACCATGATTGCGGTGGGCAAAGGTGCCACCGACCGGGTGCAGGAGCAGATGAAAGGCCTGGGCTCCAACATCATGTTGGTGCTGCCCGGCGGCATCACCGCGGGTGGGGTGCGCCTGGGTGCGCAAACCGGCCAGGCACTGACCGAAGAAGACGCGCTGGCCATTGCCAAAGAGGTGCCCGAGGTGCAGGTGGCCGCGCCCAGCATGCGCACCGGCGCGCAGGTGGTGGTGGGCAACACCAACTGGAGCACCACGATTTTTGGCACCACCAACGACTACCTGGAAGCCCGCGAATGGCCGCTGGCCACTGGCCGGGGCTTTGAGGCGGCCGAGCTGCAAGGCTCGGCCAAGGTAGCCATCATTGGCCAGACAGTGGCGCAGCAGCTGTTTGGCGATGCAGATCCGCTGGACCAGGTGATCCGCGTGAAAAAAATCCCGGTCACAGTCATCGGCCTACTCGACAAAAAAGGCCAGAACTCGCAAGGCCAGGATCAAGACGACATTGTGATCGTGCCCCTGTCCACCTACCGCAACCGCATCCAGGGCGGCACTGGCGGCAAGCTCAAGCGCATCGGCTCGGTCAGTGTGAAGGTGCGCGAAGGCCAGAGCATGAAGGCCGCAGAAGACAACATCAAAGAGCTGCTGCGCCAGCGCCTGAAGGTGCAACCGGGGGCCGACGAGCCGTTTTCCATTCGCAACCTCACCGAAATATTGCAGGCCCAGGAAGCATCGAGCCGCATCATGACTTTGCTGCTGGCCGCCGTGGCCGGCATCAGCCTGATCATTGGCGGCATCGGCATCATGAACATCATGTTGGTCAGCGTGACCGAGCGCACCCGCGAGATCGGCCTGCGCATGGCGGTGGGCGCGCGGGGGCGGGACATCCTGACGCAGTTCTTGATTGAAGCCGTCACGCTCAGCCTGATTGGCGGCGCGATCGGCGTGCTGCTGGGCGGCGCGGCCACCTGGGCGGTGGGTTACTTTGCGGGCTGGCAAGTGAGCATGACTGCTTCTTCCATCGTGTTGTCGGCGGGGTTCTCGGCGTTTGTGGGCGTGTTTTTCGGGTTTTATCCAGCGCGCCGAGCGTCGAAATTGCTGCCGATTCAGGCCTTGCGCTACGAGTAATTCATTCAGCGGCTCAAAGGCCTGGGTAATAATATTGGTATTACCTCCTTGGAGCCGCCATGACCACCACCGTCAAACTCCCTTCGTTGTTAGAGCAAAGCCTGCGCCAACGCAGCACAGCGGTAGGCCGCCCCATCAGCGAACTGATTCGTGAAGCCTTGACCGCCTACTTGATGACGCCGCCCGCCCAGCAACCGTCTGCCTGGTCACTGGGGCAAGACCTGTTCAACCGCATGCCCGATCTGCCTGGCCCGCCTGACCTGGCCGAGCGCCGCAAGGACTATCTGCAAGAGATCTGGGCTGACAAGCACGCCCGCAGATCAGCAGCGCCTGCGGCGAAAGCCCGGCGTGACTGACGCTCGCAAAGCGCCCTCGCGTTTGTCGTCCGCACTCAAGTCCAAGCCCGTCTCGGGCTGGGTGCTGGTGGACAGCGGTCCGCTGATCGCCTTGTTCAGCCCGAGCGACCACTGGAACCTCCCCGTGCAGCGTTGGCTACAAACCAACGAGCAGGCGCGCCTGATGACCACCTGGCCGGTTGCCACCGAGGTTTGCGCACTGCTGGCCAGACGCAGACACAACGAAGTCGCCCTCGATTTTTTGCGTTGGGCGCAGCGCGGTGGTATCAATTTCGACCTGCCGACCCCGCTGTCGCTGGACACGGTGCTGGGCATCAGCGCGCGTTTTGCCGATCTGCCGTTTGACTTGGCAGATGCTTCGGTCGCCGAGGCGGCCGCACGACTGCAAATCAAACAAATCTTGTCGATTAACCGAGACTTTGATGTGTACCGAGACAGCTCGGGCACAGCCCTTACCAATCTGCTAGCTGCATCCCTCTAACTTATCGGACTTCACCATGGACATCACCCTGCTCATCAAAGCCGCCATCATGGGCATCGTCGAGGGCCTGACCGAGTTTTTGCCCGTCTCCAGCACCGGGCATCTGATTCTGGCGGGTGCCCTGCTCGGCCTGGACGATGCCAAGGGCAAGGTGTTTGACATCGCCATTCAAACGGGTGCCATCCTGGCGGTCATCATTGTTTACTGGCAAAAAATCCGCAGTACCTTGGTCGCCCTGCCCAGTGAGCAGCAGGCTCAGCGTTTTGCCCTAAATGTGTTCATAGCCTTTGTACCGGCCGTGATATTGGGGCTGTTGGTGGGCAAAGCCATCAAGGCCCATCTCTTCACCCCCGTCGTCGTAGCCACGGCCTTCATCGTCGGTGGGTTCATCATTTTGTGGGCTGAAAAGCGCCCCCAATCGCAGGCGCGCATCCACTCGGTCGACGAGATGAGCCCGCTGGATGCCATGAAAGTGGGCTTAGTCCAATGTCTGGCGATGATTCCGGGCACCAGCCGCAGTGGTGCCACCATCATCGGCGGCATGTTGCTGGGCCTCAGTCGCAAAGCCGCGACAGATTTTTCGTTCTATCTGGCCATTCCTACGCTGATTGGTGCTGGTGTTTATAGCCTGTACAAAGAGCGCGGGTTGCTGTCGGCAAGTGACATTCCGATGTTCGGCGTTGGTTTGTTGTTCTCGTTCATCAGTGCCTGGCTGTGCATACGCTGGCTGCTGCGCTACATCGCCACCCACAGCTTTGTGCCGTTTGCCTGGTACCGCATTGTGTTTGGGCTGGTGGTACTGGGCACAGCCTATACCGGCGTGGTCAAGTGGGCGGCTTGAAGATCAGCTTGCAAACCCCTTGATCGCGGCTTCTATGGCAGCCGCTGTTTCTGAAGGCCGCTCCATCGGAAACAAATGGGTGCCCGGCAGCATGCTGATGCGGCCACGGGCGACTTTTTCGGTCATCTGCATGCTGACCGTCTTCATCTCTGCCGACTGCTCACCGCCAATGAATGCCACCGGACATTGCAAGGGGTGACGTCGCAGCAGGCGATCCAGGTTGTCGGGCAGGGTGTTGTAGATGAGGGTTTCGATCTCGCGATCAAAACTCAGCACCCGCCCACCGTCTTCGTCATGGGTGCCGTGCGCAATGTAGTCGGCCAGCACCTGCGGATCCCATCTGGCAAATGCGCGCTTGTGCTGAAAGTGTTCCAGCGCAGCCTGGACACTGGGCCAGCGGTTTTTGCGCTTGCGGCTCACGCTGGCGGGTGAAACGCTGCCGACCAGGCGCGTGCTTTTGATCACACCCAAAGTCTTGGCACGCCAGCCGCCCAGGAGCGGCGCATCCAGTAAGACCACGCCACGCACCAGCTCTCGATGTCGGGCTGCACACATCAGGCTTAAAAAGCCACCCAAGGAATGGCCCACAAGATAAGCGGGCATACCAGCCTTGGCCACCTCATGCTTTGCAAAGTCGGCCAATTGGCGAACCAGATGCGGCCAGTTGTCGGTGACTGGGTACTGCGGGTCGTGCCCGAACTTGTTGACTGCTTTCACGCTGAAATGGCGCGCACGCAGGCTTTTGAAGAGCTGGTTGTACACCGGCGCAGCAAAACTGTTGCCGTGGGAAAAAACAATCAAGGCCATGTAAACATCGGTCTGGTTACAGGATAGGGTGGGTGTCAGATTTTTCTCAACCCAAGGCTCGGTACTTGCCTGAAATCCGCATTTTCAGCTGGTCAACCCGTCACAATCGGTGATTGTCGGCTACAAAAAATATAGCTGGTTGTGCCTGTCCCGGTTGCACCCGCCTGCGATTTTGTTCAAAAAGGATCATTCCATGAAGCAATTGCTCCCCAGTACAGCCAAACGTGTGGCCTGCCTGGGCATTTTGTTCAGCGCCTGTCTGGTGCTCGGTGCCTGTGGCGGCGGCAGCAGCGATGCCGGTGTCGCGCCACTGGCTGCGCCGCCCGCATCATCACCTGTTTCGATACCCCCACCCAGCCCGGCACCCACAGCACCGATACCCGCACCACCTACCGCACCGACGCCTTCTCCAGCGCCCGCTCCTGGCCCGACACCCGCGCCGACCCCAGTACCCTCTCCCGGCCCCACGCCTGCTCCCGCTCCGACTCCTGCTCCAACGCCAGCTCCAGCGCCCACCCCAGCACCGGCACCCTCTCCAGCACCAACCCCGTCGCCAGCCCCCGCCCCAGCTCCTACACCGGTGCCGTCCGCCAAAAACTGGACCGCTCCGGAGTTCATCAGTGCGAACGGCACGGGCGCGGGTCTGTTTGTTAACGACGCGATCAGCGGGCCGCAAGTTGCCATGGATGGCAACGGAAACGCCATTGCGGCATGGATACAGACCGATTCAGCGCGCGTGGGTATTTGGGCGCGCCGTTTTGTCAAAGGCACGGGTTGGGATGCAGCCACACTGCTGGACAACGACGTGCTGGGCAATCTGCGCTTTGACCAATTGGCCGTTGACGCTGCGGGCAACGCCACCCTGGTGGGCAACCAGCAAATTGCCGACGGCTCCTCCCGCGTTTGGGTCAAGCGTTTTCGACCCAGCACGGGTTGGGCACCCAACGAGTTCAGCGAATACCTGGTCGGCGGGCATTTTGTGAGAGAAAACGGCGGAAACCAGGCACCGGACGCCAATGGCTACCGCTATTCAACCAGCGTGATTGATGGCAGCGGAAACGCCTTCGTGGTTTGGCCGCGAGCTGTTGCGACCAATAACAACCGGTTTGCGATATGGGGTGCGCGCTACACCCCGTCCAGCGGCTGGGGAACGGCCACAACGGTGAGTGATCCTGGCCCCTGGGATGCATCCAACCCCAATATCGCGGTAGACGCCCGAGGTACCGCCATCGTGGCCTGGGAAAACCGTGTGGCCAACAACAACGGCTTCGGGCTGGATCGCTACCTGATGGTCAATCGTTTTGAGACCACGCCGGCCGCAGGAACCACCGTGCCGGCCTGGAACACAGCAACTTTCACCAGCGGATTTGACAGCCAAGGTTCGGTGGCAGACGTGTCGCGGCCACAAATCAATTTGGACAACGTTGGTGGTGCTGGCATCAACTGGCGAGTCGGCCAGGCCAACGCTTTCACCATAGCCTACCGTTACACAGCCGGTACGCCATGGCAAACCAGCTCATTTTTGCGTGACAACACCGTGCCGGACCCGATGTCGCGCGGCATCACGGTGCGCGACGCCGCTGGCAACCTGATCGCGGTGTACCCACTGCTTGATTCAACCAGCACCTCCAGCCGGTTTCGAGAAGGTCGCTACCACCTGGTTGCCCAGCGCTTCGTACCTGCCACAGGCTGGGGCCCTGTGCAACGCATCGAAAGCGATTTGAGCGGCGATTCCGTGCTGAGTGGCGTGGGTATTGATGCGGCTGGCAATGCCGTTGCAGTGTGGACCCAGCAGTTCTACTCCGCCCAAGGAACAGTCACCACGTCCAGGGTGTGGGCCAACCGTTTCAATTCATCGGCCGGCTGGGCTACCGCCACCCGACTGGACACGACATCTGCTGGCATGCTGGGCCTGGCCATTCCCAGTTTTGACACCAACGGCAACGCGACCGTACTGTGGCAACAAAGCCTGGGCGGCGGGCGCACAGGGGTGTGGGCTACCAGCTACCGTTGACCGCGCTATAATGCTGGGCTATTTTGGCCTACCCCAACAGCCACACTTCATCTGTGTTGGGGAACCCGCCCAGGGCTTCGATCTTCCCAGGGCACATTTTTGGAAAATTTCTTTATTCATGACCACTGTCCGCCTGAAAGAAAACGAACCCTTTGACGTGGCGCTGCGCCGCTTCAAGCGCACCATTGAAAAGCTGGGTCTGTTGACCGACTTGCGCGCCCGCGAGTTTTATGAAAAGCCCACTGCCGAGCGCAAGCGCAAGAAGGCTGCTGCCGTCAAGCGTCACTACAAGCGTGTTCGCTCCATGCAATTGCCCAAAAAGCTGTATTGATTTTCCGCCCTTGCGGCATCTGAACAAAAGCCTGCTGTGGGACACCCAAGCAGGCTTTTTTCATTGTTGTTTTACCTTGTTGAAAGCCCACCATGACGCTCAAAGACCAGATCACCGAAGACATGAAAACCGCCATGCGCGCCAAAGACAGCGAGCGCCTGGGCACCATCCGCCTGCTGCTGGCAGCCTGCAAGCAAAAAGAAGTCGACGAGCGCGTGGTGCTGGACGATGCCGCGGTGGTGGCAATCGTGGACAAGCTGATCAAGCAGCGCAAAGACAGCATTGAAGCCTTTGTGAAAGCCGACCGGCAAGAGCTGGCTGACAAGGAAGCCTCTGAAATTGTGGTGCTACAGGCCTATTTGCCCGCGCGCTTGTCAGCGGACGAAGTGGCGGTTGAAGTGCGGGCTATCGTGACCGAGTTGGGTGCCGAATTGGGTCGCGTTGCGGGCCCCGGCGACATGGGCAAGGTGATGGGCGCGGTGAAAGCCAAACTAGCGGGCAAAGCCGAAATGGGCCAACTCAGCGCCGCGGTCAAGGCAGCGCTGGCCGGCTAACTCCCTGCCACCTTCATCCGGTTCACCAACACCGAACCCACCGTCTTGGCCCCGTAGTTGTAGACGTCGGCCCCCACGGCTTCAATGCCCAGCAGCATGTCTTTTAAATTGCCAGCAATGGTGATTTCATGCACCGGGTAGGCGATTTGCCCGTTTTCAACCCAGAAGCCACTGGCCCCGCGTGAGTAGTCGCCTGTCACGTGGTTCACGCCCTGGCCCATCAGCTCGATGACGAACAGGCCGGTGCCCAGTTTGCGCAGCATCTCCTGAAGGTCGTCGCCAGGCTGGGTCAGGCGCGAGGTCCAGGTCAGGTTGTGCGATCCACCAGCATTCCCGGTGGTTTTCATGCCCAGTTTGCGGGCGCTGTAGCTGCTTAAAAAATAGCCTTCCGCGCGGCCTGCTTTCACAACTTTGCGCGCCTTCGTGGTCACGCCCTCTTCGTCAAACGGACTGCTGCCCTTGCCGCGCAGCACATGCGGGTCTTCGGCAATACTCAGGTGCGGAGCCATGACTTTTTTGCCCAGGCAGTCGAGCAAAAAGGTACTTTTGCGGTACAGCGCGCCGCCGCTCGTGGCTTGCACATAGGCACCCAGCAGGCCTGTGGCGAGCGTGGACTCAAACAACACCGGGCATTGGGTGGTGGCGATCTTGCGGGACTTCAAGCGGCTGAGCGCACGCTGGGCGGCGTAGCGGCCCACGGCGTGAGGGCTGGCCAGATCGGCGGCATCGCGCATCGAGCTGTACCAGGCGTCGCGCTGCATGCCCGCGCCCTTGCCGGCAATCGGTGCCACCGACAGGCTGTGGCGCGAGCTGGCATAGCCGCCGCGAAAGCCGTGGGTGTGGGCGCTGAAAAAATGGCTTTGCTGGGCAGATACGGCTGCACCCTCGCTGTTGGTGATGCGCTTGCTGGTAGACATGGCTGCGGCTTCGCATTCCAGTGCGATGGCGGCGGCCTGCTCGCTGGTAATTGCCCAGGGGTGGAACAAATCCAGCTCAGGCTGGGTGCGGGCAATGTCGTCCACATCAGGCAACCCGGCCACCGGGTCTTCGGCGGTGAAGCGGGCAATGTCGTAGGCCGCCTGCACCGTTTGCTCAATCGCCGCCTGCGAAAAATCAGAGGTGCTGGCGTTGCCCCGGCGGGCACCGATGTACACCGTCACGCCCAGCGATTTGTCGCGGTTGCGCTCCACGTTTTCCAGCTGACCCATGCGGGCCGACACGCTCAGGCCACAGCCTTCGGAGGCTTCAGCGCCTGCATCGGATGCGCCGAGTTTTTTGGCATGCGCCAACGCCCGATCCACCAAGTCTTCAAACTGCGCGCGGCTGTAGGCAAAACCGGTGGCGGGTTGGTGAGTGGGGGTGGAAGTCGATGCCGATGTGCCGACGCCGCTGAGGCGGGCAGGAGAAGAAGTTGCAATGTTCATAGCCGACCTATGATACCGACCCTTCCCTACATTTCGCCCAGCCCGGCCAGCAGCCTGATTCATGTCACGAAAACCTAAAAAAGGCTACTACGTTCGCGGCCAGTTCGTTGCCGAAGGCAGCGAGATGGATCTGGAGCTCAAGCGTGAGCTCAAAGGCACCGACGAGCAAAGCCGCACCGATCTGAAACGCGAGAGCACCGAGCTGCAAAAACTGGGCGAAGACCTGATGGATTTGCGCGCCGATTTGATGGCGCGACTGCTCACCGAAGGCGTGCCCGAAAAGTTGGCCGAGGCTATTCAGGAGGCCAAACGCATCACCAACTTTGAAGGCAAGCGCCGCCAGATGCAGTTTGTCGGCAAGCTGATGCGCCAGCTGGATCCGGCCGCGCTGGACGCCGTGCGCGCCGCGCTGGATGAGCAGCGCAACGGCAGCGCCAAAGAGATTCTGGCCTTGCACCAGGCCGAACAGTGGCGCGACGGCCTGATTGCCAGCGACGACCAGCTGGAGCGCTGGCTGACCGAACACCCGCAGACCGACGCCCAGCAACTGCGCGCGCTGATACGCCAGGCGCGCAAAGACAACCCTGTCGACAAAACCTCGGTGTCCCTGGGCCTGGCACCGCGCCAAAGCCGCTCGTACCGCGATATTTTTCAGCTGGTCAAAGAGCACCTGGCGCGTGATGCAAAGTCGGCGGACAACGAACCACCGGAGCGCCCTGACGATGACAACCCTGACGACATCCCCCGCTACTAATTTAGACACCATCAAGATTGGCATCGTCTCCATCAGCGACCGCGCCAGCAGCGGCGTGTATGAAGACCAGGGCCTGCCTGCGCTGCGTGAGTGGCTTTCCCGCGCCATCCAAAACCCCATTGAGTTTGAAGCCCGCCTGATCCCCGACGAGCAGGCCACCATCAGCGCCACGCTGATCGAGCTGGCCGACGTGGCCGGCTGCGCGCTGGTGCTCACCACCGGCGGCACCGGCCCCGCGCTACGCGATGTGACGCCCGAGGCCACATTGGCCATCGCCCACAAGGTCATGCCTGGCTTTGGCGAACAAATGCGCCAGATCAGCCTGCGCTTTGTGCCCACCGCCATTTTGTCGCGCCAAAGCGCCGTGGTGCGGAACAAATGCCTGGTCATCAACTTGCCCGGTCAACCTAGAGCGATCACCCAAACGTTAGAGGGTCTGCCTACGGACAATGCAAAACCGCATGTCACAGGTGTACCAGGGATTTTTGCTGCGGTGCCTTACTGTGTGGATTTGATCGGCGGGCCGTATATCGAGACACACGAAGCCGTTTGCAAAGCCTTCAGACCTAGGGCATGTTAATAATCATTTTGCGGGAGCGTTGTGGATCAAAAAGGCTCTGCGCAAGGCGCGAAACGCAGCCGGGGTATCCCCCGGCAAGGCTTCGTAACGCCGCGCAGTGCCTTTTTGACCGCAACCCGAAGGGAACGGGATGAAAACAGCGCCACTCGTCGTTGCGCTCCCAGGCAAAGCCCCGGCCTTGCCGCCGTCACACGCCTGGATTGGCGCTGTTTTGACCCCGTTCGCACCCGCAAAATGATTGTTAACACGCCCTAAAGCGCCTTGCGCCATGTAACCTGATCAATATATGAAAAAAGTACCTCCAGCCCAGATAAAACCTGCTCAAGCAGCTACTTTTTTAATAGCGTTTTTGTTGATGACGGCAGCCAGCGCGCAGACGCCTGAGCCCAGCCTGCCCTACACGGTCAAACCGTCCGACAAACTCATTGTGCTGGCCAAAGACCTGCTGGTACGCCCCGAGGCTTGGGGTGAGGTAGCCCGTTTCAACGGCATGAAAGACCCCAATTTCATCTCGCCTGGTCAGAAGATCAATGTCCCCTTGCGCCTGCTGAAGTTTCAGGGCGTTCCAGGCAAGGTTCTTAGCGCCCAAGGCGATGTGACCGTGGGTGGCAGCCCAACCGCCGTCGGTGCGCCGCTGACAGAAGGCAGCAAACTGCAGGTGGGTGCCAACAGTTCGGCGGTGATTGAATTGGGTGACGGCAGCCGCGTCAAACTGCTGCCGGGCACCTTGGTCGAAGTTGCACAAACCCGCGGCTACGCGATGCGCGATGCGAGTGCCAGTGGCTCCACCACCTGGTTTTCGGGCCTGATACGGCTGGCGCAAGGTGCGCTGGACACCGTGGCTAATCAGACCACCCAACGCGCCACGCCCTTGCAAATCGAAACCCCCACCTCACTTGTGGGCGTGCGTGGCACACAGTTTCGCGTGGCCTACGAAGACCCGGCCAGCCGCAACAGCCGCACCGAGGTCACAGAAGGCCGTGTTCGCACCGACAACCCGGCACAACAATCTGGGGCCGATTTACCGCGCGGCACCGGCGCAGTGGTCAACCCCGCACAAAAAGAAGTGAAGGTGGTTCAGTTGCTGCCCGCGCCCGACCTGTCGGCCCTGCCGACCGAAGTGTTCAAACCGCAAGCCGCCCTGCCCATGCCTACGCTAGCCGGTGCCAACGGCTACCGCGTGCAAGTGGCCAGCGACGCGCAGTTTGAAAAAATTGTGCGGGACTTGAAAGTCGCGCTGACGGGCGGCTCGGCTGCCAGCGTAGATCTGGGCAGCCTGGCCAGCGCCAACTGGCACACCCGGGTGCGCGGCATCGATGCGCAGGGCCTGGAAGGCTTTGATGCAGTAAAACTGGTAGCCGTCCGAGACGCCAAACCCACTATTTGGCGCGTTATCAACTCCAGCCTGTCGGTGCGCAATTACCAAACCATCCTGACCTGGACCGGCGTGCAGGCCGATGGTCAGCCCCTGAATGCAAACCGCTACAGCGTCGAGCTGGCCCTTGACGCCGCATTCACGCAAGCTGTTGCCCAACCACCCGCGCAGACCGAAACTGCGGTCAATGAGCTGCCACTAGGCCCTTTGAGAAGTGGCGTGTATTTTGTTCGCCTGACAGCCGTCACACCACAGGGCACTCGCCTGCCCAGCGAAACCTACCGCTTTGAGTTAAACGGCAACTGGGGTGTGTCGGTGTTTGACGCCACCAACGTGCTGGAATCAACAAAGTAGGCTAACTTCAACCAAAAGTGCCAGCAGCCCTTATAAATAGAGCTCAAGCAGCTATTATTTCAGGAGTGACTCAAATGACTGCCAAAGCGTACGTCGTTCACTTGCCCACCCACTGCGTCAGCTTATCCGCCTCAAAACACGGGGCACGCTGAGCGTCAGCCGGAACGCAATCGCCCGCGGCGTTGCCGTGTCCTGCGCCCTGCGCGGACAGCTTTTCAATGGCTTGCCATAACAGCGCAATCTGCTGTTCCTGCGCACCCGCACTGTCGATCAGCCCGCGCATGGCCAGCTGTAGCGGGTCGTCCTGCTGGGTGATGCCGTAGGCCTGAAACGCAGGGGCCGGTGCAGCCACATCGGCACTTTCGTCGGGCCTGGACTGAATGATGCGCGCCGGAATGCCGACCGCCGTGGCACCGGCCGGCACGGGCTTGATCACCACCGCGTTGCTACCGATCTTGGCCCCATCACCCACCACAAAACCACCCAGCACCTTGGCTCCCGCGCTGACCACCACGTTGCGGCCCAGCGTGGGGTGGCGTTTGGTGCCCTTGTACAGCGAGGTGCCGCCCAGCGTGACGCCTTGGTAAATGGTGCAGCCATCGCCAATCTCCGCTGTTTCGCCCACCACCACACCCATCGCATGGTCAAAAAAAATGCGCTCGCCCAGCTTGGCCCCGGGGTGAATTTCGATGCCGGTGAACCAGCGCGCCAGGTGCGAAACAAAACGACCGGGCCATTTCAAACCGGCCGTCCAGCAGGCATGCGCCAGCCGGTGCAGCACCACCGCATGCAGGCCGGGGTAACAGGTGATGACCTCCCAGGTGCTGCGGGCAGCGGGGTCACGGTCAAGAATGCACTGGATGTCGGAGCGGATACGGGTAAACATGCAGGCAGTTTATCGGCATCTCCCGAAAGCCGCTGGGCATGCCAACGGGGTCTGCCGACACTGCAAACAGCCCTATTGCCCCGTCGCCGTGACCGTGCACACCAGCGTGATGGCAATACCACCGCCTGACGGCAAGGTGGGTATGGCCACACCGGTGGGTGGTGTGGTGTTTTGGAGCTGGCCAATCGTCAACCCCACCGGGCAAGTGGCGCCGCCGCTGGCCACGCACACCGGTGCCGTGGTGCACGACAGGCCGGGCGCAATGGGGTCGTAAATCCGGGTTCCATCGGCAGGCGAGGGCCCGGCGTTGGCCACGGTCAGGGTGTAGCTGGTGGTACTGCCTGCAGCCAGGGTGTTCACGCCATTGGTTTTGGTGACCGACAGGTTGGCCGAGCCAATCGCGGTGAAGACAGTGGCAGAGTTGTTGCCGGGTACGGTGTCAGAGATGCCCGGCGGAATACTCAGGACGACCGTGTTGGTGGCCCCCGACGAGTTGGTGGTGGCCGTGCCCTGCACGATCACCGTACAGGTTCCGTTGGCTGGCAAGCTGGTGACGGTGCCGTTCAACAGGCTTCCAGAAAACGCCGCTGTGCACCCCAGTGCCCCGCCGCCCGCCGTGAATGACACCGTGGTCAGCCCGGTGATGTTGAAAGGCACCAGGTCGCTGAAGGTCAGGGTAGATACCTGCACCGAGGGCGCGGGGTTGGCAACCGTGATGCGGTATTGCACCAGGTCGCCAATGGACACACCCAGCAACGAGGTCTGAAAGGTGTTGGTGGTGCCGCGCCGCTGCGCCTTGATCACCTGCACATCTGCATTCAGTGGCACCGGGTCAGCCGCACAGCCAAAGTTGGGCACGTCGACTGCCACGCACAGTGCCGTGGTCACCGACGTGGCTGTGACGCTGTTTTGCGGATCACCGGTGGCGCTCACCTTGGCCTGGTTCAACAAATTGTTGGTAGCTGCCGCTGCCACCGTCACGCCAATGCTGATCGTGGCGTTGGTGGCTGTGTTGAACGCGCCAACCGTGTTGTCGCAAGTGACCACCTGCCCAACGGTGGCGCAGGTAAACGGCGTGCCCGCAGCGGTGGCATTGATGGTCAGGCCCGCAGGCACCACATCGACGACCCTCACGGTGTTGGCGGCGGCCGCAGAACCCCCTGAATTGGTCACCACCAGGGTAAATGTGAACGCATTGCCCACCGATTTGGCCTGCGGGTTGGCATGCGATTTGGTCAACCGTACCTCGGGTGCCGTCTGCGTGGTGTTCAAGTCCACCGCGCAGCCAGGCCCGTTGCCGTTGGCCGTGCAAGCCTGAATATTGGCGACGGTGGGCGAGCTGAAGCTACCGGGCGTGACATCGCCGCCGCCGCCAACGCGTGCACGGTTTAAGGTTTGGGTGCCGCCCGGTACGTCGGTGCTCAAACTGGCGGTGAGATTGAAAACCGAGGATCCGCCGGCCGGAATGGACACGGTTGACACGCAGAAGGTGTAAGTCAGCGTGCTGCGCGTGCAACTCCAGTTTGCGCCGTTGGCCCCCGTGGGTGCAAACGTACCCGCAGTCGGAAACGTGATCGAGCCCGTGCCCAGGGTGGGTAGCACGTCACCAAAGGTCAGGGTGCCGGACGTGGCCACCGTGCCGATGTTGCGCACGACAAATTGATAAATGGTGGACCCCCCCGTGCTGACGAACAACTGCCCGTCGTCTTTCGACAAATCCAGGCTGACATACAGAACCGTGTTCACATCCGACGCACAACCGTTATCGGGGTCAGAGAAGGTCGTGGCCGGGGCGGTGGGTGCAGGACACAGCGCCGCCGTTGCTGTGGTGGGCCGGATGGACTTGTTGGGGCTGGGGTCGCCGCCGCCGCCCACCTGGGCACGGTTGACCACCGACGAAGGTGCCGTGGGACTGACCACTGCTGTGAAAGTGATAGCAGCAGTTGCACTGGCGGCAAGGGCCAGCGTGCGGTCACAGGTCAAACCCTGGCCGCTCACCGTGCAGGTGAAGTTGGCAACCGTGAAGGTGGGTGTGGTGCCGCTGTAGGTCAGATCGGTGGGCAACACATCGGCCACGGTGATGGTGCCGACCGTGGTGGAGCCGCCACCGTTGGTCACCGTGAGGCTGTAGACCAGGGTGCTGCCACGCACCACGGTGGTCGTGCCATCGGTTTTGGTGAGCGACAGGTTGGGTGCCAGGATGGTGTCGGTGTCAATCGCGCAACCGGCCAGCGGCACACCATTGCCGGTGCAGGTGTCGGCCTGGGTGACGGTGGCGGTGGTGGTTTTGGTGGGGTCGCCGCCACCGCTGACGATGGCTTTGTTGACGACCGACAGGCCATTGGTGCCGTTGACCGCCGTGGTGATGGCAAACACGCTGGTGCCGCTGGTGGCTGCAATCGTGGCGTTGGTGCTGCAAATGATGTCGGTGGTATTGGCGGCCACACAAACCCAGTTGGCAGCCGACGGGCCCGTCAGGGTCAGCGTGCCGGGCACCACAGTCAAGCCGGGTGGCAAGCGGTCGGCCACCGCCACAGTGCCCGAGCTGGCGCTGTTGCCACTGTTGGTCACGGTGAAGGTGTAGGTGTTGGAGCCGGGCGAAGTCAGCGAACTGACGCCATTGGTTTTGGCCAGCGACAGGTTGGTGTCGCATCTGGCTGCTGGCGGTACGCCGGGCGTGTTGGGCGTCTGAAACGTGGTGATGCCGCCGTTGAAGCCGGTGCCACCGTAATACTCATCAAAACCCGCATCGGATGTCGTTTCGCCGGGCGTGCCACCGTTGACGAGGGCCGTCACACCCATGCTGTTGGGCGCATAAGCCACAAAACCTCCGCCACCCGCACCGCCCGGGCCATGCCGATTACCTGGCCAACCCGTGCTGCCCGCCCAGGCGTTGCCCCCATCGCCACCAGTCACGTCTACCGTGGCATTGCCGCCGTTGACCGTCTCCAATACCACCGAGCCGCCACCACCACCGCCGCCGCTGGAATCATTTCCGACGTTGTAGCCATGCGCGCCGCGGGCATCAATCACGCCACCGCCGGTGATCTGGCGCGCCCGGATGACCACCGTACCACCACCGGCGGCACCCGATGAACAGCGGCCATTGGCCAGGCTACAGCCTATGCCCTGGTTGCTGTAAGCGGCCGCGTCAGAGGTACTGTCGTTTGTGCTGCCCGCGCCGCCGCCGCCGCCCATGAACACACGGTTGAAGGCCAGCGTGCCTGCATAGCCCGCGCCACCACGCCCGCCCAAATCAAGCAGCGGGTCGTTCCACGGCCTGCCACCAATACCACCGGGGCCGTAGTTACCACCACCCCCGCCGCCCGAGTTGTTGGAGTTGCCACTGTCGCGGTCAGAATCAACGCCACCACCGCCTGCATTGCCGGGCGCACCCCGTGCATAAGAGCCGCCTGGATAGCCTTCAAAGGCAAGTGCGGTCTCTGCCAGTGTTGGGGGATTGGTCGTCTGAAAACCCCAATCGTTGGTCTTGATGGCCATGCGGGAGGGCGTGCCCAAAATGCCTTCGCCTTTCGATGCGTGGTAGTTCAATGTGGCGGCGGTTGCGTAGTCCCCCGCAATACCGGTTCCATCGGCACCCGAGCCGAATCCCAATCCTCCCCGAAACCCCTTGCCCGCTACAAAAATCGCCCGGTTGGCCTGGCCTTCAATCGTGTTGCCTTGCAGGGTCAGCGTGTCGCGCACATCCATGCTCACCACGCCCCCGGTATCGCCATTCCAGGGGGGCGCAAAAATGGTGGCCGTGGTGGTCACGCTGGCAAATTGCAGGGCGCGTACCACCTGGTAGCGGCGCTGCGCCGTGGCCGCTGTGGCGTCTGCATTCACATAGGTGTTGTTCAGTGCGGGTGTGAAGCTGATGTTCAAACCGGCCACGGCGGTGATGCGCACAAATTCATACAAACCGGCGCTGCCGACACTGGTGGAGCCGTTGCCGCTGCCCGAGCCATTGCCGTAGGTGCTGTTGTTCGACGAATTGATGCTGCCGTCCTGCATCTGCATCACCATCAGCAAGTCGCCAATCACCAGCGTGGTGGTGTAACCGCGTGCATCGCGCGGCCCCAAGGTCATCGACGTGGCGCCCGGCAACAGGTTGGGCGTGCCGCTGCCTGCGTAGTAGTCGTTGATCAGGCCGCCGGGCAAGGTGGTCAACAGCAGCGCAGGTGGCGCGCACACCTGAGCAAAAGCAGGCGCTGACCACAGGCAGGCCAGCAAGGCCAGCAAAGCCCCTGTGGCGCGGAAAAAAGATCGCAAGAGATGTGAACAGAAGATCATTTTTGTAACAACTTCGAACAAGCTCTATTGTCTATCGACTGCCCTGACCGGTGCAAGTACCGACTTGGCCACGCCGCGCAAGATGTGCACCTCTTCCTGCGTCAATTGCGCACGGTTGGCCAACTGGTTCAGTCGCGGCAGCAATTTTTTGGGGGCTTGCGGGTCTAAAAACCCGATGTGTACCAGCGCGCTTTCCCAGTGCGCGAGCATGCCGGCCACCTGGGCCGCATCGGCAGGCTGGCTGACCGGGGTGGCGCTTTGCACCGCAAAACCACCCAGCGCCATGCGCCACTCGTAAGCCACCACCTGAATGGCGGCGGCCAGGTTCAGCGAGCCAAATTGCGGGTTAGTCGGAATGCTCAACGCCGCGTGGCAGCGGTACACGTCGTCGTTGCGCATGCCAAAGCGCTCGCTGCCAAACAGAAACCCCACAGCCTGGCCTTGCTGCGCCAGCGCGGGCAGGTGCTCGCGCGGCGTCACCGTGGGCGGGCCAAAGTCGCGCGGGGTCATGGCAGTGGCGCACAGGTGCGTCAGACCGTCCAGCGCCTCGTCCAGCGTGTCCACGATGCGGGCGTTGGTCAGCACATCCAGCGCGCCGCTGGCCCGCTGGATGGTCTCTTCGCGGCGCAGCACATTGGGCCAGCGTGGTGCCACCAGTACCAGGTCGCTAAAGCCCATGACTTTCATGGCCCGGGCGGCAGCGCCCACATTGCCAGCGTGGCTGGTCTGGATCAAGATGAAGCGGGTGGTCATAGGGGCCGTATTGTCGCCACGCCACATGTTCATGGCATTGAATATGATCAAAACCGGCTTTCAGCCCAGGCAGAATCTGCTCAAACAGCTATATTTTTGATAGCATTTCATCATGACCTCTCGCCAAAGACCTCTCTTTTCTTTTTTCACCCAGTGGGCCTGGGTCGCATTCATCGTGCCGGTGGTGCTGATTGGCTGCATCGCGCACACCCAGGTGCTGGCCCAAAGCGACACGCCGCTGCGGGTGGGCAGCAAGCGCTTCACCGAGTCGTACATCCTGGCTGAAATCCTGGCGCAGACCGCCGCGCCGCACCTGAAAAAGCCGCCGCAACTGCGCCAGGGTCTGGGCAACACCGCCATCGTGTTTGAGGCCCTGCGCGCCGGGCAGATTGATTTGTATGCCGACTACAGCGGCACCATCAGCCTGGAAATTCTCAAAAGCGCCACGCCCCTGACGCTGCAACAAATGAATGCAGCGCTGGCCCCCATGGGCCTGGGTGCGGCCATTCCGCTGGGTTTTAACAATGGCTACGCATTGGCCATGCGCTCTGCTCAGGCCAAAAGCCTGAGCCTGAAAACGCTGAGCCAGCTGGCGCGCCAGCCGCAGCTCAAACCCGGTTTGTCCAACGAATTCATCGGCCGCGCCGACGGCTGGCCGGGCCTGGCGGCACGCTATGGCCTGCCGCAAAAACCCACCGCGCTGGATCACGGCCTGGCCTACGACGCGCTGGGCGCAGCGCAGGTGGACCTGATCGACATCTACACCACCGACGCCAAGATCGACCACCTGGGCCTGGCCGTGCTGCAAGACGACAAGGCCTACTTTCCGCGCTACGACGCGCTGGTGCTGTACCGGCTTGATGTGCCCACGCGGCATCCGCAAGCGTGGGCCGCCTTGCAAGGCCTGGAAGGTCGCATCAAGGAAGCCGACATGATTGCGATGAACGCCCGTGCCGAGCTGAAAGGCGTGGCGTTTGACGTCATTGCGCTTGCGCAATTGCAGGCTGCGCAAGCACAGGTGCAGGCCATGCGCACCAGCCCCCAAACGAGCCCAACTGCCCAGCCAGCCGATACCGCCTCACGCGGCTTCATCGGCAAGCTGTTGGCACCAGACCTGCCGCGCCTGGTTGGCCAACACCTGATGCTGGTCTTCGTCTGCGTGGCGCTGGCGGTGTTGGTTGGCGTGCCCTTGGCGGTGCTGGTCTTCCCCCACCCCCGCACCCGCGCCGTGGTGCTGGGCGTCACTGGCTTGCTGCAGACCGTGCCCTCGATTGCTCTGCTGGCGATGTTGATCTCGATTTTGGGTGTGATTGGCACCGTGCCGGCGCTGGTGGCTCTGACCCTATATGCGCTGCTGCCCGTCATGCGCAACACCACCACCGGCTTGCTGGAAGTGCGCAGCGGCCTGACAGACGCCGCCACCGCGCTGGGCATGACCGCTGCCCAGCGCTTGCGCCACATCGAGCTGCCCCTGGCCTTGCCCACGCTGGTGGCCGGCGTGCGCACCGCCACCGCAATTGCGATTGGCACGGCCACGATTGCCGCATTTGTCGGCGCAGGCGGACTTGGCGAACGCATCGTGACCGGCCTGGCTCTGAACGACCGCGATTTGCTGTTGGCCGGTGCCATACCCGCCGCCCTGCTGGCGCTGGCCAGCGAAGGGCTGTTTGAGTGGCTGGAGCGGCGCTTGCTACGGCATCGCCAGGTTTGAGCGATTTTTTAATCAAATAGGCCATCCGCCCTAATGAATACTGCTCAAGCAGCTATTCAATTTGTAGCAGATGAAAGCTACTGCCCCGTCGCCGTCACCGTGCAGGTCAACACAAAACTCAAGGTGGAGTTCGCGTTGAAGGTGGGTGTGATGACCAGACCTGGCGTTTGCAAGGTGGAAACGCTGAGTGCCGGGCAACTGGCCGTGCCCGCCGTGACGGCACAGGTGACGGTGGTGCAACTCAAGCCACTGACAGGCGGGTCGGTGATCAGCACACCTGGCGCGTTGTTGGGGCCCAGGTTGGCCACGGTGAGGGTGTAGCTGGTCGTTTGCCCGGCCACCAGCGTGGTGGTGCCATTGTCTTTGCTGACGCTGATGCTGGTGTTACCCACCACACGCACGTCTTCGTTGATGGTCGAGGTCGACGTGTAGTTGCTGCCCGGCACGCTGCCGCCCGGCGTGTAGGTGCCGCCGGGGGACACCTGGGTGGTGGGCGTCGTGCGAAGCGGATCCAGGTAGTTCACGGTGACGCTGTTCTGGTAGACCGTGCCCAGCGTGGGCGAGGTGCCCGCGCCGTTGACGGTGACCGTCACCGTGAAGCTGATGGTGGCGTTGTTGGGCAGCAAAAACGAGTTGGAAAGCAGGTTGCTGCCGGGCGTGCCGATGGTGAAGGTCTGGGTGCCGGTGCCAATCACCGGCGTGCCGGGGCCGGAGGCGTTGCCCACGTAGCTCACGGCGATAGCGTTGATGGGGGCCAGCGTGGGTGTGTAGGCAAACGGGGCTTCTAACGTGTCTTGCACGGTCACACCCGCTGCTGCCCCGCCGCCCCCACCCGAGTTGCTGATGGTGATGATGTAAACAGCCGTATTGGTCTGCGGGAAGGTCACCACCGGTGTGGAGGTGCGCTTGGTGGTTTGTAACTGCGGCAGGCAGTTGCCACCCAATGACGTGGTGGTCGGCACAAACGGCGCCGTGGCAGCCGTGCCACCCCCGGCACCCGAGCCATAGCGGTTGGTGATGGTCGTGTCAGCCTGTGGAAACGTTGCACCCGACAAACCACCGTTGAATGTGCTGGGCAGGGTCACGTTGCTCGACCGCACCACCGCGCCACCACCGCCACCGCCGCCGGGGCCCTGGGTTTCACCGGCAAGCAACTGGGTGGTACCTACCGTGCCGCCCGTGCCAGTCCAGCCGGTGTTACCGCCCTGGCCACCGTTGGCCTGCACGGCAGTGAAACCGGGGGTATTCGAGCCCGTCAACACCACGATGGTGCCCCCGGCCCCACCGCCGCCCGCCGCGTCGCGCCCAGCGGGTAAACCGTTCTGGCCATTGGCCAACAAGCTGCCGCCACCGCTCACCGTGCCCGCTTTGATGAAGATGAGGCCACCGCCATTGCCGCCCGCGCCTTGCGGTACGGTGCTGTTATCGCAGGCGTTGTTGTTGTCGCCACCACCGCCACCACCGCCCATCAGCAAGTTGTCGATTGATGCCGTCAGGGTGCCACCACCCAGACCACCCACAGCCCGTGCACCGTCGCCGTTGCAGGCCAGAAACGGGTTGGGGTTGCCGCCGGCGAACGACACGCAGGTGCCAGCCTGGTTGTAGAAAGCAAATGAGTTACCGCCCAGCCCGCCCAGCCCCGCATTGGAACCACCACCGCCACCGCTGTTGTGCTGGGTGCCTCCACCTCCCGCATTGCCGGGTGCACCGCGGGCCAGGTCGCCGCCAGCGGGGTAGCCCGAGCTGAGCAAGTCTTCAAAAGCGAAAGCGACCTGATAGCCGCTTCCGCCGCTTTGGCGGCGCACAAAACGGGGCGTGCCGCCAATGCCTTCGCCTTTGAAAGAACCTACATTCGCGGCAACGCCGTCATCTGTGTTGCCAGCGACTCCGCAAACACCCGCTGGCAAAGTGGTGACCACGGTCGTCGTGTTGACATAGTCTGTGCGGCCCCGTGTGTCATTGTTGGGATAGCTGGCACCGCCGCGAAATCCCAAGCCAGAGGCATCTACCGTGGTGCCGTTCATGTTCAGGTTGCCCGACACGTCGATCGGCCACACACCGCCGGTCTCGCCATTCCACTCGGGTGGCGACAGCGTGCCGCCCGGAAGGGTGATGCTGGCGTATTGCGGCACACGAATCACCTGGAAGCGCCGGTTGCCGTTTTCGCTGGCACCGGTGCCTGCCGACGGGTTGGCGCGGGTGTAGGTGAACGACAGGTTTTGATCCAGCGTGACGTTGGCCCCGGCAACGCTGACCACGCGCCGAAATTCATAGCGCCCGGCATTGTTCAGTGCCGTCCAGCCGCGCCCGGTGGCACCGTCACCATAGGCCACGCTGTTGCCATTGTTGATGAACACGTCTTGCATCTGAATGACCATCACCAGGTCACCGGGTGCCAGCACGCTGGCACCTGCTCCGGTGCCCGTACGCAGGGTGCCCACCTGCACCACGGCCTGGCCTGCGTTGGCCGTGGCCGCGCCGGGGAAGTAGGAGGGATTGGCGTAAGAGGAGCCGTCCAGCCCAGGGGTACCGCAGGACACCGGCTGGGCAGCAGCCAGGCCACTGAAGCCGATCAGGCCCAGCCAGATCAGGCATGTCAAAAAAAATCGGTGGTGAAGCATAGAAACGGACTGGTGAACGGTAGCGCGGTGGGCCAATGCAAGCAAATGTCTAAAAAACGCGGGTGGAGTCTAACGAGTTACCTGCGCAAACCCTCCAACCTGCCAGAAGCAGCACTTGGCGGCATTCAAAAAATTTGGCCAAAACCGCCACCCGCCCATACAAAACAAGCCCAATTCGCTACATTTTTCGTAGTAAACAGCCAACGTGGGAAAATTCACGGGTTCGGGCAGACATCGCGCTGCTTTTTTATTTTCCCCGTTCTTTCCAAAACACATGTCGTCACCCAACCTGCACCCCATGCTCAACGTGGCCGCCCGGGCCGCCCGCGCCGCTGGCGCCATCATCAACCGCGCCGCGCTGGACGTGGAGGCGCTGCGTATTTCGCAAAAGCAGGTGAACGATTACGTCACCGAGGTCGACCAGGCCAGCGAGGCGGCCATCATTGAAACCCTGCTGACCGCCTACCCTGACCACGGCATCCTGGCTGAAGAATCAGGCAGCACCCACGGCAAGCCCGATGCAGAAAACGTCTGGATCATCGACCCGCTGGACGGCACCACCAACTTCATCCACGGCTTTCCCGTCTATTGCGTCAGCATTGCGCTGGCGGTGCGCGGCAAGGTGGAGCAAGCCGTGGTGTTTGACCCCACCCGCAACGACCTGTTCACCGCCACCAAAGGCCGCGGTGCCTACGTGAACGACCGCCGCCTGCGCGTGAGCAAGCGCATCCGCCTGCAAGACAGCCTGATCTCGACCGGTTTTCCGTTTCGCCCCGGCGACAACATGCAAACCTACCTGGCCATGATGGCTGACGTGATGCCCCGCACCGCCGGCCTGCGCCGCCCCGGTGCGGCTGCGCTGGATCTGGCTTACGTGGCCGCTGGTTTCACCGAAGGTTTTTTTGAGACCGGCCTGAGTCCATGGGACGTAGCTGCGGGCTCGTTGCTGGTGCAGGAAGCGGGTGGCTTGGTGGGCAATCTGTCGGGCGAGTCTGACTTTTTGCACCAGGGCGAGTGTTTGGCCGGCACACCCAAGATTTATGCGCAGCTGGTGGGGCTGCTGGGTAAATACAGCAAGTTCGCGACGGCAGGGGACAAGGCGGTGGTGCGGCAGAAGTTGACGGGCAAGCGCGCAGCGGCACCTACGCCCCAGGACAAGCCGCCAGAGCCTGCCGCCGCGCAGGGGGACGAAACGCCGCCATTCTGATACTTGGCGGAGAAGTCGCACTCAGTTCGGTGCGATAAATGACGACAAGCGATGAAAATCGACACTGACATCCGCCACGTGACCCGGCCAGGGGCGAACATTTTTCTGGAACTTGGATTCGCTCCCGAAGAAGCGAAGCGCTTGCAAGTGGCCTCGCGCAAACAAATTACTGACACACAAGTATCGAAAGAACACCCCATGCTCCAGCCCGATCAGTTTCACGTTAACGAAGCCTGGATAGCGTTCAAGCTGAATGACGCGCCGATTTCCACAGAATTGGATGGCGATTTCAATCTCCTGGCTCTCATGGACGTAGCCAGTTGTTTCATGTTGGGTACGACCACGCTGTCGGCGGGTTCCGCGCAACTGTCGCAGCTAGAAGCCAAGCTGTTACTGAAAAAGGGGCAATCACACAAGAAGCAGTTGCCCAAGAAACTCTTCATCCCAGATGTGTTGCTTGCGGATCAGTTGGTGGTGGAAGCAGCTCGCCTGAAAGTCGATGTTCAGCGCATAGACGAATCTGAACTGCAAGCATGTATTGGTGAAACCAGAGAGATTTTTAGAGAGCGCTTCGGCGGCATCCAGCAGTAGGACTTGGCGTATCACTCAAGGTGTGCCTTGATCGTCGATGAATATGACAAAAGAAGAACACCCACCCCACACCCCCATGATGCAGCAATACCTGCGTCTGAAAGCCGATTTTCCCAGCACCTTGTTGCTGTATCGCATGGGTGATTTTTACGAGCTGTTTTTCGCCGACGCAGAAAAAGCCGCGCGGCTGCTGGACATCACGCTCACCCAACGCGGCCAGTCTGCAGGCCAGCCGGTGGTGATGGCGGGGGTGCCGTTTCATTCAGTGGAGACCTATCTGGCGCGGCTGATCAAGCTGGGCGAGTCGGTGGCGATTTGTGAGCAGGTGGGGGATGTGGCCACTTCCAAAGGCCCGGTGGAGCGCAAAGTGGTGCGCGTCGTCACGCCGGGCACGCTCACCGACACCGAGCTGCTGCACGACAAGTCGGAATCGACCCTGTTGGCTATCCAGCAAGGCCCGCGCAACCAGTTGGGTCTGGCCTGGCTGGCGGTGACGCAGGCTGAGATTCAACTGGCCGAATGCGCGCACGACGAGCTGGCCGCCTGGGTGGCGCGCATTGCGCCATCGGAGCTGCTGTACAGCGCTGATGTAACCCCCGCGTTTGAAAACCAGATCAAGGCGCTACGCCTGGCCTTGCCGCAAACGCCTTCGCTCACCCTGCGGCCCGCCTGGCAGTTTGACGCGCGGCTGGGCAGCGACAAGCTGTGCGAGCAATTGCAAACCGCCTCGCTGCAAGCTTTTGGTGCCGACACCCTCACCCACGCCCACGCCGCCGCATCGGCGCTGCTGGCCTACGCCGAGCACACGCAGGGCCAGGCGCTGGCCCATGTGCGCGGCTTGCGGGTGCAGCGCGCGGGGCAGTTGATTGATTTGCCACCCACCACGCGGCGCAACCTGGAGCTGACGCAGACCCTGCGTGGCGAAGACGCACCCACCTTGCTCAGCCTGCTGGACAGCTGCCAGACCAGCATGGGCAGCCGGGCGCTGCGCAGCTGGCTGCTGGCACCCGAGCGTGAGCGCACGGTGGCGCAGCAGCGGCTGGACGCGATTGCTGTGTTGCGCGATGGCCATGCCGACACGCTGCGTGCGCAGCTCAAGGGCAGCAGCGATGTGGAGCGCATCACCGCCCGCGTGGCGCTGCGCCAGGTGCGCCCGCGCGAGCTGGTGGGTTTGCGTTTGACGCTACAAAAATGTGAGCTGCTTGAGCAATTAATACGTGGGCTACAGCCGTATTTGGCTCAAACTGGGCAAAATTTGCATGCCCCCAGCGGCCTAGTGGCCTTGCTGCAAGCCGCGCTGGCTGACGACCCCGCCGCCTTGGTGCGCGACGGCGGCGTGATCGCAGACGGCCTGGATGCGGAATTGGACGAGCTGCGAGCCATTCAAACCAATTGCGATGCCTTCCTGCTCGACCTGGAAGCCAAAGAACGCACCCGCACCGGCATTGCCAACCTGCGTGTGCAGTACAACAAGGTGCATGGCTTTTATATAGAGGTCACCCAGGGCCAAGCCAGCAAAGTGCCAGCCGACTATCGCCGCCGCCAGACCCTGAAAAACGCCGAGCGCTTCATCACGCCCGAGCTGAAGGCCTTTGAAGACAAGGCCTTGAGCGCACAAGAGCGGGCGCTTTCCCGCGAGAAGTTTTTGTATGAGCAATTGCTCGACCAGTTGCAGCCCCACATTTCCGCGCTCACCCAGCTTGCCCGCGCCGTGGCCACCTTGGACGCGCTGTGCGCGCTGGCCGAGCGGTCGCTCACCTTGAACTGGTGTGCCCCACAGTTCATGCGCGAGCCCGGCATCGAAATCACGCAGGGCCGCCACCCGGTGGTCGAAGCGCGCCTGGCCGAGCAGAGCAAAGGCGGTTTCATTGCCAACAACACCAGCCTCAGCGCCAAACAACGCATGCAGGTCATCACCGGCCCCAACATGGGCGGCAAGTCCACCTACATGCGCCAGGTGGCCATCATCGTGCTGCTGGCCAGCATGGGCAGCTACGTGCCTGCGCAGGCCTGCCGCCTGGGGCCGATAGACGCGATTCACACCCGCATTGGCGCGGCTGACGACCTGGCCAATGCCCAGTCAACCTTCATGCTGGAGATGACCGAGGCCGCACAAATTCTGCACAGCGCCACCGCGCAAAGCCTGGTGCTGATGGACGAAATTGGCCGCGGCACCAGCACCTTCGACGGCCTGGCCCTGGCCGCCGGCATTGCCGCGCATCTGCACGACAAATGCCAGGCCTTCACCCTGTTTGCCACGCACTACTTCGAGCTGACCGACTTCCCCGCCACGCACCATGCGGCAGTCAACATGCATGTGAGCGCCACCGAGGCGCAAAAAAATATCGTCTTCCTGCATACGCTAGAGCCTGGCCCCGCGAGCAAAAGCTACGGCGTGCAAGTGGCCAAACTGGCCGGCGTGCCTACAGGCGTGTTGAACCACGCACGGCATGTGCTGGCCAGCCTGGAACAGCACCAAACCGACACCCGCGCGCAGGTCGATTTGTTTGCCGCCCCCCCCGAGCAGCCAGAGCGTCAAACCAGCCCCCTAGAATCCTTGCTAGCCTCCATCAACCCCGATGCACTGAGCCCGCGTGAGGCGCTGGATGTGCTGTATCAATTGAAAAAATCCCTGTAATTTTGAAAGCCGGATTCAAGGACGCAGAGGACGCGAAAGGTTCGCGAAGGCCGCAAAAAAGAAAACAAGAAAACCAACAATTTTATGAATGCACTTTTTAAAAATTTTGGCTGTCCTTTCGCGTCCTTCGCGTAACCTTCGCGCCCTCTGCGTCCTTGCTCCTGTTCCCAAAGGAACCCCATGACCTACTGCGTCGCCATCAAACTCAACGCCGGCCTCGTCTTCCTCTCCGATTCGCGTACCAACGCCGGCCTGGATCAGATCAGCACGTTTCGCAAAATGATCGTCTACGAAAAGCCCGGCGACCGCTTCATGGTGCTGCTGTCGGCGGGCAACCTGAGCATCAGCCAATCGGTGCGCGAGATGCTGCAGGTCGAGCAGCTCAAGGAATACGACAACAGCGAGCCCATCACCATCTGGAACGCTAAAAGCATGTTCGACGCCACCCGCGTGCTGGGTGCCGCCGTGCGCCATGTGCATGAGCGCGATGCGGCATCGCTCAAGCAATCGGGCGTTGACTTCAATGTTTCATTGATCTTTGGCGGCCAGATTGCCGGTGAAGGCATGCGCCTGTTCCAGATGTATTCGGCGGGCAACTTCATTGAGGCCACCGCCGAGACGCCGTATTTCCAGATCGGCGAATCCAAATACGGCAAGCCCGTGCTGGACCGCGTGCTCACGCCCGATATCCCACTGAACGAAGCCGCCAAATGCGCGCTGGTTTCGATGGACTCCACCCTCAAGTCCAACCTGTCAGTGGGCCTGCCGCTGGATTTGGTGGTGTACGAAGCCAATAGCTTCCAGACTGACAAGGTGGTTTGTATCGATGAACAAAACCCGTATTTGAAAATGCTGCGCGACAACTGGGGTGGCAAGCTGCGCGAGGTGTTTGACAGCATTGAAGACCCGCTGTGGAACGGTGGGCAAACCCATGTGCCGCTGATGGTCAGCGCGCAGCGCCACCAGCCACTGCGCAAGATTGGCACGCCGGCGGAGCGCTTGATTTAGTTTGTTTTGCCAAGCCCGGATGAAAAAAGCCCCGTTGCATGCAACGGGGCTTTTTTACTGGGGGTCAGTCAGAAATTAGCTGCCAGCGCCTGTGGTGACGGTCACCGTCACACGTCCAACGGCTATGCCGCCGATAGTCACATCACCGTTGGCCGCAATGACGACTGGAACGGTCGAACCGGTTCCGGTCAATGCGCCCAATGTGAAGGTGACCGGACGGTTCGTTGTTGCGCCTGCTACACCGGCACTTGTAGGAATGTTCACGCTACAGGTCGGAATGGTGATGGTTAGGGGGGCAACCAACCCAGGAATTGTTGAAGAGGTGATGTTGAAAATACAGGAACCGAAAGTGACTTTTCCGCTGGCCGTGCCGCCGCCCGAAGACAGACGGAAGTCTGTTGAAGTCGCTGTGCCGGTGCCGGTACTGGTGAACACCAGGGTGGTGGTACCGGTCGTACGCAACTCAGGAATGCCGGTCGCAAACGTCTGCGTCAAATTGCTCAAAGCCGTCGCATTGGCGGCGGTAATGGGCGTGCTCAGGTTGGACGATGCCACGGTGCTGGTGGTTACGGTCGGGGGGGGTGAGCTGTCGCCGCCGCCGCCGCAAGCGGCCAATAGCGCCGCAGAACACATGATCAGGGCCGCTGCGGCCTTGCTGACAAAAGCTTTCATAAAAATCCCTTTCAAATTAAAAAAACGATAAAAAACAAAACGGGGCCCAGATGAGCATGCATCTGTTTGCGAACGTAACCTTACCCGATCACCAACAAACCGTAAACCTCAATGGGTGTGAATTTGAGGCTTTTTATGGCTGCATGGCGAGAAATACAGGCAACAACAGGACGCGATCTGCCGACTACCGCAAGCAATAAACACACCGGCGCAAACCTTGTTTCGGCTCTTTTTGACCGGATTGAAAGGTCAGATCAGGCTTCTGTGCAGACCCAGAGCGCTTGAGCAGCTACCATTTTTATAGTATTCCTCGATTCAAACCCAGCGCGTCACCGGGCCGGTGGGGCCAGGCTCATCGCACACGCGTGCCCGCTGGCCCAGGCCCACTGAAAGTTGTAACCACCCAACCACCCGGTCACGTCCACCACTTCGCCTATGAAATACAGGCCGGGCTGCCTGCTTTCCATGGTTTGCTGCGACAGTTGGCGGGTGTCCACACCGCCAGCGGTCACCTCGGCTTTTTTGTAACCCTCGGTGCCGTTGGGCGTGATGGCCCAGCGGCCCAAGGTGTCGGCCAGTTTGGCCAGGGCTTTGTCGCTGGCCTCGGCCACGGGGCGCTGCCAGGCACTGTCTTGCTGCACCCAGGTATCGGCCAGGCGGCTGGGCACCAGGCTCGCCAGTTCGTTGGCCAACAGCTTGCGCGAGCTGGCTTTGGCGCGGGCCAGGGCTTGGGGCAAATCCAGCTCGGGTGCCAGGTTCAAGCGAATCGGTGTGCCCGGCTGCCAGTAGCTGGAAATTTGCAGCACCGCCGGGCCCGAGAGGCCGCGGTGGGTGAACAGCAAGTCTTCGTGAAAGGCCATGCGGGTTTTTTTCTCACCCACTTCAATCTGCACGGGCAAAGACAACCCGGCCAGTTGGGCATAAGGCACCCAGCTGTCGCCATCAAAGGTCAGCGGCACCAAGGCGGGGCGCGTGTCCACCAGCGCCAAGCCAAACTGGCGGGCGATGCGGTAGCCAAAATCTGTCGCACCAATCTTGGGAATCGACAGGCCACCGGTAGCAATGACCAGATTGGGGGTGTGAATCACGCCATGGTCGCTATCTAATTCATAGCTTCTTGAGCAGGTTTCATCTGGGCTGGAGGCAGAAAACCTTATATTTTTGATGCTGCAAGGCTGCCAGCGCGTCACGCTGCCGCCCATGGCCCCGGCGTCGCACTCGCGCAGCAGCAAATCAATGATGTCTTGCGCTGAGTTGTCGGCAAAGAGCTGGCCCTTGTGCTTTTCATGAAACGCCACACCATGCTTTTGCACCAGCGCCACAAAGTCTTGCGCGGTGTAGCGCGACAGGGCCGAGCGACAAAACTGCGGGTTGGCACCCAAAAAGTGCTTGTGCGGGGCCGAGGGGTCGATCTCGCGGTTGGTGAAATTGCAACGCCCGCCGCCCGAGATGCGGATTTTCTCGGCTACTTTCTCGCTGTGGTCAACCAAGACCACCTTCAGCCCGCGCTGCGCTGCCACACCCGCGCAAAACAAGCCGGCGGCTCCGGCCCCAATGATGGCGACGTCAAATTGATGCATGGGGTGAGCTTATCCTTGGGTGATGAAAATCGTTGCTCAACAAAATGCTGTCGCATTGGACGCTGCCGACATTTCCCGCATCATCGAAATGGCCTGGGAAGACCGCACGCCGTTTGAAGCGATTGAAAACCAGTTTGGCCTGAACGA
This sequence comes from Comamonadaceae bacterium, assembly GCA_013297875.1. Taxonomy (GTDB): domain Bacteria; phylum Pseudomonadota; class Gammaproteobacteria; order Burkholderiales; family Burkholderiaceae_C; genus JAAFIW01. Next base: position 201,923 of record JAAFIW010000006.1, on the reverse strand, counting down.
ATCAGGCGTGATTGACCTGATGCGCCAGCACATGAAACCCAGCTCATTTCGCATGTGGCGCAAACGCATGGCCGGGCGGGTCACCAAGCATGCGGCGCTGCGGCCAAGTGAGATGAACGACGTGAACCGGCAGGGAGCCAATCACCGCATACCGCTTTGAGTTGCTATATATTTAATAGCTGCTTGAGCAGTATTTATACGGGCTGGTGGCACAAAACACCTACATATCCGTCATTCCCGCGCAGGCGGGAATCCACCTGTGCGATTTACCAACCTTGCCGTTGGCATCGTCCCCGCGCCTGGATTCCCGCCTGCGCGGGAATGACGGGCTGAAGCGTGCATCCCGATCGGGACACAACACCTCAACCCTTCCAGGTGAACGGAAACTTGAACTGCTTGATAAACCCATTGGGCACATAGTCGCCCAGCACGCCATATTGCTGCGGCCACAGCTTGGTGCTTTTCACGGCGGTGCCAAATAAATAGTCCAAAAACGCGTAGTGCGCGGCATAGTTTTTATCCAGCGCCTCGCCGTCCTGGCTGTGGTGCCAGTGGTGAAAGTTGGGCGTGACGATCAGGTAGCGCAGCGGGCCCAGGCGCACGCTCACGTTGGCGTGGTTAAACACCGCCTGAAAGCCCACCACCACGATGTAGGCGTCAATCACATCTTTGGAAAAGCCCAGCACGTAAATCGGTGCCAAAACCAGGGTGCGGGTGATCAGCAGCTCCACGATGTGCTGGCGCGAGCCGGCCAGCCAGTCCATGCTTTTGCTGCTGTGGTGCACGGCGTGCAGACGCCACAAAACCGGCACCTCGTGGTAGGCGCGGTGCGTCCAGTACTGCACCAGGTCGGCCACCAGAATGATCAGCAGCAGCCCGGCCCAAAACGGCATGCTTTGCACCCAGCCGCGCACACCGTCGGTGCCCGCCCAGCCAAAAAACTTGTGCACGGCCAGGTTAGCCGCCAGCAGCACAAAACCCACCAGCATGTGGTTGACGATGAAGTGGTGAAAGTCGGTCTGCCACTCGGCGCGAAACACCGGCTGGTCTTTGCGCAGCGCAAACAGCTTTTCAATGAAGATGAAGAGCAGGGAAGAGCCCAACAGATCCAGAATGAACCAGTCCAGCCCGATGTAGGGCGTGTTGTCGGCAAAGTCGGCCACCGGCACTTTGTGGCCACCCAAAAGGGCCGTGACGGCGACCAGCAGAAACGCAAAGCCCGACAGCCAGCGCGCCCGGTTGAAAATAATGTTCACCAGCGACAGGCCGCCCGCAATCGCCAAGCCTGCCAGCATGACCTGGCGAATCACTGCCACGTCATAGCTTTTGCGCAGCTGGGGTGTGGTCAAGTATTCCGGGAAATGAAAGGCCAGCACGCCCAGAAAACACAAGATGCCCAGGCTCAGCGCAATGATGCCGGTGATCAAGCCATGGCCGGGTCGCAGCGGGCCGTGGCCTTCGGTGAGTTCGTTGAGTTTTTCTAGCATGGGGCCCCCGTTATGAAGCGTGGCAGTGTACCGGGGGGTATGGGAACCTCTGCGCCGGTGTCAGCTTGCCTGTCGCGCGCCGGGTTCACTGTGGGCAGCCGCTGCCATGCCACGCACCACATCGCCCACCACCATCACGGCCGGGCTCTGAATGCCGTTGCGCACCACGGTGGCATGCAGTTGGCCCAGGGTGGTGACGGTGTGGCGCTGCTCGGGCAGGGTGGCGCGCTCGATCAGGGCTACCGGTGTGCTGGCGGGCAGCCCGTATAGCAGCTCGTTTTGAATGCGCTGCACGCCACTGATGCCCATGTAAATCACCAAGGTGAGCTTGGCGCTGTGCGCCGTGGATGCCAGCAGTTGCCAGTCTGTGCCATCGTCGCCTGGCTTGGCGTGGCCGGTGACAAACACCACGCCGTGCGCGTGCTCGCGGTGCGTCAGCGGCACGTTCAACGAGGTGACAGCCGCCAGACCCGAGGTGATGCCGTTGACCACGCTGACGTGAATGCCCGCTGCCTGCAAATGCTCCACCTCTTCGCCGCCCCGGCCAAAAATGAAGGGGTCGCCCCCCTTCAGACGCACCACGTTTTCGCCCTCACGCGCGGCCATCACCATCAGCTTTTGAATAAAGGCCTGCGGCGTACTTTTGCAGCCGCCGCGCTTGCCCACATGCACGATGCGCGCGCCAGGGCTGGCAAACGCGACCACGTCGTCGCTGACCAGGTCGTCCACCAGCAGCACGGTGGCCATTTGAATGGCCTTGATGGCCTTGAGCGTCAGCAACTCGGGGGCGCCGGGGCCTGCGCCGACGAGGGTGACCTGGCCTGTGGGGTGTGTCATGGTGTGTTGGATGCGGGGGCAAGAACGCAGAGTTCGCGAAGGATTCGCAGAGGACGCAAAAGAACAGCCAAATTTTTGAATTTCATTTTGAATTTTTTCGCGTCCTCTGCGTAATCTTCGCGCCCTCTGCGTTCGGTACCCGAATTTTCTAGGCCGAAGCCAGTTGCAAGATGCATTCCACCTGCCGCGCAATCGGCCCAGGCACCGGCAAATCGCCCGCCAGCACCCGGCGAATGTAAGCGGCAGTATCGGCCGCGTCGGTGCCGGTGGGCAGCTCGGGCAGGCTGGCGAGCGTGCCTTTTTGGGCTTCTTGCAACACGGTGCACTGGCCCGCCACAAAACCGTCCATTTGGGGCATGCGCCGCGCGTCGGCCACGCTCTCGCCTTCGGTGCCGCGCAAGAGCAGGGCCGTGCTGCCCATTTTTTCAAACACCGCCGCCATGCTCAGCGCATATTCCGGGTGGGTGTAGCTGCCCACCACCACCGCCGCCCCCGCGCTGGGGTTCATCAGCTTGACCAGGCTGTGCGCGCTGTTGCGCAGCCCCACCACCCGCCGCACCGCCAGCAAGCGCGCCAGGCCGGGGCACAGCAGCTCGGTGGGCGCAAAGCCCAGCTCGCCATTTGCTATGTTTTGTATAGCTGCTTGAGCAGGAATATCAAGGGCGATCAGCACATTTGACACAAAAACCCGCGTTGACTCCGTCGCCGCCCCATGAATCAGCACCGGCAGCCCGCGCTGCGCCAGCAGCAGCCCCAAAAGCGGCGTGAGCAGCGGCAGCTTGCGCGCGCCGTTGTAGCTGGGCAGCACCACCAGCGGTTTGTCGGTGGCGGGTATGCGCTGCATGCGGGCGTAGGTCGCATCCAGAAACCCCGCCATTTCACCGACCGTTTCGCCCTTAATGCGCATGGCGATCACAAAAGCACCCAGCTCCAGGTCAGTCACCGTGCCGTCGAGCACCTGGCCGAAAAGGTCGGCGGATTGCTCGCGTATGAGAGGCCGGGCACCGTCTTTGCCGCGGCCGATTTCTTTGATGTAGTGGCTGATTGGCATGAGTAGATTGTCCCTGAGAGGTGGAGGCTGGTTTAGGCGACCATCAAGCACGGCGCAATGAGCAGTCAGAGCCCGATTTCACGCATGTTTTGTTGCGCTTCGGGTGGACTGTGTCCTGAACCCAGATTTTCCATTCGGCGCACCTTCGGTGCTGTTTGGATTCCAACGGCGCATTTGCGGCCATTTTCGACCCTCTTCGTCGCCCATGGCGCGCGCCATGGGCCTCCTCAGTCGGGTCAAAACTGACTCGCAACTGCATCCGTTGTCTATCCAAACCCTAATGAAAATTCTGGGCTGAATCGGGATTTGGCCCCATTTTTCCTCGCTAAGGGTCAAAACAGCCATCTGCCCTTGTATTCATTGCTCAAGCAGCTATCAAAACCATAGTGAATCGTCATCAAGAAACAATGTAAGCCCCCGCCCCCGTGGACAGCAATGTGCCATCAGCCCCGAGAAATTCCATACGCGTGCTGGCCACGCGGGAGCCCAGGCGCAGCACCTGGGCGTGCAGCGCAAAGTGGGTGCCGATACCGGGGCGCAGGTAGTCCACGCGCAGGTCGATGGTGCCCAGCTTGGTGAAGCGCTCCAGGCGTTTTGCCACCGGTTCGTCCAGGTGGCGCGCGCCGATGGCGGCCATCACGGCCAGGCCGCCCATGGCGTCCAGCCCGGCGCTGATCACGCCGCCGTGGATGCGGTCGTAGTCGTAGTGGCCGACCAGCTCGGGCCGCATGTTGATGCGGGCTGTGACCTGATCGGGGGTCACGCTGGTAACCGCCAGACCCAGGAGTTTGTTGAAAACGATTTTTTCTTCAAAGATGTGTTTGAGGCCGGTGATGAATTCGAGCTCGAAGGCGATAGGCGTCTGGGTTTGGGTCATGGTTTGTTATAGCCCCAGCTGCCGCGCCGCCAGCTCCTTCATGATTTCTTCGCTGCCGCCGCCGATCATCATGACCTTGACCTCGCGGTAAATGCGTTCGCTGGCAGTGCCGCGCATGTAGCCCATGCCGCCCAGGATTTGCACGGCCTGGTCGGCGCAGAACTGCATGGTTTGAGTAGCCTGGTTTTTGAGTTGGCAGACTTGGGCGACCCAGTCGTTGCCCTCGTCGCCCGCGTCCACTCGCGCCGTCACTGCATTCACCCACGCCTCGGTGGCATTGATGTGCATTTGCATGTCGACCAGCTTGTGGCGGATGACCTGGCGCTCGATCAAGGCCGCACCAAAGGTTTTGCGCTGGCGGGCCCAGGCCAGGGCTTCGTCGTAGCAGGCTTGGGCAAAGCCCAGGGCCAGGGCCGACATGGCCAGGCGCTCGCCGTTGAAGTTGGTCATGATGATTTTGAAGCCGCTACCCGGCTCGCCCAGCAGGTTACCGACGGGCACGCGCACGCCGCTGAAGTGCAGTTGGGCGGTGTCGGAGCACCACCAGCCCATTTTTTTGAGCTCGGTTTTTTGAATGCCCTTGGCGTTGCCGGGCACAACAATCATGCTGATGCTGCTGGCACCTTTTGAGTCGCCGGTTCTCGCGGCGACCGTCAACCAGTCGGCCCGCATGCCGCTGGTGATGAACACCTTTTCACCGTCAATCACCCATTCATCGCCCTCCAGCCGCGCGGTGGTGCGCAGCGCTGCCACGTCGGAGCCGCCGCCGGGCTCGGTGATGGCCAGGGCTGCGATCTGCTCGCCGCGCAGCACTGGCGGAATCACCAGTTGCTGCAAGGCGGCGCTGCCATAGCGCGCCACCGGCGGCAGGCCGATGTTGCAAGAAAACAAGCTGGCCAGCACGCCGCCGCTGGTGCCATAACGCGCCAGCGCGATGCTGATGGCGTTGCGCAGCGCAAAGGGCGCGGGGGTGCCGCCTAGCGCCTCGGGGTAGCCCAGGCCCAGTAGGCCCGCGTCGGCGGCTTGTTTGTATAGGGCGCGGGGGAAGGCGGCGGCCTCTTCCCAGCCGTTGATGTGGGGGGCGATTTCTTTTTCGGCGAAGCGGCGGGCGGTGTCGTAGGCGGCTGTGATGTCCTCTTGAAGGTCAGTGCTCATACCGGCTCCAGGCTGACCAAGACTTGCGCGGGCGCGACCTGCTGGCCCGCTTGCACGGCCACGCGTTTGACCACGCCCGCGCGGGCGGCGGCCAGCGAATGCTCCAGCTTCATGGACTCGACGATGACCAGCACGTCGCCCTTTTGCACGGTGGCGCCGGGCTGGGTGTGGACGGCGACGACTTTGCCGTTGAAAGGCGCGCGCAGCTCGTTGGCGGCGCTGGCGGCCTGGCTGTTTTCGGGGGGGTCGAAGGAGGCGTCTTCGATGAACAGGTCAATGCCGGCGCGTTGGACGTGCCAGCGGTTTTCGTCGAGCGCGACGGCGACCAGACCAGGCGTGTGTGGCGGGACTTCTGATGCGGCGACATCCGTGATGTGGCCGCGGTGGCGCAGGCGGACGGGGCGTGAGAAGGGGCAGGGTAGCGCACGTGCCCCCACCCCAGCCCTCCCCCAGTGGGGGAGGGAGTTAACAGCCAAAACGGCCAGTAGCCCAGAGATTGATTGCTCAAGCAGCTCTTTTTTTAATAGCGAATCGCGTAGGTCATCGCCCTGAGTTTGCAGGAAAGGGATCAGCGCATGACCGGTTTTGAATACCTCGTGGCGCAGGCAGGCGGCCAGGAAGGCGCGGTTGGTGGGCAGGCCCAGGACTTCGGTTTCATCGAGGGCGCGGGCCAAGTGGGTGATGGCTTGCTCGCGGGTGGCGGCGTGGGCGATGAGCTTGCCGAGCATGCTGTCGTAGTGGGGGGGGATGGGTTGGCCGGGGTAGAGGGCGTGGTCGAAGCGCAGGTGGTTGGCGCGCGTGCCCCCACCCCACCCCTCCCCCAGCGGGGGAGGGAGTCCTGATCTTTTCTCCCCCAGCGGGGGAGGGAGTAATTCAAGGGGAGAGCGGAAGTGTTTGACCGTGCCGGTGTGCGGCGTGAAGTTTTCGTCTTCGGCGCACAGGCGCACTTCAATGGCGTGACCTTCAAACCGCACCTGGTCTTGCGTCAACGGCAAAGGCTCACCCCGCGCCACGCGGATTTGCCATTCCACCAAGTCCAGGCCTGTGACCATCTCGGTGACGCAGTGCTCCACCTGCAGGCGGGTGTTCATTTCCATCAGGTAAAAACCGTCGGTCGCGCCAGCAGGTTTGACTCCCTCCCCCGCTGGGGGAGGGTTGGGGTGGGGGCTGTCCCCGTCGCCAGTCTCAACAAGAAACTCCACCGTGCCCGCCCCCACATACCCCGCCGCTTGCGCCAGCTGAACTGCGCAGCGCGTCATGCGCGCGCGCAAGGCATCCGACACGGCCGGGCTGGGTGTTTCTTCAATGATTTTCTGATGCCGCCGCTGCACCGAGCAGTCGCGCTCGCCCAGGTGAATGCAGTGTCCGTGCGCATCGGCAAACACCTGCACTTCCACATGGCGCGGGGCCAGCAGCGCGCGCTCCAACAGCAATTCGCCATTGCCAAAAGCCGACTGCGCCTCGCTACGAGCGCTTTGTACGGCGGCGGCAAAGGCCGTCATCTCCGTCACCAAGCGCATGCCCCGTCCACCGCCACCGGCAGCGGCTTTCACCATCAGGGGCAAACCGACGCGCTGGGCTTCTTGCAGCAAGCGCTCATCGGATTGATCCGCCCCGTAATAGCCAGGCAAACACGGCACACCGCGCGCTTGCGCCAGGGCCTTGGCAGCACTCTTGCTGCCCAGGGCGCGAATGGCTTGCGGGGGTGGGCCGACCCAGGTCAGGCCTGCGTCCATCACGGCCTGGGCAAAGTCGGCGTTTTCACTCAGGAAGCCGTAGCCCGGATGCACCGCATCGGCACCGGTTTCCTTGGCTGCGGCCAGCAGCTTGTCGATGCGCAAATAGGTATCGGCGCTGGCGTTGCCCTGCAGTGCCACGGCTTGCGTGGCTTCGTGTACGTGAAGGGCTTGCGCGTCGGCATCGGAATACACGGCCACCGTGTCGATGCCCATGGCATGGGCGGTGCGGATGATGCGACGAGCGATTTCGCTGCGGTTGGCTATCAGCAGGCGTTTCACCGAGGCACCCTTTTCTGAATCCCCATCGTCTTGGCCAATATCCCCAACATCACCTCATCCGCCCCACCCCCAATCGACGCCAGCCGCCCGTCGCGGAACATGCGCGAGACTTTGTTTTCCCAGGTGTAGCCCATGCCGCCCCAAAACTGCAGGCATCCATCGGGCACGCTGCGGTTCAGGCGGCCCGCTTTCAGTTTCGCCATGCTGGCCAGCTCCAAAACGTCTTGTCCTTGCACATACAAATCGCAGGCCCGGTAGGTCAAGGCGCGCAGGCATTCGACCTCGGTCTGCATTTCGGCCAACTTGAACTGCACCCACTGCTGATCGGCCAGCGCCCCGCCAAACAGCTTGCGCTCTTGCGCCCATTCAATCGTCCACTCAATGCAGTTATTCAATGACTGCAAGCAGCTGGCAGCCGCCCACAGGCGCTCTTCCTGAAACTGCTGCATTTGATAGACAAAGCCCGCGCCTTCCTGGCCAATGCAGTAGCGCTGGGGCACGCGCACCTCGTCGAAGTAAATCAGGCCAGTGTCGCTGGCGTTCATGCCGATTTTTTTGATCTTTTTGGCCACCTCAATGCCCTTGGTGAGCTGGCCGTTTTTGCCTTCGCGCATCGGCACCATCACCAGGCTTTTGTTCTTGTGCACGGGGCCTTCACCCGTGTTCACCAGCATGCACATCCAGTCGGCCTGCAGGCTGTTGGTGATCCACATTTTTTGCCCGGTGATCACATAGTCATCACCGTCTTTGCGCGCGTGGCTTTTGATGCCCGCCACATCGCTGCCTGCCGCCGGCTCGCTCACGCCCACGCAGCCCACCATGTCACCGGCAATGGCCGGGGCCAGAAACAGGGTTTTGATTTCTTCACTGCCAAAGCGCGCCAGCGCCGGCGTGCACATATCGGTCTGCACGCCAATGGCCATGGGCACCGCGCCACAGTGGATCTGCCCCAACGTCTCGGCCATCGCCACCGCGTAGCTGTAGTCCAGCCCGGCACCGCCATAGGCCTCGGGCTTGGTCAGGCCCAGCAGACCCAGCTTGCCCAGGCCTTTGAACACCTCGTGCGCCGGGAAAATTTCGGCGGCTTCCCATTCGTCGACGTGCGGATTGATGTGCTCGTCGATGTAGCGCTTGAGGGTCTTCTGAATTTCCTGGTGTTCGTGGGTGTAGTGCATGGTTAGTCTCCTGATGGGTCAAGGTCAAGAAGGGACAGAACACAGAGGCACAGAGACACAGAGGTAAGAGGAGGAAGAAAAAACAAATTGTTTTCCTCTGTCCCCTTCCTCTGTGTCTCTGTGCCTCTGTGTTGAAGGCTGTCCGCTTTCGGTTTTCACATCCGCGCCACCCCAAACTGCACCGGCCGCAGCACCTTGGCATCGGCTTCGGCACAGGTATCCAGGCAAAAGGCCAGCACGGCGCGGGTGTCTCGGGGGTCTATGACGCCGTCGTCCAGCAGCAAACCGCTGGTGACGAAGGCATCGGCTTGGGCTTCAAACAGGGCGACGATCTTGTCGAACTGGGCTTGTGATTGCGCGGCATCGGGCGTGATGCCTTTGCGCGCCAATGCGGCGTCGGTCACGATCTGCATGGTGCGCGCTGCCTGCTCGCCACCCATCACCGCCGTCTTCGCGCTGGGCCAGCTGAACAGAAAGCGAGGTGCGTAGCCGCGGCCACACATGCCGTAGTTGCCTGCGCCAAAGCTGGCACCGCACTGGATGGTGATTTGCGGCACGGTGGCATTGCTCACGGCCTGAATCATCTTGCTGCCGTGCTTGATCATGCCGGCCTGCTCGCTGTCTTGGCCCACCATGTAGCCGGTGGTGTTTTGCAGGTAGATGATGGGGTGGCCCAGCTGGCACATCCACTGAATGAAGTGGGTGGCTTTGTTGGCACCGGCCACGTCGATCGGGCCGTTGTTGCTGATGATGCCCACCGCATGGCCTTCGATGCGGGCTTGCGCGCACACGGTGGCGCTGCCGTACAACGCCTTGAATTCCAGCAATTGCGAATCGTCGGTGATGCGGGCAATGACCTCGCGCATGTCCACCGGCTCGCGGTGGTGGGCGGGCATGAGGGTGAGCAGCTCTTCAGCGTCAAAGCGGGGTGGTTTGGCTACTATATTTTCGATAGCTGCTTGAGCAGGTTTTACCTGGGCTAGAACCTGTTTTGCGATGCCAAGCGCATGCCGGTCATCTTCTGCCAGATACTCCCCCAAGCCCGACACGGCGGTGTGCATTTCCGCCCCGCCCAGCTCTTCTTCGGTCGCCACCTCGCCCGTAGCGGCCAGCAGCAGCGGCGGCCCGGCCAAAAAGGCGCGGGAGCGCTTGCGCACCATGATGACCACGTCGCTCAAACCCGGCATGTAAGCCCCGCCCGCCGTGCCCGAGCCGTGTTGCACGGTGACCACCGGCAGGCCCGCAGCCGAATGCCGCGCGAGGTTGCGAAACAGCGCGCCGCCGTGCACAAAGCCTTCCACGCGGTAGCGCATCAGGTTGGCACCGGCGCTTTCGACCAGGTGCACAAAAGGCAGCTTGTTGTGCAAGGCGATGTCTTGCACACGCAGGATTTTGTCCAGGCCCATGGGCTGAATGGCCCCGGCTTCAATGCCCGAGTCGCTGGCCACCACCATGCAGCGCACGCCCTCGATGAAGCCGATGCCCGCCACCATACCGCCGCTGGGCACGCTGGTTTGCGGGTCTTTGGTGTCGTGCATAAAACCTGCGAGCGAGCACAGCGGTAGATAGCTTGAACCTGGGTCCAGCAGCAAGGCCACGCGCTGGCGCGGCAACAACTGGCCGCGTTTGTCGAAGGTGGTTTTTGATTTTTCGCTGGCTTGCGTGGCGCGGTCTTCCAGCGCGCGCAGTTGCGCGATGCGCGCAAGCATGGCGTCGCGGCGGGCGGCCGACTGCGGGCTGGCGGGGTTGTGGGTGGAGGGGTAGAGGCTCACGACTGAAACACCTTGGGCACCTGATACCGATGAAACCCCTCAAACGCCTTCACCGCCGCGCGCTGCTGCACATCGGCAGGCGCAGCCACATTGCCCCAACCCAGCCGCACCTGGGGCCGTGCGCCATCGACGCGCAGCACGCTGCCGCTGATGAAGCTGGCCGCCGGGCTGAGCAAAAACACGATGGCGGCGCTGGTTTCCGCCTCGTTGCCGAAGCGCCCGGCAGGTACGGTCTCTGCCATGTCGCGCAGCATGGGCCCGGCCTCAGCCGGGTAGTGGTCCATGCCGCTGGAAGCGATGTAGCCAGGAGCCACGGCGTTCACCCGCACGCCGTTTTTCGCCCATTCCAGCGCCGCCGTCTCGGTAAAACTCACCATTCCGGCCCGCGCCGCTCCGCTGTGGCCCATGCCCGGCATGGAGCCCCAGATGTCGGCCACGATGTTGACCACCGCGCCACCGTGGGCCTGCATGCTATGCAAGTAGCACTCGCGGGCCATCAAGAAACCGCCGGTCAAATTCGTATCAATTACCGCTTGCCAGCCTTTGGCGCTGATCTGCTCCAACGGCGTGATGTACTGGCCACCCGCGTTGTTCACCAGCGCGTCGATGCACCCGTGGGTGGCCACGATAGCGGCCACCGTGGACTTGACGGTGTCTTCGTTGCGGATGTCGCAAGCATGAAAACTCACATGCAGGTTGCCGTCAGCAATGATCTCTTCTGCCACGGTTTGCAGCTTGTCCAGCTTGCGGCCAATCAGCACCACGTGTGCACCCAAAGCGGCCAGCTCGTGCGCCGTGCAGCGGCCAATGCCCGAGCCGCCGCCGGTAATGACCACCACTTTGCCGGCAAACAAGCCCGGCTTGAAAACTGATTGGTACCTCATGGACGCTCCTGAATAAACAACGCCATCGCCGCAGCGGTCAAATCATCAATCGACGCTTCCTTGCGCCGGTCAAACCACTGGGCCGACCAGTTCAGCGCACCAAAAATCAGCAGCCGTGCCAGCTTCACATCGGCTTTGAGCAGGCCCGCGTCAAACAGCGCCTGCAGCACCGGAATCCACACCGCTTCGTACTCGGCCTGCAGTTGCGCAATGGCCGCGCGCTGGCGCTCGTTGATGCTGCGCCATTCGTAGAGCATGACGGGAATGAAGTCACTGCCCGGCCCCAGCAAAATATCGAAGTGATTTTTGATCAAAACAGCCAACAGCCCATATGAATACTGCTCAGGCAGCTCACCTTTTTGTAGCGATTGATACGCGGCAATCGCCTTGGCTTGCCGCTCGATGGCGCCGCCCATGCCTTCCTGCATTACCGCAAACAGCAGCGCGCCCTTGCTTTTGAAGTGATAAAACGGCGAGCCACTTTGCATGCCGACGGCGGCTGCAATGTCACGCGTGCTGGTGGCATCAAAGCCCTGATGCCTGAACAACCTGGCAGCCCCGGTGACCAACTGGCGGCGGCGGTTGCCGTCGTCCAGCGTGGCCACGGTTTTGCGGGGGCGGCCACGGGGCCGGCTTGGCGTGGCGGCAGGCGAGAGGGTGTGCACAGGCATGGCATACACCTTAGCAAAGCGTTTTATTTTTAGCAAGCGTTTGCTTGGTGAAAATACGCACGCAGGTGCTGGAAGCTGACAAGCAGGTGACAGCAGCATCGGGGCGCAGTAAGCTTGGGTGTCGTTTTAATAAGTTTGGCGTACGTCCCGTCCGTGGCAAAGACGACCGTCGCCTCAAGTCTTGACCCCCGCTGGAGAATCTTTATGACCCCTTCTTGTTCACCGGTTTCGCCTGCTGCATGGCGCTGGATGGGCCCTTTGCTGCTCGTCACAGCGGGGCTCACCGGCTGCGACCGTGGCCCAGACGCTGCTTCCCCGGGTGCCGCCCAGGGGTCGGCCAGCCTGATATGGGACGGCCAGCGTGCCACCGTCAGTGGCGAGGTGGGCAGTGATGCCGACAAGCAGAAACTGTTAGACGCGGTCGCCAAAAGCTATGGCGGCAAGGCCAATGTGGTGGACCAGGTCAAAGTCGTCAAAGGTCTGGGCCGGCTCGGTGGCGTGGCCCTGACAGACCCGGTTTCCAGTGGCACAGACCGGTCTCAGCGCATCAACACCTTGGCCGACGCGCTGCCCATGGTGCCTATTCAAAACCAGGTGGTAGCGGCGACGGCTACTACTTCAGCGACAGCGTCGGATACCGCAGCGATGACGGCTTCAGCGGCAGCGTCTGCACCCTCAACAACTGCACAGGCGGCGACTTCTACAGCAGCATCTGCGGTCGCGGCGGCACCTGCATCTGTAGCTGTGTCAACGCCGCCAGCAACTGCCGCCACGCTGCCGCCAGCCGCCAGCGGTGCCGTCGCCGCAGCGCAAGCTGCCGCAGCGGGGGTCAAGGGCGCTGCGGTCGACGCGGCCAAATGTGCCCAGTTGATCGTGCTACCCGTCACATTTGCCAGCGGCAGCGCGCGCATCAGCGGGCAAAACCAGACCCAGCTGCGCCAGGTGGCCAAGTGCATTGCCGGACCTACGCAAGTCAACGGCCACACCGACGACCGTGGCAGCGCAGCTGCTAACACCCGCCTGAGCCAGGCCCGTGCACAAGCTGCGCTGCAAATGTTGGTTAAAAACGGTGCGCCGCGCAATCTGCTGTCTGCACAGGGCCTGGGCGCCAGCCAGCCTGCGGCCGACAACAGCACCGAATCGGGCCGGGCCAAAAATCGCCGGATTGAGCTGAAGGCCTCGTGAAGCACATTTCGCTATTAAATTCATAGCTATTTGTGCCCGTTGGGCTTGCACGTTTTGCTAAAAACATTAAAAAAGGCTGCCTGAAGCAGCCTTTTTTTGGTGCAGCCTTTTTTTCTAGAGCAGTCGGAGTCAGACCAGGCTCAAGCGTAGGCCGCCAGCGCCGTTTTCATTTTCTTCATCGCCGCCACTTCAATCTGGCGAATGCGCTCGGCGCTCACTTTGTATTCAGCGGCCAGGTCGTGCAAGGTCAGGCCGCCGGAGCCGTTGTCGTTCACCTTGAGCCAGCGCTCTTCCACGATGCGGCGGCTGCGGGCGTCCAGCGCGTTCAGCGCGGTGGCAATGCCGTCGGTGGCCAGCACGTCGCGCTGGTGCGCGGCAATCATGGCCGTGGGTTCGTGGTTGGTGTCGGCCAGGTAGGCAATCGGGCCAAAGGCTTCTTCGCCATCATCACCGGGCGACGGATCCAGCATCACATCGCCACCGGACATGCGGGTTTCCATCTCCAGCACCTCTTCGGGCTTGACGTTCAGCTCACGCGCCATCGTGCCCACTTGTGCATCGCTCAAGGTGTCGCGGTGGGTGTCAGCGTCCACATCGTCTTTAAAGCCCTGCTTCATCGAGCGCAGGTTAAAAAACAACTTGCGCTGGGCCTTGGTGGTGGCCACTTTGACCATGCGCCAGTTTTTCAGGATGTATTCGTGAATTTCGGCCTTGATCCAGTGCAGCGCGTAGCTGACCAGGCGCACACCCTGGTCGGGGTCAAAGCGCTTCACAGCTTTCATCAGGCCAATATTGCCCTCTTGAATCAAGTCGCCATGTGGCAGACCATAGCCCAGGTATTTACGCGAGACCGACACCACCAGGCGCAGGTGCGACAGCACCAATTTACTGGCCGATTCCAGATCGCCCTCGTCGCGCAGCTTGCGCGAAAAGCTCTGCTCTTCCTCGGGCGTGAGCATGGGCAGGCGGTTGGCGGCGGTGATGTAGGCGTCCAGATTGCCCAAAGCGGGCATCATGCCCCAGGGGTTGGTGGGGGCCAAAGAAGAAGAAACGGCGGTCAAGGTTCCAGCATGAATGCTCATGTTCAGCACTCCTTTCAACGAGTTATCGAATATTAGCACTCCATAAGAGAGAGTGCTAAAGCACAAGTTCAATCGTCTCGATAGTCTGGAGCGATCTAATTCAGCGCTAACTATTAACGATAGCGTGCGCTCACATAAATTATGGCGTTACCGCCCAATGCCGCAGTGGCAGAGGTGCAAATGGCTTTACCCGCAAGATGCACGCTGCAGTCCGCATCAAAAAAATCTACTCATGCTTCAAGTCGTCTGGTTCAAACGCGATCTGCGCTGGCAGGACCATGCACCGCTGAGCCATGCGGCAAAACATGGCGCGGTGCTGCCGCTGTGGGTGGACGAGCCGCAGGCCTGGGCGCAAAGCGATGCGTCGCCGCGCCATCGGGCATTTGCGCTGGGCTGTGTGCGGGCGCTGGCTGATTGGGTAAATGTCCATGGCGGGCAGTTGTACACACCGCGTGGCGGCATGCTGGATGTGCTGGCGAATATAAAAGCCCGGTTCGGCCAGTTCACCCTGCTCAGCCACGAAGAAACCGGCAACGCCTGGAGCTACGCACGCGACCGCGCTGTGGCCCGCTGGTGTGCAGATGCAGGCGTGCCCTGGCAAGAATTCCCCAACAACGCCGTGGTGCGCCGCCTGGCCACGCGCGACCGCTGGAGTGCGCTGTGGGACACGCGGATGAAAACGCCGCCACGGGCTGCGCCTGATGACGTTCGCTTTGCGAACATGACCTGGCCTGCGGCCTGGATGACAGATGACCGTGACGGGTCATGCGGCGCAGCCGCGTCATTGCAGCGCGCAGCGCAAAGTCATCTGTCATCGGCGCATGAGCTGCTCAACAGCTTTCTGCAGCAACGCGGCCAGCACTACCGCGTGCAAATGTCCAGCCCGCTGACGGCTGACACCGCCTGCTCACGTATCTCTGAGCACCTTGCCTGGGGCAGCATCAGCATTCGCGAATGTGCGCATGCGGTATGGGCGCGACGCACTGAGCTGCTGGCCCTGCCGCTTGAGCAGCGACCTGCAGGTTTTTTGCAATCACTCAAGAGTTTTGAAGGGCGGCTGCACTGGCACTGCCACTTCATTCAAAAGCTGGAAAGTGAGCCCGAAATCGAGTGGCGCAATGTGCACCGCGGCTTTGATGACGTGCGCAACGAAGGCGCTCTGGCACCGCAAGAGCAGGCGCGGCTGGATGCCTGGGTCAGCGGCCACACCGGCTACCCGTTTGTCGATGCCTGCATGCGCAGCCTGAATGCCACCGGCTGGATCAACTTTCGGATGCGCGCCATGTTGATGAGCTTTGCCAGCTACCAGCTGTGGCTGCACTGGCGGCAAACCGGCTTGCACCTGGCCCGCCAGTTCACCGACTACGAGCCCGGCATCCACTGGAGCCAGTGCCAGATGCAAAGCGGCGTGACCGGCATCAACACCTTGCGCATTTACAACCCGGTCAAGCAGGGGCTGGATCAAGACCCCACAGGCGAATTTGTGCGCCGTTGGGTGCCCGAGCTGGCCGATGTGCCACAGGCTGTGATCCACACGCCCTGGCTGGTTGGTGTGCCGGGTTATTCGCCACCCATCGTTGATTTGAAGCAGTCCACGCAAGCGGCCAAAGACGTGATGTACGTTCGCAAAGGCCAGCCTGAGGTAAAAGCGCAAGCGCAGGCGGTGTATCAAAAGCATGGCAGCCGCAATCCGGCACGCGAAGGCAGGATCAAAACCGTGCGCAAAGTCCCCAGCAGCCCGCAAATGACGCTGGAGTTTTAAGCATGCAGCATTCGGCGACTGCTG
The DNA here is from genome assembly GCA_013297875.1 of Comamonadaceae bacterium. GTDB lineage: Bacteria > Pseudomonadota > Gammaproteobacteria > Burkholderiales > Burkholderiaceae_C > JAAFIW01. The sequence continues at coordinate 185,943 of JAAFIW010000006.1, read as the reverse complement.
TATTGACTCCTTCCCCTTCCGGGGGAAGGCGGGGATGGGGGCATGCGCGTGATATCGCCAATTGGCCGTTGTCGCGCTCGCGCCCCCATCCCAACCTTCCCCCGGAAGGGGAAGGGGCAAAACCAGTTCGTCGCTAGCCAACTTATTTTCAATAACAAGGATTCACCATGACCTCGATCCAATCCACCCACCCTACCAGCGTCCTCGTCACCGGTGCCTCCGGCGGCGTTGCCCAAGCCCTGCTCGCCCGTCTGGCCGCAGCCAACGTACCCACGCTCGCAGCCAGTCGCAGAGCAGCAGACGGCTTGTTCCAGGCCGACACCACCACGCCCGACGGTGCCAGGGCCGCAGTGGCTGCCTGCGTGGCCCAGCACGGTAGCCTGGGCGGCGTGGCGCATTGCGTGGGCTCCACGCTGATTGCGCCCTTGGGCCGCACCAGTGCCGAGCAATACCGCGAGGTGGTTCGCATCAATTTGGACAGCGCGTTTTACGTATTGCAAGCGACAGTGGAAGCCGCCAAGGCACAAGGCAAGCCGTGCAGCATCGTGCTGGTCTCCAGCGTGGTGGCGGGTATTGGCGTGGCCAACCACGAGGCCATTGCGGCGGCCAAGGGTGCCATCGAAGCGCTGACCCGCAGCGCCGCTGCGACCTACGCGGCCATCGGTATCCGCGTGAACTGCGTGGCCCCCGGCATGACCGACACGCCCATGACCGCCAACATCCTGAAAAGCGATGCCATGCGGGCTGGTGCCGAAAAGCAGTACCCGATCAACGGCGTAAACAGCGCCGACGATGTGGCAGCCGCCATCGCCTGGCTGCTGTCGAGCGATGCAGCGCGGGTGACGGGGCAAATCATTCATGTCGATGGCGGCTTCACGCACATTCGGCCGCTGGTCAAGTGATCGATGTTTGAGCCCACGCTTGCTGCGGCCCGCGCCGCGCTGGCCGCCGTCAACCCCGCGCAATACGCGCGCACCCGTAACGCGCTGGGGGGCGCGGTCACGCGCCTGTCACCCTACATCACACACAGTCTGCTGAGTATTCCCGATTGTTTGCAAACGCTCAGTACAAAACATACGCTGAGCTTCGATGACAAGCTGGTTTTTGAATTCGCCTGGCGCGAATTTTTCCACCATGTGTGGGGCCACCTGGGCGACAAAATCCTGCAAGATATTCGCCCGCCCGTCTGGCCTGGTACCTATGCCGACACGCTGCCCACCGACATCAAACAAGGCGCAACCGGCGTGCCGGTGATCGACCAGACCGTGCGCGACCTGTATGCCACGGGCTACCTGCACAACCATGCCCGCATGTGGCTGGCCAGCTATGTGGTGCACCTTCGAAAAGTGCACTGGCGCGCGGGGGCCGACTGGCTGTATGGCCACCTGCTGGATGGCGACCTGGCAAGCAACCACTTGAGCTGGCAATGGGTGGCTGGCACCTTCTCCAACAAGCCCTATTTGTTCAACGCCGAGAACGTGGCCAAGTACGCGCCTGCGGCCTATCACAGCCCTGGCACGGTGATTGACACGGACTACGAAACGCTGGACGACATCGCCCGTCGTGGCGGGAATGTGGGCCGTGAACAGGGCCAACATCTTTCTGCGGATGCTCCTGAATTAGTAGCAAGTTACCCAAATAATCTCTGGGCGGGTGGCCGATTTGACTTAAAAACCCTGGAATCCATAGCTGCGCAGGCTACAGGCCGACCGATACGCCTCGTTCACCCCTGGATGCTGGGCGAGCCGCCACCGGGCAACGCACTGAATATCGGCCTGATCCACCTGCCCTTCCACGCCCATTTCCCCTGGAGCGCCGCCCGCTGGGCCTGGGTGCTGGCGCGCATGCAGGCGCTATGCCCCGTGGTGTTTGTCGGCGATGGCGATGACCTGGTGCCGATTCTGGCCACAGCGTCCGCGGTCAACAGCACGGCTACCTTGAACGGTCACTACTCCCCGCTGCTGAAGAAACTGTCCACCCAGTTAGCTCCCTCACCCCGCCTGCTACCCGACCAACCGCGACCATGCAATAGCTTCTCAAAGTTTTACGATGTGGCCCGGCGAAGCGCCACGTCGCTAGACCACTTGTTGGCCGATGGCAGCGCCAACGCGGTGCCGCGCCGCTGGCACCAAAGTGGTTTGCCCGGCATGGATTCACCCGCCATCTGAACCTATCAACATGAAAAACAGTGCTTTCACCCTCGGCCTGGGTGGCCTGATTCCCTTCATCGGCCTGGGCCTGTGGGCGTTGATGTCCCCACCGCACACCGCAAATGCCGCCCAACTGCAACAAGGCTACGCCGCCACCATCCTGTCGTTCCTGGGTGCGCTGCACTGGGGCGCGGCGCTGGTGGGAAACCTGCCCCAACACCGCGCCACGTTGGCGCTGGCCTGGGGCGTGGTGCCCTCTTTGCTGGCCTGGGCGGCTGGTGGCTTGCCGGTGCACCAAGCCTTGCCGTGGTTGGCAGGCTGCATCGTGCTGTGTTTGCTGGTGGACTGGTTGATGCTGCGCTGGCACGCTTGGCCCCGCTGGTACCTGACGCTGCGGGTTACGCTGACAATGGGGGCGGTGCTAGGGATAGGTTTGACTTGGATTTCGTTGCGCTAACCCACCACCCCCGACCGCACCGCATCCGCCCTGCCCTTGATCGCCGCCCGATCCGCATCCGTCAGCCGTGCCAGATTCTTCACCTGCAAAGCCACCCGCGGGTTTTTGGTCAGCAGCGCTTCGTGGCGCATCAAAAAGTCCCAATACAGCGTGGTGAACGGGCAGGCTGCATCACCCACCCGTAGCAAAGGGTCGTACTTGCACCCCGAGCAATACGGGCTCATGCGTTGGATGTATTTGCCGGTGGCGATGTAGGGCTTGCTGGCCATCACGCCGCCGTCGGCGTATTGGCTCATGCCCAGCACATTGGGCAGTTCCACCCACTCCACCGCGTCAACATAAACCGCCAGGTACCAGGCGTGCACCTGCTCGGGTTTCACGCCAAACATCAAGGTGAACAGACCGGTGACCATCAGGCGCTGGATGTGGTGGGCGTAGCCATGTTCCAGCGTTTGGGCCAGCGTGTCTTTCAGGCAGGCGATGTCGGTCTGGCCAGTCCAGAACCAGGCGGGCAGGTCTTGGTCGGCGGCCAGCGCATTGCCTTGGCCGTAGGCTGGCATCTGCGTCCAGTAAATGCCGCGCACGTACTCGCGCCAGCCCAGAACCTGGCGCACAAAACCTTCCACCGCGGCCAACGGGGCTTTACCCGCGTGAAACGCGGCTTCGGCAGCCGCCACCACTTCGCGGGGGTTGAGCAACTTCAGGTTGAGCGACGAGCCCAGGTGGGCGTGGTACAGCCAGGGTTGGTTGGGCCACATCGCGTCCTGGTATTGGCCAAACAGCGGCAGGCGCTCGGTGATGAAGGTCTGCAAGGCTTGCAAAGCCTGGACACGGGTCACGGGCCAGGCAAAACTGTCCAGCTTGCCGGGGTGGCTGGCAAAGCGCTGGCGCACCAGGGCCATCACCTCCTGGGTGATGGCATCGGGCGCAAACTGGCTGCGCGCGGGCACGGTGCCGGGGCCTGTTTTGGGAAAGGCTTCGCGGTTGTCTTCATCAAAATTCCATTGTCCGCCCACCGGCTGGTCACCGTCCATCAACACGTTTTGCTTGCGGCGCTGCTCCCGGTAAAAGTACTCCATGCGCAGCGATTTACGGCCTTTGGCATGGGCCGCGAAGTCGCGCACCGTGGTGAAAAAATGGCGGTCGTCGCGCAGATCCAGCGGCAGCTTGTTGGCAGCGGCCACGGCCTTGATGGCCCGCAGCACGCGCCAGTCGCCCGGGGCCGTGAGCACCACTTGGGTGGGTTGCAGGCGGGTGATATCGGCTTGCAGCTGTGCAGCCAGCGAGCCTTGATTGGTGTCGTCGTCCAGTCGCATGTAGTGCAAGGGTTTACCTGCTTGCCGCAGTTCTTGCACAAAGTGCCGCATCGCCGACAAAAACAAGGCCGTACGCTGCTGGCTGGACCACACATGGGTGGATTCTTCGGCCACTTCGGCCATCCACACCGCGTCTTGCGTCGCATCAAACCCATCAAACGCACTGGACTGCGCATCCAGCTGGTCGCCCAGCACGATAACGAGCGTGCGCATCACTTTTTGGCCCGACAGGCGTCGGAGCAAAACTTCACCTCTGCCCAGTTTTTCGCCCAGCTGCGCCGCCAGGTCATGGTGCGGCCGCAAGCTGCGCACAGCTTGCTGGGCAAGGTGGACTTATTGCCGCGGAAGGCGGAGGGACTTGGAGTTGCGTGTTTAGGCATAGGGGGCAGCTTATCGCCCCACCGGCTCCAGCCGATCAGGCGGGTATCAAAAACCCCGCCCCCGCCTCAGATCACCAAAAAGCAGATCTATTGGCGCAATCTGCTGGCCGGCCGGCAGAGCCGGAACCAAACAGGCAAGAAACGCGAACGCACTCCTCGCACGTGCTTGTTTGAGCCGCAGGCAAGTTTGCACGTGACCCCACTGGGTTTGAGCACGGCAAGGTGCCCTCAAATCATCTGCGCCTGTCAGAGGCCAAGCCGGTTATCGCGCTTACCGTAACGGCTCTCAATGGCGAATGTGGCGTAGTTCTGGGCGTTGCACAGCCGCGCGGAGGCTGTGAGCGGCGTCATGCGTGGGTCATTAATCCAGCCGTAGCCGTGATCCAAGATACTCGGCGCATTCGGGGAGGTGAAATGCGCGAGTTCGTGGATAACGGTCTCTTCATAAAATTCATCTGAGGCGCGGTCAAGGGTCTTGCATAGGTAAATCCGGTCGGAGCGCCGCCCGTCCGGCCGGGTTTCGCCAGCCATGCGTGAGCCGCCAAGGGAGGTATAGGCGACTGCCTCATCATCGACAGGGTCGAGCAGGAATGCCCCCTCCCCAAGAAAGTAGCTGAACAGGTTGTCGACGTTCGGGTTTGTCAGGGTTCCGGTCGCTGGCACGCTCCTGGCGATAACCGAGCGCATGTTCTGGAATTGGCGGGTCATGCCGTCTAGCACGACTGGTTTGTTGATGACCTGGGAGAATTTGAAATGCCGCTCAAGTAGCGCCAGGTTCGCCTCGGCGTTAGATGCGAGGCTCTGCAGACCACCCGTCAGGCCGTTGCCCAACAGGGTTGGCCTGAGCGATTGGAGTTTGGTCTCGGCGCTCAACAGCGTTTGGCTGCAACTTCGCAGGCGCGCGACGGCCCGCGACACCCGGTCCTGGTACGAATGCGAATCGCCGGGCTTTGGCTGTGTCGCCAGATAGTGGTTGATCAGCGCCAGCGTCTTACCCTTCGGATCGATTCGTGAATCAGAAAAGCCCAGGTTTCTATGCTGGAACTTCTGGATCGCCTCCAGCGTTCGCGGGCCGACAATGCCGTCGTCCTTCAAAAACGGTTTGGCCCCGTATAGCTCGGGCAACACGTGGTTCAGCGCTCGTTGAATCTGAATGACATCGACCTTCAGATTGGCACCGCCGGCACCGACAGAGCTGTTGATTTTCACGGGGGAGTCGGGTGACGGCCCTGCGTTGGCCCGTGTCCCTTTCGGAAGCGAAACCGACGGTGCAGCTGCTTTATGGGTGCAACCTGTATTGATCTTCAGGTACATGATCTGATTCATAGTCGCCTCGAATAGGGTTGGTGGTTGCTCCCAGCAGACGGCACCGGACGTCAATTGCCGTGTGTTGCGCAAAATATAGCAGTCTGCGTACCAATGAGACGCATCCGTCTTGGGTGACTTTTGACTTTGGTGTCGTTGGCGCAACGAGCTTATGAGGTCCCGGTTAGCAAAGTTCAGGTAACAGTGGCCCGCAACGGCAAATTGACGCAGAGACACGGCCAGCGGAGACAATCAGACCTTTCACGTTCCATTCCCCAAACTCCATGGCAAACCTCATCGTGCACGGCGGCACGCCGCTCGTCGGCCGCATCACCCCTTCAGCGAACAAAAACGCCGTTCTGCCCATTCTGTGCGCCACCTTGCTGACCCAGGCACCGGTGCGGCTGCTGGGTATTTCAGACATCACTGACGTGCGCAAAATCGTCGAGATCTTCCGCATGCTGGGCAGCCAGGTGACCGTAGACCACGCCACGGGCGTGCTGGACGTGCAGCACCAGCACACCCAGTTCGACCCCGCACAGCACCACCTGCCGGAAGAAATGCGCTCCAGCATCATGCTGGTGCCACCGCTGTTGGCGCGTTTTGGTGTGGCGCGCATTGAAAACGATGTGCAGGGCTGCACCCTGGGTGTGCGCGAGATCGACCCGCATGTGGAGGTGATGCAGCGCTTTGGCTGCACCGTGGAGCGCCGACCTGATGCACTGGTGATTCGCGCCGACGGTGGCCTGAAAGCCAACCACCACTGGCTGGACTACGCCAGCGTGACCACCACCGAAAACTTTGTGCTGTGCGCGGCCCTGGCCCACGGCACCAGCACCTTGATGAACGCCGCCAGCGAGCCGCATGTGCAGGAGTTTTGCGCTTTCATGACCCTGTTGGGCGCGCAGATTGAAGGCATTGGCACCAGCAAGCTCACCGTGCACGGCGTGGCCAAACTGGGCGGCGGCGAATTCCGCTTTGCTGAAGACTTTCACGAAGCCGTGACCTTCATGGCGCTGGGCGCGATCACCGGCGGCTGCATCACGGTGAAAAACTCCGCGCCCGAGCAGTTCCCGCTGATTGACCGCACCTTTGCCAAGTTTGGCGTGCAGGTGGTGCACAAAGATGGCTGGTCGCATACCGTGGTTGACGGCCCCTTGAAAGTGCGCGAGCCCTTCACCCAAAACATTTTGCAAAAAATCGAAGCCGCGCCCTGGCCCTATCTGCCGGTGGACTTGCTACCCATCTTCGTGGCACTGGGCGTGAAAGCCCAGGGCAGCGCCATGTTCTGGAACAAGGTGTACGAAGGTGCAATGGGCTGGACCTCGGAGCTCTCTAAATTCGGCGCCCACGCCTTCATGGCCGACCCCCACCGCATCATCACCTTCGGCGGCAAGCCGCTGGTGGCCGCCGAAGTGGAGAGCCCTTACATCATTCGCGTGGCGATTGCCATGCTCATGCTGGCCGCCAGCATTCCTGGCCGATCGGTGATCAAAAACGCAACGCCGGTGCGGCGCGCGCACCCGCACTTTGCGGAGAACATTCGGGCTCTGGGGGCGCAGATTGAGTGGGTGGAGGGGGATTGAGCTACTGATGAGACCATCAAAAATGATAGCTGCTTGAGTAGTATTTTCAAGGATGAGAAACCAATTTGGCGTAGCTTCGCATCAGTTATCAGAATAGCGGGGCTAGCGATTGTTTAGCTGGTCGTCCTGCGCTAATCAATTAGATTTTGGGCGATGCATATGCACCTACCATTTCGTTCAGTCGCAATCGCGCCCGAGCCAAACTTGGGGAGCGAGCTGCCGCGCGTTGCGGGCTCCATTCGGAGTTGACCCAGGCAGTCAGACGGGCGTTGTATCCCAAACCTTGCATCACATTACCGTCAACTGTTTTCAGCAAGTCATCCCTGATTTGTTTGGGCGCACTCTTGGCGAGTTGCAATAAAGACTGCTTTGGGTCTGCCAATTCATCGGGCGCGGCAGGCAAAACACCCTTTGGCCCGATCAGCACCCGCATCGCCGCGTGATCCGCAAGCACCCAAGACTCCACCTCGCGAACAGCGATCCTTAACAGCAGGTTTTGTGGGGGCTTGGCGACTAACCATTGATCACGAAATTCGACCAGGCAATTTGCACGATCCAAGTCCATCAACACCACCATCACTTGCTGTTGTGCCATTTGGTACCAGCTTCCCATCTTGGACTTTAGATACCCATCACCTCTCTTGCCCAGCCTATGCTGAATCAAATGCGGCGTTGATAGGTCAGCAATCAAGCGTAGCGCAATTGCCTCACTAAGTTGGTCTTCGGTTGCGATCGCAATCGGCGTCATCACCACAAGCCCAGCTGTGACACCTTCTCGGGTCGGGTCTTGGGTAACACTACCTCAGCAACACTGAGTCCGGCACCCAGTGCCTGTCTTTCACTGGCATCCAACGCCCGCCCGGTGGTGCCTTGCTTGCCGGTTTCCAGAATCACAACACCCCGCTCGTCAATGCCCGGGTTGCTCAACAAAGCATCGCTATGGGTCGTCAAGATGACTTGCCGCTTTGTTTTTCGATCACGTTGCAAACGGTCGACGATCAAAGGGATTTCTTTCACGATGGCATCGTTCAGCGAGATTTCTGGCTCTTCTAGCAACAACATGGAGCTGCCTTCCAGCAACGCCCAGAGCAGGCCAAACAAGCGCAGCGTTCCATCCGAAAAATGCTCCTCCGATTGCCAGCCGGCGTTAGGGCGATGGTGCGCATAACGAGCCTCCAAATGCGGGTGCCCCATCTCGTCTTTGTTAAAACGCAAATCTTGAAACTGAGGCACCGCCAGCGACAACGCCTTTGAAATTTTGGCCAGGCGGGAGTTTCTGGTCTTTTCCTGTGTCTTGGACAAGCGCTCCAAAAAGCCTTGACCAAAAGGATCGTCCGTGAGCCGATGTCCGCCAATCTTTTCACCAAACCGCAGCAACTGGGGCACCAGGTGCAGGTAGGTGATGTCGCTCAAAAAATCAGCCACTTCACGGAACTTGATATTGGTCTGAATTTGCTCCAAGTGCGTCTGGGTGCGGAGCAACACGTCTGCGTCATCCTTGGAGTCTGGCCGATTCAACAACAGCTTGCCGTCTTTCCAAACCTGCTCGCGAGAAACCAGCAGACGCTGCGCGCCCTTGCCCTCCGGCTTGAAAGCCAGCACGTATTGCCACACGGGATGCTGATCTAACTCGTGGCTGAATTCAACATCGATCTGCACTTCGGGGTCGCGACGGGCGTGAAGACACCTTACCTTTGAGATGCCACCCCGTTCCGCAATGGCCGCTTGCAGCCCCCCACCTTTGGTCTTGCTGACATCGCGCAGAAATCGCAAGGCGTCCAACAGATTGGACTTCCCCGAAGCGTTAGGACCCAGGACATAGGACACGTCACGCAAGGGCAGATCCAACGATTGGAAGTTGCGCCAATTTTTCAGTCGGATGTTGCTAATGAGCATAGGGTTGCTTTCGGCCGGTAAAAGTGAATATTGCTATAGCGCAGATTTTCTTGCTCATGCCGATCCCTGACGCAAACGCGGATCGTGACTTGCCACTCAATGAAGGGAGTGAACTATCAAAAATGATAGCTGCTTGAGCAGTCTTTCTATGGGCTCAGGGAGTTCTTACTTGAAAACTATGGGTTTTCCCGCTTGCCGACGCGATCACTCCTGTACGTGTAAGCGCCCCGCATCCCCAGCCGTCACCTCCCCCACCACCCCCGCCGCCGTAAACCCATGCCGCTGAAAAATTGCCAGCACGTCGGGCAAGGCTTCAGGCGCGCAAGACACCAGCAGGCCACCGCTGGTTTGCGGGTCGCTCAGCAAGGCTTTGTCGCATTCGGTAAAGCCTGTGGGCAGCGTCACATCATGCCCATACCCCGCCCAGTTGCGACCCGATGCGCCGGTGACCACGCCTTGCGCCGCCAGCTCGCGCACGCCGGGCAGCAGGGGCACCTGGTTCCAGTCAATGCGCACGCCCAGCTTGGCACCGCGGGCCAGCTCCAGCACATGGCCGGCCAGACCAAAACCGGTGATGTCGGTCAGCGCATGCACGCCATCCAGCGCGGCCAGCTCGGGGCCGGGGGTGTTCAGTTTCGTGGTGTTGGCGATCATTTGTGCGTAGCCGTCGGCGCTGAGAATTTCTTTCTTCAGAGCTGCTGACAACACGCCCACCCCGATGGGTTTACCCAACACCAGCACGTCGCCTGCCTTGGCATCGGCATTGCGCTTCACACGCTTGGGGTGCACCAGGCCCAGGGCCACCAGGCCGTAAATCGGCTCCACTGAATCAATCGTGTGGCCACCCGCAATAGGGATGCCCGCCGCGCGGCACACGCTTTGGCCGCCGTCCAGAATTTTCCCGATGGTGGCGGTGGAGAGCACGTTGATGGGCATGCCCACCAGGGCCAGCGCCATGATGGGTGTGCCGCCCATCGCATACACGTCGCTGATGGCATTGGTGGCGGCAATGCGGCCAAACTCGTACGGGTCGTCGACGATGGGCATGAAAAAGTCGGTGGTGGCGATCAGCGCCTGCTCGTCGTTGAGCTGGTACACGGCGGCGTCGTCAGCGGTTTCAATGCCCACCAGCAGTTGTGGCGGAATGGGCATGGCGCTTGTGCTTTTGAGAATTTCAGAGAGCACGCCGGGTGCAATCTTGCAGCCGCAGCCGCCGCCGTGCGACAAGCTGGTCAGGCGGGGTTCGCCCAGGGTGGGTTGAAAAGATGGTGTTGTCATGAGGTTTCCTGAATCAATTCCCGAACGAGTGCGAGCAGCGCTGTTTGCTCGGCCTGCGGGGCAAACAAATGTGCGCGGGAGGCGCATTGTGCTTGCAATGTTGCGAGCCAGTTGCCCGGTGAGCTTGCAGTCAGCTCTGCGGCGCAGGCGCGCAACAAGCTGACCAGACCGGCTGCATCACCTGGCTCAAAGTAGCCCACGTAGCCCTTACCCAGCATGCCCACATTGCCGTCAATGCGCGAGGCCAGCACTGGCGTGCCACTGCACACAGCCTCCATCAACACATGCGCGCCGCCTTCCATGGCGCTGGTATGCACCAGCAAGTGGGCGCGCTGAATGTACCCGCGCGTGGCCGCGTGCGGCAGCGCGCCCAGCCAGCGGTAGCGCGGGCAGGCCGCGGCTGTGGCTTGGGCTTGCTGGCCCAGGGCGGCGTCGCTGGCAGCGCCAATGTGGTCGATCAAGATGCTGGGCTCATCGCGCAGGAGGTGAACCGCTTCAAACAGGGTTTGCGGCGACTTTTCGGCGCGCAAATGGCCCACCATCACCACGCGTAGATGGCGCTGGGTTTTGGACAGGGTTTGGCGGGTGGAGACGGACTGAAAAATCGCTTGCGCCTTGGCCTGGTGTTCTGCTGGCAGGCTTTGCAGGCCCAGCGGTTGCAGCACCACCAGCCGCTGGGCCAGATGCAGCGACTGCTGAGCGGCGGGATCGACTGCAATGTCGCGGTACAGGTCAGTGCCCGTTAGCACCACCGCCAGGCCGCGCTGCGGATGCGCTTGCGCCCAGGCCTGCACAGATGGGGCTGAGCGACGGGCGTGCAATGCCAACATCACGTGGTCTTGTTTGCTGGTCGGGCCATCGGGCCATTGCAAAGTGATGCGGGTACGATAGTTTTGACTCAAAAAACCCGCCCAACGTCGCGCGGTTTGCCAGTTGCCATTGTTGGCAGCGGCCAGCGCCGGGCTCACGATAACGACCGATGGTTTCTGCATCACCTGTTTATAGCTCTACGCCAGCGCAACGCTTGAGAACCGGCACGCGCGACGATGTGCGCGAGGCCCTGTTAGCCATTCGAGTCAACACCCTGGCTTTGCTCGACGACTACGCGACAGCCTTGGGCTCCTCGTTGCAGGTACCGCAGCGGCCCGAGCTGAATCCGCCGCTGTGGGAGTGGGGCCATGTGGCCTGGTTTCAGGAGTTTTGGGTGGCGCGCAACCGCCAGCGCGCACGCGGTGTGGCCTGCGATGTGGCGCACACGCGCGAAAAATCGTGTCTGGCCGGTGCAGATGCCTGGTACAACTCGAGCGAGGTACCGCACGACAGCCGGTGGCAACTGGCCCTGCCTGATCTGACCGCCACCCGCGACTTTCTGAACACCACGCACGCGCAGACGCTGGGGCTGCTGGACGAGCTGCCGCTACAGGCCAGCGACGACGATTTGTATTTTTTCCGCTTGGTGGCCTTGCACGAAGCCATGCACAACGAGGCGGCGGTCTACATGGCACAGACTTTGGGAATTCAGGTTGGCATGGCGTTGGCGTCGCCCCCGTTGACAACTCCAATACCGACTGTGCACATGCCCGCGCAAACCCATGTCGTGGGCAGCCCAGCGCAAGGCTTTGCTTTTGACAATGAGCTGGGCAGACATCCGATTGAATTGGCCGCCTGCACCATGGATGCGGCGCCGGTAAGCTGGTCACGCTACCTCCCGTTTGTTCAAGCGGGCGGCTACCAAGACCCGCAGTGGTGGAGCCCAGCCGGTTGGGCCTGGCTGCAGCAATCCGGCCTGAAAGCCCCACGCTACCTGCGCCGAGTATTCAAACCGAATGCTATTGATTCAGGAGCTAACTCAGCAATAACTACCTGGGCGAAAGTACCGAATAACGTGGAAAGTGGCACGGTGTGTTCACTCAACCCCGCCGCCAGCGCCACCCACCTCAGCCTGCACGAAGCCCAAGCCTGGTGCCGCTGGGCCGGGCGCGCTCTTCCCACGGAGGCACAGTGGGAATACGCCGCCTTGACGCAGCCGGGCTTCGCCTGGGGCAGCGTGTGGGAATGGACAGCCAGCTCGTTTGCCGCCTACCCCGGCTTTGTACCCCACCCCTACCGCGACTATTCCCAGCCCTGGTTTGGCACGCACCAGGCGCTGCGGGGTGCCTGCGCAGCCACATCGCCGTGGCTGGCGCATGCGCGGTATCGAAACTTCTTTGAAGCGCATCGCAACGACGTGGCGGCGGGGTTTCGCAGTTGTGGTGGGTGACAAGCAATTGGGGTCGGATCACAGTTCAGGACGTGGTAGCCCCGGGGCACGAGCAGCCCATACGACGCACCGGAACCGCAAATTGGGGTCAGAGCAAAATTTCGTACGAGCGTCTTGCCCGTCGATTCAGACCGTGTCCTAAATTTTGATCTGACCCCAATTTTTCCCTGCCCCGCCGACAACCAGGCCGAGTCCCGGCAAAGGTTTGAGCGCTTCAGGTTTAATTCAACCGTTGTGACTTTGCCAACTTCCCCGAGAACCTTTTACATGACCCCTCACCTGTTTTCCATCGCCCGCCGCACCCTGCTTGCTGCCTCTCTGGCCGTCGCCGCCCTCGGCGTCCAAGCCCAAGCCCCCGTCTTCAAATTCACCGCCATCCCCGACGAAGCCCCCACCGAATTGCAGCGCAAGGCCGGGCCGCTGATCAAGTACCTGGAGAGCCGCCTGGGCATGAAGGTCGAATTCATCCCCGTGACCGACTACGCCGCCTCCGTCGAGGCGCTGGCCAACAAGCAGGTGGACATGGCCTGGTTTGGTGGCTTTACCTTTGTGCAGGCCAACGTGCGCTCGGGCGGCAAGGCGGTGCCGCTGGTGCAGCGAGAAGAAGACGAGCGCTTCAAATCGGTCTTCATCACCACCGACGCGTCCATCAAAACCCTGGCCGATTTGAAAGGCAAGACCGTGAGCTTCGGTTCGCCGTCCAGCACCTCGGGCCACCTGATGCCGCGCAGCTTTTTGCTGGACGCCAAGGTCGACCCCGACAAAGACTTCAAGCGCGTGGCCTTCTCGGGCGCGCACGACGCGACCATTGCCGCCGTGGCCGCGGGCAAGGTCGATGCGGGCGCTTTGAACATGTCGGTGTGGGAGAAATTTGTGGCCGACAAAAAGGTAGACCCCACCCAGGTGCGCGTGTTTTTCACCACCCCGCCCTACTTTGACTACAACTGGACGGTGCATGCCGACATGCCGGCTGCGATGCAGGAAAAACTGAGCAAAGCCTTTCTGGACCTGAACAAATCCACCCCCGAAGGCAAAGAAATTCTGGAGCTGCAGCGCGCCACGCGCTTTGTGGCCACCAAGGCAGACAACTACAAGGGTATTGAGGCGGCGGGGCGCAGTGCGGGTTTGTTGAAGTAACCCGATGACGGATGACTTTGCCGCTGGTGCGGCTTTGATGACAAATGACCTCCCTTGCGCGATTGGCATGCCAGTCATCTGTCATTCAAGCCCGCAGGGCAGATCATTTGTCATTGACCTTTACTCATTTTTTGATAGCTGCTCCAGCAATGAATCTCTGGGCTGAAAGCACTTTTTCGCGATGAAATTCGCGCTTGACAGCGTCTCGGCCCGCCACCCAGCCGCCGCAGCGGCTGCGCTTGCCGCCCTGCGCGGTGTCAGCTTGCAGGTGGCCGCAGGCGAGCAACTAGCCGTCATCGGCCCCTCGGGCGCGGGCAAAACGACTTTGCTGCACCTGCTTGCCTGCGCGCTCAAGCCGTCTGCCGGGCAGTTACAACTGGGTGGACAAGATCCATGGTCTCTGCCTGCCAAGCCGCTGCGCGCCTTGCGCAGCCAGCTGTTCCTGGCCCCGCAGGTGCCGCCCCTGCCACCGCGCCAGCGCGTGGTCACCGCCGTGCTGGCTGGAAAGCTGCCCCACATCAGCCTGGCGGCCAGCCTGCGCAGCCTTCTCTACCCAGCCGATATTGCGGCGGCCGATGCGGCGCTGGCCCGGTTCGACGCGCAAGACAAGTTGTTTGCCCGGGTCGACCGCCTGTCCGGCGGCGAGCGCCAGCGCGTAGCCCTGGCCCGCCTGCTGGTCTCGCAAGCGCAGCTGCTTCTGGTGGACGAACCCCTCAGCGCCCTAGACCCCACGCGCGCCACCCAGGCCTTGCAAACCTTGACGCAAGCCGCCCGCGAGCGCGGCGCAACGCTGGTGGCCACGCTGCATCATGTGGAGATGGCCTTGCAGCACTTCCCCCGCATCGTGGGCCTGCGTGCGGGCGAGTTGGTGTTTGACCTGCCCGCTGGGCAAGTCACGGCTGAGCGTTTGCAGGCGCTTTATGCGAATCAGCTGGATGAGTTGACCGGGCCTGCGCCGCCGGTAGAGCTGGTTTCCGAAGCGCCAACCCCCGTGGTGATGCATTGCCGGTGAGTGGGTACGGTTTACTGGTGAAATAAGCGCAATGAGCAACATCAAGCCACAGCACTCGGCAAACCCGTCGGATACGTTTCTGCACGATGTCCGCGCCATCCTGCAACGCGCCCGCCGCGAGGCCTATGCCGCCACCAACGCCCTGATGGTTCAGGCCTATTGGCAAATCGGCCAGCGCATCGTGCAGGAAGAGCAAGGGGGCAAAGATCGGGCGGACTACGGCAGCTACCTGATTCGCAACCTGGCGCGGCAGTTGGGGGAGGAGTTTGGCAAAGGCTTGTCGGTAGCCAATCTGTGGAATTTCAGGCAGTTTTTTCTCACTTTTCCAACGGAGGAAAAACTCTACGCGCTGCGTAGAGAATTGACCTGGACACATTGGCGGCTATTGATGCGGGTTGAAAACCAAGCCGCGCGCGACTACTACATTCAAGAAGCCGCTGACCAAGGCTGGAACACCCGGTTGCTGGAGCGCAACATCAATACGCTGAGTTACGAGCGCTTGCTGCCCAAGTCACAGAAACCGTCGCCCACCCAACCACCGAACCCCGCTAACTTCATCAAAGACCCCTACGTTCTTGAATTCCTCGGGCTGGACGACACGGCCCCGAAAGAGCGCTCCCTGGAAGACGCCATCACCCAGCGTCTGCGCGACTTTTTGATGGAGCTGGGCAAAGGCTTTTCGTTCGTGGGTCGGCAAGTGCGCATCAGCACGGAAACGGCGCACTTCTATGTAGATCTGGTGTTCTACAACTACCTGCTCAAGTGCTTTGTTCTCATCGACCTGAAAACCACCAAGCTTAGCCACGCCGACATTGGCCAGATGGACATGTATGTGCGTCTGTTTGACGACCTCAAACGCACCGAGGGCGACAACCCCACGCTGGGCATCATCTTGTGCACCGACAAAGACGACACGCTGGTGCGCTACTCGGTGCTCAGCGAAAACACCCAGCTTTTTGCTTCCAAATACCGACTGGTGCTGCCCAGCGAGGACGAGCTGCGCGATGAGTTGGAGCGTCGGCATGTGCTGGATTGGCCACAGAAGCCAGCGGATGATCCCGAGCAATGAGCCACGCAGCCCGGCGCGACCCCGCCTTCCTGCCAAGGCTTTTCTACACCCTGGCCGCTCTCGTCATCCTCTGGCCCCTGTTGGTGCTCGCCGAGTTCAAGCCCTGGGTGCTTTTGGACCCCAGCAGCCTGAAACCCACGCTGCGCTTTCTGGGCGACTTCTTCCCACCCAAGCTCGACGCTGAATTTGCCTGGCTGATTGCCCGCGAAACCTGGCGCACGGTGGCCATGGCAACCGCCGGCTTGGCGCTGGCGTTTGTGTTCGCGGTGCCGCTGGCTTTGGTGTCGGTACGGGTGCTGTCGATCTCCAGCTTGTCAGGGCGCATGGGAACGGGGCCAGCCGTTACGCGGCAAATGGTGCGCTGGTTGCTGATGGTGTTGCGCAGCGTGCCGGAGCTGATCTGGGCGCTGGTGTTTGTGCGGGTGGTGGGGCTGGGGCCTACGGCGGGGGTGCTGGCGATTGCGCTGACCTATGCGGGCATGCTGGGCAAGGTGTATGGCGACATTCTGGAATCCAACGACGCCCAGCCCACGCAAGCCCTGCTGCGCAACGGCTCGGGTCGTTTGCAGGCATTTTTCTATGCGCTGCTGCCGCAAAACGCGAGCGAACTCACCAGCTACACCGTGTACCGCTGGGAATGCGCGATCCGCTCGTCGGCCGTGCTGGGCTTTGTGGGTGCGGGCGGGCTGGGTCAACAGATGGATTCGTCGATGAAGATGTTCAACGGCTCGGAAGTGGCGACCATCCTGATCGTGTTCATGCTGCTGGTGGCGCTGGCTGACCGCTTGAGCACCTGGTTGCGCAAGGTGCTGGCATGACGCCCGAAAAGACGGCCGCCAACGAGGTGTACCGCCTGCCACCGCCGCTGTTCCATGCCCGCTGCGTGGCGTGCTGGATGGTGATGGCGTTGCTGGTACTCACGGTGCTCAGTTTTGCCTCGCTGGACTTGCAATGGCGGCAGTTTCTGGCACCGCAAGCCTGGCAAAAAATGGGCAAGTTCGTCGGCGAGTTGTTGGCACCCAATGTTGACGCCGCCTTTTTGCGCAAGCTGTGGCCCGCGCTGCTGGAAACCCTGGCCATGTCGGCCC
Source organism: Comamonadaceae bacterium (assembly GCA_013297875.1). Classification (GTDB taxonomy): domain Bacteria; phylum Pseudomonadota; class Gammaproteobacteria; order Burkholderiales; family Burkholderiaceae_C; genus JAAFIW01. The sequence goes on along the minus strand of JAAFIW010000006.1, from coordinate 169,009 downwards.
TGGGCACCTTGCTGGCGGCGGTTTTCGGGCTGCTGCTGGCACTGCCCGCCAGCAAGACCCACGCAGGCGACCCCGCCTATTTCAAAACCCCCACGCGCTTGGTGCTCAATGCGCTGCGCAGCATTCCCGAGCTGGTATGGGCCGCACTGCTGCTGATTGCGGCGGGCCTGGGCCCTCTAGCCGGCACGCTGGCCCTGGCGCTGCACACCACGGGGGTGCTGGGCCGTTTGTTTGCCGAGAGCATTGAAAACGCGCCACCGGAAGCGGCTTTTGCGTTGCGCCTGCGCGGCGTGGCTGCAGGCCGGGTGTTCCTTTACGCCACGCTGCAGCAGATCCTGCCGCAGCTCATCAGCTACAGCCTGTACCGCTGGGAAAACAACATCCGCGCCGCTGCGGTGCTCGGCGTGGTGGGCGCCGGCGGCCTGGGCCAGATGCTGGCGTTTCACCTGGGGCTGTTTCAGATGGCTGAGACCAGCTCGGTGCTGGTGGCCATGCTGATGCTGGTGGCGGGGGTGGATGCGGCCAGCTATGTGGCGCGGCGGATGTTGTCGCGCTAAGTTGGCAGGATTATGGCGCTACTGTTTTTATAGCTACTTGAGCAATATATACAAGGGCTGGTAGCCGATTTGGCTGAAAATGTGGCCCCAAACATGAAAAAACCGGCCCTGCAGGCCGGTTTTTGTTCTCTGGAAAACTCAACCGCTCACCACCGCAAAACCCGTGGGCCCAGCAAGGCCCCGGCGATGGTGGGTATGGCGATGCCCAGCACGTACCACACCGCCATAAACGGCGCACCCATTTCCGGGCAATGCCAGGAGTAGGCAAACACAGACACAGCACCGGCAAACAGGCCCGCGGCGGCCCCGGCGGCGCGCAGGTTGGTGGGGGCTGCGTTTTTCAGGGTGTGCAGGGCCAGCAGCAGGGCGGGGGCGGCCAGCAGCGCAATGTTCAGCGGGCACTGGGCCCAGGTGCTGCCCATCAACTGGGCAGACCAGGTTTCGCGCTGCGCGCTGAGCAGGGCCAGCGCAGCGACGCCCCACACCACCAACACCGGCGTTGCAACCGCCAATGGCAGGCGGCGGGTGGCGCTGCCGGGGGTGGCCAGGCGGTGCAAGGCCCAGGCACCCGCCGCCGCCAACGCGACGGCAAAGAGCAACTTGAAGCCGAACATCGGCAGCGTCACGGCTTGGGCCAGGTCCACGCGCAGGCCAAACAAGGCCCACATCAACACCCCGGCAATCAGCGCACCCAAGGCCAACTGCAGGGCGGTACGCCGGGCATTGTCAGCCCGGTCAACGGTGGTGGGGCCTGTAGCCAGCATGGCAATCAGGTCATCGGTTTTCATGCAAGTGCTCCTTGTGAATCCATTTTCAATTTGGCAGCCAGGGCTTTCAGCCCCCGGTGTACGCCGACCTTGACAGCCGACTCGGACATGCCCGTCAGCTTGGCGGTCTCGGCAACTGACAGGCCTTGCAACTTCATGTGCACGATGGGCAAGCGGTGGTGGTCCGGCAGCGTGTCCAGCATGGTTTGCAGGTCGCGCCGGGTCATCGCGGCATCGGTGTCGCTGGTGGCCACCAGCTCCATTTCGTCATCAATCGGGTCGTTCAGTGCCTCACGGGTGGAACGGGCACGCAGAAAGTCGATCAACTTGTAACGCGCAATGGCATGCACCCAGGCCGTCAGTGGCACTTCCGGGCGGTAGGTGTGGCGCTGGGTATGCAGTGCCAACAGGGTTTCTTGCACAAGATCCTCCACATCATCAGGAAAAGCCATCAACCGCCTGCGTAAAAACGCACGTAAGTGAGCGCTCATGTCTTTCAGAAAGGCGTGATAAGTCGCCGCATCACCGTCCAGGCCTGCCAGCAACTGCTGGCGCAAGCGGCTCTCACCTGCTTTAAGCCGGGCGGCTTGTTCTGTTGTTCGTTCCATATGGCATTTTGGTTACAGAGTGTCTGAGATGAGGGCGTTTCCATGCAAAGCCGAGCCGGGTGATTGTGCAACCACAAAGATTTGAAATTTTTTCGGCACCGCCGTAACCAAAGCTGAAATGGCTGCGTAGTACATTCCGTAAGCGCTGAACAAAGGTGCTTGCAAACTTTCTCTAACCCTTTATCTTTACTTTCCAGGAGTTTTCAAATGAACCAACGTGCTCTGATCGCCGCCGCCGCCGCTTCCCTGCTGTCCACCATGTTGGTGGCCACTCCTGCCATGGCACAGGAAAAAGAAAAGTGCTACGGCATTGCCAAAGCCGGTCAAAACGACTGCGCCAACCTGGCTGGTACCCATTCTTGCGCCGGCCAGTCCAAAGTCAGCGATGACAAAGGCGAGTGGAAATATGTCGCCAAAGGCACTTGCAAAGACATGAAAGGCCTGAGCGCTGAAGAAGCCAAAATGGCCGCTGCCAAGAAGTAATTTGCATTGACCTCCTTTTGCGCTGAGAGTCTTTGACTCAACGCAGCCAAAAGTGTCAACAACGCCGGGCATCACGCTGTGATGGCTCGGCGTTGTGCCGTTTGGGGTGCGTTGTCATCTAACCGAGCATTGCCGTCTGGCAGCAAGTGCACGCCCATCTCCAGCCACAGCGCGGGCAAGTCGACTGCCACCGGTGTGTCTTTCTGCTGGGCGTACAGCGTGCGAAAAGTGTCTACGCCCAGCGCCTGATCCATCACCTCAAACATTCGGCTGGCGGGCCAGGCCACGGTGTAGTTACCGCCGGCCATGCCCAGAGCTTGCAGCGCCTCGCGCAGGCCTTTACCGGTGTTGGTCTGCCGCAACTTCAAATCGGCCAGCAGACAAAACAGCGCGCCGCCCCAGTAGGTGCGCCCCCAGCTGGGCGTGTTGTCCAGCCCCTGGTCACCGGCTTGTGGCAAGCCATTGCCCATGCCGCGCGCAAACCCGCCCCACAACTGCGCTGGGCTGACCAAGCCGCTGCGGCAGCGCGCCACACCTTCGCAATAGGTCGCCACGCCCTCGTGCAACCAGCGATGGCGCCGCACCAATTGCGGTACCGCCATGTGCAGCATCTCGTGCACCAGCACCCAGTCCTGGTTGAATTGCTGGGCGCTCGTGTCTTTGCCCACCCGAATACGGATCAAGGCCGAGGGGTCACCAAAACTCACACCACTGGCCACGCCCGCACCGTCTTGTGGTCTGAGCAGAATTTCTAATGTGTTAACTGGAAAACGCCCCAGATAGTCGACCACCACCTGCGCTGACCGCCGCACCCAGGCCGTGGCCTCGCGCTGAAAGCGTGCATCAAAGCGCGGGGCAAATTGCAGCTCAATGGCCACGCCCGGCAAGTTGACTTGTGCGATGTCCGGCTGGTCGCTGTCTTGCGCCCAGGCGCTGGGTGGCAGGGCCAGTAGGCCGAGCAGCGCGCGGCGGGTGAACAGGGTTGGGATGTGCATGGACGTTGGTGCAGCAGACCCATCCATTGGTTCGAATCAAAGCGAAATAGGCCGCTCGCCCAGGAATAATCTGCTCGAGCAGCTATATAAATAATAGCTAAGAAGTGTTTTATGCCAGCAAGGCGTGCGCAAATTCCCGCGCATTGAAGGTCTCCAGGTCTTCCAGCTTTTCGCCCACGCCAATGAAATACACCGCCAGCGGCACGCCACCTGCTGGTGCAGCACCACGCTCGGTGGCCCACTGCGCAATCGCCGCCAACACGCCGCCTTTGGCCGTGCCGTCCAGCTTGGTCACGATCAGGCCCGTCAGGCCCAGGGTCTGGTCAAACGCCTTGACTTGGGTCAGCGCGTTCTGCCCGGTGTTGCCGTCAATCACCAGCAGCACCTCGTGCGGGGCCGTGGCCTCGGCCTTGGTGACCACGCGCTTGATTTTTTTCAGCTCGTCCATCAGGTGCAGTTGCGTGGGCAGGCGGCCTGCCGTGTCCACCAGCACCACGTCTTTGCCGCGCGCCTTGCCGGCTGTAACCGCATCGAAACTCACCGCTGCCGGATCGCCGCCTTCCTGGCTCACGATGTCCACCTGATTGCGGTCAGCCCACACCGCCAGCTGCTCACGCGCCGCCGCGCGAAAGGTGTCGGCAGCGGCCAGTAGCACGGTGGCACCGCTGTTGGCCAAATGTTTGGTGAGCTTGCCAATCGAGGTGGTTTTGCCTGCGCCGTTCACACCTGCCACCATGATGACCGTGGGTTGGTGCTGGCCAATCACCAGCGGCCGCTCCAGCGGCTTGAGCAGATCCGTCAAGGCCTGCGTGAGGATGTTTTTGGCCTGCACCGGGTGCGTGGCCCCGCTGCTGGCCACCTTGGCACGCACCTGTTTGAGCAGCACCTCAGTGGCCGCCACGCCCGTGTCAGCCATCAGCAGTGCCGTTTCCAGATCTTCATACAGCGCCTCGGTGATCTGCGGGCCCGTGAACACGCTGGCAATCCCGCTGCTGGTTTTACGCAAGCCCTCGCTCAAACGTGCCAGCCAGGGCTTGCGCTCGGGGGGCGGGGTGTCGGGCGCGCTATCAGGCTTGAGGGCGGGCAGTTCAATGGCTTGAACCAGCGCGCTGCCAATCAGGCTGCTGCCTGGGGTTGACGGCGACTCAAACGGAACTGCCGGTGGCGCAACAACGGGAGGCGCCTTTTTCTTGAAGAAACTAAACATTCGGGCCGTTCGTGGGGATCATGTGGTTTTTACTTTGAGTGGCAACACGCGTCAGCGGGTTCGCTTGGGGTCGATCGTGAGCAAAGCGCCTTGTTCCAGTTCTACGATCATTTGCCGCAGGGCGCTCATCGCGGATTGAAAACCTCATGCAGCCGCCAGCAAGACCTCGCGCTCGTCGGCCCGCCAGGCTGCATAGCGCAAAGCTTGCAACACGTCTTCACGCGCCAGGTAGAGGTAGTCCTTCAACACATCGTCCACACTGCAACCCACAGCAATTTGACTGACCACCATGCCAACCGTTACGCGCATCCCGCGTATGCAGGCCTTGCCAGCCATGATGGTGGGTTGTTGAGTGATGCGATCAAAGTGGTTCATGGGCTACTCCTGGTTGCTCGTGTGGCGGTGGCTGCCGCCCGCAAATAGTTTTCGAAAAGCTGAACATTCGGGCCGTTCGTAGAATCAACTCATTCTATGAAACACCTCTTGCGGCGCTGGTTGGGCGCTTTTTTATTGGCCCTGCCATTCGTGGCAAGCGGCCAGACCTCCACCCCCAAACCCTTCGAGCAATTCACCCTGACCAATGGCCTGACGGTCATCGTCAAGCCTGACCGGCGGGCACCCACTGCCGTACACATGCTGTGGGTGCGTGTGGGCTCCATCGACGAGGTGGACGGCACCAGCGGTGTGGCGCATGTGCTGGAACACATGCTGTTCAAGGGCTCGCGCGAGGTAAAGCCGGGCGAGTTTTCGCGCCGGGTGGCGGCGCTGGGCGGTCAGGAAAACGCATTCACCGCGCGCGATTACACCGGCTATTTCCAGCAAATTCCGGCCAACCGCCTGGAAGACGTGATGAAGTTGGAGGCGGACCGGTTTGCCAACAACCTGTGGCCCGACGAAGAATTCACCAAAGAGCTGGAAGTGGTGAAAGAAGAGCGCCGCCTGCGCACCGACGACTCGCCGCGCGCCCAGTTGTTCGAGCAGATGAACGCCACGATTTTTCAGGCCTCGCCCTACCGTCGCCCCATCATTGGCTGGATGAGCGACCTGGACGCCATGACGCCGCAAGACGCGCGCGACTTTTACCGCCAGTGGTATGTGCCCGCCAACGCCGCCGTGGTGGTGGCTGGCGATGTGGACGTGGCGCAGGTGCGCGCCCTGGCTGAAAAATACTACGGCGGCATTGCGGCGCGCCCGGTGCCCGCGCGCAAACCGCGCGAGGAGCCGCAACAGGCAGGCATTCGCAGCATCGACTTCAAAGCCCCGGCCAGCCAATCTGTCGTGGCGCTGGCTTTCAAGGTGCCACAAATCGCATCGTTTGAACCATCCGCGCAAGCCGATGACGCATTGGCCCTTACCGTGCTGGCCGCTGTGCTGGATGGCTACGACGGCGCGCGTCTGGCCCGAGCGCTAACCCAGGGCCCCGACCGCCTGGCCGACAGCGCCGACGCCTGGAACGGCCTGTGGGGCCGTGGCCCGCAAATCTTCAGCCTGGCCGGTGTGCCCGCACCGGGCAAAACGCCCGAGCAACTGCAAGCGGCCCTGCGCGCCGAAGTGGCCAAAATTGCCAAAGACGGCATCAGCGCCGCCGAGCTGGCGCGGGTGAAAACCCAATGGGTGGCCAGTGAGGTTTACAAGCTCGATTCGGTGATGAACCAGGCCCGCGAGCTGGGCAGCTACTGGGCCTTGGGCCTGCCGCTGGACGCGGGCGAGCGGCTGATTGCCCGGCTGCGCGCGGTGACGGCTGCACAGGTGCAGGCGGTGGCCGGCAATTACTTTGGCGACGACCAACTGACCGTTGCCACGCTGCGCCCCCAGCCCCTGGACCCCAATCGTCCCCAACGCAAACGCGCTGCGGGCGGGAGACATTGATGATGATTACTATTAAAACGATAGCTGCTCGAGCAGTATTTACCTGGGCTGCTGCCCTGTTTTGCTTGAATTCCATGGCGACCGGCCTGCCCATTGAAAAATGGACGTTGTCAAGCGGCGCGCAGGTGTTTCTGGTGCAAAGCCCCGGCTTGCCCATGGTTGATGTGCAGGTGGACTTTGACGCCGGTGGCCGACGCGACCCCGCGCCCCAGGCCGGTCTGGCCAGCGTGACAGCGGCCATGCTGTCGCGCGGCGTGGCCGCCAGCGGCAGTCAGAGCGCGTTGGACGAAAACCAGCTGGGCGAAGCCTGGGCTGACCTGGGCGCCAGCTTTTCGGCTGATGCCGGGGCCGACCGCTTGAGCATCAAGCTGCGGTCTTTGAGCTACCCAGACCTGCTGCCCCAAGCCGTGGCGCTGGCCGCCCGCCAGCTGGGCCAACCGGCATTTCCCGCTGACATCTGGCAGCGCGAGCGCGAGCGCCTGGGTGCCAGCATCCGCGAGGCCAACACCCAACCCGCTACGCTGGCCGCGCGGGCGTTTGGTCAAGCGGTCTACGGCAACCACCCCTACGGTTTTGAAACCACGCAAGAGACGCTGGCGCGCATTGAAGTGTCCGATCTGCGCCGCCACCACAGCCTGCTGCTGGCGTGCCGGGCGCGCATCAGCATCGTGGGCAACGTGAACCGTGCGCAGGCGGAAACCCTGGCCACCCAGCTGCTGGCCCAACTGCCGCAAGCTGCTGGCTGTCCGGCGCTTCCTGCGGTGGCCGAAGTCACCCCGCTGACCGAAGCGGCCCTGCGCAGCATTCCCTTCGACTCGGCCCAAGCGCATGTCTTTGTTGGCCAGCCCGGCTTCAAACGCAACGACCCTGACTTTTTTGCCCTGTCACTGGTGGGCAATTACATATTGGGGGGTGGCGGCTTTGTCTCGCGCCTGACCAGCGAGGTGCGCGAAAAGCGCGGTCTGAGCTACAGCGTGTACAGCTATTTCGCCCCCGGCCGCCATGCCGGTGCCTTCACCATTGGCCTGCAAACCCGCCCCGACCAGGCCAAACAAGCCGTAGAAGTGGTGCAGCAAGTGCTGGCTGACTTTGTGACCAACGGCCCGACCGACGCCGAGTTGCGTGCCGCCAAAGACAACTTGATCGGCGGCTTCGCCCTGCGCATTGACAGCAACCGCAAGCTGCTGGACAACGTGGCCAACATTGCCTGGAACGACCTGCCGCTGGACTACCTGGCCACCTGGGCCAGCCGGGTGGAAAAGATCACCGCAGCCGACGTGAAGGCCGCGTTTGCACGCAAGCTGCAACCGGGGAAGATGGTGACGGTGGTGGTGGGGGGCCAATAATCTGCACAACATGGCTTCTACCCTCGTCAAACCCCTGACCGAACGCGACTACCTGGCACGTGAAGACGCGGCGCTGGACAAGCACGAGTTTGTTCACGGCTCCATCCACGCGATGGCGGGTGCTACTGAGCGACACAACACGATTACCCTGAATCTGGCGGTTGCCTACCACACCGCCGCGCGCCGCGGTCAGCATTGCCGCCCCTTCATGGGTGACATGCGCTTGCGCCTGGAAGGCGGCAACCTGTATTACTACCCGGACGTGATGCTGGTGTGCAACCCGCAGGACGACGACCCGATGTTCAAGTCATTGCCCTGCATGCTGGCCGAGGTCTCATCGCCGGGTACTGAAGGCATAGACCGGCGCGAAAAGCTGGCCGCTTATCTGAAGATCGCCTCGCTGCGCGAATACCTGATCGTCTCCCAGGAGCAGATCGCTGTCGATCTGTACCAGCGAACCAGTGGCGCGGACTGGCTGCACAGCGAACTCGGGCCAGATCAGGTGCTCAACTCAGCGTGCTTGCCGCTGTCGCTGACGGTGCGTGAGTTGTATGCGGGGCTGACAGTTTGACCGGCGGTTGATCGCTATACATTCAGTAGCTGTTTGAGCATATTCCACCTGGGCCGGTGGCGCTTTTGCCACTAAAAACTAGCCAAACAACTCCCCAGCCGCACCACCGGCCAGATGTGGCGGCGTCATCCCCAAATGCCGCCACGCTGCCAAGGTGGCGACCCGCCCGCGCGGCGTGCGCTGCAAGTAGCCCTGTTGAATCAAGTAAGGCTCGATCACATCTTCAATCGTGCCGGGCTCCTCGCCAATGCTGGCGGCAATGTTGTCCAACCCCACCGGGCCGCCGTCAAACTTGTGAATCACCGCCTCCAGCAGCTTGCGATCCATCACGTCAAAGCCTTGCGGATCCACATCCAGCATGGCCAGCGCGGCTTGCGCAATCGGCTCGGTGATGTGGCCTTTGCCCTTGACCTGCGCATAGTCGCGCACCCGGCGCAGCAGCCGGTTGGCAATGCGCGGCGTACCGCGTGATCGGCGCGCAATCTCGATGCCGCCCTCCGCATCCATCGGCACATTCAGCAGCCCCGCACTGCGCGTCACGATGCGCGTCAACTCTTGCGCCGTATAAAACTCCAGCCGCGCCACGATGCCAAACCGGTCGCGCAACGGGTTGGTCAGCATGCCGGCGCGGGTGGTCGCGCCCACCAGCGTGAAGGGTTGCAAATCCAGCTTGATGCTGCGCGCCGCCGGACCTTCGCCAATCATGATGTCGATCTGGTAGTCCTCCAGCGCGGGGTACAAAATTTCCTCCACCACGGGCGACAGACGGTGAATCTCGTCGATGAACAGCACATCGTTTTTCTCTAAATTCGTCAGCAGCGCCGCCAGGTCTTTGGGCTTTTCCAGCACTGGACCCGAGGTCTGCCGAAGGTTCACGCCAAGTTCGTGCGCAATGATGTGGCTGAGCGTGGTTTTGCCCAGCCCCGGCGGGCCAAACAACAGCACATGGTCCAGCGCTTCATTGCGCAAGCGGGCCGCGCCGATGAAGATTTCCAGCTGCTCGCGCACCTTGACCTGGCCCACGTAATCGTCGAGCAGCTTGGGGCGTAGCGCGCGCTCAATGGCCTCTTCGTTGGGCGAAGCGGGGGCGGCGGAGACCATGCGCTTATTGGGCGCGAGGAGAAAGTCGTCGGTCTGGATGGTCACGTCAATTTACCGCTGGGCTAATCAAAACAACGCCAGGAAAATAGGTTTGGTAGCTCGATACATCGCGCGTGAGCAGCCGAAAACCATGGTGCAACGCCTGGGCACCGATGAGGAAGTCAGCGAGCACGTTGGTCTTACTGCCAGCTCTTTTCCGGTAAATGCCGAAGGCCTGCGACGCCAGGTACAGCGTATCCCGGTCAAGCTCCAGCCACCCTAGCTGAAGTGTGGCGACGACCCGATCAAGTTGCTCGCGGCTGTTGTAGCGTTGCGCCAGTTCCGCATAAACGATGGGGTTGATACACAGCTCGTCGGTTGTGCTGCGCAAGGCCATCTGCTCCAACGACCAGTCAAACCAGACCGGGTCTTTTTGCAACACGTCAACCAACACATTCGTGTCAACAATGATTTTTCCCACGCACCCGCCTATCCACGAATAAAGCGCATGAACTCATCGGTGGTGGCAAAGCGTTTGTCGGCACTGCCGCTAACCGACAGTAGCGCTGCCCGATACGCTTTAGCCGCTTCAGCCATTGGTTTTTTGGCAGGCTGGAGAACCACTTCTCCGTCTGCATTCACCACAAAATCAACCTGCGCACCTGCCTGTAGCCCCAGTCGGTCGCGTAGCGACTTGGGAAGGGTGATTTGCCCTTTGCTGGTTACGGTACTCATATTGGCACCCCTTCAGTTTGAAAATGTAAGGAGTAAATCGTACACGGCGTCATGCTCGTTGAAGTCGATCTCTCGAACCTGAAAATTCATGCCGCAACCAAGCCAATGATGTCGTTCAACTCTGTGCAAGCCAACTTGAAAACACTCTCACGCACGATCGCCCACGGGTGCGGGCGGGCGCCGCGGTGCAACCAGTCAAAGCTTTTGGGCTGGTTGCAGATGATGTAACTGGCATCACCCGTCGCGTGGCTGTTATCAACCGCGAACGGATTGGTGGCGTTGAACGCCGCAGTGGACATGGGCAACCCGATCACCATGCCGGTTTTGGCGTTGTAGATTTTGGGCGACAGCACCAGCATGGGGTGCATGTCTTTCATTTCTTTGCCCGATTGGGGATTGAAGTTGATCCAGATGACGTCGCGTCGCTCGGGCACCCAGGCTTTGAGTGCCGTGCTCACGAGCGAGCGCCAAACTCGGTACCAACGGGGGCGTCCGACATCATCTCTGCGCCATGCAGTTTTCGGTCGTAGGCTTTGAGTTTTTGAGCCAGGCTTTTTTTGACTGGCTGAGCCACCAACTCCAGACGCCCTTGCCCCAGCACATGCACTTCCAGGCGTGTATCCGGCGAAATGCCCAGGCTGCTCATGAGCTGGCGGCTCAAACGTATCCCGTGGCTGTTGCCCCAAGGGGTAATAGAAACAGTATTCATATCAGAAGTATATCCACCCGGATATACCCACGTCAATGTCAAACTACTTCGCCAACGCCCGCAACGCCAACTTGATCCCGTCACTCACCCCCACCTCCGCTGGCAAGGCCTTCAGCGCCAGCGCCGCATCGCGGTCGCTGTAACCCAGGGCCACCAGGGCTTGCAGGATGTCGGCCTGGGCGTCGCTGGCGATGGTTGTTGGCTGACCCAGATCCGCGCCGAATTTGCCTTTGAGTTCCAGCAGCAGGCGCTCAGCGGTTTTCTTGCCGATGCCGGGCACTTTCATCAAACGGCCGGTGTCTTGCGCCGTCACGGCCTGGGCGATGTCGCCCACGCTCATGCCCGACAACACGCTCAAAGCCGTGCGCGGGCCCACGCCGGAGATTTTGATGAGCTGGCGAAAGGCTTCGCGCTCACCCGCCGTGGCAAAGCCGTAGAGCAGCTGCGCGTCTTCACGCACCACAAAGTGCGTGAGCAGGCTGATGCGCTCGCCCAAAGCAGGCAGGTTGTAAAACGTACTCATGGGCACGTCCACCTCGTAGCCCACACCAGCGCAGTCCAGCAGCACCTGGGGTGGGTTTTTTTCGGCCAGCATGCCGGTCAGGCGACCTATCATGGGCAACACTCATTCAATAAGTTCATCACGTGATTCTGCGTCATACCTTTGCCCCGCCCAACAACACCCGCCTGGCCAATCTGTGTGGCCCTACGGACGCGCATCTGCGCAGCATTGAGGCGGCGCTGGATGTGAGCGTGGCCCACCGCCACGAGCAGTTCAAGATCGACGGCCACAAAGCCAAAGCCCACAAGGCGCTGGAGGTGCTGCAAGCCCTCTACGAAATCGCCGCCCAGCCGATTGCGCCCGACACGGTGCAGCTGACGCTGGCCGGCGACGTGACGTTTACCGAAGGCGAAGGCGGCATGCCCACCTTGCAAACCCGCCGCGCCGACCTCAAACCCCGCACGCCCACCCAAGGCCGCTACCTGGACAACATCGCCAGCCACGACATCACCTTTGCCATTGGCCCCGCCGGTACCGGCAAAACCTACCTGGCCGTGGCCTGCGCGGTGGACGCGCTGGAGCGCAACGCGGTGCAACGCATTGTGCTGACCCGCCCGGCGGTCGAAGCGGGTGAAAAACTGGGCTATCTGCCCGGCGACTTGAGCCAGAAGGTGGATCCGTATCTGCGCCCGCTGTATGACGCGCTATACGAGCTGATGGGCGCCGACAAGGTGCTCAAGGCCTTTGAGCGCAATGCGCTGGAGGTGGCACCGCTGGCCTTTATGCGCGGGCGCACGCTGAACCATGCCTTCATCATCCTGGACGAAGCGCAAAACACCACGCCCGAGCAGATGAAGATGTTTTTGACCCGCATCGGCTTTGGCTCCAAAGCGGTGGTGACAGGCGACGTGAGCCAGATTGATTTGCCCAAGGAACAGGCCAGCGGGCTGGTGGATGCCGAGCGCGTGCTCAAACGGGTCGAAGGCATTGCGATCACCCGCCTGACCAGCGCCGATGTGGTGCGCCACCCGCTGGTAGCGCGCATTGTGGATGCCTATGACGCAGCCAAACCGGCGGTGTGAAGCATACAAGTCGCTATTAATTCAATAGCTGCTTGAGCAATATTAACAAGGGCTGGCAGCTCAAAACAACTAAAAATCCCCTCATGACACCTAAAACCACCGTCACCCTGCAATTCGCACCTTTGCCCGATGTACCCGACGCCGCCCGGCACCGCGCTGCGCTGCCACGCGCCCAGGTCGCCGCCTGGGTTCGGCACGCGCTACACAGCCCGGGCGAAATTTCGGTGCGCATCGTCAGCCAGGCTGAAAGCCGCAGCTTGAACCACCAATACCGTGGCAAGGACTACGCCACCAATGTGCTCACCTTCAACTACGCGCTGGAGCCGTTCGTGATGGCCGACCTGGTGCTGTGCGCCACGGTGGTGGCACGCGAAGCGGCCGAGCAAGGCAAAACACTGCAAGCCCATTACGCCCACCTCGTCGTACATGGCACCCTGCACGCCCAGGGCTACGACCACGAAACCAATGATCGCGATGCCCTGGAAATGGAAGCCCTGGAGGTGCTCCTAATGGGTTCACTGGGGTTTGCAAACCCGTATTGATGGGCGCGCGCCAGGGGCGGCCCCTATGGCACTTGTCTGACCAGGCGGATTGCCCCGACGGCATTGCGCCGCCCCTCGCCCACGCTGGCATCGGTAAAAGAAACATACATGTAGTAGTGCGGGCCGACGCTGGTGGAGCTCCAGTAACGGCCCAACGGTGTAGCCGGAAAAGCCGCAGCATCAATGGCCGCCTGACCACCGGATTCGTCAGCCTCACGTGCCGAAGCGATCGCCGACAGCTCCTTCATCGTCGGCAACCGCCAGGCAACGCCCGTGCGTTTGACCTCTTCCTCCACGTGCGATAACGTTGCAGGGTAGGTCAGGAACAAGGCTTCACCAGTGCAGGTTTTGCCCTTGAACTGCATGCCCTGCACACAGCGCTGCCAGATCAGACCGGTTCGGCTGTCGGTCACTTGCGCGGCATCCGCGCTGGGTCTAAAGCGGTTTTGCGCAAACGCCGCTGAGTGCAACAATGCCGTGGACAACGCCAGCAAGAGACAAAAATATGTGTTCATGCCAGCAATTTTGCGCCAGATCACCCCGTTGTGCGCCCGCGGTTTTACGTAGCAAATGGCCTTGCGTTATGGCGAACCAATGAATTTCTATTACAGACACGAACCGACAACCGGCTGCGGCGGTGATTGCCCGTCCGCAAGGCATGTTGAAGTTGCTGCAATTGCTACAAATCAAGTAGCTGCTTGTGCCCTTTCAGTCTGGGTACAAGGCAGTTTTCGCCGTAAAAATAAGCCTGACCCCCTAAGCCGCATGGGTTTGCAAGGATAGGTTTGCCTCACTAGGGAATACCCGTATATTGAACGCATGGTTGAACCAAAAATTCTGCTTCAAGCTTCACTGGACATGGGCCGCGAGTTGCTGCGCTCGCCTGCCAGCCGCCAGGAGCCCAATGCGCCGCCGCATCGGGTGCCTGTGATGGTGCCCATTCGCTCGCTGGGGCCCTCGCACCGCGAGCGCATTGCCCAGCATTTGCTGTCGCTCGACGCGCAAGACCGCTACCTGCGCTTTGGCTACGCAGCCAGCGACGAACAAATCCGCCGCTACACCGATGGCCTGAACTTTGAGCGCGACGAGATCTTTGGCATTTACAACCGCAAGCTGGAACTGATTGCCATGGCGCACCTGGCGCTGTCCAGCGAGCCGGACTCCAAATCCTGCGCTGAATTTGGCGTGTCGGTGCTGCGCGCCAGCCGCGGCCGGGGCTACGGCGCGCGGCTGTTTGACCGGGCCATGATGCACGCCAGCAACGAGGGCGTGGACTTGATGTTCATCCACGCGCTGTCGGAGAACACGGCCATGATCAAAATTGCCCGTAACGCCGGTGCCACACTGGAGCGCGACGGCTCCGAAACCGACGCGCATCTGCGCCTGCCCCCAGCCACGCTGGACAGCCGCATGACCGAAATGCTGGAAGAACAACTGGCCCAGACCGACTACCGGCTCAAAGCCCAGGCCAAGAACTTTTACGCCCTGCTGGCAGGGCTGCAGGAAATTCGCCAGGGCGTGCGCGAGGCGCGCGAGAAGTCGGGGCAATAAGGCATCTCATGCTTAGTTGCAGCGAGGACTGCTGCACACCTCAGGAACCCGGCTACAGATGGATCGACCACCGCCGACACTATAAAAATAATAGCTGCTTGAGCAATTAATCTCTGGACTCCAAGCGGTTTGGGTTCTTTTTCTGTCCTAAGCCAGCAGGGGCTCTGCCAGCTTTATGTGTCGGGGTATGCTCACCGGCCAAATAGAGCAGAGGAGAACCTTTGTGAACCCACACCCGACACCCCGCACCGCCGGCAGCCGCCAGACCCTTGTTGTGATGTGCGCCATGCTGGCCACCCTGGCCATGGCCCAGACGCCGCCGGTGGCCAACGAGCCAGAGCCCGCCACCCGCGCCGCCCAGGCGCTGGTGCGCAAAAGCCTGCCGTTTGCCAACCGTAGCGACTTTGACGATGCGCAGCGCGGCTTCATCGCGGCGCTACCCGATGCGACGGTGATGGGTCCCACTGGCGCGCCGGTCTGGAGCATGAAACCCTACGATTTCCTGCAGGGCGTCGACCCGGCCAAAGACTCGCCCGACACGGTAAACCCCAGCCTGTGGCGGCAAGCCCAATTGAACGCGATTCACGGCCTGTTCAAAGTGACCGATCGCGTCTACCAGGTGCGCGGCATGGACATATCGAACATGACCATTGTGGAAGGCGACACCGGCCTGATCATCATTGACCCGCTGCTGGCCGTGGAAACCGCCAAAGCCGCACTGGCTTTGTACCGGCAGCACCGCCCGGCCAAACCGGTGGTTGCGGTGATTTACAGCCACAGCCACCTGGATCATTTTGGGGGCGTGCGCGGCGTGGTGGACGAAGCCGATGTGAAAGCCGGCAAGGTGGCGGTGATCGCGCCAGACGGCTTCATGGAACATGCGGTGGCCGAGAACGTGCTGGCGGGCAACGCCATGAGCCGGCGCGCCCAATTCCAGTTTGGCCCGCTGCTGCCGCCCGGCCCCAAGGGCCAGGTCGATACCGGCCTGGGCAAAAACGTCTCGCGCGGCACCATTTCCTTGATCGCGCCGACCTCACTAATCACCCAGGCCATGGAGCGGCGCACGATTGACGGCATAGAGACTGTGTTTCAGCTCACACCGGGCACCGAAGCACCCAGCGAGATGAACCTGTTTTTTCCTGGCCTGCGGGTGCTGAACATGGCCGAGAACACCTCGCACAACATGCACAACCTGTACACCCTGCGCGGGGCTGAGGTACGCGATGGCAACGCCTGGTCGCGCCACATCGGCCAGGCGCTGGATGCGTTTGCCGGGCAGACCGATGTGCTGATTGCCCAGCACCACTGGCCCACCTTTGGCAATGCCAATGTGCGCGGCTTTCTGGCGCGCCAGCGCGACCTGTACAAGTTCATCAACGACCAGTCGCTGCGCCTGATCAACCAGGGCTACAAACCCGACGAGATTGCCGCCACCTTGCAACTGCCCGACAGCCTGGCGCAAGACTGGGCGCTGCGCGGCTACTACGGCACGCTAAGCCACAACGCCAAAGCGGTCTACCAGAAATACATGGGCTGGTACGACGCCAACCCCGCCAACCTGAACCCGCTGCCACCCGTGGAGCAGGCCCGCAAACAGGTGGAATACATGGGCGGGGCCGATGCGGTGCTGACCCGCGCCAAAGCCGACTATGCGCAAGGCAATTTCCGCTGGGTGGCCAGCGTGATGAACCAGCTGGTGTTTGCCGACCCCGGCAACCGGGCGGCCCGCGAGCTGGGTGCAGCGGCGCTGGAGCAGCTGGGCTACCAGGCCGAAGCAGGCACCTGGCGCAATGCTTACCTGTACGGTGCACGCGAGCTGCGCCAGGGGATGGCCCGGCTGCCTGCCGCGTCCATTCCGCCCGATTTGGTGCGCAGCCTGCCCATGGAGCTGGTGTTTGACGCCATGGGCACCCGCTTGAACGGCCCCAAAGCCAACGGCAAAAAAATCGTGATCAACTGGCTGCTGACCGACACCCAGCAGCGCTACATCACCCGCGTGGAAAACTCGGCGCTGACACACAGCACCGGCCAGCAAGACCCGCAGGCCGACGCCACCGTCACATTGGCACGCGCCACCTGGGACGCAATTTCACTGAAAGAGCTGGGTCTGCCAGCCGCCCTGCTCAGCGGCCGCATCAAAATCGACGGCAGCAGCGACAAACTGCAAGAGCTGTTTGGCCTGCTCGATGATTTCGCGCCGATGTTTGAGGTGGTTGAGCCACGCCCGGCCAGCCTGAAATAGCCGTGCCGCCGAAAACCCGGTGCGGCCTGAATCAGGCTTGGGTAGGCACCAACTGAAAACTTGCGCGAATCTGTCCCACGGTGGCACCCCGCACGCTGAGCACGGGCTTGGCCCCCCAGGGTTTGAGCTGCTCGCGTTGTGCATCGTCCAGCCAGCCGAGCTGATCCAGCGCCGCCACGGCTGCGGTGTACAGCGCGGGCATCTGACCACTTGAAATTTTGATCGCAATCGCCTCGCGGCGGCTCACGCTGGCGATCACTTGCACGCCATCGGCACCGATCTTGGTGAGCCAGTCGCCACGCCCGGCTTGGGTAAACGCCAGGTCGTTGCGGCCGGTGCCCGAGATCAGCTCGGGGTGTTGGCGCATGGCGTCGCCCAGCTGCTGGAAAGCGTCACCCAACTGCGCATCAGCTGCGCCGCTGGCCAAGCGGGCGAAGGCCCAGGCCAGCTTGTGCAAGGGCATGGCGTAGTTGGGGGCCGAGCAGCCATCGGTGCCCGCAACCAATTGCGATTCGTCGCAGCCTGTAGCCTGAACCACGCGCTGGCGGATGGCCACTTGCAGTGGGTGGCCCGGCTCCAAGTGGTCGGCCAGCGGCAGCCCGTGCTGGCTGCAGTAAGCCAGGAAACCGGCATGCTTGCCGCTGCAGTTGTTATGCCGTTCATCCACTGCCAAATCGGGTGGCGGCGCAATGCCAAAGTAGGAGAACCGCAGCGGCAGGTGGCAGCCGCACTGCAGCGTGGCGTGGCCGTGGCCCGACTTGGCCAGCATCTCGTCGACCGCCTGCACATGCATGTCTTCACCGTTGTGGCTGGCACACAGCATGGCCACATGCGCCGACGTGTAGCCCAACTGCGCCGGGCCATCAGCCAACAAAAATGGCAGGGCTTGAAACGGCTTGAGCGTGGAGCGGGTAAAGCAAACCGCCTGCGCATCACCCGCGCTGGCCAGCAACCGGCCTTGCGCATTGACCACGGCAATGGCACCCGCATGGATGATTTCGGCCAGCGGGCCACGGGTGTGTTCGATCAGGGGGATGAAGGTCATGATGTTTACTATGAATTCGATAGCTGCTTGAGCAATGAATGTATGGGCTACTGGCCAATTTGGTTGATAAAAAAATGCCGTGAGCGTCACAGCACAAACTTGCGATTACCCACTCACCGACACTGTATCGGTTCAACGCGGCAACGGCTCCGTGGAGAATTCCAAATCCAAAGTTAACTGGGGTTTAGTGGAAAAAATGTCTGCTACCTGATCCGTAATCCGGCCCTCATTCAGCCCTTTAAGGATTACAAATGGCTGCATCATCGGATCAGAAAATCTGTATCGATAGTTTCTTGCGGTTCCGAACCGCTGAAGAACTCGGCCTCGGTCATCTTCACAAAATGAGTTCATATGCAAGGCAAATGTGGATGGTTGGTAGTTCTTTTCAGGCAATATTTTGTTTAATGGACTGGTGACTGCTGTCTGCTGAAACCTGCCAAGCTCATCGGTAGACGCAAACGCGCACGCTAGCAAAACCGATGGATAAAGTACCCCATCACTTTTTTGTGTTCTGACTGCCAATACATATTTCTCTTTTATAGACTGATCCAATTCCACTATCGAGCTGTCAAGCGCCTTGTCAACGTCACCATGATTTACTGTAGTCTTCTTGTTTTCAATACTGTACCTGGCAGCATTCATGGCAAGTAAATGAGCGTAGTAGGGAAGGCCTCTGGAAAGAAAAGCAATTTTCCAAACGGCGTCTGCATCGGTTACTACCCCGCACCGAGAATAGCGTGTGAGAACAAGCTGTTTTATTTCCTCAGGAGACATGCGTGGCATTCTTATTTGTATGAGTGCACGCGTTACAGATTCATGACCGCGAATCAGACTCGATATATCTTCCGCCACACCAACAATTACGACCGTTGTATTGACAGAATAATCAGATAGTGACTTAATTGAATCAGCAACCAGATGAATAGTGGCTTGATCTTTGAGTCGATCAAACTCATCCAATACAATTATCGGGTTGTGGTTTTCTGTGAATTCGGAGAGCACTAACTGTACGTCATCGGGAGATATATCACCCGGAAAATCATCAGATATTTTCTTTGATATTTGCTGACCAGTGATATTTTGCGTCTCATAGGTGAGGCGCTTAAATACTTTTTTCCACAGAGTTGTAAATGTGTCGTTCGGATCGGCATTGACTCTCACATACATCAACTCTCGATTTGGTCGATGCATCACGAGCTTCAGAATATTTGCCAATGACGTTTTGCCGACACCTCTTTCTCCGAACACGATGGCGTGCCTGCCCCTTTGGCTGACGGCATCCATCAGTGCCCGTATTTGAGATGTTCGCCCGGAAAAAAGGTCTTTTTCTTGAACCGGTGCCCCTGGTGAAAATGCTTCGGTGATGTCGGCGCGTAGCGCGTCCCAGTCTTCCTGAGTTCGGGAATTTGTAGCGGGCATGTTTAGGGCGGTTAAATTGCAATATATAAATTATAATCGCAAAATAAGATTATAAATTGCGAAATTAAGACTTTTCGCTTGTTTGGCGCAAGTAGGCACCTAAAAATCAGGCAATGCCAAGGGGTTACTCACGACCTTCAGTCAGCGTCACCCGCGCAAACTTCCGCTTGCCCACCTGCACCACATAAACACCAGCGCCCAATTTCAGGCCCTTGTCGCTTACCACGCTGGAGTCCACCCGCACGCCGCCGCCGTCGATAAGCCGGTTGCCTTCGCCGCTGGATTCGGCCAGGCCTGCGGCTTTGAGCAGCGCGCCGACACCCATGCTGGTAGCGCCTTGTACAAAGGCAACGGAGACATCCGCAATTTCATCGGGCACGCCGCCCTTGCTGCGGTTGATGAAATCCTGTTCGGCCGCATCGGCCGCGGCAGCGCTGTGAAAGCGGGTGGTGATTTCTTTGGCCAGGGCGACTTTGGCGTCTTTGGGGTTGCGGCCTGCGTCGACCTCAGCTTTCAGGGCAGCAATGGCGGCTTCTGATTGGAAGCTGAGCAAGGTGTACCAGCGCCACATCAGCACGTCGCTGATGCTCAGCACCTTGGCAAACATGGTGTTGGCGTCTTCCGAGATGCCGATGTAGTTGTTCTTGCTCTTACTCATCTTCTCCACACCGTCCAAGCCTTCCAGCAGCGGCATGGTCAAGATGCATTGGGGCTCCTGGCCGTATTCCTGCTGGAGTTGGCGGCCCACCAGCAGGTTGAATTTCTGGTCGGTGCCACCCAGTTCCAGGTCGCTTTTGAGCGCTACCGAGTCGTAGCCCTGCATCAATGGATACAAAAATTCATGCACCGAAATCGGCGTGCCCGCCTTGAAGCGGTCGTGAAAATCGTTGCGTTCCATCATGCGGGCCACGGTGTAGCGGGCGGCCAGTTGGATCATGCCGCGCGCGCCCAGCGGGTCGCTCCATTCGCTGTTGTAGCGAATCTCGGTTTTGGCGGGATCCAGCACCAGGCTGGCTTGCTTGTAGTAAGTCTCGGCGTTCAACTTGATTTGCTCAGGCGTGAGCGGCGGGCGGGTGGTGTTGCGGCCCGAGGGGTCGCCAATCAGGCTGGTGAAGTCACCAATCAAGAAAATGACGGTGTGCCCCAGGTCCTGCAACTGGCGCATTTTGTTCAGCACCA
Source organism: Comamonadaceae bacterium (assembly GCA_013297875.1). Classification (GTDB taxonomy): domain Bacteria; phylum Pseudomonadota; class Gammaproteobacteria; order Burkholderiales; family Burkholderiaceae_C; genus JAAFIW01. Next base: position 148,520 of record JAAFIW010000006.1, on the reverse strand, counting down.
CGGTGTGGCCGATGTGAATGTCGGGCGCGGTGGGATCCAGCCCCAGCTTGATGCGCAATGGGGTACCGGTGGCCTCTGAGCGGGCGAGTTTTTTCACCCATTCGTCCTGGGGAATCAACTCGTCGCAGCCGCGCAACGTGACAGCCAGGGCGGCGCGGGTCTCATCTGAAATCGGGAATTCTGCTGGCGATGCTTGATTCATAAGGGTTTTTTGTGATTCGGTGTAACAGTTTTTGCAGCTTGAGGTGGCTATACTCGCCCCTTGCCATTTATTTGTGACTTAGTGCCTTGCAATTTTAGATTGATCAAACTTGCAAATTGCACTAAAGCTGCCCAATCGTTGTGGAGACCCCCGTTTTGACACCTGATTCGCTAAAAACCTGCAACGCGACCCTTCCCAACGCGATCATTTCCCGTCTAGGTCACATCCTCGCCCATCACCCCAAGCAGATTAGCGCCGCTTTGGCTGCCGTGCTCACCCTGTGCGGCGGCGCGGCCTACGCGGTAGCCAGTCTGGCACCGGATGCATCGCAAATGCCGGTTCGCCAGGTGTTGGAAGTCGTGCAGCCGTTGCCGTTGCAAGCCCAGCAAGCCGCGCTGGACGCCCATGCTTTCCAGCTGTTTCGCTCCGACACCAGCCGCTCCAGTGACACCGCCCAAGCACTGCTGCAGCGTCTGGGCATTAACGACGCCGCTGCCGCTGCGTTTTTGCGCAACGACAAAAACTTTCGCACAGCGGTGCTCAGCCGCCCGGGCCGCACCGTGCTGGCTGAAGCCAGCGAAGGCCAGGCGCTGCTTAAATTGAGCGCGCGTTGGGTAACCGATGAGTCGGGCAACTTCAACCGCCTGGTGATCGAAAAAACAGCCAACGGCTTCAATTCCCGTGTGGAAACCGCGCCTCTGGTGGCTGCCACGCGCCTGGGCAGCGGCAGCATCAAAAGCTCGCTGTTTGCAGCGACCGACGACGCACGCATTCCCGACGCCGTCGCCGTGCAACTGGCCACGATTTTTGATGGCGATATTGACTTTCACCGCGCACTGCGCAAGGGCGACCGCTTCAGCGTGGTATACGAGGCGCTGGAGGCCGATGGCGAGCCGCTGCGCACCGGGCGCGTGCTGTCGACCGAGTTTGTGAACAACGGCAAGACGTATCAAGCCACCTGGTTTCAAGAGCCCGGCCTGAACGCCACAGGCCAGCCGCACAAAGGCGCTTATTTCACGTTTGACGGCCAGAGCCTGCGCAAAGCCTACCTGGCCTCGCCGCTGGAGTTTTCGCGCGTGAGCAGCGGCTTCAAGATGCGCTTTCACCCGATTTTGCAAACCTGGCGCGCGCACCTGGGTGTCGACTACGCCGCCCCCACCGGCACGGCTGTGCGCAGCGTGGGCGACGGCACGGTGGAGTTTGCGGGTGTGCAAGGCGGCTTTGGCAATGTGGTGTTCGTCAAGCACCGCAACAACGACGTGACTGTGTACGCCCACCTGAGCCGCATCGCGGTGGCCAAAGGCCAGGCAGTCAGCCAGGGCCAGAACATTGGTGCCGTGGGTGCCACCGGCTGGGCCACCGGCCCGCACCTGCACTTTGAATTTCGCGTCAACGGCATGCACGTCGACCCCATGACAATTGCCAACCGCGCCGACACCGTGCCGGTGTCGCCCGCCGCCCGCGCTGCGTTTGCGCAAAGCGCTGCGACCATGAAGCTGAACCTGGCAGCCGCCGCGTCGGTGGTGCAAGCCAGCGCGCAGTAAACCCATCCATGGCCGATTTCTACATCGGCCTGATGTCCGGCACGTCCATGGACGGTGTGGACGGTGTGCTGGTTGACTTTTCAGGGCTAAAACCGGCGGTAGCCCAGGCGAAATCTGCTCAACTAGCTCCTGAATTAAGAGCGGAACTGCTCGCCCTCAACACCCCCGGCCCCAACGAATTGCACCGCGGGGCGCTGGCTGCCAACGCGCTGGTGCAGGTGTATGCTCAAGTCGTGCGCAGCCTGCTGGCCGCCGCCAATCTGCAAGCCGAACACATCACCGCCATCGGTGCCCACGGCCAGACCGTGCGCCACCAACCGGCGCTGGGCTACACGCTGCAGCTGAACAACCCCGCCTTGCTGGCCGAGCTGACCGGCATGGACGTGGTGGCCGACTTTCGCAGCCGCGACGTGGCAGCGGGCGGGCAAGGTGCGCCGCTGGCGCCGCTGTTTCACCAAGCCGTGTTTGCGCAACCGGGCAAGACGGTGGGCGTGCTCAACCTGGGCGGCATCTCCAACCTGTCGGTCCTGCGCGCCGACGGCACGATGCTGGGCTTTGACTGCGGCCCGGCCAACGCCCTGATGGATTCCTGGTGCCAGAAACACAGCGGCCAGCCGTTTGACGACCGGGGCCAGTGGGCCGCCAGTGGTTCGGTATTGCCCGATTTGCTGCAGGCGATGCTGGCCGACCCCTACTTCGAGCTGCCACCACCGAAAAGCACAGGCCGTGATCTGTTCAACCGCGTCTGGCTTGACAGTCACCTGCCCGCGCACCCTGCCAAACCGGTCGACGTGCAGGCCACGCTGGCCGAGTTGACCGCCCGCAGCTGCGCAGACGCTGTGACGCGCCACGCGCCCGACGCCAGCGCGCTGGCCGTCTGCGGCGGAGGCGCGTTCAATACCCATCTGATGCAGCGCCTGCAGGCCCTGCTGCCCGCCGTGCAGGTGCAGTCCACCGACGCCTGGGGCCTGCCGCCGCTGCAAGTAGAAGCCACGGCCTTTGCCTGGCTGGCCCGCAAAGCGGTGCGGCGTGAAGCGCTGGCGCTACAAAGCACAACGGGCGCTCAAGGCGCCCGTGTGTTGGGGTGTGTGTATCCGCGTTAGGCGTTCAGAAAACTATGTTTTTGATAGCTGCCTGAGCAAGTAATACCTGGGCGGAAAGGGCTTTTGACTATAAAAATGCCCGTTTAGGCCGAAAACGACGACCCGCAACCGCAGGTGCTGGTCGCATTCGGGTTTTTGATGACGAACTGCGCGCCTTGCAGGTCTTCTTTGTAGTCAATCTCGGCGCCCACCAAATACTGGTAGCTCATCGCGTCGATCAGCAGCGACACGCCGTTTTTGCTCATCACCGTGTCGTCTTCATTGGTGATTTCGTCAAAGGTGAAACCATACTGAAAGCCTGAGCAGCCGCCGCCCTGCACGAACACGCGAAGCTTCAAATCGGGGTTGCCTTCTTCGGCGATCAGGTCGGCCACTTTCGTGGCAGCACTGTCGCTGAACATCAAGGCAACGGGCATTTCAGTCTGGATGTTTTCGGCTACAGCGCTCATGGTGTGACTTTCGGGTTCAAAAAGAGGAATGAATAGTAGGCCAATTGGCAGACCTGCAGGAATTACAGATTATTTGCCGCTAGTTTCAGCAAGGGCTTTTCTTCGGCGTCGGTGAGTAAACCCAGCTTGCCGGAGATGACGGCACCCTGGTGCATTTCAAGCGACTTGTAGTGCACATCGCCCTCAATCTTGGCTTTGGGCTGCAACTCCAGCAGCTCCGACGCGTAAATCGGCCCGATCACCGTGCCGTTGACGATCACATGGTCGGCATGAATCTGGCCGGTGATGATGGCGCTTTCTGACACCACGAGGATGCTGGCTTGCACCGTGTTGGCGCGGATGTCGCCTGTGACCTCGCCGTCCACGCGCAGGCCGTCGGTGAACATCAGGTTGCCTTCAATCTGGCTGCCCTGGGCAATCAGGCTTTTGATGGGTGGCTGTTTTTTCTTGCCGAACATGGTGCGCGTCCTTTCAAGGGCGGGTGGTGGGGTTGACCGGTGTCGCCACGGTCAAGGCACTGGTTTGTACCGCGCGGACGGTCGTGCCGTCCAGCACTTTGGCCGAAATGTTTTTTACCACGGCATTGGGCGGCAGGTCGATCAAACCCTCCATCCGCAGGTATTGCCGGAACGCCAGGGCCTGAGGGCCACCGGGCAGGCTCATGTTCCAGGGCTTGCCCGCCAGTTGGCCCATCAGGCTGATCTCCAGCTTGCCCTTGAATTCAGGTGCGTTTTTGCTCGGCTGTAGCACCAGCACCTGCCAGCGGATCTGGCCCGAGGCCAGCAGTTCGGCTTGCAGGCTGCGTATGGCCAGGCCATCACCGCCATCGGTGGCGGGAATGAGTTTTTCAAAAAAGCCCAGGTCGTCGCGCAGCGCGCGGTTGTCGGCTTCAAGCTTGCGGATTTGCGCCACCAGTTGCCCTTGGGCGGCTTTTTCGGTGGTCATCAAGCTGCTGGAGGTGTTGAGCACCGACTGGGCTTTGTCGCGCTCGTCGCGTAGCTGCAAAACCTCGGTGCGCAGGGCATCGAGCTCTTTGCGAGCACCGCTGTCCAGGCCCGCAATGCCTTTGCCAAACTCGAAAGCCCACAAGCCAATGGCACCGCACAGCCCCAACATGATGGCCATGGCCACCCATCGAAACGGCCAGGGCAGGTGGCTGCGCACCGCCATGCGGGGTGCGCTGACCGTCAGGCGGCGGGCGAGGAGCTTGAAACGCATGGAGATCGAGTGGACAGGCCGGGAGTTTTAACCTAAAAACAGTAGTTGGACGCGCCCGAGTGGGCCGTCCTGGGGTGGGCTGGCAAGGCGCGACAACGACGCAGGCCCTTGCCTGCTAGGCGGAGCAACGCGGCCAGCGTGCCCCAGGGCGGCTCAATCGGGCGTGTAGCGTTATCTCCCGGCTGGTGAGTTCGCACGACGCTGTCAGCGCTTGAATTCATAGGTAAAAATTACCGGGAAAAGCGGTCAACTGCTGTTTTTAGGTTAGAACAAAAAGCCGCCAAAACTCTCGTTTGGGCGGCTTGTTGTGCAACAGCATGTGCTGCGTTGCTGATTGCGCTTAGCGCTTGCTGAACTGCTTGCGGCGGCGTGCAGAGTGCAGACCGACCTTTTTACGCTCGACTTCGCGGGCGTCACGGGTCACAAAGCCAGCCTGGCTCAGCGCCGGTTTCAGCGATGCGTCGTAGTCGATCAGCGCGCGGGTCACGCCATGGCGTGTGGCACCGGCCTGGCCGGATTCGCCACCGCCGTGCACGTTGACCATGATGTCGAAGGTTTCGACATGGTTGGTCAAGAACAGGGGTTGCTTGCAGATCATGATGGAGGTTTCGCGGCCAAAGTAGGCCTGGATGTCCTTGCCATTGACGGTGATCTTGCCGGTGCCTTTTTTCATGAACACGCGGGCGACGCTGGATTTGCGGCGGCCGGTTCCGTTGTTCCAATCACCGATCATTTGGAGGCCTCATTCGATGTGTGGGCCAGGTCACTGGCGGTGGCTTTGGCAGCCGCTTTCAGGGCATTGGCAGAGACGCCAGGAATGTCCAACAACTTGGGTTGCTGGGCGGTGTGGGGATGCTCGGCACCACCATACACCTTGAGTTTTTTGATCATCGCGTAGCCCAACGGGCCTTTGGGCAGCATGCCTTTGACGGCTTTTTCCAACGCACGACCGGGGAACTTGGCCTGCATGTCGCGGAAATTGGTTTCGCGAATGCCACCGGGGTAGCCGGTGTGGCGGTAGTAGATTTTGTCAATCGGCTTGGCGCCGGTGACGCGCAGCTGGGCTGCGTTGATGACGACGATGTAGTCGCCGGTGTCTGTGTGAGGCGTGTAAATGGCCTTGTGTTTGCCGCGCAATCGGAGGGCTGCTTCGCTGGCTACCCGTCCGAGAACCTTATCGGTTGCGTCAATCACAAACCACTCGTGCACCACATCAGCAGGTTTTGCGCTGAAGGTTTTCATGAGTTTTCTTAAAAAAGATGGTTTGCCCAACACTTGCGTGTTGGCTTCGATTTCGGGCCCTTTTCCACGGTCGGCGTTCTTCTAATTGAGAACCTCTTAGGTGGTAAATGTACTTTTGCCGCGGGGCCACTAAAGCGCTGCAAAGCCTGCGATTATATGCCGAGGGCTTGTGCCGGGGTTACCATCAGCCCCATGTTTTCCTACCGCCACGCCTTTCACGCAGGCAACCACGCCGATGTGCTCAAGCACATGGTGCTGATTGCCACCCTGAAATACCTCACCGAAAAGCCCGCAGCATTGATGGTGGTGGACACGCATGCCGGCGCGGGCCTGTACCGGCTGGATGGCGACTACGCAGGCAAGTCAGGCGAAGCGGATGACGGTGTTTTGAAGCTATTTAAAGCACTAGCCCAGGTAAAACCTGCTCAAGCAGCTACAAATTCAGTAGCAACTCTGAGCCCTGTGTTGCAAGACTATCTGGATCTGGTGGGCGCTTTCAACCACGCGGGCAAGCCCAAGGTCTACCCCGGCTCGCCGTTTGTGATTCAGCGTTTGCTGCGCCACGAGGCACGCGACAAACTCAAGCTGTTTGAGTTGCACCCCACCGACCACAACTCGCTGGAGGGCAACATCGCCCAGCTTGAAGCAGGCCGCCAGGTGGCCATTGCCCGGGCCGATGGCTTTGAAGCGCTCAAAGCCTTGCTGCCACCGCCCTCGCGCCGCGCTCTGGTGCTGATGGATCCCAGTTATGAAATAAAGAGCGACTACGCCCGCGTGCCCGCCTGCATGGCCGATTGCCTGAAACGCTTTCCCACCGGCAGCTACATGGTGTGGTACCCAGTGATTCCCCGGCCCGAGGCACACGACCTGCCGCGCCGCCTGAAAACCCTGGCCACGCAGGCGGGCAAAAGCTGGTTGCACACCACCTTGAACATTGGCCAGCACGCCGACATGGCACAAGTGACCATGCCCGACGAGAAAGCCCCGAGGCCTGGTCTGACGGCCAGTGGCGTGTTTCTGATCAACCCACCGCACACCTTGAAAGCGGCCTTGCAGGCTGCCTTGCCACCGGTTTTGGAGGCCTTGGGGCGAGGGCGGGGACAGGGTTTCACAGTCGACGGCGGAGGCTGACCTGTGCTGGTTTTCAATTAACCAACCGCACGGTCGGTTAATTCGTTAAACTAACGGCGAACTGCTCACGGTGAGCGGTTGGAGACGCGCATGTACACCCAATCACTGGACACTGCACCGGCGTTAAAAGCCATGCCTGCACCGGCAGACGCTGCACAAGCAGGCCTGCAAACCCGTTTTGACACCAAGCTGGACACGAGCCAAAAAATCGAGCCGCAAGACTGGATGCCGGAGGCCTATCGCAAGACCCTGATCCGCCAGATCAGCCAGCATGCGCACAGCGAAATCATTGGTATGCAGCCAGAAGGCAACTGGATTTCGCGCGCCCCCAGCCTGAAACGCAAAGCCATTTTGCTGGCCAAGGTGCAAGACGAAGCTGGTCACGGCCTGTACCTGTACAGCGCCGCCGAAACGCTGGGCGTGAGCCGCGACCAGTTGCTGGACGGCCTGCACACCGGCAAAGCCAAATACAGCAGCATCTTCAACTACCCCACGCTGACCTGGGCCGACGTGGGCGTGATCGGCTGGCTGGTCGACGGCGCAGCCATCATGAACCAGGTGCCGATTTGCCGCTGCTCCTACGGCCCGTATGCCCGCGCGATGATCCGCATCTGCAAGGAAGAAAGCTTTCACCAGCGCCAGGGCTTTGAAAGCCTGATGGTGCAAATGGGCGGCACCGCCGAGCAGCGCACCATGGTGCAAGACGCGGTGAACCGCTGGTGGTGGCCGGTGCTGGCCATGTTTGGACCGCCCGACGCCAACAGCCCCAACACCGCGCAAGGCATGCGCTGGGGCATCAAACGCATCAGCAACGACGAGTTGCGGCAGAAATTTGTGGATGCCACCGTGCCGCAAACCAAGGTGCTGGGTGTGACCCTGCCCGACCCGGATTTGAAGTGGAATGAAGACCGCCAATGCCACGACTACGGCGCGATTGATTGGGACGATTTCTGGGCCGTGGTGGGCGGCAACGGGCCTTGCAACAAGGAGCGGCTGGCCACGCGGGTGAAGGCGCACGAGGAAGGGCAGTGGGTGCGAGATGCGGCGTTGGCGTATGCGGACAAGCAGAAGGCACGTGCGTTGAAGGAGGCGGCGTGAGTACCGACATCGTCCAACGCGAATGGCCCTTGTGGGAAGTCTTCATCCGCAGCAAACAAGGCCTCGAACACAAACACGCAGGCAGCCTGCACGCCTCAGACGCCCAGCAAGCCCTGCAAATGGCTCGCGATGTCTACACCCGCCGCCAGGAGGGCGTGAGCATCTGGGTCATCCCGTCGCACGCCATCACCGCCAGCGAACCCGACGACAAGGCCGAGTTTTTTGAACCTGCGGGCGACAAGATTTACCGCCACCCCACGTTCTACGATATTCCCAACGAAGTGGGGCACATGTGATTGAACCGACCAACGCCCCTTCGGTAGCGGTGACCAACGCCCCTTCGGTAGCGCACGTCAACTACATCCTGCACCTGGCCGACAACGCCCTGGTGCTGGGCCAGCGCAACGCCCAATGGTGCGCCCACGGCCCGGTGCTGGAAGAAGACATCGCGCTGACCAATATCAGCCTGGACCTGATCGGCCAGGCCCGCATGCTCTACCAACACGCCGCCGCACTGCAAGGCAACGGTGCCACCGAAGACAGCTTGGCCTACCTGCGCAACCCGCAAGACTTTCGAAATTACACGCTGCTGGAGTTGCCGCATTTCCCGGCCCTCGGCGGCCCGCTGGCCCCCAGTGCTGCTGCGCCGCTGGACTACGCGACCACCATCACACGCAACTTTTTGTACAGCACCCTGATGCATCTGCTGTGGGACGCGCTGCAGCAGTCCACCGACGCGCAACTGGCCGCCATCGCCGCGAAATCCGTCAAAGAAGTGCGCTACCACCTGCGCCATGCCCGCGACTGGCTGCTGCGCCTGGGCGACGGCACTGACGAGTCACACGCCCGCATGCAAGCCGCTTTGGGCCACCTGATGCCGCTCACGCAAGAGTTCTGGACCGCGAGTGCCGACGAAGCCGCTGCCGTGGCCGATGGTGTGGCGGTGGACACCCGCTTGTTGCAAGCTGCGTGGGACGCTTGCGTGGACGACGCGCTGGAAGAAGCCACCCTGAGCCGTCCCACCGCTACGGGCTTCGTCAGCAGCGGCAAAACCGGTCAGCACTCCGAGCACTTGAGCTACCTGCTGGCGGAGATGCAGGGCCTGCATCGGCAGCATCCGGGGGCGCAGTGGTGAGCGGAGTTGTGTATCTCGCGTGCCCCCACCCCAACCCTCCCCCAGCGGGGGAGGGAGCCAGATATCTTCCCCCGGAAGGGGAGGGAGTTTTGACTTCCGGTGAGCGCCAACAAGCAAATGGGGGTCAGATCCCGATTCAGGACACAGTTAATCCAGCGTGCGACCAATCAAATACGAAATCGGGCTCTGACCCCCATTTGCGTTTCCCCGGAGACTACAAAACCGACGAAGTAAGAAAAATCCTCAGCCAAGTCCCCGACCCCGAAATCCCCGTCGTCTCCATCGAAGAACTCGGCATCCTGCGCGACATCATCGCCACACAAACCGGCTTTGAAATCGTCATCACCCCCACCTACAGCGGCTGCCCGGCAGTCGACCAAATACAAGACGATATCCGCACCGCACTGGCCGCGCACCAGATCCAGGTCACCGTCACCACCCGCCTCGCCCCCGCCTGGACCACCGACTGGATGAGCGATGCCACGCGCGACAAACTGCGTGCTTACGGCATCGCGCCACCGCAGCACGGGGCAGAAACCCAAGCCAAGGTCATTCAGTTTGCTCCTAAAAGAGTAGCTGCCCCAGCAATCAATCTGTGGGCTGACGGCCCATTTGGCTCAAAAACCGTGCCCTGCCCCCAATGCGGCAGCGCCGACACCACCGAAACCTCGCATTTCGGCTCGACCGCCTGCAAGGCGCTGTACAAATGCCTGGCCTGCCTGGAGCCGTTTGACTACTTCAAGCCCTATTGACCTATGACACACCATCTTGCGCAAGTGAACCTGGCCTACATGCGCGCGCCGCAAGACGACCCGCTGCTGGCAGACTTTGTGGCGCAGCTGGATGCCATCAATGCACTGGCTGAATCAAGCCCTGGATTTGTCTGGCGTTACATCGCCGACACGCGCATCCAGACAGATCGCGAGTTTCTGGATGGCCGTGTGCTGTTCAACATGAGCGTGTGGGAGAGCATTCAGGCGCTGCACACCTTTACCTACCGGAGCAACCACGCCAAAGTGTTTGCCGCCCGTGCCAAGTGGTTTGAAGAATGGAAAGACAAGGTACGCATGGTTCAGGAACTGGGCGAAGGCGTTCCAGGCGTAGGCCTGTGGTGGGTGCCCGCAGGGCATCTGCCAAGCCCTGAAGAAGCCAAAGACAAGCTACGCCTGCTGGCCAGGCACGGGGCGTGTCCCGAGGTGTTTACTTTCAAACAAGCCTTCACATCGCAAGGTGTGCCCGTCGCACGCTGAGCACTCCCTATGGCCAATCCCCAATTTCACGACCTGGCTATCAGCCACATACGCCCCGAGGCCGCAGGCGCGGTGGCCATCAGTTTGGCAGTCCCCGATCACTTGTACGAAACATTTGCTTTTAAGCCGGGCCAGTTTCTCACCCTGCGAGCCCGCATCAGCGGGCGCGACGAGCGCCGCAGCTATTCGATTTGCAGCGCCAGAAGCCGCTACCAAACCCGCCGCGAGTTGGAAGTGGGCATTCGGCCGGTGGTGGGGGGTGTGTTTTCTAACTGGGCTGCTAATGAGCTTAAAGTGGGCGACACACTGGCCGTGATGCCGCCCGATGGCCGCTTCACACCCCGTAGCGAGGCTCGCGATGGACCTGGCTTTGCCAGAGGCATCCACAGAGCTGCCTTCGCCGCCGGAGCCATCCACAGAGCCGGCTTCGCCGCCGGCTCGGGCATCACCCCTATCCTGTCCATCATCGCCACCACCCTGGCCGAGGAACCGCACAGCCGCTTCACCCTGGTCTACAGCAACCAGCGGGTGGGCAGCATCATGTTTCACGAAGCGCTGCAAGACCTGAAAGACCGCTACCCGGCCCGCCTGACCCTCATTCACCTGCTCAGCCGCCAGCCACAAGAAGTCGCCCTGCTGCACGGCCGGCTGGACGAAGCCAAGGTGGGTGAACTGCTGAGCACCATCCTCCCCGCTCATACCATTGACGAAGCCTTCATCTGCGGCCCCGAAGGCATGATCGACGCCTGCGAACGGGCACTGGTTGCAGCAGGTCTGCAAGCCGCGCAAATCCACACCGAGCGCTTCCTCTCATCCATCCCTGCCACTCCTAAATCAATAGCTGCTTCAGCAATTAACACAAGGGCTGACAGCCCGAATGCCTTGAAAACCCACCACCTGCAGGTGGTGCAAGACGGCAAAACCCACAGCTTTGCCTGCGGCCCGCAAGACCGGGTGCTGGACGTGGCGCTGGAAGGCGGGCTGGATCTGCCCTGGTCGTGCAAAGGCGGCGTGTGCTGCACCTGCCGCGCCCGCGTGTTGCGGGGCCAGGTGCACATGGAGAAAAACTACACCTTGGAAGCCGACGAAGTGGCGGCTGGCTTTGTGCTCACCTGCCAGGCGCGACTGCTCACGCCCGAGGTGGTGGTCAGCTACGACGAGCGCTGACGCGCAAATTAACGCGCCGCTGAGCTTGGGCAGCGCTTGTTCACGTTTTCTTCAAAGCGCGCCAGGTCTTGCAGCTCGCCGGGCGTCATGTCTTTGCGCTCCCGCTTGGTGGCAATGATGCGTTTGGACTCCAGGCACTGCTGGCGCGCGCGGTTTTCTTCTTGTTGCTGCTGGGCCGACAGCTCGCGCGTGGTGTCTATTGCGTCGGCCTTCTCCATGCGCTGCTGCGATCTGCGTTTGTAAGTCTGCTCCATCGCATCCTGCACCTCGCCGCGGCAGTACTCGTCAAACTCGCGGTTGGCCTCCTGCACGCGCTGGGCCTCAAACTCCGACAGGCGACCCTGCGACCGCGACCGGCTGATGAAGTCATACAGGTTACGGCAGCGGCTGCTCATGTGTTGCACAAAATCCTCACGCACGCTACGCACACCGCCGTAGGGGTTGCCGGACTGCGCCAGGGCGGCGTCGGCCAGCACCAGGCACAGGCACAAGGCCAATACACCGCGCGCGGCTTGGACAGAAAACTTCATGGGACTTACTCCTTCAGGCATACAGACGTGTTATCTCGGGGCTGGTACGCCCCTTTGGGTTTAAGTAGTAAATGCTAACCCACCGGGATGCAAGGTGTTAGAGATGCGACACCAAGCAAGCCATGTCTGTATTCACCCCGCTTGACGCCCCCCAAAAATCGCCGTGCCCACCCGCACCAGGGTGCTGCCCGCCGCAATCGCGGCCTCCAGATCCGCCGTCATGCCCATGGACAGGGTGTCAAAATCTTCCGGCTCGCCCAGCGCCAGGCGTGTGTCGTCAAACAAGGCTTTGGCCAGCAGGTGGACTGCACGCTGCGCTTCAAACCCGGTCGCGGGTTCGGGAATCGTCATCAGCCCACGCAACACCAGTCTGGGCAGCTGGCGCACTTGTTGCGCCAGCGCCAGCACCTCTGTAGGTGCCACGCCTGATTTGGCCGGTCCGCCGTCAATATTGACCTGCAGGCACACATTGAGCGGGCGCAATTCGGCTGGGCGCTGCTCACTCAGGCGCTGCGCAACCTTGAGCCGGTCTACGGTGTGCATCCAGTCAAAGTGCTGGGCCACCAGGCGGGTTTTGTTGCTTTGCACCGGGCCAATGCAGTGCCACTGCAGCGGCAGGTCTGCCAACATGACTATTTTTTCGACAGCCTCCTGAATGTAGTTTTCGCCAAATGCCGTCTGACCGGCTGCGTGGGCTTCGCGCACCGCCTGCGGCCCAAAGGTTTTGGACACTGCCAGCAGGGTGACCGAGGCCGCCTCGCGCCCGGATGCGGCGCAGGCTGCCGCGATGCGGCCCTGCACCTGTTGAAGCTTGTCGCCAACCGTCGTCATAAGATCGTGGTCATAATCAAATCCGTCAGTTCAAATAACCCAACGAGGGCACCGAAGTGGACATTACCCAATTGCTGGCTTTCAGTGTAAAAAACAAAGCGTCTGACCTGCACCTGTCGGCGGGTCTGCCCCCAATGATCCGGGTTCACGGCGATGTACGGCGCATCAACGTGGAAGCGCTGGATCACAAGGCCGTGCACGCCATGGTGTACGACATCATGAACGACACGCAGCGCAAAAACTACGAAGAGTTTCTGGAGGTTGATTTTTCTTTCGAAATTGACGGCCTGGCCCGCTTTCGGGTCAATGCCTTCAACCAGAACCGGGGCGCGGGGGCAGTGTTTCGAACCATCCCGTCCAAAATCCTGACGCTGGAGCAGCTGAACGCGCCCAAGATTTTTGGCGACTTGGCCTTGAAGCCGCGCGGCATGGTGCTGGTCACCGGCCCCACCGGCTCGGGCAAGTCCACCACGCTGGCGGCCATGGTGAACTACCTCAATGAAACCGAATACGGCCACATCCTCACCGTGGAAGACCCGATCGAGTTTGTGCACGAGTCCAAAAAATGCCTGATCAACCAGCGCGAAGTCGGTCCGATGACACTCAGCTTTGCCGCCGCCCTGAAGTCTGCCCTGCGCGAAGACCCAGACGCCATTTTGGTGGGCGAGATGCGCGACCTGGAAACCATTCGTCTGGCCATGACCGCTGCCGAAACCGGCCACCTCGTGTTTGGCACGCTGCACACATCCAGCGCCGCCAAAACCATTGACCGCATCATTGACGTGTTCCCCGCCGAAGAAAAAGAAATGATCCGCGCCATGTTGTCTGAATCACTTCAGGCGGTGATTTCGCAAACCCTGTGCAAAACCAAAGACGGCTCCGGCCGCGTGGCCGCCCACGAAATCATGCTGGGCACCAGCGCCATCCGCAACCTGATTCGCGAAGCCAAGGTGGCCCAGATGTATTCGGCCATCCAGACCGGCAGCGGCTTTGGCATGCAGACACTGGATCAGAATTTGACCGATCTGGTCAAACGCAACATGATCAGCGCGGCAGAGGCCAGGGGCAAGGCCAAAATTCCCGAGAACTTCCCGGGCTAGCAGGTAGAAAGCGGGATCTGGACGCAAAGGACGCGAAGGTTCCGCGAAGGACGCAAAAAGAATTCAAAAAATGCACACAGACTTTTTGGCTGTTCTTTCGCGTCCTTCGCGTAACTTTCGCGCCCTTTGCGTCCTGCACCGCATTGATATTTCTTAAGGAGCCATCCACATGGAACGCGACCAGGCATCGAAATTTATTAACGACTTGCTGAAACTGATGGTCAGTCGCAATGGCAGTGACTTGTTCATCACGGCTGAGTTTCCGCCCGCGATGAAGGTGGACGGCAAGGTCACCAAAATCTCGTCGCAGGCTTTGACTGCCAGCCACACGCTGGCGCTGGCGCGTTCCGTCATGAACGACAAGCAGGCGGCAGAGTTTGAGAAGACCAAGGAATGCAACTTTGCGATTTCGCCGCCCAATGTTGGTCGCTTTCGGGTCAACGCCTTTGTGCAGCAGGGCAAAGTAGGCATGGTGATGCGGGTGATTCCACAGACCCTGCCCACCATTGACGGCCTGGGCGTACCGCCGGTGCTCAAAGACGTGGTGATGAGCAAGCGCGGCCTGTGCATTCTGGTGGGTGCCACCGGCTCGGGCAAGTCCACCACCCTGGCAGCCATGATCGATTGGCGCAACGACCAGTCGTACGGCCACATCATCACCATTGAAGATCCGGTCGAGTTTGTTCATCCACACAAAAACTGTGTGGTCACCCAGCGCGAAGTCGGGTTGGACACCGACAGCTGGGAAGCCGCCCTCAAAAACACGCTGCGCCAGGCACCGGATGTGATCTTGATGGGTGAGATTCGCGACCGCGAAACCATGGAGCATGCGGTGGCCTTTGCCGAAACCGGTCACCTGTGCATGGCCACCTTGCACGCCAACAGCGCCAACCAGGCCTTGGATCGCATCATCAACTTCTTTCCCGAAGAGCGTCGTACCCAGTTGCTGATGGACCTGAGCCTGAACCTCAAAGCCATGGTTTCGCAGCGCCTGATTCCCAAACAAGACGGCAAGGGCCGCGCCGCTGTGGTGGAAGTGATGCTGAACACACCGCTGATTTCTGATTTGATTTTCAAAGGCGATGTGTCCGAAATCAAGGAAATCATGAAGAAAAGCCGCAACCTGGGCATGCAGACCTTTGACCAGGCGTTGTACGACACCTACGAGAAAAACGTCATCACCTACGAAGACGCCCTGCGCAACGCCGATTCGGTCAACGACCTGCGCCTGCAGATCAAGCTGTATTCGCAACGCGCCAAAACATCGGATCTGGCGGCCGGCACCGAGCACATGGCGATTGTTTGAAATCCTGAAAATGGGTTGCAGAAGTCACGCAAAAGACGCAAACGAGCAAAAAGTTAATTAAAAATAGCCCTCAGCCCATACGGATGCTGCTCAAGCAGCTACCAAATCCATAGTGAGTTTTGTTTTTGCGTCTTCTGCGTTCTCTTCTTTCTTCTCCTGTTTTTTGAGCTTTTCATTCATGACCAACCCCAAAACCTACGAACCCACCCCCAGCCGCCGCGTTGCCTTTTTGGGCCTGGGCGTGATGGGCTACCCCATGGCCACGCACTTGGCGCTGGCCGGGCATCAGGTCACCGTGTACAACCGAACTGCTACAAAATCAATAGCTTGGTTAGCAGATTCCACCAGGGCGGGAAGCCAAAGGTACGCTGAAACACCCGCATTGGCCGCAGCAGACGCCGACTTTGTTTTCTGTTGCGTGGGCAACGACGATGACCTGCGCAGCGTCGTGCTAGGCGAGCATGGTGCTTTCGCCAGCATGAAGCCCGGCGCAATTTTTGTCGACCACACCACAGCCTCAGCCAGCGTGGCCCGCGAGTTGTCTGCCTTGGCTCGTTCGCGGGGTTTGCAGTTCATCGATGCGCCTGTCTCGGGCGGCCAGGCCGGCGCGCAAAACGGCTTGCTCACCGTGATGTGCGGCGGCGATGCAGCCGCCTTTGAAGCCGCCCGCCCTGTCGCCATGGCCTTCTCTCGCGCCTTCACGTTGCTGGGCGACAGCGGCGCGGGCCAGCTAGCCAAAATGGTCAATCAGATCTGTATTGCAGGCCTCGTGCAAGGCCTGGCTGAAGGCATCGCCTTTGGTCAAAAGGCTGGCTTGGACATGGCCCAGGTGCTAGAGGTGATTGGCAAAGGCGCCGCCCAAAGCTGGCAAATGGACAACCGTGGCAAAACCATGGTCGATGGCAAATTTGACTTCGGTTTTGCGGTGGACTGGATGCGCAAAGACCTCGGGTTGGTGCTCGACGAAGCCAAACGCAACGGCGCCCGACTGCCGGTGACCGCGCTGGTTGATCAGTTTTATGCGGACGTGCAGGCGGTTGGCGGAAACCGGCTGGATACGTCGAGCTTGATCAAACGTTTGTGATCGCCTGATGACGGGATGATTTCGCTTCGCTTCAATGACAGATGACGAAGGCAAACGCGCCCTCAGTCATCTGTCATCTGTCATCGAAGGCACAGCCGAAGTCATCTGTCAGCCCCCAGGCGAAGACCCCGATGTCGTTGTGTTGCCAGGCTTGGCTGGCTGCGGCAGCATGCGTTGCAGTTCCTGCTCGCTGATGATTTCAAACACACGCACCACTTTTTGAACGCCGCTGACGTTGCGCACCACGGTGGTGGCGCGGTCGGCTTCGCGTTGGGTGACGCGGCCCATGATGTGAACTGTGCCGCGCTCGACCACCAACTGAAAGGCGTTGGCGTACAGGTCTGGCGCATCCACCAGCGCGGCGCGCACGCGGCCAGCTACCAGCACGTCGGATGAACGCTGGGTGAGGGTGGAGTTGCCCATCACGGCCAGCTCGTTGACGATGGCGCGCACGTTTTCCACCTTCGCCACGGTCTGCTCGGCCAGAAGCTTGTCTTGCGCGCTGGGTACTTCGCCAGTGAGCAGGGCCTGGCGGTTGTAGCTGTTGACGTTGATGTGGCCGCGCTCACCCAGGGCTTCGCGCAGGCGGTTGGCCGAGCGCAGCTCGATGCCCTCGTCTTCCAGCTGTGCCCCCGAGGTGCGCCGGTCGGTGGCCACCAGGGCGCCGCCGACCATGGCGCTTCCCACAATGAGCGGCGCACACGCGGCCAAGAGGCCAGACAACACGGCAGCGGCAGCACCGACCACCAGAACACGCTTGAAATGATTTTTCATACAACAGTTTCCAGGTCACCCAACAATTGAACATCCACACCATCGCAAATGCAGTGCAAGGCCAGGATATGAACCTCCTGGATGCGCGCGGTTCGCTCGTGCGGCACACAAATGTGAATATCGGTTTCACGCAGCCGGCCCGCCAGCTTGCCGCCGTTGCGCCCGGTCAGCGCCACGACCGACATGTCGCGGTCATGCGCGGCTTGCACAGCTTCCAGCACATTGGGCGAGTTGCCGCTGGTGGACAGCGCCAGCAAGATGTCGCCCGCCTGGCCCAGGGCCCGCACCTGCCGGGAGAAAACCTGGGAAAAGTCGTAGTCGTTGGCAATGGCGGTGAGGATGGAGCTGTCGGTGGTCAGCGCAATCGCGCCCAGCTCGGGGCGCTCACGCTCAAAGCGGCCCACAAACTCGGCGGCAAAGTGCTGCGCGTCAGACGCCGAGCCGCCGTTGCCGCAGGCCAGCACCTTGCCACCGCTGGTCACGCAGGCCAGGATGGCTTGCACGGCGGCGGCAATCGGCTTGCTCAGCGATTGGGCACACTGGTACTTGAGATCGGCACTGTCAATGAAGTGCTGCTGGATACGAAGTTCTTGCATGGGGCCGATGATACCGCCCACCCGTGGCCCGTCCGTTACACCCGTTACATGCCAAATCAGCCGACAGCCCAGGTGAATACTGCTCAAGCAGCTATTGAATCAGGAGTGACGCAGATGCCGCCCTGGCCTTACGCCGACGCATCAAACGCCGCCTTCAGCCAGCTGATGTGCGCATCTTCCACCAGCACCACATCAAACCGGCACGGCGGCTCCTGAGTCAGACGCATCAGGTAGTGCCGCGCCGCGAACACAATGCGCCGCTGCTTGACCGCGCCCACGCTGCCCGCCGCACCACCATGCGAGTGGCCGGCGCGCTGGCGCACCTCCACAAACACCAGCGTGCCGTCTTGCGCTTTCATCACCAGGTCAATCTCGCCGCCGCCGCGACCGGGGGTTCGATAATTGCGCGAGAGCAAACGCAAGCCCGCCGCCTGCAGGTGGGCCAACGCACGGTCTTCCGCGCTGTCGCCAATCTGTTTGGTGGTGGACGGGCTGGCTTGTGGCCTGGGCTGAATGGCGGGTGTGGCCCCGGTCAGCTTCGAAAAAAAAGGAAATTTCATTGAGCGCTTCTTTTGTCCAGGCCCTGCAAGCTGCCCGAGAGGTGGCCGGTGGCCAGCATTATCCGAAAGGCGCGCTGTACCTGGTGGCCACGCCCATTGGCAACCTGGCCGACATCAGCCTGCGCGCGCTGCATGTGCTGCAACTGGCCGACACCCTGGCCTGTGAAGACACGCGCCACACCCAATCGCTGCTGCGTGCCTGCGGCATCGACAAGGCAGGCCACCAGCTGCTGGCCCTGCACCAGCACAACGAGCAAGAAGGCGCACAAACCGTGATTGCCCGCCTGGCCGACGGCCAGCGCGTGGCCTACGCCAGCGACGCCGGCACCCCCGCCATCAGCGACCCCGGTGCGCGCCTGGTGGCTGCCGTGCAGGCCGCAGGTTTTCCGGTGGTACCGGTGCCGGGTGCCAGCAGCGTGACTGCGGTGCTCAGCGCGGCCGGCGCGGTGGCGCTAGGCGATGCAGACGGTTTGGGAGCCAGCGGCTTCGTGTTTATCGGCTTTCTGCCCAGCAAGGCCATGGCGTTGGCGACAGCCGTCCAGACCCTGTCACAAGAGCCGCGTGCCGTGGTGTTTCTGGAAGCCCCCCACCGCATTGCCGCCCTGTCCAGCGCGCTGGCGCTGCTGGGCCCGCGCCGCCTGACGGTGGGCCGGGAGCTGACCAAACAGTTTGAAGAAATTGCCACCCTGCCCTGTGCTGACTTTCCAGCCTGGCTGGCCGCGTCACCCCCGCGCAGCAAAGGCGAGTTCGCCCTGGTGCTGCACCCGCAAACCAACGTGGCAGTGGACGACAGCCTGCGCGTGCTGCAGCTATTGATGGCCGAATTGCCACTGAAAACAGCGGTGAAACTGGCCAGCGACATCACGGGCGTGGCGCGCAATGGGCTGTATGAGGCGGCTTTGCGGATGAAGGCCGGTGAGCTGGAGGACTAAGGCAGCATCAGTCGATTTTTAATGCAAAACACGCGAGAGCCCATACAAATATTGCTCGGGAAGCTATCAAAAGTGTAGTGACTGCACAGCTGCCGGTCATCGCCCAGCGTCACTTCGTCACCCACCGGTCGCCACCACCCAAGCCCTGTGGCTGGGCCAAGGCCGCCATCGCCACCCTATCGCCCATCAAATGCGCCTGCCACCAATGGGCAGACAGCCGGGCCGCCAGCGCATGGTGGGTTTTTTCGCGTTCGATGGAAAGCGGGATGCGTGGCATCACGCGGGTGCTGCCCAGGGTTTGGGAGACGCCGCCAAAGGTCGCATGGTCGGCCCCGTCAAGCACCAGCATCGCTTTGTTGCCCGGCGGCAGGCCCGCAAACACCTGCTCGCGCACTACGCCGGTTTTCTCGGTGCCAAACGGGTCACCGTCCAGACTGCCAGTGATGCTGAGAAAAGGGCGATCAATGCCAGCGAACTTTTGCTGCGGCGTCATGTTTCGGGCCACCCCCTGGCGCAGGTTGGGGCTGAAGGCGGCAAAAGCCTTCAAGCGCGGGTCGGCCAGGTCACCTGGTGCCGGGTAACGCTCGCCGGCCAGGGCCTGCGTGGTCATGGCGCCAAAAGAGTGGCCCGCCATGCCCAGGGCATTGAGCTGCACACGTGGCCAGGGGTTGCCCGGGTCGCCCGGCGCAGCCTGCTGGCGGCGGGTGATTTCGCTCAGCACAAATTTCACATCAGCCACGCGGGCCAGCAACTGCTGCGCCGTCGCGCCCACGCGAAACGCATCCAGACCACCCCCCGGTTTGCCACGCCACAGGCTGTCGTCGCTGCCCGGATGCTGCACATGCAGCACTGCAATCCCCGCCTGCTGCCAGGCCAGGCCCCACACATCGCCGCCTTCGCGATTCCCGCCCAAACCGTGGGAATAGACCACCAGCGGGCACGGCGCCTGGCCATCGGGCCAGCGCAACAGCACAGGCAGGCTTCGGTTGCGGGATTCGTCCACCCAATCCTGAGCCTGTGGCTGGGCCGCGCAAACCCGTGGGTTAAATAAGTTGAACACCGCACCAAGCAACAAGGTGCGACGCGAAACAAGGGCAGGCGTCATAAAAACCTCGGTAAAAAACAGTTGTCAACGAGCCTAACTGCGGCCTGTAACCCGCCGGTTTCTGTTGCGTGAAGTGCAGGTAGTTGTCAATTTCCGCTCCCAAACCTTCCCTCAAGGACACGCCATTGCGCCTTGGCCCGCACGAAAAAAAGCCCGCCATTGGCGGGCTTTCAGGTCGAAAAACGCGCCGATTACTTGGCAGGTGTTTTCTTGACGGGTTTTTTGCTTTTCTTTGGCTTGGCGGTTGCATTGGTCATGGTTGACTTTCAGTTAGGTTAAGGGACTCTAAACTCCACCCAGGTTCCATCGCCCCCGGGTTCCTGCTTGTTACGTTGCGGTGAAACCCGAAAGCTTCGCAAGCATTTTGATAACGGGTCAGTCTCACACGGGTTGACAACACCGTGTAAAAATCTCGATTTCGCGACCGCATGACCACCACACCTCATCCAGGGCCCCCGAGCCCGCCTTATCTGCGGCGCGATTTTGTGGGCTTTCTGCTGTGCACGCCGTTTTACTGGATGCTGCTGCTGCTGGTTGTGGAAGCAGCGCTGGCGGCGGCAACCACCGCGTTAATCATTCAGGCGGGGCACGACGTGTCGCGTCAGGAATTTTTGATTTCTGACTTTGCCTGGATCGTGGCCACGCAGTCTGCCTCGTATGTGGTGGGTGCCAGCAGCTGGATTTTTGCGGAACGCGCCGGTTTCGGGGCGTATGGCCGCTACATGCTGCGCTTTGCCCGCGACAACCGGCATGTGCCCGCTTTGTTGGCCGACAAAACCCAGCGCGAACACGTGGAGCCGTTTTTAACCAACGAAACCTTCCACATTCTGTTTGAGCTGATTTATGAGTTGGAAGCCGATCTGAAGCTGTTTTTCGGCCTGATTTTCAACGCCATCGTGCTCGGTTTTGCGATTGATGCGGGCTTGCCCGGCGTTTATGCGCTGGTTTTTGTGGTGTTGCTGGCGGTGCAATGGGCCGTGCGCAAACCCGTGGCCGCCGCCTACCTGGCGCAGCAGCGCACCACCAACCGCATGACGGCCCACACCTATACCGCCTGGGACAACATCACCAGTGGCAACCGCTACAACTACCGCCTGTGGCATGCGGGCTTCAAAGACCGCTTGCGCACCGCGCTGGTGGCGCAGATTCGGGCGATTCTGGCGCGCGAGGGCATCGCAGCCATCAGCGGCATTTTTGCGCTGCTGATGGTGTTTGGCTACCTGGCTTGGGTGGCTGGGCGCAATGTGGGCGACAGCGCCCTGCTGATTGCCTTGGCAGCCACCTTGCCCCGGCAGATCGAGCTGTCTTACAACGTGCACGGCCTGGCCTCGGGCTGGAACGATTTGCTGGCGGTGTGGACCCGAATTGGCGGTGCCTGCCAGGCCATGCGGCCCGCGCCCGACGCGCAGTTTGACCAGCGCATCCGCTTTGACGGCGTGGCCTTGTTTGACGGCCAGCAGGCACTGCCGTGCGCCAGTGTGGACGAAGCACTGACCCAGGTACAGGCCCAGCCTACGGGCCGCCTGCTGGTGCGCGGGCGCAATGGCTCGGGCAAATCAACCCTGCTGGTGGCCCTGAAACGCAGCCTGGGCACACAGGCGTTTTACTGGCCCACCAGCGACAAGCTGTCGTTTGCCTTCACACAAAACGAAACCCCCAGCGACGATGCCGACGATGCGCCGCCCACCAGCGCCGGTTTCTCGTCGGGCGAAAAGCAACTGCGCGCGCTGCAGGAAATTGTGAGCCGTACCCAGTCCCAGGTCTATCTGCTGGACGAATGGGATGCCAACCTGGACACCAAAAACCGCGCCCTGGCCGAGCAGCTGGTGGTGAGTCTGGCGGCCCGCGCCGTGGTGGTGGAAATCTCGCACCGCGACCGGGTGTGATCCAGTTTTTTTGCTTCTTTTTTGATAGCTTCTTGTGCTCTCTGAATCTACGCAAACATCCGATTTGGCCTGATTAGATACATGCCTCCGATCGTCATTCCCGCGCAGGCGGGAATCCACGCTTAGCGTACTCAAATCCCTTGCTACGGCAACACCGCGCACCTGGATTCCCGCCTACGCGGGAATGACGGATTGGTAGCGTCTGATGCATGTACCTAATCAGGCGATTTGGTTTGATTTACTTTATTTACGAGTTTTCTGTTGACGCTGGCCGCCGAAATGCGCGCCAAGCCGTTTCGGCTAGGCCGATGGTCCAGCAGATCGGGCAGCCGCGAAAGGCCAACAGCGCCAGCCCGGCCAGTGCCAGCGAGGCGATGGGGCGCTCAGCCGAGATCGAAATGGCCCACCACAGCGCGCCAAAGCCCAATGCGCCGCGCAGCGCATGCTCCAGCAAGCCATTGCTGGCAAAAGCCGTTTTGGCGGGGAGGAAATCGTGTGTGTTCATTGCAAATCTTTCATGCGATCAGGTATTCACGTAGCAGCGCACGGGCTCTGTGCAAGCGGCCCTTCACGCTTTCGCGGGTAATCTGCAGCGTGCTGGCGATTTCGTCGACCGTCATTTCTTCGATGTCGCGCAACAGCACCACATGGCGGTAGTGCTCGGGCAGCGATTCAACCTAGAAACAGCAGTTGGACGCGCCCGAGTGGGTCGCCATGGGGTGGGCTGGCAAGGCGCGACAACGACGCAGGCTCTTGCCTGCTAGGCGGAGCAACGCGGCCAGCGCGCGCCAGGGTGGCTCAATCGGGTGCGTAGCGTTCTCACCTGGTTGGTGAGCTCGCGCAACGCTACAAGTGTTTGATTTCATTGGTGAAAATTATCGGGAGGAGCGGCCAACTGCTGTTTCTAGGTTCAATAGCGCGCGCCACGTCTATGCGCAAATCGTGGGGCGGCAAGGTGGCCAGCCGCGCAGCAATCGCTGGGTCTTGCAGCGCCTCGTCAATCTCCACCGTTTTGCCCATCACGCGCGACGCCATACGCAAACACTCGCGGCGCACGATGGCCAGCAGCCAGCCCGACAGGCTGGTCACCGCTCGTAGCGTGCCTACCCGCCGGTACAACAGCCATAGCGTTTCCTGCACCACGTCATCCACGTCGTCAGCGCGACCACAGCTGCGGTGCGCGTACCGGCGTATGTCTGGCTGGGCTGCCACCAGCAGCGCCAGAATGGCCGCCTTGTCGCCACCGCGTGCAGCTTCGAGCTGGGCTAAATCGTATTTGGACATGACGCTAGCAGCCTGCTAGTGCTTACTTGCGTAAGTCTGCGTTACTCCGAGAAGCGTCTGGCGCTTGCAGGATTAGGCGCAAATCGCAGCAATAGCTCCGCTATTGTGAGAAGTTGCAACGACATCATGCAAGATGCCAGACGCTTCGAAATCAGCAAGACTTATGCAAGCAAGCACTAGGTGCCGCAACAGTCAAGACTGTTTGCTGTCCAGGCGACGGCCAACCATGGCGCACATCGGACAAAAGCCAACAAAGCCCGTTAGCAAAGTCACCACCCCAACACCCGCAATCGCATACCCGATAAGCAACCCTTTCAAACCCAGCAAACCACAAGCCACCATCGCCAGGCCTGCCACCACCCGCACAGCACGCTCCCAGACGGGAATATTTTTTGTGTAGAACATGTTTACTTCTCCAATCAAGCAAGCGCAAGACGCGCTCACAGGATAAGAGGGCTTTGCGCCGGTTTTCGGTTCGCAGACAAGGAGAAATACTTAGGCGCGTCGCACGCCCGGCCTGAAGTCTTGCGCTTCACCCTCTCGGTCTGAACGTCCTCGGAAACACCACTGCTTGGTCACGCTTGCGCAGACGGTAGGTCATCGCAGGGCGGTTGCTTTGCCCTTCAACAAGGCCTGCTTCATCGAGAAAATCTGCTGCCAGCATGCGGGTGCGAAAGCCGCTTTTGTCGACGGAGCGGCCCAGCACCACTTCGTACTGGTGCTGCAGTTGCGGCAAGGTGAAGGGCTCGCGCAACAAGAACGCGGGCAGTGAGGTGTATTCCACCTTGCTTCGCAAGCGCTCGGCGGCTGCTTGCAGGATGTCGCTGTGGTCAAAGGCCAGGTCTCGCCTCGCAATCGCTGGATCCACAGGCACCCAGGCCACGTCAGCCGCGTTGGCACCCTGGGTCAAGGCCAAATCGGTGCCCACAATTAGAGCGAAGTAAGCATGGGTTGCCGACCAGCCTCTGGGGTCGCGCGCGGCGCTGCCCCAACTGCCCAGTTGCTCCAGATAGGGACTGACCACGCCGGTCTTTTCCAGCAATTTGCGGCGCGCGCAGGCAAGCAAATCGGCATCACGCTCCACGTGCACAAAACCGCCGGGTAGTGCCCAGCGCCCTGGGAACGGTTCCTCCGCGCCACTGGGGCGCTGCACCAGCAGCACCTGTAGCTTGTCCTTCAAGACCGTGAAGATCACCACGTCTACCGTGGTGTAGGGCAGCGGGAACTTGGGCGACACCACGGGGGTGGCATCGGCTGGCGTGGTGACGCTTTGTTTATGGTTCATGACGTACTTGACGGTGCAGTTTGTTAGTCGTATTATGCAACTATGTTAGTTGTTTTATACATCTTATAAGTCAGAGAAAAGGAAGCACCATGTTCGGCATTCGATTCATCAAATCCCAACCCACCACGCACCTGCTGCAGTTTTCTGCCGGCAAGGTGGTACGCGAAGGTGCGGGGCAATCATTTTTTTACTACGCGCCGACCAGCACCTTGGTGGCTGTTCCCGTTGCCAGCCAGGATCGTCCCTTCATTCTGGAATTGGTCACCGCCGACTTTCAAAGTGTGACGGTGCAAGGCCAGGTGACCTACCGCATTGGTGACCCGCGCCGCACGGCCAGCCTGATGGATTTTTCGCTGGATGCCACGGGCCAGAAGTACGTGTCGGAAGACCCCAAGCGCCTGGGTGAACGCGTAGCCATGCAGGTGGAAGTGATCGTGCAGCAAGCGGTGCAGGCGCTGGATCTGAAGCGGGCCTTGCGCGCCTCGTCCCTGATTGCTCGCAGTGCGCAGCAGGAGCTGGCGGGCCAGGCCGAGATGGCGGCGCTGGGCATCGAAATTCTGGGTGTGTCCATCATTGCGGTGAAGCCCACGCCCGACATTGCCCGTGCGCTAGAGGCCGAGGCAAGGGAGTCCAACCTGAAGGCGGCTGACGATGCGGTGTTTTCACGGCGCATGTCGGCGGTGGAAAAAGAGCGCTCGATCCGCGAGAACGAGCTGGACACCGACATTGCCGTGGAACAGAAAAAGCGGCAGATCAAAGAAACGCAGATGGAAGCCCGGGCAACCCTGATGCGCAAGGAAAACGGTTTGCGCCAGGAGCAAATGGCCGCTGACGTGGATCTTGAAAACCAACGCAAGGCCTTCGTCGACGGCCAGGCCGAAAACAGCCGCACGCTGGCCGAAGCCGAGGCACACCGCGTGGGGGCTGTGATGAAGGCGCTGGAGCATGCCGACCCCCGTGTGGTGCAAGCCTTGTCGGCAGCGGGCATGCAGCCGGGGCAGTTGATTGCCCAGGCCTTTGGCGGCATTGCCGAGCGGGCTGAGCGAATTGGCCAGTTCAATATGTCACCCGATCTGTTGCAAAGCCTGATGGCACCCGCTCAGGAAGAACCCCAAAGGAACAACCGTGAGCGCGGCAATAAACAATAGTGGCAGCGAACGCAAGCTGGTACTGGTCACCCGGTCTACCCGCTTGCAAGAGCTGGTGGTGCGCCACCACACGCTGGATCAGGCCCGCTTCTACATTGAGCATTTGGGTGCCGACTTTTCGGACTACCTGCGTGAAAACGCGGCCTATGCCGAAGCCTTGCACCAGACGGTCGAAGCACTTCAAGCATGGGGACGCTACCAGCTGATTGACCGTAGCTTTCTGCCCAACTATGTGTTTGCACCCGACGACATCGTGCTGGCCCTGGGCCAGGACGGTCTGGTGGCCAACACCATGAAGTACCTGCAAGGCCAACCGCTGGTGGGTGTGAACCCCGAGCCCCGCCGATGGGATGGTGTGCTGCTGCCGTTTGAGCCGGCTCACCTGCGTTCGCTGCTACCCGACATCGCGCAAGACAAGCGGCCCACCCGCACGGTGACCATTGCCCAGGCCCGTTTGTCAGACGGCCAGGTGCTGCGCGCCGTGAACGACCTGTTCATAGGCCCACGCTCGCACAGCTCGGCGCTGTACGACCTGCAGTGGGGCGAGCAGCATGAAGCGCAGTCGTCCTCAGGTGTGATCGTGTCCACGGGCCTGGGGTCTACCGCCTGGTTGCGAAGCGTCGTCACAGGTTCCCTGGGCATCGCCCATGCGGTCGGGTCACGCGGGGCACCGGTCTACGAGGCTCAGCCTTGGGACGCGCCACACCTGACCTTTGCCGTGCGCGAGCCGTTTCCCAGCCACCACTCCAGCACCGAGCTGGTTTACGGCCAGGTGACCACTCAGTCGCCCTTGAAGCTGCGCTCCCGAATGCCAGATAGTGGCGTGATCTTTTCGGACGGCATGGAAAACGACTTCTTGCGCTTCACCGCTGGCATGGAAGCGTGGGTTGAGGTGTCGGACCGGCAGGGTTGTCTGGTGGTGTGATGAAGAAGAAAAAAATTAACAAGTAATGGAGAGAGAAAAATGAACAACAAACAAGACGCAAAACCAACAAAAAGCCTCACGGCCGCCAGCAAGTTCATGAGCCTGGTGCTGCGGCACAACCCTGGCCTGATTGGCCTGAACCTGGACGCCGCAGGCTGGGTGCCGCTGGATGAGCTGGTCGCCAAAGCCGCTTCAGCGGGGCAGCATTTGACCGCTGATTTGGTTCAACAAGTCGTGCTGGCCAGCGACAAGCAACGCTTTGCCATCAGCGACGATGGGCAACGCATCCGTGCCAACCAGGGCCACTCGGTGAACGTGGATCTGGGCCTGCCAGCCCAGGTGCCGCCACCGGTTTTATTCCACGGCACAGCACACCGGTTTTTGGCCGCGATACAACGCGAAGGCCTGAGCAAACGCGCCCGCCACCATGTGCACCTGACGACCGACACCCAGGTTGCAAGTGCCGTGGGTATGCGATATGGCGAGCTGGTGATGTTGCAGATCGATGCTGCGCGCATGCACGCCGACGGCCATGTGTTTTATGTGTCGGCGAATGCCGTGTGGCTGACCGAGGGGGTGCCGGCGGAGTACCTGCGTGTGATGCCTTTGACGGATTCACAGGCATAAACAACATGAAAAACACAGTGACTTTGTATCGCCCCACCAGCCCCCAAGAATGGGCCTTGGTCGAAGCCAGTGGGTTCAAGCGTTGGCCCGCCAGACTACCTGAACAACCCATTTTTTACCCCGTCACCAATGAGCAGTACGCCATCGAGATTGCCCGTGACTGGAATGTCCCAGCCAGCGGGCAGGGGTTTGTCACGCGCTTTGAGGTGCTGAGAACATTCATCGATCGTTACCCCATCCACCAGGTTGGCGGCGGACACCACACCGAGTGGTGGATCCCCGCCGAAGAACTGGATGAGCTGAACAGCAACATCGTGGGGCTGATTGAAGTGACCCGGCGCTTTGGTGTTGAACCTTAGCGGTCAGTACAAACGATTTAGCTGAATGCAATGAACATCTCACTGGACGACCGATACAAAGGCTGCCTGCTCGGCTTGGCCTGTGGTGACGCCGTCGGCATTTCGGTGGAGCGTGCCCAGGCAGCCACTTTTCAGTGAAATTGGCTATCAGCCCATAGATTCATTGCTCAAGCAGCTATAAATTCAGTAGCGCACAGATTCACCGCAAGCCCCTCGCCCGCGCCGCCAGCTGCGTGATCCGCCCCCAATCCCCCGCCGCCAGCGCCTCAGCCGGCACCAGCCACGAGCCGCCGACGCAGACCACATTGGACAGGGCTAGAAACTGCGGGGCGCTGTCTTCGGTGATACCGCCTGTGGGGCAAAAGCGCACATCGCCAAACGGGCCTTGCCAGGCTTTGAGCAGCGGTAAGCCACCGGCTTGCACCGCCGGGAAGAACTTCAGCTCGTGGTGGCCTGCATCACGCGCAGCCATGATTTCGCTGCTCGTGGCCACGCCTGGCAGCAAAGGCAGGCGCAGGTCACGACAGGCTTGGCTCAAGGCATCGGTGTATCCGGGGCTGACGGCGAAGCGGGCACCGGCGGCGTGGCTGCTGCGGGCGTCTGCGGCGCTGAGTAAGGTGCCGGCACCAACCACGGCTTCGGGCACCTGGCGGGCAATGGCTTCGATGCAGGCCAGGGCTTGCGGGGTGCGTAGCGTGACTTCCAGCATGCGGATGCCGCCAGCCACCAAGGCGTGGGCCAGAGGCACGGCGTGGGCTACCTCGTGCAGCACGATGACGGGGATCACCGGTGCGTCCTGCATCACCTGCAGGGCGGTCAAGTTGCTTGGGTTTACAGCCATGAACAAGCTCCTTCTTCTGCCACCAGGGCGTTGCGCCGCATGCCGGCAAACAGATCACGGCCCAGGCCCAGGCCGTTGGCTTCAGCCTGGTCGGGCGGTATCAGGGCCAGCGGCCGGGCGGCCCATTCGTCGTCGGGCACCAGGGCCTGCAGGCTGCCGGTGTCGGCATCGACCCGCACGACGTCACCATCGCGCAGCTTGGCCAGCGGGCCACCCGCGGCAGCCTCGGGCGACACGTGAATGGCAGCGGGCACTTTGCCGGATGCACCGCTCATGCGGCCATCGGTCACCAGCGCCACTTTGAAACCCTGGCCCTGCAGCACGGCCAGCGGCGGCGTGAGTTTGTGCAGCTCGGGCATGCCGTTGGCTTGCGGGCCTTGCCAGCGCACGACAAACACACCGTCGTGCGCCAACTCGCCGGCGTTAAAAGCGGCCAACAGCGCTTCTTGCGAGTCGAACACACGGGCCGGGGCTTGGATGATGTGGCGGTCGTCGGGCACAGACGAGGTTTTGATAACGCTGCGACCCAGGTTGCCACGCAGGAGCTTCAAACCGCCGGTGGGGCTGAAGGGGGCAGACGGGGGGCGCAGGACGGTGTCGTCTTTTGACTCGCCGGGGTCTTGCCAGGTGAGTGGCGCATCGACGCGCGAAGAGCCCTCACCCCTGCTCTCTCCCTCAGGCGGGAGAGGGAGAAAGACAGGGATGCGGGTGAACTCGCGGATGCCGCCGGGACGCACAGTCAGCACGTCGGCATGCATCAGGCCTGCGTCGAGCAATTCGCCCAGCACATAGCCCGGCCCGCCTGCGGCCTGGAACTGGTTCACGTCGGCGCTGCCGTTGGGGTAGACGCGGGCCAGCAGCGGCACGACGGCGGACAGGGCGGCAAAGTCATCCCAGTCAATGGTGATGCCCGCCGAGCGCGCCACCGCCACCCAATGAATCAGGTGATTGGTGGAGCCACCCGTGGCCAGCAGTGCCGCCATGGCGTTCACGATGGCGCGTTCGTCCACGATCAGACCGATCGGCCGGTGATCGGCCTTATTCGCGCAAGCCAAAACAGTGCGCACGGCCTCGCGCGTAAGCGCTTCGCGCAGCGGCCCACCAGGATTGACGAATGCGGTGCCAGGCACATGCAGGCCCATGGCTTCCAGCAGCATCTGGTTGCTGTTAGCCGTGCCGTAAAAAGTGCAGGTGCCGGGGGCGTGGTAGGCCTGCATTTCGCTTTCAAGCAACGCGTCGCGCCCCACCAGGCCTTGCGCAGCCTGCTCGCGCACCTTGGCTTTGGCGCTATTCGACAGGCCGCTGCCCATGGGCCCGGCGGGCAAAAACACCGTGGGCAGATGGCCGAAATGCAGCGCCCCAATCAACAGGCCGGGCACGATCTTGTCGCACACGCCCAGCAGCAGCGCGGCATCAAACATGTCGTGGCTCAGCGCCACGGCGGTGGCCATGGCGATCACGTCGCGGCTGAACAGGCTCAGCTCCATTCCGGGCGTGCCCTGGGTCACGCCGTCGCACATGGCGGGCACGCCGCCAGCCACCTGCGCGGTGGCACCCCGGCGGTGGGCTTCGTCTTTGATGAGCGCGGGGTAGCTGGCATACGGCACATGGGCCGACAGCATGTCGTTGTACGAGGTGACGATGGCGATGTTGGGCGCCCGCTCCACCACGATGCGCAGCTTGTCGTTGGCCGGCATGCCGGCCACGGCGTGGGCCACGTTGGCGCAACCCAGGCGGTCAGAGCCGCGGTCGCGGCCTGCGGCTTGGTGCAGGCGTTGCAGGTAGGCGCTGCGCGTGGGGGCGCTGCGCGACTGGATACGCCGGGTGACGGCGGCAAGGGTGGGGTGCAGGTTCATGACGAATGACCACACGGCTGTGCGGTTGGTAATTTTGTTACTTCTGCATGGTAGACGATGTAACTCTTCTGTACCCGCACCGCTCGGGCTATTTTTTTCGGTCTGGGTAGGCCCTGCAAGCCACGTGGCTGTGGCAACTGACGCGCTGTAGCGCTGTTACGGCCGGGGCTGGCTGGCCGCTGAGGCCGCAGGTGCCGGCGCAGGGCCCAGGCTGAAGCCGCTTTGCCCCACCACTTTGGGCCCCGATGCCGCGGCGGCAAATGGGTCCACCTTCGGCACCGGCTTGGGCTGCACGGCTTGTGCCGGTGGCTTGGCCGGTTGCTGTATCCACCAGCCAATTCCAAAAACCACGGCCGTGGCGATCACACCAAACAGAACCCACACCGCCAACGACGGGCCTTGCCCTTGATCCTTGCTCATGAAAAACCTCCTGAAAACATCGCTTGAAGCCAGCGCAAGCTGGCATACGGCGCAGTGCGGCTACTGAACCGCCACTTCCACGCGCCGAGCCTGGGCGTTAGAGCCGCTGGCCTGCATTTGTTCAGGTTTTTTAAGTGTCACTTTGTTTTCGGGCACGCCCAGGGCCTTGAGCGCATCGCGCACGGCAAAGGCGCGCAGCTTGGCCAGCTCGGCATTTTTGGCCGGGTCGCCCGTGGCGTCATGAAAGCCGCTGATCACGGCTGTTTTGCCTGCAGCCACCGCCTTGACCACATCGGCCAGCGCGGCATTGCCACCGGCCGCCACATCGGCTTTTCCGCTGGCAAAGTAAAACTTCACCACCCCGTTTTCCACCGTGACACTGGCTGCATCGGCCGCTGGGCCTGCCGCTGCGGCGGCCGGTGCAGTGGCAGC
This sequence comes from Comamonadaceae bacterium, assembly GCA_013297875.1. Lineage (GTDB taxonomy): Bacteria > Pseudomonadota > Gammaproteobacteria > Burkholderiales > Burkholderiaceae_C > JAAFIW01. The sequence continues at coordinate 117,100 of JAAFIW010000006.1, read as the reverse complement.
AGCTACCACCGGTGCCGTGGCAGCAGCTACCACCGGTGCCTTGGGTGCCGGTGCCTTGCCACCACGCAGGTACAGCACCACGCCAATCACCAAAGCGATCACCAGGGCGATCACACCTAACACCACGCCCAATGCCACACCGGTGTTGTCGTCGTCTTGCATATTCATCCAGCACTCCAAAAAATATAGTGGGCTGATTGTAAATTCGGGGCATGACGATTCCTGAAGCCCTGCCCGGCGACGCCCAAACCAAGCTGGCAAACGCGCTGACTCACTGGGGAGGCCAGCAAGACCTGTGGTTGTTTGGCTATGCCTCGCTGATCTGGAAAACCGAGTTTGACTACGCCCAGCGGCTGGACGCGCATGTGCACGGCTGGCACCGGGCGCTGTGCATGTGGAGCCGGGTGTACCGTGGCACACCCGAGCGCCCCGGCTTGGTGTTTGGCTTGCTGGCCGGCGGCAGCTGCCATGGCCAGGCGTTTCGTGTGCCCGCGCAGCACGGCCAGCAGGTACTCACCCGCCTGTGGCAACGCGAAATGGTCAGCGACGTGTATATGCCGCGCTGGGTCGCCTGCAAGACGGCTGCCGGCACGGTGGAGGCCCTGGCCTTCACCTTGTCACGCGACAACCCCCAATACACCGGGCACCTGACCGACGCCCAATACCGCCAGATCCTGCTGCATGCCAGTGGCTGCTACGGCAGCACCCTGGACTACGCGCGGCAGACCTTTGCCGCCCTGAAAACACAAGGCATTGAAGACCGGGCGCTGGGGCGGCTACTGCGCCTGGCAGATTGACCTCAAGTAATTGCTGCGACTTTGATAGCTGCTTGAGCAATGAATATATGGGCTACTCCAGGTTTAGATATGTGGTCTCTGACCGTCATTCCCGCAAACGGCAAGGTTTGTAACTCGCCAAGGTGGATTCCCGCTTACGCGCGCCTACGCGGGAATGACGAATTTGTAGGCGTCTGGGGGTATGTCTATTCAGGGGTTTTCTTACCGAAACGCCTCGCGCAGCAGCACCCGCAGCCTGGCATAAGCCGCCTCACGCGCCACCGGGTTCGGGCCCACGTGCACGCCCTGCCCCGGGTTCACGCCGTTGGGCACATCCGTGCGCACGCGCAACGTGCCGCTGGGGTTGTCAAAGTCGTGGTAACTGTCGGCATACAGGTTCACCTCGGCACCCACCTGTTTGCCCAGTTCCACGCAGGGGCCGGGTGGGGTCCAGTCGTCTTTTTCGCCCAGCATCAGCACCAGCTGGGTGCTGCGCTGGTAACCCGATTTCAGCGCCGCCGCGCAGCCGGGGTAAAACGCCACGGCCACTGCGGGCACTGGCTGCGTGGCCTTGACATCGGCGCGCGTCACATCAGTGGCCGAGAGCACCGCACTGCCACCATGCGACCAGCCCAGCAGCGCCACTTTTTGATCTTTCGCCCACGGCTGCTGACCCACCCAGGCCAGCGCACCCAAGGCATCGGCGCGCCGCTCGGTCTGGTCAATGCGGCGGGTGCCGATTTTTTGCGTGCACAGCTCTTTTTCGCCCCGCGCCGTCAGGCTGTCGGGAAACAGCACCTGGTAGCCCTCGTCCACGAGCAAGCTGGCCATCGCCTGATGCCGTGCATTGAGCAGCCCCGCACGCGGCCCGGTGGTGGCATACAAACCGCCACAGCCGTGCAAGGCCACGACGGTGCCACGGTGGGCGAGGTTGGGGTTGGTGGGCTTGAACAACCAGGCCGTCAGCGCCGTGCCGTCGCGGCTGGGGAAAGTAACTGATTCAGGGGTCTGGGCGCTGGCCGAGGCGGTGTAGAGGCAGGCGGCTATGAAAAAGGTGGTGCGTAGATGCTTCATGGTGAGAATTGATGAATAAATCGGGCTTCAGCCCAAGAATTATCTGCTCAAGCAGCTATTGAATGTGTAGCAAAAATGCGCCTGCAATAATCGCCTCAACGGCATTGCCGCGATGTGGAGAAACGACATGGGTGCCATGAATGCTGTGATTACAGAAAAACTCCGGGTAGATGACCACCACGGCATTCGCATGACGGATGCCCGCTTGGTGCCGGGTGATGAAGTAGAGGTTATTGTGCGGCCCTTGCCGAAAACACCCAGGGGATTTTTGCAGACGGCTTTGTCCATGAATCTGGATTTGCCGGCTGACTACTCGGTGAGCTACGAAGACCAGATCCGCAACCCCTGAGCACATGGCTGCCTGGTTCATCGACACCGGATTTGCCATTGCGCCGTGCGTGCAGCGCGATAAATTTCATGCGAAGGCCGCCTGGCTTGCGGCAGAAATCGAGCGTAACCAAACGAATCTGGTGACCACGCACGCGGTTGTGCTGGAAATTGGTGCCGCACTGTCTAAAACAGGTATACGCGCCGAAGGAGCCGCCCTGATGCGTGCCCTGCTGGCCGACCCTACTGTGCGTGTGCTTCCAGCCGACGCAGCCTTGTTGGACAAGGCACTGCGCCTGTTTGAGCAACGCCCGGACAAGGATTGGAGCCTGTGCGACTGCACCAGCTTTGTCGTGATGCAAGACCTCGGTTTGACATATGCCCTGTCAACCGATAACCACTTTGATCAGGCCGGGTTTACGGCTTTGCTTTTGCAAGATAGTTTGGTGGGGTGAACTGAACGCTCATCGTATTCATCCTGATGCGCCGCACGAAAACAGGAACAGGCGCAATCGCAGCTAATCTGGCGGGGAGCTTATCCCGAAAATCAGCCCCCAACCCAGAAATTGACTGCTCAAGCAGCTATCAACAAGATAGCAAAAAAATCCGTTTGAACCCACCCCTCAATAAACCTGCGGCACATACAGACTCTCCGGCACCGGATGCCTCGCATAGTCCGGATTCCTCACCCTCTCCGGCAAATGCACCGGCGCGTGCTCAACCTCGTGGTACGGCACCTGGCCCAGCAAATGGGCGATGCAGTTCAGGCGGGCTTTCTTTTTGTCGACCGCCTGCACCACCCACCAGGGGGTTTCGGGTTTGTGGGTGCGCTCCAGCATTTCTTCTTTGGCGGCTGTGTAGTCTTCCCAGCGGCGGCGGCTTTCTAAATCCATGGGGCTTAATTTCCACTGTTTGAGCGGGTCGTGAATGCGGGACAGAAAGCGGGCGTGTTGCTCTTCGTCGCTGATGGAAAACCAGTATTTGATGAGTTGAATGCCGTTTCGCACCAGCATTTTTTCAAACTCGGGCACGGTGGTGAAAAACTCTTCCAGTTGCTCGTCAGAGCAAAAGCCCATGACACGCTCGACGCCGGCGCGGTTGTACCAGCTGCGGTCAAACAGCACGATTTCGCCAGCGGCGGGCAGGTGCGACACGTAGCGCTGGAAGTACCACTGGGTGCGCTCGCGGTCGTTGGGCGCGGGTAGCGCGGCCACGCGGCAGACGCGGGGGTTCAGGCGCTGGGTGATGCGCTTGATGGCGCCACCCTTGCCGGCCGAATCACGGCCCTCAAAAATCACCACCATACGGTGGCCGGTGGCCTGCACCCAATCTTGCAGTTTCACCAACTCGCCCTGCAGGCGAAACAGCTCGCGAAAGTAGTGCTGGCGGGCGGCTTTGGATTCATCGGTGCCGTGGCCATGGTCATCCAGGTCGCGTGCGTTGGCCATGCGGTCGTCCAGTTCCATTTCCAGCTCTTCGTCGTAGCTGTCGGCCAGCTCTTCGCGTAGGCGAGCCATCATGTGTTCTTCTGGAGAGATTTCGGGTTTCATGGGCACGATTCCTAGGTGTTGGGTGTTGCAGGATGTTGGTCTTGCGTGACGGTTTCGTGACTATCCAGTTTGCGTATGGGTTGATTTGCCACACGCGCTACATCAGTGGGGCTGGCAAGCTGGGGCGCGATCTCGGCCAGCGGCAGCAACACGAAGGCGCGCTGGGTCATGCGGGGGTGGGGCACGGTGAGGTGCTGGGAGGCGATGTGGGCGCTGCCGTAGAGCAGCAAATCCAGGTCGAGGGTGCGCGGCGCGTTGGGGAAGGGGCGCTCGCGGCCTGAGAATTGCTCTTGTTTTTGTAGCTGCTTGAGCAATTCGGGTGCGGGCAAGAGGGTTAAAAGCTCTACAACGGCGTTGATGTAGTCGGGGCCGGTGGCGTCAACGGGGGCACTGCGGTACAGCGAAGAGGCGCGAATGAGCTGGGTGGCGGGGAGCTGGCCCAGGGCGGTGATGGCCTGGCGGATTTGGGTGACGGCGTCGCCGAGGTTGGCGCCGAGGGCGATGTAGGTGGTAACGCCGTCCTGCTCCTTCCCCCGCTGGGGGAAGGTTGGGATGGGGGCAGGCGCGATACAAACGGGGTCGGCACGCATTCCCCCATCCCTGCCTTCCCCCAGCGGGGGAAGGGGTAAAACAGGGGCCAAATCCGTCTCACGCCCCGGTGTTATCTGCTCCACCAGCTATATCTTTCGTAGCATCAGACGCACCGCCCGGGCGGCGGCGACGGCGGCGTTTGCGGGGGGCGTCGGCTGCGTCGCTGGCGGGTTCTGCGCTGACGGGCTCCCATTCAGCGGGTGTCCATTCGCCAGCAGGAGGCTGAACGCTTGGCGCATGCGGTGCACTTGGCGCGGGTGCTGCAGCAGGCTGCACGGGCGAGGTGACGGGGGCTGCTGCCGCGTCCGGCAGGCGCACCGTCTTCACCCGCCGCGCGCCCTTGCTTGTCTGCGGGTTTTGCTCCAGCCGCACCTGAGCCACCATGTCTTCGCGCACCACGTCGCTGGCCATGCTGAAGGTTTGCCACCAGTCGGCCAGCACCATGTCCAGCTCGCCCACTTCGGCGCGCAGGCGCATGAAATCAAACGCGGCGCGAAAGCGGGGTTGGTCGACCAGGCCGAAGGGCGAGCTGCCCACGCGCTTGTCAAAACGGGGCTGCATGAGCCAGATCTCGCGCATGTCGGCGGCCAGCTTGCCGCGGCCCGACACGTCGCCAATGCGGGCGTTGAACACATCATCGACCGCGTCTTGCAGGGCCGGGAAGGGCTGCTGGCGGTACGGGTTGTTAGCGTCCAATCTGCGAGCCCAGCCGTCGCGCACATCGGCCCACAGCACGCAGGAGAGCAAGAAGCTCGGGGCCACCGGTTTGCCCTCGCCCACGCGGCGGTCGGTATCACTCAAGGCAGCTTGCACAAAGGGCTGCTCGGCGCGCTCGACCACCAAATCGAGCAGCGGGTAAATGCCGCGCGACAGGCCCAGGGCTTTGAGCTGGGCGATGGTGGCCAGCGCGTGGCCGGTTTGCAGCAGCTTGAGCATTTCGTCAAACAAGCGGCTTTGCGGCACGTCGGCCAGCAGGCTCAAGCTGGGCAGCAAAGCGGCGGCAGTTTTGGGCTCAAACGTGAAGCCCAACGGGTTGAGCTTGGCCGAAAAGCGCACGGCGCGGATGATGCGCACCGGGTCTTCACGGTAGCGCACGGCGGGAATGCCGATCATGCGCAGCACGCGCTTTTTCGCGTCTTTGATGCCGCCGTGGTAGTCCACCACGATCTGGCGCTGCGGGTCGTAGTACATCGCGTTAATGGTGAAGTCGCGCCGCGCGGCGTCTTCTTCCTGCGGGCCCCACACGTTGTCGCGCAGCACGCGCCCGGTGGAGTCCACGGCGTGCGTCATGCCGGCCAGCTCGCTTTTGCTGGTTTTTTCGTTGCCCGCCACCTGCTCGGCGGCGGCGTTGTCCAGGTGGGCGCGGAAGGTGGATACCTCGATCACCTCATGCTCGCGGCCCCGGCCATACACCACGTGCACGATGCGAAAGCGCCGCCCGATGATGAAGGCCCGGCGAAACAGCTGCTTGACCTGCTCGGGCGTGGCATTGGTGGCCACATCAAAGTCTTTGGGGCGCAGGCCGACCAGCAGATCGCGCACCGCGCCGCCGACGATATAGGCCTCGTAACCGGCTTGCTTCAAGGTCAGCACCACGTCGAGCGCGCGCTCGTCGACCAGCTGCGGGTCAATGCCGTGCTCTTCGAAGCCGACTTCCTGGCGCTTGCCGAATTTGGGCGGGGTGCGTTTGGACTTGAGCGCGCTGTCGGCTTTGTCGATCAGGTCGGTGAGGAATTTTTTAATCATGTATGGCTTGGCTCCAATACCGGTGCAAGGGGTCAAGGACGCAGAGGGCGCGAAAGTTGCGCGAAGGACGCGAAAGGAAACCAAAATTCATCGGCTGTTCTTTTGCGTTCTTCGCGAAATCTTCGCGTCCTTTGCGTCCTTGCATCCGCTTCTGGTCAGTTGTTTTAGAACAAATTGAGTATGCGCCAGCCCCTGGCCAGCGCAATTTCTCGCAAACGCGCATCGGGGTTGGTGGCCACGGGGTGTTGCACCTGCTCCAGCAGGGGCAGGTCGTTGATGGAGTCGCTGTAGAAGCTGCATTCCACGTCGGCCCAGGTCAGGTGCCGCTGGGCCAGCCACTGGGTCATGCGCGTCACCTTGCCAGGGCCGAACGACGGCGTGCCCGCAATTTCGCCGGTGATCCAGCCCTTGGCGTCTTTGACCAGCTCCACGGCAATCAACTCCTCTACCTGAAACAAATCAGCAATCGGGCGGGTGACAAATTCATTGGTGGCAGTGATGATGACGAGTTGGTCGCCCGCCTGCCGGTGCGCATCCAGCAGGGCCAGCGCTGCAGGTTTTAAGGCTTTTTCAATGACCGCCCTAATGAAATCTGCTCGGACAGCTATCGAATTAGTAGCACCCCGTTTCACCGCTGCGTCTACAGAAAAGCGTATGTAGTCAGCCAGCACCAGCGTGCCGGCTTTGTATTGCTCGTAAAACCAGTCGTTTTTGGCTTTGAAGGTGGTCGCATCCGTCCAGCCGATGGCGGTGGTGTATTCACCCCAGGCGTGGTCGGAATCCAGTGGGATCAGGGTGTGGTCCAGGTCGAACAGGGCGAGTTTTTTCATTCATCTTCCAGCATCGCGCGCACCAGCGGAATGCTCAGGGGGCGCTTGGTTTGGGCTGCAAAGCGCACTATTTTGTCCAGCAGTTGTGTGAGGTGCCCCAGGTCACGCGAGAAGCGGGCCAGCAGGTAGTCCATCAGCTCGTCACGCAGAAAAATGCCGCGTTCATCAGCCGCCTGGCGCAGCACGGCGCGCTGCTGCGGCTCGCTGAGCACCTGCAAGGCGAACACATGGCCCCAGCCCAGACGGGTACGCAAATCCTCGCGCAAGCGCAGATCGGCGGGCGGCAACAGGCCAGCGGCCAACACCGGGCGCGGCTGGCCCACGACGGGTGCCGTGGCTTGCACAAACCAGGTGAATGCGGTGTGTTGCTGCGCAGCGGTGTACAGGTGCACGTCGTCCAGCAGCACGGCGACCCAGGCCTCGTCAAACGGCTGGGTTTCCAGGCTCACAGCATCGAGCCAGCCGACACGCGCGCCGTCGCTGGCCAGGGCTTGTCGCGCGGCTTGCAGCAAATGTGTTTTGCCACTGCCAGCCGGGCCCCACAGGTACGTGGGCACGGGTGACCGACTGGGGTTGCCCACCCAGGCCTGCAGGTGCTGCAGGGCCGCCAGGTTAGGCCCGGCAAAAAAATTGTCCAGCGTGGGGCCGGTGGTCAGGCCGATGTCCAGTGTGAGTTGCTTCATCGGCAATTGCAGGCAACCAAAAACAGGAACCGGACGCGAAGGACGCGAAAGTACCGCGAAGTGCGCGAAATGAAGTCCAAAGGCTGAAAAGGCTGTTCTTTTGCGGCCTTCGCGAATCCTTCGCGTCTTTCGCGTCCTTGCATCCGATTCGCACTCATCCCGTGTACAGCTTGCTGCTCACATAGCCCGCCTTGGCGCGCCGCATGGCCACCAGCAGCACGGCACTGGCAGGCAGCGCAACCAGGATGCCGACAAAGCCAAACAATTGGCCAAACGCCAGCAGCGCAAAAATCACCGCCAACGGGTGCAGGCCAATGCGCTCGCCCACCATGCGGGGGGTGAGGTACAGGCTTTCCAGCAACTGGCCCAGGCCGTACACCACCGCCACCATGATCAGGGCTTTGAGCGAGGCAAATTGCAGCAGGCCCGCAATCAGCGCCAGCATCAAGCCGATGCCAAAACCCAGGTAGGGCACAAACATCGCCAGACCGGTGAACACACCAATGGGCAGCGCGAGATCAAGCCCAAACAGCGCCAGGCCCGTGCTGTAGACCGCCGCCATAATGGCCATCACCAACAACTGGCCGCGCAGGTACTGCCCAAGCAAGGCGTCGGCCTCGGTGGTAAAGCTGTCCACGCTGGGGCGCGCGCGAGGGGGCACCAGGTTCATCACCTTGTTGACCAGGTTTTCCCAGTCCATCAAAAAGTAAAACAGCGCCACCGGAATCAACACCGCATTGCCAATGACAGCCAGCGCCACGCTGCCGCCCAGGCGCACCGATGTCAGCAGCGAGGCCAGTGCGTCTTCGTAGTTGGCATTCAAATACTTGAGCGCCAGCGCCTTCAGACTCGACAACTCCAACGACACATTGAAGCCCAGTTGCTTGAGCCAGGGCGTGAGGTTGGCAGACAGGCTGTCGGCCAGCTTGGGTACCTGCTCTCGCAGCAGCGGCAGCTCTTTGGCCACGATGGGCACCACCATCAGCAGCACACCGAGGGCCGCAATGATGAACAGCAGCTCGACCACCAGCACCGCCAACACCCGCGGTACCCGGCCACCCAGGCGACGATCCAGCCAGTTGACCATGGGCGTGAGCGCGTAGGCCAACACCGCCGCCACCACAAACGGCGTGAGCACCGGGCCCAGCAGCCACAGCGTGAGCACCAACAGGGCAGCGATGAGCAGCCAGGCGGCGGTGCGTGTTTGAGCGGGGGTAAATTGCATGCGTAAGCCCGGTAAGGAGTGATTTCGGCTGACAAAGCACGCCCGTAAAATCTGGGCAAATTCTATCGGGCAAGCTCAAGGAAACCCTAGGCCGCGCCACCCAATCATGACCACTCCAACAAATACCCCCCTGAATTACAAAGACGCCGGCGTTGACATTGACGCAGGTGATGCCCTGGTGGAGCGCATCAAGCCGCTGGCCAAACGCACCCTGCGCGAGGGCGTGCTGGCCGGCATTGGCGGCTTTGGCGCGCTGTTTGAAGTGCCCAAGCGCTACCAAGAGCCGGTGCTGGTCAGCGGCACCGACGGCGTGGGCACCAAGCTGAAGCTGGCTTTTGAATGGAATATGCACGACACCGTGGGCATAGACCTGGTGGCCATGAGCGTCAACGACGTGCTGGTGCAAGGCGCGGAGCCGCTGTTTTTTCTGGACTACTTTGCCTGCGGCAAGCTCGATGTAGACACCGCCGCCGCCGTGATTGGCGGCATTGCCAAGGGCTGCGAGCTCAGCGGTTGCGCCCTGATTGGCGGCGAAACTGCCGAGATGCCGGGCATGTACCCGGCGGGCGAATACGACCTGGCGGGCTTTTGCGTAGGCGCAGTAGAGAAGTCAAAAATTCTGACGGGGAAAGACGTCAAGCCGGGCGATGTGGTGCTGGGCCTGGCCAGCAGCGGTGTGCACAGCAATGGCTTTTCACTGGTGCGCAAGTGCATCGAACGTTCGGGTGATGCAGCGCCCGCGATGCTAGACGGCAAGCCCTTCAAACAAGCTTTGATGGAACCCACCCGCCTGTACGTGAAAAACGTGCTGGCCGCGCTGGCCGCACACCCCGGCGGCATCAAAGCCCTGGCCCATATCACCGGCGGCGGCTTGCTGGAAAACATTCCCCGCGTGCTGCCAGACGGTATGGCAGCGCATTTGAAAAAGGGTTCATGGCCGCAAACCGAGCTGTTTGCGTGGTTGCAGGCCACGGCGGGTATTTCCGATGTGGAGATGAACCGGACGTTTAACAACGGCATTGGCATGGTGGTCGTTGTAGCGGGTGATCAGGCTGCCGCCTGCGCAGACATGCTGCGCGGGCTGGGTGAGGCGGTGTATGAGATGGGCGTGATTGCGGCGCGCGGCGCTGATGCAGCCGTCACCGTCAAATAATGTCTTGATTTGATCGATTCCTGTCTGTATTGAAACGGACTCGCCCAGGTATTTTCTGCACACTGAGGCTTCTAATACAACGGAGCCTTTGATGAAAACCTGTCTGATAGTGATCGATGTGCAAGAGTCTTTCCGCCAGCGCCCCTACTTCACCGAGCGTGATGTACCCGCTTACCTGGCCGCGCAAAACGCCTTGATTGAGGGCTGCGTGGCACGCGGCGTGCCGGTGGTTCGCATCTTCCACGTGGAAGGCCCCAAGACCGCAGCCAATGCCTTTGCAGTCGAATCAGGCCATGTGCGCACGCTGGACGGCCTGGCGGCATTTGACGCAGCCGCCACCTTCCACAAAGGCCGCCACAGCGCACTGGTGGGCACGGGCTTGGATGTATGGCTCGCGCAAAACGGCATCCAGAAAATCATCGTCAGCGGCATCCGCACCGAGCAGTGCTGCGAAACCACGACGCGCCATGCGTCAGACATGGGCTATGCGGTCGACTATGTGCTGGATGCCACACTCACCTTTGACATGGCGCATCTGGATGGCTCGCTGCTGGCTGCAGCCGACATCAAAGCCCGCACAGCGGCGGTGCTGAAAGACCGGTTCGCACGCATCTGCAGCGTGGCGCAGGCGCTGGACAGTGCGGTTTGAGCATTCACAGACCAGGAGCCCACCATGCTTGCCCTACGCCCCAGCTGCGAACGCTGCGACACGGATCTGCCACCCGCTTCTTTGCTGGCACACATTTGCTCGTTTGAATGCACGTTTTGTGAAAACTGTACGCACCACACCCTGCGGGGCATTTGCCCGAACTGCGGCGGCGAGTTGCTGCGTCGCCCTATTCGACCCGCTGCGGCGCTGGCCAAGTACCCGGCTTCCACCGAACGCGTGTTTAAGCCCTTGAAGCCCGTGTGACGATCAACCCAAGCCGCATATGCCCCTGACTGCCACCATTGCGGTGTATTTCGTCCTCCTGCCCGGCAGCCTGATCCTCGACTGGGCCGGCCCCGCCGAGGCGTTTCGCATTGCCAATCAGGTGCTCAAAGCCGATAGCAAATCCGCAGGGTTTGATCTGCGCTTCATCGGCCCCGCCGCGCAAGTGCCCACCTCGGTGTGGATCAGCGTGGCCAACGTGCAGCCGCTACCCGATGCGCTGCCCAACCCCAGCTGGCTGGTGCTGGTGGGCATGCCTGGCGCGGGTATCGACATCACCAGCGAACCCGCGCGGCAAACCATCCAGTGGCTGCAAGGCTTGCAACCTGGCAAAAACGGCCTGCGCCTGATCACCATCTGCGCCGGGGCTCTGTTGGCCGCGCACGCGGGCCTGCTGCGCGGGCGGCGCGCCACCACCCACCACCAACACTTAGACGAATTGCGCCTGGCCGCACCCGATTGCGATGTGGTGGCCAACCGCGTGTTTGTGCTGGACGGCGAGGCTGGCAGTGCGGTGGCATCAAGCGCGGGCATCACCACCGGCATTGACCTGGCACTGCACTTGATCGCCCAACACTGCGGCGCACCGGTGGCCGCGCAGGTGGCGCAAACCATGGTGGTGGCGCTGCGCCGCGGCCCGCAAGACCCCGAGCTGTCGCCTTTTTTGAACCACCGCAACCACCTGCACGCCGCGCTGCACCGCGTGCAAGACGCCATCGGCAACCAGCCCGCTGCAGACTGGACCGTGCCCCGCATGGCCGACGTGGCCCACACCTCGCCGCGCCACTTGACGCGGCTGTTCATCGAACATGCCGACATCGCCCCGCTGCAATACCTGCGCCGCATCCGCCTGGCCGTGGCCGAGCAGGCCTTGCAAGCGGGCCGCAATGTGACGCAGGCGGCGCAGCTGGCGGGCTTTAGCTCCGACACGCAGCTGCGGCGGGCCTGGCATCAGTTTGGGCGGGAGGGAACGCCGTCGGAGGTCAGGTGAGGATGAAAAATGACGGCCGGTGCTGCGCACCGAATGGCAAATGATCCTGGACAAAAGTGGCGAGTGACTTACACGTCATCTGTCATGCACGCCGCAGGCGGCTGTCGTGTGTCATCGTCTACATGACAGGCCACCGCCAGCTTGTTGCCATCGGGGTCGCGAAAGTAGGCCCCGTAGTAATACGGGTGGTACTGCGCCCGCAAACCCGGCGGCCCCTCGCACACTCCACCGTGCGCCAGCGCCGCTGAATAGGCCGCACGAACAACGGCTCGCGTATCGGCCGCAAACGCCACCATCTGCCCGTTGCCGGGGTGGTGCGGTAACTGGTTGTGCGGCTGGCAAATCACAAAAAACGGCCGGCTTTTCTGCGCACTGTGCCAACCGGCCCAAGGCCGCTGCCGGTCGCAAAAGCGCTGCTCCAGACCCAAGGCGTTCATCACCGGGGTGTAGAAACTCAGGGCGCGCTCAAAGTCGGTGACGCTGGTGAAGATGTGGGAGAACATTCAGGCTCCTGTTATGCATGGTACGAACCGCTGCAAGGTTGAATGTTGTACGGGGTGCGGGAGCACCAAGTTCAACATTTATATCATTAAAAAAGCTTACAGCCCTTATGAATATTGCTCAAGCAGCTATAAAATAAATAGCAATTCAAGTCTCATCAATCGTTCATGGAATGCGCCCATGCGGCGCTGCGCAGTGGGTCAGATCCACTTGAACGCCGATTTCAGCATCGTGCGTATTGCAGGCCTCACTTCACCGGCCGTGAGCAAGGCTGTCGCCAGCGAAAACTGCGTGCGCACCACCGCTCTTTCGTGACTGAAGGCTTTGAAGCCGTAGTGCCCGTGCGCACTGCCGAGCCCGGAGTTATTGACGCCGCCAAACGGCAGTCGGCCATGCAGGAAATGCACCAACGCGTGGTTCACGCACACCCCGCCCGACGAGGTCTGGGTTAGCACGCGCTGGATGTTGGCTTTGGTGCGGCTGTAGATGTACAGCGCCAGCGGTTTGGGGCCCGCGTTGATGTCGGCAATGACCTGATCCAGGTCGGTGTAGGCGATCACCGGCAGCAAGGGGCCAAAAATCTCCTCTTGCATGATGCGCGCGCCAGCGGGAATACCGTCCAGCAAGGTGGGTGCCACAAAGCAGTCGGCCTGCGCCACACCGCCACCGATCAACACGCGCGCGCCCTGCGCCGTCGCATCATGGAGCAGGCCCTGCACGCGCGCGGTGTGACGGGCGTTGACGATGTGAGCCAGGTGCGGGCTGCTGCGTTGCTCGTCCAGGGTTTTGCCATAAGCCTTTTCAAGCACGGTGCGGCAGGCTGCAACCCACTGGTCTTTCACGTTCTCGTGCACGTAGACATGATCCGGCGCGATGCAGGTTTGCCCCGCATTGGCGTACTTGGCCCACATGACGTTTTGGGCCGCCATGGGAATGTCAGCGCTGGCATCAATCACTGTCGGGCTTTTGCCGCCCAGCTCCAAAGTGACACTGGCCAGGTGTTTGGCCGCCGCCGCCATCACCACTTTTCCGATGCCGGGGCTGCCGGTAAAGAAAATATGGTCAAACGGCAGATTCAACAAGGTTTGTGCGACATCGGCTTCGCCCTGGAAAACGGCTATTTCGTCTGGCGTGAAAACCTCCTGGATGATGGTGCTGATCCAGGCAGACAGATGCGGCGTCATCTCCGACGGTTTGACGATGACGGTATTTCCCGCCGCAATGGCCGAGATCAGCGGGCCAAAGGTGAGATTCACCGGGTAGTTCCACGGCGAAATAATCAAGCAGCGTCCACGCGGCTGGTATTGCACCTGGCTGCGGGTGCCTGCCGTCAGCAGCGTAGGCCACACACCCACAGGTTTCATCCACTTTTTGAGGTGACGGATCGCATCATTGGCCTCTGCGCACACCGGCAACAACTCCGCCATATCCACCTCACCCGGAGGCTTGCGGAAGTCTGCATAGGCGGCTTCGTACAGGCTTTCCGTGCGGGCCAGCACCGCATCGCGCAGCTTGCGGATTTTTGCGATTCTTTCGCTGGCAGTGGACGAACGCAGCTTCAAAGCCGTGTCGAACTGGCTGCCAAATACGGCTTGAATGTTGGCGTTGGCTACTGGATTGGAGGTGGCGTCTTGGGTCATTGGGGAGGTTGGATGTTTCGTTGCAAGGGGAGCAGTTGGCGGCCATGTTCTTTGCAAGGGCCATCAAACGCAAGAACATAAGCGTCATTTTCCCAATTCCGCAGGTGTCAGGGCGTTGACCATGAACCAGCGGGCGGTTGGTGCTGCCTTCGCGGGGCTCGGCGGCATCTGCTACCAAAGGCATAGCTGGTTGAGCCGTATTCACCAGGGCTCGAGGCCGATTTGGCTGAAAAGAACTGCTTTGTGCTTTGTGCTTTGTGCTTTGTGCTTTGTGCTTTGTGCTTTGTGCTTTGTGCTTTGTGCTTTGTGCTTTGTGCTTTGTGCTTTGTGCTTTGTGCATCAAAATACCTTCCAGCCCTTGTATATTCTGCTCAAGCAGCTATCACTTAAATAGCATTTCGATCTACAAAATTCCCAGAATCGCACCCACCGATACCTTTAGCTGCTCCACCAGCTCGGGATCCATGAATTTGTAGTCATCGGGGATGTCCAGCACGTGAATCGTTTGGTGCTCCAACAAACGCGGGTACGCCGCCACCAAGCGCGACTTGTGTTTTTCTTCCATCACAAAAATCACGTCGGCCCGGCGCAGGTCCGCTTCATTCACCGGGTGACGTGCGTTGGCGCTGGTACCCGCTGAGCAAACCGACAAACCAGGGTAATTGCGCCAGATGCGCTCGGCAGTGGGGCTGCGCCATTGGTTGCGGCTGCAGATGAAGAGGATGTTCAATTGCTCGCTTTCCGTGAAGATCGGTTCGTCGGCGAGCCGACTGTCTGGGGCGCGGGGGTATGTCATCCCCAGTTGCTTGGCCGGCGCCAGCTTTTCGGAACGCAGGTAAAGCTGTTTCCAGTTTTTCTCGCGTTTGAGGGCCGTGGGAGCGGTCAATTCGCGTTTGGCGTTCGCCGCCCACTATGCTTGCTCACGTACTCCCCCAAAACCCCGTCCATACGCGCCTGCCAGCCTTCACCGGTGCCACGAAAGTACGCGATGACCTCGGGGCTGTAGCGAACTGAAACCAGCAGCTTCTTACCCTCAGACTTTGGCCTGCCACGCACCGATTTCAGGGGCACCATAGCCTTGAGCTGGGCCGTGGTCAACGGCTGCGCATCGGAATCGGCCTTGGCGGCAGCAACGAGACGAGCGTTTTCAGACGCAGCGGGGACGCGAATGACGCGCTTAGGGGTAGTTTTCAACATAGTGTTTGATCTCTTTGCGCACGGCAAACCTCACGCTGATGACTCTGCGACGATCGGCCCGGTCAACAAATGCCACGTAGTACAGGTCGTTGCCCTCCGGTACGAGACCGACCATTCGGATTTCGTCGTATTCATACCGCTCGTCAACCCAAACAAGCGCTTCGTCCCAGGCCAACTGCTTCGCAAACTCAAGCGACAAGCCGTGCTGCGCGCGGTTCAGCTTGTCTTTGGAGGGGTCGAATTCGAAAAACACGAATTATTGTAGCTACTGAAAATTAGCACGTCAAGCGTTGACAACCTTCAGTCGGCAACAAAAATCAGTCGGGTAGCCCAATGAATGGCGAGGTCAACAAGTCAGACACAAAAACTTCTAACGTGGCAGCCAGTGCTCCGACACTAGAAAGTGATGGATAGGGAAGGTTGCCGTGAACAAGGTTGCTGCGTTCGCTGTAAACGCGCGAAAAGAAAGCTGGCGCGGCTTGTCCGTTGTATTGGCGCTCGCCCAGGCGGGATAAAACCAAACGCTTGCCTGCTTGTGTGATTGATTCTTTTGAGAGCCATTTCAGTGTGCCGATCATGGAATCGCGTTCGGCTCGTGGGAGTGACGCAGATTTGGTGAGGGCGATAAGCGCCTCTACGTGGCTACTTGATTCTGCGCTGCGCGTAGCAGGTTCAATCAGCGCTTCGATGGCCATGGCAAGCAGCAGGAAGCGACTGTCTGCCGTTTGCCTGAAGAACGACGCATTGAACAGGGTGAATGCCAACCGCTCACGCTCAGTCAGCACTATTTGCGCGGCAATGGCTGCTTGCATTGCTGACTCAAATGACTCCGTGGCGACTGCGTATCCCAGTTGAAAGTTAGTTTTTACAAAGCTGGGCGTGATAGCACAAGGGTATGCCATGAGGCCGTGAAAATCGTTAAGAGTTCTTTGTCCACTGAGCTGCTCCACCCGCATTAGGCCAGCCTCAGTAAATGCTCCCTGGGTTGCGCGATCACCAAAGTCCACTCCAACCCGAACTCTCGCCAGAGCAACCAATGCAGCGGACTTAAAGTTTTCGCCCGCAGCAAGTGCCTCCGCTTGGTTCGAATATCCAGAGCCTCGCAACACAAAGTTTGTGGCATCTCGAAGAGGCTTCTCAGGTTCTTGGTTTCTGAATGTGATCAAAGCCTGCGCATGCGTGGACTTGAGTTGAATTTCGTTATCGATGCAATCAATCGTGCCCCCTGGTGAGCGATTGAATCGGATGCGAAATGTATAGGTATCAGGCATATCTTTGGCTTGCCCAGCAAAGAATGGTGTCAGAGACTTTGAAAGTTGTGAAAAACAGCCTCACGCTCAGGTATTCACTGCTCAAGCAGCTACAAAATACGTAGCACCGATAAACCTCTGCTCCGCTGCAAACCACCTCAGCACCGGTACGGTGCCCGGCAGTACGGGCGTCACCTGCACCGGCAACTGCTCCCACGTACATTGCTGCCCTTCGCGCATGTGTAGCTCGCCGTCCCACGCAAAGACTTTGCAGAAGTTCAGTTGCACCAGGGCGTGGGGGTAGTCGACCTGTTCGGTTTTCCAGGGCTGTACCGCGCCGGGCGTGGTGTGCAGGGTAATGCCAAGTTCTTCGTGTAGCTCGCGGCGCAGGGCTTGCTCGACGGTCTCGCCGGGCTCTAGTTTGCCGCCAGGGAATTCCCAGTAACCGGCGTAGACCTTACCTGGGGGGCGCGATGTCAGCAGAAAGCGGCCATCGGGTCGGATGAGTACGCCGACGGCGACTTGAACCAGCGGGCGGTTGGGGCCGCCTTCACGGGGTCGGGTTGCATCTGCTATTAAAGGTGTAGCTGCAGACCCAATGAATCCCTGGGCGGCTGGCCGATTTGGCTCAAAAACCGGGTTTTCAATGCTGCCCGGCATAGTCGCGCGCAAACTGCCAGGCCACCCGACCGCTGCGGGAGCCGCGCTCCAGGGCCCAGACCAGGGCTTGGGCGCGAGCGGCGGCAATCGCTTGCGGGGTCACGCCGAATGATTGCAGCCACTGGGCGACGATGGCCAGGTATTCGTCTTGCGTGAACGGGTAGAAGCTGACCCAGAGGCCAAAGCGCTCGGACAGGGAGATTTTTTCTTCAATCACCTCGCCGGGGTGCACCTCACCGTCGTCGGTGTGTTTGTACGTGAGGTTGTCTTTCATGTGCTCGGGCAGCAGGTGGCGGCGGTTGCTGGTGGCGTAGATCAGCACGTTGGGGCTGGGGGCCGACACCGAGCCGTCCAGCACCGACTTGAGTGCCTTGTACCCGGGCTCGCCGTCTTCAAAGCTCAGGTCGTCGCAAAACACAATGAATTTCTCGGGCCGCTCGGCCACCACATCCACGATGTCGGCCAGGTCGATCAAATCAGCCTTGTCCACCTCGATCAGGCGCAGGCCCTGGGTGGCGTATTCGTGCAGGCAGGCGCGAATCAGCGAAGATTTGCCCGTGCC
The DNA here is from genome assembly GCA_013297875.1 of Comamonadaceae bacterium. Taxonomy (GTDB): domain Bacteria; phylum Pseudomonadota; class Gammaproteobacteria; order Burkholderiales; family Burkholderiaceae_C; genus JAAFIW01. The sequence continues at coordinate 99,413 of JAAFIW010000006.1, read as the reverse complement.
GCGTGCGCCGGTCAACAGCACATTGTTGGCCGGTTTGCCCTGCACAAACTGAAAGGTGTTGCGCTGGATTTTTTCTTTCTGAACGTCAACTTCTTTCAGGTCAGCCAGGTTCATGGCCGCCAGCTGCCGCACCGGCTCCAGGCTGCCGTGACCGCTGGCGCGCTTGCGGTAGCGCCAGGCGATGCCTTGCGAAAAATCGGGGGCTTTCAGGGGTTGGGGAATGACCGCTTCGATGCGGTCTATCAATACTGCGGCGCGGGTCAGCAGGTGTTCGAAATGTTCGTTCAAGGTGGGCTCGGGACAAGACAGATGTTGGTCGTCCGATTATCGCGGCGATCAAACATCTAACAGACGGCGGTTTCAGCAGGTCGAGATCCTTCTTTTCAATTGACACACAGGCATGCAAAAAAGCTATAAATAAAGGCCTTATTTTTTATTCCGTCTATAATTAAGACCAGATACCTGAAAGACAAGCCATGAATACAGCCACCAAAATGACGGGAAATCCGGTTTCCTGGCAAGTCCAGGAAGCGAAAAACCGGTTCAGTGAAGTGATTGAGCAAGCACTGCGACATGGCCCACAGGTGGTGACACGGCATGGCAAACCGGTGGTGCACGTGGTGTCGGTGGCTGACTCTGCTGCCACCACGCGTCCAACGGATGACGGGTTTGCCACGTATTTGCTGTCAGCCCCCCATGTGCCTGAAGAAAGTGACCCTGTGCTGCAGGCGCCACCGCGACGCACGCGCAAGTCGCCGGTACGTTTGGGCTAGGGCCTGTTCACACTATTTTTGCAAGATGCGTTGCGAGTCAAAAAGGTCATGCGCTAGGCGCGAAATGCAGCCGGGGTATCCCCCCGGCAAGGCTTCGCAACGCCGCGCATGGCCTTTTTGGCCGCAACCCGTCGGGAACGTGGTTAAAACAGCGCCACTCGTTGTTGCACTCCTAGGCCAGACAACCAGTCTGGCCGTCGTCGTACGCCTAGATTGGCGCTGTTTTAACCACGTTCGCACTTGCAAAAATAGTGTGAACAGGCCCTAGCCCATGCGATGGTTACTGGACACCTGTGTCGTGTCAGAACTGACCCGAAAAAAGCCCGATGCAGCCGTGCTCGCCTGGGTACAAAGCCACGCGGCTCAAAGCGTGCTCTGCATGGTGACGGTGGGTGAAATTCACTACGGCCTGCAGCGCATGCCACCTGGGCGGCATCGCAACAGCCTGCAGCTGTGGTTTGACGGTTTATGTGTTGAATATGCGGCCCGCACATTGGAAACCGACGCTGCGGTTTGGCGCGTGTGGGCCAATTTGAAAGCCTCGCTGGAGGCCATGGGCCGACCGCAGGAAGACCTGGATGTGTTGATTGCAGCGGTTGCCACCCACCACCGGCTGACGCTGGTCACGCGCAACACCCGGCATTTTGAAGATACTGGCATTGCCATCGTCAACCCGTGGGTGGTAACGGTTTAACGGCGAGGGGTCGTTGCAAAGGTTCATCGCAACTCAAAGAATGTATAGATTCCCGCACAAGGAGTCACACATGACCACCAACCTCGCAATCGATCCGACCCTTCTCGACAAAGCCGTGCAGGTCAGTGGTGAGCGCACGAAGAAGGCGGCGGTCACCAAGGCCCTGCAAGAGTTCATCGCGCGCCGCGAGCAACGGCGCGTGGCTGATCTGTTGGGAACACTGGAGTGGGATGCGTCGTCTGACTACAAGGCGGAACGGTCCCGCGGCAAATGACGTTACTGGTTGATACCAGCGTTTGATCTCTGGCCCTGCGCCGGGACGTTGAAGCGGCTGAACCCGAAGTGCAAGAACTCAAAGACGCCCTGTTAGGCGCAGACGTGGTGGTCACCACCGGCCTGGTGCTTCAGGAGCTGCTGCAAGGCTTCTCGGGTGCCAAAGCCCAGGCGCTGATCATCGAACGCTTTGCGGCGTTGCCCTTGCTACAACCCGATCGAGAGGATCACATTGGCGCGGCGGCCTGCGCGTGACGTGTCGTCAAGCAGGCATTCAAATCAGCACGATTGATGCGCTGCTGGCGTAACTGGCCATCCGCCACGATCTGACGCTGCTGACGACGGACAAAGACTTCACCCACGCGGCCAAGCACTGTGCGCTGTGCGTATGGCCCGAAAAGGCACGGGCGAAGCGGTGATGCCCAAGCCTTGTGTTTTCTGCGTTTTCTGGGGCTTTTGTAGCCAAACAAGCCTTTGGCCTTGGTGTTGATTGCTCAAACAGCTGTCAAATTATGAGTCATACGCCTGAACAATATTGACACCGAGGATTTCAACAACCGGCAAAGCAATACCAGATCCAAATCATATTCGCGTGATCCACCGGACGGACTTGCAAATCAGTTTTGGGTGCTGAAGCTACACTGCACGTACTGGGTCGCCTGGCGCATTCATAAGGCATTTTGGAGGGAGAAATTGATGACCGATTTAAATCGCATGCGCGAAGTTACGTTGCAGGGTTCGCGGCATACATTACCTTAGGATCTCAGCGATGCGCATGCTTCACTTCGGGGCGGGTGGCCTGCTCTTTTGCAGTAGTCCGGTTTTTGCCCAGGGAGCCGGTTCCTATGCGAATGGATTGGTGGGCATACTGCTCCTTTGGGTTTTGATCCTCATCGGAGCCGTTGTTGCCGCTCTTCTGGTGGAGCGTTGGTGGGTGCGTATCTGCCTCGTACTGGCGGCACTGATCAGCATGCCCGCCTACGTTTTGCTGGAGGAGGCAGTCGCGCACCATGCAAAGGAAACGAATTGGAAAGAATGGGACGCTTGGGCCGAGTTCTGCCAGCTCCCGCCGGAGTTGAAAGTCCATTCAACGGTGTCAGATGGTCAATCGGTGAACCTGCGCGTCCGACAGACCAGCAACGACATGTTTCGCGTGGACGACCCCTTCGTCCCCCTGGGGGTCGATAAGACGGTCTGCTGGATGGAGCTTCCTGCGGTAAGTTGCACCAAGGCGACGATCGCTAACGTCCAGACGGAGCACCTGAGCACGGCTTTCTCGTGCCTGAACCACCAGGGCGACAAGCGCGACAACTGCCACGTAATGTGGAACATCTCGGTAGCTGATCAGAAGCGGGAGCGCGTCCAGCAACTCACGGCCCGCTACATCTTAGACGTGCACAAGCCCGATCAGTTGCCTAAGCAGATCGAGCGCTTCCGCTTGAACGTGGTAGACGCCAAGACCAACAAGCTATTGGCCGAGACCGCCATTCACCGGAATTGGAAGGTTGGCGCAAACGAAGGGCGTCAATGCCCTGACCGTGACGTGGCTATCGGCAAGATGCTCGATGCGGTGTTTCAGGGAGGCTCCAACGCGGGGCGCTAGAACCTTTGACAGGTCGCCCAAAGTGTCCGCAGGCCATGAGCTATGGCTAACCTGTGTGCTGGTGGTGTCAATTCAAGACCGGTAATCCGCATTAATACTCACATAGTCATGGCTGAAGTCGCAAGTCCACACCGTGTCCACCGCATCCCCACGCCCCAGCACCACGCGCACGGTGATCTCGCTTTGCTTCATCACGCGCTGGCCGTCTTCTTCGCGGTAGGTCGGGTTGCGGCCACCCTGGATGGCGACGTGCACGTCGTCTAAAAACAGATCAATACCCGTTTGATCGAGGTCGGTAATGCCGGCGTAGCCCACAGCGGCCAGGATGCGGCCGAGGTTGGGGTCGCTGGCGAAGAAGGCCGTTTTGACCAGGGGTGAGTGGGCGATGGCGTAGGCCACCTGGCGGCATTCGGCGGGGGTTTTGCCGCCTTCTACCCGCACGGTGATGAACTTGGTTGCGCCTTCGCCGTCGCGCACGATGGCCTGGGCCAGTTGTTGCGCCACTTTTTGCATCGCGGCTTTCAAGGCCTGGCCACTGGCGCTGGAAAGGGATGTGATGGCGGGGTGAGCAGCTTGGTTGGTGGCAATCACCACGAAGGAATCGTTGGTCGAGGTGTCGCCGTCAATCGTCACGCGGTTGAACGAGGCTTCGGCCAGTTCCAGGGCCAGTTGCTGCATCACCGACTGATCGACCCGCGCATCGGTGGCCATGAAGCCCAGCATGGTGGCCATGTTGGGGCGGATCATGCCGGCACCTTTGCTGATGCCGGTGATGGTGACTGTCGCGCCGTCAATCTCCACCTGCGTGCTGAACGCCTTGGGCAGGGTGTCGGTGGTCATGATGCCTTGCGCGGCGCGCAGCCAGTTGTCGGCTTTGGCATCGGCCAGGGCGGCCGGTAGGCCGGCTTGAATGCGGTCCAGCGGCAGCGGCTCCATGATCACGCCGGTGGAAAACGGCAGGATTTGCTCGGGCGAAATGTTCAGGTGTTGGGCCAGGGCAATGCAACTGGCGCGGGCGCGGGCCAGGCCGTCTTGCCCGGTGCCGGCGTTGGCGTTGCTGGTGTTGATGAGCATGGCCCGGATGCCCTGGTTCATGCCCAGGTGCTCACGGCAGACCTGCACCGGCGCGGCGCAAAAGCGGTTTTGCGTGAACACGCCGTGCACCGACGCGCCTTCGTCAATCAACACCACGGTAAGGTCTTTGCGGTTGGCTTTTTTGATGCCCGCTTCGGTGACGCCCAGGCGGATGCCGGGGACGGGGTGCAGGTCAGCGGCTTGGGGGGTGGACAGGTTGACGGGCATCGATTGACTTTCAAAGTTTCCGGGGGGTCACCACAAGGAGAAATCAGCCTACCACCAAAGGGTTACGGCACATCAATTGCGGAAAGCGCGAAAAGTCGCGATCCAGCGTCCAAAGCTCGCGAACACCATGCTGCATGCAAATTGCGGCGATGCGGGCATCGTGCACCATAGGCCCCACGACTTTGCCCTTTTCGATCAACTCGATCAATACACGCAGATGCTCAAAAGACTCGCCAATCATCCGAAGCGACGGGCTGCCTTGCCAGGCCTGCATTTGGGAAATGGCCTGCGCAGCAGGCGTTGGAGGCTTGAAACGATTGGGGTGGGTCACGATTCCATAAAACTCATGCAGGCAGGGCCAGGGAATGGCCCACAAGGCCTTTCCCTCGGCCAACTCTCGAACGAGACGGTTGATGTGCGCGTGATGGGGAGATTCAGTTCGGTGGGCGTGGATCAATACGTTGGTATCGAGCGCAATCATCAAATCCGATCCCCGTAGCCCATGTCGCGCACCTGATCCCACGTCAGCGACTCTTGCCCAGATTGCAAACCTTCGCCTTTGAAACTGCAGTCGCTCAAGATAAATTTTTCAGGTTTGCGCATGCGCTCCAAAACGAGCTGCAAACCTTCTTCCATGATGGCGCGCAAGGTGGTTTGGTTGGCTTGAGCCAGCGCTTTGGCCTCTGCAAATAGCGCGTCGGACAGTTCGATGGTGGTTTTCATGGCGATATGGGGTCGCGTCTACGGGTACCCATATTTTAAGTCAATTTGCTGCCTACAAAGTGCCGTAGCTGTGCAGCCCCGACAAGAACATGTTCACACCCAAAAATGCAAAGGTCGTGACAGCCAGCCCCACCAGGGCCCACCAGGCCGAAATGGTGCCGCGCAGGCCTTTCATCAGGCGCATGTGCAGCCAGGCAGCGTAGTTCAGCCACACGATCAGCGCCCAGGTTTCTTTCGGGTCCCAGCTCCAGTAGCCGCCCCAGGCCTCAGCGGCCCACAGCGCGCCCAGCACGGTGGCGATGGTGAAAAACGCAAAGCCCACAGCGATGGATTTGTACATCAGGTCGTCCATCACCTCAAAGCTGGGCAGCTTGGCGGCGATGCGCCCGCGCAGCGCCAGAATGCCGCCCACGACGAGCGCTGAGATGCCAAAGTACACAAACCAGTAACTCGCGCCGCTCTCCAGCGCGCCCCGGCGAAACACGATGGGTTCAAAACACAGCACGATGCCCAAAATGAACAGCGGGGCCAGCTTGTACCAGCGCGTCTCGGAAGCCATTTGCTTGATCAGATAGGCAAAGGCCACCATGGCCGACAGCGCAAAGGTGCCATAGCCAATGAAGTTGGCGGGCACATGCAGCTTCATCCACCAGCTTTTCAGCGCGGGCACCAGCGGCTGAATCTCATGCGCCTCGCGCACCACGGTGTACCAGAGCAAAAAGCCCACAGCGGCACTCACCACCAGCATCACAAATGCGCCCAGCGAGCGGGTTTGGTACTGGTCTTCAAAGTACAAATAGAACGCGGTGGTCATCCAGCAAAACAGCACGAAGACCTCATACAAATTGCTCACCGGAATGTGGCCAATGTCGGGGCCGAGCAAATAGCTTTCGTACCAGCGCACCATGGTGCCAATCAAGGCCATGGTCACCGCCACCCAGGCCATGCGCGAGCCGATCAGCGACATGGGCTCGTTTTGGCTTTTGCTGAGCATGCCAATCCAGTAAAACGTCGTGCTCATGAAAAACAGCATGCTCATCCACAAAATGGCCGACTGGCTGGACAAGAAGTATTTCAGCCAGAACACCGTGTCGGCCCGCGCCAGACTGCCTGCGCCGTCTTGCTGGTAGGAGGCAATGGCCAGCAGCGAAAAGCCGGTGACCACCAGCATCAAGACCCGCAGCGGCCGCCAGAACCAGCCCATCCAGATCGCAGCGGGAATGCAGCCCAGCAAAATGGCTTTTTCATACACATCCATGAAGCTGCCGTATCGCGTGAACGCAAACAGGCCACCGGCGACGACCAGCGCAGCAAACAGCCAGTCAAACCAGTTACGGCGGGCCAGAAAACCTTCGTTCAGCGTGACGGTTTTCGCGAGGGTGGCGGTGTTCATGGTTTATCTCCTGTGCCCGTGTCGGCAATCGAAATCAGTTTGTGCTTGAGCTTGGCAAATTCACGGTCGCTGTCCAGCGTGTGGCGGTTGGTCGACAAGGCCATGGTGGCTTGTGTGGAACCGTCGTCTCTTGGTGCCAGCCACACCCACACGCGCCGCTCGCGCACGTAGAGCATCGCAAAAATACCCAGAATCAGCAACAGGCAACCCAGATAAACAATGTTGCGGCCTGGGGCGCGCGAGACCTGAAACACGCTGGCCTGCACCTGGGTGAAGTCTTTCAGCTGGAAGGCCATGGGCGCGGGGTACAGGTGGGCGTCGCTCAACGCCAGCACGGCCTGGGTCATGAAGGCCTGGGTTTTTTCGCTGGGCTCCAGGGGTTTGAGGCCCGCTTGGGCTCGGGTGATTTGCGCCAGCTCAAACAGCGTGCCGTTCAGGATGCGCACCAGCACCTCGCCGGCGCGGGCGCGCTCGGCCTCGGGCACGTTGGCTTGCATGAAATCGGAGATGGCTTGCAGGCCACCGCTGCGGCTGGTGTCGATTTTTGAATCATTTGGGCCACCAGCCCTTTTGAAATCTGCTGGAGCAGCTACATTTTTAATAGCATCTTCAGTCCCTGCAAACAAGGTCAATGCCCGGGCTGCCGACACGCTGAGTTGCTGCGCCAACTCGGGCCGCGTCGGGTCTACCGCTTTGGCGGCGTAGCGGGCCACCGCCTGCTCGCGCAGCGCCGGGTCCAGCAGGGCCAGGCGCAGGCGGGCAAAGCCGTCCAGGTTGCCTTCGTCATCAGCCGGGGCACGCAGGTAGCGAAAGGCTTCGGCGGGTGTGTCGCGCAAGCCCATCAGGAAAACCGGCACACCGTCGCCCATGTCCACCGGCAGCATGTAGTTGTGAAACTCGCGGGCCTGGCCCGCCGCGTCGCGCAGCTTGTAGGTGATGCTGGGGCCCACGTTGCGCAGCTCTTTTTTGGTGACGGTTTTGTTGGCCGAGCCCAGGCGCGACTCGATGGATTCGCGCAGATCGACCTTGCGCACGTCAACCGCCGATTCACTGCGGTTGCCGCTGAAGTTTTCGACGTTGATGACTCGCAGAGCCGCGTATTCCAGCGTGAGTTTTTCAGATGCACCGGCACCACGCGTCAACTGCGACGAGCCGCCGATGTTGCCGTCCATCTCGAAGGTTTTGCCGCCGGCCACCATGGGCACGGCGGTGAGTTTGACGGCCGAGCCGCCATCGTCAAAACTGGACTGGTAAATCTCGATGCCGCGGTGCCGGGCCGGGTGGTTCACCTCCACGCGGGCTTCGATGCGCTGGCCGGTTTCCTTGTCGTGAATCAGGATTTCGCTGGCAAACAGCTTGGGCATGCCGGTGGAGTAGTAGTCGACGATGAATTTTTTCAGCTCGATGGAAAACGGCAGGTCTTGCAACAAGATGCCGTCTGACTGGTTCAGGATGGCGGTGGACGACTTGGTGCCTTCGGCCACCAGGATGTTGCCTCTAAATGTGGGGTTGTCTGGACCGAGGCGGTGCTCAGGCTTCACGTCGGCAATCAGGCCACCGCCAGCGTAGACCGATTTGCCGCCCAGCCACATTTGCGCCCGGACTACCAGGTCACCATCGAGCAGGCCACCAATACACACCAGCACGATGGCGCTGTGCGCGGCGATGTAGCCAAACTTGTTGGCCGCACCGGCTTTGGCGGCCACCATGAAACCGTTTTCTCGTTGTTGCAGCTTCACGCGCCAGCCGCCGCCCGTCAGCAGCTGGCCGATGCGCTGCGCGGCCGCCTCAGGCGTTTCAGCCAAGGTGTTGTCGGCCCGGTGCTTGAAGGCTTTCAGGCTTTGCTCGCGCATGCCTTCTTTGAACACCTTCAGGTCGGCCAGGATTTTGGGTGTGCTGCGCGCAATGCACAGCGAGGTGGAAATCACCAGAAACGCCAGAATCAACAAAAACCACCAGGCGCTGTAGACCGCGTTGAGCTGCACGGCCGTGAAAACCCCCGCCCAGAACGGGCCAAACTGGTTGACATAATTGGTGGCCGGCTCATGCTGCTTGAGCACCGTGCCAATCACCGAGGCGATGCAAATCACCGTCAGCAGCGAGATGGAAAACCGCATCGACGACAGCAACTCCACCGCCGCTCGCAGCGCGTGCGAGCCGGTTTTCAAGCGAAGGCCATGGGTGGAAGCGGACATCAGGGCTGGGTTGTTAAAACATTAACCATTGCAGAAAAAATGGCGGGTGCCCCGTGTGAGGCGCCCGCCATGCTTGAGTGGCAAAAGTCGCGATTGGTTCAGCAAAAAGCTCAACGCAGCCCGGCAATGTAGTCGGCCACAGCCTTGATTTCGCGGTCATTGAGCTTGGCGGCCACCTGGGTCATGGACAGGTTGTTCTTGCGCACACCATCACGAAAAGCGGTCAGCTGGGTGGCGGTGTACTCGGCGTGCTGGCCACCAATACGCGGGTATTGCGAGGGAATACCGGCACCGCTGGGGCTGTGGCAACCCGCGCAGGCTGGTACCTGGCGGTCGGCAATGCCACCCCGGTAAATGCGCTCGCCCAATGCCACCAGTTCTTTGTCTTTGGCAAAACCCGGTTTGACCTGCTTGGAAGCCAGCCAGTAGGCGATGTTTTTCATGTCGTCATCGGACAAGGCCGTGGCAAAGCCTTTCATGATGGCGTTGTTGCGTTTGCCCGATTTGTACTCTTGCAACTGTTTGACCAGGTATTCAGGGTGCTGCTGGGCCAGCTTGGGGTTGGCGGCAATGGCTGAGTTGCCATCGGCCGCGTGGCAGGCCACGCACACAGCGGTGAAACTGGCCTCACCCTTGACCAGGTCGGGTTTGGCGGGTTTTTTGGCCTCGGGTGCTGGGGCTGCTGCGGGGGCAGCGCCTGGAGCGGGCTTGTCGGAGGCCAGGGCGGCGGTGGCCGACAGGCTGATCAAACCGGCCACCAGCAAAGATGCAATCGACTTCATGGTCACGTGAGTAGTTAGATGTTGGAGGGCGCTTGTCTGGACACACGCAAGCGCAAAACTGCGCGATTTTACAATCACCCTCCCACCGGCGGACGGGTCTTCATGTCTGACGCTTTTCTTTTGTCAACCTTACCGGCCTTGGTGCCGGCTTCCATGACCGCCACCCCTACCTCCGCCACACCCCCCGTCAATGCACCCGACCCGGCCAAAATTGCCATGGGCTGGCTGCACACCGCCAGATTTTTAACCACTGCGCCACAGCTGGAGTTTTTGCCGGCACTCACGGTGCCCGAGATTGCGTTTGTGGGCCGCTCCAACGCCGGCAAGTCCACCTGCATCAACACCCTCACCCAGCAGCACCGCCTGGCGTTTGCCTCCAAAACCCCAGGCCGCACGCAAAGCATCAACCTGTTCACTCTGGGAAAGCAAAACATCACCGACGCGATCCTGGCCGACCTGCCCGGCTACGGCTACGCCGCCGTGCCCAAGGCCGACAAGCTGCGCTGGCAGCGCGTGATGGCCAACTACCTGATGACCCGCGACAACCTGCGCGGCGTGGTGCTGCTGTGCGACCCACGCCATGGGTTGACCGAGCTCGATGAAATCCTGCTGGAGGTCATTCGGCCCCGGGTGGAGCAGGGGCTGAAATTTCTGGTGCTGCTGACCAAGTCAGACAAACTGAACAAAACCGGAGGTGCCAAAGCCTTGTCGATTGCGCGACTGCAAGCGGGGGGCGGCGAGGTGAAACTGTTTTCTGCGTTGAAGAAAAAGGGCGTGGACGATGTGGCGGTGTTGCTGCGGCAGTGGACTTTGGCTTGAATGTGGGGACTTTTGAACGCAGAGGACGCAAAGATTACGCAGAGGGCGCAAAAGGAATTCAATAGGACTTACGCAAACAACTCAATTCCGTCATTCCCGCGCAGGCGGGAATCCACCTTTGAGAACCCCAAAACCCATTGGCCTCGCAGTCTTCGCGCCTGGATCCCCGCCTGCGCGGGGATGACAGCAAAGGCGTTTTGTGGGTCTGCGTAAGTCCTATTCAAAAATGAAATCAAATTTTTGGGCTGTTTCTCTGCGACCTCTGCGCACCCTTTGCGTCCTCTGCGTTCTGGTACCCGACCCCTGAACACCCATGAGCAAACCATGATCGAAAAATTCACCCAACCCCTTCCCCACGGCATCACCCTGAGCTGCCGCGCCGCTGGCCTGCGCGGTGCGCCGGTATTGATGTTTTTGCATGGCTTTCCCGAGGGCGCTTTTGTGTGGGATGCTTTACTGGAGCACTTTTCCCAGCCCGAAAACGGCGGCTACCGCTGCGTGGCACCCAATCTGCGGGGGTTTGAGCGTTCCAGCGCGCCGGCCGATCCGTCGGCCTATCGGCCCAAGTTTCTGGTGCAAGACATTGCGGCCCTCATCACAATTGAAACCGCCGCCAGCCCCACGCCCGGCCAGCTCGCTTGCCTGGTGGCGCACGACTGGGGCGGCGCGGTGGCGTGGAACCTGGCCAACCAGCGGCCTGAGTTGGCCCGCCAACTGGTCATCATCAACTCGCCCCACCCCGGCACCTTTTTGCGCGAGCTGCAATCCAGCCCCCAGCAACAAGCCGCCAGCGCCTACATGAACTTTTTGATTCGCCCCGACGCGGAAAAGCTGCTGGCGCAAGACGACTACCGCCGCCTGTTCGAGTTTTTCACCAACATGGGTGCGCTCGATGGCCCGCATCCGTGGCTGACGGATGCGGTGAAAGCGCAGTACCGCGAGGTATGGGATCAGGGCCTGACCGGCGGCTGCAATTACTACCGCGCCTCCCCCCTGCGCCCCCCCACAGCAAAAGACCCGGCTGCCGCCACCATCAGCCTGCCCCACAGCATGCTCACGATTGCCCTGCCCACCCTGGTGATCTGGGCACTGAACGACATCGCCCTGCCGGCCCAACTGATCGAGGGGCTGGATGCCTACATCCCCGACCTGCGCCTGAAGACCGTGCCGGACGCAACGCACTGGATCGTGCATGAGCAGCCGGGCTTGGTGATGGGGTTGCTGGCTGAGTTTTTGCTTCTAAATAGATAGCTGCTTGAGCGGTATTTATAAGGGCCGGAGACGTATTTAACCTTCTTTAGCCTCGAACTCAAACGCCTCAACCTGCAGCCCCGCAAATATCTCGAAATCGGCCACATTGCGCGTCAACAAAGCATGCCCATGGTGCAGCGCCGTAGCGGCGATCAAGGCGTCGTGTGCGCCTGCGGTAACGTTTTTCGGCAGACTCGCCACCAGCCGCGCGTGCGTTCGGGCCACGGGGGTAGAGAACGCCAAAATGGGGATGGCGGCCAGCAGGTTTTCTACAAATGCGGCTCTTTTGGCCCTGCGCTGTGGGGTGTTGGCCCGCTCGACGCCTACCAACAACTCGCTCGCGGTGATGGCGCTCATGTAAGCGCCGCCGTGGTGTGCCCAGCGGGCCAGACTCAAGCCAGAGCCCGATTTTTCTGCCAGCACCCACACATCGGTATCAATCACAAGCCCCACGGATCGTCCCTGGCGACAAGTTGCTGACGCGCGGTGCGCACATCGCCGGCCAAGGACTGTCGTTCGTCAACGCTCAAAGCCGGAGCATTGGCCAACCACGCGTCCAACTGATTCAGCGGGAAGCCAGCAGTCGCGGCGGCTGGCGTCACGTGGGCAACGATTTGCTTGCCACGTTGAATATCCAGCGATTGGCCCCGGTGCTGAACCTGGCTCAAAAAGCCCGACAGGCCACGGGAAAACTCGGTCACAGTGATGGAGACAGTCATAGCGCACCCAAAAATCTGAAAATCAGATTATCGGCACTCTGCACAGCCCTGCAAAGCCCAAATTTGCTACAAATTAAATAGCTGCTTGAGCTCTATTCATCTGGGCGAGTGCCACTTTTGGTTCAAATTTGGCACGTTTCACCGAAAAATACGTTTTCACGTTGCGCACATTGGCTTGCGCGGTAAACAGCCGCTGCGTCAGCGCCAGCCAGGCGGGCATGTCGCGCACATGGGCAATCAGCACGAAATCGGGGCCGGGGGAGGTGCGGTAGCACTGCTGCACCGCCGGGTCTTGCACGGCGGTGCGCTCAAAACGGTCCAGCTCATCCGTGCCTTGGGCGTCCAGGCTCACTTCGCTGATCGCTGTCAGGCCGTGGCCTAGCAGCGGGGCCAATTTATCGACGTTCAGAATGGCAATCTGGCGCTCGATCAGCCCGGCGTCGGTCAGGCGCTTGACACGGCGCAGGCAGGTGGGCGGCGAAATGTGCACGCGCTCGGCCAGGGCCTGGTTGGTCAGCGACGCGTCGGTCTGCAGGTGGTTAAGCAGCTGCAAATCAGTTTCATCTAGTTTTAATGATTCCAAAATTTTGCTTTCCATGGAATAAAATTCTATTTATAAATTTTATAGCAATTTAATTCCATTTAAAGATAAAAATCAACCACCTATTTCAAACGCTACTGCATAAAGTTCAGGCCTTCAACTTCAAAGGCAGCTTATGTGTGGCATCGTCGCTGGGGTCTCCACCCGCAACATCGTTCCCGTCCTGGTGCAGGGCTTGCAGCGGCTCGAATACCGCGGCTACGACTCCTGCGGCGTGGCCGTGGTGGCCAACGGCCTGCAGCGCGCCCGCAGCACTGCCCGCGTAGCCGAGCTGGCCAGCCAAGTGAGCACCGACCAACTGGAAGGCAGCACCGGCATTGCCCACACCCGCTGGGCCACGCACGGCGCGCCGGTGGTGCACAACGCCCACCCGCACTTCAGCCACGGCCCCGGCGCGCCCGACGGCAGGCCTGCCCGCGTGGGTCTGGTGCACAACGGCATCATTGAAAACCACGACGAGCTGCGCGCGGCGCTGCAGGCCAAAGGCTATGTGTTTACCAGCCAGACCGACACCGAAGTGATTGCCCACCTGGTGGACAGCCTGTACGACGGCGACCTGTTTGAAGCCGTGAAACTGGCCGTGCGCCAGCTGCGCGGGGCTTATGCGATTGCCGTGTTTTGCAAAGACGAGCCGCAGCGCGTGGTGGGTGCGCGCGAAGGCTCACCGCTCATCTTGGGCGTCGGACTCTCGGATCACGAAAACTTCCTGGCCAGCGACGCCATGGCCCTGGCCGGCGTGACCGACCAGATCGTCTACCTGGAAGAGGGCGACGTGGTGGACCTGCAACTGGGCAAATACTGGATCGTCAACCGCGACCATGAACGGGTCAGGCGCGAGGTGAAAACCGTGCTGGCCCACAGTGGCGCGGCCGAGCTAGGCCCCTACCGCCACTACATGCAAAAAGAAATCTTCGAGCAGCCGCGTGCGATTGCCGACACGCTGGAAGGCGTGGAAGGCATCACGCCCGAGCTGTTTGGTGATGCGGCTCACCGCACCTTCAAAGACATCGACCAGGTGCTGATATTGGCCTGCGGCACCAGCTACTACAGCGGCTGCACCGCCAAATACTGGCTGGAGGCCATTGCCCAGGTGCCCACGCAGGTGGAAATTGCCAGCGAGTACCGCTACCGCACCAGCGTGCCCAACCCGCGCACCCTGGTCGTCACCATCACCCAGTCGGGCGAAACGGCCGACACCCTGGCCGCGCTGCGCCACGCGCAAAGCCTGGGAATGACGCAGACCCTGACCATCTGCAACGTGGCCACCAGCGCCATGGTGCGCGAATGCAAGCTGGCCTACATCACCCGCGCCGGCGTGGAAATTGGCGTAGCCTCCACCAAAGCCTTCACCACCCAACTGGCCGGCTTGTTTTTGCTGACCCTGGCGCTGGCCCAAAGCAAAGGCCGCTTGACAGATGAAGCAGAAGCGCACCACCTCAAAGCCATGCGCCACCTGCCCGCCGCGCTTTCCGCCGTGCTGGCGCTGGAGCCCCAAATCATCAGCTGGGCACAAGACTTCACCACCAAAGAAAACGCCCTCTTCCTGGGCCGTGGGCTGCACTACCCCATTGCGCTGGAAGGCGCGCTCAAACTCAAGGAAATCACCTACATCCACGCCGAAGCCTACGCCGCCGGCGAACTCAAACACGGCCCCCTGGCCCTTGTGACCAGCGAAATGCCTGTGGTGACCGTGGCCCCCAACGACGCGTTATTGGAAAAGCTCAAAAGCAACATGCAAGAAGTCCGCGCCCGAGGCGGCCTGCTCTACGTGCTGGCCGACGCCGACACCCGCATCGAAAGCAGCGAAGGCATCCGCGTCATCCGCATGCCCGAACACTACGGGCCGCTGAGCCCCTTGCTGCATGTGGTGCCGCTGCAGTTGCTGGCGTATCACACGGCTTGTGCGCGGGGGACGGATGTTGACAAACCTAGAAACCTGGCTAAAAGCGTGACCGTCGAATGACGGGCACGGCGTGCGCAGCACGCAGCCAGGTTTCTAGGTTTTCGTCGTTCGCTAACTTTGCGCAGCAAAGTTAAGCCGCAAAGCGGCGGCGAGAGACACAAACCGCGCAATCTTGCAAAGAGCGTGACGGTCGAATGACCGTCACGAGCGTGCGCTAGCACGCTGCGCGGTTTGGGGGGGAGCTCAGAAAAGCGCAGCGATGTGATGCGATCACCACAAACCTAGAAACCTGGCTAAAAGCGTGACCGTCGAATGACGGACACGGCGTGCGCAGCACGCAGCCAGGTTTCTAGGCTTTCGTCGTTCGCTAACTTTGCGTAGCAAAGTTAAGCCGCAAAGCGGCGGCGAGAGGCACAAGCCGCGCAATCTTGCAAAGAGCGTGACGGTCGAATGACCATCACGGCGTGCGCAGCACGTGTTCTGACCAAATAAAGTCGTAAACACACGTTTGGAAGTGCGCTATCGACGATCTGAAACGCTCGTATCGGCAGCGCGACCGATATCCGTGACGAGATTGTTAGCCGCTTTGCCGTGTTGGCCACCAAAGATTGCACTTTGCAATCAGACCTTTTGGATTTCGACGAAACACACTTTGACCAAGCAATGGCTCCGCTTCGAACGTCCGTGTTGCGCAAGCTCAGTTCGTAGGCGGTGTCGATGTGGCGGTTCAGGGGGTCGGTTTCGGTCACTCCTGATTCGATAGCTGGCTGAGCAATGAATCTCTGGGCTG
Source organism: Comamonadaceae bacterium (assembly GCA_013297875.1). Lineage (GTDB taxonomy): Bacteria > Pseudomonadota > Gammaproteobacteria > Burkholderiales > Burkholderiaceae_C > JAAFIW01. The sequence continues at coordinate 83,592 of JAAFIW010000006.1, read as the reverse complement.
GTGGCTGTTTTGGTGCTGAAATGAAATGACTGCCTGCCGGTGGTTGACATAGCAACACAGGCGATCTGACCGATGCGAATGCAAACGTAAAATCAGGTCTTGCCGATTGCATCCGCACCGCCATCTGCACCAACATGACTGACCAAGAACTCAAAGACCTCGTCGCCAGCCTCGTTGTCACTCAAGCCAATACACAGGCCGAAGTTGCAGAAACCTCCCGCGTCATCAAAGAAGTCGGTCGTCGCATGGGCGCAATGGCCTCTAATCAGGGTGATGTTGCTGAGGAGTTTTTCTACAACACCCTGTTTGACAAACCCGAGGTAGGTGGCATCCGCTTTGATCGCGTTCTGAAGAACATCGTGGGCGGCAAGCCGGGCAAGCAGGCAGAGTTTGATGTGGTGATGCACGACGGCTCATCGATGGCCGTCATTGAGGTCAAGTACAAGGCCCATCTGAACGATATTGAGCAGGTGCAACGCCAGATGCAGCGCTACCGCGACATGTTTCCCGAATACAAAGACTACAAGCTGTACGGCGGCCTGGCCGGTTTCAGCGTGCCCGACGACGTGGCCGCCAGCGCCCGCGAGCAAGGTCTGTTCGTGCTCAAGCGCAAGGGTGATCTGGTGGAAGCGCAAACCGAAACGATGCGGGCTTTCTAAGCGCCAGCACCAGACACCGGAACACAAAAAAGCGGCCTGCGGGCCGTTTTTTTGCTTCTGTATTGATAGCTGCTTGAACAATATCTACCTGGGCTGGTGGCTCTTTTTATCCATAAATGCAGCTCGGGAGTGTGTTCGTGATCGTTGTTCTTTTGGCCGCCTGGCTACTGGGTCTGTAGCATCTTGTTCGGCGATTGCCCCGCAGTTTGCCCCTCGCACAGCGCACCCAAAAGGTCACCGCAAGATCAAGCCCGCCGTTATTCAGCACCGCAACAAGGGCAAGCCCGACTGGGTGTTGCAGGAGCTGATTTGGCTGAAAGCCTCCATGCCAGGCGACGGTTACGGCAGGTTGGTCGACACCTTCAACCAACGAAACGTGGCCCAGTAAATGTCGGTGTGCAAGTCCACTGTGCACAAGCTGCTGCGCGACCAAGCCCATGCGGTGCTGATGGCACGTAGAGAGCTGCGAAACAAACCGCCGTATCCCCACGCGGTGAACGACATCTGGGGCTTGGATATGACGGGGCGGGCAGACACTGAGGGAAACGTTCACACCATCGTGGGCATCGTGGATCACGGCAGTCGTAGGGCGCTATTACTGTAGGCCATCGCCAGCAAATCAAGCTGTTAATTGCTGGCCTGGCTGTGTTTAGCGGTTGACCGGTTTGGCAAACCCGAAGCGGTGCGCACGGACAACGAGCGGTGCTTCACCGGTGCGGTATTTACGTGGGGATTGAAAACCCTGGGCATCAGGTATTGAGGGGGTGCCAGCGCCACCCTGCCTGTTACGGGCGGCTCTCGCTTGGCGGGCGGGCGTCGGGCTGGTCCATGCGCTGGCGCAGGAACGCCATGATCGTCTGGCGAACGTCCTCGTTCTCCGGCTCGTGCAGCAGGTCATGCAAGGCCAGCGGATAGAGTTTCACCGTCTTCACGGCTGCCCCGGCAAGCGCACGCAAGCTTGCAGGACCTGAAGGGTCGGTCACTTTGTCTTGCTGTCCATGCAGGGCCAGCACGGGCACCGTCAGTGTCGGCATCCGCGTCTGTAAATCACTGGCCCCCGTGAGCAGGGTATCGACCGTCCGCGCGGGCAACTTGGCACGGTGAATCAATGCATCTGCTGCCAGCGCGGCCCGGGCCGCCGGTTCGCGCACCAGTAGCGCCTCGTCCACCGCCTCGAGGCCAAGATTGGGCGCGATGGCCGACAGTACCGCCACAAGCTTCTGCTTTCCAGCCGTCACGCCCGCAGGCCGTACCAGCGCCGCGCTGCTGACAATCAGCCCATTCCATGATGCAGTGCCCGACCTTGCTGCGGCCTGGGCCGCCACCATCCCCCCAAGACTGTGACCGTACAGGAACATGGGCACGCCCGGGAACCGGCGTTGCGCCTCTGCGCGGGCGAGCTCTAAATCTGCCAGAACCTGTTGCGGGCTGTCCAGCCGCTGCGGCGCGCCGCCCGAACCCGCGTGACCGCGCAAGTCTTGCGCAATCACCGCCAGGCCCAAGGCATTCGCGTCCCGGGCGAGACTTTCGTACCGCCGTGCGTGGTCGTGCAGGCCATGCACCACGACCAGCACACCCCGAGGCGGTGCCGTGGGTGCCCATAAATAACCCTGCAGGCAGTTCCCATCGCCGGCCTTGACCCGGTAGGCGGCAAAGGCGCTGCCTGTGGGAACCGTGCCGACGCAGTCGCTGACGACCGGCGAACGTCCGGCCCAGACCGCGAGTGTGACGCCCAGGGCGGTCACCAGAATCAGCGCCCCGGTTGCGGCAAGCCATTTTGATTTCACGATCCATCTCCTTGGGTTGGCATTCGTTTCTGCACGCCAAAGGGCATGCAGAAGCGATTGTTCATCGTCCTGACTCGCGGTTAAATACCTTCAAATATCCAACACTGGTATCTTTCTTGATACGAATACACGGAGCCCCGCCATGACCCCGACCCTTGACCAATTGCGTGCCCTCGTAAAGATCGTGGAATCAGGCAGCCTGAGCAAGGCGGCCGATGTGCTGGACATGCAGCGCAGCAATCTCAGTCGAACGCTGGCGCAGCTGGAGTCCACATTGGGCGTGACTTTGCTGGACCGCAACACGCGCTCACAGTCCTTGACCGAGATGGGGCGCGCTGTGCATGAGCGGGCTGTTGCGATCGTCGCGGCGGTTGACGACACCGTCCAGCTTGCCCAGCGCATACATGGCGAGCCGAGCGGCCTGTTGCGCCTGACCTGCAGCGTGGAATTCGGCATGGCCGCAGTCGGTGCCTGGGTCGAGTCGTACCTGCAACGCTACCCGCGGGTTCGCGTGGGAACGGAATACGCGACGCGAGAGATCGACATGGTGCATGAGGGCTTTGACCTCGGCATTCGCGCCGGGCCGTTGCCACCCTCGCGCCTTCGCGCACGTCAGCTAGGCGTGTTCCGCTACGGCCTGTATGCAAGCCCGACCTACCTGGCGCAGCATTCGCCACCCGAAGTACCGGCCGACTTGGCCCACCACGACCTGGTGCAATTCACTGGCGATGGCGGGACCAGCGGGTGGTCGCTGGTCTGCGCAGGCACCCGCGAGACGGTTCGTGTCGGCGGCCAGGCGCGATTGCGCGTCAACGCAGGATCGGCCGTGCGCAGCGCCTTGTTGAGTGGCCTGGGCGTCGGGCTGCTGCCGGAAATGGTGGCAAAGGAACCCGAAAAAAACCGCCAGCTGGTGCGGGTGCTACCCCAATGGGACCCGCCCGCCGTACCCGTCCACGCGGTGTACCCCGGCACCCGCTACCTCACACCCAAGGTACGGGCGTTTGTCGATCTGGCGGCTGAACAGTTTCCGGGTTGATGAGGTTCACCGCCCTGACCCAAAAGGGCCCTTGGCGCGCTTCAGGCGGGTTTGCGCCAGCGGTCGCTGCAACTGAACGGAACAGCCGCGGGCCGCAGGTTCCGAGCTTGTCGATGTGTGCGACCTAGCCCGCATATTTCATCGGGGCAGCGTGGGCCGCGCGTTTTAGCGGGATGCTTCGGAAGTGCAAGGTGACGACCCAATGGCACTTGCCATTGGGAAGGAGGCTTGTGCGTTCCTGCATCCCGCCAAAACGATGCGGCACGCGCTGAGCCGTTTTGACGGAATCCAATTTGGATTGGAGGTCATCACAGACTTTCCCAATGAAAATGCTTCAAAACGGCGGTTCCGGTGAAATATGCGGGCTAGGCGTCAAACCACCGCCCCAAACCCGGCCCCCACACCCGCCGTCACGGCCATGGCCAGCGCTCCCCAGAAGCTCACGCGCCGCACGCTGGGCCACAGCCTGGCACCGCCGGCTCGCGCAGCGATTCCGCCCAGCAGTGCCAAAAAGGCAATGGCAGTGGCCGAGATGCTGGCGATCAGGTAGGGCGGCGGCGCGACCAACACCACGCTCAGCGGCAGTGCCGCGCCCAGGGCAAAGCTGGCGGCGGATGACAGCGCGGCTTGCAAGGGGCTGGCGGCCAATTCGGGTGACAGGCCCAACTCGTCCCGCGCGTGCGCGGCCAGGGCATCCCGCTGGGTCAGTTGTTGGGCAACTTGCTGTGCCAGCTGCGGCGCAAGACCGCGCTTGACGTAGATGGCGGCCAGTTCGCGCAGCTCGGCTTGTGGGTTGGCGGCCAGCTCGCTGGCTTCACGCGACAGGTCGGCCTGCTCGGTATCGGCCTGCGAATAGACCGACACATATTCTCCCGCCGCCATCGACACGGCACCCGCCACCAATGCCGCCACGCCGGTGACCAGCAGGTTGCTATGGCCGCTGGCGGTGCTGGGCGTTGCAGCCGCCACACCGACCAGCAGGCTGGCGGTGGACACGATGCCGTCGTTGGCCCCCAGCACGGCGGCCCGCAGCCAGCCGATGCGCTGGGTTTTGTGCTTTTCAAGGTGTTTCATGCTTGCCTTTGGTTTTGAATGCTATTGAATATATAGCTGCTTGAGCAGATTTTCTATGGGCTACAGGCCGTTTTGACTTGGAAAGTGCGCAGTCTGACCATTGGCCCCTTCAAGCGTATGCGCGCGCATGCCCCCATCCCCGCCTTCCCCCAGGAGGGGAAGGGGCAAGTCCGCGGATGTCGGCCTCACCGCCTGGCCCGCCACACCCGCGCAATGCCTTTGCGCGGCTCGCTGTACACCAGCACCACGCTGGCCATGCCCGCGCACACGGCCCATTGCATGAGACTCAACGGCGCAGTGCCGAAGGCCACATTCAAAAATCCCACATGCACCACCGCCACCTGCAGCGCAGCCGACAGCGCAATCGCGCCCCACAGCCAGCGGTTGGCAAACAGATCGACCCACGCGCTGGCGCTGTCAGACCGGGCCGCCAGGCAATTGAATAGGCTGGCAAACACCAGCACGGTGAATGCGGCGGTGCGGGCGGTGGTCAGGGCAAGCCCTGACCAGCGACGACCTGCGCCTGCTGCAAGCGGCGGGTGGCAACATCGGCACCGGCGTGCAGTTGCTGCTAATCACCGAGTGACGCAAGCTTGTGATTCGGGGTGTGGTGGTCATACAGGGTCTCGTGAAAAAGTGAGGGAACATGGGAATTCGAGGGCTGGTGCTGGCAACCAATCTGCATTGGCTTGCTGCACAAATCCCATGCACAAACTGTAAAAGTGAGCGGCCCGCAGACCCATCAACCGGGGGGCTTGTCGCCTTGTAGGACAAGGCCTCACGAATATGGCCAATGCAGGAAGATTACGCACTCACTGATGTCAAATGGGTGGAAACTACGCAGGTCGAGAACCTGTGAACTGTCCGAGGAAACGGGGTAAGTCCAGCTTCGCTCAACAGCTTGCTTTGGAGACCACTCTAACGCGCCACCGCTGCGCAATAAGCCACTTCAACCGCGTGCATGACCGTCGCATGCAAGGTTCCCAGTTTGGGCGTATTTCCGTGTGGGCTTCTGGCGGGCACCTTGAAGTACCGTTCAGACCACGGCAGATCCACCATCACTTTGAAGTCAAATCTTGTGTCGAACGCCAAGCCAGCGAGCGCATAGGCCGCTGGGTGTTTGGCCTGCGTCATGGCGACCTCGCCGGTTTTGAGTCGCGTCGGGTTCTGGGATGTTCCATAAACCACAGTGAGCAAATCGCCATCCGTTCGACTCTCGACGCGCATAACCAATGCAGGCCGAGGTTTTGGCCCGGGCTCCATATCTGGAATCTGTGGAAACAGGCACCAAACAATGTCGCCCGGTGCGGGGAGTTTCCAGCTCGGGCTCATGCAAACAATGTCTGCCTTGAGAGCACTTTGCCTGTCGGCAAGTGCTTGTTCGCGTCCTTGCGCAACGCCCGGACTTGTGCGGCGGTGAGCGGTCCGTCATCAGGGGCGTAGGCAGGCAAGACATCAGCGGCGAACCTTGACAAGGCCATGTGAATGACCTGTGTTTCGTTCAAGTCCAGCTCTTTGGCCAGGGCCTTAACCGTTCCTCGGGTCACGCCAAACTGCGTGTCTCTGGCGCGGAACTTCACCAACAGGTTTTCGCTTGTTACGGTCATCATGGCACCTCAATCTATATATACGAAATATATACTTTGCGCGATTCAATTGCAAGCTATTGACGTCCACTGAATCCGAGGTGCGCGCAGGCGGATCTGAACTCATGGCGGCACGTTGACGGCTTTTGAGAGGGACACTAATATAATCAAGGCATGTCCAATATCAAAGTTTTAATCCTCATCTAGCCTTACCGCTTTGTCGGCAAGGCCATGCGTCTTGCCGGACTTTGATACCGCAACCCCGGCAGTTTTCTGCGCGGGGTTTTTTGTTTTTGACGAGTCATTCCTATGCGTACCTTTGACAAGCTGATTACCACAATTCATCCGCACCAGTGGATGATGGGCTTGCGCTCGTCCATTGGTGCCGCAGCCTCAGCGCAAGACTTGAGCCCCTAACTTCGGGTTTTCTCAACGGGTCGACTGTTTCATCAGCAGCGCCCAGAAAACCCTGGTCAACCATACGAAAAGACCAGGGTTTTGTCTTTTAGGACTATCGATATGAACAAGCGACAACTTCGCAACATCGGCATCATCGCGCACGTCGATGCGGGCAAAACCACCGTCAGCGAACGGATTCTCTATGTCACCGGTGCCATCCATCGCCCAGGTGAAGTGCATCAGGGCAACACCGTGATGGACTACGACCCGCAGGAGCGCGCACGGGGCATCACGATCAACAGTGCGGCAACCACGGTGACGTGGCGTGCGCATCAGATCAACCTGATTGACACGCCGGGGCACATTGACTTCAACATCGAGGTGAACCGCTCCTTGCGTGTTCTGGACGGCGCGGTGGTGGTGTTTGACGGCGTTGCAGGCGTGGAGCCGCAGACTGAGACCAACTGGCGTTTGGCTGACCAATACGGCGTGCCGCGTATTGCCTTGATCAACAAGCTGGATCGCGCCGGTGCGGACTTCGCACGCGTGGTGGCGATGATGGCCGAGCGTCTGGGCACCCGGCCCCTGGTCATGCAACTGCCTTGGGGTCAGGAGGCCGGATTTGAAGGCGTAATTGACCTCGTCAGCATGCAAGCGCTGCGTTGGCCGCTCAATGCGCGTGGCCATGCGGAGTTGACACCCCAGGCGATACCGGCGCACTTGACTGAGGCCGCGCAGGTGGCGCACCAGGCGTTGCTTGAGACTGCCGTGGAGCAGGACGATGCAACATTGGCCGCCTACCTGGACGGACAGGCAATACCAGAGGCGCAATTGCGCGCCTGCGTTCGCCGAGGCACGCTCAGACAGGCCTTTGTGCCCGTGTTGGCCGGTTCGGCGCTGAAAAACAAGGGTGTTGAGCCTTTGCTGGACGCGGTGGTGGACTACCTGCCTGCACCGCAAGACCGTGAACAGGCATTGGATGACGGCGATGGTTTTGCCGCGCTGGTGTTCAAGGTGGTTCATGACGAGCATGGCTCGCTCAGCTATCTGCGTGTGTACCGCGGGCAGGCGCAAGCCGGCAGCACGGTGCTCAACAGCAGTACCGGGCAACGCGAACGCCTGTCGCGCGTGATGCAAATGCACGCCAGCCAGCGCGTGGAGTTGACGAACGCCTCGGCGGGGGACATTGTGGCTGTGGCCGGGCTGAAGGCCAGCAAGACGGGACACACCCTGTGTGACCCGCAGCAACGGGTGGTGCTGGAAGAAATTCTGGCACCTGAACCGGTGATCACGATGGCCGTGGAGCCGTTGGCGCGCGAAGACCAGGCCAGCTTCTCAAGCGGATTGCATACCTTGGTGGACGAAGACCCGAGTCTGCGTCTGAGCCAGGACAGTGAGTCTGGGCAAACCCTGCTGTCGGGCGTGGGTGAGTTGCAGCTTGAAGTCACGCTGGAGAAGCTGCGCAGCCGTTTTGGCGTGTCGGTGCAGACCGGGCAGCCGCAGGTTGCCCTGCGGGAAACCGTGACCCAGCCAGCGCGGGTGCGCTACGTGCACAAGAAGCAAACCGGTGGCCCGGGGCAGTTTGCCGAGGTGGCCTTGCGCCTGGAGCCCTTGCCACGCGGTGAAGGCCTGCGCTTTGCCAGCGAAGTCACGGGTGGCGCGATTCCGCGTGAGTTCATTCCGGGCGTGCAAGACGGTGTTCTGCGTGCAGCGCGCAGCGGTGTTCTGGCCGGGTATCCGGTGGTCGACGTGCTGGTGGTGCTGGAAGATGGCAGTTTCCACGAGCGTGACTCGTCGACGCTGGCATTCGAATTGGCAGGCAGTGCGGCTTTTGCACAGGCGCAACGGGCTGCACTGTCGGTCATGCTGGAGCCGGTGATGTCGGTGCGATTGACGACGCCCATGGACTACGTAGGCGATTGCATCGGTGACTTGAACCGACGGCGTGCCATCGTGCGCCGACAGGACCAGGCGGGCAATGCCGCAGTCATCCATGCGATGGTGCCGCTGCAAAACCTGTTTGGCTACATCGGCAGCTTGCGTGCCCTCACCTCAGGGCGTGCCAGCTACTCGATGCAGTTTGACCACTATGCCAAAGCGCCAATGGCTTTGCCCGCATCGTCGTGAAGCTGATTTGAAAGGGGCGAACCTTCGGGTTCGCTTTTTTTTGGCAAAAATCGACTCCCCTCTCCGGCGACGCGATCCAGGCCGGGCAACAAGCTACCCGATCAACGCCCCCAGCCCCACAAACCGCACCTCATCACCCCGCGCAATCGTCTGCCCGGCCGGGTTGTCCACCAAGCCATCGGCCCAGACGGTGGATGTCAGCACACCCGAACTCTGGTTTTCAAACAGATCCAGCCCGCCCGCCGCATTGCGCCGCACGCGCAGGAATTCACGGCGTTTATCGGCTCTCGCCCAGGTGAAATCTGCTCGGGCAGCTATGGATTGCATAGCAGTATCAGTTGCGCCTTGCAGGCTCAGCACAAAAGGCCGCACCAGCAGCACAAAGGTGACGAAGCTGGAAACCGGGTTGCCGGGCAGGCCGATGAAGTGGCAGGGTGCGTCGGGTGTGTCAATGCATCCGTAGGCAAAGGGTTTGCCGGGCTTCATCGCAATCTGCCACAGCGACAGCTCGCCCAGCGCCTGCACGGCGGGTTTGATGTGGTCTTCTTCGCCCACTGACACCCCGCCGCTGGTGACGATCAGGTCGTGGTGTTGCGCGGCGCTTTGCAGCGCGGCAATGGTGGCCTGGCGGTCGTCGGGCACGATGCCCAGGTCGGTCACGGTGCAGCCCAGTCGGGCCAGCAGGGCACGCAGGAAAAAGCGGTTGGAGTTGTAGATGCTGCCGGGCAGCATGCGCTCAGGCGGCACCTGGCCGGGCATCACCAGTTCGTCACCGGTGGAAAACAGGGCCACTTTTGGGCGTGGGGCGACCGGTAGCTGGGCCAGGCCGATGCTGGCGGCCAGGCCCAGCGCGGCGGGCGACAGGCGCTGGCCTTGCTGGAGCACGGTGGCACCCCGCTGAATGTCTTCTCCCGCACGGCGAATCCACTGGCCAGCTGGCGGCGCTTTGAGCACGCGCACCTGCGCCGGGTCGCCAGCCACAAGCTCGCAGTCTTCCTGCATCACCACCGCATCAGCGCCGGGCGGAATCGGCGCGCCAGTAAAAATCCGCGCCGCGCTGCCCGGCACCAAAGCGTGGGCCACACCGCCCGCCGGTATGCGCTGCAACACCGGCAGCAGCGCGCCGGGTTGGGCCGCGTCGGCGCAGCGCAAGGCATAGCCGTCCATCGAACTGTTGTCTTGCGGCGGCACCTGCAAGGCCGACACCAGGTCTTGCGCCAGCACCCGGCCATCGGCATCAAATGTGCTGACGTGTTCGGTGCCAGGCAGGGCTTTGGCGTGTGAGAGCAGCTCGGCCAGCGCCTCGTCAAGCGGGCGAAGGGCGGGGCGGGGGGCGTGTGGGGTCATGAAGGCTGTGTGGGTCAAGGTGGTTGAACTGCCAGCCGAATTCTCACACCTTGCACCTCGCCCCTTCACCCCCGGTCAGCCGTTTGCCTGACTTTGCGCCTGCGCCGAGTGCGAGGCCAGCCGATAGGGCTCGTGACGGCGCAACGCTGCCAGAAACGCGCCCGCCACGGCACGCGAGCCGGTCACGTCGCTGGGAAAGTGGGCACCGCCTATCACCCGCAGGCTGGCGGCGTGCTCGGCTTTGGCGGCAAAGGTGTCTTGGGCACGTGGAAACAAGTCGCCAAGGACAGCCGCTTGCACCAACGCGGCGGTGCTGTTGGCGCTGGGGTAGCTGCTGGTGGGCGGTGCCTGGCTCATGTCCAACGATGGCTTGAATGCGCCGAACGGCTCGACCAGCGCTGCAGCCTGGGGCTCCAGCCACGCGGCCAGGGGGCGTTTGCGAAAAGCAAACACTGCATTGGCCGCGCGGTTGACCGGGCGCAGGTCTTGCACCACGCGCTCCATCAGAGCGGTGGCCAAGGGGTAACGCACGGCCGACAGCGGGTGCCCCAGCACATCACCGGCCCATTCAGCCAGTGGCAGGTTGGCGTGGCGGTTGGCGTCGGCCTCCTGGGCGGGTGTGCGCTCTTTTTGTAGCTGGTACACGCGTTGCAGGTCAGCCAGGTGCTCGGGGCTGCCCGGTGCGGGGTAGGCAGGCAGCAGGCGCCACAAGTCCACATCGCACACGGCGACGAAGTGGGATGTGGGGGCTTGGGCCTGTGCTGCCAGGGGCAAGAGGCTGCAGGCGGCTACCGACAAACAGAAGTGGCGGCGTTGGGGTCGGTTGGGGTATTTCATGGGGCGTTGTTTACCAGTCGTAGCTCACCGTTGCCACCAGTTTGCGCCGCTCGCCCACGCTCACCTGTGACGCCTGAACGCCGCCCATGTAGTAGGTTTTGTCGCTCAGGTTGTTCACGTGCAGGCGGTAGCGCCAGGGGCCTTGTCGCAGGCTGGCGGCCAGGTCGGCCACGGTGTAGCCGGGCACGTCGAAGGTGTTCAGCGCATCACCGGCGCGCGAGCCCACATGGCGCAGACCCAGGCTGAGGTCTGCGCCCGGCAACCCCAGGCTGGCCAGCTTGTAGGTGGCCCACAGGCTGGACTGAAACTCGGGTGTGTTGGTGGGGCGTTTGCCTTTCAGACCGGCGTTGCTGCGGGTGATTTGCGCATCGATGCTGGCCAGGCTGAAGGTCAGATCCAGCGCGGCGCCAGCGCGGGCGTTGACCTCCAGTTCCAGGCCTTTGTGGGTTTGCTCGCCAATTTGTGTGCTGAAGGCGGCGTTGGCCGGGTCAGCCGTGACCACGTTGCGGCGCTTGAGGTGATAGGCCGACATGTTGACCGTTGCACGGCCTTGCGGGTCTTCCCATTTCAGGCCCACTTCGGTTTGCGCGCCGCGCTCGGGCACCAGGGCGCTGCCGTCACGCTGGGGGTTGCCGGCCACGGGCACAAACGAGGTGGCATGGCTGATGTAGGGCGCAAAGCCGCCGCCCGCCAGGTACACCGCGCCCAGCCGGCCGGTGGCGGCGCTTTGCTTGGCGGCCACGCGGGTGTTGTTCAGGTTGTTCAGGGTGTCGTTGCGCGCGCTGTCCTGGCGCACGCCGGCCACCACGACCCAATCTTTGCCGATTTTCATATGGTCTTGTGCGTAAAAACCGGTTTGAGCAATGACCGTGCGGCGGTTGGCTGTGACGGCGGTTTGCACCACATTTGCGCTGGCACCCGGGGTGAACAGGTTCGCCACGGGCAGGGTGCCGCCGTTTTGCAAGCTGTCGTCGGTGTAGCGCATTGCATCCAGCCCCAACAGCAGCTTGTGCTGCACGGCTCCCGTGGTCAACACGCCGCTCAGTTGGTTGTCCAGCGCGGTGGTGCTGCTGTCAATGTCTACAAAAATCGGCACGCGGGCCACGGTGAGCTGGTTGGCGGCCAGTGCGCCCAGGTTCATGTTCTGCCCGCGCACGCTGTAGCTGCTTTTGCGCAGGTTTTGTTTGAACGTCCATTGGTTATCGATACGGTGCGACAGCTGGTAGCCCAGCTGGGTTTGCGGCACCGCAATCGGCTCGAAACTGGCCTCGCCCAGGTAGCGCTGGGTATTGATGCTGCCATTCGCATTGGGCAGCACCGTGCCGCGCGCCGGCAGATTGATGGCACGCACGAACTCGTCACGCTGCAGGCTGGCCAGCAGCGTGACTTGCGTGTCGGCACTGGCTTTCCAGGTGAGTGACGGCGCGATGTACTGGCGCTTGGCCCGCACCTGGTCAATCGAGTCGTCTTTGTCCCAGGCGGTGGCCACCAAGCGCCAGGCCAGGCGGCCATCGGCATCGAATCGGCCCGACAGATCAGCCGCTGCGCGTGCCAGGCCGAGGTTGCCCAGGCTGCCCTCCACCGTGCGGCGGGTTTGCCCGTCGGGCGTTTTGCTCACCAGGTTGACCACGCCGCCCGGTGCCAGCTGACCAAACAGCACCGAGCCCGGGCCTTTGATCACCTCAATGCGCTCCAGGCCAAAGATCTCCTGCTCGGTGAGAAAGCCCGGGTCCAACCGCAGGCCGTCGCGTAGCGTGTAGGCCGATTGGTCGAAGCCGCGAATGACGTAGTTGTCAAACCCGCGCCGCCCAAAGTTGCCCGCGCTCACGCCAGCGGTGTAGCCCAGGGCTTGCGTGAGGCTGGCCGGTTGCTGGGCCTCCAGCTGCTGCTGGGTGATCACGTTGACGGTTTGCGGGGTTTCGATCAGCGGTACGTCGCTTTTGGTGGCGCTGGCCGCCGACGCGCCAAAGCGTGGCTGCGCGGGTTCGCGAACTTCGACGGTGGGCAGGGTTTGCGCGGTGACCAGGGTGGTCGCGGCGGCGAGGGCTAAAGGGGTGAGGTGAAATGTGCAAGTCATGGTGTGAATGAGAAGAGAAGGAATGCGAGACGCTATAAATTAGATAGCTGCTTGAGCAATAACTACCTGGGCGATTGGCCGATTTGTCTTTAATAGGACTTACGCAAAGTGGCGTTTGGCTCCTTCCCCCGCTGGGGGAAGGAGCCAGGACAGCTTTCGTGCGTAAGTCCTATTTAAAAAGCTTAAAAACTGGCCTGCAAACCCAGCTTCAGGCTGCGCCCCGGCAGCGGTGCTTTGCCCGGCGCGGTTTGCGTGAGGATGGAGCTGGCGCTGTAGGCCCGCTTGTTGCCCGCGTTGTCCAGCCTGGCGTACCACAACAGACTGGTCGGCCCGGCTTTGATGCGGTAGGTCAGCGCGGCGTTGACCAGGGTGTAGCCGTCGGTGGCGCGCTCGCCCACCGGCACGCGGCTTTGGCTGGCGGCGGTATCAAAACCCAGCCGTGCGCCCCACGGGCCTTGTGCCCACACCAGCGTGGCACCCAGGCGCGTGGGCGCGATGCGGGGCAGCGGCTGGCCCGTGGCCTGGTTGCTGGCGCGCACCAGGTCGGCGCGCCACTCCAGATCCAGGGTTGATGCCTGGCCGTCAGCTGACGAGGGCGACAGCAGGCGCAGCGAGCCATTGGCCTCCAGGCCGGTGAAGCGGGCGCGCACGGCGCGGTAGGCGAATTCGGGCAGCAGGCCCGCAGCGCAGCCTGATTCGACCGAGGTGCCGTCGCCGCAATCCGTAACGCCAGCGTTACTTCCCAAGCCTACGCCGGTGCCAGCGCCATTGCCCTCGGTGTCGCGGCTGATGCCCGTGCCTTCCAGCGAGATGTAGTTGGCGTAGCGGCTGGTGAACACCGTCAGCGCTGCGCGGTGGGCACCGCTTTGCCACTGCACGCCCACATCCAGCTGGGTAGAGCGTTCTTTGCCCAGTTGCGCATCGCCCACCTCATAAGCGCCGGTGGCCAGGTGCGGGCCGCTGGCAAACAGCTCGTAGTCTTTGGGCGCGCGCTGGCTGTGGGCCAGATTGCCGGTGAGCTTCCAATCGTTGGACAGCTTCCACAGCGCGCCCAGCGAGTAGCTGGCGGGGTTGAAGCTGCGCTGGCCCACCTCGAACCGCGCCACCTGCGGGTTGCCCAGCGACTGCACCTTGACCGATTCGCTACGCGCGCCAAAGCTCAGCTTGCCCCAGGCGGTGGGCAGCTCTTCATACACAAACAGCGCGTTGCTGCGGATGCGGCTGTAGGGCGCAAAGGCCTCGTCACCGTCAGCAGAAAAGCGGGTGCTCTCGCCCTGCAAGCCCACCACGCCAGTCAGCGGCCCCAGCTTGCCGTGCTGCGCCTCCAGTCGCCAGTCATTACCCTGGTTGGTAAACACGGTGCCAGGGGCACCTGCGTCCAGCTCGGTGTGGCGGTAGTCGGTGTGGTTGATCTGGCCCTTGATGCTCTCCAGCCAGCCGCCGGTGGCAGCATTCAGGTTGCGCTGCTCGCCTTTCAAGCTGTAGCGCTGGCTGCGCATCTTGATGGTGACCTCGTCTTCGGCCACCGTGCCATAGGTGTTGTTGTAGCTGCTGACCGCGCCACCCAGGTAGCCGTCGGTGAAAAACACCGATCCGCCGATGGCGCCGCCATCGACCTGGCTGGCCGAGTTGCAGATGCGTCGCGCAGTCGTGGTGGTGCCGCCCGCAATGCTGGCGTTGCTACCTTGCGTGCATGCCAGGTCAACCGGCACCCGCACATCACCCGTGTTGCGTTTGAACGCGTCCACATGCAGGCCAAAGCGCGTGCTGCCGCCTTCCAGCATCACCGCGCCGCCGCGCTCGCGGTTGGCGCTGGCCAGGCCCAGGTCGGCTTTGCCGCTGAAGCCACCGGTGGGTTCTGTGGGAATGCGGTTGTCAATGATGTTGACCACACCGCCCACGGCGCTGCCGCCATACAGCAGCGCGCCAGGGCCGCGCAGCACCTCGATGCGGTCCACGCTGATCGGGTCCATCGGCACGGCATGGTCAAAGCTCAAGGCGGAGGCATCGACACCCGCACCGCCGTTGTTCAACACACGGATGCGGTCACCGTCTTGCCCGCGGATGATGGGGCGGCTGGCGTTGGGGCCGAAATAGGTGCTGCTCACGCCTGGCAGGCCGTTGAGTGTTTCGCCCAGCGTGGTTTGGGAGCGCAACAGCAGGGCAGGCCCTGTCAATACGGCTGCAGGCGCTATCAGGTCTGTAGCACCCAAGGGGTTGCCGGTGACGGTGATTTCAGGCAGCGTAGCGGCCGACGGTGGCGGGGTGGTTTGGGCAAAGGCAGCCGGGGCGAGCCCGCTGGCAATCGCCAGGGCCACGCCGGAGCGTAAAAAATGAATAGACATGTGTAACTCGCTGAAAAAAAGGCCAAGCGCCCCGCTCGGCGTGAACGCCAGGCGGGGAAACGATGAATGGGGGATTTCAGCGAGACACAGGTGGGCCGCGCGCCTGGTACAGCGCTGCCCAGCGGGCCAAAGCCTGGCCCGCGTAAAAGGTGAGCCAATAGCGGGGCACGGCCACCACGCCCAGAGCCGCCACAGACGACCAGACGCTGTCACCAGCGCCTAGGGCGTCAAACAACTGGCATGCCGATTCGGCTTCGTGGTGGCCCGCAAACAGGCTTGCCAGCCAGCTGCCATGCGCATGCTGCGTGTGGTCATGGGCGTGGTCGTGGTCATCGGCGTGGTCGTGGCCAGGTGGGTGATCGTGGTCACCGTGCTGGTCGCATGCCGGTTGCGCCAGATGCGCTTGATGAACTTCATGCCGTGCAGACCCGCCAGGGTGAACCACCCGGTGCACCAGTGCCAGGGTTTGCGCCAGCACCACCGCCAGCAGCGCCAGCAGCCACAAGCCGCGAACCCACCGGTGGGCTCTGGCGGCTTGCGGCATGGCGCGGTGCGTGTGGGTGTGTGGGTACATGGACAGGTGACGATTGTCGCGCAGCCTCCGCAACCGATTCAAACGCTATTATTTATATAGCTGCTTGAGCAGATTTTATAAGGGCTAGCGACCCATTTTGCTGAAAATGGGCAACTACTCAGGTCGACTCACGTCGATGACAGATGACTGTCGGTGCTGCGCACCGACATGACAAATGACCCGGTGCCCAACTGGCAAGTGACTGACGAATGTCCCGCCTGGCCGGGCGGATATGCAGCGCTGCTACCATCCGCGGCGTGAAAAAACTGGTTTTATTGGTGATGCTCTTCTGTCTGGCTTGGTTGTCGCAAGCTCAGGCGGCTGGCTTGCATTTGACGCTACCCGGCACCCATCAGATGACCGCGCATCAGCCTGATAGCAGCGCCGCAAAGCATGAATCTCATGCCTTGCAGGCAACCCATGCGGGGCACGACCATGCCCATACTCATACCCATGCCGATGCGGGCGACTGTGATTGTTGTTCCCATGGCGGCCACAGCCACAACCCCGCAGTGACCCCCGCGCTGTCGGCTTTGTACGCGCCAACTGCACGCGGCCCGCGGCCTGCTGACTACTCCGTGCCCGTCTCCGGCGCACACCCCTCCTTGATCGACAAGCCCAATTGGGCCTCCACCACGCCTGCCGTGGTGAACCTTTGACCTGATCTTTTTCCGGCCCTGTTTGCCGGGCCGTCAGGCGGGGTTTACCGAAGTTTGTTCTTGACTTCGGAGAGTGATCTTGAATTTTCCTGTTCGTTTGAGGTTCTGGGCCCTGGTTGTGCTGACCGGGCTGTCATCCTGGCAGGTGCACGCCCAGCCCGCGGCGGCCCCCGCCACATCGCCACCCGCCACACCCACCCTGAGCCAGGCGCTGGAGGCAGCCTGGGCGCTCAGCCCCCAGGCCCGCACCGCCGCCAGCCGACGCGCGCAATTGCAGGCGCGCCAGCAGGCGGCGGGGGCGTGGCTGTCAGCCGAGCCGGTGCTCACCCTGGCCCACCGTACCGACCGGCTGACCGCCAATGGTGGCCTGCGCGAGTACGAGGCGGAACTTGAGCTGCCCCTGGTGAACCCCGGTGTGCGCGGCGCTACCCAGCGCGAGCTGGCGGCTTTGCAAAACAGCTTTGAGCCGCAGCAAAGCCTGGCACGCCTGCAACTGGCCGGGCAACTGCGCGAGCTGGTGGCTGGCGTGGCGGTGGCGCAGGCCGAGCAAACGGTGGCGCAGCGCAAACTGCTGGAGAGTCAAACGCTGGCCCGTGATGTAGAGCGCCGCGTGAAAGCGGGTGACGCCGCCCGAGTCGACAGCCTGCAGGCCCAAGCGGCGGCGCAACAGGCTGCTGGTGCGCTGGCCACGGCACAGGGCAGCCTGGCGCGGCTGCAGGCGCAGTGGCAAAGCCTCACGGGCCTGGCTGGCGTGTCGGCGATGGAGCCCGCCGCCGCGCCCACGCCCAACCCGGGTTTGGCGGATCACCCGGCGCTGCTGGCCGCGCAATCGCTGGTTCAGGCCGCACAAGCCAAACTGGCGCTCACCGAGGCAGACCGGCGTGACCCCATGTCACTCAGCTTCGGTGCCACCCGCGAACGCGCCGCTTTTGGGGCCAGCGGCGAGACCACGCTGCGCCTGGCCCTGAAAATTCCACTGGGCAGTGACAACCGCAACGCACCCCGGCTGGCGGCCGCCCGCGCCGAGCTGGACGAAGCACAGGCCCAGGCCGATGCGGTCGCACGCCAGACCCAGGGTGAAATCGCTGCGGCCACCGCCGAGCTGGCCAGTGCCCGCCGCGCCGTTGAGCAAGCCGCCCAGCGCACCGCTCTGAGCCGCCAGGCGCAAGCGCTGCTGGCCAAAGCTTTTGCGCTGGGTCAGCTGGATTTACCCAGCCGCCTGCGCGCTGACAACGAAGCTTTTGACGCTGAACTGGGTGAAGCCCGCGCCGCCGTTGAGGTGCAGCGCGCCCTGTCCAAACTAAACCAAGCCTTGGGATTGATGCCATGAACCTTTATTTGAAGCCAAATCGGCCAACAGCCCAGAGATTGACTGCTCAAGCAGCTCTTATTTTTATAGCGTTTCTTTTGTGGGTTCTGCCGGTTCCCGCCTGGGCTGGCCCTGGCCACGACCACGGTGACGATGCACCCTCGGGTGCTGTTGGCACCGCCTCGCCCCGGGTGAGCAGTCACTCAGATTTGTTCGAGCTGGTGGCAGTGGTTCAGGGCAGCGAGATGAAGATTTACCTGGACCGCTATGCCACCAACGAACCGGTCACCAACGCCCAGATTGAAGTGGAAGTTGGCACAGCCAAAGGCGCGGCGCAAGCCCAGGCCGATGGCAGCTACCTGTTTACAAACGAACTGCTGGCCAAGCCGGGCACATTGCCAGCCAGCTTCACCGTGCTGGCGGGCAAAGACAGCGACTTGCTGGCAGGTGACTTGACGATTGCCGATCCCCACGCTGACCACGCGGATGCGCCTGCGGCGCGACCCTGGCTGCGCTGGCTGGGTTTTGCATTGGGCGCAACGCTGCTGCTGGCAGCGGCCGCTTGGGCTTGGCGCAAAGGACGCAAGCCCTCTGAAATCACTATGAAATCAATAGCTGCTCTAGCAGTATTTATATGGGCTACAAGCACTTTTGATGCCCAAGCTGGCCCCGGACACGACCATGGTGACGAATCAGCGCCCGCCGCCAGCGGCAACGCGCCCAAACGCCAGGCCGACGGCAGCGTGTTCCTGCCCAAAAACAGCCAGCGCCAACTGGCGGTGCGCACCGTGGTGGCGCAAGAGGCCTCGCTGCCCACAACGGTTGAACTGACGGGCCGCGTGGTGGCCGACCCGAACGCCAGCGGCAAGGTGCAGCCCACCCAGGCCGGGCGCATTGAAGCCGGCCCCAACGGCTTGCCCCAGCTGGGCCAAGCCGTACGCAAGGGCCAGGTACTGGCCGTGGTGCGCACCGCCACGGCCCCCATTGAGCGGGCCAACCAGCAAGCGCAAAGCCTGGAGCTGCGGGCCAGCCTGGATCTGGCTAAAAAACGGTTGGCCCGACTGGAACAACTGGAGGGCACGGTGCCTGCCAAAGACATTGAAGCGGCCAGATCAGAGGTCGCCAGCTTGCAGCAACGCGGCACCGCAGTCGCTGGCGGCGTGGCCTCGGTGGAGCAACTGATTGCCCCGGTGTCGGGCGTGATTGCGGCTACAACCGTGGTGGCCGGGCAGGTGGTCGATGCCCGCGAGGTGGTGTTCGAAATCTTGGACCCAAGCCGCCTGGGCGTGGAAGCCAGCGCGTTTAACACCGCGCTGCTGGGCAACATTGCCAGCGCCAGTGCCACCACCGCGTCTGGCGCGGGCCAAGGCACCAGCGTGGCCCTGCAGTTCGCAGGCGCGGGCCGGGTGCTGCGCGAAGGGGCCATTTCCCTGCTGTTTCGCGCTGTGACCAGTGGCAGCGCAGTGCCGCTGGTGGTGGGTCAGACCGTCAAAGTCATTGTGCAAACCAAGAGCCAGATCAAAGGCTTTGCGGTGCCCACAGCCGCCGTGGTGAAAAACCCCAGCAACCAGGACATGGTGTGGGTGCATACCGGGGCCGAGCAATTTGCGCCACGCACCGTGCGTGCACTGCCGCTGGACGGGGCCACGGTGTCGGTGGTGGATGGCCTGAAAGCCGGTGACCGGGTGGTGACGCAGGGCGCGCCGCTGGTCAACCAGGTTCGCTGAGGTAAACACAGCATGTTTGACAAACTCATACACACCTCGCTGGGCAACCGGCTGATGGTGATCGTGCTGTCGGTGGTGTTGCTGGTGGTGGGTGCGCTCACGCTGGTCAAGATGCCGGTCGATGTGTTCCCCGACCTGAACAAACCCACCGTGACCCTGCAAGCCGAAGCCGGCGGCATGGCCCCGGAAGAGGTGGAGCAACTCATCACTGCGCCGCTGGAAATTGCGATGGGCGGCATCCCCGGTGTGGAATCGATTCGCTCGGTCTCCAGCGTGGGCCTGTCTTTCGTCTACGTGACGTTTGACTGGAAAACCGACATCTACCGCGCCCGGCAAATGGTGGGCGAGCGGCTGCAAAACGTGCGCGAGCAGTTACCCCAGGGCGTGCAGCATGTGGGCATGGGGCCGATCAGCTCCATCATGGGCGAGATCATGCTGCTGGCGTTGCCGATTGATACGGCCAAAATCAGCCCGATGGCGGTGCGCGAATATGCCGACTTTGTGATGCGCCCGCGCTTGCTGACCTTGCCTGGCGTGGCCCAGGTGGTGCCCATTGGTGGCGAGGTGCGGCAGTACCAGGTGCAGCCCGATACGGCGCGCATGGCGGCGCTGAAGGTTGATCTGGAAGCGATTGAAGCGGCGCTCAAGGGCTTTTCCAGCAACACCAGTGGCGGTTTTCTGGAGCTCAATTCGCGTGAATATTTGATTCGCAATATTGGTCGCACGACGCGGCTGGAAGACCTGCAGCGCTTGCCGGTGGCCTTTCAAAACGGCAAGCCGATTCAGCTCAGCCAGGTGGCTGATGTGAAGTTTGCCGCCGCCATCAAGCGCGGAGACGCGGGCTTGAACGGTCAGCCAGCGGTGATTCTGGGCATCCAGAAACAACCGGACGCCGACACCGTCAAGCTGACGCAGCAGATTGAATCGGCCTTGCAAGAAATGGCCAAAGGCATGCCGGCAGGCATGGGCCAACCGCAGGTGACCATGCGGCAAGCCAGCTTTATTGAGTCGTCAATTGACACGCTCAAAGGCAAGTTGATGCTGGCCTTTGCGGTAGTGGCCGTGGTGCTGTACTTTTTTCTGGCCAATGTGCGCACCACAGCGATTTCGCTGGTGGCCATTCCGCTGTCGTTCATGGCCACGGTGCTGGTGTTCAAGTACTTTGGTTTTTCCATCAACACCATGACCTTGGGCGGCTTGACGATTGCCATTGGCGAGCTGGTCGACGATGCGGTGGTGGGGGTGGAAAACGTGCTGCGCCGATTGAAGCTGGACAGGGCGGCGCACCCCGAGAAACGCTTGGGGCCGCTGGAGTTGATTGCCAAAGCCACTTTAGAAGTGCGCTCGGGCATCGTGATTGCCACGGTGATTGTGGTGCTGGTGCTGATTCCGCTGTTCTTTTTGCCCGGCATTGAAGGCCGCTTGATGCAGCCCCTGGCGGTTGCCTACATCGTGGCCATGCTGGCCTCCATGGTGGTGTCCGTCACCGTCACGCCGGTACTGGCTTACTACCTGCTGCCCAACATGAAAAGCCTGCACCACGGCGACACGCGCGCCCAGGTGTGGGTGAAAGCGCGGTACACGCGTATGCTGGCAGCAGTGCTGCGCCACCCGCGCCGTTGGCTGGGCGCTGGTGTCATTGCTGCGCTGGCGGCGATGGCGGCGGTGCCGTTTTTCCCCACCACGTTTTTGCCGCCGTTCAACGAAGGCGTGGCTTTGGTGGGCATACGCCTGAACCCCGGCACCACCCTGACCGAATCCACCCGCATCGGTGCCATTGCCGAAAGCGCATTGAAAGGTGTGCCCGAGGCCGAGCATGTGGGCCGCCGCTCGGGCCGCGCCGAGTTGGATGAACATGCCGAAGGGGTACATGTATCCGAGCTGGATATCAAGCTCAAACGCAGCGAGCGCAGCGTGGAGCAGGTGTATGCCGACATTCGGGCGCGTCTGGCCAGCTTGCCTGCAGCCATTGGCATCGGCCAGCCCATCAGCCACCGCATTGACCACATGCTGTCGGGCGTGCGCTCGCAAATTGCCATCAAGATTTACGGCGACGACCTGGACAATTTGCGCGGGCAGGCCGAAGCGCTGCGCCTGAAGCTGTCGGCGCTGCCCGGCGTGGTAGACCTGGAGGTGGAGAAGCAGGTGCTCACGCCGCAAATTCGCGTGCAGGTGGACTACGACCGTGCGCTGGGGCTGGGCATAGCGCCGGCCAAGCTGCTGCAAGAGTTGCAGGTGCTGATTGACGGCGAAAAGGTGACGCAAGTGGTGGAAGGCAGCCGCCGCTTCAACCTGGTGCTGCGCCTGCCCGAGGCCTCACGCGGCATCGAAGGCCTGCGCAACTTGATGATCGACACGCCCGCAGGCCGCGTGCCCTTAAGCCAGCTGGCCAGCGTGCAGGAAGCCGACGGCCCCAACCAGGTCAGCCGCGACGATGGCCGCCGCCGCATTGTGCTGTCGGCCAATGCGCAGGGCCGGGCGCTCAGTGAAGTAGTGGCCGACATGCGCGCCGCCATTGCCGAGACCAAGCTACCCGAGGGCTACTTCATCACCATCGGTGGGCAGTTTCAAGCGCAGGAAGAGGCTTCACGTTTGATTGGCCTCTTGTCGCTGGCCTCGGTGGCGATGATCTTTCTCATCCTGTACTCACGCTACCGCTCGGGCGTGCTGGCCGCCATCATCATGGCCAATATTCCGCTGGCGCTCGTCGGCGCGGTGGTGGGGCTGTGGCTATCGGGCCAGCCACTCTCCGTGGCAGCGCTGGTGGGCTTCATCACGCTGGCGGGCATCGCCATTCGCAACGGCATCTTGAAGGTGTCGCACTACATCAACCTGTGTGCATTCGAAGGCGAGAACTTCGACACCCAGATGCTGCTGCGGGGCTCAAAAGAGCGGCTGACGCCTGTGCTGATGACCGCGCTGGTCGCCGCGCTGGCGCTGGCACCGCTGCTATTTGAGGCCGACATGCCGGGCACTGAAATCTTGCACCCGGTGGCAGTGGTGATTTTTTCGGGCCTCATCACCTCCACGCTGCTGGACTCTTTTCTCACACCCGCCATGGTGGCGCTATTCGGCCGCAAGCCGATTGAAGCGCTGGTGGCCGATTCAGGCTCTGAGTCGTTTTAACCTGTTCCCTCAACCGCCAACCCAAGAAAGGCACTCACCATGAAACTGAAAATCGTCGCTATCTCCATCGCAACCCTGGCATCGTTCGCCATCGGCGCGTCTGCCGCGCTGGCCAAAGACGATCACACCGCCAAGCACGGTGGCATCTTTGTCGAAACCAAGGCGCTGGACTTTGAAATCGTGGCCAAGCCTGACCTGATTCAGGTCTACGTCAATGACCACGGCAAGGCTGTCAAGCTGGACGGTGGCAAGGCCAAAGTCACCTTACTCAATGGCACAGAAAAGTCTGATGTGGAACTGGCCCCCTCGGGTGACAAATTCGAAGCCAAGGGCAGCTTCAAAGTAGCCAAAGGCACCAAGGGCATTGCCGTGGTGACCCTTGCGGGCAAGCCCGCTGCTACCGCCCGCTTCGAGGTGAAGTGATCACTTTGCTCAAGCCTTGCTGGCTGTCGCTTGCGCCGATAGCCTCAAAAATTGGCAATCAAGGTCAACCGGAATGAGCGCGATTCAATCGGGTGAAAGTGAATGTCATCCACCGCAGCTGCCTCATTGGCCAGGCGTGAGGTGTAGTAGTAGTCGATGGCGGAATCTTTGCGATTCGTCAGGTTGAAGCCTTCCAGCTCCACGCGAAGGCTGGGGCTGAATTTGTAGCCGATACGGCCGTTCAGCGTGACGGTTTTTTTACTGCGCACTGAGTTGTCTTCAACCAAAGGCCGGGGACCAAAGTAGCGCAGTTGCAGCGCGCCGTAGTAAGGCCCCAGCTTGTCCACCGCCAGCGCCACTGAGGCGACGCCTTCTACCGCGCCAGGAATGCGGTTGCCCACCGGGTTGGCATCGCGAAAGCGGGCGCGGGCAAACGCAATGTCGGCGTCCACCGTGAGCCATTTCGTGGCGCGGTAGTAGTTGGAAAATTCAATGCCGGTGCGGCGGCTGGGGCGGCTGGCTTCGGTTGTGCCGGCGTCGCCGACAAACAGCAGCTCGGAGGCAAAGTCCAGCTGGTACAGCGACAGTGCGCTTTGCAGGCCGGGAATGATTTCGCTGCGCACGCCCAGCTCAAAGCCCTTGGAGCGCACCAGTGGCGGCACGCGGTCAGCTGGGTCGCCGGTTTTGGGGTCGACGCGAATGGTGGCACCGCGCGCATCGTTGCTGTGAAAGCCGCGTCCCCAGTTGACGTAAAACTCGGTTTTGTTCCACGGGCCCAGGATCAACGCCAGCTTGGGGCTGCCCAGGCTGCCGTTGACCGAGCCTGAGTTCAAAGCGTTGTCGCTGCGCACGTTCATGCGGTAGCTGTCGGCCCGCAAGCCCGCCACGGTGCGCACTTTGTCGCTCCAGAAGGTGGTGTTTTCGGCGTAGAGGCCCAGGTTGCTTTCCACGATGTGGTCCTGCCGCGTGGTGCTGATGCGCTGGCGGGCTGCGGTGCTGTACAGGCCGTTGTAGATGTTGTCGTTTTGCAGTTGCAGACCCACGGTGGTTTCCGATTCGCGGCCCAACAGCGTCGTCAGCCAGGTGTGGCTGGCGTTCAAGCCGGTGGTGTAGCGCTTGTCGGGCTGGGCAAACTGGTCGCCATTGACCGGGTCGTCCAGAAAATAGGTGAAGTTGGAAAACAGATCCAGCTTGTTATAGATGGCGTAGGCATTGATTTTGGTGGCGCTGTTGGCGCTCGACTGTGCCCAGGCGCCCGACAGGCTGAAGCGCTCGGCCTTGCCGCCGTCGGTGGGGTCGATCAAACCAAAGCGGTTCAGGCTGCCGTCGTCTACCGCGCGCTTGGGAATCTGGTCGGTGGCGTTCCATTTGGCGCTGTAGGCCATTCCGGTGATGTTGAAGCCGTCTTTTTCGGTGCCCTGGCTGTAGCGCAGCACGCTGTTGAATTTGCGGTAGTTGTCGGGCCGCAGATAAGGCCCGTCGTTGCCAAACAGCTCAATGGCATACAGCAGGTTGCCATTGCCCACTTTGGGTGAGTCAGCCAGCAGCACCCGCCGAAAACCGTTTTGCCCCAGGCCCAGGCTGGCAATGCCTTTGGCCAGCGTGTTGGCGTACACGGCGCTGACGGCACCAGCCGAGGCAAAGTCGCCTTCGGCCGCATAAAACGGGCCTTTGCGGTAATCGAGCCGGGTCGTCAGCTCGGGAATCAGAAAATTCAGATCGGTCCAGCCCTGGCCGTGGCCGTGGCTGCGCTGATTGACCGGCATGCCATCGATGGTGGTACGCAAGTCGGTGCCATGGTCCAGGTTGAAGCCACGCAAATAAAACTGGTTGGCCTTGCCTTCGCCACTGTGCTGGCTGACCACCAGGCCCGGCACGGCTTCCAGCATTTCACCGGCGCGGTACACGGTGCGCGCCTCCAGCTGCTGCTGCGTGATGACACCGCCATTGGCCGAATCGGCCACACCCAGCTGGCTGTTGCGCGAGCCTTCGACGGTGACGGTATTGAGCACCTTGTCGGGTGCAGCGTCCGGGGCTGACTGTGCAAATGCACAAGGGGTCAACAGGCCCATGCTGGCCAGGAGTGCGGTGAGGGGTGTGAGTTGGAATGTCATCAGCGAACCGGGTTGTTGCGCAGCAGCGGGTTGGAAATGGTGGGACTTTAAGACGTAATCTGGATTATTCATACTTCTTACGCACGATCACATCAACTGGATGCAACCCGAAAAACCTCGGCTAAGTCAGGGGTTTCAGGTGGGTGTGGGCGGCGCTTGCAGGTGCGCCGTGTCTGTGCGGTTGATCCTGATCCAACGGCACCACATGGATGCTGCCATGGCGCACGCCGCGCAAGGCAACCAGTTGTTCAGCCAGGGCTTGTACAGCCTTCAGCGAGCCGCGCAGCACCACGGTTTCCAGGCAGTCGTGGTGATCCAGGTGAACATGGCTACAGGTGACCACCAGGTCGTGGTGGTCGTGTTGAAGGCTCAACACGCGCCGGGCTGCCGTGTGGTCGTGGTGGTCGTACACATAGGTCACCGTGGCCACACACCACTTGGCCACCTGCCGTGCGGCCTGGCCTTGCAAGCTGGCGCTGCCCCCCAAGCTGGCGGTGCCCAGCTCGGCCCGGATCAAGTCGCGCACAGCTTCGGACCGGTTGCCATAGCTGCGTTGGGCGATCAACTGGTCAAATTGCTCAGCCAGAGTGGCGTCAAGGGATATGGTGAAGCGTTGCATAGGCCCTCAAGGCTTGGGAATCCGCAAGCGGCTGATCATCAGCGAGCCGGAGATGGCAAACAGCACCACCAGCGGGTGGAATTTATAGCCCAGCAAGGTGATGTGGCCCAGCCACAGGTTGGTGCCTATCGCGCCTGCCGCGGCGGCCCAGGCCAGCAGGCCCACCAGCACGATGGAAGTGGGAATGGGCGTGCCCTCGAAGTGACTGACCTTGCCCGTGTCGTCGGCCATGGCTTCGGCCGTCACGTTGTAGCGCGCCAGACGCGAGACGCCGCAGGCCACGAAAAACACCAGCACGATGCAGTCATACAAGCCTTGCATGCCGCAGCCGTAGGCAATCACTGCCGGGGCCACGCCAAACGAGATCACATCGGCCAGCGAATCCAGCTCGCGGCCCAGGGCCGACGACTTTTGCCGCCAGCGCGCAATGCGGCCATCCAGCACATCAAACACCAGGGCCACCAGCACCAGGGTGCACGCCATGTAAACGTGCCAGACGTCACGCCGCTCCAGATAGGCCATCACTGAAAACAGCGCCCAGGTACCGCACGCCGCATTGCCCAGGGTGAACCAGTCGGCCAGGTGAAATTCGCGAATCATCGCGAAGGGTTTTTTGGGGGTGGGTGGGGGCATGGTGTGCAGATTCTGTAGAAACGTCGGCGCAGCATACGCAAAGCGGTTTTGCTCTTTAGGGTAGCGTCACCCGCAACACGGCTTGATCCGTATCGATATACAAAGTATTTCCGTTAGGGCCTAGTGCCAGCCCCTTGAGTTGCGCCAGACTGCCGGGCAAGTCACCCAGGGACATGCCGATGGAGCCGGATTTGCCCACCACCGTGGTCACCACGCCCTGAGGGGTAATTTTGCGCACCGTGTTGGCGGTGGTGTCTGCTGCATAGAGGTTACCGTTCAGATCAGCCACCAAACTGCGGATTTCTCCGAACAGAGCAGCCATGCCAGCGCCATCGGTTGACCCGACCTGCCCGTCGCGCCCCGCCAGACGCTGAATCAAACCAGTCGGGCTGACCAGTCGAACGGCGTTAGCCGAGGCCATAACCAGATTGCCACTGCCGATCGAGGCAATCTCAATACGGCTTGCTGCAGCAGGAACGGTGAGCAACCCGTCCTTCAGCAAATCCAGGACTTCCCCCGTAGGTGAAATTTTGACCAGGCGAACAGCCCTGTGGGCAATACCCGAAAGCGGATTGGGCTTTTCTGCATCAAGGCCCGCCACATAGACGCTGCCGCTGCCGTCCACCTCCACCCGAGTGGGAGAAAAAGCGGTGGTAGACCATACGGTGCTGGTCACGCCGGCGGGCGTTGACTTGATGACTGCGGTACCTGTCGGACGAACCGTACTGTTGCTTAACCAATAAAAACTGCCCTGGCGGTCAATAGCAACACGAGGGTCAAGCATCCAGGCTTCAAACCGGAGTTGCGGCACAAGCTCCCCGACGGGCGTGATTTTCACAATATCGTAAGTGGTGGGAACGATCTCCCAAACACCCATAAAGGGAGGCGGCGGTGGACTCAACGGATTTTGGCTGATTCGCAGGGCATACAGGTTGCCTTTCACATCGGCAGACAAGCCCAGTGAGGCGTGTCCTGATCGACTATCAGAGGATCCGGCCCAGATGGCTGTCGCACCGTCTGGCTCTATTTTCAAAATGTGCGAGTTCACGGTGTCGGCCACATAGGCGACGCCTTGCGCATCCAGTGCCAGACCTACGTAGCCCAAGGATTTGGGCTGCTGGGCCACAGGGTAGGCGGCAGACCGCGTAGTGACGACGCCTTGCGGGCTGATCTGGCGCAGCCGGGCCGTGCCCGATTCGGCTACCACCACGTTACCAGAAGCGTCCAGCGTCATGCCTGTGGGGTACGACAGGCGCGCGGCGTTGCCTACGCCGTCGGTTGAGCCGCACGCTAGGGCCGTACCCGCCAGCGTGCTCACAAAACCCAGGATGCTGATTTTTCGCACCACACAGCTAGGCGGCTCCGAGACGAACACCGAGCCGTCGGCAGCCACGGCTATTCCATAGGGCGAGTTGAAGCTGGCCAGGTCGGCGCGACCATCGTCAGACACGCCACGATCGGGGACATACGTGCTGCCCGTCAGGGGAAAAACCGACGTTCGTCCTGCCGACGTGACGCGGCGAATGTTGTTGCCCGAAGTGGCGTAGAAATTGTCTTGACCGTCTAGCGCCAGGGTGTTGTAGATGCCATCCAACGCAAAATCGCTAGTGGGTGAGACTTGCAGTGTGCTGACCAAGCCCGTAGGTGTTACTTTGCGAATCCGTCCTGCATCGGTCACAAACACATTGCCTGCCCGATCCAGCGCCATGCCCACCAGCTTGGAAAAGCGCGCCTGACTGCCAGCACCGTCGGCAAAACCCGACACACCCGCCGAACCCGCCAGCGTGCTGACCTGGCCCGACGGACTGATTTTGCGCACGGTGAAATTACCGGAATCAGCCACGTAAACGTTACCCGCCGCATCACGAACCAAACCGCTGGGTGAGGAAAACCGCGCAACAGCGCCGGTTCCATCCAGATTGCCGGCACCTGCTGTGGTGCCCAGCATCAGGCGTATGCCCGGAGCTTCGGCGGGTGCGGGTGCGGGTGCGGGTGCGGGTGCGGGTGCGGGTGCGGGTGCTGGTGCTGGTGCTGGTGCTGGTGCTGGCAGCGGTGCCGGTGTGGGGGTAGGCGTTGGTGCGAGCCCGGGGGCCGGTGCGGGCGCAACAGACGGGCTTGCGGCGGGTGGTGGTGCCGTTGCCGCTGACGGTTGGGATGCTGCCGGTTGCGGCAAAGGCGCTGGGGAGGGCGCTGCGCCCTGCCCGGCAATGGGTGGTGCTGGCGCAATCGGCGCGTCGCTACCACCACCGCCACAGGCCGTCAGCAGCACGGCGGTGCCGAGCCAAGTGGCCAGCCAGACTCTGCGTTTTGGGGTGTTTGTGCCTTGTGTCATGCGGGACTCCCTTGAGGTGAAATGACCTGATTAGACACATGCCCGTGACACAAGCAAGCCGTCATTCCGGCACAGAGCCTGCCCTAGAGCTGATCGGGGGACGCAAGCACTAGATTCCCGCCTGCGCGGGAATGACGGCCTGAGGCCTGCGCCTTTTCAGGTCAATTCGGGTACCAGCCCATATAGATAGGGCTCAAGCAGCTATTATTTTCATAGTGCTAATCACTAACCTACGACACTTCAGGAACCTCTGCTGAGGCTTCTTGACATGCCGTCATGGCGCTAAGCCCTGCGCGCCTGCCACATTTTGATCGCCCGCGGCAACAGCAGCACCGCCACGATCACCACCAGCAGCGTCACCGAGCCGGGGCGCTGCAAAAACACCGTCCACTTGCCTTCGCCAATCGACAGCGCATTGCGCATTTGTGCCTCGGCCAGGGGGCCCAAAATCATGCCGACCACCACGGGCGCGGTGGGAAAGTCGAAGCGCCGCATCACCACGCCCAGCAGGCCAATGGCGTAGAGCAGCACCAGGTCGAAAGCGCTTTGGCGCATGCCGTAGACGCCGACGGTGGCAAAAATCAGGATGCCGGCGTACAGATGCGGTTTGGGAATCTTCAGCAGCTTGACCCACAGGCCTACCAGCGGCAGGTTCAAGATCAGCAGCATCACGTTGCCGATGTACAGCGAGGCAATCAGCGCCCACACCAAAGCCGCCGAGGTTTGAAACAGCTGGGGGCCGGGTTGGATGCCGTAGTTTTGAAACGCACCCAACAAGATGGCCGTGGTGTTAGACGTTGGAATGCCCAGGGTGAGCAGCGGAATCAGGGTGGCGGTAATCGCGGCGTTGTTGGCCGCCTCAGGGCCTGCAACGCCTTCAATCGCGCCAGTGGTGCCAAATTCTTCGGGGTGCTTGGAGAGTTTTTTCTCGGTGGCATAGCTTAAAAACGTGGGTATTTCGCTGCCGCCTGCCGGAATGGTGCCAAACGGAAAACCAATAGCGGTGGCGCGCAGCCAGGCGGGCCAGGAGCGGCGCCACTCGGCGCCGGTCATGTGCACCTTGCTCATGGGGTTGCGGGTTTCGGCGGCTTTGCCTTCGTAGAGCACGTGGTATAGCGCCTCGCCCACGGCAAACAGGCCCACGGCAATCAGCACCACTTCAATGCCGTCCAGCAGCTCGGGCACGCCGCCGGTGTAGCGCGGCTGGGCCGATATCTGGTCAATGCCAATCAGGCCAATGGCCAGGCCGATGAACAGCGCCGTCATGCCGCGCAGGGTGCTCTTGCCCAGCACCGCGCTCACGGTGGTAAAGGCCAGCACCATCAGCAAAAAATACTCCGGTGGACCGAGTTTGACGGCGTATTGCGCGACCAGCGGGGCAAAAAACGTGACGCCGATGGTGGCAATGGTGCCGGCCACAAAAGAGCCAATGGCCGCCGTGGCCAGCGCCGCGCCCGCCCGGCCGTTTTTGGCCATTTTGTTACCTTCCATTGCCGTGACCATGGAGCCCGATTCACCCGGTGTGTTCAACAAAATGGAAGTGGTGGAGCCGCCATACATCGCGCCGTAGTAGATGCCCGCAAAAAAGATCATCGACGCCGTCACATCGACCTTGGTGGTGATCGGCAACAACATGGCGACCGCCACCGCCGGACCAATGCCCGGCAACACGCCAACCGCCGTGCCGATGACGCAGCCGATAAAGCACCACATCAGGTTATAGGGCGTGATGGCCGTGGCAAAGCCCGTCATCAAAAGGTTCAAGGTGTCCATGGTGTTGTTTCGTTGTTGTGATTTTTTAAGTGCGATGCAAAAGTCAGAGAGAAGTCAGGGACAAATTTGAACGCAGAGGACGCAAAGGATGCGCAGAGTTCGCAGAGGAATAAGCCAACCTGCAATCAGGTTGAAGAAGTCAGATGCAGCGGCCCCGGCTGTTTTTTTGCGTCCTCTGCGAACCCTCTGCGTCCTCTGCGTTCAACGGTCATTCGGAACATTTTTGCTTGAGCAACCTACAACCACCCCGTGCTGGTGAGCCCCGGCAAGTTGATGGCCAGCAATTTGGTGAACATCCAGTACACCGGCCCTGCAATGCAAAAGCCGATGAAGCTGTCGCGCAGCCATGATTTGATGCCGCGCTCGGGTGTGCCGCTGGCAGCTTTGAAGCCGCGCACGGCCAGCACAAAGCACAGGGTGCAGCTCAAGATAAAACCCAGGGTCGTGATCACGGCGGCGTTGGCCAGAATGCCAGCCGACACCCAGGCAAAACCCACCCAGTGGCCGCTGGCCGAGCCCGAGGGCTCTTCCATGCTTCGAAAGCCGCCGGTACGGCTTTCATAAATCAGCAAGGCACCACACAGCACCAGCACCACCGCAATCACCCAGGGGAAAAAGTTGGGGCCGACGCCGCCGTAGCCTGCGTCTGACGAGATCGTGACGGCACCGACGGCCAGGCCCGCGCCCACGGCCAGGATGCCCAGGCCCAGCGCAATCTCGTTGCACGGCGCGGCGCGGTAGGCGTCGGGCGTTGGCGTGGTGTCGCTCATGTCAAATCATTCCCGACAGGTGCATCACCGCGCGCAGCGAGGCAAACTCACTATCAACAAACTCGTCAAAGGCTTTGCCCGTGAGCACAGCAGGCGTCCAGTTGTTTTTCTCCAGCGCCTCGCTCCAGGTTTTGGTTTGCGTGGCTTTCACGACCAGGTCGGTCAGCGCCGCACGCTGCTCGGGCGTGATGCCCGGCGCGCCATACACACCCCGCCAGTTACCCAGCACCACGTTGTAGCCCTGCTCTTTCATCGTCGGCACGTTGATGCCGGCCAGCCGTTTTTCGGATGTGACGCCAATCGGGCGCATTTTCTTGGTGGTGATGTACTCGGCAAACTCGCTGTAGCCGCTGCCGCCCACGGTGACGTTGCCGCCCAGAATCGCCGCCGTGGCCTCACCGCCGCCGCGAAAGGCCACGTAGTTGATTTTTTTGGGGTCCACGCCCACGTCGCGCGCCAGCATGCAGGCCGCAATGTGCTCGGTGGAGCCGCGCGAGCCGCCCCCCCACTTCACGCTGCCGGGGTCTTTTTTCAGCTGCTCGACCACGTCTTTCATGCTTTTCAGTGGTGATTCAGCGGGCAGAACAAACACATTGAATTCGCTGGTGATGCGCGCAATCGGCGTGGCCTGCGTGATGCTGACCGGCGGCTTGCCGGTGATGATGCCGCCCAGCATGACCGCGCCCATCATCATCAGCGAGTTGCCGTCGCCCTTGGCCGAGTTCACAAACTGCGCCAGGCCAATGGCACCGGCCGCGCCACCTTTGTTGTCGTACTGAATCGAATCGGCCAGTTTGCCGTCGGTCAGGGCCTTGCCTAAAGCGCGGCCCGTCGTGTCCCAGCCGCCGCCGGGGTTGGCCGGAATCATCATTTTCAGATTGGCTGCGGCGCGGGCCGACATGGGCAACACACCGGCTGCCGCCAAAGCGGCCATGGACTTTAAGAATTGGTCTCTACGCATATCAATTTCCTTGGGGGTTTCAACAAAAACGGGTGACTTGATTTTTGCGCGTATTGCCGCGCGGTGGCGTGTGGCTACGGGCTAAAAAACCAGGGTATTCGCGTACGGCCTTCTTTTGTACTCACACCATGCCCGACAGGTACATGATGGCCCGCAGCGCCGAAAACTCGTAGTCCACAA
This sequence comes from Comamonadaceae bacterium, assembly GCA_013297875.1. GTDB lineage: Bacteria > Pseudomonadota > Gammaproteobacteria > Burkholderiales > Burkholderiaceae_C > JAAFIW01. The sequence continues at coordinate 51,118 of JAAFIW010000006.1, read as the reverse complement.
ACTCATCAAACTCCTTGCCCGTGAGCAGCGAGGGCGTCCATTTGTTTTTTTGTACGGCGTCTGCCCACGATTTGTGGCGGGTGGCGGCCACCACCCGTTGCGTCAGCGCATCGCGCTCACCGGCGCTGATGCCGGGGGCCGCATACACGCCGCGCCAGTTGCCCAAAATCACATCAAAGCCCTGCTCTTTCAGCGTCGGCGCATCAATGCCCGGCAAGCGCTTTTGCGAGGTCACGCCCACCATGCGCATCTTGCCGCTGTCGATGAAGGGCGCAAACTCGCTGTAGCCGCTGCCGCCCATGGTGACGTTGCCCCCCAGAATGGCCGCTGCCGCTTCGCCACCGCCGCGAAACGGCACATAGTTCACCTGCTTGGGATCCACGCCTGCGCCGCGCGCCAGCATGCAGGCGGCAATGTGCTCGGTGGAGCCCCGCGAGCCGCCGCCCCACTTCACGCTGGCCGGGTCTTTTCTCAGCTGTGCGACCACGTCTTTCATGTTTTTAAGCGGCGACCCGGCGGGCACCACAAACACGTTGTATTCACTGGTCAGCCGCGCAACGGGCGTGGCCTGGCTCAGCGTGACCGGTGGCTTGCCCGTGATGATGCCGCCCAACATCACCGCGCCCATCAGCATCAGCGCGTTGGGGTCGCCTTTGCTGGCGTTGACAAACTGCGCCAGCCCGATAGCACCGGCCGCCCCGCCCTTGTTCTCGTAGGTCACGGCATCGACCAGCTTGGCCTCTTGCAAGGCTTGGCCCAGCGCACGCCCCGTGGTGTCCCAGCCGCCGCCCGGGTTGGCCGGAATCATCAGCTTCAGGCTCGGTGCGGCATGGGCCTGTGGCAAGCAGCCCACCGCAGCCAGGGCGGCCAGCGACTTCAAGAAAGTGTTGCGTTGCATGTTGGGTCTCCATCGTTCTGACAGCGATGTTGCGAGCTCTGGCTGTCAATTGGCTGTCCGGGCAGACTAGGGAAACTGCGTAGCCGTCACCCTGCATACTCAAATCCATGAACGTATTGCTGGTTGAAGACGACGAGGCCATGCAAACCACGCTGGCCCGCACCCTGCGCCGCCGTGGCATGCAGGTCACGGGCTGCCGCGATGGCAAACAGGCGCTAGACCTCTGGCGCTCAACCCAGCCCGAGCTGGTGCTGCTGGACTTGACCCTGCCCGGCATGGACGGTCTGGAGGTGCTGGCCCATGCCCGCGCCCAGGGCCTGGCCACACCGGTGCTGATCCTGACGGCGCGGGGCACGGTGGGTGACCGCATTGGCGGCTTGAACGCAGGCGCTGACGACTACCTGCCCAAGCCCTTTGACCTGGACGAGCTGGAGGCACGGCTGCGGGCGCTGCACCGGCGCCACAACGGGGTGAAGGCCGAAAATCAAACCAGATCGGCCACTACCCCAAGCAAAATCTGCTCAATCAGCTATGAAAAAGAGAGCGGTGCGATTTACCACGGCGACCAGCCCCTGGAGCTGCCCCCGCGCGAGCTGGCGCTGATGCAGGCGCTGATGGCCCGCCCCGGCCACGCGGTGGCCAAAGAAGCGCTGTTTGAGCGCGTGTTTGCCGGCGAGGCCGATGTGGCTCCGCAAGCGCTTGAAGTGGTGGCCTACCGGCTGCGCAAAAAGCTCGTGGGCACGGGGGTGAGCCTGGTGACCTTGCGCGGGCTGGGTTATTTACTGAAAGCACTGGCTTGAACTTGTCCCTGCGCCGCCGCCTGTTGCTGGGCATCCTGCTGCCGGTGGTGGCGCTGCTGGCCTTCAACACCTACAGCGCCCATCAGCAAACGCTGGACGCGGTCAACACCGCCTATGACCGCACCTTGCTGGCGTCGGCCAAATCCATCGGCGAGCTGCTGGAGATTGAGGGTTTTGACGAGCGCGCCACCATCAAGCCCAACCTGCCTTACGCCGCGCTGGAGGCGTTTGAGGCCGACAACCAGAGCCAGTTGTATTACCGCGTGGGCAATTTGAAGGGCGACACCGTCTCGGGCTTTGCCGACCTGCCGCGCTGGACCGGCCGCATTCCCGACCGGGGCCTGTATGCCGCGCTGGTTGATTTTTACGACGACCAGTACCAGGGCCGCCCGGTGCGCGTGGCCGTGCTGCTGCAACCCGTGGCCAGCCAGAACGGACGCGGCATGGCCGTGATTCAGGTGGCCGAAACGCTGGAGCTGCGCCAGGCCCTGGCCCAAAGCCTCTTGCAGGCCACGCTGGTTCGCCAGGCGGTGTTGATTGTGGTGATTGCGGGCGTGGTGGTCTGGGTGGTGCAGCGCGCCACCCGCCCGGTGCGCCGCATCAGCCGTGAGCTGCAAGACCGCCCCGAAGGCCAGCTCACACCGATTGCCGCGCCCGACGCGCCGCGCGAACTGCTGCCGCTGCTGGAGGCCACCAATGGCGTGATGGCCCGCCTGAAACACCTGCTGGAGCACCAGAAACGCTTTGTGCGCGACACCGCCCATCAGCTGCGCACACCGCTGGCCGTGCTCACCACCCAGGTGCAATCGGCCCGGCGCGGCGACGTGCCCGCCGACCAGGCTTTAGAGGAAATTGAAGGCACCGTGCAACGCGCCACCGTGCTGGCCAACCAGATGCTGTCGCTCGCAAAAGTAGAGCAACTGCGCCAGCAAATGCCTGGGCTGGTGACCGATTGGGCTGTGGTGCTGCGCGAAGTGGCGCTCGACCTGTCGCCGCTGATTGCCGACAAAGACCTGGACTTTGACATCACCACGCAAGCGGCTCCTGTGCGCGCCCACGACTGGATGCTGCGCGAGCTCTCCCGCAACCTGCTGCACAACGCGATCGCCCACTCGCCGGCAGGCAGCGCGCTGTCGGTGCGGCTGACGCACGAGGGCTCACATGCCACGCTGACGGTGGCCGACTGTGGGCCTGGCATCAGCGAGGAGCTGCGCCCGCGCCTGTTCCAGCCGTTTTCGTCTGGCAGGGTGCCGGGGGATGGCCATCAAGGGTCCGGCCTGGGCCTGGCGATTTGCCATGAAATTGTGGCGGCGCTCGGCGGCAGCCTGGCGTTGGACAACCGCGAGCTGCATGGAGTCGTCAACGGCCTGGATGCGCGGGCCAACTTACCGTTGGACAATCCCACCGCATGAACCCACCGAACAAACTGCCGCCCGACAAACAACGCATCGACAAATGGCTGTGGGCCGCGCGCTTTTATAAAACCCGCAGCCTGGCCAGCGAGGCCATCGACAAAGGCCAGGTACGCGTGAACGACGCCACCGTCAAACCCGCCCGCGAAGTCAAGCCCGGCGACCAGGTTTCGGTGCGCGTGGGCCCGGTGATTCGCACCGTGGATGTGAAAGGCATCAGCGCCTCACGCGGCGGCGCGCCCCAGGCCGCTTTGCTGTACGAAGAAACGGAAAGCTCCAAAACCACCCGAGAAGCCGCCGCCGAACACCGCCGCCTGGCCCCCGAACCCGCCCTGGACTACCCCAGCGGCCGCCCCACCAAACGCGACCGACGGGAGCTAGGGCAGGTGCAGGATTGGGGGGATCGGTGGAGTGCGAGTGTGGATGGGGATTGAAGAGGGAATGAGTTCAAGCGGCTCAATCACTATGCTTTTGATAGCTGCTTGAGCAATAAACACCTGGGCGTGTGGCTGTTTTGACTTCAAAACCGCCCCACACACCAGAAAAATCGAGGTCAGACTCAAGGTGCCAGCGCCCCTTCAAACCCAATCGTCATGACCTGCTTGTTGTCACCCGTGTTGTAGACCGCCGACGGCTCCAGCCGTACCTGGCGCAGCGTGATGTAGGTAAAGCCGTTGACCAGTGCAACTGTGACCACGCCCGCCTTGTCGGCGCTGGCCCAGTCCAGAATCTTGTTGTTATTGACGTCTGAAAAACTCACGCGCACTTTCTTTTGCGCCAGATCAGCCTTGGCGCTGGCTGTGTATTGACCGGGTGGTGGACGCGCTGAGCCAAAGTCCAGCGTGGTCACATGCAATTTGTTGGCCTGCGACACATTCATGAGTACGTCGCTGTTGGAATTGAGCCCACCCTTGAAGTCGTGCAGCGGCTTGCCGCCCAGCAACGCCCGTGTCTGGCCAAAGTTCCACCAGCCGTTGGGGCCTGCGTAGACCTTGCTTTTGGGGTTGGTGTAGCGGTCGTCGCTGGCTTGTGGCACGTTAGACCAGGTGTCGCTGGGCTGGGCCTGGGCGCAAGCGGCGGCCAGTGCCAGTACGGCGCAGGCCAGCTGCAGTGCGTGGGTCAGTTGGGGGTGTGAGGGTCGTGTCTTCATGCAAACAGCTCCTATTTAAAACAGCACCAGTTCCACGCGCCGGTTTTTGGCTCGGCCCGCGTCCGTGCCGTTGGTGGACACGGGTGCCAGATACGACACGCCGTTGGCCGTGAGCCTGTCAGCGGCAATGCCGTATTGCTTGACTAACGCGTCTTTCACAGCGCCCGCCCGGCGCTTGGACAGGTCAAAGTTGCCTTCCAGGCCGCCCGCGTTGTCGGTGTGGCCCACCACATGCAGCTTCAGGGCTGACGAGGCCTTCATCAGCTTGCCAATCTCGTCCAGCGAGGCCTTGGACTCCGGCTTGATGTCGGCTTTGCCGCTGTCAAACAATATGCCGTAAATCGCCACTTTGCCGTTGGCCGTGAGCTGCGAGGTCATTTCGCTGGCGCTCACCGTGGTCATTTGTTGTTCCATCGCCTTGGCTTGCACCCTGAACACGATCACCGAGGTGTGGTTCTCCTGCGCATCGGGGCAGGAATAGGCATAGCCCTTGACCAGCGGCCGCCAGGTCAGCACCGCCACGGTTTCGCCGGCGGCCGCATTGCCTGCCAGCGCGTAGCGAAGGCCAGTGATTTGCGCACCCCCTGCGCACACGTGGGCCGTGCCACGCTCGGTTGAAAAGCTGGCGTCTTTAAACAAGGTGTTGCCAAAACCAAAGTTGTTGCCATCGGTCAACGTGCTTTCCATGCCGCAGGCCTCGCCCTCGCACTCGAACACCGGCGCAAAACCCGTACTTTTCAAGTCGGCCTGGTAGTTGCGCAGCACTTCCAGCGGTGAGCGACCCGGGGGTGCCACGTACACCAGCATGCTTCGCTGCCCGGCTTTGGCCTGGGTTTTGGCAACGCTTATTTTTCCGTCTGCAAAAGTCACTTTGCCCGTCGGAAAAGATACCTCGTCATAAGCCACATCGTCGCGAAACACCAGCACCGAACCGGCAAAGCGCTTGATGCCAGGCAGATCCTGAAATTTGGGCAAGTCCTTGGTCGGCACCGTGTCTATGGCCAGCACGGGCAGGCTGAGCAGCGCAAGCGCAGTGAGCAGCGCAAGCCAAGCGAGTGAAATCAGGCGGCGCATCAGCAGTCTCCCAGGCGTTTGGCGGTGAGTTGCGTCGTCAGCACAGCGTTGTTCATCTCATGCTGGATGACTTTCATGTTCATGGAAAACTGCGTGTCGCTGACCGTGCCGGTGCCCTCGCCGGTCATTTTGGGCTTGCTGCAGGCAAACGTGATGGCGATGGCCGCGCCGTTGCGCTTGACCTCAGGCGGCGTGCAGCCCTCAGCGCCTTGCTGGCTGGCGTAGGCCTTGTTGCTGTCTATGTCTTTTTGCGTCACGCACTGCTTGAACGCCACCGGAATTTTCATGCCCATCATTTCGGTCACGGTGGTGTATTCGTAGTTGCCGGGTTTCATGTTTTGGGCTTGGGCGGGCAGGGCAGCGCCCAGCCCGAAGATAGCCATCCAGGCAAGGGTTAGCAATGTGTACGGTCTGCAATTCATGGGGACTCCGATTTCATGGGCTCAGGTAGGTATGGCAGATTTTTGCCTGTCTCCGTCACCGCCCGCATCCGTCACATGAATGAAAAGCTTGGGCTTACAGTCAGAAAAACCACACAATAGTTAACAAAACGACCAACCATGACACCCTCCGCACAACCCCTGCGCGACCAGCTGATTCAGTGCCTGTATGCCGCCGTGGGCAACGATGCCGCCTGGCCCGGGGTGGTGCAGACGCTCACCGAGTACTTTGGGGCGCAGATTGGCATGCTGGTGGTGGCGGGCAAGGGCCAGCGCGACCAGAGTTTTTATGCGGCCTTTAATCACAGCGAGTCGGTGGCCCGCGCCTACTCAGACCATTGGTGGCAGCACGATGTGATGCTGCACACCGTCATTGAGCGCAAGCTGTTTGTCTCGGGTGCGGTGATGCGGGGCAGCGACATCGTGCCACCCGAGCAACTGCGCCAGACCGCCTACTTTCGCGAGTTCATGCTGACCATGCCGGCCGAATATGTACTGGCCTGCGTGCTGTCTGACGGCAGCGACCCCCTGCTGGCGCCGCCCATGCACCTGAGCCTGTTTCGCCACCCCGGTGAACCCGATTTTTCGCGGGCGCAGGTGGACGATATGAAGTCTTTGCTGCCGCACCTTCACCGCGCGTTTGAGCTGCACTGGCAAATGCGCCATGCTCAGGAGCAGATTGCGGTGTTTCACCACAGCCTGGACGAGCTGGACTTTGGCCTGCTGTTCATCGACGGTGCCCAGCGCGTGCGCTACGCCAATGCCCGCGCCCGCCGCCTGGGCGAGCACGCGGGCATGGCCGCCCTGCTCAAAGGCCTGCCGCAAACGGTGCCGCAAACCGGCGAGCTGGCCGACTTGCTGCAAGCCTGCGCGCTCGGGCAAGGTGGCGCGCTGGTGCTGCAGCCTGGCGACCCGGCAAGCGCAACCAGCGCACACCTGCTGGCACTCACGCTGCCCCTGGCCACGCCCAGCCGCAACGTGGCTGGCCACACGCGCGCCTCGGTGATTTTGTTGCTGGTCGACCCGGCCCAGCAGCCCGGTGCCGCCATTGACTTTTTAATGCGGGCCTTTGGCCTGAGCCCCGCGCAAACGCGCTTGATTCCCTTGCTGCTGGAAAACTGCACACCCGCCCAAATGGCGCAGCGCCTGAATGTGTCGCTGCCCACGGTGCGCAGCCAACTGTCGGCGATCTACACCAAAACCGGCACTGGCCGGCAGCAGGAATTGATTCGCCTGCTGGGAGCCCTGCCCGCCATTCGCAGCCCGCAAAGCCTGCCTACGTAGCGGCCATTTTTTAGGGAAAAGCGCCTCCCGCCCAGGAATTGATTGCTCAAACAGCTATCAAATGGCGAGTTCAAGTACGAAGTGCGTGAAGCCAAAAAATCGGTTGGCTCAGGAGGCGATGCCATGATTGCCTTAAAGACCAGCCAGTCATTTACGCAAACCATGAAAAACTACCGTCACCTGAGCCAAGAGGAAAGATATCAGATACAGGCGCTGGACAGGCAAGCCATCCCCGTGGCTGCAATTGCCAGCCAACTGAGCCGTCACGTAGACACCATCAAACGAGAACTTCGTGTGGGCTGTGTCGGTCAGCACTACTGTGCGCAGCACGCCCAGCAGCTAAGTACTCAACGCAAAGCATCCAGTCGAAACGCCCGGCGTATTACGCACGATATCTGGGTGCTTGTTGGTGCCTATTTGGCTTTGCAGTTGTCGCCTCAGCAGGTGTCTGCGCGCTTGTTTGCTGAGGCCAACGTGCGCGTCAGTACCGAGTCGATCTACTTGTATGTGTACGCTCATCCTGAGCTGGGTGCGGTCACGCTGCGCTGCAACCATAAGAAGCGCCGCCGTCGCAGAGGCTCTGGCAGCGCCAAGCGCGCCCAGCGCGGTGCGATTAACAACCGTGTTGGTATCGAGCTGCGCCCGGCCATCGTGGATAGCAAGAGCCGCGTCGGCGACTGGGAGGGCGATACGGTGGTGGGCAAACGCCACCTGGGTGGCCTGCTCACGCTGGTGGATCGGTGTTCGCGCTACACGCTGGCCCGACCGCTGGCGCGGCGTTGCGCAACACCAACCAGCCTGGCGATCATCGAATTGCTGGGGCCCCACACGCAGCGTTGCCACACCATCACGCTGGACAACGGCTCGGAGTTCGCGCTGCATGAGCAGTTTGCCGTGTCGCTACAGGCGCAAGTCTTCTTTGCCAAGCCGCACAGCCCCTGGCAGCGCGGCTTGAACGAGAACACCAACGGCTTGTTGCGCCAATACTTTCCAAAAGGCTCATGTCTGCGCCACGTCACGCCTGAACAAGTCCAGTACGCCGTAGATCGCCTGAATCACAGACCTCGAAAGTGCCTGGGCTGGCGAACTCCGCATGAGGTGTTCTTCAACCTGCCCATGACCAAACTTACACTATGACCTCACCCTTCACGCGGTTCGTACTTGAACTCGCCAATTAGTAGTAAAGACTTCAACACTTCAGTAGGTTTTGTACGGCAAAAACTTGCCCGACAACACCACATTCACCCGGTCGCCCTTGGGGTCGGGCTGGCGCACGATGTCCATCGAAAAGTCGATGGCGCTCATGATGCCGTCGCCAAATTCTTCGTGAATCAGCTCTTTGATGGTGGTGCCGTAGACGCTGACGATTTCATACCAGCGGTAGATCAATGGATCGGTGGGCACGGGGGTGGGCAGTGAGCCTTTGTAGGGCACCACTTGCAGCCACTTTTGCTCGTCGGCGCTGAGGCCAAAAATCTCGCCCAGCACCTTGGCCTGCTCGGCTGTCGCCGTCATTTGCCCCAGGCACAGCGCGGTTGTCCACTCTTTGCTGTGGCCAACTTTCTTGGCCACGTCTTCCCATTTGATGCCTTTGGCCACCTTGACGGTGATGATTTTTTCGGTGATGTCGTTGCGGTTCATGAGGGTCTCCTTTGAGGGTGGGTGGTTTGAAAAACGGGAAAGCAATCGGGGAAAATTTGAACGCAGAGGACGCGAAGATTCCGCAGAAGACGCAGAAGGGAAGCAGCAACATTTTTGGCTTTACTTTTGCGTCCTCTGCGTACCCTTGGCGTCCTCTGCGTTCGGCTGTTTAGGTCGTCTTGTGTTCGGCCTTGGCGCGGGTGACCAGGAAATCAACGATGTGGTTGCGCAGCTCGTAGTAGCCGGGCAGGTGGTGCAGGCCGGCGCGGGTGCGCTGGCGGGGCAAGGTGTTGGTGACGGTTTCGGCGATGCCGCCGGGCACGTAGCCGCCAGGCGCATCGCTGTTCGCACCCGAGGGCAGCTCTTGCCCATTCGTCATCAAGATGATGCGGTCGGCCAGCAATATGGCTTCGTCCACGTCGTGGGTGATCATGAAAACTGTTTGCTGGGTCTGGCGCACGATGGTCATCAACTCGTCTTGAATCGTGCCGCGGGTCAGCGCGTCCAGCGCGCCAAAGGGCTCATCCAGCAGCAGCATCTTGGGTTGAATCGCAAAGGCCCGGGCAATGCCCACGCGCTGCTTCATGCCGCCTGAGAGTTGCGCGGGTTTTTTGTCGATGGCGGGCAGCAGGCCGACCAGACCCACAAACTTTTCCACATGCGCATTGACCTGTGCGGCGCTCCAGTCTGGCCAGCGCGAGACCACGGTAAACGCAATGTTTTTGCGCACGCTCAGCCAGGGCATCAGCGCATGGCTTTGAAACACCACGCCGCGCTCCAGGCTGGGGCCTGCGACCTCGCGGCCGTCCATGAACACGTTGCCGCTGGTGGCTGTGTCCAGCCCGGCCAGCACATTCAAAATGGTGGTTTTGCCGCAGCCCGAGTGGCCGATGATGCAGACGAACTCGCCCTTGTCCAAGGTGAACGAGACGTTTGAAAACACAGGCTTGTCGGCTGCAAATGCCTTGGACAAGCCTTCGATTCGCAGGAAACCTTGCATGCTGGGTTCTTTCTTTTGAAGGACAGGGGCGCTGCGTGCGTCAGCATCACTCCACATACGTCACCGCCTTTTGCAGTTGCGCAAACATCAAGTCCAGCAACATGCCCACGATGCCGATCACCACAATGGCAAAGATCACATTGGTCAGTGACAGGTTGTTCCACTCGTTCCAGACAAAGTAGCCAATGCCAGTGCCGCCCACCAGCATCTCGGCGGCCACGATCACCAGCCACGCAATGCCCATGCTGATGCGCATGCCGGTCAAAATCGTGGGGGCGGCGGCGGGCAAGATCACCTGAAAGGCTTTGCGCAGAGGCTTGACCTCCAGCGTGCTGGCCACGTTCAGCCACTCGCGCTTGACCGAGGCCACACCAAAGGCCGTGTTCAGCAGCATCGGCCACACCGAGCAGATAAAGATCACGAACACGCCGGAGATCGACGAATCTTTGATGGTGTACAGCGCCAGCGGCATCCAGGCCAGCGGGCTGATGGGTTTGAGCACCTGAATAAACGGGTCAAACGCGCGCTGCAACAGCGGGCTCATGCCAATCACAAAACCCAGCGGAATCGCCACCAGGCAAGCCAGCAGAAAGCCCAGCCCCACGCGGCCCAGTGAGTGGGCCAGCTGAATCGCAATGCCTTTGTCGTTGGGCCCGTTGTCGTAAAACGGGTCAGACAACTGCTTGACCACGGTGGCACCCATTTGCCCCAGGGTGGGAAAGCCAGTGGTCTTGGTGCTGCCCGCGTCTTTGCCCATCATCTTGTTGTATTCGGCCTGCTCGGCGCTCTGGGCAGCCGCCATAGCCGGTGTGCCGCCGCTGGGCAGGGTGGCAAGAAACCACAGGCCCAGAAAGCTCAGAAAAATCAGCAGCGAGAGCAGGCCCGCTTTGGTGTTCAGGGATTTCATCGGTATTTTTTCAATACGTTCGGCACAAGGAACCCGTCATCCCCGCGCAGGCGGGGATCCAGGCGCGAAGACGTTGCGGTAGCTAGCGTTTGCAGGCGCTGGGATGGATTCCCGCCTGCGCGGGAATGACGCAAGTTCATGTTTTCGCAAGTTTGGGTCAGCCCATCTTGTTGATGGCAAAGCTCTTCACATACTCATCGGGTTTGGCCGGGTCAAACTCCTTGCCCATCACCTTGAATTTTTTGTACGCGCCTTCGGGCGGCGTGAAGCCGGCCAGCTTCATCTGCTTTTTCGCGTCGGTCAGCAAGAAGACTTTTTCGGCAATCTGCTTGTAGTTAATGTCGCCCTTCACATAGCCCCAGCGCTTCATTTGCGTGAGCATCCACACCGCCATGCTTTGCCAGGGCACGGGGTCAAAGTTGGCGCGATCGGGCACGTTTTTGATGTTGCCCAGGCCATCGGCAAACTTGCCGGTGAGCACCTGCTGCAGCACCGCTTCGGGCTGGTTCAGGTACTGGGTGGGCGCAATCACCCGGGCAATCAGCTCGCGGTCTTTGGGCTGGCTGGCCATGTAGCTGGCACTGAGCACGGCGCGGTACAGCGCGGCAAATGTGTTGGGGTTTTGCTTGATGAAGTCGTCACTCACGCCAAATGCGCAGCAGGGGTGGCCGTCCCAGATTTCTTTGGACAGGATGTGGATGAAGCCCACTTCGTCGTAGACCGCGCGCTGGTTGAACGGGTCAGGGCCCAGAAAACCATCGATGTTGCCGGCGCGCAGGTTGGCCACCATCTCGGGCGGCGGCGTGACGCGGATCTGCACATCGGTGTCGGGGTTCACGCCGTTTTCGGCCAGGTAGTAGCGCAGCAGAAAGTTGTGCATGCTGTACTCAAACGGCACCGCAAACTTGAAGCCTTTCCAGCTCTTGGGGTCGCGGTTGTTTTTGTGCTTCACATGCAGGGTGATGGCCTGGCCGTTGGTGTTTTGAATGCTGGCCACATTCATGTTCACCTGGTTGGAGCCCAGGCCCATGGTCATGGCCAGCGGCATGGGCGACAGGAAATGGCTGGCGTCATGCTCCTTGTTGATCATCTTGTCGCGAATCAGCGCCCAGCCCGCCGTCTTGTTCAACTGAACATTCAAACCCTCTTTTTTGTACATGCCCAACGGGTCGGCCATGATGAGCGGGCTGGCGCAGGTGATCGCAATGAAGCCGATCTTCAGGTCTTTCTTTTCCAGCGGGCCTTTGTCTTGCGCCATGGCCTGTAGCGCGCCCAGCGGCAGCACCGACGCAATGGCCGCGCGGGCGGTGTTGGTGCCCACGGCCCGCAAAAAACCCCGGCGCACGCTGTCAACCGGAAACAGGGCTTTGACCAGGCTGGCTTCCATGAAGCTGTGACCCAGGTCTTGTTCGCTGGCGGCATGTTCGCCGGGGGCGTGGTTCTCGCCGCAGGCGCAGCGCAGCATCAAGGGGCGGTCACTGTCGTAGGCTGGGTGGTAAGCATCAAAACGGTTGGACATGGTGCACCTCTTTGGTTAGATAACCGATACGGTGCAAGGCCTGGGCCCGCCGGGCGGTTTGTATGGCCCTGGCGCGCAAGTCGCAGAGGAAGTGTCGATACCGTGTAGGGCCAGCCCTACAAAAATGCGGGTTAGCCCTGGGTTTTTGCCAGCTGCTGGGCGTACAAAGCCAGCACCACATCGTTGCGCGCACCGGTTTTTTCCAGAATGCGGGCGAGTTAGGTGCTGACCGTGTCGGCTACCAGATCTAGCCGCGCACCAATTTCGCTCGCGGCATGCCCCGAAATGAGGAGCATTGCGGAGGCACCGCAGTTAGAGAGGTTCTCTGAAGCCTTCCAGACGGTGCCGGAAAGAGACCGCTGAACGCTTTGATGCGCGCCGCAGAGGGAATGACCCCCTCGTGGCGCTGCACTTATTTCTTTAGCTCTTTGTACGCAGCCGGAACGTTCACCTGCTTGTGAATCCAGTCGAATATTGCGTAGCCCTGATAGTTGGGCAATGTCACCTGGCTTACCGCTTGCTCAACGGTGGCTCCCTTGGCGACCGCAGCCTTCGTCTCATCGCGCAACGCGGTAAGGTAGCCGATGTGCCAGTCCAAGCCAGCCTTGGGCATTGGGCGGCCGTGGCCAGGCACGATGATGGCGTCCGCGGGCAGGAAGTCACGTACCCGCGACAGGGAGTCCAGAGTCTCTTGGACGCGGCCGTCGAGCAGCCAAGGTATGCCAGGCTTCTCGGTCACCACAGGATTGCCGGCGAAGATGACCTTTGCGTCAGGAACCCACACCCACAAGTCGCCACCCGTCTGAGCGAATCCGAAGTCGCGAATCTCGACGACTCGGCCTCCCAGGTCCACCTGCAGCATCCCTCCCTTGGGAATCAGCACATCTCCTGTTCTGGGCTTGATTTGCTCAATGCCCCTTCCCTTGCCAAAGGCACCCATCATGAACTTGGTGTCCGCCTCGAAGTTGGTCGAGATGTACTTCTTGGTCTCTTCGTGCTGGATGATGACGGTCGACTTGGGGAAGTACATGTTCCCGTACGAGTGATCACCGTGGTAACTGGTGTTCATGGCGTACGTAGGCGAGCCCTTGGTGAGTCGGCGGACTTCGTTCAGGACCATGTCGGCCAACCGCTTGTTCAACATCGTGTCCACGACCAAGGAACCGCGACTGCCGATGATGATTCCGCTCGTCGTAGCCAACGGAACCCCCTTCGGTGAGAGCTGGTCGGCATTGGCCGGAACCATTGCGTAGACCCCATCACGGAGTTTCTCAGACTTTAAAACGACCTTGTTCGCGTCCCATACGGGTTCATTCGCCCACGCGGCAGGGCAGGCCAAGCAGGCCAGTGCAGTGAATGCTGCAGCCAATTTAGATTTCATGCATGTTCCTGTGAGTTGAATTGGTTGCCGACAGCCCTCTACTGGAACACCAGAGAGGGACTTGCCAGGCAACCAGTAGGCTAGCGGTGCAGGGCTGCGGAAAATGCCCCAGCGCAGAACTCTCTGTTCTGTTGGGATGAACGTAGCGACTGGGCGGCGTATTCGCTGTACCAGACAATCAGATACGAATTGGCGCCTCAATGGCCTCAAACAGCAGCCATCCAAGGAGGGATAGACAGATGCAAGACCGATTTGAAGACCTCAGAACATTCGTCGCGGTCGCTCAAAGTCGAAGTTTCGCCGCTGCTGCCAGGCGTTTGGGGGTGGTCAAGTCGGCGGTCAGTCGACGTGTTCAAGAGCTCGAGGAGCGCCTGGGGGCACATCTCATCAATCGGTCAACTCGAAATTTGAGTTTGACGGACGCGGGACGCATCTTCTTTGAGAAAGCCACGGCGCTGCTTGCTGGCCTGGAAGAAGCCGAAGGACTTGCTTCTCATGGTGCGACTGAGCCGGCAGGAAGTCTGCGCATCCTTGCGCCCTCCTCCTTTGGCCGACTCCAGCTGGTATCGATGGTCTGCAGCTTCATGGAACAACATAGTCGCCTGTCGGTCGAGCTTTCTCTGAGTGACGATTTTGTGGACCTCGTCTCTGAAGGCTTCGACATGGCCGTACGCATTGGAGAGCTGCAGGATTCAAACCTGTCCGCTCGCTCGCTAGGCGCCATTCGGCGCGTGGCGTGTGCAAGTCCAGCCTACATCGCCCGTTTCGGGGCTCCCAAGCAGCCGTCTGATTTGACGAAACATCGTGGAATTTCTTACACGAACGTGGACGACAGGAAGTTCTGGCGCTTCGTAGATCCGCGCACTGGCAAGGAGCAAAGTGTGAGCGTGCACGCTCGACTGCATGTGAACACTGGAGATGCCCTTTGCGAGGCGGCGCTGGCTGGAGCGGGAGTTGTTGTTTTGCCAACTTTTATCGTACACAAGGCTGTTGTCGCTGGGAGCTTGGTGCCCGTCATGCTTCCGTACGAAAAGGTACCGACCGAGCTTCATGTGGTCTACCCATCACGCAAGCTGGTTCCGGCAAAAGTCAAAGTCTTTGTGGATTATCTTGCTGCCAAGTGCTTGCCACGCCCCCACTGGGACCGCGATGTCTTTGGCTCTGCCACCCTGGACCGCTAGTGGTTGTGGCGGACGCTCGGCGTGCGCATCGTCACAATTTCTTCGGCTGCGGTGGGGTGCACGGCCAGGGTGGCGTTCAGCGCGGCCTTGGTGGCTTGCAGTTGCAGGGCCACGCCCATGAGTTGGGCCATCTCGCCGCTGTCGGGCCCGATGGCGTGAAAGCCCAGCACCCGGTCACTGTCGCGATCGACCAGCAGCTTGAGCAGCATCTTGCCGTGGTGGCCCGACAGTGTGGCCTTCATGGGCCGAAACTGGCTGCGGTACACATCCAGGCGCGGGCACACGGCCAGCGCCTGCGCTTCGGTCAGGCCGACCACGCCTGCTTCCGGCGTGGTGAACACCGCCGTGGGCACGAGCACATGGTCCACGGTGCGGGGTGTGTTGCCAAAAACCGTGTCGGCCATGGCGTGCCCTTCGCGAATGGCCATGGGTGTGAGGTTGACGCGGTTGGTCACATCGCCCACGGCATAAACGCCGGGCACCGCTGTGCGCGCGTAGTCGTCGACCGCAATGGCACCATGCGCATCCAGGTGCAGCCCCAGCCGCTCCAGGCCCAGGCCCGTGGTGTTGGGCTTGCGCCCCAATGCGCCAAGCACGCAGTCGCCTGCCAGGGTCGTGCCGTCGTCCAGTGCCACCTGCAGCGCCTGCTCATGCTGCTCGATCGCGGTGACGTGCCGGTGGAAATGGAAACGCACACCCTGCGCCTGCAGCTCCTGCAAGAGGTGCGTCTGAATGTCCGCATCAAAACCACGCAGAATGGCGTCGCCCCGCACCACGATATCCACCTCAGCGCCCAGGAGTTTGAACACGCAGGCCAGCTCCAGCGCGATGTAGCCAGCACCCTGCACCACCACGCGCGCGGGCAGCGCTTCCAGGTCAAAAAAACCGTTGGAGTTGATGGCCAGGGCATAGCCTGGAATGGGCGGGCCTTGTGAGGGCTGGGCGCCGGTTGCAATTAACACGTGGTCGCCGTAGACACGCTGCGCGTCGCCAACCTGCACGGTATGCGCGTCCAGCATCTGCGCGCGGCCCTCGATGACGCTCACGCCGGACCCCAGCAGGTTGGCGCGGTAAACCCCCTCCAGGCGCGCCACTTCCGCATCACGCCGCGCCTTGAGGGTGGGCCAGTCAAAACGTGCCCCGTCCACCTGCCAGCCGAAGCCGGCTGCCTCCGAAAATTCCTGGGCATAGCGCGACGCATAGACCATGAGTTTTTTTGGAACACACCCGCGAATGACACAGGTGCCGCCCAGACGGTATTCCTCAATCAGCGCGACCTTCGCGCCGTGCCCGGCGGCAACCCGGGCAGCGCGCACGCCACCCGAGCCACCACCGATGACGACCAGGTCAAAACGGGACAAATCGGTCATAGGTGTTCAATCAAAGTGAAGGTAATAGGACTTACGCACGACAGCTGTCTTAGCTCCTTCCCCTTCCGGGGAAAGGCGGGGATGGGGGCATGAGCGCTACAACGGTTTGCCAGCGTTATCACGCCGCATGCCCCCATCCCAACCTTCCCCCAGCGGGGGAAGGAGCCAAACGCCAATTTGCGTAAGCCTGGGCAAAAAAAGAAAGCCTGATGCATGGTGCCATCAAACACCGGGCACACCTGGTTTGGTGTGTTGCTGGGCATACAAAGCCAGCTCCACGTCGTTGCGGGTGCCGGTTTTTTCCAGAATGCGGGCGCGGTAGGTGCTCACCGTGTTGGCCGCCAGATTCAGTTGTGCACCAATTTCGCTCACGGCATGCCCCGCAATGAGGAGCCGAAACACCTGATGCTCGCGGTGCGACAGGGCTTGAACGCCGGTTTTACCCGCTGCTTGCCCGGCCGCCGCTGCCAGGGCTTCTGCGGTGCTGGGCGTGACGTACAGGCCGCCGCCGGCCACTTTGCGCACCGCCGCCACCATGTCCAGCGGGTCGGCACCTTTGTTCAGGTAACCGGATGCGCCCAGTTGAATGCAACGCACCGCGTACTGCCGCTCGGGGTAGGTGCTGAGCATCAGCACCGGCAGCTGCGGCCAGGCTTGGCGCAGCGCCTGCAACACGTCCAGGCCATCGCGCTCGGGCAGGGCAATGTCCAGCAGCACCAGGTGCAGCTTGCCGGGTTGGCTCTGCAGCTCGGCGACCTGCGTGAGCACCTGCGGCCCGGTGGCGGCCTCGGCCACCACTTCAATCTCGGGCGCGCCATTGGCGGGGTCGGCCAGCACCTGTTTCAGGCCTTCGCGCACGATGCGGTGGTCGTCGCCCAGCAACACACGGATGGAGTTCATGCTTTATTTCACTACGGTTTTGATAGCTGCCCCAGCAGGCTGAATGTGCACCCTTGCCCGATCTGGCTTGAAATCTCGATGTTTCCACCCAGCAGGCGTGCTCTTTCGCGCATACCCATCACACCATAGGCATGAGCCGCTTCAAAGGCTTGCGGGGGTGCGCCGCAGCCGTTGTCGGCCACGGTCAGTGCCAGCGTGTGCGCGTCGGCGCTGATGCGCACCGTCAAGCGGCTGGCGCGGGCGTGGCGGCCCACGTTGGACAGCATTTCCTGAAAGATGCGAAACACCGCCATGGCCTGCGGCTCGGGCAGCTCGGCGGCCTGCGCCACATCCATCTGCCAGTCGAGTGCCAGCTCGGCTGTGCGGGCAAATTCGTGGGCCTGCCAGTCCAGCGCAGCCCACAGGCCCTGGTGGTCCAGGATGCTGGGGCGCAGGTCGGTGATGATGCGGCCCACGTTGTCCACCGCACCTTCAATCAAGGCGCTCATGTGCTGGCATTTGCTGCGCATGGCGTCACGCGGCGCGCTGTCGGCTGAAGCTGGCTCCGACAGGCGCCGCTCCAGCCAGTTCACATCCATCTTCAGCGCCACCAGCAAGCTGCCCAGCTCGTCGTGCACCTCGCGGGCAATGCGGGTGCGCTCCTCTTCGCGCACCTGCTCGGAGTAAGCCGACAGCTCACGCAGCCGCGCCAGCGCCTGCGACAGCTCCTGCGTGCGCCCGGCCACGCGCTGCTCCAGCTCGTCTTTGGCGCGCTGCAACTCGTGCTGCGCCCGCTTGCGCTCGGTGATGTCCACAAAGGTGATCACCGCGCCGCGCACCTGGCTGCCGTCAAGAATGGGGTAGCTGGAATACTCCACCGCAAACGCCGTGCGGTCGCGCCGCCAGAACACCTCGGTGTCAATGCGGCAGGGCAGGCCGCGTCGAAAGGCGTTGAAGATGGGGCAGGCCGTGTCGGGGTAGTGGCTGCCGTCGGCATGCGAGTGGTGCGTCAACTCGTGCATGTTGCTGCCCAGCACCGCAGCGGGCTCATAGCCCAGCATCTGCGCACCCGAGCGGTTGATGAACATGCAATGGCCGCCCAGGTCAATGCCAAAAATACCCTCGCCGGTGGACTCCAGCAGCAAACCCAGCTGGTTTTGCCACAGCGGGTCGGTGGTCAGGCTGGGGGGCCCACTCGTTTGAATTTGGGCTTGAATCTGGTCGGCTTGCATGCCCCAGATGTTAGAGCGCGGCGGGAGATGCGAAAAAGTATCTGGCTGAGTTTGCTATGAATTGCGTAGCTGCTTAAGCAGGTTTTACCTGGGCGGATGGCACTTTTGGCTTGTAATCGCCGATTCCCCAGCGTTTTTCACCGCACATCTGGCCGCATGGCCCGGCCAGTGGCCTACAGTTCGCCTTGTGGCCAGGCTTTTACGCCAAGCCTGCCTGCTTCAACACAAGGCCCCCGCCATGGAAAAATTCTTTAACAACGCTGGCCCGCAGCAGCCGGGCAACAACTACACGATAGACCCGCTGCGGCGCATCAAGCTGCCCGAGCTGCAGGAGCTGATTGACCAGCAGCGTTATTTCGTGCTGCACGCCCCGCGCCAGACTGGCAAAACCACCTCGCTGTACGCGCTGATGCGCCACTTCAACGCAGGCACGCAGTACCGGGCGCTGTATGTGAACATTGAAGCGGGGCAGGCGGCGCGAGAGGATGTAAGCCTGGCCATGAAAGGCATGGTCAGCAGCTTCTCGCAAGCGGCCAAGCTGCATTTGAAAGACAGCAGCACCGATGCGGTGGTACAAAAAATCGTGGCAGACCAAGCCTGGTCAGACGCGCTGCAAATCATGATGGCGCATCTGGCAACACATGATTTCCAACAGCCCGACAACCCCCGCCCGCTGATTTTGATGATCGACGAGATAGATGCCCTGATCGGCGACACCCTGATCAGCGTGCTGCGCCAGATTCGCGCGGGTTATGCCGACCGGCCCGGAGCCTTCCCCCAAAGCGTGATCCTTTGCGGCGTGCGCGATGTGCGCGACTACCGCATTCACTCCAGCGCCACCAAAGAAATCATCACCGGCGGTAGCGCTTTCAACATCAAGGCCGACTCGATTCGCCTGGGCAACTTCAGCCAGGATGAGATGAATGAGCTGTATCAACAGCACACCGTCGAGACCGGGCAGGTGTTCACGCCCGAGGCCCGCGAGCTGGCCTGGGCCTACACGCAGGGCCAGCCCTGGTTGGTGAATGCGCTGGCCTATGACGTGACCTTTCGCATGCGCGAGATGCGCGACCGAACCATTCCCATCACCGGTGAAATCATGCGTCAGGCCAAAGAGCGCATGGTGCTGTCGCGCGCCACGCACCTGGATCAACTCATCGACAAACTGCAGGAGCCACGGGTTTACCGGGTGATTGCGCCTTTGCTGCAAAGCGAGGGTGATGAAGCGCAGTTTGCCAACGACGACACCGAGTACTGCATTGACCTGGGGCTGATCCGGCGCGGCCTGACGGGCAAACGTATTGAAATTGCCAACGACATTTACCGCGAGGTCATCCCCCGCGAACTGACCGAAATCGCCCAAACCATCTTCGCCAGCACCCAGGCACCGCAAGCCTGGTACATCGACGCCGACGGCACGCCCGAAGGCGCGCTAAACCTGCCCCGCCTGCTCACCGCCTTCCAGCAGTTTTACCGCGAGCATTCCGAGCATTGGCTCAAAGGCATGCAATACCGTGAAGCCGGCCCTCAGCTCTTGCTGCAAGCCTACTTGCAGCGCATCGTCAACGGCGGTGGCCGCATCGAGCGCGAATATGGCCTGGGCCGGGGCCGTACCGATCTGTACATCACCTGGCCCGCCTGCCCTGAGCCCCGGCAACGCCTGGTGATCGAGATCAAGGTCAAACGCGCCAAAGACAGCCTGGAGACGCTGATAGAAAAAGGCACGACACAAACGCTCGAATACATGCAGCGCTGCGCGGCCACGCAGGCACATCTGGTGGTGTTTGACAGCGCAAACGACAAGCGCTGGGACGAGAAGGTGTATGACAGGCCGCTGGTCAGCGGCGTGCACCTGTGGGGATGTTGATCAATCCAGGCCCAACACCGAGATGCGCTACAGCCCCAGATCGCTCAAACTCGCATGCTCATCAGGTCTGCGGCCCAACGGCCAGAAAAACTGGCGGTCAGCCTCTCTCATCGGCATGTCATTGATGCTGGCAAAGCGCCGCTGCATGAAGCCCTGCTCGTTGAATTCCCAGTTTTCATTGCCATAGCTGCGGTACCAATGGCCCGAATCGTCATGCCACTCGTAGGCAAAGCGCACGGCGATGCGGCTGCCGGTAAAAGCCCACAGCTCTTTGATCAGCCGGTAGTCCAGCTCTTTGGCCCATTTGCGCTGCAAAAACTGGTGCACCTGCTCGCGCCCCTTGGGAAACTCGGCGCGGTTGCGCCACACGGTGTCGGGTGTGTAGACCTGCACCACACGGTCGGGGTCACGGGTATTCCAGGCGTCTTCGGCCATGCGCACTTTTTGGATGGCTGACTCCTGGGTGAAGGGTGGCAGAGGTGGTTTGGTTTCCATGGTATTCCAGAAGTAGACAGGTTTGTCTACTTTGCCACAGGTAGACAAATCTGTCTACACTGTGCAGATGACTGAACCTACCCTGTCAGCCCGCGAGCGCATCCTCAGCACAGCCCATGAGCTGTTTTACCGCGACGGCATCCGCGCCACGGGGGTGGACCGCTTGATCGCCGAATCAGGCGTGGCCAAGCTCACGTTTTACCGACACTTTGCGTCCAAAGACGCGCTGGTTCGCGCGTTTTTGGCCTACCGCCACGAGCGCTGGATGGCCTGGTTCATCGACGCCCTGGGCCGCCACGGCGCGCGCGTGGGCGGCGGCGTGGCACCGCTGGCGCTGGCGCTGCAAGAGTGGTTTTCACAACCCGGCTTTCGCGGCTGCGCCTTCATCAACACGGTGGCCGAGCTGGGCGGCTCATTGCCCGAGGTATTGGCCCTGGCCCACCAACACAAGGCCGACATGCAAGCAGTGATCGAGGCCTTGCTGCCCGCAGGCCAACGAGCCCAGCGCTGGGCCCTATGGGTAGACGGCCTGATCGTGCGCGCCCAGATCGACCCCACCGCGCATCAGCCGGGCTGGGTGGCGCAGCAGATGCCTGGGGTCATCACTTAAGGGCGAAAAAGCCCAGCCGCCCATACGAATACTGCTCAAGCAGCTATACAAATAATAGCAATTCAAGCGCAAAAAAGGCGGGGATCGCTCCCCGCCTTGTCAAATTTCACTCACCAACTATCGCTTCTTCATCAACCCTCGATTTAAGGCCGAACGTAACGGTGCTTCCACACCGCGCCAAAGTTGGCTGATACGCTGCCATTGCCCGCCCGCACAAAAGCCCCGCCAATGATGGGCAGGCCATTGCCGGTGGCCAGGCCGCTGTTGCCCGTTGTCAAGCCCGGCATGCTCACATTGGTCCAGCCGTCGCGGATGGTGCCGGTGGCAAAGTCGGTGCGGGCGATTTCTGCACCCAACACCGATTGGCCGCCAGGGGCGTTAAAGGTCAGAACGCTCACCTCGCCGCACAGGCGGAAACCGGCCGCCGGTGGATTGGGCGAGATCACGAAGTTGTTGCCCACCAGCGTGGTTTCTTCGCGGTCGTAGTACACAAGACCAGACGTAGCCGTGCAGATTTGACCGCCCACCACGGTGGTATTGGCAGCCGTGAAATAGTCACGGGGATTGGTTAAGGATGTGCCCAAATTGGAATAGGCCATGACAAACGGCGCAGGCGCGACAGGCCGATAGTCCAGCGCCACGCTGTAGCGGCGGGTGGGCATAGAAAACACCCAGTCGGTGAATGCGCCAATGGTCGAGTCCGTGAGGTACTCGTTGATGATGTTCTTGGTGGCCAATTGACCGGTGATGTCGCCCGCGCGGCTCAGCGGGCGCAGGGGATCCAGCACACCCGTATTGGTGACGGTTGACAGATCAGGAAAGTCAAAGCTGGAGGCGACTACCAATGGCAATGTGCCAGCAAACAGGCCGCCCGAGCCGTTTTGAACGGCTTCAATCAACGGCGCAACTGCCGTGCGCAACGCCGGGTCTGCGGTGAACAGGTTCGGTGTGGCCACTGCCGCCCCTGTTTGCGGGAAGAAGTTAATGCGGCTTCGAGTGGCCGGGGTGTTCGGATTGGCGAACCCGGTTCGTTGCTCCAGGGCGATAGCTTCTCCGCTGGCAGCACCTGACTTGGGCACGTTGATGATGGTCCAGTTGGCATATAGGCCTGTGGATGCTGCGCGTAAGCCCAAGGTGTAGGCAGCGCCTAGATCGGCCGGGTCGTTTTGCAAGGCATTCAGCGCGGCTTGACCGGCTGTGGTGCTAAAGCAGGGCGCAACGCCATTGACGTGCTTGATGGTGGTAAACAAAGCATTGGCAGTGGCCAACACCGCACCGAAGGTGCCAGCCCCTGGGCCTACTGGGCCGCCCGTTGTGTCAATGGCTGCAGGCGGGATATCGGCCATGTTGAAGATTTCGACATAGCCTTCACGGGTCTCGGCGGCTAGCGCATCGCCGGTTAGCCGAGGGTTCAAACGGGCCGTGACAAACGAGCCGTTGACGTTTTGAGGAATAGTGCAGGACTTGTCGTTGGTGGTCAGCACGGCACGGCCATCCGTGCCCCGGGTCACATTGGCCGTCCACACATCACCAGGCGACATATAGACCTGAAAGTCATACACGTCATCAGAGTTAGAAGCCCCCCGAAACCGCACTTTGACGGCTTTGCCGTTGACGGTGTCGGTATTCACCAGATTAATCAGCGTGGCATTGCCCGCCTGAACGTTGTAATACGGGATGAGGACGGTATGGCCGATGCCTCGCACATTGATATAAGCGAAATTGATGCCGGAGTTCAAGTTCGCGGCAGCTGCGCCCACGCCGTTGTCATCCAGCGAGTTGGCCAGCGCCCCACCCGCCAAGCCCAAACCACCCACGGCCAGTACTGCGCAAGCGGCAGCCAGGTTTTTTTTCATTTGATGCACTCCTGTAAAAAATTGAAATGGCGGCAATTGCTGTGTTGCACGCCGTCTTTTGAATTAGAACTCGCATTTGGTTACTTTGGCAAGAAAGAAGCTGGGTGCAGGAAGTCGCAGTGGCTGAATGGAACTCCGCAGGGCGGGTCTTGGCCCCGCCCTCCTGGGGGAAACAGATCAGGCCCCTTCCCCTGCTGGGGGAAGGTTGGGATGGGGGCATGCGGCACACACCAGGCAAGAAAACCGCACGGACGGTATGCCCACTCGACAGGCCGCTCCACGCGCACGCCCCCATCCCTGCCTTCCCCCGGGAGGGGAAGGAGTAAAGCCCGCAGTTTCAAGGGTTAAATGCCCACCAGCCCATACGAATACTGCTCAAGCAGCTATATAAACAATAGCAGCTAAACCGACTCGCGAGCCGCTGCCACGCACGCCGCCAGCACCTGCGCATCGCCCACCTGGTTGGCCAGCAGCAGGATGAGGCGCGCGTTCAGCGCTTCTGATTGATCGCGTGACAGGCCGGCGTGGGCATCCAGCAGCAGCTCGTAAAAACCATCGGCATCCGGGAAGTTGGGTTGGGTGTTCATGCGGCGACTCCGATGGCTTGGGAGAGGGCATGGAGCAGGTCGGCGTCCAGGGTCTTGCCCGTGGCAGCCACGTAGCTGTCGGGGCGCAGCAGGCTCCAGGCGCAACCATGGGCGTGGCAGGCGTTCATCAAGGCGTCTTGCGGGTCGCGCACATGCTCGCGCGCGCCGGGTTGCTCGCAGTCGTCCAGCACCTGCACGCAGCACACGGGCGCAGTGCGGGCCAGGGCACGCAAGTGGGCCAGGGTTTTGGCGCTGTGCTCGCCAAACACCAGCAGCAGCAAGCGCCCATCGGCCCAGCGCAGCAGGTCGTTGACCACGCCAGGGCTGCCATCGGCCCATTCAAAGGCCACGTTTTGCACCGACAAACCGCCACCGTGTGTGCAAACCGGTGACTGCGTATAGGTGTTGGCCACGGCCATGCGGCCCGTGTTGACCAGCGCGCGGGCAAAGGCGTGGCGCTTGGCCAGGGCAATGGCGGCGCTGCGAAACACTCGCTCCATGCCGTCGGCGGGGCGCAGGAAGCGGGCGGTGCGGTTGGTGACCTGCACGTTTTGTTTGGCTGCTTCGTGGCGCTCGTGATGGTAGCTGGAAAGCAATTGCGGCGTGGCCCAGCCGCGCTGCACGGCGGCGAGTTTGCAGGCCAGGTTGTCGGCGTCACCAATGCCCGTGTTGCCGCCGCGCGCGCCGAAAGGGCTGACGACTTTGGCTGAATCGCCAATGAAAAACACGCGGCCGTGGCGCATCTGGTCGATGCATTCGCTGCGGTAGGCATAGGGCCCAACCCAGACGATGTCAACCTGCACATCAGGGCCAAACTGGCGGGCCAGGCGCTCGCGCACCACATCTTCACGGCTCACATACGCCGGGTCGGCGTCGGGGGCCATCTGGTAGTCGATACGCCAGACGTCGTCGGCCATCAGGTGCTGCCACACGGCGCGGTTGTCGTTAAAGGGCGCTTCGATCCAGGTGTGGCGCTCGGTGGGTGGGCGGGTGGAAAAGCGCACGTCGGCAATGCACCAGCGGTCGTCGCCTTTTTTGGCAGTGATGCTGGCCTGGCACCAGGCGCGAAACGGGCTGTGCGAGCCGGTGGCGTCGATCACGTGCTGCGCTTCAATTTGGTAGCTGCCCGCGGGGGTTTCGATGGAAAGCCGGGCGTGCTGGTCGTTTTGCTCAAACGCGGTGACGCGGCTTTTCCAGCGGATGTCCACATGGCCCAGCTCCAGCACGCGCTCGACCAGAAAGCCCTCGATGTAGAACTGCTGGATGTTGATGAACGGCGGCTGGGTGGACAGGTTGTAGGCGGCGTTGTCGAGCAGGTTGAAGCTGTAGACCTCGTCAACACCGGCAAAGGTGCGGCCCACGCTCCACTGAATGCCTTTGGCGGCGATGCGCTCGTAAATGCCCAGCCGGTGGAAGATTTCCAGCGATTTTTGGGTGTAGCAGATGCCGCGCGACGACGCGCCTTTGACGCCGACGGTGTTGTCTTCATCCAGCAGCACCGCGGCCACGCCCAGGCGGGCCAGCGAGCAGGCCAGGGTGAGGCCAGTGATGCCGCCGCCGACGATGACGATGGGGTGTTGGGCGATGTGGCCGGAGGCGATTTCGGGGGGTTCGACGAAGGGGTACTCGGGGAGTTGGTAGCCGGTGCCCGAGGTGAACTGGTAGCCGTTGGTGAAGGCGGGGGCGGTGAAATCACGCTCTGACATGGAGGGCTCCGGCAGGCAGGTTTATGAGTGTTTTGGGCCTCTAGCCCAGGTATTTGTTGCTCAAGCAGCTATAAAAAAATAGCAATCACCCGTCATTCCCGCGCAGGCGGGAATCCAGGTGCGGGCCAATCGCCAATGGGAAGGTTCGTTCGCCCGACCGCTGGATTCCCGCCTGCGCGGGAATGACGGGCGTTGTCTTGGATCCGACACATATCAAGCATGCACTTCCGGCCGATCATTCTGCTGCGGCTTCAGCGCCTGCGCGGCTTTGCCAGCAGCGCGGTCGGCCCGCCACTGCTGCTTGCGCGCCGTCCACTCATTCAGCCGCGCATGCGCCGTTTTGCTCTCTTGCAGCATCTGGAATTCATCGGCCAGTTGCGCGGTGAGTTCCAGGCGCACGCCGTTGGGGTCAAACACGTAAATGCTGTTGAAAATGTGGTGATCGGTCACGCCCAGCACCTCAAAACCCTCGGCTTCCAGCCGGGCCTTCATGTCCAGCAGGGCCTGCACACTGTCCACCCGAAACGAGATGTGGTTCACCCACAGCGGCGTGTTGGGCGAGGGCAGGGCCGCCTCGTCGTCGCCCAGGTCAAAAAAAGCGATGAAGGAGCCGTCTTGCAGGCGGAAGAAAAAGTGGGTGTAGGGGCAGTACTCGCCGGTGCTGGGCACATGGTCGCTTTGAATGATGTGGTACAGCGGCAGGCCCAGAATGTCTTCATAAAAGTGCCGGGTTTCTTCAGCGTCTTTGGCGCGGTAGGCGTAGTGGTGCAGCTGGGCAATGGGGGCGGGCGGAGGCAGTGCCTGGGTGGCTTGCGGCAGCGCGTGAGGAGGTGAGGAGACGATCTCAGACATGGGCAACTCCTGGTCAAAAAGATTTACCTATTCGTAATGCATTTACTATATCGTAATTCTGAATGCCACTGCAGGCCGTCAGCATGGGCTGTTTAATTGAGAACTGTTATCAACAGACACCCACCAATAGCCTCAGGCAATTTTGTGTATTGAAGCTGCCAATTAGACGTGGCACCCTACACGGGCTAATCTTCGACCACTCTGAATCTGCTGGCCCTAGCTGCTAGCGGGCCTCAGGGCATTAGCGCGCTGTTTTTTTAACCCTAGGAGATTTCCATGCCAGCTTTAAAAGGCTCTAAAACGGAAGAAAACCTGAAGGCCGCCTTTGCAGGCGAGTCACAGGCCAACCGCCGTTACCTGTATTTCGCAAACAAGGCCGACGTTGAAGGCCAGAACGATGTGGCAGCGCTATTTCGCTCCACCGCTGAAGGCGAAACCGGCCATGCCCACGGTCACCTGGAGTGGCTGGAGCAGTGCGGCGACCCCGCCACCGGCATGCCTTTCGGCTCCAGCCGCGACAACCTGAAGTCAGCTGTCGCCGGCGAAACCCACGAGTACACCGACATGTACCCCGGCATGGCCAAAACCGCTCGCGACGAAGGCCATGACGAAGTGGCGGACTGGTTCGAAACCCTGGCCAAGGCTGAGCGTTCACACGCGAACCGCTACGCCAAGGCTTTGGCTGAACTGGTGGATTGAAGTCAGTTTTGAACGCAGAGAACGCGAAGGATTCGCGAAAGGACGCAGAAGAACATCCGAAAGAAAAAATCTTCTTGTCTTCTTTCGCGTCCTCTGCGAATCCTTTGCGACCTCTGCGTTCAAATTTCCCCGCCCCCCGCATTCCCACATCAACCAACACACAAACGCCATGTCACGAGAAGGCAACCTGCAAGCCCCCACCCGCCATCCGATTGACTGGCAAAACCCCGATTACTACAACGAAGAGGCCACCTTCCACGAGATGGAGCGCATCTTTGATATTTGCCACGGCTGCCGCCGTTGCGTGAGCCTGTGCGGCTCCTTTCCCACGCTGTTTGACCTGGTCGACGAGAGCAAGACGCAGGAAGTCGATGGCGTAGACAAAAAAGACTACTGGAAAGTGGTCGACCAGTGCTACCTGTGCGACCTGTGCTACCTGACCAAATGCCCCTACGTGCCGCCGCACGAATTCAACCTGGATTTTCCGCACACCATGCTGCGGGCCAAGGCCATCAAATTCAAAAAAGGCGATGTGGGCATGGGCGAGAAATTCCTCGCGTCGACCGATGTGCATGGCAGCCTGGCCGGCATTCCGGTGGTGGTGCAAACCGTGAACGCGGTGAACAAAACCAAAATGGCCCGCGGCATGATAGAGGGCACCTTGGGCCTGGACAAAGACGCCTGGCTACCCGCCTTGGCCACCCGCAAGTTCCGCTCGGGCGCCGCCAAGTCCACCGAGCACCCGGTGGTCAATGGCGCAAAAACGCCCGGCAAGGTGGCCATTTACGCCACCTGTTACGTCAATTACAACGAACCCGGCATCGGGCATGACCTGCTCAAAATTCTGGACCACAACCAGGTGCCCTACGTGCTGGTGCACAAGGAAAAATGCTGCGGCATGCCCAAGCTGGAGCTGGGTGATTTGCAGTCGGTCAACGCCAGCAAAGAGGCCAATATTCCGGTGCTGGCGGCCTACGCCAAAGACGGCTACGCCATCTTGAGCGCCGTGCCCAGTTGCACCCTGATGTTCAAGCAGGAAATTCCGCTGATGTACCCGCAGGATGCCGATGTGCAGCTGGTGAAAGAAGCCATGTGGGACCCGTTTGAATACCTGATGCAGCGCAAGCGCGATGGTTTGCTGAAGACCGAATTTCCCGTGAGCCTGGGCAAGATCAGCTACCAGATTCCGTGCCATGGCCGGGTGCAAAACATCGGCAAGAAGACGGAAGAGATGCTGAAAATGGTGCCTGGCACCAGCGTACACACCCACGAGCGCTGTAGCGGCCACGCGGGCACCTTTGGCGTGAAAAAAGCCACCCACCAGCAAGCCATGAAAATCGGCAAACCGCTGTTCAAAGCCATGGCCAACCACAAAGACGGCGGCCTGCCCGACGTCATCAGCAGCGACTGCCCGCTGGGCGGCCACCACATCGCCCAAGGCTTCGAAGTCAACCAACTCGGCGCGCCTGCGCAAAAGCACCCGCTAACCTTGGTGCGCGAGGCGTATGGGTTGAAGTGAGGCCTTTGAAAATACCAAGTCTTTGAACGCAGAGGACGCAAAGGTCGCGCAGAGGACGCAAAAAATTCAAAAGAGAGTTTCAAACTTTTGGATGCTTTTTTTGGTTGTTCTTTTGCGTCCTTTCGCGAAACCTTCGCGTCCTCTGCGTTCAAAAAATCCCCGATCCCAATCCCCCAGGAGAGCCCTCCATGACCATCACCCGCGACAGCCTCATGACCCTGGAGGCTTACACCAAGTACCGCAAGCTGAACCTGCCCCACATCATTGCGCACCGCAAGCTGCGCAGCGTGGCGCTGGGCGATCACATGACCTTGCAGTTTGAAAGCGAAACCACGCTGCGCTACCAGATTCAGGAAATGCTGCGCATTGAAAAAGTGTTTGAAGAAGAAGGCATCCAGCAGGAGCTGGACGCCTACCTGCCACTGCTGCCCACCGGCAGCAACTGGAAGGCCACGATGCTGATCGAGTACCCCGACGAAAACGAGCGCCGCCGCGAGCTGGCCCGCCTGATCGGCGTGGAAGACCGCATGTTTGTCGAAGTCGAAGGCCATGCCCGCGTCTACGCGATTGCCGACGAAGACCTGGACCGCGAAAACGACGAGAAAACCTCGGCCGTGCACTTTGTGCGCTTTGAGCTAACGCCTGCGATGTGCGCGGCGGTGAAGGCGGGCGGCCAGGTGAAGCTGGGCTGCGACCACACCAACTACCCGGCCCATACCCAGATCGCGCCGGAAGCGCTGGCCTCGCTGGCGGGGGATTTGCGCTGAGCGTGCTATTGAAATAGTTGAGCATCACACGTTCGTAGCGTTTGGCTTGCACCACGTTCACACCGTCGCACCCATAGTGGCGCATGGCCGCGTTGTCGGCACCCTCCAGCACATACCAATCCAATGCGCCGGGTTGCCAGGCAAAAGCGCGAGGCGGCTGATAACGTACATCGCTGGGCAGTGCCAGGCAGTACGCAATGGCCTGCGGCAGGGTCATTGCTGCAAAGTTGCCACGGGCCTGGGCAAGTCCCGCTGTGTCGGGTTGGTTGTCGACGTAAAGGTATGTGCCCATCGCACTCATACCCAACACAAGGCCCAGCAGTGGCCCCCAGCTGTGCAGGGATAGAAATCTTTGGTGTTTTTTGCCCCCGCCAAATTTGAACAACCGCCCCGTTGCTTTAAGCCGGTCATACAGCAGACCCCCGCACATCATCAGCAGCAACATTCCCAATGCGCCAAGGAGCTGGGTGACAAAGTCCATGTTGATTTCCAGAACACGCCGTGTACTCAGCGCTTGGCTCGAAGACGCCAATCCCGCAACCGCAAGAAACCCGATGCAAGCAACACCACAGCTGCCACCCCGCCAGGAAGCCACAGCAAGAAGTACGGTGGTGCATCACGCTGCGGCGTGAAGCGGGCACGCACCGCCGCGTTGGGGTCTTTGTCACCGGTCCATATGGTGGTGGGGGCTTTTAGCTCCAGCACGTTGGGCAGTGCGGCCTGGCATTGCGCCAACGACTCGTAGAAAACTTGTTTGGCTTCGGTTGCCATCGGCGGTGCTGGTGCTTTTTGAAACTCACAGTTGTCCACGAAACACTTCATCCCTGAATCTCGCAGACGGCTCGATTGACTGGGGTACTCGTAAGCGATCGACATGTGTGGGCTGATGCTGCCGCCGATGCGCCGGTACGTGCGGTCAACACAGGTGGCACTAACAAATTTCCCGACCACCGCCACCGGTTTGGGTATGTCGTGGGTGGTGTGGTCGTGCCAGAACGCGGCAGTGCCACCGGCCACGAAAGCAAGTGCCATGAACTCGGCGGCAAAGCCCCGTTTGGGCCGAACCTGAAGATCGGGGGCTGCGGTGCTGGCGGCATCGGCAGCGCGGCGCGCTCGGCGACGGCCTACCAGCCAGTCCACCAGCAAATAGCCCACGATGAGCACAGCCGCCGCATGAAAGCGGTACTGAAAAATCTCGTGCTCATCGGCAGAGGCCATGTCCACACCCGACAGCGCCGTGACGACGATGCTGGCACCCAGCACGACCAGGCTCACCTTGATCACTTTCACCGCGTAGTCAAACACCGCAAACGCTTTTCCACCTGGCGATACAGACGCAGCCGGGTCGGCTGTGGGTTTCTGGTTGCTGTTGTCATGCGGTTTCATGGGTCAATCTCCAATATGAAACGTAGCGAGCAAAAGTTTGCACCCCGTCAAGGTGCAACAAACCACGCATCACCCACCTTGCGCAGCGGGTACTTTCTGGATCTCTCCATGTCTTTGGTGCGCCCTGTGATGCTCGCCACTGCGGTATTGCCGTCAATGGTCAAACTGTCCAGCGTGGCGGTGGCCGGGTCTACCGATTCGGTTTTCAGGTATTCCAGAAAGTCAGCTGCGTTGGGTCCGTCCAGGGTTTGGGCGCGGTCTGCAATCAGCACCCGTCTGATGGCGGCTTTGTCGCCAGCTCGCCCGGCGCGCAGGTACTCGGCCAGGACCTTGCCTTGTGGGGTGCTCCAGGCGGCCTTGCTGTCGGTTTTGCCCTGTTTCGGGTCGGTGGGCGCCACCACAAAGCGCGCATCAAAGCTGATTCGGTGACTGCCAAACGCTTGCTCGGCGGCGGTCACCCGGCCTTGCACCAACTTGTCAGACCACACATCAAACGACGCTTTCAAACCGTTTGATACGCTCAAGGTGCCGCGGGTGCGCTGGGCCACCACGCGGACGTTAAACACCTCCTTGTCGCTATCAATCTCCAGCTCCAGCATGGTGATGTTTTCCGCCTGAGCCTCGATAGACCGCTCACCCTTGTCGGTCACGGCTCTGGCTGACAGCGGCTTGTCCGTGAGGATGATGGTGGTTTCACTCTTGCCGCCGCCAATGGGCACCTTGACGGCGTAGGCCAGGCGAAACACGGTCTGGGTGCCGTTGAAGGTGATGCTGCCATCGCCCCGGTTTTGTGCGTGAGCGGGCGATGCAAGGGTTGCAGCGCCCGCCGCCAGTAGCCACGCCGTGGCGAGAACAAGTGTGTGTCTAGTGATCAAGGTCATCGGTTTTCTCCTGGCGGTTGGGGTGGTGATTTCATCAACTGGCGTGATGCGTTTTCAATGTGTTCAGGCGGGATGGATGCAGTTTTCACATCACCGCCTGCTCCGTTTGGCCAGATGCCGCGCGAACCCGGTCTTTGCCTGCCTGCTCTTTGTAATGCCCCCAGAAAATCTGGCCACCAAAGCCGCCGAACATGAGCACGAAGACGAGATAAAAGCAGGTGGTTTTGACGACAGGTGTTTGGGCGAATTTGACTAACTTCAGGGGCCAGCGCAGAAAGTCGCATACCGGCGGACTGGATGCTTCAAGCGCACTCGCCTGTGTTGTTTGCCCATGCGCAGGCTGAGGTGTTTGCCTTTGTCGATTCGCCCAAGCCCCCAAAACAAGACGAATGCCCCCGCCACACCGCACAAAGCCAGGATGTCTATCGGAGCGTATTCAGAAAAATTCATTTCGAATCTAGCTTGGCACGTTAAGGTGCCACCAACCAGGCATCCCCCACGCGCTGCAGTTGGTAGTTCGATGTCGCCTTTCCATCTTTGAAGCGCTCGACCACTTTGATCTTGCTCACGTTGCCGTCAACCACCAGGCTTTCTACCTCCGCCTTTTTCGGGTCGGGCTCTGACTTCAAACTCTTCAAAATGCTGGCCGATTGCGGGCCTTCCAGCTCTTTGACCGTGTCGGCGGTGATCACCCGCTTCAGGGCGGCCTTGTCGCCTGCCCGCGCGGCGCGCAGGTACTCGGCCAGCACCTTGCCCTGCGGTGATTCCCAGGCCTTGGCACCTGCTGCGTCGGGAACGCGGGGCGCGGTCATGGCCACGTTGAATTGCACGTCAAAACTGTAGGCGCCGGGTGCATTTCTGATCTGCAGCTCGCTTTCGGTGAACAAGCGCCCTTTCAGTGCCTGGTCGCTAAACGTATCCAGTTTGGCCTTGTGCGCCGAGTTGATTCGGCTACCTTTCAGCGCGTCCACTTCGGGGTTGAAGCTGACGATGTCTTTGTTGTCATTGAAACCCACCTCCAGCAATTTGATACCGCCCTGCTGCTGCGCGGTCATCCGCTCCATCGAATCCGTCACCGCCGCGGCAGGCAGCGGCTTGTCAGACAGGATCAAAGTGGTCTTGACCATGTCTTTCACGCCCGGCGGGCGTGTATAGGCATAGGCATGACGGAACTCGGTTTTCTTGCCGTTGACGGTGATGCTGCCTTGCACGGTGTTTTGCGCAGCCGCACCCAGCGGCAGCAAAACCGCTGACAGCAGGACAACCATCGCTGCCAAGCCCCAGGTATTCCGATACAGAACGCTCAAGGTTTTCATGATCATTTCCTTTGATGAATAAAAGTGGGCCTACTTGGTTTGGGGCTGCCTTACCTGGCTGCAGGTGACGCCTCGCCCAGGTACTTTTGAAACACGTCGCTGTAGTCGCGCTTGGCATAGACGTTCAGCGTCATGTTGTTCAAGTTGCTCAGCAGCGACTGGTAGTGCTTGATCACGGCCTCTTCGTTTTCTGCCGCGCCCAGTTTGAACATATTGGTCACACCGTGCAGACAGACCTCCGCGTTGCGGCGGGCGGTTTCCTGCTTGCCTTGAATGCGCGAGACGCCGATCAGCGCCTTGTAGATGCTGCGCAGCTGGGGCAAAAAGCTCTTGCGGATGTCGATGGAAAAACCCACACCGCCAATGGCGAACTTCAATTCAATGTCCATGTCGATGGTGCCGGCCGTCTCAATCGTCACGTTGTCCACATAGTCGGTTGCAAACTCGTAGCGCTTGATGGTGCGCTTGGAGGACACGGCTGAATCGCCGTCCACATGGATCACACCCAGGTTGGTGAAGCAGTACTCGTCTTTCTTGGACTTGATCAAAAAGAAGATGCGCTCGCTGTCTTCGTGAAACAGGTAGTCGTCGGCATCCACCTTGTCAAAGTCGCTGGCGGGCACGATCACGCCCACATCGCTCAGGCCCAGGGCTTCACTGGCAATTCGTTTAAACATGCGGTTTCCTTCGTTAATTAAAAAGTAGGCTATTTTCAAAACTCATGGCGTGCCCCGCAAGGAACTATTTAGGGCTGGGGCCATAGGCGTTGTTACCCGGCTGGCTGTCCAGCACCGAGAACACCAGGAACACGATGGCACCAATAAAGGGCACAAACACAATCAGCAGCCACCAGCCGCTGCGCCCCGTGTCATGCAGGCGGCGAATGCTCACCGCAATGCTGGGCAGCAATACGGCCAGCACATAAATACCGCCCAGGATGCCGGGGCTGCCAATCACCGCATCCAGCACGCCCAGCACCACGGCAATGATGATGTTGAACAGCGTGAACATCCAGTACTCGGCGCGGCGGGCGCGGCCGGTGAAGGTGGTGTATTTTTTGAGGACGGTCAGGTAGTGGTTCATGCGGTTTCCGTTCTTGTGTGTGGTTGTGAAGCAAAAATGGCTGATAGCCCAGGTAAATACTGCTCAAAATGCTATTGTTTTTGTAGTGAATCAGCGCAAACTGGTGGCTTTCATACGAACGCGTGCACCGTCGCCCTGCTCCCACGCGACCAGGGCCTGGCCACTGGCATTCATCGCCACACGGGGACGACCAGCGTTGTCGGCGTTATCTGTTTCCAACAGTTCTGGCGTACCCCAGCCAGTGCCCACAACGTAACGCGCAGCCCAGATGTTGAGGCGCGTTCCATCGGACTGTTGCCACACGGCCACCGCGTTACCTGCCGCATTCATGGCGCTGGAAAAACTACCGACACCGCCCGCGTTGTCTAGCTCGATCAGCGTAGCCACGCCCCAACCCACACCCACTGTGTAACGATTGGCCCACATGTTTAAGCGGGTGCCGTCTGACTGCCGCCAGACAGCCAAGGCGTTGCCGCTGGTGTCCAGCTGTATCTCTGGGAACGCGGCGCTGCCAGCGTTGTCGCGCTCAATCAACTGAGCGGTACCCCAACCCACACCCACCACGAATCGGTTCGCCCAGACGTTGCCACGTATGCCATCTGACTGAACCCACACAGCCATGGCATTTCCGCTTGCATCCAGCTTGACTCTCGGGGCTGCAGCGTTACCCGCGTTGTCGGTTTCGATCAAACCTGCCGTGCCCCATCCGGTGCCAACGACGTAACGATTCGCCCAGATATTGGGGCGCGTGCCATCCGACTGACTCCAGACCGCCATCGCGTTGCCACTGGTGTCAAAAGCAATGTCGGGCAACTGGGCGTCGCCCGCGTTGTCGGTTTCTATCAAAGTGGCCGAGCCCCAACCCGTCCCGGCGGTGTAGCGATTGGCCCATATGTTGGTGCGAGTACCGTCTGATTGAGACCAAACAGCCGTGGCATTGCCGTTGGAATCAAAAGCAATCCGCGTGTTATCGGCAGTGCCTGGGCCGGTCTCCAACAGCACGGCCGTGCCCCAACCTGTGGCGAGGGTAAAACGATTCGACCAGACGTTGGCCCGGATGCCGTCAAACATCTCCCACACCGCCATCACATTGCCAGCGGCATCCATGGCAATTTCAACACCACTGTTGACGTTTTCCGTATTGTTGTTTTCGATCAAGACTGGCGTGCCCCAGCCCATGCCTGCCGTGTAGCGGTTGGCCCAAACGCTGCGCAATCCTCCGGCAGGCTGCGTCCAAACTGCAACGCCATTGCCGTCGTTGTCGATAGCCACCCGTGCGAATCCTGCATCCCCTGCGTTGTTTTCCACTGGTAAAGCTGCACCCCAAACCTTGGGTGCAACGGCGCCATTGCACACATAAGCCGTGCTGGTGATCTCTGCGTCGTCCAGCACGTTGTTGCGATTGGTGTCGGGCCCGGCCTGAATGCGCTGCCCACCGGTCGCGCAGTTGGCCCCCGCAGGCTCGTCCGTGATGCGCAGCAGCGAGCCAGGCGTGCCCGGTGCACCTTGTGCGCCTGCGGGGCCGGTCGGGCCTGCTGGGCCGATTGCACCGATTGCACCGATTGCACCGATTGCACCGGTCGTGCCGGTCGTGCCGGT
The DNA here is from genome assembly GCA_013297875.1 of Comamonadaceae bacterium. Taxonomy (GTDB): domain Bacteria; phylum Pseudomonadota; class Gammaproteobacteria; order Burkholderiales; family Burkholderiaceae_C; genus JAAFIW01. The sequence continues at coordinate 15,727 of JAAFIW010000006.1, read as the reverse complement.
CGTGCCGGCGGGGCCTGTGGGGCCTGTAGCCCCCATGGGGCCGATCGTCCCGGTGGCACCGGTTGCCCCGGTGGGGCCCACGGCTCCTGTTGCTCCCGTTGCGCCGGTCGCACCCACAGGCCCTGCAGGCCCTGTACCGCCGCCACCCACACCATTGGCACCCGCTGGCCCGGCAGGGCCCGCAGGTCCGGCGGGGCCGGTTTCTCCCGCTGTTCCAGCAGCGCCGGGCGCACCCGCAGGCCCCGGCGTACCGGCCGGGCCTGTTGCCCCAGTGGAGCCCGCAGCGCCATTGCACACCACGGCGGTGGTGGTGACCTCACCAGCTTCCAGCACCCCGTTGCGGTTGACATCGACCCCGGCACTGACCAGGCTGCCACCGGCCGGGCAGCGTGTACCGGCTGGCTCGGGCGTGGTGCTGATGAGCGAGACGCTACCGTCGCTGGTGGTCACGCTGGTCACGGTGTCGCTGCCACCGCCGCCGCAGGCTGACAAGGCCGAAACAGCAGCCACCAAGCACAGCAAGCTGATGGCTTTCAGGTGTGTCAAAACAGAGGTGTACATGGCGGGGCCTTCAGGCATCAATTGGTAAAAAACAGGTGTGATCCCATGTAAATACTGCTCAAGCAGCTATTGATTTAATAGCGTCAACGTCAGCACAAATTGTTGACCCTGACCGCGCCAATGCCCTCATTCATATGAAGGAGGACGAACTCATTCATATGAACTAAAGTGAACGCTGAACGGGGCGTTTGCGTGAGAAATTCACACGACAAAAACTTACATGTACGTCGGTGCGGCTCAGGCCGTGCGGGTGCCCAATTTGAAAGTGACTTTGGTTACTGGGCTTAGCCCGCATATTTCACCGGGGCCGCCGTTTTGAAGTGTTTTCACTGGGAAAGTCCGTCATGACCTCAAATCCAAACTGGATTCCATCAAAACGGCTCAGCGCGCGCCGCATCGTTTTGGCGGGCGCAGGAACGCACAAGCCTCCTTCCCAATGGCAAGTGCCATTGGGTCGTCACCTTGCACGCCCCTGCATCCCGCTAAAACGCGCGGCCCACGCTGCACCGGTGAAATATGCGGGCTAGCTGGGTTTGATGGCTAGCCTTGCGTTACATACAAATTTTGCGTGCGCACACAACACAAACCACTGCCCCATATGCTGCCCATCGCATCACACCGCCCCAGCGCCATTCGCGCAACGCTGGACGCCATTGCTGAAGGCGAGCAGGCGGCGGGTAGCCCGGGCGTGGTGGAGCATGTGCTGGAGCGCATACGCGAGCAGCTGCGTACCGCTACCGCCTGCGTGTTTGCCCCGCACCGCGTAGGTGAGCCGGTGGCAACGCCCGTCTGGCATGCGCCGGTGGCCAGTTTGGAGTACCACGCTGGCGAGCAGAACATCCCGTCCGCCTCGTTTTTTTCAAACTACAACACCTGGGTATGGAAAGTGGATGTGTGGCGGCTGGCGCTTCAAAAGAACATGGCGCTGGTTGCTGCGCAGGGCGGCGCGTTGAGTCAAGACCTGATACCGGTGCAAGCGCTTCGGCGCACTGCCTTTCACGCGGATTACCTGACGCGCAGCGTGGGCGGCATGGAGCACATGATGTGCGCGCTTCTGGCCGGCGGCCATGTGCTGGGCTTTATGCGCAGCGCCAAACAGAGGGCATTCACGATGGACGACTTGGCACAGGTGCAGCAGTTCAAGCAACCGCTGGAAGACTTCATTCAAACCCAGCTGCGTGCCGAGCAGCAAGTGGGCGCAATAGCCCATGCCCATGCGGCGCTGGACCGCGTGCAAGACGGCTTGCTGCTGGCAGACGCCAGCAGCGCCGTGCTCACCGCCAACGCCGCCGCCTGCAAATACTTGGCCCTACCACTGGCCCCGTTGCGCGACACGCCCAGTGGCTGGGCACAACTGTTGGCACCGCCGCGCTTGCGTCTGGACGTGTTTCACCCGCCGCTGTGGAAGCTGGCGCTAAGTGCCCGCTACACCGGGAAGTCTGCGGTGGGCCATGTGGGTGGTGCGGGCAACACCCGCGAGCTGGCAGTGCAGATAGCCTGGGAACGCCCGCACGAGGCAGACGCGAAAGTTCACCTGCTGCTGCGCGCACCGGGGCAGCTGGACCCGGCGCAACAGGTGCAGCGCTGCGCCCGCAGCTACCGGCTGACTGACACCGAAAGCCGCGTGGTAGCGGGCCTGATTGACGGCACGCCGCAAGAAGTGGCCGACGCCCTGGGCCTGAAAATCACCACGGTGCGCACGCACATGGCGGCTATTTTTGCCAAGACCGGCACCCGAAGGCAGGCTGAGTTGATCTGGGTGGTGGCGGCCAGTTAGCGATTCAGGGCGCCCGGCGATGAACCGACCAGCCACCGCCGGGCGAACGGTATCCCTGAATGTTGCTACTGATTCAATAGCTGCCTGAGCAATAAATCTCTGGGCCGACTGCGGTTTTGGCCTAAAAAACGGCCGTTTGTGCGCGAAAGCCCCAATACTGCGGACCAGGCGATCCCGTCACACTGGTGCGCTTTGTTTACCCCGGCCACGCGCCTTTTTTGGAGACACCCGATGAATTTCACCCGACGCATCACCGCTGTAGGTTTGGCCTGCGCACTGTCGCTTGGCCTGGCCGGCCACGCTCTGGCCCAGGCACCCAGCATGAAGATCAGCATTTCCATTGCGCAAAACTCGCACCAGGGTATTGCGATCGACACCTTTGCCAAAGAGGTGGAAAAGCGCACCGCAGGCCGCATCAAGGTGCAGCCGTTTTATGCGGGTGCTCTGGGCGGCGAGCGCGAGTCGATAGAGGCGGTGCAGCTGGGCACGCAGGAGCTGACCTTCAGCTCCACCGGCCCGGTGCCCAACTTTGTGCCCGAGGCGCGCATTCTGGACATTCCCTTCCTGTTTCGCGACAAGGCCCATGCCCGCGCGGTGCTCGATGGCCCGATTGGCGAAGAGCTGCTGACCAAGTTTGACTCCAAGGGTTTCAAGGCGCTGGCCTGGGGCGAAAACGGCGTGCGCCACATGACCAACAGCAAACGCGCGGTGAATGCGCCCGACGATTTGAAGGGCCTGAAAATGCGCACCATGGAAAACCCGGTGCACGTGGCTGCCTACAAAGGCTTTGGCATTGTGACCACGCCCATGGCCTTTCCCGAGGTGTTTACCGCACTGCAGCAGGGCACGGTAGACGGCCAGGAAAACCCGTTGTCGGTCATCATGTCGGCCAAGTTTGACCAGGTGCAAAAACACCTGTCGCTGACCGGGCATGTGTATTCACCGGCCATCTTTTTGATGAACAAGGCCGCTTACGACAAGCTCAGCCCCGCCGACCAGAAATCGTTTGTAGAAGCCGCCAAGGAAGCCGTGAAACTCAACCGCGCACGGGTTGACGAAGACGATGCCAAAGGAGTGGCCGAGCTGCGCGGCAAGGGCATGAGCGTGGTGGAAAACGTCGACAAAGCCAAGTTTGTGGCGGCGCTGGCACCGGTATATGCGGAGTTTGACAAACAGTTTGGCAAGCCGAATATTGACCGCATCCGCAACTACAAGTGACGCTTCTTCAATATTGCTTCGTTTGTGATCGCTGAAGCGAGCCAGCCGGTTTTCGTCATTCCCGCGCAGGCGGGAATCCACCTTGGAGAAGCGCTCAAAGTCCCCGTTCGCGCAGTCGTCGCGCCTGGATCCCCGCCTTCGCGGGGATGACGGGTGCAAAACAACGAACCACCCATGAAACAAACCTTCCTCCGATTCGAGCGCGCCACCACCGGCCTGACCATGCTGGCCGCCTGCGCCATGCTGGCCTTGGCTGCCGGCTTGGGCATGTTTCAAATCATCACCCGCTTTGTGCTGGAGCGCCCCGCCGAGTGGACCGAGGTGTTGATTCGCTTCAGCCTGATCTGGATGGTGTTTCTGGGCATACCGGCCGCGTTTCGCCAGGGTGCGATGGTGAGCGTGGACGTGCTGTACCGCTGGAGCCCGCCGCGCATCAAACGGGTGCTGGACTATTTGGTGACCGTCGCCGCGCTGGCGCTGGTGGCGGTGATCATCTGGTGGGGTTGGGACTATGCGCAACGCGGCAAGGTGCAAAGCATGATTGGTCTGGAAAACGTGTCGATGTTCTGGGCCTATCTGGCCATGCCAGTAGGCGGGGTGTTTTGCGTGATTGGCATTCTGGGGAACCTGCTGGATCCACAGCGGCTGGAATTGGAGACCGCGCAATGAGCACCGTGATGCTGGTGACGATGGTGCTGTGCTTCGCACTCACCGTTTCAGTGGCCGTGTCCATCGGCCTGGCCTCGGTGCTGGGCATACAAATCGGCAACCTGAACATGCTGATTTCCGTGAAGGAAATGTTCTCGTCGATCAACAAGTTTCCGCTGGCTGCGATCCCGTTTTTCATCCTGGCAGGCAATCTGATGGAAACCGGTGGCATTTCGCGCCGCCTGGTGGAATTTGCCAAAAGCCTGGTGGGCGGCGTGCAAGGCGGGCTGCCCATGACCTGCGTGCTGACTTGCATGATTTTTGCAGCCGTTTCCGGCTCGTCGGTGGCCACCACGTTTGCTATTGGTGCCATCCTGATTCCGGCGCTCATCAAGCACCATTACCCGGTCACCTGGGCGGCGGCACTGCAGGCCACCAGCGCCGAGCTGGGGGTGATCATTCCGCCGTCGATTCCGATGATTTTGTACGGCGTGAGCGCCGAGGTGTCGATTGGCGAATTGTTCATTGCCGGCTTTGGCCCGGGTCTGCTGATTGGACTGGCCTTGATGCTGTTTGTGCACCTGTATTGCCGCTTCAAAGGCTGGGGCAAAAACGATGGCGATGGCCGCCTGAGCGTTCCGAAAGCCACCTGGCAGGCCGGCTGGGCGCTGATGATGCCGGTGATCATTCTGGGCGGCATTTACGGCGGCATCTTCACGCCCACCGAGGCCTCGGCCGTGGCGGTGTTTTATGCACTGGTGGTGGGCCTTGTGATTTACCGCGAGATTCGCGTCAAAGACCTGGTGGTGATCTTGCGCAAATCGGTCATGTCCAGCGCGGTCATCATGTTCATCATTGCCAACGCAGGCCTGTTTGCGTTTTTGATCACCCGCGCCGGTGTGCCCGACGCCATTGGCCACTGGCTGCAGGATGTGCTGCAAAGCCCGGCGCTGTTTTTGCTGGGGGTGAATGCCGCGCTGTTTTTCATTGGCATGTTCATTGAAACCAGCGCCGCCATCATTGTGCTGGCCCCCATCCTGGCCCCCGTGGCGGTGCACTTTGGCATTGACCCGGTGCACTTTGGCCTGATCATGGTGGTGAACCTGGCCCTGGGCATGATCACGCCGCCGTTTGGTGTGAACCTGTTTGCTGCCTGCACGGTGGCCCGCATTTCGCTGGATCGGATCATCAAAGACCTGATTCCGTTTGTACTGGTGATTCTGGGCTGCCTGCTGGTGATCACCTACGTGCCAGTGATCTCGCTGGGTCTGCGGGACCTGGTGTATCGCTAGATTCAATCACTATCATTTGTATAGCTGCTTGAGCAGATAATGCATGGGCTGGAGTCTGTTTTTGCTTGGAAAAACGTAGCGACTCAGGTCGACTCACAACAATGACAGATGACTGTCGGTGCTGCGCACCGACATGACAAATGACCCGCTGCCCGGCTGGCAAGTGCCGTACCCATCATTCCGTCATGCACGCCGCAGGCGGCTGCTGTCATTGGTCATCGGGCAAGGCCTAAGATCACGGCCCTCACACCTTGAAAAGCATCAACTCATGTGGAATGAAGCACGCATCACCGACGACTGGTTTCGGTCGCACTATTGCTTTGCGGGCGGCGTGGTGGCCGACTGGTTGCGCGATGCGGGCCTGGTGTTTGAAACCGCCACGATTTTGGACTTTGGCTGCGGCGACGGCATCACCGACCTGTCGCTGGCGCTCAACCACCAACCCGCCCGCCTGCTGGGCGTGGACTTGTACGAGGCCTACCAGCACCTGCCCGGCATGGCCAGCGCACAGCTGGGGCTGGACGCATTGCCTGCCAACCTGTCATTTGAGACCATTGCGGTGGGCACACCCATGGCCAGCAAGCTGCAGGCGGACGCCATCATCAGCTGGTCAACGTTTGAGCATGTGGTGCGCCCGATGCTCGCCACCGTGATTGCCGATCTGTTTGCCGCGCTCAAGCCTGGTGGCCTGTTTTTTGCACAAATTGAGCCCTTGTATTTCTCGCCATTTGGCTCGCATCTGCAGCGCTTCACCGATCAGCCCTGGGCGCACCTGCTCAACAGCGATGCGCAGATGTGGGAGCTGATTGCCGCCCACCCGCTGGACTTCAACGAAGACCAGAAAGACGTGATGGCCCGCGTGCGCGATGCCGATACGATTCGCAAGTTTCTCAACCAGAGCTACCTGGAGCTGAACAAGCTCAGCGCACAGGAGCTCGTCGATCTGCTGCAAGACGCCGGCTTCGTCATCGAGAAAGAAGTGCGCCAGCAGGTTCAGGGCTACGACATTCCGCGCGAGCTGATCTACCGCTACCCCGCCGATTTGCTGCTGACCAACGAAATAGTGATTTTGGCGCGCAAGCCGCAACAGTGACCGGCATCATCTGGCGTTGGCAATTCCGATAGGTCGCACCAGATTGGTGGTGGTGGAAGACAGCAGCGCGCAGCTGGCGGTGGCCGTGGCCACCGAACACTTGATCACGCCGTTGGCCAGCAAGCCGGTTGAGTTGGAATTGAAAACGGGTGCATACAAACTGCCGTCGGTGCCAAACGCCAGCGCGCCTACGTTGGTGGCCACGGTGCCGCCAAACACTTTGCCGGTGTCGATGGTCTGCCTCAAGGCTTTGGTGGTGGTGTCGTAGCTGCGGATTCCACCGCCAAAATCACTGGTGTACAGCAGACCGTCGGGGCCAAAAATCAGGCCCAGCAAACTCACATAGCCACCGCCACCGGTGCTGGGCGTGGGCATAGGGGCAAACAGCTCGCCAGCGCCGGTGGCCAGGTCATAGCGCAGAACCTGGCTGTCAAACTTGTAGCTGATGCCGCCCAGCATGTCGGCCACGCTTCCTTGGGTGGTGACATACAGCTTGCCATCTGCACCAAACAACAAATCGTTGGGCCCGTTGAGCAGGCCCGCCGCTGTGCCGTTGCCCTGCGCAAACACCGACATGAACGCGCCAGTGGTGCCGTTGAATTTCAAAATCTTGTCGCTACGGAAGCTGGCCACGTACAGGTGCCCGTCGGGCCCGAATGCATTGCCATAGGGCCGCATCAAACCATTGCCCTGAGCAAAGACGCCGATGAACGCGCCGGTGGTGCCGTTGTAGCGAAGAATTTGCCCAGTGGTGTTGGTGCCACTGCTCACATACAGGTTGCCGTCGGGCCCAAAGGTCAAATCATCGGGATCGACCAGGCCGCCGCTGCCAGCCGCAATAAAGTCTTTGACATACGCCCCTGTTTGCCGGTCGATCACCACCACATTGGCACCACGCGTATTGCCCACCAGCAAGGTCGGCGGCGTCACCACAGCCGCCGGTACGGCTGCGTCGTCACCCCCGCAAGCCACCAGGCTGGCCGTCAACACAGCAAGCCCCAGCGAAGTGGTCCATTGAGACAACAGGCGACGTGTCAAAGCGTTCTTCATATGGCTATCCTTTTCGGAAGTTGGGGTGTAAGACCTGCCCCATTGCAACTCTTGTGCCCAAAAGCCCAAGCTGAAAAGGCCCGAATTCGTGCATGCGCGGTTCGCTGGTACAAGTATTGCGACCCGTACACACCTTCCCTGAATTGCGCGACATGACCTCAAACACCCACCAACTGGCCGCTTTTCTGGCCGACATTGCAGGCATTTCCCACAGCCTGGACAGCCACACGCTGAGCGTGAAAAGCAAAGACTATTTCTGGTACAGCCCGCTGCTGCAAGAGGCGCTGGGCGACAAGCTGGGCCAGATACTGGTGCTGCCTGCCAGCGAAGAGGAAGTGATTCAAGTAGCTGGTGCGGCAGCGCGGCACCAGCTACCACTGACCGTGCGCGGTGGCGGCACCGGCAACTACGGCCAGTGCGTGCCACTGCAAGGCGGCATCATTTTGGACACCTCGCGCTTGAACAAGGTGCTGGCCATCACGCCCGGTTTTGTGCACTGCGAAGCGGGCGCGCTGATGATGGATCTGGAGCGGGCGGTGCGCGCCGACCCGTGCGTGCCGGGCGGCCAGGAGCTGCTGATGTACCCCAGTACCCGCGACATTGCCACCATTGGCGGGTTTGTGGGCGGCGGCTATGGCGGCGCAGGGTCGATTCGCAATGGCATTTTGAAAGACCCCGGCAACGTTACGCAGGTGCGCGTGGTCACGTTGGAAGCGCAGCCCCGGGTGATCGAGCTGCAGGATGCAGACATTCAAAAGGTGCACCACGCGTTTGGCACCAATGGCATCGTCACCCAACTGACAGTCAGCCTCAAACCCGCGGTGAACTGGGTGCACCACATTGCCTTGTTTGACAGCTACCCACAAGCCCTGCGCCTGTGTGTGCAGGCCACCGACGCGGTGGAGCGCACGGTGCCGATTGGCAACGCGAAGCCGGTCGTGCCGGCTGACCCGCCGCTGGACGCTTTTTTGATCACCGCCGTGGAGCGCCGCTTTGCGCCGTTTTATGCGCAAGCCTTTGGCGATCGTTTTCCAGCCCACAAAGATGCGGTGTTCAGCATGATTGCCCCCGACCACCTGGCCACCTGGCGGGCGCTGGTCGCCGCGCACGGTGGCCAGGAAACCATGGCGCTGACGGAAGAGGCGTTGACTGCGCAAGGCCTGATTCCCGCGTTTGAATGCGGCTGGAACCACACCACCCTGATGGCGCTGCGCCACGACCGCAGCTGGACCAATTTGCAAACCATCGATTCGTGGCCGCTGAACATTGACAAGGTGCAGGCGCAAATGCAGCGCTGGGGCGACGAGGTGCTGATGCACCACGAGTTTGCCCGCGACAGCCAGGGCCCGGTGGTGTTTGGCCTGCCGCTGGTGGCCTACTTTGACCGCGACCGCCTGTACGAAATCATTGCCGAATACGAAGCCGACGGTTGCGTGGTGCTGGACAACCACGTCTACACCATTGAAGACGGCGGCATGAAAACCATTGACAGCGCACAAATCGATTTCAAGAAAATCGCTGACCCGCATGGCTTGATGAACCCTGGAAAGACACGCGGCTGGTCCGACGAGATGGCAGTACCGCTATCAATTATGTAGCTGCTTGAGCAATGAATCTCTGGGCTGATGGCCGATTTGGCTTGGAAGTATTGAAATTGATGCATACCTCAGACCGTCATTCCCGCGCAGGCGGGAATCCAGGCGCGAGGACGACACCTTGCCAAGGTTTTGGATGCTCGTCGGTGGATTCCCGCCTGCGCGGGAATGACGGCGTTGTGGTGTCAAAGGCACATATCGTCTCCGGCCTGAAACGCAAGCTACCGCCCCCGGCTGCGCCCACCCACCGACTGCTCACGCGCCACCTCGATGAATTCACCCACCACCTCGCGCGTACGCGCGCCGCGCCGCCACACCAGGCCCACATCGATGCTGGGCACCGCGTCGCGCAGGTTGCGCACTTCAATGTGGTCGGCGTCCAGCGTCCAGGGGCGGTACAAAAAGTCGGGCAGCAGCGTGATGCCCGCACCCACGCCCACCAGCGAGCGCGCCGCCTCCAGCGACGAGGTGCGCAGCAGCACCTCGGGGCGCAGGCCGTAGCGGGCCCACACGGCGCGTAGCACGTCGTCCACGCGGTCGGCCTCCAGCACCACTTGCGGCGTGGCGGCGCAGTCGGCCAGCGTGAGCTCGCTGCGCTGAGCCAGCGGGTGGCTGGCGGCCAGCCACACGCGGTTGGGCGAGCTGGTCAGCACCTCCACCACCAGGGCCTGCGGGTCGCCCAGGGCGTTGGAGACCATGATGGCCAGGTCAATCTCGCCATTGATCAGCAGGTGCTCTAAAAACTGCGGCGCGTCTTCCACCACCGTGATCTTGACCGACGGGTGCGAGCGCTGAAACCGCGCAAACAGCTCGGCCAGGTAATAGCCAGCCACCAGCGTGGTCACGCCAATGGTGAGCGTGCCGGTGAGGGCCTCCTGGCGGCCCCGGTCAATTTGCCCGGCTTCAGCCACCGCCGCAATCACCTTGCGGGCGCTGGCCTGAAAGCGGTGGCCCTCCTGCGTGAGCACCATGCCCTTGGCCGTGCGGTCAAACAGGCGCATGCCCAAGGTGTCTTCCACCTCCTGCACGCTTTTGGTCATGGCCGACTGCGCAATGTTGATCATGCGGGCCGCAGCAGCCACCGAGCCGGTCTCGGAAACCGCCAGAAAGTAGCGAAATTGTTTGAGTGTGAAGTGGCGTTGCACGGTTTTGGGTCTTGTGTTTGCACCAACGGGCGGTCGCAAATATGAGGGGTTAACCCTGAATATCTAAAAAACAGATAGCGTTGGCTGCGAATATTGAACTTTCGTGCCGCAACGGTCAAGCGTAAGGTGCGCATGCTTTGACTCACAAAGCGGGTGGCCCCGTTGGGCTGGTGTTGGATCACTTCGCAAGGAACACAAATGAAACTTATACAAATAGTAGCGGTGGCCATGGGCGTCATGGCCCTGGGCAGCGTGAGCGTGGCGCAACAAGCCGTCAAATCAATCGGCAAAGCAGAAGGCCAGGTCGACATCGTGGCCTGGCCTGGCTACATCGAGCGCGGCGCAACCGACAAGAACTTCGACTGGGTGACCGACTTTGAAAAGAAAAGCGGTTGCAAGGTGAATGTGAAAACCGCCGGCACGTCCGACGAAATGGTGGCGCTGATGAACGAAGGCGGCTTTGATCTGGTGACCGCCTCGGGCGACGCCAGCACACGCCTGATTCGCGGCAAAAAGGTGCAGCCCATCAATGTGGACTTGATCCCCAGCTACAAAACCATCGACGCGCGCCTACAAAAAGCGCCCTGGCATTTTGAGAACAACACCCACTACGGCGTGCCCTATCAGTGGGGCTGGAACGTGCTGATGTACAACACCAAGGTGTTTGGCGACAAAAAACCCACCTCATGGGCCACGGTGTTTGAAGAGCAAATCCTGCCAGACGGAAAGTCCAACAAAGGCCGCATTCAGGCGTTTGACGGCCCGATCTACATTGCCGACGCCGCGCTGTATTTGATGAAGAAAAACCCGGCGCTGGGCATCAAAGACCCGTATGAACTGAACGACGCGCAATACAAAGCCGCGCTGGACTCGCTGCGCGCCCAGCGCAAGCTGGTGGGCAAGTACTGGCACGATGCCTTTGTGCAGATTGATGACTTCACCAACGAAGGCGTGGTGGCCTCCAGCTCATGGCAGTTCCAGGCGAACATTCTGGGCTCCAAGAAGGCGCCCATTGCCACGGTGGTGCCGGTTGAAGGTGCCACCGGCTGGGCTGATTCGACCATGATGCATGCTGAAGCCAAAAACCCCAACTGCGCCTACATGTGGATGGAGCATTCGCTGAACGTGAAACTGCAGGGCGACCTGTCAGCCTGGTTTGGCTCGGTACCTGCAGTGCCTGCCGCCTGCAAAGGCAACAAACTGCTGACCGACGAAGGCTGCGCCCGCCAAGGCTTTAACTCGTTCGACAAAATCTCCTTCTGGCGCACGCCCACCACCCAGTGCAAAACGCAAGACAACAAATGCGTGCCGTACCACAAGTGGGTCACGGACTACATCGCGGTGTTGGGCGGTCGGTAATTTAGCCTCTCAGGCCGACGGCCAAAAACAGGACGCAGAGGACGCGAAGATCACGCGAAGTGCGCGAAAGAACAGCCACGGATATTGAAATTCATTTTCTGAATTTCTTTCGCGTCCTTCGCGAATCCTTTGCGTCCTTCGCGTCCTTGCCCCCGACCTCAGCCCAGCTAGCCCTCCATACTTTTCACTGGGAAGCACCACACCATGACGCATGCCGTCAGCCTCAGCCACGTCTCCTGCATCTTCGCTTCTGGCAAAAACCAGGTGCGGGCGGTCGACGGGGTCAGCCTGGACGTGCAGGCCGGTGAGTTTTTCACCTTGCTCGGGCCTTCCGGCTCGGGCAAAACAACCTGTTTGCGCATGATTGGCGGCTTCACGCTGCCCACGGCGGGCACCATCACCATCAACGGGCAAGACGTGAGCCAGCAGCCGCCGTATGCGCGGCCGGTGAACACGGTGTTTCAAGACTACGCGTTGTTTCCGCACATGACGGTGCTGGACAACGTGGCCTACAGCCAGATGGTCAAGGGCGTGCCCAAAGCGGCGCGCGAGGCCAAAGCCATGCAGCTGCTGGAAACGGTGCAACTGCCCGAGATTGCGCAGCGCAAGCCAGGCCAACTCTCGGGCGGCCAGCGCCAGCGCGTGGCCCTGGCGCGTGCCTTGATCAGCGAGCCCCAGGTGCTGCTGCTCGATGAGCCTTTGGGCGCACTGGATTTGAAGCTGCGCGAGCAAATGCAAAGCGAGCTCAAAACCTTACAGCGCCAGCTGGGCATTACCTTCATCTTCGTCACGCACGACCAGCATGAAGCTTTGTCCATGAGCGACCGCATTGGTATTTTCAACAAGGGCCGGCTGGAGCAGGTGGCCACGCCACAGGCGCTGTATGACGCGCCCAGCACCCGCTTTGTGGCGGAGTTTGTCGGCGCGGCCAATGTGTTTGATGGCGACGATGCCACGCGGCTGTGCGGCACGCCAGTGGCCATGATTCGCCCCGAGCGCATACGCCTGGGTGCCAGCGACGGCGCACGCACCAGCGGCGTGGTGCAAGAGACCCAGTATTTCGGCACCTTCTGGCGCGTACGCGTGGCGCGTGAGGGCCAGGCCAGCGTGCTGGTGGAAGTGCCGGTGGCCGCAGGCAGTGCGCCGCCTTCCGTGGGTGAAACCGCCTATTTGCACTGGGCTGACGATGCGGCGCACGCCCTGAATTCAGCAAGCACATGACCACGCTGGCCAACCGGCTCTCCACCCAGCTGTACACCCGCAAGGGCCTGCTACTCACGCTGCTGCTGGCCCCGCCGCTTTTGTGGTTTGGCGTGGTCTACCTGGGTTCATTGCTGGCCTTGCTGGCCAACAGCTTTTTCAGGCTGGATGATTTTTCGGGCCAGGTGGTGCGTGAGGTCGGGTTTCAAAACTTCATCGAGATTTTTGCGCCGGCCAATCTGGACGTGGCTATTCGCAGCATCACCATGGCCACACTGGTCACGCTGGCCTGCGTGGCCATCGGCTTTCCCATTGCTTACTACATGGCCCGCTACGCCCGTGGGCCGCAAAAGGCCTTGCTGTATGTGGCGGTGATGCTGCCGCTGTGGTCCAGCTACCTGGTGCGCCTGTATGCCTGGAAGCTGTTGCTGGCCAAAGAAGGTGCCATTTCCTGGACACTACAAAGCCTGAACATGCAGTGGCTGCTGGATGCTCTTCTGGCCACGCCGGTGATTGGTGGCAACTCGCTGAGCTTTTCACCCATGGGCACTTTTATCGTGTTTGTCTACATGTGGCTGCCGTTTGTGATCTTGCCGATTCAAGCGGCCATTGAGCGCATTCCAGGCTCTTTTCTCGAAGCCTCAGCAGACTTGGGTGCCAGCCCCCAGCAAACCTTCAGCCACGTGATCTGGCCGCTGGCGATGCCGGGCATCGCAGCGGGTTCCATCTTTTCGTTTTCGCTCACCTTGGGCGACTACATCATTCCGCAGGTGATCGGCAACTCCACGCAGTACATCGGCCAGGTGGTGTATCGCCAGCAGGGCGTGGCGGGCAATGTGCCGTTTGCGGCCGCGTTTTCGCTGGTACCCATCGTGATCATTGGCGTGTATTTATGGCTGGCCAAACGCAAGGGGGCATTTGATGCGCTCTAAGGTGTCTACGCCCCGCCTTGGAGCCTCGTGGGGCCTGAAGGCGGCCACCTGGGCAGGCGTGCTGTTCTTGCACATTCCACTGGCGCTGATCATTTTGTATGCCTTCAGCAGCGAAGACAAAAGCTATGTGTTTCCCCCGCCGGGCCTCACCACAAAGTGGTTTGCCGTTGCACTGGGCCGGGAAGACGTGTGGGCCGCCATCAAGCTGTCCACCCAGGTGGCGCTGTGGGCCACGGCCATTGCCGTGGTGCTGGGCACGCTGGCGGCTGCTGCGCTGGCTCGCACGCAGTTTTTTGGGCGCGAAGCCGTGTCATTGCTGCTGATTTTGCCGATTGCCCTGCCCGGTGTGGTGACCGGCATTGCGCTGCGCTCGGCCTACGGCACGCTAGAGATTCCGTTCAGCTTCTGGACCATCGTGATTGGCCACGCCACGTTCTGCGTGGTGGTGGTTTACAACAATGCGGTGGCGCGGCTGCGGCGCATCAGCCCCTCGCTGCTCGAAGCGTCGATGGATCTGGGGGCCAATGCGTTTCAGACCTTTCGCTACGTGCTGCTGCCGCAACTGGGCACCGCCCTGCTGGCCGGTGCGCTGCTGGCCTTTGCGCTGAGTTTTGACGAAGTGATCGTGACCACCTTCACCGCTGGCCAGCAAACCACGCTGCCGATCTGGATGCTGCAAGAGCTGATTCGCCCGCGCCAGCGACCGGTCACCAACGTCGTCGCCGTATTCATCATTGCATTGACCTTCATACCCATCCTGGCTGCGTACTGGCTGACGAGAGCAGACGAAGACAGCAACAACCGCTAGTCATTTTTAAGGAGCACACCATGGGACATTCCAAAGACATCGCCATCAGCTTCCCCACCGATCTGCTGATCGACCAGCAACTGGTCAAGGGCGAAGGCCCGGCCGAGCCCATCATCAACCCGTCTACCGGCGATGTGCTGTGCGAGGTGCCCGAGGCCACGCCCGAGCAGGTCAGCCGCGCCGTGTCAGCCGCCAGCCGCGCGTTTGACAGTTGGTCGCAAACCACGCCGGCCGAGCGCTCCAACCTGCTGTTGAAACTGGCCGACGCGATTGAGTCGAACGCCGAGAGTTTTGCGCGGCTGGAGTCGCTGAATTGCGGCAAGCCCTACGCACGGGCACTGGGCGACGAAATTCCCGCGATTGCCGACTGCTTTCGCTACTTTGCCGGTGCCGTGCGCTGCATGACCGGCTCGATTGGTGGCGAGTATCTGGCCGGCCACACGAGCATGATCCGCCGCGACCCGGTGGGCGTGGTGGCCTCGATCGCGCCATGGAACTACCCGCTGATGATGGCGGCCTGGAAAACCGCGCCCGCACTGGCGGCGGGCAACACCGTGGTGCTCAAACCCAGCGAGCAAACGCCACTGACAGCGTTGCTGTTTGCCCGGCTGGCGGCCAACATCTTGCCCAAAGGCGTGCTCAATGTGGTGTGCGGGCGCGGCGGCAGTGTGGGTCAGCCTCTGGTGGAGCATCCGCAGGTTCGCATGGTGTCGGTCACGGGTGATGTGTCCACCGGCCGCAAAATTCTGCAAGCGGCTTCGGGCACGCTCAAGCGCACGCACCTGGAGCTGGGCGGCAAGGCGCCGGTGATCGTGTTTGACGATGCGGACCTGGCCGAAGTCGTCAACGGCCTGCGCACCTTTGGCTACTACAACGCGGGGCAAGACTGCACAGCCGCCTGCCGGGTCTACGCAGGCCCCAAGAAATAACCATCCCCCGGCAAAGCCGGGGGTTTTCAATATTGTGAGCCGCTCAAAGCGGCTAAACGGGGACGCTAACGCGGCCCCAACTCTTGGAGCCACCTGTTCGGTGGCCGTCTATCTCCACAG
>JAAFIW010000019.1 GCA_013297875.1 Comamonadaceae bacterium | reverse complement strand
ATCATCTGCAAATTCGACCACTACCCTGCGACTGTTCATATCTGTGCCCTTTCAGACTGGATTGATTGATACCAGTCAGATTGGGATAACACAATTAAAGTTCAATATATATGAAACACTACACTAGTTCCGCGTCTGGTGTGTCATCAGCCACCACTTGGTGCAATGGCTTTGCATGCTCACTATCGCGGGTTTCCAGAGCCAGCAGTCGAGATTCAAGCGTTTTCATAGGTGTCCTTTATCAATGCGGCCTGTTGCACGCGGGCGGCTTCGCACCATTCGCCATAGGCCATCACGGGCAGCAAGTCCAGATAGCCCCCTTGGTCGGGCTCATTGCTGGCACGCTCCAAGGTGTCAAGTCGGGTTTTAAGCGTTGCCACGTGATACCTCCCACGGCGGCACACCACAGCCCGGCATCCATGCAGTGTTGCCAGGGTCATAGAACACCATCAGGCGGCGGTCACTTCGCGTGCAAAGGTCAATCGTGCCCTGTTGCTCTGGTGTCGGGGCGTTGTCAATTTGCAGGGTCAGCATGGGCGCGGTGTTTAAGACGTGCTCCAGTGCCAGCAGCCGGGCGTTAAGCGTTGCCACGTTGTGCCTCCAGTGCCGTGATGCGGGCGGCCAGTTCGTCAACTTCAGCCACGCGGGCTAGCGTACCAATCGCGCCCAGCAGCGCGGCCCCTTGCCCCGGCGCAAGCTCACCAGCGGCCACGGATGCCAGCACGGCGCGGCCTTGGTCGGTCAGAGAACCAGCGGGCAGCGTTAACGCTTGGGGCTGTTCTGAGGCCTTCAGTGGGGCTACAGCACGTTCCAGCAAAAGGCGGGCGGCGGATGTGTCGCCCTCGAGTGCTTGAGTCATCAGCTTTGCCAGCAGTTCAGGAACACGGGCAGCGATGGCGGCCCGCACCTTTGCGACTTCACCTGTGCCCGCCTTTCGCCCCGCTGGGTTACCACTTTCCCCAGGTTTCCATCGTCCGGGCGGTCGCTTCTTTGTGGTTGTCATGTTTGCATTTCCTTTGCTTTATCAAGTTCGCGCAGCACGTCGCGTCAGTCGCAGGCACTAACCCCACGCTGTCAGGTCGTGGGCGTATTCATCGCGTTCGCGGGTCAGGGCATCGTCATCAATTCGAAGCACGGGTGTGTGCGTCTTTTTGGGTGACTTGCAGCGCCTTATGGCTGATTGCTGCGCGGCCTCAGCTACGCGGCGACGGTCAGTAGGTGCGGGTGCTTTGGGCGCAGTCCAGCGCGAACGGTTACCCACCGCTGCCCACAGTTCTGACGCAGAGCCGATAGCTTTTCCAGGCTGTTCTGGTGTCGTTTGCTCACCAAGCCCTACACAGGATAGGGCTTGCGTTTTCACCCCCTCTTTTTGAAGCCCTATAGGGGTCTGAGCAAGCCCTATAGGGTTTGCCATTCGTTCATTGGGCGGTGTTTCGTCAACAGGCCGGATGCTGTCCGGGTCGATGTTCAGAGCCAGCATGGCGCTTGTCGGGTCACGCTCGATTGCAGCCACCCAAACGGGCCACAGCGGGCCATTCGCAGTGGGCAAGCCCAACGACTCACAGCGGCGCAAAACGGCAGCCACGGCCCATTGCTTGACCATGCCGCGCACCCTGGCGGTGTCGCGCTTCAACCCGGCGGGCCCGGCCACCTGGGCAAAGAACGAATCACGCAGGCGCTTCAGCTCAGGGCGGGCAATCGGTGCCCCGCCCACGTGGCGGCCATCTTTCACGGGTAACAGCAGCACGTGCAGGTGCTGGGTTGCTTCGTCATGGTGAACAACGGCACTCAGCACAGGCAGGGGCATGGCCACAGCCAGCCATTGCAGACAGTGGGCGAAGTAGCTGGCAGCGTCCAGGCTTGCCCCTACCGGCAGGCTGAACACGGCTTCAATCGCTTGGCAGTGGTCACGCTTCAGGCGTGACGTGTCCACGCTGGCCAGCCGCGACACAGCTAGCGCCTGCACATCAGTTGCCGTAGCTGGCCCCGCCAGGGTGACGTTGTGCTGTATGCGCGTGCAATCAATGCGCCCCACCGCTCCGCGTTCGGCCTGAATCTCGCGCAGGTTGTGGCGGGCAGCGTCCAGCAGGGAGCAAGGCTTGCGGCCATTCACACGTGACAGGCCAATGCTTTTCACGGCAAAGTGAGCCACGCTTTCAGCCATTTGAAGCCCCGGGCTTCCCGCGCGTTGCCAGCCAAGCGTGAATCATTCGGCGGCCTTTTGCGGTCAGGCTGTAAACGCCGGGGCGGCACAGGTTGCCATCCCGGTCAATGAATTTGATGCGCTCACATGGCAGGTGCTCTTCACCCAACCCACGGCGGCGCAGTTCAGCAACCAGTTCCGGGCCATTGGCACAGCCTGCCACGCTGTCCAGTTCCTGGCGGCTTATTGGGCGGCGCAATAGAGCTGCGATGGCGCGCAAGTGGCGCGGGTTATCGGTACCGGTGAACTTTGGGCTTTTTGGAATGCTCGCGTTTTCGTCGGCTGGCTCGTGCGCACTCATTTGGCCACCCCCAGCAGCAAACGGCGCAGGTCTTCAGTTTTCCAATGCAGCCGACCATGAATATTCAGCGGTCGAATTGGGTGCTGATTCATCGCCCAAATTCGCAGGGTCTGCGGTCTGCGATTCAGGTAATACGCCGCCTGTTCGGTGGGTACCGTCGGGCGCGTTACAGATTCCAGTGCTGGAAACTGCGTTGCAAGTGATGTCTGCATACTGAAGTCCTTTCAAAGAGACCTCAGTTTTTTCGGGGTAACACTTGCCCTACAAATAGTTCAATCGCGCTGTAACCCGCATGGATGCTGGGTTTCGCGGGGCAATTGTTCGCCCTGAAAAACTTGCCCTATTTGCCCCGACGTGTCTTCGTTGAAAGCTGCTTGCCCTGTTCGCTCGAAATTCCACGAAGCGCTTGCCGCTTTATGTAGGTACCAGTCAACGGCTTACCGCCAGTTCCGATAATCTGCGGCTCAGCAGCTCGAAATTCCTGTGCGATACGGTCGGCAATAACTAGTTGATTTGGGTACCGGTCTGATTTTTTTTCAGCGGCGATAAATTCACGGGCTTTGCTTTGCGCCAACTCCTTCCACGATGGTTCCTTGATAGCAGTGGTGATTGGCGCAGGCGTTGCGGCGTAAATTTGCGGGTGTTCCAGGTGCTCAACGTCATAGCCTTTTCGTTTTGCCCATGCCAGCCAGTTTGCAGGCGTGTCCGGGTCTTTCAGCGGGCCAGCAGCGATACTCGATTTAGCGATGCTCATTCCGCGTTGATACACGTAAACGTAGGCGTGGGCAGAATCACAGCCAGTCGAACCATATGGAAAATCTTTGGCTTCGTCCCAATACGCCCTGATATCAAGGTTGTACCCGATGGTTATCAGCTTGATAGCAATCTCTGCATCCCACGAGTCATAGGACGTCCAGGGGTCTAAAAATTCCAGCGGGATATTTCGTAAGAACTGGTGTTTGTCGTCGGCTCTCTCACGCAAGCGGCCTTCGTCATCAATCCATGTGGGCATTCGCACCCCTTCAGGTGTCGCTTCAAATAGGAGCCCCGGCCTGCCGGTGAAGGAATCCGACTTTTCGCTAGCGGTAATTAAGCGCGGGCTAGGCTGGGGCAAAACTGATTTACGCAGCTTGCACTAATCGCAGCGCCCCGGCCACCGCGCGCAGCCTGGGCTTGGCAATCGACAGACGCCTTTTGCGTAGTTCCCGCATGGCGCTTGCGTTGCGGGGGAGTCAAGCATGTTCCGCCAGTGGCACCACACTTAGGCGCAGGCCCACGGCATGCAAGACCTTGTGAACCGTGTCCAGCGTTGGGTTGCCGCTTTCACTGAGGGCTTTGAAAAGGGTTTTATCGCCTACATCGGCACGCCGGGCAACCTCTGCCATGCCGTGGGCTTTGGCCACGTGGCGCAATGCCACCAGCAAGGTAGCGGGTTCGTCCAGTTCCATCACGGCCTCTATGTAAGCGGCGGCTTCTTGCGGGTTTTTCAGCGTGGCATTCAGCCAGTCGTCATAACTCACATCACGCGGTGCATTCATGGTTTGCCCCTTTCTTTCCAGTCGTTCAGATACTTCACCGCCTCGTTGATGGCGCGGCTTTGTTCGCTCTTATCGCTGGCGCATAGCAACAGCACCAGCAACTGGCCTTGCCTACTCAGGTACACCCGGTAGCCAGGCCCATAGTCAATCCGCAGTTCCAGCACGCCTTCGCGTAGCGGCTTGCAGTCGCCAAAATTACCGCCCCGCAAGCGCTCCAGTCTCGCGCTAACCAAAGCCCTCACCCGTGCCTCTTTGGCGTCGTTTAGCCATTGCATCAGGGGTGAATTGCCCTGCCTATCGGTGTAGAAGCGAACTTCAATCATGGTATTTTATAGTGTACTGTTTAGTCAATCGCTATGCCACGGCGCGCAGCTTGCCCGCTGTGGTGTCGGCAACAAACCGAACCCCAGCCTGCTCCAGAATCCACGCTTCAATTTTTTCGTGATGTACGCGAAGCAGGTCAAGCGGTCGCACGGTGTAGTGCTTCTCAGCGGTCGCGCTGGGCTTGTGTCCCATCAGTTGCGCCACCACGCCAGCAGGCACCTCTAGCCACTCTGTCAGGCTCTTGAACGAGCGGCGCAACCCGTGCAAGGTCAGGCCATCAATGCCAGCCACTTTGCACGCTTCATTGTGTTGATTGCGCGGGATGGTCAGCACGCCATTGGCAGCGGTCAGGCTTGAAAATACCCATTCATTGCGACGGGGCAGGGCGTGCAGTAGGTGCGAGACATACGGGGTCAACGGAATAACACGTTCGCCCTCCACCTTGTCCCGGATGGTCAGGCCACGCCACTTGGTATTAATTTCGCTCCAGCGCAGCGCCAGCACTTCGCCCGGTCTTGCACCAGTCAGCAGCAGGGTTTGCAGGTAGGCGGCTGTTACCGGGTTGCCGATACTTTGCACGGCATCAAACCAGACGGTTAACTGTTCACGCATCAGGGCATCCTGCTTAATGCCAGCCTTACCCAATGCTTCGCGGGTCTTTTTGGTTTTGGCAGCGTTCAAGCTTTGCAACGCTGGTGCATATTCCGGTTGTTCAGCACACCAGCCTAAAAACGCTTTCAAGCAGCGCCACGCAAGCCGGGCAGGTGTAGGGCGCGTCTTTGCTTCACGGGCAGCCCATGCTTCGATGGTGGGCGCGTCAAGGTCACGTAATGGCAGCGCCAGCAGGGAGTAAAGCGGCCCGGCAATGGTCACGCCACGGCCACGGGTTCCACGCTTGGCAAGTTCGCCCCCGGCTTTGCTCAGTGTTTCATGGTCTTTGTAGTGGCGTTCGCCCCATTGCGGGCGGCGGGCTTCAAGGTAGGCGCTCCAGACTTCGCCCACGGTCACAGCATGGGCAGCGGCGGCGGCCTTCTTTTCAACGGCGGCGGTCTGTCGGTCGCGCTCTACCTCTCGCGGGTCTGTGCCACTGTCCAACGTCACGCGCAAGCGGTTTGCCTCATTACGGGCGGCTTCAATACCCCAGGCTCGAACGTCCCCAATGGTGCGGCGGATGGTTTGCCGGTTCAGCTTGGCTTCAAAAACGTAGGACTTTGCGCCAGTGTTGGTTACACGGACTCGCAGGCCGGGCGCTTTGGTGTCGCGCAAAAAGGCTTGCGCCTTTATGTCGGTGCGGCAGGTCAGGCGCTCGATTAGCCCCGCTGTCAGTTCTTGCGCTTCGCTCAGGTCTATCTGCGCGTCTTTTTTTGGTCGTGCCATCAGAAACCCCTTGATAGCCTGTTGGCTAGTCTGTGTAGCCAATGTGTAGCCACTTTCGCCCCATTTTGGGGAATGTTAATCAACAGTAAAACTGGTTGCATGTCCAGTTACGTTCTCGTAAATTGTTGATTTATATTGATTCTAGCAATGACAATCAACGAATGCAAATACTATTTTGGACGGACTGTTGATCCGTAGGTGTACCTGGTTCGAGCCCAGGTCGAGGAGCCACCCCATTCAAGGGCTGCGCCACAAGCGCAGCCCTTTTGTTTTGTGGGTTTATCGCGCAACAATGAAAAAACCCCGCTGGCGCACCAGCGGGGTTTTTTAGGGTGGGTATTTGCGTGCTGGATGCGAAATGGGGATTACTTCAAAGTCATGACCCACGCGGCCAGCTTCTTCGCATCAGCATCATTGACCTGTGCATTTGCAGGCATGGGAACTGGGCCCCACACACCGGCACCGCCTTTGATAATCTTGCCAGCCAGCTTGTCCACGGCGTCAGCCTGGCCTGCATACTTGCCGGCAATTTCCTTGTAGGCGGGACCCACCAGTTTTTTATCCACGGCATGGCAGGCCATGCAGTTTTTGGCGGTTGCCAGGGCTTGGTCGGCAAACGCGGGCGTGGCCACTGGCAGGCTGAGCGCAAAGGCAAGGGCCAAAACACAGCGGGTGGACATCAGGGCGCTTTTCATCATGATCTTTCAAGGGTTGGGTAACATGGCTTCAACGCAATTGTAGGCAAGGGCGTTGACCGCCAAATGCCTGGATAAGTTCTTGACTGACTCTTTACCTTCTGGAGACATGCGATGTATTTTTTAATTGCAGGCGTGCTGGCACTGCTGCTCAAGTACCTGGAAATTGGTTTTGTGGCCCGGCTGGACTGGTGGGAATGCCTGATTCCCTTTGCTTGCGCGTTTGTGTTCTGGATTTGGGCCGATATGTCGGGTTACACCAAGCGCAAGGCGGTTGAGAAAGAAAACAAGCGCAAGCAGGCGCGGATCGACAAAAGCAAGATTGCCATGGGAATCGATCCGAACAAGACCCGCATCAAACGCAAGTGATCAGTAATCGTCCAGCACCGCGCCCTTGCTGGCGCTGGACGCATTGAACGCAAACTTGGCCTGCACGCCGCGCATGTAGCGCGGCTTGGGTGCCACCCAGCCCAGGCGGCGCTGGGCTAATTCGGCCTCCGCCACGTTCAACTCCAGCTTCAACTGGTGCGAATCGATGGTGATGCTGTCACCCTCACGCACAAACGCAATCGTGCCGCCGGCTGCCGCTTCGGGTGCCACGTGGCCCACCACCATGCCCCAGGTGCCGCCCGAAAAGCGCCCGTCGGTGATCAAGCCCACGCTTTCGCCCAGGCCCGCGCCGATGAGCGCGCCGGTGGGTGCCAGCATTTCGGGCATGCCGGGGCCGCCTTTGGGGCCTAGGTAGCGCAGCACCATCACGTCACCTGCTTTGATTTTGCCGTCCAGAATGGCCTTGAGCGCCGACTGCTCGTCGTCAAACACGCGGGCCGGGCCGGTCATGACCGGGTTTTTCAGGCCAGTGATCTTGGCCACGGCACCTTCGGGTGACAGGTTACCTTTGAGAATGGCCAGATGGCCTTGGGCATACATCGGCTTGTCGATGGGGCGGATCACATCCTGGTCTGCTCGCGGCACATCGGGCACGTCGGCCAGCACCTGCGCCATGGTCTGGCCGGTGATGGTGATGCAGTCGCCGTGCAGCAAACCGGCGTTCAGCAAAATCTTCATGACTTGCGGAATGCCACCGGCTTTGTGCAGATCTACCGCCAAGTATTTGCCGCTGGGTTTCAAGTCGCACAGTACAGGCGTTTTCTGGCGGATGCGCTCAAAATCATCAATCGTCCACGGCACCTCAGCCGCATGGGCAATGGCTAAAAAGTGCAGCACGGCGTTGGTGGAGCCACCCGTGGCCATGATCACGGCGACGGCGTTTTCAATCGCCTTTTTGGTCACGATGTCGCGCGGCTTGATGTCTTTCTTGATCGCCTCGACCAGGACGCGTGCCGACTCTTTGGCCGAGTTCAGCTTCTCGTCGTGCGGATTGGCCATGGTGCTGGAGTAGGGCAGGCTGATGCCCAGCGCCTCAAACGCACTGCTCATGGTGTTGGCGGTGTACATGCCGCCGCAGGAGCCCGTGCCGGGGATGGCGCGCTTCTCGATTTGCAGCAAATCTTCGTCGCTCATGTTGCCTGCGGCGTTCTGGCCCACGGCTTCAAACACACTGACGATGTTCAAGTCCTGATCCTTGTAGCGGCCCGGCAAAATCGTGCCGCCATACACATAAATAGCGGGCACGTTGGCGCGCAACATGCCCATCAACCCGCCCGGCATGTTCTTGTCGCAACCGCCCACCACCACCACGCCGTCCATCCACTGGCCCTGCACGCAGGTTTCCACGCAGTCGCTAATGACTTCGCGCGAAACCAGGCTGTACTTCATGCCCTCGGTGCCCATGGCCATGCCGTCGCTGATGGTGGGTGTGCCAAAAATCTGCGCATTGCCACCGGCCTCTTCAATGCCTGCAACCGCCGCATCGGCCAGCTTTTGCAGGCCGCTGTTGCACGGTGTGATGGTGCTGTGCCCGTTGGCCACGCCCACCATGGGCTTCTTGAAATCGCCTTCCTGGTAGCCCATGGCGTAGTACATGCTGCGGTTGGGCGCACGTGACTTGCCTTGGGTGATGTTCTGGCTGCGGGGGTTGAGGGTGATGGGTTTGGTGTCCATAAAAGTCTCATTGGGTTTGGGTTCAAGAGCGCTGCAAAGTATGCACGTGCAAAAATCAAGGGTCTAGTATATTTTTTTGTTTGTATTGATTCATCTTGCATATGACAGAAGCCTTGATTGAAACCCGTTTGTGGCGACAGTTTGTAGCGGTGGCGCAAGAGCTGCACTTTGGCCGTGCTGCCCAGCGTTTGCACATGACCCAGCCGCCGCTGACCCAGGCCATTGCCGCGCTGGAAGCCAGCTTGCAAGTACGTCTGTTTGACCGCACCAAGCGCAGCGTGCAACTCAGCGCTGCCGGTGCCGTGCTGCTGCCCCCGGTGCTTGATCTGCTGAGCCGTGCCAGCGCCTTGCCTGCGCTGGCACGCGACGCTGCGCAGGGCAAAACCGGGCGCTTGCGCCTGGCCTTTGTGTCCACCGTGGGTTTTGCCTTGCTGCCCCGCTGGGTGCGCGCGTTTCGCGAACAGCAGCCCGGCGTGCAACTGGAGCTGGTAGAGGCCACCGGCGATGTGCAGTTGCAGGCCTTGCAGCGCGGGGAGGTAGACGCCGGGTTCATGCTGCATTCGCCCGGGTTTGTGCTGCCGGGGCTCACGCAGCTGCGTGTGGCGCAAGAGCCGCTGGTGTTGGCCATTGCCGATCAAAACCCGTTGGCCCTCGCGCCCAAGCTGTCCTTGGCCAAGGCGCTGGTGCAGCCTTTGGTAATGTTTCCCCGTCGCATTGCGCCGTCATTGCACGACGCGGTGTTTGGCCTGTACCACGCGCAAGGCCGCCTGCCGCAGGTTGCGCAAGAGGCCATTCAAATGCAGACCATCGTCAACCTGGTGTCGGCCGACCTGGGCGTGGCCTGGGTGCCCGACAGCGTGCGCCAGTTCCAGCGGCCTGGGGTGGTGTACAAAAAAGTGCTGGGTGTACGGGTGCCCGCTTGCGAGGTCAGCCTCGCCTGGCAGTTGCCTGCCAGTCCTGCGCTAGAGCGTTTCGTGGCGTTTGCCCACAGCCAGATCCATCACCATTCACAGGCAAAATAAGCCCATGCTTGTCTACCCCTACATTGACCCCGTCGCCCTCCAACTGGGCCCCGTCGCCATTCACTGGTATGGCCTCACATACCTGGCCGCGTTTGGCCTGTTCATGTTGCTGGGCATCTGGCGCCTGAAGCACGAGCCGTTTGCTTCGGTGACCGGGCCGGGTGCCTGGACGCGCAAGGACGTGGAAGACATTTTGTTTTTCGGCGTGATGGGCGTGGTGATTGGCGGGCGGCTGGGCTACTGCCTGTTTTACAAGCCGGGCTACTACCTCGGCCATCCGCTGGAGATTTTCATGGTCTGGAAGGGCGGCATGGCCTTTCACGGTGGCTTGTTGGGCGTGATTGCGGCGCAGTGGTTGTTTGCCCGCTCGCGCGGCAAGCCGTTCTGGCAGGTGATGGATTTTGTGGCCCCTTGCGTGCCCACTGGCTTGGCGATGGGCCGGGTGGGTAACTTCATCAACGGCGAGCTGTGGGGCCGTTTTGCCCCGGCTGATTTGCCTTGGGGCATGGTGTTTCGCCACAGTGGTAGCCTGCAGCCGCGCCACCCCTCGCAGATCTACCAGTTTCTGCTGGAAGGCTTGCTGCTGTTCGTGTTGCTGTGGCTGTACTCGCGCAAAGGCCGCAAACCGGCGCAGGTGTCGGCTGCGTTTTTGATTGGCTATGGCGTGTTTCGCTTCATTGCTGAGTATTTCCGCGAGCCCGACAGTTTCCTGGGCATTCTGGCGCTGGGCATGAGCATGGGGCAGTGGCTGTGCGTGCCCATGGTGCTGGGGGGTGTGGCGCTGTGGCTGTGGGCCGACAAGCGGCAGCCAAGCTGATCTGAATCGGCGGAAAACACAAAAAGCCGCTTGCGGCTTTTTGTTTGGGTGTTTCATAATTCGCTGTAATTATGAGAAATTATCAGGTTCAGACAGCACAGGCAGCCACTTTTCAGACGAAAAGTGCTGGTAGCCGATGTGAATACAGCTCAAGCAGCTATATAAAAAATAGCAGCCACACCCTTGATGGCTCCTGTCACGTTGCCGGGTAGGGCAAGGATCAGCACATGCGCCTAGTCCAGAACTCTCTGCACCACGAAGTTGCCAACACCCTGCGCGAGCGGATTTTTTCAGGGGAGTTGCTGCCCGGCGCGTTTCTGGACGAGGTGGCCCTGAGCGAAGACCTGAGCATCTCGCGCACGCCCTTGCGCGAGGCGCTGAAGGTGCTGACGGCCGAGGGCCTGGTGCGCCACGAGCCGCGCCGGGGCTGTTTTGTCAGTGAAGTTACCGAGAAAGATCTGGACGAAATTTTCCCGGTGATTGCGATGCTGGAAGGCCGCTGCGCCTTTGAGGCGGCGCACCAGGCCACCGATGCAGACCTGGCGGCGCTGGAGGTCTTGCACGAGCGGCTGAACCGCCATGCGCGGGCCCAACGCATCAACGACTACTACGAAACCAATTTCGCCATTCACGAGGCCATCATCACCCTGGCAGACAACCGCTGGCTGGCCGGTGTGATTGGCGATTTGCGCAAAATCGTCAAGCTGGCGCGTTTGCAGCAGTTGCATGCGCCCGGGCGGCTGGCGCAAAGCCTGTCGGAGCACATGGCGGTGTTTGCGGCGCTCAAGGCCCGCGACAGTGAAGGTGCCCAGGCCGCGATGCAAACCCACCTCACGCGCCAGCGCGAAGCCCTGCGCGAGCTGGCGCGCGCCCAGCGCTCGCGGATTGCCTGATGACCGCCGCGACCGACTGGTTCACACGCGGCGTGCGCAGCCTGCGCGCCGGCAAATCTGCCCCATCAGTGCCAAACAGGCTACCAGCCCATGTAAATACTGCTCAAGCAGCTATTGATTCAGTAGCGCCTGGTGTGCAGACCCCTGTCAACCGCAGCACGCACGAGCGCCTGGCCGCCACCTTGCGGCGCGATGCCGAAGCCCTGTCGCCGCGCGTGTTGCGCCGCACCTGGGTCGAGCTCAAAGCCATTGTCGATCCGCGCGTCAGCGAAGTGGAGGGCGGGCGCCGTGCCAAGGCGCTGGCGCACTGGTATGCCAGCGCCACGCTGGACGAGCGGCGCGACACCTGGCTCTTGATGAGCGAGCAGTTCATGGCCGACCCGCAGGTGGAGCAAAAGGCGCACGCGCAGTTGCTCACAGCCGTGGGCACGCCGGATGAAGCCGAAGCCCAGGTGCAATACCGCCGGGCCACCGTGTCGCCGCGCAGGCGTTTGCTACAACGCTTTTCGGCCTATCCGGGCGGCATTCGCTTTCTGGTGGACCTGCGGGCCGACATGCTCACCCATGCCAAGGCCGACAAGCGGCTGCGCGCGCTGGACGTGGAGATGGAGTACATGTTTTCCACCTGGTTTGACGTGGGCTTTCTGGACCTGCGCCGCATCAGCTGGGACTCGCCAGCGTCGATGCTGGAAAAGTTGATTCAGTACGAAGCCGTGCACGACATTAAAAGCTGGGCGGACTTGAAAAACCGGTTGGACAGCGACCGCCGCTGCTACGGCTTTTTTCACCCACGCCTGCCCGACGAGCCGCTGATTTTTGTGGAAGTGGCCATGCAAAGCGAGCTGGCCCACAGCATCACGCCGCTGCTGGACGAGGCGGCCGAGCCGGTCGATCTGAAGAAAGCCAGCACGGCGATTTTCTATTCCATCAGCAACACCCAGTCGGGCCTGCGCGGCGTGAGCTTTGGTGATTCGCTGATCAAGCGCGTGGTGGAAACCTTGAAGGCCGAGTTTCCGCGTCTGTCCACCTTTGCCACCTTGTCACCGATTCCGGGTTTTCGCAGTTGGTGGGTGAAACAGGCGGCGGGCTTGTTGGCACAACTCAGTGAGCGTGATCGCGCGGCACTGCTGGCCAGCCTGCCCGCTGCCGATGGGGCCGATGGGGCCGATGGGGCCGATGGGGCCGATACCGAGCTGCAGCGTGTGCTGGCCGCTGCCGAACATGCGCAGGCGCTTGAAGAGGCCGCACCGCTGCGCCACTTCATGCTGCGCTGCGCCGCGCAGTACCTAGGCCGCGCATGGCACGACAGCAAGCCGCTGGATCCCGTCGCCCGATTTCACCTGGGCAACGGTGCACGGGTTGAGTGCTTGAACTGGGCCGGTGACCCTTCTGTCAAAGGCCAGCGCCAGTCGTATGGGCTGATGGTCAACTACCTGTACGACCTCAAGCGCCTGGACAAACACCGCGACCTGCTGGCCCAGGGAAAAGTCCCAATGTCTAGCCGCCTTGAAGGGCTGTATTTTTGAAACCCTATTTTCGTCATCCCCGCGCTGGCGGGGATCCACCTCAGAGAGCTAAAAAATCCCCACGCTAAACAGTGCTCGCGCCTGGTTCCCCGCCTGCGCGGGGATGACAGCCCTGATGTAGCCAGTTTTCCCGCCCGTCCGTTCGTTTTCAACTATCAATAACAGGAGACATCCCCATGCTGTATCAACCCACCCGTCGGGAGGCCTTGCGCCTGGCCGCCACCGGCGCTGCCACCGCGCTGGCCTTGCCTTTCAGCCATTTGGCCCAGGCGCAATCTGGCTGGCCCAACAAGCCGGTCACGATGGTCGTGCCTTTTCCGGCCGGTGGGGGTACTGATGCCTTTGCCCGCCCCTTGTCGGCGCAGTTTTCCAAGCTCACTGGCAAGCAACTCATCATTGACAACCGGGGCGGCGCGGGCGGCACCCTGGGTGCGGGGGTGGCAGCCAAGTCGGCGCCCGATGGCTACAACCTGTTCATGGGCGCGGTGCACCACGCGATTGCCCCCAGCATGTACCCCAAGCTCGACTACGACCTGGAGAAAGACTTTGTGCCGCTGATTCTGGTGGCCAACGTGCCGCAGGTGGTGGTCATCAACCCCAAGCGCGTACCGGTCAACAACATCAAGGAATTCATCGCCTACACCCGCCAGAACCCCGGCAAGCTCAACTATGGCTCGGCCGGTGGCGGCACCTCGCACCATCTGGCGGGCGAGCTGTTCAAGCAGCAAACCGGCACCTTCATCACGCACATTCCCTACCGTGGCGCAGGCCCGGCTTTGCAGGGCCTGATTGCCGGTGATGTGGACATGATGTTTGATGGCCTGGGCTCCTCGGCCGCCCACATCAGCGGTGGCCGCATCAAGGCACTGATGATGTCGGGCAACAAGCGCATTGCCGCCTTCCCCGATGTACCCAGCGCCACCGAATCGGGCCTGCCCGACTACACCGTGACCACCTGGTACGGCGTGTGGGCCCCCAAAGGCACACCCGCCGATGCCCAGGCCCGCGCCATCGAAGAAATCCGCAAAGCCTGCACCACCGACGAAGCCAAACAAGCCTGGGCGCGCCAGGGAGCCGAGTTCAGCAACCTGGCGGGTGCGCAATTTGGCAGCTTTGTGTCGGCGCAAATCAAGCAATGGGCAGGCGTGGTGAAAACCTCGGGTGCCAAACTCGATTGATTGCACGCCCAATGAATCTGTACAGCGCCCTGCGCGCCGCCTTCCCGGCCAATCTGGACACCGTTGCCGTTGAAACCGCTGATGCCGATGGCCCGGCTCTTTGCTACACGTGGCGCGACCTGGACCGCGCCAGCGCCATGCTGGCCAACCTGCTGGCGTCGCTGAATTTGCCCGCTGCCTCGCGCATTGCGGTGCAGGTAGACAAATCGGTTGAAGCCATGCTGCTGTACCTGGCCACCTTGCGTGCGGGCCATGTGTTTTTGCCGCTGAACACGGCTTATCAAAGCGGCGAGATCGAATATTTCATTGGCAATGCACAGCCCGCCGTGGTGGTGTGCAGCAGCAAAAACTTCGGCTGGGTCAGCAAGATTGCGTTCACGGCGGGCACGCAAAACGTGTTCACGCTCAACGACGACCGCACCGGCTCGTTGCTGGAACGTGCCACCCACTATTCCGATATCTTTTGCTCTGATATTCATAGCTGCTCCAGCAATAAAGACGAGGGTTTGGCGGCTATTTTGTACACAAGTGGCACCACCGGACGCAGCAAAGGCGCGATGCTGTCGCATGGCAACCTGCTGTCCAACGCGCAGGTGCTCAAAGACTATTGGGGCTGGCGGCCCAACGATGTATTGATTCACGCGCTGCCCATCTTTCATGTGCACGGGCTGTTTGTGGCCATTCATGGTGCGCTGCTCAGCGGCTGCAAGATGATCTGGTTCAGCAAGTTCGATGCGGCCCGTGTGGTTGAAAAGCTGCCCCAGGCCACCGTGTTCATGGGCGTGCCAACCCTGTACGTGCGGTTATTGGCCGAGCCGGGTTTGACGCGCCAAGCCACGGCCCATATGCGCCTGTTCATCGCAGGCTCCGCCCCCTTGCTGCTGGAAACCTTCAACGATTGGCAGCAGCGCACGGGGCACACCATTTTGGAGCGCTACGGCATGAGCGAGACCACCATGCTCACCTCCAACCCCTACCTGCCAGCCGATGGCCCGCGCCGGGGTGGCACCGTGGGTTTTCCGCTGCCCGGCGTGGGCTTGCGCGTGTGCGCAGACGACGGGCAGGTGCTGCCAGCGGGCGAGGTGGGCGGCATACAGGTCAAGGGCCCCAACGTGTTCAAGGGCTACTGGCGCATGCCCGAGAAAACCCAGGAAGAGTTCACGGCAGACGGCTGGTTTAAAACCGGCGATGTGGGGCGAATCGACAGCCAGGGCTATGTGCACATCGTGGGCCGCAGCAAAGACCTCATCATCAGCGGCGGCTATAACGTCTACCCCGCCGAAATTGAGGCCGCCATCAACGCACTGCCCGGCGTGGCCGAAAGCGCGCTGGTGGGTGTGCCGCACCCCGACTTTGGCGAAGTGGGTGTGGCAGTGGTGATTGCCAAACCCGGTGCCCAGGTCGATGCAGACGGTGTGCTGCTCACACTCAAGGCCCAAATGGCCAACTTCAAGATCCCCAAGCGCTGCTTTGTGCTGCCCGAGCTGCCGCGCAATGCCATGGGCAAAGTGCAAAAAAACCTGCTGCGCCAGCAGTATCAAGAGCTGTATGGGGCTGCTGCATTGACTCCTTCCCCCACTGGGGGAAGGTAGGGATGGGGGCACAAGCGCTACAAAACTTCGCCCACGTAGTCACCCACCAGCCCCATCCCAACCTTCCCCCGGTAGGGGAAGGCGCAAAGACCGCAGCTGTACCAAGCGACAAATCAGCCTCTAACCCTTTCAAATCCTGCTCAAGCAGCTATTAAACCTGTAGCGCCTGAAAATGCGCTGTCGTGAGACAATGCAGGCCCTCCGTTTGCTAGCACACATGACCCAGTCCTTCTCAAATCTGAATCTTGCCCCCTCACTTGCCCGCGCCGTGGCCGAGATGGGTTATGAAAACATGACGCCCATCCAGGCGCAGGCCATTCCCGTGGTGCTGCAAGGGCGCGATGTGATGGGCGCCGCGCAAACGGGCACCGGCAAAACCGCCGCATTCAGCCTGCCGCTGCTGCAGCGCATGCTGGCCCACGAAAACGCCTCCACCTCGCCCGCCCGCCACCCGGTGCGCGCCCTGGTGCTCTTGCCCACGCGCGAGCTGGCTGACCAAGTGGCTCAGCAAATCAAGCTGTATGCCAAATACACCGAGCTGCGCAGCGCCGTGGTGTTTGGTGGCATGGACATGAAGCCGCAAACGCTCGAGCTGAAAAAGGGCGTAGAGGTGCTGGTGGCCACGCCAGGCCGTTTGCTGGACCATATTGAAGCCAAAAACGCGGTGCTCAACCAGGTGGAATATGTGGTGCTGGACGAAGCCGACCGCATGCTGGACATTGGCTTTCTGCCCGACCTGCAGCGCATCTTGAGTTACCTGCCCAAGCAGCGCACCACCTTGCTCTTCAGTGCCACGTTTTCGCCTGAAATCAAGCGCCTGGCCAATAGCTACCTGCAAGACCCCATCACCATCGAAGTGGCCCGCCCCAATGAAACGGCGTCCACCGTGGAGCAACGCTTTTACGCGGTCAACGACGATGACAAGCGCCGCGCGATCAAGCAAATCCTGCAGCAGCGCGGCATCAAGCAGGCCTTTGTGTTTGTGAACAGCAAACTGGGCTGCGCCCGCCTGGCCCGCAGCCTGGAGCGCGAAGGCCTGGTCACCACCGCCCTGCACGGCGACAAGAGCCAGGACGAGCGCTTGAAAGCCCTGGAAGCCTTCAAAAAAGGCGAGGTTGACCTGCTGGTGGCCACCGACGTGGCCGCGCGGGGCCTGGACATCAAAGACGTGCCGGCGGTGTTCAATTTCGACATTCCTTTTAACGCCGAGGACTATGTGCACCGCATCGGCCGCACCGGCCGCGCAGGTGCCTCGGGCCTGGCTGTGAGCCTGGTCTCGCCCAGCGATGGCCGCTTGATGGCCGACCTGGAAAAGCTGCTGAAAAAGAAGGTCGAAATCGAAGGCATCGAGTTTGAAAGCGACCTGCCCGACATCCGCAAACAGGGCCGCATCAACGACGGGCACCGAGCCTGGCGGGAAGACGAGTCCCGCGACAGCAGCGCGAGCACCCGAGACAGCCGCTCCGACAGCCGCCCGCCCCGGCGCGAATACAGCCGCCCGTCCCGCCCCGCAGACCCCTTCTTCGACCGCCCCTACGAAGCCCCCAGCGAGCAGGCCAAACCCGCCTGGGAAGCCGCCGCCAAGTCCACCGCCCCCCGCGGCCTGTCGGCCAACATCAAACCCAAGCGCCGGGTGGCTGCCCTGTTTGCGGCGCAGCCTGCGCCAGTGCCGGTACCGCAAGAGGCTGCGCAATCGCTGGAAACCGCTGAATCCTGACGGTTTGAGGCCCTTTGGGCCTATCGTGCCGATCCAGATTGCTCGAGCAGCTATTGAATAGATAGCAAAATTTTCTGCAAGCGGCCCATGCGCTGCAGGGGCATGGTGACCATCAAGCCAGCCGGGCCACTTTTGTGCACCTCCTGCCGTCCATACAGGGTGTTCGGCTGCTACAAAACTAGTAGCTTGCGCAGCAAATTCTGTATGGGCTGCGGGCCGATTTTGCTTGCAACGGGCGCAAATTGCATCACCTTAAAATCCCCGCCATGCATATACACATCTTGGGCATTTGCGGCACCTTCATGGGTGGTTTGGCGGCGTTGGCGCGGGAGGCGGGGCATCGTGTGACCGGTTGCGACGCGGGGGTTTATCCGCCGATGAGCGACCAGTTGCGCGCACTGGGCATTGACTTGATTGAAGGCTTTGGCACGGAGCAGTTGGCCTTGAAGCCTGACGTGTGGGTGGTGGGTAATGTGGTCTCGCGCGCACGAGCTGCCGACGGTGCCCCCAAGTTCCCGCTGATGGAAGCCATTTTGGACAGCGGCGTGCGCTACACCAGCGGGCCGCAGTGGCTGGCCGAGCACGTGCTACATGGGCGGCATGTGCTGGCGGTAGCGGGCACGCATGGCAAAACGACCACCACGTCGATGCTGGCCTGGGTGTTGGAATGTGCGGGTTTCCAGCCGGGTTTCCTGGTGGGCGGCGTGCCTTTGAATTTCGGGGTGTCTGCTCGCTTGGGAACCTCGAACGCCGCCGAGGGCGGCGTGGGCTCCACATTCGTGATCGAAGCCGACGAATACGACACCGCCTTCTTCGACAAACGCAGCAAATTCGTGCACTACCGCCCCCGCACCGCCGTGCTGAACAACCTGGAGTTTGACCACGCCGACATCTTTGACAACCTGGCCGCCATTGAGCGGCAGTTTCACCACTTGGTGCGCACCGTGCCGCCCTCGGGTCGGGTGGTGGTCAACGGCCTGGAAGAAAGCCTGGCGCGTGTGCTGCATGCGGGGTGCTGGAGCGAGGTGCGCAGCTTTGGGGCGGTGGTCAGCGACTTCACCGCCCAAGGCGAGCCGCATGACTTTCTGGTGCTGCAACACGGCCAAGTCAAGGGCCGCGTGCAGTGGGCCCTGAGCGGCGTGCACAACCAGCTGAACGCGCTGGCCGCCATTGCCGCCGCCGAGCATGTGGGCGTATTGCCCGCAGTGGCGTGTGAGGCGCTGGCCAGCTTTCAAAACGTCAAACGCCGCATGGAAGTGCGCGGCGTGGTGGCCCGCGCGGGTGGCGACATCACGGTGTTTGACGACTTTGCCCACCACCCCACCGCGATGCGCACCACGGTCGATGGCTTGCGCCGCACGCTCAAACCCGGCCAGCGCATCCTGGCCATCTTCGAGCCGCGCAGCAACACCATGAAGCTGGGCACCATGAAAGCCCAGCTGCCCTGGAGCCTGGAGCAGGCCGACCTGGCGTTTTGCCACAGCGGCGGCCTGGACTGGGACGCCCGCGAAGCGCTCGCGCCCATGGGGGAGCGGGCGCGGGTGGCCAGCACCATTGATGAGTTGGTGCAACAAGTTGTCGCTTCGGTGCAGCCCGGCGACCAGCTGCTGTGCATGAGCAATGGTGGCTTTGGCGGGGTGCATGTCAAATTGCTGACAGCCCTGAAGGTGTGAGGATTTGCTACCAATACTGTAGCTGCTGGAGCAGAAAATATCTGGGCTAACAGCCTGTTTCACCTGGTCAGATACAGCCCTCACAAGGCGTGGCTAACCAGGCTCACATCAAAAACTGAACTTTCCGGTCTATCTAATGACCAACAAGGCCAATAAATTCAGCCCACCTTTCAAGGACGCCTGCCATGACAATTTCTCCGTCGATTCCTCGCGACGCCACGCTTGCCCTGGCGGGCATCGGTTTACTGGCATGCCTGGGTAGCCCGATCGCAGCGGCCCAGTCTGGTGCGAGCGGGGCTGCTCCCACGAGCGACTGGAAACTGCGGGCCGGCCCGACGGTGGTAACCGGTCCTCGCTGGCCCGGGTCGGACGCGACGCGCACGCGGCTGTTTCCGGCATTTGACGTGCGCTACAAAGACTTTTTGTTCATCAACCCCATTCGCGGCATCGGTGTGGAACTGCCGCTGGCACCTGACCTGCGGGGCAGCGCAGCGCTGGGCCTGGATCTCACGTCACGCAAAGAAAAAGACAGTCCTCGGCTGGTCGGGCTGGGCAACGTGAACGGCGCTGGGGCCTTGCTGTTGGAGCTGAACTACCAGCCCGGCGATGTGTTTGTCAAAGCCAGTTTGAGCAGCCGTCTGGGCTCCGGCAACCGCCGTGGCAGCACGTTTGAAACCGATCTGGGCTACAACTTGGTCAAGTCGCCAGCCGCTGTGCTGGGTGTTGGCTTGAACCTACAAACCATGGATGGCACCTACGCCAAGAATTTGTTTGGCGTCACCGCGCAGCAGTCTGCGGCGTCCAGGCTGCCAGTTTTTTCAGCTGGAAGCGGCCTGAAAAGTGCGGGTGTCTTTGCGCAAGGCTTCTACCGTATTGACAACGACTGGAGCGCCTTTGGCCGCCTGAACCTGTACCAACTGCGTGGCGATGCGGCCAAGAGCCCCATCATTGAGCAAAAGGGGCAAAACACGTTGGTGGCGGGCGTATTGCGAACATTTTGATGGGTCGATTTGCTATTAAAAAAGTAGCTTCTTGAGCAATAAACACTTGGGCTGAAGGCTGATTTTCTATAGCGGTTCGTTGGGCTGGCTTTGTGCGCGCAAGGCATTGCGCAGCCGCTCCAGTTTCAAACGGTCCGGTATGTCGGATTCGCCTTGTCCTGGCTGGGCAGGGCCTGCGTGGCAAGGCTTGGTTGGGGCTCAGGGATTAACAGGGCGGCATGGTAGCGACATCGGTTGTTCACGCTAGCGCGGCTACCGTCTCCCGTCTCACCCGATGGAGCCACCATGACCCCTTCCCACCAGAGCGCTTGAGCTGGGTTGCCGGGCAGGGCTCAAGCCAGCAGCGCCGCCAACTCCTCATCGGTAAACCCAGCCCGCCTGCGCGCCGCCTCGTTAAACGGCGCTTGCAGCCGGGGCGCGTTGTATTGCACCACCAGCGCGCGGTAGTGCGCCACCGGCTCCAGGCCATCGCGTGCGCACAGCCAGCGGTACCAGTGGTTGCCAATGGCCACGTGGCCGATTTCGTCGGCCAGGATGATGTCCAGAATCTCCACTGCCCGTAGCGCCGAAGGTGTGCCCACGGCGCGCAGCTTGGCCTGTATCAACGGCGTGGCGTCCAGCCCGCGGGCCTCCAGCGTGCGGGGCACCAGGGCCATGCGGGCGGTGATGTCGTGGCGGGTTTTTTCCACCATCTGCCACAGGCCGTCGTGGGCGGGGAAGTCGCCATAGTCGTGGCCACCCTCTTGCAAATGCGCGCGTAGCAGGCTGAAGTGGTAGGCCTCTTCGGCGGCGACTTTTGCCCAGTCGCGGTAGTAGGCTTTAGGCATATCGGCAAAGCGCCAGACGGCATCCAGCGCCAGGTTGATGGCGTTGAATTCGATGTGGGCAATGGCGTGCAACAAGGCAGCCAGGCCAGCCGGTGTGTGCGGCGAGCGGCGCGGGACTTTGCCTGGGGCAATCAGCAGCGGTTGGGCCGGTCTGCCAGGTAGGTTTTCAGGCTCTTCGAGGTGGCTATTTGCTATAAAAAGAGAAGCTGCTTGAGCAGATAATTCATGGGCGAGAGCCACTTTTTGCTTTAAATCGGTGGTTTGCAGCGCTTGCAGGGCCGTAGCGCGCAGTTCGCGGGGATCAGTTGGCAGGTCGTGAGGAGTGGGGCCCATCCCTACAATTGTATTTTTCACAAGGAAAGAGACCATGGCGCTGTATGAACTGGATGGCAAAGCCCCCGAGTTGGGCGCTGGGGCGTGGGTGGCTGACAGCGCGCAGGTGATGGGCGCGGTGGTATTGGGCGAGAACGCCAGCGTGTGGTTTGGCGCGGTGATTCGCGGCGACACGGAAACCATTCGCATCGGCGTCAACAGCAACATTCAAGACCTGTCGGTGCTGCATGCCGACATCGGTTTTCCGCTGACGATTGGCGACAACGTGACCGTGGGCCACCAGGTGATGCTGCATGGCTGCACCGTGGGCGACAACTCGCTGATCGGCATTCAGGCGGTAATTTTGAACAACGCCAAGATCGGCAAAAACTCCATCGTGGGCGCAGGCAGCGTGGTGACCGAAGGCAAAGAATTTCCCGACAACTCACTGATCATCGGCAGCCCGGCCAAAGTGGTGCGCACGCTGGACGATGCGGCGGCCGCCAAGTTGAAAGTCAGCGCCGAGCATTACGTGCTGAATGCGCAGCGGTTTGCCAAGGGCTTGAAGAAGATTGCCTGAGTCTGTACTTGGCCGTCATTCCCGCGAAGGCGGGAATCCAGGTGCGATCTGGTTTCGGTTCACGGCGTTTGGGGCATGCTGTGGTGGATTCCCGCCTGCGCGGGAATGACGGAGATTTCTTTTTTGAGTGATTTGATCGACCATGTCCGAACTGCATAAATTCCTATTCGACGGCCTGCCCGTGCGCGGCATGGTGGTGCGCCTGACCGATGCCTGGCAAGAAATCTTGCAGCGCCGCGCGGCCAATAGCAGCACCGGGGCCTACCCACCGCCCGTGCGCGAGTTGCTGGGCCAGATGGTGGCAGCCGGTGCCTTGATGCAGGCCAACATCAAGTTCAACGGAGCCTTGATTCTGCAAATCTACGGCGATGGCCCGGTGAAGCTGGCGGTGGCCGAAATTCAGCCCGATTTGAGCCTGCGCGCCACTGCCACGGTAATGGGCGAGGTGGCCGACACACACCGCTTGAGCGACATGGTGAACGTGAGCAACCAGGGCCGTTGTGCCATCACACTAGACCCCAAAGACAAGTTCCCCGGCCAACAGCCTTACCAGGGCGTGGTGCCCCTGTTTGGCGACCAGCGCGAAAAGCTGGACAAACTCAGTGATGTGTTGCAGCACTACATGCTGCAGTCCGAGCAGCTGGACACCACGCTGGTGCTGGCCGCCAACGACCAGGTGGCCGCAGGCCTGCTGATCCAGCGCCTGCCCAGCGAGGGTGAGAACAACCTGCAGACGAACGAAGACGGCATCGGCAAAAGCGAGGACTACAACCGCCTGTCCATCCTGGCCAGCAGCCTCACACAAGACGAGCTGCTGAGCCTGGACGTAGACACCATCTTGCACCGCCTGTTCTGGGAAGAAAAAGTGTTGCGCTTTGTGCCCGCCAAAGACTCCTCAGGCCCCCGCTTCGCCTGCACCTGCAGCCGCGAGCGGGTGACCCGCATGATCCGCAGTCTGGGGCAGGAAGAGGCCAACAGCATCGTGGCCGAGCGGGGCGAGATTGAGGTGGGCTGTGATTTTTGCGGGCAGCAATACCGGTTTGACCCGGTGGATGCGGCGCAAATATTTACCGCGCCCGACGCGCAGCCACCCGGAACGCGGGTAGTGCAGTGATAGATATCAACTTAGGTTGCTCCTGATTCAATAGCTGCTTGAGCAGGTAATGCCTGGGCTACAGGCTGAAAAGCCTTATAAATCCGATCATTTGAACGCTACGCATGGGCAGCCACCAGCGCATCCAGCGGGCTGGCTGTGCCGCCCGCCGCCACCTTCAGCACATGCGTGTAAATCATGGTGGTGGACACATCGCTGTGGCCCAGCAGCTCCTGCACGGTGCGGATGTCGGTGCCGGCCTGCAGCAGATGCGTTGCAAAGCAATGACGCAAAGTGTGCGGTGTTGCCGGTTTGACAATCAGCGCTGCCTGAACAGCCTGCTTGAAAGCGCGCTGGAACGTCTGGTCATACGCATGGTGCCTGCGTACCGTTTTGCTGCGCGGGTCGGTTGACACCGTAGCTTGTGCAAACACCCAGTGCCACCCCCATGTCTGGCCCGCCTTGGGGTACTTGGCATCCAGCGCGTGCGGCATTT
This sequence comes from Comamonadaceae bacterium, assembly GCA_013297875.1. Classification (GTDB taxonomy): domain Bacteria; phylum Pseudomonadota; class Gammaproteobacteria; order Burkholderiales; family Burkholderiaceae_C; genus JAAFIW01. The sequence continues at coordinate 63,074 of JAAFIW010000019.1, read as the reverse complement.
CTACGCCGGGCAGTTGTGCTGCGCGGTCTTGCGCCCACAGCGCGTGACTTTGTTGAAACTGGTCTTGCAACGCAGGAATAAGGCTAAGCGGTAGCATCACCACGCGGTCTTTGCCGTTTTTTCCATCACGCACGATGATCAGCTTGCGGTCAAAGTCAACGTCTTTCACCCGCAAGCGCAAACCCTCCATCAGGCGCAAACCGCAGCCATACAGCAACGAAGCCAGCAACCTGTGCTGGCCGTGCAAATGACCCAGCACAGCCTGCACCTCGGCGCGCGTCATCACCACCGGAATGCGCCGCTTGGGCACGGGCCGCGCCAACTCATCCATCCAGGGCAGCGCCACACCCAAAACCTTCTGGTACAAAAACAGCAAGGCACTGAGCGCCTGGCGGTGGGTGGACACGGAGACCTTGCGCTCGGTGGCCAGATAGCCCAAAAACGCCACCACCTCCTGTTGCCCCATGTCCCGCGGATGGCGTTTTTCATGAAAGAAAATGAACTTTTTGACCCAGTACACGTAAGCTTCCTCGGTGCGCAAGCTATAGTGAAGATAACGAATCTGCTCCCGCAACTGATCCAGCAACCGCGTCGCCTTGAAAACCGGCATGCTGCTTTTTCTGGGATTGTTATGACTGTTCATTCATACAGTATATCGACAAAAAGTCAATGTGCAAGCGGCTTCCAGCCGGTTTGCCGGGGCCGTGTTACGGAGACACGGGCCATGTTATGGAGACAGGGTGCTGTCTCTGCATATTGAGTTAGGCGGCACTAGCCTCGCACCTACTCGGTAGCCGGTTCAGAAAACAGTCAGGCGGCAAACATGCGCGGTTCTTGTCTTTGCGGCGGTGTCGGTTACGAGGTAGATCAGCTCGACATGCCCGTCGGTCACTGTCATTGCACTACCTGCCGCAAGGCACACGCTGCAGCGTATGCAACGAGCGCTGGTGTCTTGAGAAGTCACTTTCGCTGGCTACGAGGTGAAGAGCTTCTTTCCCACTACGAATCAACACCGGGAAAGATCCGGCACTTTTGCTCCCAATGCGGTAGCCATTTAGTCGCAGAGCGCCCTAGTCAGCCGCACGTCATCGTTCGCGTGGCCACCTTGGACGATGACCCCGGAGCAAGGCCAAGCATGCATGTCTGGTCCGCGCATGATGTACCTTGGCTTCAAGACCCTCCGGCTACACCTCACTTCGAGGGGTGGCAACCTGGGCGGTGATTCGTGCCGCCTAACGAATAAGGTTAGATCGCGCGTGCCGCGATCTGAACCGGTTGTTGGACGAGCCCGGTTTTGAGGTGCCAAGTTCTCTGGAAGTAGCTTTTGGAATTGCACGCTGTCAACGGTGCTGATTGCCCATTGGCGGTAGTTTCAGGCCGTCATTGCAACGGCCCCGCGCCAATATCCGCATGTCTACTACCCGCGCCGCTGACTTACCAGCGCTTTTGGGCGAACGCATCCACAGCACCCGCAAGCACTGACGCTTTGGACGCAGGCGACCTATGTGCCCGGATTGCTTTCAGGCGTTGCAGCGGGTGGCGCGCATGCTGATGGCCAGATCCTTCGTCGCACGATCACCATGGGCGCGCCGCAACAAGTGCACAGCCATTGGGGCCTTGGGGTGGTGGGCGTGGTAACCGGGGCCGGTGGGCCCACGGGTGGTTTGAACACCAGCAACTTCAACAGCGCAATCAACCGCTTGCTGTTGGGGTGCAGAAAGCCAAAGTTGCGCGAGCGCCGAAACCCCTTGGGCAGCACATGCTGCAACACCAACCAAAGAAACCTGGCCCCACTGACCGTGCGCAGCGCTGTCTTTTGGGTCTTGCTGTCGCGATAGCGGTAAGTGACCTGGCCGTTGTCGCACTTGATGATGTCGCGCTCGGCAATCACACCCCGGTACAGGTAGCGCCCCAGATAGACCAGGGCCTTGTGGCCGTTGCCAACCCCCTTGCAGTCCACCACCCACTCCTCAGGGCAATCGGCGGGCAGCTTCAAACCCAATTGAGCCAAGGCAGCCAGAAGCTTGCCTCGAAACACCTTGGCTAGCGCCTTGTGGTTGAACAGGTAGCCCTTGCCCTTGGTGCTTTTGCGCAAAGTACGCCACAACCCTTTGTCAGCATCCAGCGCCGCCGCAGGCATCACCACATGTACATGCGGGTGAAACGCCAGCTGGCGCGAATGCGTGTGTAGCACCGCCACCGCGCCGGGGCTGCCTTGGAGCTGCTTGTGGTTGTGGCTGAAGGTGCGCAGTGTCTCCCAGGCGCTGGCAATCATCTGGTCATACACCGTGCGTTGGTGCTGCCAGGCCAGGTGTCGCAGTTCAGCGGGCAAGGTGAAGGTGATCAGGAAGTAGCTGCCTGCCACCAGCCGGGCGGTTTGCCGCTCAATCCAGCGCTGGCTTTCAAAGTGCTGGCAATGCGGGCAGTTGCGGTGACCGCAAGAATGGGGCACCAGGCGTTGTTCATCGCAGACGCTGCATTGCGCCAACATAGCCGAGCCCATGCTGGTGCGGCAACCTTTCATGGCCGCCAGGGCCTGGCGATGACTGGGCAGGATGGCGCGGCGGTATTGCGCCAGGTAGTCCGCTTCAAAGCGTTCGATGACCGATGCCAGGGTGATCATTTGACACCTGCCCAGTCCAGATGAAAGCGGCTCATCAGGGCTTCAATGCGCACACCCATCTGCTCGTTGGTGTGGCCGGTCAGGTGGGTGTATCGGGCGGTGGTCAGGATGCTGTGGTGGCCCAGAATCTTCTGCACCTCCAGCAGGTCAACGCCAGACTCAATCAGATGGGTTGCATAGCTATGACGCAGGCTGTGGGGAGTGATCTTTTTTTTAGGCCGCAGGCAAGGGCGACTTGGTGCAGCGTTTTTTGCACACCACCGCGGTCCAGTGGTGTGAGTGCGCTTGTGGCCCCACTCAAGCCGCCATGGCGATTGGGGAACAAAAGCTGGGGGTTGTGGTGGGTCTTCCAGAACCGGCGCAAGACGCTCAGGGTGACCTGTGGCAAGGGTACAAACCGGTCACGGTTGCCTTTGGAGTCGCGGATATGCACGCGGTGGCGTACGGCGTCGATGTCGGCGACCTTCAGCGCCAAGCCTTCGCTCAAACGCAAGCCCAGGCTGTACAAGGTGAAGTAGAACACCCGGTAGCTTAAGGTGCGCGTCGCACAGAACAGGGCTTGGGCTTCTTCAATGGTGACGATGTCGGGTAAGCGGGAAACCTTGGGCGGTTTGATGAAGTGGGGCATGGCCCAGGGCTTGCCCAGCACATGCAGGGTGTAGAACTTGAAGCCATACAAATCAAGCTTGACAGCGCTCCAGGAGTGGGTGCCAATCAGATCGCTGAAGTAGTCGGTCAGTTGGGCTGGTGTCAGGTTGTCTATGTCGTGGTCAAAGTAGTCGCCCATGCGCCGGATGGCGCGGCTGTAGGCATCGATGGTCTTGGGTTGCAGGCCCTTGAGCTTGAGGTGTTTGAGGTGGGTTTGGTAGCGCTGATCAAAATCAGTCTTGGGTTTGTGCGCGGTATTCATGGCGGCGTGTCCTCGCGAAATATTGCAAAATCACCCCAGCAGAATTGAAGGGGTGAAGATGCACAGTAGTTCGTTTCACGGGCAGCGGCGATCACTCCGCGTAGCGGCTTCGTCCAACCCCTCGCTCAAGCGGAGCGCCAACGGCAGGCCACCAGACCCGCAAGCACTGACGCTTTGGACGCAGGCGACCTATGTGCCCGGATTGCTTTCAGGCGTTGCAGCGGGTGGCGCGCATGCTGATGGCCAGATCCTTCGTCGCACGATCACCATAGGCGCGCCGCAACAAGTGCACAGCCATTGGGGCCTTGGGGTGGTGGGCGTGGTAACCGGGGCCGGTGGGCCCACGGGTGGTTTGAACACCAGCAACTTCAACAGCGCAATCAACCGCTTGCTGTTGGGGTGCAGAAAGCCAAAGTTGCGCGAGCGCCCTCAAGCGAGTGGTTTGCCGCTTGATGCAGACTTGTGTGTAATACGTCTTTGACGTACACCGCCGCGTGCTTACCATCTACGAAACGCCGATCTTCGTTGCCGAAGCAGCCCGAATCTGGTCAACCGAGGAACGACTTGAGTTCTTCGACTGGATCGCTGGTGAACCTGAAGCTGGTTCGGTCATTCCTGCGAGCGGCGGTTGCCGCAAGGCGCTGTGGTCTCGGCCTGGAATGGGTAAGCAAGGCGGCGTTCGTGTCATTTACTTCAGCCGCCTGGAAGCAGGCGAGTTGTGCATGCTGCTCGTGTATCCAAAGGCCGAAAAGGACACGATCCCAGGCCATATCCTGAAAGCAATCCGCAAGGAGATCGAAGATGACCACACCTAAGCCCACCAAAGGCCAGTCGCATAGAGAGGTGCTCGGCCTCAAGCTCCTAGAGTCCGTCCGACAAATGAAGGCGCGCAACTTCGCTCGTGCGACCGAGGTGGCGGTCAACGAAGTGGTCGAGGCGCGCCAAGGCACAGGCTTGTCGCAGTCGGAGTTTGCGTCTGCCCTGAGCATCTCGAAACGAACGCTTCAAGAGTGGGAGCAAGGACGCAGGTCGCCGTCGGGGGCCGCGCAGGCGCTTATTCGCATTGCGCGCAAGCACCCGGAGGTCGTTCGCGATGCGCTTGTCTAGCTAGCTAGCAGCGCGGGCTAGCAAGCCCGGCCAAGTAGAGCACTAAACAGATGCCGCTCGCAGGCCGCATCGCCACACTGGGCACACAACGCGCTCAGAGGGTGACGATTTAAGTCAAATGGGCTGACAGCCCTTGTAGATATTGCTAAAGCAGCTATTGAATCAGTAGCGACTATTTGTGCTTGTGCTGCGTCTATGGCCCGTAGCGCTTGCGCTGCGTTTATGGCCCGTAGCGCTTGCGCTGCCTCAATCGCTCTTAGCGCTTGCGCCACACGCTGCTCGCCCAGTCCATAAATCACCTGGTAACTGACCTGCGCCCGTGCCAGCGCCTGGCGCAGCAGCCCATCGACCGGCACGCGTACTTGCGGGCCGTCGCGTTGCAGGCCGTCGGCTACCCAGGGCATGTCCAGGCCCATGAGCAGGGTGATGTGAAACTGGCGCTGGTGGGTGGCGGCAAAGGGATGCAGGGTGGGGTCGGCAAACAGGAATTCGCTGTACACGGCGATGGTCAGAGCGGTGGTGTCAGCAATCAGCCAGTCCAGGCCCGGCGTTTGGGCGGCGGCATCAACGCAGCGCGCTTGCTCATGGGCAATGGCTTGCTGCTCATGGGCCTGCGGCGTGCGGCCGCGCTGGTCGCACCACTGGCGCAGCACCTCGGGCACCACCTGGGCATGAAGGCCGCGCTGGCGGGCCGCGTCGGCCAGTGCCTGCGACAGCTGCGTTTTGCCGGTGCTCTCCGCTCCGAGCAGCGCAATTTTCAGGGGCTGTTGCGCTAAATTTTGCGCTAATGATGGAGGGTTCGTTTCCATTGCACCCAGCCCCATACGCTCAAGACCGCAAACACCGCATACAGCCCGACGGTGAGCCACAAACCCTTGTAGGTAAACAGGCCTACGCTGGCCAGGTTCACCACCAACCACACCAGCCAGTTTTCCAGGAATTTGCGGCCCAGCAGAAACTGGCCCACCACGCTCAGCGCGGTGGGGAAGGCGTCGAGCCAGGGCACATCGGAATCGGTGTATTTGATGAGAAACAGGGCGGTAGCCCATGTGAATACTGCTGAAGCAGCTATGGTTTTTATAGTGCCTGATGGGTTCAGCGTGCTGACTTTCAGCGCCGAACCATCGGGCCGCACGCCGCGCAGCCACTGCCACCAGCCCCACAGCGCCACCACCGCAAAAAAAACCTGCAAGGTCGCTTCGCCATACAGCTTGCTGTGCCAGAAGATGGCGAAGTACATCACCGAGCTGATGATGGCCAGCGGCCAGCCCCAGTGAATCTGGCGAATGTTGCAGGCGACCATGGCCAGGGCCACGACGACGGCGATCAGCTCCAGCCAGGTTGTGGGGGCACCCCAGGCGGTGAAGGCGGTGGAAAAGAGACTATCCATGGGAGGCAGTTAGAGGACGCAAGGTCGCTGGGAGCGGGGTCAGGACGCGAAGGGCGCGAAAATTACGCGAAGGACGCGAAAGAAATTCAAAATCTTTGCAGGCTCTGTTGTTGGCCTGTGTTCAAGAATAGATCGTCAGTTTTGGTTTCCTTTCGCGTCTTTCGCGCGTTTTCGCGACCTGGCCCCCTTGTCCCCGACCTACTTCGCAATCTGCACATACACCTCGCCCTTGCGCACCATGCCCAGCTCCATGCGGGCTTTTTCTTCCACCATTTCCAGGCCTTCTTTCAGGTCGCGCACCTCGGCGGCCAGGCGGTCGTTGGCCAGTTGGGCTTGGGCGTTGGCGGCTTTTTGCGCGTCCAGTTTTTGCTGCAAGGCTGCCACGTTAGGCACGCTGCCGCGGCTGAACCACAGCTGGGCGTGCATCACGCCCAGCAGGGCGATCAGTACGAACGGGATGAGGCGGCTGGACATGGCGCAGCGGCTACCTCAGGTTGTAGAAAGCGGCCTTGCCGGGGTAGCTGGCCACGTCGCCCAGGTCTTCTTCAATGCGCAGCAGCTGGTTGTATTTGGCCATGCGGTCGCTGCGGCTCAAGCTGCCGGTTTTGATCTGCCCGGCATTGGTGCCCACGGCAATATCGGCAATGGTGGAGTCTTCGGTTTCGCCGCTGCGGTGGCTGATGACGGCGGTGTAGCTGGCGCGCTTGGCCATTTCAATGGCGGCAAAGGTTTCAGTCAAGGTGCCAATCTGGTTGATCTTGATCAGGATGGAATTGGCGATCTTGCGGTCGATGCCTTCTTTCAAGATTTTGGTGTTGGTCACAAACAAATCATCACCCACCAGTTGCACCTTTTGGCCCAGGCCCTGGGTGAGCACATGCCAGCCGTCCCAGTCGTTTTCGGCCATGCCGTCTTCGATGCTGATGATGGGGTATTTGCGCGTCCAGGTGGTCAGAATCTCGGTCCATTCGTGGGCGGTCAGGCTCAGGCCTTCGGCACCCAGCATGTAGCGGCCGTCTTTGTAAAACTCGCTGGCCGCGCAGTCCAGGCCGAGCGCAATCTGCTCGCCCTGTTTGTAGCCGGCGGCTTCGATGGCTTGCAGAATCATTTGAATGGCGGTTTCGTGGTTGGGCACGTTGGGCGCAAAGCCACCTTCGTCGCCCACTGCCACGCTCATGCCCTTGTCGTGCAGGATTTTCTTCAGCGAATGGAACACCTCGGCACCCCAGCGCAGGGCTTCGCGGAAGCTGGGTGCGCCCACGGGAATGATCATCAGCTCTTGCAGATCCAGGTTGTTGTTGGCGTGCGCGCCGCCATTGACCACGTTCATCATAGGCACCGGCATTTGCATGCCGCCCATGCCGCCAAAGTAGCGGTACAGCGGCAGGCCTGACTCTTCGGCCGCCGCGCGGGCCACGGCCATGCTCACGGCCAGCGTGGCGTTGGCGCCCAGGCGGCTTTTGTTGTCGGTGCCGTCCAGGTCGATCAGGGTTTTGTCCAGAAAGGCTTGTTCGGATGCGTCCAGGCCGAGGATGGACTCGGAAATTTCGGTGTTGATGTGCTCCACCGCTTTGAGCACGCCCTTGCCCCCGTAGCGGCTTTTGTCGCCGTCGCGCAATTCAATGGCCTCGCGCGAGCCGGTGGACGCACCCGAGGGCACGGCAGCGCGGCCCATGGTGCCGGACTCCAGCAACACATCGCACTCCACCGTGGGATTGCCACGGGAGTCGAGAATTTCACGGCCGACGATATCAACAATAGCGCTCATTTTTGGGTCTTTCGCAGAGGTTTAGATGGGAAGCCATGGGGATTGCAGGTTCGCTGCCGTATTTTCAATGATGAAAAATACACTGATGTACACCGTAACCACGATACTGGCATAGAGCCAGCGATATTGGCGCAGCTCGGCCCAGACTGCCGGGCCTGACCAATTGGCCGCTATCGCCACCCAGCCATACAGCAGCAGCGGGAGCATGAAACGGGTTTCCATTGCGCCTGGAATGGCGATCAGCGACGGTGTGATCAATGCCAGCGCGTACAGACTATTGGACTGTAGCCAGGGGTTGCCCCGGTCAGTGCCAGACACATGGCCTGCCACCGTCAAGCGGCGGCTGGCTTTCATGGCTAGCAGACTGAGCAGCAAGGTGGTGATGCTGAGCCAGCCGATGGCTGCGTTTTCGCTGGAGTCGTAGGTGATGTACATCATGCCGTCGCGTACATTCAGGCCGTTAACCAAGTGCCGCGTGTACAGCGCTGCAAACTCCAGCGGGTGTTGCAAAACGATCACGAGGTAGTCAGCGACGGTGTTGACCGTTAATGTCACTGTGTTGCCACCGCCAGCTTGATGGGGTACCGCTGCAAGCAATTTGTCAACGAGTTGCTGGCCTTGGGGGTCGGCATACACCAAGCCCGGCAGCTTGGGGCGCAGTGGCTGGCTTTTGTTTGCCACGGCCGTTTCATAGCGCTGAACCGTCAGGCCCCAAGTCAGCTGCTGGGCAAACAAGGATTTGCCGACGAAGATCGCTGATGGGTTGATACTGGTGATGCCGTGGTGATGCCGGTTCATCAAGACCTGAGGAATGCAACTGAGCGCAAAACCCAACACCATGTACAGAACATGATGGCGTCTGCCCCGAAACTGCAGCCAGGCGGTTAGCAGCACGAGCAGGACGGCAAACAAAAAAACGGTACGCGTGTTGTAAGCCAGCCCAAGCGCCAGGCCAGCGAGCACAGCCAGCGCGACGCGGCAAGCGGTCAGGTACCGGTGGTCTGATAGATCGCGGCAGCACAGCACCCAGTAAATCGCCAGCCACGTCAACAACACCGCAGGTAAATCGCTCAAGGGGTAGATCACCAGCCCTGGAAAAATTATCAGCATCAAAATCGTTGGTAGCAGAGCGCGCGGCAGGTTGATGGGGGTTTTTAGGGAAGATTGACCTTTCAACCGACGGTACGTCAGCGGCAACAAAACCGTCAGGCCCAGGGCATACACCAGCGAAAAATACAGTTTGAGTGAATCCAGCGGGCTGAATCCCAGTCCGTAAAACACGAGGGAAACCTGGCGCATGAACCAGGGAAAAAAGTAGCCTCGAATCAAGTCGTTCACGGGGACGTGCGTCGGCATCGCCGCCATCACCCAGTACACGCGCGCGTCGTAAAAAAAGGTCTCGATATTGTGGTGAAAGTTAAGGCTTGCCAGCAGCGCAGCCGACAAAACCACCGCCATTGCCAGGTGGTAGTAGGGCAGTTGTCTGGTGTGCAGGCCATCGGTGCCAGCATGCGGTTGGAACAGGGAGCGTGATGGCATCAAGGCTTTTAACGTGGCTCGCATCGTCCGGACAACAATTTCAAGTGCCCTCAACCAGCACCATGCGCATCACGGCTGCGCCTTGGCGCGCGTCTTTTGCGGCTTGGTATTCCACGCTGTCATAAAAAGCCTGTGCCTGACTCATAGAAAGAAATTTCAACATTACCAGGCGGCTGGGCGACCAGTCGCCTTCCAGTACCTGCACCGCGCCGCCGCGCACGCACACTTCAGCGCCGTGTGCCTGCATCGCAATCGTAGAGAGTTTTTTGTACTGCTCGTATTGTTCGGGGTTCGTAACTGTGACGTTGGCAATAATGAAAGCATTAGGCAAAGTTGTTCTCCAGGTAGCCGTTGCGCTTGGTCACTTCATCCAGCGCCAGCAGGGTTTCGAGCAGGGTTTTCATGTGCCTGAGCGGCACGGCGTTAGGCCCGTCGCTCAGGGCTTTAGCCGGGTCCGGGTGGGTTTCCATGAACAGGCCGGCTACGCCCACACCCACCGCGGCGCGGGCCAGCACCGGCACCATCTCGCGCGCACCGCCGCTGCTGGTGCCTTGCCCGCCGGGCTTTTGCACCGAGTGGGTCACGTCAAACACCACCGGCGCGCCGGTATGGCGCATCTCGGCCAGACTGGTCATGTCGGCCACCAGGTTGTTGTAGCCAAAGCTCACGCCACGTTCGCAGGCCATGAAGCGGTCTTCGCTCAAGCCTATTTCACGCGCGGCGACACGGGCTTTGTCGATCACGTTTTTCATGTCCCACGGGGCCAGAAACTGGCCCTTTTTGATGTTCACCGGCAGGCCGCTTTGCGCCACGGCGTGGATGAAATCGGTCTGGCGGCACAGGAAGGCAGGGGTTTGCAGCACGTCCACCACTGTTGCCACTTCGGCGATGTGCGCTTCGGTGTGGACGTCGGTGAGGATGGGCAGGTGAAGGTCTTTCTTGACCTTGGCCAGTATCTCCAGGCCGCGCTGCATGCCAGGCCCGCGAAAGCTGGTGCCCGACGAGCGGTTGGCTTTGTCGTAGCTGCTTTTGAAGATGAAGGGAATACCGAGCGAAGACGTGATCTCCTTGAGCGTGCCGGCGGTGTCCATCTGCAATTGCTCGGACTCCACCACGCAGGGGCCCGCGATCAGGAAGAAGGGACGATCTAGTCCGATGTCGAATCCGCAAAGGTTCATATCAGGGAAGGGCTCAGTTGCATGGCAATAGGTAGTTTGTGAACACCAGCTGCAAACTGTATCAGCGTGCGTTTGTCGGCCTGGCTCAATTCGTGGAGGTCGCCGCCTTGGTGCCAGGTCAGGGCTTTCAGGCTTTCGCTGGGTTGAAAGTTTGTGCCAAACATGGCGCGTGCATGGGCCAAGCCGCTGGCAAGTGACACCTGCGCCCGCAGCATGGCTGCGATGTCCATGTAATCCTTGGCTTCGACACGTTGCAGTATCACTTTGAGCTTGGTGGCCATCAAATCGTCCAGCGAGGCAACCAACATCACCCCATCTCGTGTCCACTGGGGTTGTCCATAGCGCCCAAAACCAATGGTGCCGAAGAAGGACAGCTTGACCGCTTGATTGTCGAGCTTCGATTCGTTAACCAAAAGCGTCCAGGTGTTCGCCTGATCTTGTAGCACGGTGGCGTTTTGCGTGAACGGTAGCGCCTGGGCCAGCGCTGACTTGTTCAAGGGTTGGTCGCAGAAAAAATCGAAGTCAACCGATTGCCTGTGCCCCAGTTGCAAGGCGATGGCCGTGCCACCGTACAGCACGAAGCCAATCTGGCAAACGGGGCGTAGCTGACGCCACAGCTCCCGCTGCGCGTCTGGTAGTACATCAAAACGAGGCTCAAACGGCACAGCTGTCAGTGGAACTGGCGCTGGGGCAAGGCGGGTACGTCACCCAGCGCGGCCAGCCCCAGGCGATAGTGCCAAAAATGCCACGACCGTTCGCTGAACTGGCCCGGCTCGGCATGGCTGAGCACATGGCGCAGATAGTCGTCACCCTGTGCCTCCTGCAGAGTTTCAACATCAGCCCAGTCGCCCAACTCCATCACTTGAGCGGCCACACGCTCCGGTTGTGAAATGGCTTGGCTTGACGGTTTCCACCAGATGTATTTTTCCGCCAAGCGCTGCAAGGTCGGCAGATCAGGCGGTAGCTGACGCTGGGCGTCTGGCCGACTCATGCCACCGCCTTCAAGGGCTTGCGCTGCGGATTTTCCGCCGCCTTGAGACCCAGCGAGGCTTTGATGAAGGCGTTGAACAGCGGGTGGCCAGCCCACGGTGTGGACTTGAACTCGGGGTGGAATTGCACGCCCACAAACCACGGATGCGTGGCTTGCGGCAACTCCACCATTTCGGTCAGTTGTTCACGCTGTGTCAATGCCGAGATCACCATGCCGGCCTTGCGCAAGGCGTCCAGGTAGTTCACGTTGGCCTCGTAGCGGTGGCGATGGCGCTCGGTGACCACGTCGCCGTAAATCTGGTGAGCCAGGGTGCCGGGCGACACATCGGAGCTTTGCGCGCCCAGGCGCATGGTGCCGCCCAGGTCTGACTGCTCGTTGCGGGTTTTGATGCTGCCGTCAGCGTCTTTCCATTCGGTAATCAGCGCAATGACGGGGTGCGGCGTGTTCGGCTCGAACTCGGTGCTGTTGGCGTCTTTCAGGCCCGCCACATGGCGTGCAAACTCGATGGTGGCCACCTGCATGCCCAGGCAAATGCCCAGGTAGGGCAGCTTGTGTTCGCGGGCAAATTGCGCCGCACAAATCTTGCCTTCAATGCCGCGTTTGCCAAAGCCGCCGGGCACTAGCACCGCGTCAAATGCGGCCAGTTGGTTCACATTGTCTGACGTAAGGTTTTCCGAGTCGATGTAGGCGATCTTCACGCGGGTGTGGTTCTTCATGCCGGCATGGCGCAGTGCTTCGTTCAGCGATTTGTAGCTGTCTGACAAGTCCACATATTTGCCCACCATCGCAATGGTGACCTCGTGCTGCGGGTGCTCCACCTCGTAGACCAGGTCGTCCCAGCGGCGCAGATTGGCCGGTGGCGTGTTCAGGCGCAGCTTGTCGCAAATCAGGCCGTCCAGCCCCTGTTCGTGCAGCATGCGAGGCACTTTGTAGATGGTGTCCACATCCCACATGCTGATCACGCCCCATTCGGCCACATTGGAAAACAGGCTGATCTTGTCGCGTTCTTCCTGGGGAATGGGCCGGTCGGCGCGGCAAATCAGGGCATCGGCCTGAATGCCGATTTCGCGCAGTTGTTTGGCTGTGTGCTGGGTGGGCTTGGTTTTGAGCTCGCCCGCAGCCGCAATCCAGGGCACATAACTCAGGTGCACAAATGCCGAGTTGTTAGGCCCCATCTTCAGGCTCATCTGGCGCACGGCTTCCAGGAAGGGCAGCGATTCAATGTCGCCCACGGTGCCGCCGATTTCGACGATGGCCACGTCCACGTCTGACGCGCCGCGCAGTACAAATTCCTGAATTTCGTTGGTGATGTGGGGAATTACCTGCACCGTCTTACCCAGGTAGTCGCCCCGGCGCTCTTTTTCCAGCACGCTTTTGTAGATTTGCCCGGTGGTGAAGTTGTTGGCGCGCTTCATGCGCGTATTGACGAAGCGCTCGTAGTGGCCCAGATCCAGATCGGTTTCGGCACCGTCTTCGGTGACGAACACCTCACCGTGCTGGAAGGGCGACATGGTGCCGGGGTCTACGTTGATGTAGGGATCCAGCTTGATGAGGGTGACGGACAGGCCGCGCGATTCGAGAATCGCGGCGAGAGAGGCTGAGGCGATTCCCTTGCCCAGGGAAGACACCACACCGCCGGTGACGAAGACGAATTTGGTCATGTCGCTTTTCTAAGGTGGTGGGAATCGCTGATTATAGGAGTCGGGCTTTGGTCTGAATGCTTGCTCACTACACTCAAGCCATGCTTGTTTTAGGAATTGAATCGTCGTGCGACGAGACCGGTGTGGCCCTGGTGCGAACCCGCGCCACCGGTTTGCCTGTGCTGCTGGCCCACGCCCTGCACAGCCAGATTGAGATGCACCAGGCCTATGGCGGCGTGGTGCCCGAGTTGGCCAGCCGCGACCACATTCGCCGCGTGCTGCCCCTGACTGAAACCGTGATGGCTGAGGCCGGGTGCAACCTGGCGCAAATTGACGTGGTCGCCTACACGCGCGGCCCCGGTCTGGCCGGTGCGCTGCTGGTGGGTGCGGGCGTGGCCTGTGCCTTGGGCGCGGCGCTGGGCAAGCCGGTGCTGGGTGTGCACCACCTGGAGGGGCATTTGTTGTCGCCGTTTTTAAGTACTGATGCGCCCGAGTTTCCATTTGTGGCGCTGCTGGTTTCGGGTGGGCACACGCAGCTCATGCAAGTCGATGGGGTCGGTCACTACACGCTGCTGGGCGAGACGATTGACGACGCGGCGGGCGAGGCGTTTGACAAGTCGGCCAAGCTCATGGGCCTGGGCTACCCCGGCGGGCCTGCCTTGTCGCGGTTGGCCACGCACGGCGACCCGCAAGCTTTCAAGTTGCCACGGCCCTTGCTGCACAGCGGCAACCTGGATTTTTCATTTGCCGGGCTGAAAACGGCGGTGCTGACCCAAGCCAAAAAGCTGGGCGACGCGCTTCAGGCACGCAAGGCCGATCTGGCTGCCAGCACCGAAGCGGCCATTGTGGAAGTGCTGGTGAAAAAATCGCTCGCGGCGCTGAAGATCACCGGCCTGAACCGGCTGGTGGTCGCTGGCGGCGTGGGGGCCAACGGCCCGCTGCGCCAGCAGTTGAATGCAGCCTGCGCGGCGCGCGGCGTTCGCGTGCATTACCCCGAATTGCACTTGTGCACTGACAACGGCGCGATGATTGCGATGGCCGCTGCGATGCGGCTGCAAGCGGGCGTTGAGCAAGCCAACACGGCTTACGCTTTTGACGTGAAGCCGCGTTGGAATCTGAACGAAATCGCCCACGAGCCCAGGTGAATACTGCTCAAGCAGCTATCAAATAGATAGTGATTGATTCAGCTTGGTATCAACCGATGGCCAGTTCCGTCACATTGACCACGGGCACTTTCTTGCCCAGCTTCAAGGTCAACACGCCGTTTTCCAGCTTTGCCTGGCTGGTGGCGGTGTCGATGTCCAACGGGAACTCGTAGGCCGCTTTGACCACGCGTTTTGCATCGGCCTTGCTGTCAATGCGCACGATGTTGGCTTCAATGCCGATGGTCAACTCCTCGCGCGCCACGCCGGGCACGTCCAGCGACAAGGTCCAGCTTTGCTCGTCTTGCTCCACGTTCAGGCTGGGCTTGCCGGCGCGCAGGGCCTGGTTGGCGAAGCGTTCAAAGCTGCGGTCGAAACTGCGAGCCGTCGTTGGGGCGCAATACACGTTGGTATGAACAGGTGTGAAAAACATAGATGAACTCCAGAAAAGGTAAAACAGGACGACAAACCGGCATCTTGTTTTGGCCCAGATCGCGGTGTGTTGTCCTTTACACTCCGCGCCTTTTTAACGGGCCGCCGATGTATGAAATGTTTGTATGCACAGCGGCAATTCAAGGGATGGATGCAATGAATAAAGCCTTTTCTGCCGTCTTGAAATCTGCCGCTTTGGCGCTATGTTTCACGGGTGCGGGCGCTGCTGTTGCACAGCCACTTGCGCCTGTGAAAATCGCCATGATCGAAGGCCTGTCGGGCCCGTTTGCCAACACCGGTGAGGCCGTGTTTCGCAACCTGGTGTGGGCTGTGGAAAGAGCCAATGAGCGGCCCGGCCAGAGCGGCAAACCGGCCCGCGCCTTGCAGCTGACGCGCTACGACAACAAAGGCCAAAACGAAGAAGCCCTGTCGGCCCTGCGCGCGGCCATTGACGATGGCGCACAGGTGGTGATGCAGGGCAACAGCTCGGCGGTGGCGACGGTGCTGATTGACGCGATCAACAAGCACAACGAGCGCGAGCCTGCCAAGCGCGTGATATTCCTGAATTACTCGGCCGTCGAGCCGTCGCTGACCAACGAGAAATGCAGCTACTGGCACTTTCGCTTTGACGCCCATGCCGACATGCGCATGGCCGCGCTGATGCAGGTGCTGAAAGACGATACCCCGGTAAAGAGTGTTTACCTGCTGGGCCAGGACTACAGCTTTGGCCAGAGCGTGCTGCGCGAGGCACGCCGCCAGCTGGGCGTGCAGCGGCCTGACGTGCAAATCGTGGGCGACGAGCTGCACCCGCTGGGCCGCGTCAAAGACTTTGTGCCCTACATGGCCAAGATCAAGGCCAGCGGCGCGCAGGCCGTGATCACCGGCAACTGGGGCAACGACCTGACCCTGCTGGTCAAGTCAGCCAAAGACGTGGGCTACGAAGGCAAGTTCTACACGTTTTACGGCAACGCTCTGGGCGCGCCAGCGGCCATCGGCGAGGCCGGTGTGGGCAAGGTGATTGCGGTGGCCGACTGGCTGCCCAATGTGCCCGGTGCCGCCAGCGAGGCCTTCTACCAGTCGTTTCGCCAACGCTTTCCCAAACCGGCCGACGACTACGTACACATGCGCATGCAGCTGATGGTGCAGATGTTGGCGCAAGCGGTCGACAAAGCGCCAGTGGATGCTTTGGGTACTATCGATTTGATAGCTGCTTCAGCAGTATTGGAAAGGGCTGCTGCCACGTTTGGCCCTCAAACGGGTACCATGCGCGCTGCCGACCACCAGTTCCAGCAACCCCTGGTGGTGGGCCTGATGGATCGCCTGGGTACACCGGGCGTGAAGTTCGATGTGGAAGGCTCGGGCTACGGGTTTCGGGTGATCAAGCAGGTTTCTGCGACGCAGGCGGAAATGCCCACGACGTGCAAGATGGTGCGGCCGGGTTAAGTTGCTTCAGCGCAGATGATCCAGCGGCAATTGCCGCAAATTCTTCACCTCGCCCAGCGAAAAGCTGGTGCGCAGGTCTTTGATGTGGGGCAGGTTGATCAGCACCTCGCGCACGAAGCGGGCGTAGGCTTCCAGGTCGGTGTGTACCACCACAATTTCAAATGAACCTTCGCCCGAAATGTGGTGGCAGCTGAGTACCTGGGGCAGGGCCAGTATCTGGCGCTTGATTTCGTCAGTAACCTGGCCGGTGTTGCGCTCGGCGAACAGCCGCACAAAGGCCACCACGCCCAGGCCGATTTTCTGGCGGTTCACGCTGGCGTGGTAGCCGTCGATATAGCCCTCAGTCTCCAGTCGGCGCACCCGCCGCCAGCACGGCGCGGCGCTCAGGCCTACGCGGCTGGCCAGTTCGGCATTGGTCAGGCGGCTATCACGCTGCAGTTCGTCGAGAATTTTGATGTCAAAGCGGTCCAGGCCCCGGTGTTCGGGTTCATTGGCTTCAGCGATTGCAACGGGAGGCGTTTTCTTGGTCATGGCATTTCAAGCAAGACTTGTTCAAATTTGTCCATATTGTGGCAATTTTAGAAACAGAGTTGCCACGCCACTCGGCTACAGTTTCTCCATGCGCCAAACCATACAAAACCTTGAAGAATCAAAAATCCGTGAAGTTGCAAATGCGGGCATGGGGCGAGCTGACGTGCTGCCCTTTTGGTTTGGTGAGAGCGACGAGGTCACACCCGACTTCATTCGCCAAGCCGCCATCGACTCTTTGCAGCGTGGCGAGACCTTTTACTCACACAACCTGGGCCTGCCCGAGCTACGCGAGGCGATAGCCCACTACATGGGCACCTTGCACGCACCCGTGGCGGTAGACCGTCTGGCTGTCACGTCGGGCGGCGTCAACGCGCTGATGCTGGCCATGCAGGCACTGGTGGACGCCGGTGATGAGGTGGTGGCCGTCACGCCGGTGTGGCCCAACCTCACCGCGCAGCCTTTGATTCTGGGGGCGCGCCTGACCTGCGTGGCCTTGCAGCCGGTGCAGGGCGCGTGGACGCTGAATCTGGATGCGCTCCTGGCGGCCATCACCCCAGCCACCAAGCTGCTGATCGTTAACTCCCCCAACAACCCCACCGGCTGGACGCTCACGCAAGCCGAGCAGCAAGCCATCGTGGCCCACTGCCGAAAAACCGGCACTTGGATACTGGCCGACGAGGTGTACGAACGCCTGTATTACCGGGGCGACACGGCCAACGGTAGCGCCCCCAGCTTCCTGGATGTCACCGAACCCGACGACCGCCTGATCGTCGTCCACAGCTTTTCCAAGAGTTTTTTAATGACCGGCTGGCGTCTGGGCTGGCTGGTGATGCCGCCCGCCATGACGCCGCAGATGGGCAAGTTGCTCGAATTCAACACCTCCTGCGCCCCCGTGTTCGCCCAGCGCGCCGCCACCGTGGCCCTGCAGCGCACAGCAGAGGTCACGCCGCAGGTGGTCGCCCACCTGAAAACCTGCCGCGACACGCTGATGCCACTGCTGCAAGCCATTCCCGGCGTTGAGCTGGCAGCCGCGCCGGGCGGCATGTACGCGTTTTTCAAGCTGGCCGGGCATGACGATTCACTGGTGACAGCCAAGCGATTGGTGGTCGAGGCGGGCCTGGGGCTGGCACCGGGGAGTGCCTTTACGCCGCAGGCGTTTCCCAGTTCAGCGCCGCAGGCGTTTCCCAGTTCAGCGCCGCAGGCGTTCGCGAATTCAGCGCCACAGGCGCAGGGCTGGCTGCGCTGGTGTTTTGCGTCCAAAGATCTGGCGCGGTTGGGGCAGGGCACGGAGCGCTTGCGCGACTGGCTCGGTCGGGTTTGAGGCGTTCGCTCTGAACTTACCGAAGGGCTCGCTAAGGCTTATACAAGCCAGCCCGAACGGATATTCGGCATCTCAGCCGTCATACTGTGGATGGCATCCATGTTCAATCGCCCCTCGATACCTATGAAATCGCCCAGCGGACGTAAGTCAGTGCTCAGCCTGATCACCCTGTGCATGGCGCTTGCGCACCCACATGCACATGCGTTGGGTGGCGAGGGCTTCGCTGAGGGGATTCTGAAGCTATTGGCACTTCTGATCGTGTGGCTCGTTGCGTCAACGACGACGTTGTTTTGGAAAACCAAATGGTTCACCGCCGCGTGGTTCTGGGCTTGGGCCTTGCGCCTCAGTCTGCCCATGTATGTTGCTTGGGAGCTGCTGGTGACGCCGAAGCTCTACCAGATCGAACAGGCTCGCAACGAAGTCAGTAAGCTGGCTATGCAAAAAGACTTTTCGGTGCTGTGCGCGGCGCATCTGCCCAAGGCTACGCAGGCGCTTCAAGTCAACACAGCGGCCCGGCCCGCCCGGTTCTATTTCGACAACACCGACATGATGTGGGTCAACAACCCCAGCGTCGCCGATTTGTATGCCTGTATGCGCGACACTTCAGCAGCGGCATGCGCAGGTCTGAGGTTCGATGCGCTTGAATGGGTGTGGAACCACAGTCAGGGCTTTGGTCCGTGCAAAGTGGGCCCCGATCCAGCGCGCCCCGGCCAGTGTTTGCCGGAATTCAGCCGAACGGAACGCGTTGGCAGCGACATCAAGGTGCAGGCCATCAGCGGGCCGGCGGCAGATCACACGATTCGCGTTCGCTTTGCGCAGCGACCGACCTACGAGCCGCGCGAGGTACGCAAGATCATCGTGTCACTCGAACGTAGCCACGATCAAACCGTGTTGGCGACAACCATGATGCTAGAAGGTGGCTGGTCCCCAATGTGTCCGCCGTTTGTCGAGGCGGTTGCAGGGACGATCAAGGCCAGCTTTCCGAATCCGTAGCCGCTGCTGCTTCGCCCTGGCGTGCCTTCAGCGTTCGGCTGGTTATAATTGTGGGCTTTTGCCGAAACGGTCAGAAGCGCACGTCGGGTGCAGTTCCAGCGCACGTCGCAAGTTGTTTAACCCCCTAGGAAATACAAAAATGATCGAATCCAGCATCAAAGCCGCTGTCGTCAAAGACAACGCACGCAAAGTCGGTGACACCGGTAGCCCGGAAGTTCAAGTGGCGCTGCTCACAGCCCGCATCAACGAGTTGACACCTCACTTCAAAACCCATGCCAAAGACCACCATGGCCGTCGCGGCCTGTTGCGCATGGTCAGCCGCCGTCGCAAGCTATTGGACTATTTGAAGTCCAAAGACGCTGAGCGTTACACCGGTTTGATTGCCAAACTGGGCCTGCGCAAGTAAGCGCACCAAACATGAAAATGCCTGAGTTGGTTCACTGACTCAGGCATTTTTTTGTTTTTGTTTTCGTTTTTGGGTGATTGCATAGCGGAGCGAAGCTGTGTCATTCCAAGGTTTCTCGGATGGAGAAACGCTGGAATGGCATCGTGTTCTGCAATCAGCACCCGGCTTTTTGGGGTGGCCTGCACCCCTGCAGTGATAACGAGGAGCTATTCATGAGCCTGTTTAACAAAGTCAGCAAAACATTTCAGTGGGGCCAGCACAGCGTGACCCTGGAAACCGGCGAAATCGCCCGCCAGGCGGGCGGCGCGGTCATCGTCAGCATTGACGGCACCGTGGTGCTGGCCACCGTGGTGGCATCCAAGTCGGCCAAGCCGGGTCAAGATTTCTTTCCACTGACCGTGGACTACATTGAGAAAACCTACGCTGCCGGCAAAATTCCTGGCAGCTTTTTCAAGCGCGAAGCCAAGCCCAGCGAGCACGAAACCCTGACCAGCCGCCTGATCGACCGCCCGATCCGCCCGCTGTTTCCCGAAGGCTTTTTGAACGAAGTGCATGTGGTCATCCACACCCTGTCGTTGAACCCGGAAGTCGATGCCGACATTGCCGCCCTGATCGGCTCCAGCGCTGCCCTGGCGATTTCTGGCGTGCCGTTTGCAGGCCCGGTGGGCGCTGCCCGCGTGGGCTACATCAACGGCGAATATGTGTTGAACCCCGGCCAGACCCAGCGCAAAGACAGCCAGATGGATCTGGTCGTTGCGGGCACCGAAGCCGCTGTGCTGATGGTCGAGTCCGAAGCCCTGCAACTGTCTGAAGAAGTGATGTTGGGCGGCATTGTGTTTGGCCATGAGCAAAGCAAGATTGCGATCAACGCCATTCACGAACTGGTCAAAGATGCCGGCAAGCCGGTGTGGGACTGGCAGCCAGAACCCAAGAACGAGCCGCTGATTGCGCAGATCAACACCCTGGCAGTGGACAAGCTCAAAGCGGTTTACGAAATTCGCGACAAGCAAGCCCGCACGCAAGCCCTGCGCGCCGCGTATGCCGAGGTGCATGCCGCGCTGAAAGAAGGCGAGATTCCTTACGACAACGCCTTGGTGCAAAACCTGTTGTTTGACGTGGAAGCCAAGCTGGTGCGCAGCCAGATTCTGCAAGGCGAGCCGCGCATCGACGGCCGCGACACGCGCACTGTGCGCCCGATTGAAATTCGCAACAGTGTGTTGCCCCGCACCCACGGCTCGGCCCTGTTCACACGCGGCGAAACCCAGGCTTTGGTGGTCACCACCCTGGGCACCGAGCGCGATGCGCAGCGCATTGATGCCTTGAGCGGTGACTACGAAGACCGCTTCATGTTCCACTACAACATGCCTCCGTTTGCCACGGGCGAAGTGGGCCGCATGGGCAGCACCAAGCGCCGCGAAATCGGCCACGGCCGTCTTGCCAAGCGTGCTTTGGTGGCCGTGTTGCCAACCAAAGAAGCCTTCCCCTACACCATGCGCGTGGTCTCGGAAATCACCGAGTCCAATGGCTCGTCGTCGATGGCGTCGGTCTGCGGCGGCTGCCTGAGCTTGATGGACGCTGGTGTGCCCATGACAGCGCACGTGGCCGGTATTGCCATGGGCCTGATCAAAGACGGCAACCGTTTTGCCGTGCTGACCGACATTTTGGGAGACGAAGATCATCTGGGCGACATGGACTTCAAGGTGGCCGGTACCACCAACGGCATCACCGCGCTGCAAATGGACATCAAAATCCAGGGCATCACCAAAGAAATCATGCAGGTGGCGCTGGCTCAGGCCAAAGAAGCCCGCATGCACATTCTAGGCAAGATGCAGGACGCCATGGGTGAGGCCAAAACCGAGGTGAGCAACTTCGCGCCCAAGCTGTACACCATGAAGATCAACCCGGAAAAAATCCGTGATGTGATCGGCAAAGGCGGTGCAGTGATTCGCGCGCTGACCGAGGAAACCGGCTGCCAGATCAACATCGAAGAAGACGGCACCATCACCATCGCCGCCACCGACGGCGCCAAGGCCGAGGAAGCCAAACGCCGCATCACCGAGATCACCGCCGAAGTGGAAATCGGCAAGGTCTACGAAGGCCCGGTCACCAAAATTCTGGACTTCGGCGCGCTGATTAACCTGCTGCCGGGCAAAGACGGTCTGCTGCACATCAGCCAGATCGCCCACGAGCGGGTCGAGAAGGTCAGCGACTACCTGAGCGAAGGCCAGATTGTCAAAGTCAAGGTGATGGAGACCGACGAAAAGGGTCGCGTCAAGCTGTCGATGAAAGCTTTGCTGGATCGCCCGGCGCAAGAGCCGCGTGGCAATGGTCATGCGCAGCACGGCGGCGGTTCGCACGAATAAGCTCACTATTCATTTGATAGCTGCTTGAGCAGGTTTTACCTGGGCTGCAGCGCCAAAAGACCATGAAAGCAATTGAAATCACCCGTTTTGGTGCGCCAGAGGTGTTGCGCCCTTGCGAGCGGGCACAACCGGTCGCAGGCGCTGGCGAGGTGCTGATTGCGGTGGCCGCCAGCGGTGTCAACCGGCCTGACGTGCTGCAGCGCACTGGCAACTACCCCGTGCCACCCGGTGCCTCGGATATTCCGGGGTTGGAGGTGGCGGGCGTGGTCGTGTCGGGCGACGCAGCCGCCATGGCGCAAGCCGGCCTGAAAGTCGGCGACCGGGTCTGTGCCCTGGTGGCTGGCGGCGGTTATGCGCAGTTTTGCGTGGCACCGGTGGGCCAGTGCTTGCCTGTGCCTGCGGGCTTGAGCGACATCGACGCGGCCAGCTTGCCCGAGACCTTTTTCACCGTCTGGAGCAATGTGTTTGACCGGGCGCGATTGCAGGCCGGCGAGACCCTGCTCATTCAAGGCGGCTCCAGCGGCATTGGGGTCACGGCCATTCAGATGGCCAAGGCCTTGGGAGCGAAAGTGCTTGTGACTGCGGGCAGCGACGACAAGTGCCGAGCCTGCATCGCCCTGGGCGCTGACCACGCCATCAACTAC
Source organism: Comamonadaceae bacterium (assembly GCA_013297875.1). Lineage (GTDB taxonomy): Bacteria > Pseudomonadota > Gammaproteobacteria > Burkholderiales > Burkholderiaceae_C > JAAFIW01. The sequence continues at coordinate 40,653 of JAAFIW010000019.1, read as the reverse complement.
AAAACCCACGACTTTGCCGCCGAGGTCAAGCGCATCACCGATGGCCGTGGTGTGGACGTGATTCTGGACATGGTGGCCGGCAGCTACGTGGCCCGCGAGATCGAGTGCCTGGCCGAAGACGGACGTATGGTGATCATCGCGGTGCAGGGCGGCATTCAAAGCGAAATCAACGCGGGTCTGGTGCTGCGCAAGCGCCTGACCATCACCGGTTCGACCTTGCGGCCAAGGCCCATTGCGTTCAAAACGGCGCTTGCCCAGGCGCTGAAGAAAAACGTCTGGCCACTGCTGGCAAATGGCTCCATCAAGCCGGTGATTCACAGGACGTTTGACGCAGCGAGCGAGCGCGGCGCAGAGCAGGCCCATGCGCTGATGGAGTCGAATCAGCACATTGGCAAGATTGTTTTGACGTGGGGTGCTGCATGAGCCGGAAACTGATTGCGGGCAACTGGAAGATGAACGGCAGCCTGGCTGCCAACCAAGCCTTGCTGCGTGAATTGCTGGCGGGCGTGAAAGCGCCTGTGTGTCAGGTGGCGGTGTGCGTTTCGATGCCTTATCTGGCACAAGCCCAGGAACTACTTGCTGGAGCAGCTATTGAATTAGGAGCGCAAGACATCTCCGCACAGGTGTCTGGTGCCTTCACCGGTGAAACGTCGGCGGCCATGCTGAAAGAGTTTGGCGTGCGGTTCGCCATCGTGGGCCATAGCGAGCGCCGTCAATACCACGGCGAAACCGACGCGCACGTGGCTGACAAGGCCAAAGCGGCGCTGGCCGCTGGCATCACGCCGATCGTCTGTGTGGGCGAAACGCTGGCGCAGCGCGAGGCCGGGCAGACGGAAGAAGTCGTCAAGCGCCAGTTGGCCGCAGTGATTCACACCAACGGCCACTGCATCAGCGAAATCGTGGTGGCCTATGAGCCGGTGTGGGCCATTGGCACCGGCAAAACCGCCTCGCCGGAGCAGGCGCAAGCGGTTCATGCGGTGCTGCGTGCGCAGCTAGTAGCCGCGTCAACGCTGAAGGCGGCCACAACGCAAGACAAACGCGTACCCATCTTGTACGGCGGCAGCATGAATGCCGCGAACGCAGCGGCGCTGCTGAGCCAAGCCGACATCGACGGCGGACTGATTGGCGGTGCCTCGCTCAAAGCCGCTGACTTTATGCAAATTATTGCTGCAGCCCAATAGAAACGTGCTCAAGCAGCTATCGAATTAGGAGTAATCAATGAACGTTCTTCTCACCATCATCCTGGCCATTCAAATGCTGTCGGCCCTGGGCATGATTGTTTTGGTGCTGATTCAGCACGGCAAAGGCGCTGACATGGGCGCGGCATTTGGCGGCGGCAGCGCGGGCAGCCTGTTCGGTGCCAGCGGCAGCGCCAACTTCCTGTCGCGCACCACCGGCGTGCTGGCAGCCGTGTTTTTTGCCTGTACCCTGGCACTGGCCTACTTTGGCAACTTGCGCCCGGTCGAGTCGGGTAGCGTGCTGGACGGCCCTGCGGCTGCGATTCCGGGCTCTGCAGCTTCAGGTGCCAAGATGGCCGCGTCAGCGCCGACCGGTGCTGCCCAGATTCCAACGACCACCGCCCCCAGCGTTGCACCAGCCACCACCGGCGCTGCCGCGATTCCAACACCGGCGGCTTCGGGCGCAGCGCAAATCCCAAGCAAATAAGACATGCCAAATACCCTTCACAGCCCGGAGATCGCCACGCTTTACGGGTAAACTCTCAGGCTGTCTTGAAAGCGAACTGCGGCGTCAAAAAACCCAGTTTTCCTCATGCAATCCGGGCAGCAAAAAACCGCCGTCGTGGTGAAATTGGTAGACACGCTATCTTGAGGGGGTAGTGGCGAAAGCTGTGCGAGTTCGAGTCTCGCCGACGGCACCAGACAAAACGCTGGGTTTGAATGCATTTCAAGCCAACGCCATAGATGAATACTGCGCGATGAACCTAGACCAGTACCTGCCCGTTTTCCTGTTCATCCTTGTGGGCCTGGCCGTTGGCGTTGCGCCCCAGGCCTTGGGTTACATCTTCGGCCCCAACCGGCCCGACGCCGAGAAAAACTCCCCCTACGAATGCGGCTTTGAAGCCTTTGAAGATGCCCGCATGAAGTTCGATGTGCGCTACTACCTGGTGGCCATTTTGTTCATCCTGTTCGACCTGGAAATTGCCTTCCTGTTTCCCTGGGCCGTTGCGCTCAAAGAGATAGGCCCGACCGGCTTTTGGGCCATGATGGTGTTCTTGGCCATCCTCGTCGTGGGCTTTATCTACGAGTGGAAAAAAGGCGCGTTGGATTGGGAATGAACGGCCTCTAGCGCCCGCGTAAAAAACACCAGGAAAAAACTCCAGGAGTACCGCATGATTGAAGGCGTTTTCAAAGAAAACTTTGCCACCACCACGGTGGACTCGGTGATTAACTGGGCCAAAACCGGCTCGTTGTGGCCCATGACATTTGGTCTGGCCTGCTGCGCTGTTGAAATGATGCACGCCGGCGCTTCTCGTTACGACCTGGATCGCTTTGGTGTGGTATTTCGCCCCAGCCCGCGCCAGTCGGATTTGATGATCGTGGCCGGCACCCTGTGCAACAAAATGGCCCCCGCGCTGCGCAAGGTGTATGACCAGATGAGCGAGCCGCGCTGGGTGCTGTCGATGGGTTCTTGCGCCAACGGCGGTGGCTACTACCACTACAGCTATTCGGTGGTGCGTGGCTGTGATCGCATCGTGCCGGTGGACGTGTATGTGCCCGGCTGCCCGCCCACAGCGGAAGCCTTGATTTACGGCATCATCCAGTTGCAGCAAAAAATTCGCCGCACGCAAACCATTGCACGGGCTTGATACACAGATGAGCACATTTGCTGTTGACCCCCATGCGCTGAAAGACACGATTGCCGTCACGTTGGGTGACAAGGTTCGCCAGATCAGCGTCAAAGTCGGTGAGATCACCCTGGTGGTGTCGGCCGCTGACTATCTGGCCGTTGCCCAAACCCTGCGCGATGCACCCGGCTGCCAGTTCGAGCAGTTGATCGACTTGTGCGGCATTGATTTCTCGGAATACAAAGACGGCGCTTATGACGGCCTGCGTTACAGCGTGGTCTCGCACCTGCTGTCAGTCAGCCTGAACCAGCGCGTGCGCCTGAAGGTGTTTGCGCCCGACGACGACATGCCGACGCTGGCATCTCTCACCTCGGTTTGGAGCGCTGCGAACTGGTTTGAGCGTGAGGCCTTCGATCTGTTTGGTATCGTGTTTGAAGGCCACGACGACCTGCGCCGCCTGCTCACCGACTACGGCTTCATCGGCCACCCGTTCCGCAAAGACTTCCCGGTGTCGGGCCATGTGGAGATGCGTTACGACGCCGAGCGCAAGCGGGTGATTTACCAGCCCGTGAGCATTGAGCCACGCGAGATCGTGCCGCGCATCATTCGTGAAGACAACTACGGCGGCTTGCATGGCTGAGATTAAAAATTACACCCTGAACTTCGGCCCGCAGCACCCCGCTGCGCACGGCGTATTGCGCCTGGTTTTGGAGCTGGATGGCGAAGTGATTCAGCGTGCCGACCCACACATTGGCCTGCTGCACCGGGCCACTGAAAAGCTGGCTGAGAGCAAGACCTACATCCAGTCGCTGCCTTATATGGATAGGCTCGACTACGTGTCGATGATGTGCAACGAGCACGCCTACTGCCTGGCCATTGAAAAGCTCATGGGCCTGGAAGTGCCCGAGCGCGCGCAATACATCCGCGTGATGTTTGCCGAAATCACCCGGTTGATGAACCACCTGCTGTGGCTGGGTGCGCATGGCCTGGACTGCGGCGCGATGGGCATCTTGTTGTATGCGTTTCGTGAGCGAGAAGACCTGTTTGACATGTATGAAGCCGTCTCGGGCGCTCGCATGCATGCCGCCTACTTCCGCCCTGGTGGCGTGTACCGCGACCTGCCCGACAGCATGCCCCAGTACAAGGCCAGCAAGGTGCGCAACGACCGTGGCGTCAAACTACTGAACGACGAGCGCTCCGGTTCGCTGCTCGACTTCATCGATTCCTTCACCCAGCGCTTTGACGGCTACCTGGGCGAATACCACACCCTGCTGACCGACAACCGCATCTGGAAGCAGCGCACCGTCGGCATCGGCGTGGTCACCCCCGAACGCGCGCTGAATCTGGGCTTTACCGGTGCCATGCTGCGCGGCTCAGGCATTGCCTGGGACTTGCGCAAAAAGCAGCCGTATGACGTGTATGACCGCATGGACTTTGATGTGCCAGTGGGCGTGACAGGCGACTGCTACGACCGCTACCTGGTTCGCATGGAAGAGATGAAACAGTCCAACCGCATCATCAAGCAATGTGTGGACTGGCTGCGCGTGAACCCCGGCCCGGTGATCACCGATAACCACAAGGTGGCTGCGCCCGACCGCGAATCCATGAAAGCCAACATGGAAGAGTTGATTCACCACTTCAAGTTGTTCACCGAAGGTTTTCACGTACCCGAAGGCCAGGCCTATGCGGCGGTGGAGCACCCCAAGGGCGAGTTCGGTATTTACATCGTCAGTGACGGTGCCAATAAGCCCTACCGTTTGAAGATCCGCGCGCCCGGTTTCCCGCATCTGGCCGCGCTTGACGAGATGGGCCGCGGCCACATGATTGCTGACGCTGTGGCGATCATTGGCACCATGGATATTGTGTTTGGAGAAATCGACAGATGATGACGATGCACCAGCGCTTCGACCGCGAAGTCGCCAAGTACCCGGCTGATCACAAAGAGTCTGCCGTCATGGCCTGCCTCGCTATCGTTCAGCATGAGCAGGGCTACGTGTCCATTGAAGCCGAGCGCGAGATTGCCGACTACCTGGGCATGGCCCCGATTGCGGTGCACGAAGTCACCACCTTCTACAACATGTACAACCAGCAACCCGTTGGCAAGTACAAGCTGAATGTCTGCACCAACCTGCCCTGCCAGTTGCGCGACGGTCAAAAAGCGCTGGATCATTTGTGCCACAAGCTGGGCGTTGAGATGGGTGGCACGACGGCCGACGGCTTGTTTACCGTGCAACAAAGTGAATGCCTGGGTGCATGTGCCGATTCGCCGGTGATGTTGGTCAACGACCGCACCATGTGCAGCTTCATGAGCCACGACAAGCTGGATCAGTTGATTGACGGATTGAAAGGCGCATCCTCATGAACGCCCAACAAGTGCTGGCCCAGTTCCAGGCCACCGGCGTGCAAACCTGTTTTCACAACCGCCACATTGGCCCGCAAATTTTGGCTGATCTGGACGGCACCAACTGGCGCCTGAAAGACTACGTGGCGCGCGGCGGTTACCAAGCCTTGCGCAAAATTTTGGGCACCGATGGCTGCGAGCCGATGACGCAGGATCAGGTCATTGCGGTGGTCAAGGAATCAGCCTTGCGTGGCCGCGGCGGTGCGGGCTTTCCCACCGGCTTGAAGTGGAGCTTCATGCCCCGCCAGTTCCCGGGCCAAAAGTATCTGGTGTGCAATTCCGACGAAGGCGAGCCCGGCACCTGCAAAGACCGCGACATCCTGCAGTTCAACCCGCACATCGTGATTGAAGGCATGGCCATTGCCGCCTATGCCATGGGCATCAGCGTGGGCTACAACTACATCCACGGTGAAATCTTCACCACCTACGACCGGTTTGAAGAAGCCCTTGAAGAGGCCAGAGCCGCTGGCCTGCTGGGCGACAAGATTCTGGGTAGTGCTTTCAACTTCCAACTGCATGCCTTTCACGGCTTTGGTGCGTACATCTGCGGCGAAGAAACCGCCTTGCTCGAATCGCTGGAAGGCAAAAAAGGCCAGCCCCGCTTCAAGCCACCGTTTCCTGCCAGTTTTGGCATGTACGGCAAGCCCACCACGATCAACAACACCGAAACCTTTGCGGCCGTGCCCTGGATCATTCGCAACGGAGGCCAGGCGTATCTGGAGATTGGCAAGCCGAACAACGGCGGCACCAAGATTTACTCGGTGTCGGGTGATGTGGAGCTGCCTGGCAACTACGAAATTCCGCTGGGCACGCCGTTTTCCAAACTGCTGGAGTTGGCAGGTGGCGTGCGCAAAGGCCGCACCCTGAAGGCCGTGATTCCCGGTGGCTCGTCAGCCCCGGTGCTGCCAGCCAGCATCATGATGGACTGCACCATGGACTACGACTCCATTGCCAAAGCAGGCTCTATGCTGGGCTCGGGCGCGGTGATCGTGATGGACGATTCGCGCTGCATGGTCGAGTCGCTCAAGCGCCTGTCGTACTTCTACATGCACGAGTCTTGCGGCCAGTGCACACCTTGCCGCGAAGGCACGGGCTGGTTGTGGCGCATCGTCGACCGCATTCACACCGGCAAGGGCAGGGCGGCCGACATGGACTTGCTGAACTCGCTGGCCGACAACATTCAGGGCCGCACGATTTGCGCGCTGGGTGACGCAGCGGCCATGCCAGTGCGGGCCATGATCAAACATTTCCGGCCTGAGTTTGAAGCGATGATTCAATCTGGCATTCATCGCGAGAGGATTACCCATGCTTAATCAAGTGCGTCATTTGCGCTATTTTTTAACCTGCATGCTTATCGTGTTGATTGCGGGTTGCGGTGGCACTGCGCGGTTTAAACAGACGTCAACGCAGGCGGGTTACGACAAGAAACTTAATGCCCTAAACGTAGTGATTGAGACCAATCACTTGAAAAAAGCGCTAGCTCAGCTGGGTAATCGAAGCAAGGCTGTCGATATCAATGAAATCGTTATTGCGACCCGTAATGCGTTAACCGAAAATTTTCAAAACCGCAGTGTGACAATTGTTGTAACTGCAATTGATTCTGAAATAGATAAAACTGCACTTGCTAAGGCAGTTAATATAAATCGCGCTATACCTGTTTTGTATATTCGTGCCGATTCGTTTACGACATCTACCATGACTCAATATGGGCAAACCTCCTACCTAGGGTGGCAGGGGCAGCTGACATGGAAATTGTCTTTGTACGACTTGTCTATGCCCCCGCCGGTTGACTCGACTCAGGGGCGCGCTGCTTGGACTGCCGATACAGAAAAAATGAACTACGGCCCGAATTTTTGCGCGGATGACAAATATCTGGTTTGCTCCCGCCGTTTTGCAACATCGATCGTAGATCAAATGAAACTTGATGGTTTGATCCGTTAGGCTTGGCGAGTAAAGAAATGATCGAAATCGAACTCGACGGCGAAAAAGTCCAGGTGCAAGAGGGCAGCATGGTCATGCATGCGGCTGATAAAGCGGGCACCTATATTCCGCATTTTTGTTATCACAAGAAGCTGTCCATCGCAGCCAATTGCCGCATGTGCCTGGTCGACGTGGAGAAGGCTCCCAAACCGATGCCAGCCTGCGCCACGCCCGTGACCAACGGCATGATCGTGCGCACCAAGAGCGACAAGGCGATCAAGGCCCAGCAGTCGGTGATGGAGTTTTTGCTGATCAACCACCCGCTGGATTGCCCGATTTGCGACCAGGGCGGCGAGTGCCAGTTGCAAGACCTGGCGGTGGGCTACGGTGGTTCTGCGTCGCGCTACGAAGAAGAAAAGCGCGTGGTGGCCGTGAAAGATGTAGGGCCGCTCATTTCGATGCAGGAGATGAGCCGCTGCATCCACTGCACCCGCTGCGTGCGCTTCGGCCAGGAAGTAGCCGGCGTGATGGAGCTAGGCATGATTCACCGGGGTGAGCACTCGGAAATCACCACCATCGTCAGCGACACGATTGACTCCGAGTTGTCGGGCAACATGATTGACATTTGCCCGGTTGGCGCGCTCACCAGCAAGCCCTTTCGCTACAGCGCCCGGACCTGGGAGCTGAGCCGCCGCAAATCTGTCAGCCCTCATGATTCGACCGGTGCCAATCTCACGGTTCAGGTCAAAAACCACAAGGTCATGCGCGTGCTGCCGCTGGAAAACGAAGCGGTGAACGAGTGTTGGATTGCCGACCGCGACCGTTTTTCTTATGAAGCACTGAACAGCGACGAGCGATTGACCCAGCCCATGCTGAAGCAAGGCGGCCAGTGGCAAGCCGTGGATTGGCAAACCGCGCTGGAATACGTGGCCAATGGCTTGAAGCAAATCAAGGCCGACCACGGTGCCGCCAGCATCGGCGCACTGGTCAGCCCGCACAGCACGCTGGAAGAGCTGTTTTTGGCCGCGCAATTGGTGCGTGGTTTGGGCAGTGACAACATCGACGCGCGCCTGCGCCATGCGCAGTTCGTGCCGGTTGACGGCGTGCGCTGGCTGGGCACCTCGATCGCTTCTTTGTCCAACCTGCAGCGTGTGCTGGTGGTGGGCAGCAACCTGCGCAAGGATCACCCGCTGTTTGCACAGCGAATTCGACAGTCAACCCGCAAGGGATGTGCTGTAGCAGCTATCAATTCAGTAGCGTATGACTGGGCGATGCCCGTCGCGCATAGCGTGGTCACACCCACCGCGCAGTGGGCGCAAGCCCTGGCTGACGTGGCGGCTGCCGTTGCCGCTGAGAAAGGTGTGCCCGCTCCCGCAGCAGGTAATGCCACGGACGCTGCCAAAGCGGTGGCCAAAAGCCTGTTGGGTGGCGAGCGCAAAGCGGTGCTGCTGGGCAACGCGGCGGCGCACCATGCCAACGCGGCCAGCCTGTTGGCGCTGGCCAACTGGATTGGTGCACAAACCGGCGCCACAGTGGGTTATTTGACGGAAGCTGCTAACACCGTCGGTGCGCAGTTGGTCAAAGCCAATCCACAAAACAGTGGCTTGAATGCTGCGCAGATGCTCAGCGGCAGCCTGAAAGCAGCCATCTTGTTCAACACCGAGCCGCAGGCTGACAGTGCGGCGGGTGCGGCCAGCGCGGCTGCCCTGAGCCAAGCACAAATGGTGGTCACGCTCAGCCCGTTCAAAGCCAACATGGCGTTCAGCGATGTGTTGCTGCCGATTGCGCCGTTTACTGAAACGCCCGGCACCTTTGTGAATGCCGAAGGTCGTTTGCAGGGCTTTCATGCCGTGGTGCGGCCTCTGGGCGAAACGCGCCCTGGTTGGAAGGTGTTGCGCGTCTTGGGCAACTTGCTGGGTCTGAACGGCTTTGAATTTGACTCGTCGCCGCAGGTGCTGGCCGCCGCCGTGGGCGAGGCTGTCGTGCAAAGCGGCATGGTGCCTGCGGAGCGCTTGAGCAATGCCACGGCTGTCGTCATTGATCTGTCGGCAGCAGCGGGCGAGCCCGTCAGTGCCAGTCTGTATCAGCTGGACGGCTTGGTGCGACGTGCGCCGTCACTACAGATGACAGCCGACGCGCGTGCAGTGATTGCTATGGGAGTGCCCGCATGATCGACGCCATCCACGGCTTTGGCCAAGGCCTGATCGCCGCGCCCTGGTGGGCCAGCACGGCTTGGCCTGTGATCTGGAACCTGATCAAAATCATCGTGGTGGTGCTGCCGCTGATGGGCGCTGTGGCCTACCTCACCTTGTGGGAGCGCAAGGCCATTGGTTGGATGCATGTGCGCATTGGCCCCAACCGCGTGGGCCCGTTTGGTTTGCTGCAACCGATTGCCGATGCGCTCAAACTGCTCACCAAAGAAATCATCGTGCCCGCAGCCGCCAGCAAAGGCCTGTTTTTGCTTGGCCCCATCATGACCATCATGCCCGCGCTGGTGGCTTGGGCGGTCATTCCATTCGGGCCTGAGGTGGCGCTGGCCAATATCAATGCCGGTTTGCTGTTTGTGATGGCGATCACCTCGTTGGAGGTGTACGGCGTGATCATTGCGGGTTGGGCGTCCAACTCCAAATACGCCTTCCTCGGTGCATTACGCGCGTCGGCGCAAATGGTGAGCTACGAAATTGCGATGGGCTTTTGCCTGGTGGTGGTGCTGATGGTGTCGGCCAGTTTGAACATGACCGACATCGTGATAGTGCAGAACAAAGGGTATTTCCACGACATGGGCCTGAGCTTTTTGTCGTGGAACTGGTTGCCGCTGCTGCCGATATTCGTGGTTTACATCATCTCGGGCATTGCCGAAACCAACCGCCACCCGTTTGACGTGGTCGAGGGCGAATCAGAAATCGTGGCCGGCCACATGATCGAATATTCGGGCATGTCGTTTGCCATGTTCTTCCTGGCCGAATACGCCAATATGTGGCTGGTGTCCATTCTGGCTGCCATCATGTTTTTGGGCGGCTGGCTGTCACCCGTTCCTTTCCTGGACTTTATTCCCGGCTGGATCTGGTTGGGCCTGAAAACCTTTGCCGTCGTCACCCTGTTTATCTGGGTGCGCGCCACCTTCCCGCGCTTTCGCTATGACCAGATCATGCGTTTGGGCTGGAAGATATTCATTCCTGTCACCCTGGTTTGGCTGGTGGTGATTGGCGGCGTGATGCAGACTTCGTGGAACCCCTGGAAATAAAAAGGCAACTGTCATGACTACCCTTGCCTCACCTGCTTTCTCATTGAAAGACTTTCTCTCCAGCTTTTTGCTGTTTGAGTTGTTCAAAGGTTTTGCGCTCACAGGCAAATACGCTTTCAAACGCAAGATCACGGTTCAATTCCCTGAGGAAAAAACCCCGCAGTCGCCGCGCTTTCGTGGCCTGCATGCGCTGCGCCGCTATGAAAATGGCGAAGAGCGATGCATTGCCTGCAAGCTGTGCGAGGCTGTTTGCCCCGCCATGGCCATCACCATTGAAAGCGATGTGCGTGATGACGGTTCACGCCGTACCACCCGCTATGACATTGATTTGACCAAGTGCATCTTCTGCGGCTTTTGCGAAGAAAGCTGCCCGGTCGATTCAATTGTGGAAACCCATATTTTTGAATATCACGGTGAAAAACGCGGCGATCTGTATTTCACCAAAGACATGTTGCTGGCCGTGGGTGACCGTTACGAACCCGAAATTGCCAAGGCCAGGACCGCAGACGCCAAATACCGGTAGTTCAAAAGAAATGCTGATTTGCTGCTTGAGCAGTTTGGCGTCGCAATAAATCCAGTCAAACCAGGCCACTCGAAAAATTACACCGCTATGGATGTCAAAACCGGCTTTTTTTATCTGTTCTCAGCAGTTTTGCTGTTTGCTGCGTTTCGCGTGATCACCGCGCGCAACCCGGTTCACGCGGCGCTGTATTTGGTATTGGCCTTTTTCCAGGCTGCAGCGATCTGGATTTTGCTCAAGGCAGAGTTTCTGGCCATTACCCTTGTGCTGGTGTATGTCGGCGCTGTCATGGTGCTCTTTCTTTTTGTTGTGATGATGCTGGACATCAACATGGACAGTCTGCGCAAAGACTTCTGGAAACATTTTCCTTTGGCCGGCACGATTGGCGCGTTGATTGCGCTGGAAATGGCCGCCGTATTGATGGGCGGATTTCGCGACCCCCCGAAGGTCAAGGTCAACCTGGCCGAAGTGGTCGCCGCGCAGTCAGGTGCCGCGCCGGCAGCCACTGCGCAGATTTCCAACACCAAAGACCTGGGCAAACTGCTGTACACCGAATATCTTTATCCCCTGGAAATTGCAGCCGTGTTGCTGTTGGTGGCCATCATCGCCGCCATTGCCCTCACCTTAAGGCAGCGCAAAGACAGCAAGTACGTTGATCCGGCGGATCAGGTGCGTGTGCAGGCGGCAGATCGTATGCGCGTGGTCAAGCTGGATGCTACAAAACCTGTAGCTGCTTCAGCAGACATTGCAAGGGCTGCTGCCCCAAATGCCTCAAATCCGGCAGTTTCAACCGAGGGGAAAAAAGCATGAGCATCACCTTAGGTCATTACCTGTCGCTGGGTGCCATGTTGTTTGCGCTGTCAGTCATCGGCATTTTCTTGAACCGCAAAAACCTGATCGTGCTGCTGATGGCCATCGAGTTAATGCTGCTAGCCGTCAACATGAATTTTGTGGCGTTTTCTTATTATCTGGACGACATGCACGGCCAGGTGTTTGTGTTTTTTATTCTCACGGTAGCGGCTGCCGAGTCTGCCATTGGTCTGGCCATTCTGGTGCTTTTGTTCAGAAACAAATCCAGCATCAACGTGGATGAATTGAATACGCTGAAGGGCTGAGAACGATATGAGTGCAACGCTTTCAGCCAATACCCTGCTGGCCGTGCCCATGCTGCCTTTGATCGGGGCAATTGTGGCCGGTGTTTTGGGGACTAAATTCGGTGGCAACTGGATTGGCCGCCGCCTGTCACACACGATCACGATTTTGGGCGTTCTGGTCGCTTTCATTATTTCTGCCATGACCTTGGTCAAGGTCGCAGACGGTGCCCGTTTCAATGAAACCCTGTACACCTGGATGGTGGTGGGTGGCTTGAAAATGGAAATCGGCTTTCTGGTCGATGGCCTGACGGCGATGATGATGTGCGTCGTCACTTTCGTCTCATTGATGGTGCATATTTACACCATTGGCTACATGGAAGAAGACGAGGGCTATAACCGCTTTTTTGCCTATATCTCACTGTTCACCTTCAGCATGCTGATGCTGGTGATGAGCAATAACATGCTACAGCTGTTTTTCGGCTGGGAAGCGGTTGGCCTGGTTTCTTATTTGCTGATTGGTTTTTGGTACAACAAGCCCACGGCTGTGTTTGCCAATATGAAGGCGTTTTTGGTCAACCGCGTGGGTGACTTTGGTTTTATTCTGGGTATTGGCCTGATTGCCGCCTATGCGGGCACGCTCAACTACAGCGAGGCCTTTGCCAAGAGCGGTGAGCTGGCTAAATTGAGTTTTCCGGGCACCGACTGGATGATGATTACCGTCATCTGCATTTGCCTGTTCATTGGTGCCATGGGCAAGAGCGCGCAATTTCCGCTGCATGTCTGGTTGCCTGATTCCATGGAAGGCCCCACCCCGATTTCGGCGCTGATTCATGCGGCGACGATGGTCACTGCTGGCATCTTCATGGTCGCGCGTATGTCGCCGCTGTTTGAATTGAGTGATACCGCACTCAGCTTCATTATGGTTATTGGTGCCATCACCGCCTTGTTCATGGGCTTTATGGGCATTATTCAAAACGACATCAAACGCGTGGTGGCGTATTCCACGCTCTCACAGTTGGGTTATATGACGGTGGCGCTAGGCGCATCGGCTTATTCAGTCGCGGTGTTTCACCTGATGACCCATGCCTTCTTCAAAGCGCTGCTGTTTTTGGCCGCAGGCTCGGTCATCATGGGCGTGCACCACAACCAGGACATTCGTTACATGGGCGGCTTGCGCAAGTACATGCCCATGACCTGGATCACGGCCTTGCTGGGCTCGCTCGCACTGATCGGCACACCGCTGTTCTCAGGGTTCTATTCCAAAGACGAAATCATTGTGGCGATTCACGCCAGCACCTTGCCGGGTGCCGGTTTTGCGTACTTTGCCGTGCTGGCCGGTGTGTTTGTCACCGCGTTTTATTCATTCCGCATGTACTTCCTGGTGTTTCACGGCCCAGAGCGCTACGACCAGAACCCCGATGCACACCATGGCGATCACCACGACGATCACCATGGTCATGGTGAAAAGCCGCATGAGTCGCCTTGGGTGGTCACAGCACCCTTGTTGTTACTGGCTGTGCCGTCCGTGGTCATTGGCTACATGACGATTGGCCCGATGTTGTTTGGTGACCTTTTCAAAGATGCGATCTTCGTGAACACCGAGATCCACAAAGCCATGGCTGTGTTGCGCGCCGAGTGGCATGGCCCGCTGCAACTGGCCGTGCACGGCCTGACCGCAGCGCCGTTCTGGCTGGCTGTTGGTGGCGTGGCGCTGGCCTACTACCTGTACATCGTGAACCCGGCGCTGCCCGCCAAAATCCAGACCTATGTCCAGCCGCTGCACACCCTGCTGGAAAACAAGTACTACATGGACTGGTTCAACGAAAACGTGCTGGCCCGTGGCGCGCGCCTGCTGGGCACCGGCTTGTGGAAAGGCGGTGACCAGGCCTTGATTGACGGTGGCATTGTCAACGGCTCGTGGAAGCTGGTCGGCTGGTTCTCCGGCATCGTGCGTTGGTTCCAGACCGGTTACCTGTACCACTATGCGCTGGTCATGCTGCTGGGCGTGTTTGCCTTGATGACCTATTTCGTGAGCTGGCCTTCACTGATGGCGTTGTTGGCTCGCATCGGGGGCGCACAGTGACTTTGCTTTGCTTTGATCACCCCATGCCTTGGGTGTCTCTGTCATCTGTCATGCCCGACAAGGTCGGTGTCATCTCGTCATCTGGAGAACAATAAAAATGGGATTGCTGAGTCTTGCCATCTGGACCCCGATATTTTTTGGCCTGGTCTTGCTGGCCCTGGGGCGCGACGACCAGGCGCACGCCGTTCGCTGGCTGGCGCTGGTCGGTGCAGTGGTCAGTTTACTGTTCACCTTGCCCATTTACACCGGCTTTCAGGTCGACTCTGCAAGCATGCAGTTCGTTGAAAAGCTGCCGTGGATTGAGCGCTTCAACATTCATTACCACCTGGGCATCGACGGCATCTCCTTCTGGTTTATCCCGCTCACGGCCTTCATGACGGTGATCGTGGTGATCTCGGCCTGGGAAGTGATCACCGAGCGCGTGAACCAGTACATGGGCGCGTTTTTGATCTTGAGCGGCTTGATGATTGGTGTGTTCTGCGCACTCGACGGCATGCTGTTCTATGTGTTTTTTGAAGCGACCTTGATCCCCATGTACCTCATCATTGGTATCTGGGGTGGGCCCAATAAGATTTATGCCGCTTTCAAGTTCTTCCTGTACACCTTGCTGGGCTCCTTGCTGATGCTGGTGGCGCTGATTTATCTCTACAACAAATCGGGCGGCAGTTTCGATATCCTGACCTGGCACAAGCTTCCCTTGAGTGGAGCGGCTCAAACCCTGCTGTTCTTTGCGTTCTTTGCGGCATTTGCGGTCAAGGTGCCGATGTGGCCTGTGCACACCTGGCTGCCTGACGTGCACGTGGAAGCGCCCACTGGCGGCTCCGCCGTGCTGGCAGCCATCATGCTCAAGCTCGGGGCCTATGGCTTTTTGCGCTTTTCCATGCCGATTGCGCCAGATGCGGCGCATGAGTGGGCCTGGTTGATGATTGCCTTGTCGCTGATTGCCGTGATTTATGTGGGTCTGGTGGCCATGGTACAGACCGACATGAAAAAGCTGGTGGCCTACTCATCGGTGGCGCACATGGGTTTCGTCACCCTGGGCTTCTTCATTTTCAACGACCTGGGCGTGTCCGGTGGCCTGGTGCAAATGATTGCGCATGGTTTCGTGTCGGGGGCCATGTTCCTGTGCATTGGCGTGCTGTATGACCGTGTTCACTCACGCAACATTGCCAGCTATGGCGGCGTGGTCAACACCATGCCGGTATTCAGTGCATTTGCCTTGTTCTTCGTCATGGCCAATTGCGGCTTGCCGGCCACGGCGGGTTTTGTGGGCGAATGGATGGTAATTCTGGGTGCCGTCAAAGCCAATTTCTGGCTCGGTTTTGCTGCTGCAACCGCCTTGATCTTTGGCGCGGCCTACAGCTTGTGGATGTACAAGCGCGTGTACCTGGGGCCCGTGGCCAACGACGATGTGAAGGATCTTTCCGATATCAACAGCCGCGAATTCCTCATGCTGGCCTTGCTGGCTGCGGCTGTGCTGTGGATGGGTGTATACCCCAAGCCATTTACCGACGTGATGAACGCCTCAGTGGGGCAGTTGCTCAGCCATGTGGCGATGAGCAAGTTGCAGTAAGCGCTCAAACAAACGAAAACCGAAGAGAACAACAATGATCGAGAAAATCAGCTGGAT
This sequence comes from Comamonadaceae bacterium, assembly GCA_013297875.1. Classification (GTDB taxonomy): domain Bacteria; phylum Pseudomonadota; class Gammaproteobacteria; order Burkholderiales; family Burkholderiaceae_C; genus JAAFIW01. The sequence goes on along the minus strand of JAAFIW010000019.1, from coordinate 24,955 downwards.
CGCCATCTACCCCGAGCTGTTGTTGCTGGTGATGGCCTGCGTTATTTTGCTGGTAGACCTGGGCGTCAAGAGCCCCCGCCGCACGCTGACCTTTATGTTGACCATTGGCACGCTGGCTGCGCTGGCCCTGCTGCACGGTTTGTATGCTTCAGGCGATACCAGCTACGAGGCCTTTGGCGGCATGGTCATCAGCGACCCGATGGGCCATTGGCTCAAGTGTTTTGCATCGCTGGCGGTGTTGGTGACGGTGGTGTATGGCAGGCCCTATGCGGCCGATCGCGGCATGTTGGGTGGTGGCGAAATGTTCACCCTGTCACTGTTTGCCCTGCTGGGCATGTTTGTGATGATCTCCGGCAACAACTTTCTGGTGATTTATCTGGGTCTGGAGTTGCTGACCTTGTGCAGCTACGCGCTGGTGGCCCTGCGCCGAGATGACGCCACCGCCACAGAGGCGGCCATGAAGTACTTTGTGCTGGGTGCGCTGGCCAGTGGCTTCCTGTTGTACGGCTTGTCCATGTTGTACGGTGCCACAGGCTCGATGGATCTGGGCGAGGTCATCAAAGCCATTGCCAGCCGCAAAGTGGATCACCAGGTGTTGGTGTTCGGCCTGGTGTTTGTGGTGGCCGGCCTGGGCTTCAAGCTGGGCGTGGTGCCGTTTCATATGTGGGTGCCCGATGTGTACCAGGGCGCACCCACCTCAGTGACGTTGATGATTGGTGCTGCGCCCAAGCTGGCTGCGTTTGCCATCTGTATGCGACTGCTGGTGGACGGGCTGCTGCCACTGGCCATCGACTGGCAGCAAATGCTGGCTTTTCTGGCCATTGCCTCTTTGCTGGTGGGTAACCTGGCCGCCATTGCGCAAAGCAACATCAAGCGCATGCTGGCTTACTCCACCATTTCGCAAATGGGTTTTGTGCTGCTGGGCCTGATGTCGGGCGTGGTCAATGGCAACACGCTGTCGGCATCCAGTGCCTATAGCGCATCGATGTTCTACGTCATCACCTATGTGCTGACCACGCTGGCGACCTTTGGCGTCATCTTGCTGCTGGCCCGCGAAGGGTTTGAGAGCGAGGAAATTTCTGACTTTGCCGGCCTGAACCAGCGCAGCCCCTTGTATGCCGGTGTGATGGCCGTGTGCATGTTCTCGCTGGCCGGCATCCCGCCACTGGTGGGCTTTTTTGCCAAGCTGTCGGTGCTGCAAGCGCTGATCTCCTCAGGCTCCAGCCTGTACATCGGCGTTGCGATCTTTGCGGTGTTGATGTCCCTGGTGGGCGCGTTTTACTACCTGCGGGTGGTCAAAGTCATGTACTTTGACGAACCTATTACCGCCAGCACGGTGGTGGCACCGGTTGAGGTGCGGGCCGTGCTGGTCGCCAACGCAGCCCTGATTCTGGTGCTGGGCCTGCTGCCGGGTGGCCTGATGGGTCTGTGCCTGAACGCCATCGGCAAGCTGCTCAATAACTGAAGCCCTGGCCTTCATTCTGATCTGCTTGTGTCGCAAACCGTCTCTATCTGGTTGGTGGTTGTTGCGGCACTGGTTCTGGCCAACCTGCCATTTGTGGCGAACCAACGCTTGCTGGGCCTGATACCGCTGGCAGCATCCAAAAGCCTGTGGGTGCGCCTGGCCGAGCTGGTGGTGATGTATTTTCTGGTCGGGTTGCTAGGCCTGGCGCTGGAGCAGCGGGCGGGGCAGATTGCACCGCAGCGCTGGGAGTTTTATGCGATCACGGCCGCGCTCTTCATCACGCTGGCTTTCCCCGGTTTTGTTTACCGCTACCTGCTCAAACACCGTTCCTGAAAACGCCACACCGTGACAGATTCCACCGATCTTTTTCCCCATCTGACCGAAGTCAAAACCACGTCGGAAGTGGCCTTGAAAGGTCATTTCCTACACGTGATGCGCGACACCGTGCGCCTGCCCAATGGCAAGCTGACCACGCGTGAATTTGTCGTTCATCCTGGGGCGGTCATGGTGATTGCCTTGCTGGACGATGGCCAGGTGGTGCTGGAGCGCCAGTATCGCTACCCCATGCAGCAGGCCATGATTGAGTTTCCCGCCGGCAAGCTGGACGCCGGTGAGGGCGCTCTGGCCTGCGCCCAGCGCGAGTTGCTGGAAGAGACGGGCTACGTGGCACGCGAATGGGCCCGCGCGGGCAAGCTCAACCCCGGCATCTCCTATTCCACCGAGTTCATTGACATCTGGTTTGCGCGTGGCCTCACCCTCACCGAGCGCAAGCTGGACGACGGCGAGTTTCTCGACGTGTTCACCTCTACACCCGAGCAGCTCATGCGGTGGTGCCACAGTGGTGAAGTCACCGACGGTAAAACCCTCACAGGTGCCCTGTGGTTGCAAAACATCCTTGCAGGTGTGTGGACGCTGGATTGGCAGGTGGTCTGATGACGTGCGCGGTGCCAGCATGAAAGTTCTGGATCTGCAATGCGGTCACGGCCATCGCTTTGAGGGCTGGTTTGGCTCGGAAGACGACTTTCAAGGCCAGCTGGCCCGCAGCCTGGTGGCGTGCCCGTTGTGTGGCGACACCGGCATCAAAAAAATGCTCAGCGCGCCGCGCCTGAATTTAGGTGCGCAACCAGCTGACAGCCCAATCGCGCCAGCGCAGACAAACGCGCTGGCCATCGCAGAGCCCCATGCCCCACCCGCGCCGCTGGAGCCCCCATCTGCCGAGCAGCAGGCCCGTTGGCTGCACATGGTGCGCGAGGTGCTGGCCAACACCGAAGACGTGGGCGAGCAATTTGCCGACGAGGCGCGCCGCATGCACTACGGCGAAACCGACCACCGCCAGATTCGCGGCCACGCCACCACGGACGAGGCCCTGCAACTGCTGGATGAAGGCATCCCCGTGATGCCGCTTCCCCTGCCGGTGGCACTCAAAGGCCGCTTGCATTGAGCGTCAGGTATTTGCTACTAAAAAAGTAGCTGCTTGAGCGCTCCTGGATTGCACAAAACCCGTTTCTGATCAAAAAAAGAGCCATGCTAGCCAAATGAGCGCGCCTGCGCCAGCCTGCCCATACGTGCCGTGATCTCAAAAAACTGGGCCACCGTGTCGTCAATGATTTGTTGTGCGGTTTTGATTTCGTCAATCAGCCCCACGGTCTGGCCTGCCAGCGCGGGCGCGGCTTCCATGTCGCCGTCAAAGTACAGGCGTTGAATGCCGGCCAGCGCGTCGGGCGGCATCAGGCCTTCGTCGTAAATGGCTTGGGTGCGCTGCGATTTGAGTGAGCGAATGCATGGGGTGGACTTTTTGTTCAGCACCCAGGTGCCGGTTTCCTTGGCATTGACCATCGCGTTTTTGTAATTGACATGTACCGGGCTTTCGGCGCTGCTGACAAAGCGCGAGCCCATTTGAATGCCCTCAGCCCCCAGCGCAAACGCCGCCGCCATGCCCCGGCCATCGCAAATGCCACCGGCGGCAATCAGCGGCACATCCACCTTCGCACGAATGGCCTGCAGCAGCACCAGCGTAGACACCTCTTCCGGGTTCTTGAAGCCGCCGCCTTCAGCGCCTTCCACCACCAGGCCGTCAATGCCCGCATCCACACATTTCAGTGCTGCATCTACCGTGGGCACCGCGTGGTAGACGGTGATGCCTGCGTCTTGCAGCGGCTTGACAAACTTGGCCGGGCTGCCGGCCGAGGTGGTCACAAAGCGCACCCCGCTGTCGCAGACAAAGCGCAGCATCGCGTCGTCTTTCAAAAAGCGAATCGGCAGGTTCACGCCAAACGGCAAACCCAGTGCTGTCATCTTGGCAATCTCTGCTTTACAGTTTTCCGTTTCGCCCGACGAGGTTTCAATCACGCCCAAACCACCCGCGCGCGACACCGCGCTGGCCAGCTGTGACCGAGCAATCCAGCCCATGGGCGCTTGCACGATGGGGTAGCGGGTGCCGATGTGGGCGAGGACGCGGTTGGTAGCGGTCATGGGGTTCCTGTTGGGTCGGGCTGCGGTATGAGGTCGATCATCCTAGAAATAGCAGTTGGACGCGCCCGAGTGGGTCGTCATGGGGTGGGCTGGCAAGGCGTGACGACGACGCAGGCTCTTGCCTGCTAGGAGGAGCAACGCCGCTAGCACACGCCAGGGCGGCTCAATCGGGCGCGTAGCGTTCTCACCCAACTGGTGAGGTCGCCCAACGCTACAAGTGTTTGATTTCATTGAAAATAGTGACTGGGATAAGCGATCAACTGCTGTTTCTAGGATCATAGGAACCATCGGCACCGGGGGTTACTGGAGAAGCTCCGCAAGCTATCGTGGTATTCCAAGCGCCGCCCACAAAAAATCATACGAAATCTCCGTGCGATTCTGTTGCCTTGCCTGTGATGCTTCATTTGCCTCGTAGCTCCGCAATAAACCCTTCACTCGCTCCAGGCCGGTGGATGTTTTGATGGCCTGGCGTGGTGTTTTGTGATCTAGCGCGGGAATCGGTTCATCGGCCCAGTTGGCATAGGTGTTATGGATGACTTCGGTCATCATTTGCGACAGGGCGGCGGCATCCAACTCGGGAGGCAATCCAGACGATGATTTGCCTTTTTTGGACGATTCCCTGTCAGCTTGCTTGTGGGATCGGGCCATTGCATCCGCAGTCTCCTGCACCTGTCGCTTGACGAAGGTGGCGCTCGCGCCCACCAGCGCCTCAAACCACACCCGACCCTCGTCGGCATAAGCTTGCGTTCTATAAAACAGTTCGATCTGGTCGGCCTTTTCCCCGGGATTCAGATGCACGCTTGAGCGTAACTGTCCATCCGTGCAATTCATGATGCGTGACCAGCCCTCTTGCCGGTTGCCCTCCACATCGCTCTGGCTGGCCAGTGCCTGCGCCAGCGCCACCTCGTCGTTGACACGGTAACGGTCGGTGATCATCTTCATCGGCTCGCCCGAATAATGGTCAATCACCGTTGGCATGGGTGCCGGTTTCAGCCAATGCTGTAGCCATTCAACCATGATCAGCAAGCCCATTTTTCTGGGCGCATCCAACTGCTGGCCAAGCGCTTGCTGCTGCTGACGCACCAAAGCGATCGCTCTCGGCCCCGTCAGTAGCGTGAACAAGTAACCCGACCCTGACATTTGAAAATGATCTCCCACGCGCAGGATGCGGCAACCCAGCAACTCGCCTGGCTTCAAATTTTGGGTGCCAGATCGCTCGCGCACAACGATCGGTTCTGCTTCTTTGTCCAGTGCATCACACAGCGTCATTTGTTGACCTAGTACCACATCTGTCACGTCATACAGGCGCAGTGGTCGTTGGCCCAACTGTTGCAGCCAGTCGCGTTGGGCGGCATTCAGGCGAGGCCCCGAAGGGCTGAGCACGTAATCGTTGATCCGTCGGATGCCGCCACGGGCATGGATATCACCCTCGGCCAGCAGCCAGTCGTTCAAGTTGATTTCAATACTCTGGATGACCTGTGAATCCAGTGCTGTGAGCCTTTGGCGCTCCTCTTCTAAAAGCAACTCATTGACTAAATTCATGAATGCGTTGTGCCAGCCCTTGCGGTGCAAAGTGGACAACCAAGTGATGGCAGCTTCAGCAGCGCCTTGGTGAGCGGAAGGTTCAGGGTTGTAAGTCATGGCGTGAGTTGAAGAGAACGAACAAGCAATTGTCCCTGAACCGGCCCTTGCGAGTTGTGGGTTGAGTACTCCTTATTTTGTAGCTGCTTGAGCAAATAATTCCTGGGCTTGAGAACGATACGGGCCATCAAAACCCCTTCACTCATTCGAACGAGCGATCAGGGCTGCACCGCCATAAACCCCGTCTCCCCAGGTCTCCCCGGCAAGTCCAACCGTGCCACCGCCGCAGGCATCTGCGCAATGCACTTGCCCCGCCGAAACACCTTGAGCCGCGTCGCCCGCAGCCGAATCGCCTCAATCGGGTCACGCGCATGCAGCAGCACAAAGTCGGCGTGGCAGCCGGGCTCCAACCCATAGCCGTGTAACTGCATGATGCGGGCCGGGGCGGTGGTCACGGCTTCAAAGCATTGGCGCATCGCGGCTTGGCTGGTCATCTGCGCCACGTGCAGGCCCATGTGGGCCACTTCCAGCATGTCGCCGCTGCCCAGGCTGTACCAGGGGTCCATGGCGCAGTCCTGGCCGAAGGCGACGGTGAGGCCGGCTGCGATTTGTTCGGGTACGCGGGTCATGCCGCGGCGTTTGGGGTAGCTGTCGTGGCGGCCTTGCAGGGTGATGTTGATCAGCGGGTTGGCCACCACGCTGACTTGCGCCTCGGCCATCACGGCCAGCAGCTTGCTCACGTAGTAGTTGTCCATGCTGTGCATGGACGTGAGGTGTGAGCCCGTGACGCGGCCTTGCAGGCCTAGGCGCTGGGCCTCAAAAGCGAGGGTTTCAATGTGGCGCGACTGTGGGTCGTCCGACTCGTCGCAGTGCATGTCGACCAGCTTGCCTTGGCTTGCCGCCAGCTCGCACAGCAGCTTGACGCTTTCAGTGCCTTGCGCGTAGGTGCGCTCGAAATGGGGAATGCCGCCCACCACGTCGACGCCCATGGCCAGGGCGCGTTTCAGGTTATCCAGCGCGCCCGGTGCGCGCAGCACGCCGTCTTGCGGGAAAGCGACCAGTTGCAGGTCGATATACGGGGCGACTTGTTTTTTGACGTGCAGCAAGGCTTGCACAGCCAACAACGTGGGGTCGCAAATGTCCACATGGCTGCGAATGGCGAGCAGGCCGCGGCCCACGGCCCAGTCGCAATAGGCCAGCGCTCGTTCCACCAAGGCGTCTTGCGTGAGCAGGGGTTTGAGCTCGCCCCACAGCGCAATGCCTTCCAGCAGCGTGCCGCTCTGGTTGACACGCGGCAGGCCGTAGCTCAGCGTGGCGTCCATGTGAAAGTGCGCGTCAACAAAGGGCGGGCACAGCAGCATGCCTTGGGCGTCAATCACTTCATGTGCGGGGGCTTGCAAGCCCTGGGTGACTTCGGTGATACGCCCAGCTTGCACGGCCACAGACATGTTTGTGCGGCCGTCGGGCAGGGTGGCGTTGTGAATGAGCAAGTCCAGCATCAGCGTTCACCTTTTCGGTAGGGTTTCATCAGCGCCTGCGGGTAGGCGGCTTTGCGGGCCACCAGCACCAGCGCCAGGATGGACAGCACATAGGGCAGCATCAAATACAGCTGGTAGGGCAGGGCCGCGTCACCTTGTTGCTGCAAACGCAGTTGCAGCGCATCAAAAAACGCAAACAGCAGCGCGCCCAGTAGCGCCTTGCCGGGCCGCCAGCTTGCAAACACCACCAGGGCCACACAAATCCAGCCACGGCCGTTGACCATGTTGAAGAAAAACGCGTTGAAGGCCGACAGCGTGAGAAACGAGCCGGCCACGCCCATCAGCGCCGAGCCGGCCACGATAGCCCCGGTGCGCAGCTTGGCGACCGACAGGCCCTGGCCCTCGGCGGCCTGCGGGTTCTCGCCCACCATGCGCAGCGCCAGGCCTAGCGGCGTACGGTAAAGCACATACGCGATTACCGGCACCAGCACCAGGGCCAGCAGGGTTAGCGGCGTTTGCTGCGACAGCATGGGTATGCCCAGCCCCGGCATGTCGTCAAGCGGCGTGATGGTGGGTGGCGTGGTGACTTTGGGAAAGCTCACGCGGTAGCCAAAGTAGCTCAAGGCCGTGGCCAGCAGCGTGATACCCAGGCCCGACACATGCTGCGACAGCGCCAGCCCCACCGTGAGCCACGCATGCAGCAAGCCAAACACCGCACCCGTGGCGGCCGCAACACCCACACCCACCCACAGCGGCGCACCGCCATACACCGCCAACCAGCCGCTGAAAGCACCCGCGACCATGATGCCCTCAATGCCCAGGTTTAACACCCCCGCGCGCTCGCACAGGAGCACGCCCAAGGTACCCAGAATCAGCGGCGTGGCGATGCGCAGCACTGCCACCCAGAAGGCGGGGTTGGAGAGGATGTCCAGGAAGTCGGTCATCGCCACCGCACCCGGTACTGCGCCAACAAGCCCCCCACCAGCACACTCAGCAGCGCGGTGGCCACCATCACATCGGCCATGTAGGTGGGCACGTTGATCGCACGGCTCATGCTGTCGGCCCCCACCAGCACACCCGCCACAAACACGCTGGCAGCCAGCACGCCCAAGGGGTGCAGGCCGGCGAGCATGGCGATCACAATGCCGCTGTAGCCGTAACCGGGTGACATGTCCAGGGTCACATAGCCGGTGCGGCCCGCCACCTCAATCGCGCCGGCCAGGCCCGCCAGCGCGCCCGACAGCATGGCCACCAGCACCACGGTGCGCGTGACAGGCACGCCCGCAAACGCCGCAGCGCGCGCGTTCGCACCCACGGCGCGAATGTCAAAACCCAGCACGGTGTACTTGAACAGCAGCCACAGCGCAATGGCCAGTGCCATGGCCCACAGCAGGCCGGTGTGCAGCCGGGTTTGCGCAATCAGCTTGGTCAGCTCCATCTCGCTTTGCAGGCCTACGCTTTGCGGCCAGCCCATCGCGGTGGGGTCTTTCATTACCCCATCGAGCAGGGCCGAGGTGCCCAGCAGCACGATGAAATTGAGCAACAAGGTGGTGACCACTTCATCCACGCCCAAACGGGTTTTGAGCAGCGCAGGGCCCAGCAGCAACAGCGCGCCGGCCAGCGCGGCAGCAGCCATCATCAGCGGGAACAAGGCCCAGATGGGCCACTCCAGTCCGGTGCCGCCATGCAGGCCACCCACCGCCACAGCGGCCAGCGCACCGGCGTACAGCTGGCCTTCGGCACCAATGTTGAACAGGCGCGCTTTGAAGGCCACCGTGGCCGCCAGGCCGGTCAGCGCCAGCGGTATCGCACGGGTCAGCGTTTCGCTGAGCGCAAAGGTGGAACCCAGCGCGCCTTTGACCAGCAGCGCAAAGGTTTGCCCCACGGGCGCACCAGCCCACAGCACCAGCAGCGTGCCCACCAACAGCGTGAAGGCGACTGCGCCAAACGGGGCCAGCAGCAGCGCGGTGGTGGAGGTATGGGTGCGTTTTTCCAGGCGCATGCTCACGCAACCCCTGCCATTGCCAGGCCCATCGACTCACGCGTCCATTCGCTGGCCGGCCGCGCATCGGTCAAATGCCCGCCATGCATCACCGCCACCTGGTCGCCCATGGCCAGTACCTCGTCCAGGTCGTCAGAGATCAACAGCACGGCCGCGCCCGCATCGCGGGCGGCGCGCAGCTGCTGCTGCACATAGGCCACGGCACCAACGTCCAGGCCCCAGGTGGGTTGGTGGGCGACGATGAGGCGGGGTGGGTTGCTGGAAGGAGATGGTTGGCGCGCGTGCCCCCACCCCAGCCCTCCCCCGGAAGGGGAGGGAGCCGGAGCCGAAGTCCCCGGTACTTCTCCCTCCCCTTCCGGGGGAGGGTGGGGGTGGGGGCACGACACCGGAGACTGAAACCCCGGCTCCATCAACGCCCGCCCCAAAATCAGTTTTTGCATGTTCCCGCCCGACAGCGCCCGCGCAGGCGCGTGCAGTCCGCCGCCACGCACGTCAAACGCGGACACCAGCGCGCCAGCATGCTGCATTGCGGCTTTGCGCCGGATCCATGAGAACTTCGAAAACACCGGGCTGCGCAAGCGCTCCGACACCGCGTTTTCCCACACCGGCAAATCGCCCACCACGCCCACCGCATGCCGGTCTTCGGGAATGCGGGCCACGCCACGCGCCACCAGCCAGGCCGGCGACGCCTTCAAGGCCTGCCCGTGCAGCGTGACCATGCCGCTGGTGGCTGCGCGCATGCCGCACAACAGCTCGGCCAGCGCCACCTGGCCGTTGCCCGACACGCCAGCGATGGCGACGATGCAGCCGGGCTGCAGTTGCAGCGACACACCGTTCAAACGGTCATGGCCTCGGCCTGTTGTGTGCACTTGATCCAAGCTACAGATTGCTACTGAATTAATAGCTGTTTGAGCAGTATTTACCTGGGCGGAAGGCACTTTTTCGTCTAAATCACGCCCCACCATCCACAGCGCCAGCTGCGCCTGCGTGGTGCCCGCTGCAGGCGCGGTAGCCACCAGCTTGCCGCCGCGCAGCACGGCCACGCGGTGCGACACGCGCAGCACCTCGGGCAGTTTGTGGCTGATGAAAATGATGGATAAACCGGCGGCCACCATCTGCGCCAAAGTGGCAAACAGCGCCTCGCTTTCCTGCGGCGTGAGCACGGCAGTGGGTTCGTCCAGAATCAAAATGCGGGCACCCCGGTACAGCGCTTTCAAAATCTCCACCCGCTGGCGCTCGCCCACCGACAGGTTGCCCACCAAAGCCTCGGGCTGCACCTGCAAGCCAAACTGTTCAGACACCGCCAGCAGCTTGTGCCGGGCCTGCGCGCGGCGCGAAAACGGCTGCCACAGGCGCTCGCTGCCCGCCAGCACGTTGTCCAGCACGCTCAAGTTGTCGGCCAGCGTGAAATGCTGGTGCACCATGCCAATGCCCGCCGCCAGCGCTGCGCGCGGGTTGCCCGGTGGCAGCGGCTGACCAAAGGCTTCGATGTGGCCGCTGTCGGCCCGGTAGTGGCCAAACAGAATCGACACCAGCGTGGACTTGCCCGCCCCGTTTTCACCCAACAGCGCCAGCACCTCACCGCTGTCCAAATCCAGGGAGATGTCGTCGTTGGCCACCAGCGTGCCGAAGCGCTTGGTGATGTTTTGCAGGCGCAGGACGGGGGGCATGGAATCCCGCATGCAATGGCGACTACTTCCAGGCCGCCAAAAACGCCAGCAAGACCTTGGCCGAGTTATCGGCAGCGATCTTGAAGAAGGTGCCGATCTCGTTTTCACCGTCGCCGCCACCGGCCAGGTCGCTCAGCGAGCGAAAGGCAATGTAGGGCACGCCGTTGCTGTGGGCCACCATCGCGGTGGCCGCGGTTTCCATGTCCAGCACATTGGCTTCAAAGGTTTTGAAGGTGTATTCGCGAAAGGCGGCGTTGTCCACAAAGGCCTGGCCCGAGACGCCGTTGCCGCCGAACACCAGCTTGGGTGATTTGGCCAGGCATTTGGGCGGGGGCGGGGGAATGTCTTTGCCGTTGATGTCTTTCACTGTGGCCGCCTTACTTGCCGGCTCACAACTGGCCAGGCCCACATCTTTCAGGCTGCGCGCGGTGGCCAGCATGGCAGGGTCCACATCGAACCAGAACTTCTTTTCCATGCCCGGCGCAGTGGCGCTGCGCACCTCGACCGGGCGCGGGTGCAGCATGCCGTAGTTGGGCAGCTTCACATCGTCCATCCACGGCGGGGCGCTGTATTTGCCAGGCGCGGTCTCGCGAGCAATCAACACCTCCAGATACTGGCCCCAGCGCTGGGCCACCGTCACGTCACCAATGTTCAGCGCGGGGTTCACGCCACCGGCAATGCCGCTGAACACCAGGTGCGTGACCTTGAAACGATCCAGCACCAACTGGGTGTTCATGGCCGCATTGGTCATGCTGATGCCGCTTAAAAACACCACCACCGGCTTGCCCTGCAAGCTGCCCGTGGTGAACGTCACGCCATTGACCCGGTGCTGGGTGGGCTTGTCGATTTTGGCCAGCAGCAAAGTCAGCTCGGGCTGAAAAGCTGACACCACCGCAATGCGCGGCGTTTCGTCCAGCCAGGGGGCAGCCAAAGCGGGTAAGCAAGGCAGCGCGACTAGACCGATGGCGAGCAGGCGTCGAGCGATTGAATGCATGGCGTGAGACCTAACAAGGTGAGAGGGGGAGTCATTCCAGAGCCGTCGCGGAACCGGCTTTGCCGGGCCGCTGACGGCGTCCCCCTGGGGGGAAGCAACTGTGTTCAAAGTCAAATGATTTTTGATAATTTTTCAAGTCTGAACAGCCTGTGGACAAGCGTAGTTAGCCTGCCACGGTTTGCCCGACTTGATGATGGCGTTGATGATCGTCAGCAGTTTGTGCATGCAGGCCACCAGCGCCACTTTGGGCGGTTTTCCCGCCGCACGCAGCTTGTCATGAAACGCCTTGATCACGGGGTCGTAGCGCACCGCGCTGAGTCCGGCCATGTACAGCACCCAACGCACGTTGCTGCGCCCGCCGTATGTGCCCATCTTGGCGTTCATCTTGCCGCTGTCGTGGTTCAGCGGTGCCACGCCCACCAATTTTCCCACCTGTCGTCTATTGAGCTGCCCCAGCTCGGGCAGACTGGCCATCAAGGTGGCCTTGGTGGCCAGGCCCACCCCTTTGAGGCCTTTGAGCAAGTCCAGCCTGGCTTTGAAGTGCGTGTCCAAATTGGCCGTGATGTCTTTGTCCAGCGCTTTGATCTGGCCGTCAATGGCACGCAGCATCTGCTCAATGCTTTTCTTTTGCAACGCGTGCGCCATCGCACGGCGGTTGCTCTCAGCAACGCGCATGCCCACCAGTTGGCTGCGCCGGGCCACCAGGGCAGCCAGTGCATCTTCCTGCTGGCTGGGCAGGCGCACCAGCAGCGCATCGCGTCTGTCCGAGTGCCACAGCGTGTGGGCGTAGTGCGCCAGCGCTTTGGCATCAGACGCGTCGGTCTTGCTCAGCTGCCCCAGCGACTGGGTGAAGTTGTGCGCCTGGCGGGGGTTGCTGATGATCACCGCGTAGCCAGCAAGCACCAGTTGGCGGGCCAGCAGCTTTTCCAATCCACCGGTGGCCTCCATCAGCACACAGGCCACTTCTTTAAGACCTTTCAGGTTGACCAACAAGGCGGCAATGCCTGGGTCGCTGTTGGCAAACTGCTGGGTTTTGCTTTGCCCTCGAATGGCCACATCCAGGCTGGCTTTGGAGATGTCAATGCCAATGAAAATTTGTTCACAAGATGCACTCATAGATCCCGTCCTTGTTCATGCGAAGTCCCACACATACACGTACACATGGCCATCAAGCAACTGTTCGGGCTTTTGATAAGCGGCAAGCTATCCACGCCAAAGGCTTCCCCACGGGCTGCTAGCCCAAAGGCGGCACGGGCTGTGGATAACTTCCCAAAACAAATCACTTCACTGTCCATCAAACGTCCGAAATTGAGCATACAAGGCGGCCGAAGGCCGACTCAGGGGGGTACCTATTGCAGGGGGGTTACTTCATCGTGGATTTCGGCTGCGTATCGTCTACTTTCACCGTGTAGGTGCCCGCCAGAATGGCCGCTTCCTTGGCCTTGACTTTGGCCTTGATTTCGGCAGGCACTTTGCTCTCAAACGTGCCCAGCGGTGACAGCTCCGAGCCCTTGTATTTCATCATCGAATACTGACCATAGTCTTCGGGTTTGAACTTGCCTTCCTTGACCAGCTTCAGCGCGCGATCAATCGTGGGTTCCATGTTCCACAGGGCCGAGGCGACCACGGTGTCGGGGTATTTGTCCTGGGTGTTGATCACGTTGCCAATGGCCAGCTTGCCTTTTTCCTTGGCTGCGTCACTCACACCAAAACGCTCGGCATACATCACGTCTGCGCCTTTGTCGATCATTGCAAACGCCGCTTCTTTGGCCTTGGGTGGGTCAAACCAGCTGTTGATGAAGCTCACCGTGAACTCCACCTTGGGGTTGGTTTCTTTCGCACCGGCCATGAAGGCGTGCATCAGGCGGTTGACCTCGGGAATCGGAAAGCCGCCGACCATCCCGATTTTGTTGGTCTTGGTCATGCCGCCAGCAATCATGCCGCTCAGGTAAGCAGGCTCCTGAATGTAGTTGTCAAACACGCTGAAGTTGGGGGCCTGCGGCTTGCCCGAGCTGCCCATCAGAAACGAGACTTTGGGGAAGTCTTTGGCCACTTTGCGCGCGGCCGCTTCGATGGGGAACACCTCGCCCACGATCAGCGCATTGCCCGCCTGCGCGTACTCGCGCATCACACGCTCGTAGTCGGCATTGGCCACGTTTTCGCTGGCTTTGTATTCAATTTCGCCACGCGCTTCGGCAGCTTTCAGCGCTTTGTGGATGCGGCTGACCCATTGCTGCTCAAAGGGCACGGAATAGATGGCAGCCACTTTCAGCTTGGCTTGAGCCCAGGTCAGGCCGGGCGTGGCGCAAGCCAGGACTGCTGCCAGAGTGGCGATTTGACGGCGATTTAGTTTCACAAATGACATGGTGCTTTCTCCTTCGGTTAATCAACTAACAACAAACAGTTCGATTGCTCAAGAGTCTTGTGTCTGTCATTCCCGCGCAGGCGGGAATCCAGGAGCGGCTTGCGATGCGAACGACTCGCCGTGTGCGGCATGGCTGGCGCTCAGCGGCTGGATTCCCGCCTGCGCGGGAATGACGGGCGATGGAGTTGGGTAACACAATAGCTATTTAATTTATAGCTGCTTGAGCAATGAATACATGGGCTGGCAGCTCATTTCGTTCCAAACATGCGGTCACCAGCATCGCCCAGGCCCGGCAAAATGTAGCCGTGGTCGTTGAGCTGCCGGTCAATCGCAGCGGTGAAAACCGGTACATCGGGGTGGGCGGCGGTGAAGGTGGCAATGCCTTCAGGGCAGGTCAGCAGGCACACAAACTTGATCGATTTAGGCTTCAGCACCTTCAGCCGCTGCACCGCCGCAATGGCCGAGTTGCCGGTGGCTAGCATGGGGTCTACCACCACCACGTCGCGCTCGGTCATCTCTTGCGGCATCTTGAAGTAGTACTCCACCGCCTGCAGCGTGGCCGGGTCGCGGTACAGGCCGATGTGGCCCACGCGCGCACCGGGAATCACGTTGAGCATGCCGTCCAGAATGCCGTTGCCCGCCCGCAAGATCGAGACAAACACCAGCTTCTTGCCGTCGATCATTTTGGCCGTCATGGTCTCCAGCGGCGTCTCGATCTGCACCTCCTGCATGGCCATGTCGCGCGTGACCTCGTACACCATCAGCGACGACAGCTCATTGAGCAGGCGGCGAAAGCTGGTGGTGCTGGCCTCCTTGTTGCGCATCAAGGTCAGCTTGTGCTGCACCAGCGGGTGATCGATGACGTGGACCATGGGGTTGGGGTGGCTCATGAGTGTTTCAGTCAGAAAAGAAAAACGACGGGTTTCCATCGTAACGGCAGCCCATCGCTTTTTCTTCAGATCATTACCAGCAAAAGCCGTGCCCGACATGGGATTTGCCCAGGTGCGCAGGAGGGAATGGTCGGGAACCCTACTTCGGTACGGCGATTCCGAGTGCATGGCGCACAGACAATTCAGGCTCTTACTCGGAGATTTCAAATCAGCACCCCAATGACTGGCAGCAGCCACCGCCTACCCGCCCTGGACGCCATTCGCGCCGCCGCCCTGTTACTGGGCATTTGCCTGCACGCCAGCCTGTCGTTTGTGCCGGGGCTGGGCGCTGCCATGTGGCCCATTCGCGATACCCAGACCAGCGAGGCCTTGAGCGTGCTGATGTTCGTGATTCATGTGTTCCGAATGTCGGTGTTCTTTCTGGTGGCCGGCTTTTTGGCCCACGGCTTGCTGGGCCGCCTGGGCACCCGCGCCTTTGTGCGAAACCGGGCGGCACGCATTGCGGTGCCGCTGGCACTGGGTTGGGTGCTGAGCTTTGTATTGATCGTGGCGGTGGTGCTGTGGGCCATGGCCCGGGCCAACGGCGGTCAACTTCCAGACCCCTTGCCGGCCGACAAGGCAGGTGACGGGCTGAACTTTCTGCACCTGTGGTTTTTGTATATCTTGCTGTGGCTGTACGCGCTGGCGCTGGGTCTGCGGGCGGTGCTGGCCAAGCTGGACCGGCTCGGTGCCTGCGCAGCGTGGGCCGACCGGGCGCTGCACGCGGTGCTGCGTTGCTACGCAGGGCCGCTGCTGCTTGCCTTGCCCGTGTATGCCGCGCTTTTGTGTGTGCCGGTGGCGCTGCTGGGCATGGGCGTTCCCACACCCGCCTACACGCTGATTCCGCCGCTTGTGCCGCTGTTTATCTACGGCTATGTCTTTGGCATCGGCTGGTTGCTGGCGCGCAACCGCGCCCTGCTGGATGTGCTGGCAATGCGTTGGGCAGCCTATCTCTCCATCGGCGCTTTGGGGACCGCTACCTGCCTGTGGCTGATGTCCGCCACCCCCAGCGCCAGCGGCATACCCGTACCCAAGTACCCGCCGCTGTACGCCGTCTGCTACAGCATGGCCTTGGTTTGCTGGGCGCTGGCTTTCGTGGGCGCTGGTGTGCGCTACCTCAACCGCCCCAGCCCGCGCATCCGCTACGTGGCCGATGCCTCGTACTGGATGTATCTGGCGCATTTGCCGCTGGTGATGGCGCTGCAAACGACCTTTATGCTCGCCCCCTGGCACTGGGCGATCAAGTACGTGTTGATCAATGTGCTGTGCGTGGCGCTTTTGCTGGGGTCATACCACTATGGTGTGCGATTCAGCTGGGTGGGGCACTTGCTCAATGGGGCGCGAAAACCGCGCTAGCGCGCCAGGGTTCCGCTGGCGGTGACGATGGTCAGCTCTGTCGAGCCCCAGCCTTTGCGCGCCGTTTTGCTGTAGTTCACAAACACACCGCCCAGGTCGTACTCGCCCAGGTTCGCCAAGGCGTTGTTCACACTGTCGCGCGTGGGGTTGGTGCCAGCGCGGTTGATGGCTTCCACCACAATCTTGGCACCTGCAAAGCCCTCGATGCCTGCAAACGACGGTGACTCATTGGGCGCGTGTTTCTTCATCAGTTGCAAATACTCCTGCACAAATCGGTTCGAGCTGGTAAAGGGGTAGGGTACCGATTGCGCAAAGATTACACCCCGCGTCAAATCCGATGGCAGCGCTTTAACTACGTCACTGGCCTGCAGCACAGACACGGAATAAATCGTCAGCCCCGCGCCCAGTTGCCTGCGCAACTGCCCAATCAATGCGATGCCCGCTTTTCCGGGTGCTAACAAAATCACCGCATCGGGCTTGTCGGCCACCAGTTTGGCGACCGTGGCGCGTATGGACTCGTCCATTTTGTCGGGTGCAATCTCATAACCCAGCCGGGCCAGCAGCGGCGTGCCCAGGCGCTTGGCTTCTTCTTCGGCCCGCCCTGCCAGAAACGGGCCGAACGAGGCGTTCAGGTACACCACGGCCACCCGCTTGCGCAGGTAGTTTTGTATGGCGTGGCCCACCATGGCCACCATTTCGTCCTCGAAGCCGGTTCTGAAGGGGTAAAAATTGGGTGCGGACACAATGGATTTGTCACCCGCCAGCGGTGCCACCATGGGTAGGCGCAGTTCTGTCAGCACACCTTCTTTGGCGATACGGGCCAACGCACCCGCACCCACGTAGCCGCCCACCGCCACCACTTTCGGGTTTTGTGCGAGCTGTCGGGTCAGCGCGATGGTTTTGTCGGCGTTGAACTGGTCGTCCAGGTTTTGGACACCAATCGTTTTGCCCCGAATGCCGCCGGTCGCATTGACGTGCTGAAAGTAGATGTCGTAACCCGTCTCCAGTCCTTTGGCCAGAGCTGCCGAGTTTTGGTGGGTTTTGGACGCCACGTGGCCAAAGACCAGGTCTTGCGCATGGACCACGTGACTTGCCAACGCGGCCAACATCAAGGAAACAATGAATCGCAGGGGTGTACGCATGGTGTTCAACAAGATTTTTGTGGAGAGGCCTGTCAAGCGGGCTAGCGGCTCAAAAAGTCCAGCAGGTGCCGTTGCAGCTGCGGCGCGCAGCGCTCGGCCTGCATGAAGTGACCGCCATGGGGCAGCAGCACGCGTTGCTTTTGAGTGCTTCCCAACCGGGCGTATAACCCGTCCACGTCGGCGGCGGTCGAGGTTTGGTCGTGGTGGCCGCGTACCAACAGGCAGGGGACGGTGAGTTGCTGTGGGTCGTACAAGGGCCGGGCGTTAAACACTTCGAACAAGTCGTGCAAGGTGCCGTTGGGTGCACGAAAAGCACCTGGGTGAGCCGTTTGCGGATCGGCCTGCAGCTCTGCGTCAAACAGCGCCTGCACCACCTGCGGGTCGCGCCGTTGGTCGGCCTGCCCTGGCTGGATTTCGGCATCCCATCGGGCCAGCACATCATCCAACTTCACATACCGATAGCCGCCTAGCCCAGGATTTAATTGCTCAGGCAGCTTCGGATTTGATAGCATCTTTAACCAGCCCGGGTTCACGCTGGCAAACAGCGGTGCCAGCAAAACCAGCTTGCTCACGTCCGGGGCGTGGGCCATCGCGTAGCGCGCCGCCGTCAGGCTGCCCCAGGATCCCCCCACCACGACCAATTGCGAAAAACCAGTTCGTGCCATCACCTGGCGGGCAACGCGGTGCACATCGTCCAGCGCCTGCTCGCCGGTGCAGATCAGCGGGCAATCCCCTGGCGCTGCCTGCATGGCGGCCGGGCGTACGGATTGGGCATAGCCCGTGAGGTCCAGCGCAAAGCTGTGCCAGCCTGCGGCGGCGCAGACCGCCAGCAGCGAATAGCCGGGCACCGGTATGTCAAACAGCACCGAACCGATGGTGGCACCGTGCACGAACAGCACGGCACCCCTGGCTGGGCCCGTGGGCTGGCAACTGCGAACGTGCAGGCCATCAACCTCAAACGAGGTGCTGCCGGTGGCATAGCGGCTGCCCATGGCGGGCTGATCCAGCGCGTACATGGCTACTTGAACAGTTGCGGCAGCACGGTGATGATGCCGGGAAACAGCGTCATTAGGCCCATGCCGAACACAAACACCCAGGTGATGGGCCAGCTGGCATCAAACACCTGCTTGAGGGTGATCAGCCTGGGTGCCGAGGCGCGCAGGGCATACATGGTGTAGCCAAACGGCGGCGTCAACGAGGCCAGCGTCATGTTGATGGAAAACTGGGTCCAGAACCAGATCGGGTCGTAACCCATGGTGGCCACCACCGGCGCATACAGGGGAATGGCCACCAGCATGAACGCCAGTTGGTCAATGAACATGCACAGCACAAACGGCACGATCATCAGCAACCAGAACATCAGTTGCGGGTGAATGTCCAGATGCGTGACCCAGTTGACCAGATCGGTGGTGGCACCGGTGAAGGCCAACAACTGGCCAAACAGGATGGAGGTGGCCACAATGATCAGAATCATCGCGCTGATCTTCACGGTGCTGGCCATCGATTCGCGCAGCATGCGCCAGCTCAGTTTGCGGTAGCACGCCGCCGTGGCCATCGAACCCACGACCCCGGTGGCCGCTGACTCGGATGGGGTGGCAATGCCCATCAGCATCAGGCCCATCACCGAGAAAATGATCAAGCCAAAGGGCAGCAACTTGAGCAACGCAATCCCCAGACGGCGCTGTTGCGCAGGGTCAATCGGCTCTTCGGCAGGTGCCAGCTGGGGGTTGCGCCACAGCATCCAGTACACATAGGCCACCATCAGCGCCGCCAAGAGCAGGCCGGGCAATATGCCGGCAATCAACAGGCCCGAAATCGACACATTGGCCATGGAGCCGATGATCACCGCCACCAGGCTGGGCGGGATGATGGGCGCCAGCGAGGCACCGCCTTGAATGACGGCAGCTGACAGCTGAATGTCGTAGCCTCGCTTGTGCATGATAGGCAACACCGAGCGCCCCAGCATGGCCACCACCGCCACCGCAGACCCGCACAGTGCGCCAAACACGGTGGACAGTGCGATGGTGAACACATACAGCCGACCGCGTATGCGCCCAATCATCTGATCGACCGAATCAAACACCACCTCGACCGCGCCTGATCGAAACAGGATCTCGCCCATCAGCACGAATAAGGGAATGGTGGTCATGTTCAGCGAGGTCAGGGAGTCGACCACGCTGTTGACCAGCAAGCCCGCACCGCTGGCACCAAAAAAGTACCAGATGCCCAAGCCATTGAGCAGCAGAAAACCCAGGTAAATCGGCACGCCCGATAGCAACACGGCAACTAAGGCCAACAGGCCAAACGTCAAGGCAAGCGTGGCAGACATCTACACATCCATTTCATGACCGGCCTGAGCCGCATCCAGCCCGACGGCCTGGCGCAACAGGTGCAAGGCCGCGCTGCCCAGACCCATCACCACCAAAGCCGTCAACCACCATTTGGGAATGGCGAAAGCCGCCACGGTTTCAATGCCCTGGCGCGCTTGGTCCAGCGCCACACCGGCAAACACCCAGGCCGCAAAACCAAGCGCCACCGCCCCCAGCGCTTGAATGCCGCGGGCCACCGCAGCCTGACCTGGCGCAGACAGTTTTTCAATGAATGAGGTGATGGCCACGTGGCCACCGTCGCGGGTGACCAGCGGCAGGGCCAGCGACATGCTCACGCACAGCATGTACTGCACAAGGTCTGAGCTCCAGCGCGTGGGCGAGCTGAAGCCGTAGCGGGCCACCACCTCCACCAGATAGGCACCCATCAGCACCAGCAAGGCCAGGCAGGCAATGCGAAAGGCGAGCAGACTCAGCCCGTCATGGGCCTTGAGCAACCAGGGCATGGCGCTTACGCGGTGAGCTTGGCTTTTTGGGCGATGGCGCGCAGCTCGTCGGCCTCTGCGCCGTTCTTGGCACGGGCCACGTCCCACACGCCTTGCGCCCACAGCTCTTCCAGGCGCGCAGCGTCCACCGGTGCAAAAGCCGTCTCCTGCATGCCGCGCTTTTTCAGCTCGGTCAGCTCTTCGGCTGCCAGCTCGTCAAAGCGCTTCACACTGGCCAGCTCCAGCTTGATGGCCTCGTCGGTCATCAATTTTTGCTGGGCGGGTGTCAGCGCATTCCAGGCCTTCAGGTTCATGAACAGGTACAGGCTGGCCTGGCCAAAGGTGGGCCGCGTCAGGTATTTGGCTACCTCGTTCCATTTGAAATCGGCAACGCCTGTCAAGCCCCAGGCGGCGGCGTCAATCACGCCTTTTTCCATGGCGCTGTACACCTCGCCGGCACCCATCACCACCGGTGTGCCGCCCAATGCCTTGATCATGGGGTGATACGACACGGTGGCACGAATTTTCATGCCCGCCAAGCCCTGCGGGCCTTTGATGGGCTGCTTGGTCACGAACTGAAAGCCCTTGTTGCCCGTCGGCGTGATGGCCACCACCTTCAGGCCCAGCTTGTTGTAGTGCTTGTCCACAAAGTCAAACACCCCGCTGCTGCGGCGCAGCGCCGCGTTGGGTTCAATCGCGTCCATCGAGAGACCAATGGCCGTGGTGCCCGAGTGGTAGGCCGGGTGCGTGAACAGCAGGTCAAACGCACCGGCTGCCACCGGCTGGAACTGGTCGGCAAAGGGCACCACCTCGGGCCCACTCAAGCGGGTTGTGATTTGCCCGGCTGCTGCTTTCTGCAAGCTGTCCAGGTACACACGAATGATTTCGCGGCTGAACGCCAGGTTGGGCGCAAAGCCCGACAGGGCTTTGAGTTCGCGGGTATCGGCGTGCGCCGCCGATACCCACGATAGACCGGGCGTGGCGGCCAGCGCCAGCATTGCGCTGTGGCCCAGCCATTGGCGGCGTGTAGTGGTTGCAGCTGGATTGGCAGGAAGAGAATTAAACATGGTGTGTCTCCAAATTGGTTCTACGTAGAACTATATTAGTTCTTCAAAGAACCAGTTGTCAACTACAATTTCCCCTATGTCTGAACACCGTGACACCATCCTGACCCGCAGTGCCATCACCGTCAGCTACCGCTTGAGCTACCTGACCAATTTTCTGGTGGAACCGCTGTACAACGAGGTCTCGCGGCAGACCGGGCTGGCGCGTTCGGAGTTTGTGGTGCTGTTCTGCCTGAACCATCTGGGCGTGCTCACCGCCCAGGACGTGTGCGAGATCACCGGACGCCCCAAAAACAGCATCAGCCAGGCGGTGACCAAGCTGGTCAATCAGGCATTGATCGAAAAGCAGGTGGATTCCAGTGATGCGCGGCGGGCACCGCTGGCACTCACAGCGGCCGGGCAGGCGCTGTATTTGCAACTGATTCCTTTGTTCGTACAACGCGAGCAGGCCATGCTGTCGGTGCTGACCGAGCGCGAGCGTGAGCAGTTTGAAAAGCTGATTGGCAAACTGGTGCTGCGCACTGACAATTGGGCGCACACGATTTGATTGACTTGATGGAGACCTGAATGAATGCACCCACACAGATGGCCCACCTGGTGCCCGACATTGCTTTGCGCGCCGTGCCACAGGCTCTGCTGGACGCACTGAAAGCCCGTTTCAAAGATCAGTGCTCTACCGCCTTGGTGGTGCGCGAACAGCATGGGCGCGATGAATCGAGCTTTGAGGCACCGCCACCGGCTGCGGTGGTGTTTGCGCAGTCCACCACCGACGTTTCTGATGCCGTGACGCTGGCGGCGCAATACGAGGTGCCGGTGATTCCGTTTGGCGTGGGCTCATCGCTGGAAGGGCATTTGCTGGCGGTGCAAGGCGGCATCAGCATCGACGTGAGCCGCATGAACCAGGTGCTGTCCATCAACGCCGAAGACTTGACCGTGACCGTGCAGGCAGGTGTAACGCGCAAGCAGCTCAATGAAGCCGTCAAAAGCACCGGCCTGTTTTTCCCGATTGACCCGGGCGCCGACGCGACGATTGGCGGCATGAGCGCCACCCGCGCCAGCGGCACCAACGCCGTGCGCTACGGCACCATGCGCGAAAACGTCCTGGCGCTGCAGGTGGTCACCGCCAGCGGCGAGGTGATTCGCACCGGCACCCGGGCCAAAAAATCCAGCGCAGGCTACGACCTGACGCGCCTGATGGTGGGCAGCGAAGGCACCTTGGGCGTGATCACCGAGATCACCGTGAAGCTGTACCCGCTGCCCGAAGCCATCTCGGCTGCCGTGTGCTCGTTTTCCAGCATCGCCGACGCGGTGCAGACCACGATTGAAATCATCCAGCTGGGCGTGCCGATTGCGCGGGTGGAGCTGATTGACGCCAACACCATCCGTATGGTGAATGCCCACAGCAAGTTGACGCTGAACGAAGCCCCCATGCTGTTGATGGAGTTTCATGGCTCGCCGGCCAGCGTGAAAGAGCAGGCCGAAACCGTTCAGGAGATTGCCACCGACCACGGCGGCCAGTCGTTTGAATGGGCCAGCACACCCGAGGAGCGCACCAAGCTGTGGACGGCGCGGCACAACGCCTACTTTGCCGCGATTCAAAGCAAGCCCGGCTGCCGCGCCATCAGCACCGACACCTGCGTGCCCATCTCGCGCCTGGCCGACTGCCTGCTGACCTCAATCGCTGAAGTCGACGCCAGCGGCCTGCCGTACTTTTTGGTAGGCCATGTGGGCGACGGCAATTTCCACTTCGGCTATTTGATTGACCCGGCCAGCACCACTGAACGCGCAACCGCCGAGGCTTTGAATCACAAGCTGGTAGCCCGCGCGCTGGCGCTGGAAGGCACCTGCACCGGCGAACACGGCGTGGGCCTGCACAAAATGGACTTTCTGGTGACCGAAGCGGGTGCAGGCGCAGTGGACATGATGCGCACCATCAAGCGGGCGCTGGACCCGAAAAACATCATGAATCCAGGCAAGATTTTTGCGATGTGAGCGCAGGGGTTGGGCAGTCGTTTTATGTAAAAACGGCTCTCAGCCACATAAATACTGCTCAAACAGCTATTAAATTAATAGTGAATTTGCGCATTGACGATCAATCCACCTCAATCTTCATCCCCGCCGCCCGCAACCGATCCACCAACACCTGCCCCAGGCCACTGGCCGGCGTCAACAAACCGCCGTAACTGCGACCACCCGGCAGTTCATCGAGCTGCAAAGCCAGGCACAACGCGCTTTCGCACACCATTTTGGTGGTGGCGCGGTTGCCAGGGTCGCCCTTGTCGGCCAGGCGCGCTTTGACGACATGCCCCTGGGCACTGGTGCCCACCAGCTCGCAGCGAAACGAGCCGTTGTTCATCGCCCATTCCGATGGGCCAGTGCCCGGGCCAGGCATGAGTTTTTCGGCCACTTTGCGCACCGCACTCAGCTTCATGGCCAGCTGCGACGAGAACATGCCCGCGCTGAAAGCCGTGGCTGCTGCACCGGCAATGGCACCGCCGCCAAAGCGCATGTATTCCTGGTAAGAAAAGTCTTTGCCATACAACTTGGATGTCACGTGGGTGGGCCGGCCCCGGCTGGGTGTGAGCAGGGCGGCGCTGCGGCGCACCACGCGGGTGTTGATGGGGGCCATGACAAAGGGGCCCAGCCAGGCTTTGAAGTCGCTGTCGTACACCGGCAGCTTCACATCGGCGTGGTCGGCAGCTGGCGGGGTTTTGCTGCCAGGCGGGTTGAGCAGAAAGGGGTCGTCCAGCAGGCTGCGCTGCTCGCCACCCATGAAGTTCAGCGCCGATGCCAGGGTGCCGCCATTGACGCCGCCAAGCATGGAAAAACTGGCCTTGATGCGCTCGCAGGCCTGGCCATGCTGGGCTTGCATCGTGGTGGCCACCAGCCAGCTGCCCAGGTCTGACGGTACCGAGTCAAACCCGCAAAACGGAATGATGCGCGTGCCCTGCGCCGCAGCCGCTTTGTGGTGCCGGGCAATCAGGTCGCGCACCCAGGGCGTTTCGCCGGTGATGTCGACATAGTGCGTGCCGTGTTTCACACAAGCGGCCACCAGCTCACTGCCGTACAGCGCAAACGGCCCGGCCGTGCTCAACACCACCTGCGCCTGGCTGGCCAGGGCTTCCAGTGCGGGCACATCGTGCGCGTCGGCCACCACCACGCCAGCGTCTTGGGCACCTGGGCCACAGGCTTTTTTCACCGCCTCCAGCTTGTCGGCGGAGCGCCCCGCCAACGCCCAGCGCAGCGGTGTGCCATCAGGTTTCAGCGTGTAGCCCAGCTTGGCAAAGTAAGCGACTGTCTGGCGGCCGACAAAGCCGGATGCGCCGTAGAGCACCACGTCGTAGGTGCGAGCCGTGGCAGATGGTTTGCGGGGTGTGGCCATGGGAAAGTCTCCTGAAAAGCGTGAGGGTGTTCAAGTTTGGTGTTGAATCACTATAAAAATAATAGCTGCTGGTGCCCACTGGGCTTGCATGTGAGCCCTTTTTGGTTTGAAAGCGGGAGTCTTGTCCAATGAGGTTTGATACTGAGCGCATATTTTGATTCCACCGAGGTTTGATCCTGAACCGACACTGGAATAGGAACTCCTGGCGGGCGGAATGCAGCTGGTCAATCATTTGCAATGGTG
>JAAFIW010000025.1 GCA_013297875.1 Comamonadaceae bacterium | reverse complement strand
ATCCCGACCTCCACGCTGGCGTTAACACCATGATTTCAAAAGGAATTTCCAATGGTATCCATTAGAAATCAGCCTTGGCGCGCCTGAGCAGTTCCTGGCGCGAAATCTCTAATGGATTATTTGGGTTGAACAAGGGCGTGACCGATACAAGCGTTTTTGGCGTTTTGAGCCGTAAATACTGCTCAAGCAGCTATCGAATATGAAGCAGAAATCAGGGCTAGCCACCCCAACTGCTGGTACACCAAGCCCCTTGTTGTATGCACTCTGTGTTTGCGTATTCGTCGCGTTCAGTAGATTTCCACGGCTATAGTGACGGCGACGAATCTATCCACGTGACTGATTCTGAAACCGCATCGCCTTGACCTACCGACATGCTGCTTTTTCTGGGATTGTTATGACTGTTCATTCATACGGCGCATCGCCTGAAAACCACAACAGGAGCGGCTTGCGGACGTTTTGCAGGTGCCATGTTACGGAGACAGGTTGCTGTCTCTGCATATTGAGTTGAGTGCTAATGCCACAGATCGTGAGCCAGCGTGACGCGAGAGCAGTCAAGAAGCTCCCGTTCTGCTATGTATGTGGTAACGCATTCGAGAACCTCGAAGCCGTTACGGACGACCACGTTCCACCTCAGACGGCTTTCCTGCCAGAAGATCGCGAGAACTTTCCTTTAATCCTGCCAACGCACAAAGGCTGCAACCACACCTTCAGCACAGAAGACGAAGTCTTTGGTCAACTTATTGGCCTTGGCCATGAGATCGAAAAAGGGCAAGACCGACTGAAAATTTATGACGGGTCAGACACGGTCGGAAACACGTTTGCCTTGTTAGGGGATCTTGATTTGCATGGCGCTATCCAGCGCTGGGTAATGGCGTTCCATGCCGCGCTTTACCAAGAACCTCTTCCGCCACTTACAAAATTCAGCACACAAACGCCCTTTCCATCCGGAACATCTGTGAACGGCATGGTCATTCCTGATCCTGATAAGCCTCAGTTCCGTGACTACGCAGAGCAAGTTGAAATCAATGCGCAGCTCGGACTCGTTGATCGCATCAGCGCAAACAACGGAAATCTCCACTACCAATGCTGCTGGCAGCAATCCGACGACGGCCCTTGGCTTGCGTTCTATAAGCTCGATATCTATGCATGGAGCAAGCTAGGAGATAGCAAGAACTTCGGATCCCGTCCGTGTGTGGGAGCTTATGCAACCCCAGGTCATCTCCCCGCTTTGGCAACTCGTGGGACAGAACTTTGGTCAGTTCGCACCTAGCAATTTGTTCAAGTCGCCCCGGTGTGGGGCGGCTTAACTCAGGCGTTTGACGCTCAAATCCTGAATAACCTGACCTGCAACCCCGCCACCCGCTGAAACACCGTGTCAGCCGACAAAAACAATGTGGATGCTGGCAGCGTCAGCGCGCAGGCGGCGTGCAATGCGTCTGGAGTTTTCAAGCCGTGCAAGGCGCGTAGCTGGGTCGCTGATTCGACGACAGCAGCTGTCAACTCGATGATTTGTGCGCTGGCAAAAAACTGGCGGTAGCGGTTGAGCAGCAGGGTATCGCCCTCGCGCAGGGGCTTCACGCAACACTCCATGACCGCCAGCCGACACACGTACACCTGGGCTTGCGTGCTTGCACCTAGCCATTGCTTGACCTGTGTGGTGATCGCCCTCTGAATGGCGGGGCTGCCTTCGTGCTGGTAGATCAGCACGTTGGCATCCAGAAACAAGATCAACGCGAGCCCCATTCATCTCGCGCCTCTTGTGCGCGGCGCCTCAGGGCGGTCTTGGACAGGCCGCCCGCAGCGGCGGGTGGTGGGGTTAGAAACAGATCCAGGGCCGAAACGGTGGGTGTGGCATGGGCCGCGTTGCTGGCGCTTTGCAGGCGCTCGTATTCCGCCTGGGTTAGCACCACGGCCGCAGTGCGGTTGCGTTTCATCAAAAAGGCTGGCCCATTTTTGAGTGCCAAGTCCAGCGCTAGCATGCCGCCGCGTTTGATGTCCGCCAAGGTGATGGTATTCATAACAATCCCGTTTTCGGTACCGTAAGCGGTGTGAATTCTAGGTTATATGCAGAAACCGCCAGCTCATAGGGATCCCAAAAAGGTGTTTGCGCCACACCGGGCACCACAAAAACCACCGCCACAATGCCTACCGATGTCCATTGCCTGCTAGGGTGGCGGTTTTAAGCAGAAATCCTGCATTTAATTTAACTGGAGGAAATCATGATTCGAATGGTGTTTGTTGCGCTTTTGTTGGTGTTGTCTGCGTGTGGAGGCGCACCAAAAGTTCGTGAATCAAGAGTACTTCCTGATGCACCTTCCACAAAAGTAACCAAGATCTACTTCTTCTATCAAGATGCCAACCTGACGACGACAACAACATACGGTAAAGGCAGTGTCTCGCTAGCCTCCAGCGGCTACTACTCGTTTGGGCAAAACCTGGTTGATTTAGCTAAATCTGCTCTTGGTAAGCATGGCTTGTCGGTCGCGCATGCGGGTATGACAGAGCCCAATGAATGGAAAAAACAAGCGACTGCATTTTTCGCAGGCCTGAACAACGCTCAACGCATGGGAGGAACCTTGATGACCGTTTCCCCTAAAAAGGGATCCGCGAGCAGGGACAGCGCCTCAGAAAGTGTGTGGCTGCTTTATGAGGTGAGGTTGGCAGATATGGATACCGGTAAGTTGCGCTGGGTGGGTTGGGTCGATACCACTACCTGGATAGGAAAAAACATCGTGACAAAAGAAGCCAAGGGCGCAACCTACAACGCTGAATATGCCAACCAGTTTTTCGACGCGCTCACACTTCAAATGAAGCAAGATGGGTTAATTTAATTGATTTGTTGAAATGTTGACTGGCCCACATGCATGCAGTGCCCATGCAGCTTTCGAACCAGGATCTCGATGGGCTGGTGGACTTCTCGGATCACCTGAACTACTACAGCGAAGGCTTCGTCGGCATGATGGTGACCGACACTGCTTTTTACCGAAACAAGGCTTATCACACGCCGCAAGACACGCCCGACCGGCTGGACTACGGGCGTATGGCGAAAGTGGTGGATGCAGTTTTGGCGGTGGTGCGCTAGGCCGCATATTTCACCGGTGCGGCGTGGGCCGCGCGTTTTAGCGGGATGCAGGGCGTGCAAAGTGACGACCCAATGGCACTTGCCATTGGGAAGGAGGCTTGTGCGTTCCTGCGCCCGCCAAAACGATGCGGCACGCGCTGAGCCGTTTTGATCGAATCCAATTTGGATGGGAGGTCATCACAGACTTTCCCCAATGAAAACGCTTCAAAAAGACGGTCACGGTGAAATATGCGGGCTGGGCCGCTGCCTTGCCCAGATTAATGCAACCGGGCCGCCTGCCGACTCTCCCGTTCCACCAGCCGATCCAGCTCGGCGCATACATCGGCCATGCGGCCAGACATGCGCAGACGGCCGGCACTGGCTGTGCGGTCACCGGGCTCCACCACGCGCAGTACCCGCAACGGGGTGTTCGGTCGGTTTTTGAAGGCTTTTGGGGCTGTAGCCCATGAATTATCTGCTGGAGCAGCTATGAATTCAATAGCGGTTTGTGCCGGGTGAGGCGCGCTGGGGCGGGGTCTGGGTGAGCGCAGCGTGGTGGCCACGCCCGGTGCCCGGCGAACGCGCCGATTGAACAGCTGGGGCAGGGCGGCAAAAAAGCTCTCGAGCGGAAACAGGGCGAGTGTCATGGTGAAAGACTCCGGTGCTGCGAGGTGTTGGGCTTGGTGTCGGGGTTGTGGTGTCCGGCGTGGTGGGTGAGCTCACATCAGCATGGTGTTGCGGATCAAGCCCACGGCCAGGCCCTCAATTTCAAAGGGCTCGCCGGGTTGCACCACGATGGTGGGGTAGTCGGGGTTTTCGGCGTGCAGCTCGATCAAATGCTGGTTGCGCTTGAAGCGTTTCACGGTCACGTCTTCACCCAGGCGGGCCACCACAATCTGGCCGTTTTTGGCGTCTTTGCTGCTTTGCACAGCCAAAAGGTCGCCGTCCATGATGCCGGCGTCGCGCATGGACATGCCGCGCACTTTGAGCAAATAGTCGGGCTTGCGCTGGAACAGGCTGCTTTCTACGTAATAGGTTTGGTCCACATGCTCTTGCGCCAGGATGGGTGAGCCCGCCGCCACCCGGCCAATGAGGGGCAGCATGAGCTGCGCCAAGCCGGGAATGGGCAGCGAAAACTGCTTGCCGCGCGACTCGTTGATGGAGCGTAAAGCCTCGCTGCGCAGGCGAATGCCGCGCGAGGTGCCGCTGACCAGCTCGATGGCACCTTTGCGGGCCAGCGCCTGCAAATGCTCTTCAGCGGCGTTGGCCGACTTGAAGCCCAGCTCATTGGCAATTTCGGCGCGGGTGGGCGGCGAGCCGGTGTTGGCAATGGCGTTTTGTATCAGCTCCAGAATCTGTTGCTGGCGGGCGGTGAGCTTGGCGGGCATGTCCATCATGAGGTGCTCCTGAATTGACTGGTGCTATATCCAGTTACTGTATTTTTAGTCAGTTTTTGAGAATTGGCAAGTGATAAATCAAAAGGCAAATAAAAAAAGTCGCTGAACCCGGAAACTGCAGTTGGGTTGGCACCTGAGCGACACCGTCGTTGAGCGGCCACGTTTGATGCGAAATCGGCCATCTGCCCATGTATTTATTGCTCAAGCAGCTACTAAATATATAGCAAATAGTACGCCAATCGCTGCCTGGCATACGCCCTGCCACCAGCGGGTGTGGGGCGACAATCCGGCAACACAATCAAAGGAGACACCATGTTTGAAACCGCCATCGCAGGCAGCCTGCCCAAACCGGCCTGGCTGGCCGAAACCAACAAACTGTGGCCGCAGTGGAGATCGCAAGGCGACGAGTTGCGCCAGGCCAAGGCCGATGCCACTTTGCTGTGGATCAAGGCGCAGGAAGACGCGGGGCTGGATATCGTGGGCGACGGCGAGCAGTCGCGCCAGCACTTTGTGCATGGCTTTTTAGAGCAGGTCGACGGCATCGACTTCGCCAACAAAGTGACCATGGGCATCCGCAACAACCGCTATGACGCGCAGGTGCCGCAAGTCGTCTCCGAGCTGAAACTCAAAGGCCGCGTGCATGCGTTTGAGGCGCAATTGGCCCGCGCCCACACGAAGCGCAAACTCAAATTCACCTTGCCCGGCCCCATGACCATTGTGGACACCGTAGCAGACCGCTTTTACGGTGACAAAGTGAAAATGGCCATGGCCTTTGCGCAACTGCTGAACCAGGAAGCGTTGGCGCTGCAAGCCGACGGGGTGGACATCATCCAGTTTGACGAACCCGCTTTCAACGTCTACATGCAAGACGCCGCCGATTGGGGCGTGCAGGCGCTGGAAGTGGCGGCCAAGGGCCTCACGTGTACGACCGCAGTTCACATTTGCTACGGCTACGGCATCAAAGCCAACACCGACTGGAAAAACACCCTGGGCGACCAGTGGCGGCAATACGAGCAGGTGTTCCCGGCGCTGGCCAAAAGCAGCATCCAGCAAGTCAGCCTGGAGTGCTACCACTCCCACGTGCCGCCCGATTTGATGCGCCTGCTGGAAGGCAAAGACGTGATGGTTGGCGTGATTGACGTGGCCAGCGACGTGGTGGAAACGCCCGAGCAGGTGGCCGACACCATTGGCATGGCCCTGCAATACGTGCCCAAGCACCGTTTGTTCCCTTGCACCAACTGTGGTCTGGCCCCGATGAGCCGCGAAGTGGCGCTGGCCAAGTTGCAAGCGCTGGCGGCGGGGGCGGCGTTGGCGCGGCAGCGGCTGGGCGCGTAGTACCTGAGTTACAAGTTTCACAACAACCCAACAACCGGCGGGCCGCCTGCGGCGTTAATGGACGGACATCACAACAGGAGTCTGTCTATGCAAGTTTCCAGCAACACCCTGGCCCAGCCCGGTTTTCAGGCGCAACCCGCATCCAGTTTCTCTGACCGCCTGCGCCACAGCAAGGCGCTGATACCCACGATGGCGGTCATGGGTGTCACGGTGCTGGCTTTGGCCGCCGCCCTGGTGGTCCAGCGGTCTGATGCGCGCGGCGATGCCAGCAAGGCGTCTACCCCCGCGCCTGTGGCGGCGCTCGCTGCGGCGACCAGCAGCACGGCGTTGACCTCGCCAACACCGCAACTGCCAGATGAAAAAGCAGCACCTGAGCCTGCTGTAGTGGCCAAGCCGGTGCACAAACCCGTGGCCCACAAGCAACCCGCACCTGCCTCTCAAGCACCTGCCCAAGCGCAACCCCAACCCACACCGGTAGTTGTCGCCCAGGTGCCGGTTTGCGCCAACTGCGGCATCGTGGAATCAGTCACCCCGGTGGAGCGTAAGGGCCAGGCCAGCGGCGTTGGCGCAGTGGCCGGAGGCGTGGTCGGCGGCGTGCTGGGCAACCAGGTGGGCCAAGGCTCCGGCAGCACCGTGGCCACGGTGCTGGGTGCGATTGGCGGTGGCTATGCCGGCAACGCGATCGAAAAGAATGTGAAAAAGACCACCGTCTATCAGGTGCGTGTGCGGATGGAAGATGGCTCAAGGCGCACCATTGAGCAATCACAACCCATCGCTGCTGGCAGCAAAGTGACGGTGGATGGCGGTCGTTTGCGGGTGAGCAGCTGAGGGGGCTGAATCTACAGCCATTAAAAGTGCCTCTCGCCCAAGAATTCATTGCTGGAGCAGCTATCAATAGCGTAGCGTGTTCGACGCTTGCATCCACCTCATAGCGTGGTCTGAATCAACGCCCCCTTGAACAGCACCGGCCCCGTCGGCCCGCTGCCCACTGGCGCGCCGCCCTTGGGCTCCAGGCTGATGGCTAGGGTGGGCACTTCGCGTACCTGGCCTTCGGCGGCGGTCAGGCGAATCACCTGGTCGCCGCCCAGCACGCCCAGCGACTGCGGGCCGCCGGATTTCAAGGCCCACAGTTGCAGCGACTGGTCAGCCCCTTCCTGGAAGTTGCCTACGCGCTTCAAAGTCAGGCGCTGATTTTTGGGGTCGAAGGTCACCAGCACCGAGGCGTCGGCTTTGTCGTCGGCCAGCACAGCCACATATTGAATTTGCGGCGTGGCGGCCAGCTGGGCCGTTAGCTGCGCGTTTTGCTGGCTCAGCTGGGTGGCTTGTTGCGCAGCTTGCGCCAGTTGCGCGGCCTGGTTGCTGACCTGGCCACTCAGGTTCACGCCCACCACCATGGCGGCTGCTGTGGCCAGGCCACCGGCCAATGCGGCACCGCGCCAGCGGCCCAGCGACCGGCGCAGTTGCGCCAACAAGCCGTCATCGACCGGTGCCGCCAGGGGCTGGCGCTGTGCAGCCAGCACGTTTTCAATTCGCTTCCACACGTTGGGGCTTGGCGCATCGGCTGTTTGCAGCTCGGTGATGGATGTAAAGCGTTCCTGCCATAGCAAGGCCGCAGCGCGCACTGTGGGGCTGTGGCGGGCCATGGTTTCAAAGCGGCGGCGGGCACCGCCGCGCAAGGTGCCCAGCGCATAGCTGGCGGCAATCTGATCCAGCAGGGCGGGGTGATTGGCCAGGTTCATGCAAACCTCGCCATGCAGCCGCGCAGCTGCTCAATGCCCCGGCGAATCCAGGTTTTCACGGTGCCCAGTGGTAGCTTGAGCTGCTCAGCCAGCTCGCCGTGGCTCAGGTCGCGCAGATAGGCAAGGCTGAGCACGTCGCGCTGCTTGGCCTCCAGCTTGCGCAGGCATTCGTGCAGCGCCCAGGCCTGCTCGCTGGCCTGGGTGGTGTCCATGGGGTCAGGCGCGTCGCTGGCCACGGTGTCATTGATGTAGTCGTCCAACTCCACGCCCGCATCGGCCTGCTGGCTGGTGCGGCGGCGCAAAAAATCGAGAGCCCGGCTGCGCACGATCACGCCCATCCAGGCCATGGGCGGGCTCAGGGCCACTTTGTAGTCACCGGCTATGCGCCAGATGTTCAGATACGCCTCCTGCAATACGTCTTCGGCCCAGTCGCGGTTGCCCACCACGCGCAGCGCCACGCCATACAGCTTGGACGAGGTCAGGTCATACAGCTCACGCAGGGCGCGCTCGGCCTGCGCCGTGTGATGGGCTGTCTGGCTGGCGGGGCCTTCAGCGCGGGCGGCTACGCGGCCCAGCAGGGTGATCAGCAGCAGATCTTGGGGTTCTGTTGGCATGGATGGCGTGGTTTAAGCAAACGGTATATGAAAAGGGTACGGCCTGCAGCCGCTTTTGGATTCAAGCAGAACCCCGTGTCTGTCGCCAAACCCTGCCTCACCTAAAATCTGTGGCTTTGCCCAGCAGCCGCAAGGCTTTCCCACCATGACCACCACGCTCCTGCAAGTTTCATCCGTCAACCCCCAAGCCAATGTGTATTTCGACGGCAAATGCGTCAGCCACAGCGTCACGCTGGCAGACGGCAGCAAAAAGTCCGTGGGTGTGATCTTGCCTGCCACGCTGACCTTCAGCACCGGCGCACCCGAAATCATGGAGTGCGTGGCTGGTAGCTGCGAATACAAACTGGCAGGTACTGATGCGTGGGTGAAATCATCGGCCGGCCAGCAATTCAGCGTGCCAGGCAATGCGAAGTTTGATATTCGCGTGACCGAGGCTTACCACTACATCTGCCACTTTGGTTAAAACAAAAAAATGACCACCATTCTCGAAAACCTGCCCTTCGGCCAAAAAGTCGGCATCGCTTTCTCTGGCGGCCTGGACACCAGCGCCGCCTTGCACTGGATGAAGCTCAAAGGCGCGCTGCCCTATGCGTACACCGCCAATTTGGGCCAGCCCGATGAACCCGATTACGACGAAATTCCCCGCAAAGCCATGGCC
Source organism: Comamonadaceae bacterium (assembly GCA_013297875.1). GTDB lineage: Bacteria > Pseudomonadota > Gammaproteobacteria > Burkholderiales > Burkholderiaceae_C > JAAFIW01. The sequence goes on along the minus strand of JAAFIW010000025.1, from coordinate 56,025 downwards.
TATGGCGCGGATATTGCCCGGCTGATTGACTGCCGCCTGCAACTGGCTAATGAAGGCATTGCCGCGCTGCAAGCCGGGGCCTTTCACATCAGCACCGCTGGTATCACCTACTTCAACACCACGCCGCTGGGCCGCGCTGTGACCGGCACCATGCTGGTGGCGGCGATGAGGGAAGACGATGTGCACATCTGGGGCGATGGCAGCACCTTCAAGGGCAATGACATCGAGCGCTTTTACCGCTACGGCCTGCTGACCAACCCCAACCTGCGCATCTACAAGCCCTGGCTGGATCAGACGTTTATCGACGAACTGGGTGGCCGCGCCGAGATGAGCGCGTTCATGACGCAAGCCGGTTTTGGCTACAAGATGTCAGCCGAAAAAGCCTATTCCACCGACAGCAACATGCTGGGTGCCACCCACGAGGCCAAAGACCTGGAGCAATTGAACAGCGGCATCCAGATCGTTAACCCCATCATGGGCGTGGCCTTCTGGAAAGACGACGTAGAGGTGAAACGCGAGCAGGTGACCGTGCGCTTTGAAGAAGGCCAGCCGGTGGCGCTGAACGGCCAAACCTTTGCATCGCCCGTGGACTTGATTCTGGAAGCCAACCGCATCGGCGGCCGCCACGGTCTGGGCATGAGCGATCAGATTGAAAACCGCATCATCGAAGCCAAAAGCCGCGGCATTTACGAAGCGCCGGGCCTGGCCTTGCTGTTCATTGCTTACGAGCGCCTGGTGACGGGCATTCACAACGAAGACACCATTGAGCAATACCGCATGAACGGCCTGAAGCTGGGCCGCCTGCTCTACCAGGGCCGCTGGTTCGACCCGCAGGCCATCATGCTGCGCGAGAGTGCCCAGCGCTGGGTGGCCCGCGCCATCACCGGCGAGGTGACCGTGGAGCTGCGCCGGGGCAACGACTACAGCCTGCTCAACACCGAATCGCCCAACCTGACCTACCAGCCTGAGCGGCTGACCATGGAAAAAGGCGAGTCGATGTTCTCGCCGCGCGACCGCATTGGGCAGCTGACGATGCGCAACCTGGACATTGTGGATACGCGGGAGAAGCTGGGTATTTATGCCAAAAGCGGGCTGCTCACGATGGGGGATGCGGGGGCTTTGCCGAGCCTCGGAAATGACGCCAAACCTTAGCTCGTAAAGATCTGATCACAAACAAAAACGCCGTCAAAAGACGGCGTTTTGCTGTGTACTGGCGGAAACGGAGGGATTCGAACCCTCGATGAGGCTCTACACCCCATACTCCCTTAGCAGGGGAGCACCTTCGGCCACTCGGTCACGTTTCCAGCGGACGCGATTATGTCACGGCTGGGTGCCCTGGCTTTGCACGGTCTGCAAATTGCATTGCCGCGACTGCTGCGTAATTTTGAGTTACAAATGGTTGCGATAACGCATACATCCAAATGCATGGGTCGTCACGTATTGAGGGGGCGCTTTCCTCAACCCTTAACGACCCAGGAGATTTTCGTATGCGTCCAAATAAACTGACTCTGGCTGCGCTGGCAGCATCTGCGGTGTGTGCCGCAGGCCTTTCCATGGCCTCCAGCCACCGCGAGGCCCCGTCGATTACGGCTTCGCCCAAAGTGGATGCCACTGACTTCTACATGTTTCGCAGCTACGAAGGGGTCAGTGCAACAGGCACTGGTGGCCGTAGCGACTACGTGACGCTGATTGCCAACTACCAGCCATTGCAAGCCCCGTACGGCGGCCCCAACTACTTCACGATGGACCCGAACGCGCTGTATGAAATCCATGTGGACAACAACGGCGATGCCAGAGAAGACATCACGTTCCAGTTTCGGTTTCAAAACAAGCTGAATAACATCGCCTTGCCCATCGGCACCGGCGCGGCGCAAAAGTCGGTGGCCATTCCGCTGATCCAAGCCGGTGCTGTTGCCAACTTGAACGACGCCAACCTGAACCTGAACGAAACCTACTCGGTGAACATCGTGCGTGGTGATCGCCGCACAGGAGCCAGTTCCGCTGTGACCAAGACTGCAGGTGCTGCCAGCTTCGAAAAACCGGTGGACTACATTGGTGTGAAAACCCTGGGCAATGCGGCAGCCTACACCACGTATGCAAACCGACACATCCACGACATCCGCATCCCCGGCTGCCCTGCTGGCAAAGACACAGGCAAGGTGTTTGTCGGTCAACGCCAGGAAGGCTTTGCGGTCAACCTGGGCCCGATTTTTGACCTTGTGAACGCAACAGCCGCCCAGGTCACCAACCCCAGCCTGATCAACGCCTTTGCTGCCAACTCCATTCAGAACACCAACGTCACGTCCATCGCGCTGGAAGTGCACAAAGACTGCTTGACCGCAGGCACCGAAACCGTGATTGGTGGCTGGACTACGGCCAGCCTGCGTCAGGGCCAGATCATTTCTGGCAACCCCGCTTCAGGGCATCAAACCGCCGTGAAAGCCGGTGGCGCCTGGACCCAGGTGTCGCGCCTGGGCCAGCCGCTGGTCAACGAGGTGGTGATTGGCTTGCGCGACAAAGACAAATTCAACGCGTCCAAGCCCAGTGGCGATGGCCAGTTTCTGGACTATGTGACCAACCCCACCTTGCCAGCCTTGCTGGGTGTGGTGCTGGCGACCAATGTTGCGCCGACCAACATTCCCCGTACTGACCTGGCCACTGTGTTTCTGACGGGTATCACCGGCGTGAACAAGCCAGCGACGGTCACACCGTCGGAAATGCTGCGTTTGAACACCGCCATTGGCCCTGTGCAATTTGCTGACCAGAACCGTCTGGGCGTGGCTGGCGAAGTGTTGCGTGTTGGCGGTGTAGCCAATCTGGCACAAGCCAAAGACCTGGCGGGTTTTCCCAATGGTCGTCGCCCTAAAGATGACGTGGTGGACATTGCGCTGGTGGCCGTGGCCGGCGGCTTGTGCGTGATCAACGGAGACAACAACAGCCTGGGCCTGAACGGCGTTCCGGGTGTCCCCAGCCTGACTTCGCAGTGTCGTGCCTCCAGCGTGCCTTTGGGCGCAGCTTCCGCCGCACTGCACGACGGTGTCGACCAGGCGGTGGTGCCATTTTTGACGACGTTCCCTTACCTGAACACGCCCAACGCGGGTTCGCAGTGAGTGCCTGGACTGAACACAGAACAAGGATCACACCATGAAAACGCTTGAAATAAACCGCTCCATGCGCCTGGCTGCGCTGGCGGTGCTGATGTCTGCCACGCTTGTAGCGTGCGGCGGCGATGACGACGCGCCACTGGCACCGCCACCACCGGCCAACGTACCGGCACCAGCACCAACGCCTGCGCCTGCGCCGGCACCAACCCCTGCGCCAGCACCGGCTCCCACCCCAGCCCCTGCGCCCGCAGTGCCCGCATCGGCCACCGCCAGCATTGCGGGCTTGCTGAGCTTCCTCAGCTCGCTGCTGGGCATGTCAAGTGATACATCCGAGCCCTTGGTGGTCGGGGACATCACGCTGCCCACCAGTGATACCACCGAGCCTGACGCCAGCTTGTAGCCGACTGCTCGCCAATGAAACGGCGTGTCCTCGCGGGCACGCCGTTTTTTTGTTTATACCTGGGCTACCATGCCGACATGCAACGCCGCCACCTACTGCTCATACCCCTGGTTCTGCTGGGAGAAACCGCTGTGACCCATGCTGCCGCACCACCCGCCAAGGTTCAATCACTGAGCGACGCTTTGCGTTGGCTGGATGGCCTTGAAAAATCAAAGGCCAAAACCACAGGTGCCTGGCCGCTGGTAGCCGTGCTCAACCACCTGGCGCAAAGTGTGGACATGAGCATGGACGGGTTTCCGCAACCCAAAAGCGAGCTGTTCCAGTCCACCGTGGGCGCTGCCGCATTCACCGTGTTCAAGTGGCGCCGTGCCATGAGCCACGGCCTGGCCGAGCCCATTCCTGGCGCACCCGCACTGCCCATGCAGGGCGATGTGGCCCCTGCCGTGCAGCGCCTGCGCGACAGCATCAACCGCTTCAATGCCCACACGGGCCTACTGAAGCCGCACTTTGCGTATGGCCAGTTGAGCAAGGCTGATTTTGCGTTGGCTCACAGCTTTCATATCGCCAACCACCAAGATGAGATTACTGCCTGATCGCTATAAAAGTGATAGCTGCCTGAGCAGGTAATCTATGGGCTACTGCCGGTTTTGGCAAAATTCGGCTCTAATTTTTAGAATTTACCGCCGCTTCAATGGCGTCCAGGTCGTTGGCCAGATTCAATGACACCACGCTGAGCACCTCGTGCCGTCCATCTTGCGATACGACGGGCCAGCTGCGCCTGCGCGTGAGCGCTGCGACGCGGCGGTCGCGCTGCACCAAAGCCAGCTCGATTGCACCGTGATAAAGCGCAATGAATTGGTTCAACCACCGGTCGGCTGCTGCATAACGCCCACCGCGCGCAACCGAAAAGCGCCCCACCAGGCCAGCGGTGGTCGTCGCATCAAACCAATGCCCATCTGTCACCCACAGGTTGGTGGTGAAGATGCTTTCCGGTAGACCCCGCGCATCCAGCGACACGGCAAACAGGTGCGACGGTGCGCCGGTGTGAAAGACGGGGCTGCTGCGCCGGTGGCCCCTGACATTGGCGTGCCAGAACAGATGAAGGTGGCCATGCTCGCTGCCCTGACTGCGGTGCGCGTGGTAGAAATATTGCGAGCCGCTGGCCTGGTCTGTCACGTCACCCGGGGGATAGTGCAGGTGCTCGCGCATGGCCGCACCGCGTACCCAGGCTTGAATCAGCGAGCCGTGGCGCGCATTGGCGGCGCTCCACGCAGTCATCATCTGCTGCGCGCAGGGTGCCCGTTGAGCCAGCTGCGCAGCGCTGCGGCCAGCGGCTAATTCATAGGGAATGGGTGAGGGCGTCGCCATTGAACTAACTGTACTGGGTGGTAGCACAGGGCTACTTGAAAAAAGCCGCACACGGCAAATACCGTGGCGGCTTTTGGTTTGACAAATTGCAAGTAGCGTGCTTACTTCTTGGCTGCGCAGGCACCGCATTTTTTGGCGGCACAGGCACCACATTTCTTGGCGGCACAGGCACCGCACTTTTTCGCAGCGCAGGCACCGCATTTCTTTTGCGAGTAGGCACTACAGGCACCACACTTTTTGCCAGCGCAGGGCGCAGAAGCGCAGGCACCCAATGATGCGGCGGCGACGGCGGTCACCACGGCGGTGGACAGGGTATTGCGCAGTTGACTGGATAGGTTCATGGGAGTCTTTCAGTGTAAAAATTGTTGATGAGCAAGAACGGTAGTCACGGCATTCAGACGCAAGGCCTTATTGGTTGGCCAACGTCTTCCAGTTGTCATTCGCTGACTTGATGTAGCCAGGAATGTCCAGTTGCCAGCGGCGCGAGACCTCTGGCGACAGGTTCAGAAACAGCTTGCCATCGACCACCTTGAAGGCAGTGGGGTCGATGTCAGGCTTGTAGCCTTGGGCCACGCCATATGAGCAGTAGCCACCGTACTGCGGCTGATACTGGCTGGGGTTGGCCACAAATTTGTCGCGATTTTCAGCGTTGGCAAACAGGTAAGTCGCGCCGGCCACCTTGGCCATGAACTCGGGCTTGCCCAGTACCGGTTTGTTGTCTGTGAAGTAAGCCACTGGGTCGTGGCCTTTAACGGCGATGCCGTCTTTATCGGTGTTAACTGGGCCAGAGGCCCAGGCCAAAGTGGTGGCCAGCAGGCTGGCGGCCAGCACGAGTACGAGTTTTTTCAGAAAGTTCACGGCGGCTCCGATGGGTTGTTGGACTACCGTAGTACGCAGAGCGAGCCCTGTGGGTTACAGGGTTGCTGCAAAGAATGCCAATTAATTTTCAGGTCGTGGTCAAAACAGGCTCAGATTGCCATCGGCTGCTGGGGTAGTTGCTAACTTGCTATCTACGGCCTGTTGCACAAAGTCACTCATTTTCATCAGCCCACCGACGCGCACACCCAGCAGGCGAAGGCGCGGTGCCAAGTTCACGCGTTTGAGGCACAGTCCAGCGGTGTGTCGGATAGTGGTGGCGTCGTGGGTATGCGTCTCAATAGTCTGGTCGCGTGTGACGCTTTTGAAGTTGTCATAGCGCAGCTTGATGCCGATGGTTTTGCCCACATAGCCTTTGCGCTGCAGGTCGCCCGCCAGTTTGGTGCACAGCTCGGTAAAGATCTGACCCAACTGCGCCTTGTCGCGCACCGCGTGCAGGTCGCGGTCAAACGTGGTCTCTCGGCTGATGGACACCGGCTCGCTCTCGGTGACCACGGCGCGGTTGTCCCGGCCGCGCGATGCGTCGTGTAACCAGGCACCATAAGCCTTGCCAAAGTTATCGACCAACCATTCACGTGGCTGGGCCGCCAGATCACCAATCGTGTGGATATGCAGCTTGGCCAGCTTGATCTCGGCCTTGGGGCCGATGCCATTGATTTTGCGGCAGGGCAGAGGCCAGATTTTCGTTTGCACATCGGCCTCAAACACCACCGAAATGCCATTGGGTTTGTTGAACTCGCTGGCCATTTTGGCCAGCAGTTTGTTGGGTGCCACCCCCACCGAGCAGGTCAGGCCGGTGCGCTCAAAAATGCTCTTTTGAATCAGCCGCGCCAGCACCCGCCCACCCTCGCGCTGGCCACCGGGCACATGGGTGAAGTCGGCATACACCTCGTCCACGCCACGGTCTTCCATCTGCGGAGCCAGCTCGGTCACGGTGGCCTTGAACAGGCGCGAGTATTTGCGGTACTCATCAAAGTCCACCGGCAACAAAATCGCTTGTGGGCACAGCTTGGCTGCCTTCATCAAGCCCATTGCCGAGCCCACGCCAAATTGCCGCGCCGCGTAGGTGGCCGTGGTGATCACGCCGCGGCCTGCGTAGTCGCGCAGCACCGGGAAGGCGGCTACCGGGATCTCGGCCAGGGGCCTGTCAGCATGCGCGTCGCGCAAGGCTTCATCCAGCCGCCTGCGGCCTCCGCCGATCACTACCGGCAAGCCCTTGAGCTGCGGGTAGCGCAGCAGCTCGACGGACGCATAGAACGCGTCCATGTCCAGATGGGCGATGCGGCGTGGTGTTGCTTGAGATTCAGGGAGCACTGGACAAGCATATCCAGGATCCCTGCGGGTTGCGCTGCTTGAAGGCCAGTTCTACAGCTTGCTTAAGCGCTCCAGCGCCAGGTTCAAGGTTTCATCCTGTTTGGCAAAGCAAAAGCGCACCACTTTCTGGTCAAAGCCGTTGCCGTAGAAAGCAGACAGTGGAATGGCTGCCACGCCGATTTCGCGTGTGAGCCACTGGCAGAAATCGGCCTCAGGTAAATCGCGTTCGGTCACGGCCAGGTCGCTGATGCCCACGCACTGAAAGTAGCTGCCTTCGCTGGGCAGCAGCTTGAAGCGGGTTTGCGCCAGGCCAGCACGAAACAGGTCCCGTTTGCGTTGATAAAACGCGGGCAGCTCCTGGTGTGGCGCGGGGTTGCCCAAGTAATTGGCCAGTGCGTGCTGCACTGGCGTGTTCACGGTGAACACATTGAACTGGTGCACCTTGCGAAACTCGACCGTCAGAGGCGCGGGCGCGGCCACGTAACCCACTTTCCAGCCGGTCACATGAAAGGTTTTGCCGAAGCTGCTGACGATGAAGGCGCGGGCGGCCAGGCCGGGGTAGTGGGCGGCACTGTTGTGGCGCTGACCGTCAAACACCATGTGCTCGTACACCTCATCGCTGATCAGCAGCACGTCGGTGGGTGCCAGCAGGTCTTGCAAGGTCAGCATGTCGGTATCAGACCAAACGGTGGCCGACGGGTTGTGCGGGCTGTTGATCAGGATGGCGCGGGTTTTGGGGGTGATGGCGGCGGCTATTTTTTCAAAGTCCGGGCGAAAGCTGCCCGGTGTCAGGGGCACACGCACCACGGTGCCGCCGGCCAGTTCGATGTTGGGCACGTAGCTGTCGTAGCAGGGCTCCAGCACAATCACTTCGTCACCCGCACGCACCACCGCCAGAATGGCTGTGATGATGGCTTGCGTGGCACCGGCCGTGATGGTGATGCAGCTGTTGGGGCAATACTGGCGGGCTGTAGCAGCTTCTATTTTGGTAGCAACCGCGTGGCGCAATGCAGGCACACCGGGCATGGGCGGGTACTGGTTGTGGCCTTGTGTCATGGCGTCGGTCACGGCTTGCACCAGGGCTGGGTCGCAATGGAAATCCGGAAAGCCCTGGCCCAGATTCACCGCACCCACTTCGCTTGCCAGGCCAGACATGATGGTGAAAATGGTGGTGCCAACGGCGGGCAGCTTGGTCTGCAGGGTGGGTGTGCGTTCAATCACTGGCATCGCGGTTTGGGGTGTTGGTGGACGGTTCGGATATTGATGCTTGGGCCCAGTTGCCAAAGGCACGTTGGGTTTGTGGCCCCAGGGCTTCAATTTTTGCGAGTTGTTGCGCCAGATCCGGCGGCCATTGCCCGTCTTTGCACGACTGCTCCAGCACAAAACAAGCCTGGCTGATGGCGCTGGCACCCACGTTGGAGGCGGCACCTTTGAGCGCGTGAGCGGCCAGCGACAGATCGTCAATATTGTGGTCGTCAAAGCCTCGGCGAATGGCCATCAAGCGACCGGGTAACTCGGCCACAAACAGGTTGACCACGCTGCGCACCAGGCTGCCACCATCGTCGTCAAAGTCGGCAAACTGCGCCAGTCGAGCCCAATCCACCAGGGTGCTGGCATGTTGTGCCTGTTCGGGTGCGCTGGCGGCGTTCAATACGCTGGTGTCTGCCAGCGCTGGCAAGGTGGCTAATTGCGAATCGGTGTCGGTGGCTGGGTTAACGGCGACCTGGGACAGCGCCTGCGCCAGTTCGTCGATGTACATGGGCTTGGACAATGGCCCCCGCATGCCAGCGGCCATGTAGCGCTGCCGGTCTTCCAGCAGCACCGACGCCGTGAGTGCCCAGATCGGGGGTGCCAGTGGGCCGTGCATCTGATTAATTTGCTCGGTGGCACGAATCCCGTCCAGCACCGGCATGTTCACGTCCATCAACACAGCGGCATACGGCACGCCACCAGGAAGCAATGACTGTGTGACCTTGTCCACCGCCTCGCGCCCGTTCAGCGCAGTTGCCGTTTCGTAGCCCAGCTTGGTGAGCATGAAGTTCGCAACCTTCAGGTTCACCGAGTTGTCGTCGGCCACCAGCACCAGCTGATGTTTGCGCGGTACCGCGGCCACCGCCGGTAGCGTTGCGTTGCGCAATGAGGCTGCGCCGGTCAGCGCGTCAAACAACTGGGCTTGCCGATAGGGTTTGAGCAAGCAGGCGTTGAACACCTTGATGGACTCGCGCGTCGGCATGTTGCCCGATGTCAGCAGCACCAAGTGCATATGCGGGTGGCGCTGGCGCACCGCTTGCGCAAAACCCAGGCCATCGATCTCGGGCATGTGCATGTCGGTGATGACTACGTCCGCCCGGTTGTCCAGCAACCACTTCAAGGCCGGTGCTGCCTGACCAAACAGCACCGCCTGCATGCCCCAGCGACGTAGTTGTTTGTCCAGAATGCGCAGATGCAAAGGCGTGTCGTCCACCACCACCGCCTTTTTGCCCACCAGGCTGGCCATGCCAAACAGCTGCGACGACGACGGATCGGGTTGCCTTGCCAACGCCAGTTGCGCAGTGAACCAGAAGGTGGAGCCCGCACCGGGCGACGATTCCATGCCCACCTCGCCGCCCATCAAGCCGGCCAGCCGCTTGCAGATGGCCAGGCCCAGGCCGGTGCCACCATAGCGGCGGGTGGTGGACGAGTCGACCTGCGAGAACGATTCAAACAAGGTGTGCTGGCGGTCATGGGGAATGCCAATTCCCGTGTCATTCACGCGAAAACCCAACACCACTTTGGCTGGCAAGTCATCTTTCTTAGGCAGCCCCTGAACCACTATCACGCTGATGACAATCTGCCCCTGCTCGGTGAATTTGACGGCGTTGTTGATGTAATTGAGCAAAATTTGGCGTAAGCGTGTTACGTCGCCGCTGACCCAGTCGGGCACGCTGTCGCTGATGTCCACCAGCATGTCCAGGCCCTTTTCACGGACACGCGCAGCCGCAATTTCACAGGCTTCTTCCACCGTGGCACGAACGCTCAAGGGTTCGTTTTCCAACTCTAACTTACCGGACTCCACTTTGGAAAAATCCAGAATATCGTTGATCACGCCCAGCAACTGGTCGCTGGACACGCGCATGGTGTGCAGGTAGTCGTTTTGCTCAGCGTTTAGCGGTGTATCGGCCATCAAGGTAGCCATGCCCACCACGCCATTGAGTGGTGTGCGGATTTCGTGGCTCATGGTGGCCAGAAAGGTCGATTTGGCACGGGCAGCAGCCAGCGCCTCTTCGCGCGACACTTCCAACTCTGCAGTGCGTTCTCTGACGCGCTGCTCCAGGTAGGTATTGGCGTCGTGCAAAGCATTTGCCTGCGTCTGAATGGCCGTGCGGCTGTGCTCGATCTCTTTCGCGCTGTTGTGCAACGCCGCCGACAGAACCCGCACCTCGGCAATACTGGAGCGCAGGTCAATGGGTGGCACGCGGCCATGGCCCAGTACCAGTGCTGCCTGTTTAAGTTGGCCAAAGCGGTGGCTGACGCGGTAGGCCAGCAGGGCGGAAAACACAGCCCCCAGTGCCAGCACAGCCAGCATTAGGTAGACCGAGTTCAGGATGGCACTGCGCCGTTCGGCAGAAAAATCGCTTTCGGGTGCTGCCACGATCAGCGTCCAATTCAAGCCCAGCGAATCACCAAAAGGTCGCATCACCGTCAGCAGGCTTTCGCCGTCTGGCAGGTCAACGCGTTGGTCCAGCCGGGTTCGCTGGGACGGCATGTCGCGAGCGGGTGCCATCAATTGGGCAATGGCCTGAAAACTCTTGGAGATGGCTCGGTCGGTACTTTCGCCGGGGCGGTGACGTTCAAGCTCGTTTCCCTTGTGGGAAAACAAGGGGTCACCCACCGATGTGGCGAGCAAGTAGCCCTGCTCATCCAGCAGCATGGCAGCCCCGTTGGGGCTGATGTTTTGGGCCCGCAATAACTCGTCTAACCGTTTAAGAAACAGATCGGCGGCAAAAACACCCATCACCGCGCCGTTGGCGTCGACCACGGGTTGCGCCAGCGTGATCAGCAGCTGTCCAGAAGACGCCGATGGGTAAACCGATGAAAAGACCCGGTTTTTCTTGTCCTGCGCTGCCAGGTACCAGGGGCGCTGCCGTGGTTCGAAGGCCTTGGTCTCAGCAGGCAATTCCAGCCCCCGGTCACCGGCCTGCTCGGCCAGAAAGTAGCGGCGACCGCCTTGCCCCGCCGTGCGGATGTGTACCTTGGCCCGTTGATGGACATCATCCAGATCCTTTTGCACACCGTAAAACTCGCCTTGTGTATTGCCAAAGTACACAAATGAGACGTTGGGCGACATGCGTGAAAACTGGAAGGCTGTGCGCTCGAACGCACGGGGTTCGGCCATTAATTGCCGCGCATCCATCAACTGGGTTTGGGTGTAGTGGGCCGGCAAGAAGCCATTGAGCAGCGAATGCACCTGCATGACGTGGTTTTCAGTGTCCAGCTGCACGCGCAGGGCGACATCGCGCACGATTTTTTGCGACAACTCGCCCACGCTTTGCACATTGCTGCGGTACATCACCCAACCCACAATCAGTGCGGGCAGGATCGAGAACAGCAGCAGACTGGACACCAAAACGGTGCGCAGCGACCATGCTTTTGACTGGGTGGTGTCGGGCGTCATAAGGCGTGAATCAGCTATTCCCAATCATTGGCCTGCCCGCTCATGGCTTTGGCAATCAACTTGCGATCCAGCCGGTCGCTGATCAGCTCGGCAAACTTATAAACAAAATTTCGCAGATAAGCGCCGCGCTTGAACGCCACCCGCGCCAGGTTTTGACCAAACAAATGGCCTGCTGGCCGCACGACCAGATCGCCCGGCGTCGCCAGCTCGTCGCGCACCGCCATTTCGGCCACGATCCCGACACCCAGGCCCAGGCGCACGTAGGTCTTGATCACGTCTGAGTCAATCGCTTCCAGGGCGATGCGAGGTGCCAGTTTGTTGGCCGCAAAGGCCGCATCGATGCGGGTGCGCCCTGTAAACGACGGGTGATACGTGATAACAGGCTCCAGTGCAATATCAGCAAGGCTGATACGCTCTTTTTTTAATAGCGGGTGACTGCTGGGCAGCACCAGCACATGCTGCCACTCATAGCAGGGCAGGGTGACCAGTTCATCGTAGGCGGCCAGTGATTCGGTGGCAATACCAATTTCCGCCACCTCGTCCAGCACCATGCGGGCGACCTGATCTGGCGCGCCCTGATGCAAGCTGACGTTGACCTTGGGGTAGGCCTCGCGCAGTTTGGCCACGTGCGGTGGCAGCACGTACCGCGCCTGGGTGTGGGTGGTGGCAATCGACAAGGTGCCGCTGTCCTGCGCACTGAACTGCTCGCCAATGCGCTTGAGATTGCCGATCTCGCGCATGATGACTTCTATGCTTTTGAGTACATGTTCGCCCGGCTCGGTGATGCGTTTCAGGCGCTTGCCGTGACGGGCAAATATTTCGATGCCCAATTCTTCTTCCAGCTCGATGATGGCCTTGGACACGCCAGGCTGCGAGGTGTTGAGCACCTTGGCGGCTTCGGTAAGGTTCAGTCCGCGGCGTGCCGCCTCCTGAACAAAACGAAATTGGTGCAGATTCATTGTTTTACGGTTCTAACGCCATCCGCGTCAGCAGTTCCAGCACCCGCTCGTCTTCGCCCACCGAAGGGCGCAGATCGAAATGCACAGTGGGGTGGGCTTGCTGCAAAGCGTCCATCAAGGCGGGCAGATCTTCACGGGCATGACGACCTTTGCCTAAAAACATCGGTATCACCCTTATGAAATCTGCTCCACCAGCTATTAATTCAGTAGCAACTGTGGGCAGATCGGGTGGTGTCAATTCCAGGTAGGCGCAGCGCACTGTGCGCCCGGGGTTGGCCAGCGCCGCGCGCGTGGCCACCGATTCAATCGGCAGCCGCCACAGCGGATCGCGTGAACCATGGCCAAACAGAATCACTGCACCGGTTGCTTCATTCATCTTCTTATTGCCTTAAAACCAGCCAGCTAAAAGCACCCAGCGAGAGCACAGAGTAAATCAGTCCCGGTGCAGCGGCGGTGAGCCACGGCCACCAGGCGTTGAGGTTACCAATGTAGCCAAATACGTTGTTGAGGAGGAAAAAACTGATACCCACCAGCACGCCGCCGAACATATAGCTGGTGATGGCACCACTTCGAAAATGCAGATATGCAAAGGGCAGCGCCATTACCACCATCACCACGCAGCTCAAGGGGTAAAACACCTTGCGCCAGAACTCAATTTCATAGCGCTGGGAGGTCTGACCGTTGGCTTGTAGATGCTGGATGTAGTCAAACAGATCCAGGGTTGCCATGCGCTCGGGTTTGAGCAGGGCAACCGACACCATCTCGGGCGTGATCTCGGTGGGCCAACTCACCGCGGGCAGTTGTGTGCGCTGTACCCGTGCAACCGGGGCAACAGGCACCGCCTCGCCCGGCGCTTTGGCGTCAGTCACCGGGTCAGCCGGTGCCACGAACAGTGTTCGCTCAACCTGTTTAAGCAGCCACACGCTGCCGGTGTCTGAAGAAGCGGTCTCAAACTGCCCGGCGGTCGCTTGTGTGAGAGAGAGTAAAAAGCCTTTGGCATCAAACTCAAAAATGCGCACACCGCGCATCTGGCCATCGGGTGTGAGCGCGGCGATGTTGACCGCATACGAGCGGTTGGTCTGCTTTTCCTTGAGCCAGGCACCGGTCTGGCCCACGCTGATGCGGCCCTGAAAGCGCGCTTTAAGCAACTGCGCGTTGCGGTCGGCCAGTGGGGCCAGGTAGTCGCCAATCGCAAACGTGAAGGCCACAAACGCGGCCCCCAGCACCAGCAGGCTGCGCAGCGCCCGCCACGGCCCCAGGCCGCTGGTGCGCAAGATGGTGAACTCGGAGCTTTGGGCCATGCGAGCCATTACAAAAATGGTGCCAATCAGCACTGTGATGGGAAGCAGCTCGTACAAGTGGCTGGGTACCAGCAAGGTGACATACACCAGGCTGTGCGTCAGGCGATACGTGTCGCGGCCCACATTGGGCAAGTCGTCTACAAAGTCAAAAAAGAAGAAAAGCGCAATAAAACCCAGCGTGACAAACAGCACCGCAGACAGCACTTCGCTGTAGATCAGTCGGCGAATCGTTTTCATGCTGCGACCCGCCTGGTAGGCACACGGCGAATCAGCGAGCGCAGTGTCCAGTTGTTGTGGCGCTTGATCAGCCACAGCACAGCCAGCAGCAGGGCGCCCCCATGCAGGCCCAGGGAGAACAGCCCAAAGCTGGAGCGGCCCGAGGCTATCCAGTTTTGTCCCACATTGAGCACGTTGTAGTAGGTGACAAACGCAAACAGGGCAAATACCAGGTTGCCGCTACGCCCCACTCGGGCCGAGCCGCCCGGCACGCACAGGGCGATGAGTACAAAATTCACCGCAGCCACGGCCAGTCCCAAGCGCCAGGCTAGCTCGCCCAGGTGTGTGGGCGTACGCACCGTGAGCAGCGTAACGGTGCTACGGGCCTTGGCGGGTGCCGCCTCGGGCACCACATTGGAACCGGCTCCGATGCGGTTGCCGTATTCCTCGAACTCGCTGACTTTCAGTTCGTTGCCACGGACATTGCCTTCCAGGCGCTGCCCGTTTTGCAGCAGCAAAAACTGGCTGTCACCCTGCACGATGACGCGGCCCGTACGCGCAGAAGTCACGGTTTCCTTGCCGCCTTCGATGGACGAGATGAAGATGTTGTTGCCTGATTTGTTGTCGGGCGAGTCTTTGTCCAGAAAAAAAACGCGCTTGCCACTGGACGATTCCTGAAACTGGCCGGGCGACACGCGTTCCAGGTCTCCACGCTGTCCGTACCGGTCTTTTAGATCCTGGGTTTGCTGGTTCGACCAGGGCCATATGACCAGCGACAGCACGGCAATGACCAGCAATACGGGCCAGGCAAAGCGCCACAGCGGGCCCACAAACGATACCAAGCCGCGCCCGCTGGAAAACCAGATCACCATTTCGCTGTCTTTGTACATGCGGGACAGGCTGCTCACGATGGAGATAAACAGGCTCAAACTCAAGATGGGTGGCAAAAACCCCAGCACCGTGTAGCCCATCACCATCAACACTTCCTGCGGGTTGACGCTGCCCCGTGTCGCCTGGCCCAGGGTACGGATCAAGGTCATCGTCATGACAATCGTGACCAGCACGACCAGGGTGGCACCGAAGCTGCGGGACAACTCTTTGCGAACAGATGAATCGAATAACATCCTGTTAATTATGAACTTTGAACTCAAGTCGCTGACCGTGTCCAGCGCCGCGCAGCAAGCCTGCGACGCACTCATCGTGGTCGTCAGCCAAGTGTTTTCCTCGGCCGATGACAGCTTGTCGGCCTTGATTCACCAAGCCCTGTCCAGCGGCCACTGGGAGTCCAAGCCGGGCAAATTGCTACAGCTGTATGCCAGCGACACGTGCAAGGCACCCCGCTTGTTGGTGGCCGGCTGTGGTGACGGGACACCCAAGAGCCTTAAAAAAGCGGTGGAAGCGGCGGCAGCCGCCATCAAAGGGGTCGCTGTCCGGCGGGTGGTGCTGTGTTTTACTGAGGCGCCCAGCGCAGCCGGGGTGCGCGCGGCGGTGCTGGGCTTGGCCGAGGCGACCTATGTGTACACCACCACATTGAGCAAAAAGGAAGGCCGCCGCCTGGAGCGCTGCGTGGTGGGCGTGCCCAACCGCCCGGCCGTGCTGGACGATTTCCAGCATGCCGCTGCCGCCGTGCAAGGCATTGAGTTGGCCAAGGAATGGGGCAACCGCCCGGCGAACCACGCCACACCCACCTTGCTGGCAGGCGCGGCGCAAGACCTGGCCAAGCAAACCGGTATGCGTTGCGAGGTGCTGGGGCCCAAGGAAGTGGCCAAACTGGGCATGGGCTCTTTCATGTCGGTTGCACGTGGATCGACCGAACCCCTGCGCTTTGTGGTGCTGCATTACGACGGTGGCCCCAAAAACCAGGCGCCGGTGGTGCTGATTGGCAAAGGCATCACCTTTGATACCGGCGGCATTTCCATCAAACCGGCCTCCGAGATGGACGAAATGAAATTCGACATGTGCGGTGCGGCCAGCGTGCTGGGCACATTTGCCGCGCTGGCGCAACTCAAACCCGCGATCAACGTGGTCGGCCTGATTCCCACCTGCGAAAACATGCCTGCAGGCAATGCCGTCAAACCCGGTGATGTGGTCACGAGCATGAGTGGTCAGACCATTGAGGTGCTGAACACCGACGCTGAGGGCCGTTTGATTTTGTGCGACGCTTTGAGCTACGCCGAGCGCTTCAAACCGCGCGCGGTGATTGACATTGCCACGCTTACCGGTGCCTGTGTGGTGGCCTTGGGGGCCGTGCGCAGCGGCATGTTTGCCAGCAGCGATGCCCTGGCCGAGGCCCTGGTACAGGCCGGCGACGCTGCGCTGGATCCGTGCTGGCGCATGCCGCTGGACGACGATTACGCAGAAGGCCTGAAAAGCAAGTTTGCCGACGTGGCCAATGTGGCGGGGCGAGCCGGGGGCGCGGTGGTCGCAGCCAAATTTTTGCAGCGTTTCGTGGGCCAGTTTCCCTGGGCACACCTGGATATTGCGGGCACTGCCTGGAAAAGCGGCTCGTCCAAAGGCTCTACCGGCCGGCCCGTCGGCTTGCTGCTGGCTTACCTGATGGCCCAGGACATTGGCAGCTTGCCGGTTGCCAAAGCCCGCTCACCCCGAGCCAAACCCAGCACGCCATCGGCATGACCGAAGTGGCTTTTCATTTCAATGCACCCGACAAGCTGGGCTATGCCTGCCGGCTGCTGCGCAAGGCCGTGGGGCAGGGTGCTCAGGTGGTGGTGACCGGGTCGGTCGCCTTGCTACAGCGCATGGATGTCCAGTTGTGGACGTTTGCCCCGCTGGAATTTGTGCCGCATTGCCAGGCGTCTGCGGACCCCCAGGTGTTGAATGCTTCTCCGGTGGTGCTCACGGCGGATGCCAGCAACACACCGCATCAGCAGGTGCTGGTCAACATGGGCGAAGCCGTGCCATTGGGGTTTGAGCGTTTTGCACGCCTGATTGAAGTGGTCAGCACCGATGAACAAGACCGCAACGCCGCCCGCGTGCGCTGGAAACAGTATGTTCAGCAAGGCTACTCCGTGGTGCGACACGATGCAGGCGTGCCCGCCGCTTGATGCAGCACGGGTTTTCGATGGCTACTTCCCCACGTCCACCGCCGCGTTTTGTGCCCACGCTCACCGATGTGGTGCGCGTGCCGCCTGCCGCCGACAAAACGCCTCCGTCCGCACCAGTGCCCCCGCCCAAGCCACCGCTCGCCCCGGCGGCAGGCCTTGCCGTATCGGCCCCCAGGCCAGCGGTTGCAAGTACCGCCCGAGCCCTGCCAGCTGTCAAATCGCACCGGCCGGCCGATCCGGCGGAGCTGGAAGACCAGCTGGTTCGCCGCGTGATGGAGCGGGTGGATGCGGTGCTCGACCAGCGTGTGCGTGAAGCTACCGCCAAGGTGGTGATGGAGCAGACCCGCGCCTTGGGTCCCGCTTTGCGGCGGGAAATCGAACAGACGGTCCGCCTGACGGTGGCGCAAGCGCTGCTGGCTGATTTGGGTGGCACCGATACCCAGCCTGCGCCGGGCCCTTGAGAGGCGTACCCCTATTTCGAGAGCAGTGTAGGCAGGCTGCATAAGCGCTACCGCTACAAAAGTAAAACCCCTTATGCCTCGATAACTAGCGTGTTCCCTATGGTTCGGGCCTGAAAATTGCGATATCTTCCGCGACGGCCAAGCGCCCGTAGAGTGCTTCGTTTTTTCTTAACTTTTCCTTTTTCTATCTGGAGATCTCCATGCAAATGAAATTCAAGCTGACCGCTGTTGCTGCCCTGACCGCTTTCGCGGGAATGGCTTTCGCCCAGGACATGGTCGTGAAAATCGGCCACGTTGGCCCAACATCGGGCGGTATTGCGCACCTGGGTAAAGGTAACGAAAACGGTGCCAAGATGGCCATTGAAGACCTGAACGCCAAGGGGGTGACCATTGGGGGCAAGAAAGTCAAGCTCGAATTGGCGGCTGAGGACGATGGTGCCGACCCAAAACAGGGCACGTCTGTTGCACAGAAACTGGTTGACATGAAAGTTGCCGGTGTGATCGGTCACCTGAACTCCGGTACATCCATCCCAGCATCCAAAATCTACAGCGATGCGGGCATTCCCCAAATTTCCCCATCGGCCACCAACCCAAAATTCACCCGTAACGGTTACAAAACCACCTTCCGCGTGGTGGCTGACGACGTCCACCTGGGCGGCACCCTGGGCCGTTATGCCGTGAAAAACCTGAAAGGCAAGGCCATTGCCGTGATTGATGACCGCACTGCTTACGGCCAAGGCGTGGCAGACGAGTTTGAGAAGGCCGTGAAAGCTGCTGGCGGCAAGATTGTGGGCCGCGAGTTCACCAACGACAAAGCCACTGACTTCATGCCTATTTTGACCACGCTGAAAGGCAAAAAGCCTGACGTAGTGTTCTTCGGCGGTATGGACGCTGTAGCTGGCCCGATGATGCGCCAGATGAAAAACCTGGGCGTGACAGCCAAGTTCATGGGCGGCGACGGCATTTGCTCCAGCGAGCTGCCCAAGCTGGCGGGCGACGCCATGGCCGACGGCCAGGTGGTGTGCGCCGAAGCCGGTGGCGTCGAAGGAACACAAAAAGCAGGCATGGACAAGTTCTATGCTGACTACAAAAAGCGTTTCAACATCGACGTGACCGTATATGAGCCCTATGTGTATGACGCTCTGAACGTGATGGTGGCTGCCATGGTGAAGGCCGGCTCTGCCGAGCCAGCGAAATATCTGCCTGTGTTGGCTGCTACCAAAGACTACAAAGGCGTGACCGGCACGATCTCCTTCGATCCAAAAGGCGATGTGTTGAACGGTGCCCTGACCTTGTACACCTACAAAGGCGGCAAGCGCGACCAGATCGCCGTGGTTCGTTAATTCACAGAGTCTTTGGGCTCTTGTCAAAAAAGCCACCGCAAGGTGGCTTTTTTTTGGCCCTGTACCGCCGCTGCATGCAGCAGGCAAAGCGGGGCGGTCGAGCCCGCAACCGATAAAATTCGCCCCTTTCAGCCCGAACGGCCCCTCTCGTGACCCTGCACATCACCCAGTTTGACGGTGGCAACGCCCTCAGTGCCTTCAAAGCCCAACAGCTTCTTGTCCAACTTCAAACCGTCGATGCGCGCATCACCGCGGTGTCCGCACGCCATGTGCATTGGGTGGCCACGCAGGCCGCACTGCTGCCAGACCAGCACCAGCAGCTGGCCCGCTTGCTGAGCTATGGCGAGCACAGCGCCGATGTGCCGAGCCAAAGCGTGTTGGTGGTGGTGTCGCCCCGCCTGGGTACCGTGTCGCCCTGGGCGTCCAAGGCCACTGACATTGCGCGTAATTGCGGCCTGGCCGTCAAACGCGTGGAGCGTGTCACAGAATTTCACCTGTCGCTCAAGGCCAAGCTGTTTGGCAAAGCAACACTTGACGAGGCGAGCTTGCACGCAGCCGCCTCGGTGTTGCACGACCGCATGACGGAAAGCGTGTTTTTTACCCGTGAACAAGCACAGGGCTTGTTCACCGAGCTGCCCGCCGCCGCCATGGAGCACATTGACGTGCTGGCCGGTGGCCGCGCCGCTTTGGTACGAGCCAACACCCAGTTCGGCCTGGCGCTGGCTGACGACGAAATCGACTACTTGCAGCAAGCCTTTTCCCAACTGGGCCGCAACCCCAGCGATGTGGAGTTGATGATGTTTGCGCAGGCCAACAGCGAGCACTGCCGCCACAAAATCTTCAACGCAGCCTTCACGATTGACGGCGTGGCGCAAGACAAAAGCCTGTTTGCGATGATTCGCCACACCCACCAGACCAGCCCGCAGCACACGGTGGTGGCTTACAGCGACAACGCTTCGGTGATGCAGGGCACGCAGGTGGAGCGCTTTGCAGCCGTTTTTGATGCCAAATCAGCCACCCGCCCAGGTGAATATTGCTCAAGCAGCTATGAAAAACGTAGCGTCTTGAGTCATGTCTTGATGAAGGTTGAAACCCACAACCACCCCACCGCCATCTCCCCGTTCCCCGGTGCCAGCACCGGCGCGGGTGGCGAGATTCGCGACGAGGGGGCGACGGGCCGCGGCTCCAGGCCCAAAGCCGGGTTGACCGGGTTCACCGTGTCCAAACTCTGGGCTGGCCTGAGCGACCGCAGCGGCGGCAAGCCAAGCCACATCGCCAGCCCCTTGCAAATCATGACCGAAGGCCCGCTGGGCGGTGCCGCCTTCAACAACGAGTTTGGCCGGCCCAATTTGCTGGGCTACTTCCGCGAATACGAGCAAACGGCCACCAGCGACGTAGACACCGTGCAGCGTGGCTACCACAAGCCCATCATGATTGCGGGTGGGCTGGGCAGCATCGACGCCACTCAAACCCAAAAAATCGCCTTCCCAGCCGGCAGCTTGTTGATTCAACTGGGCGGCCCCGGCATGCGCATCGGAATGGGCGGCAGCGCCGCCAGTTCACTGGCCACGGGCGCGAATGCCGCCGACCTGGACTTTGATTCGGTGCAGCGCGGCAACCCGGAAATCGAGCGTCGGGCGCAGGAGGTCATCACGCAATGCGCCTTGTTGCAGGCGGCCAACCCGATTCTGGCGATTCACGATGTGGGGGCGGGGGGCTTGAGCAACGCCTTTCCTGAGCTGACGAACGACGCGGGGCGCGGGGCGCACTTTGATTTGCGCGCTGTGCCGCTGGAGGCTTCGGGGCTGGCACCGAAAGAGATTTGGTGTAACGAAAGCCAGGAGCGGTATGTGCTGGCCATCGCGCCGGAATCTTTGGCTCAGTTTCAGGCGATTTGCGAGCGGGAGCGGTGTCCGTTTGCGGTGGTGGGGGTGGCGACGCAGGAGCGGCAATTGGTGGTGTCGGATGCGGCTGATGCCCCCGTCAACATGCCCATGAACGTGCTGCTAGGCAAACCGCCCAAGATGCACCGAAACGTGCAGCGCATCACCCGCCAGTTCAAACCTCTTAACCTCACCGACCTAGACCTCCAACAAGCCGCCATCCAGGTCCTCAGCCACCCCACCGTCGCGTCCAAGCGCTTCCTCATCACCATCGGCGACCGCACCGTGGGCGGCCTCACGCACCGTGACCAGATGGTGGGCCCGTGGCAGGTGCCGGTGGCCGATTGCGCGGTCACGCTGGCCGATTTCAAGGGCTTTGCGGGCGAGGCCATGAGCATGGGCGAGCGCACGCCGCTGGCCGTGCTCGGTGCAGCGGCGTCGGCCCGCATGGCGGTGGCCGAGGCGATTACCAATCTGCTGGCGGCGCCGATTGAACTGCCCCGCGTCAAGCTCTCAGCCAACTGGATGGCCGCGTGTGGCGAGCCCGGCGAAGACGCCGCGCTGTATGACGCGGTGCAGGCCGTGGGCATGCAACTGTGCCCGGCGCTGGGTATTTCCATTCCGGTGGGCAAAGACAGCCTGTCGATGCGCACGCAATGGAAGCACGAGACGAAAGACCAGAAGGTCACCTCCCCCGTCAGCCTCATCGTTAGCGCCTTTGCCACCTTGGCCGACGTGCGCGGCACCCTCACGCCGCAGCTCAACGCCGCCGAGGCCGACACCACGCTCGTACTGGTCGACCTGGGCCACGGCCAGCACCGCATGGGCGGCAGCATCCTGGCGCAGACGCTGGCGCAGGTGGGCGATGTGCCGCCCGATCTGGACGAGCCGCAAGACCTGATCAACCTGGTCAAGGCCATCAACACCCTGCGCGCCCAAGGCCAGCTGCTGGCTTACCACGACCGCAGCGACGGCGGACTTTTCGCGGCCGTCTGCGAAATGGCCTTTGCAGGCAACGTGGGCGTGTCGCTGAACATCGACATGCTGCTGGTGCAAGGCGACGGCATCAGCGACAGCCGGGCGGAATACGGCGACGCGAAAAACTGGGCCGGCCAGGTCAGCGCCCGGCGCGACGAACTCACGCTCAAGGCCCTGTTCAACGAAGAGCTGGGCGTGGTGCTACAGGTGCGCACAGACCAGCGCAACGCCGTGATGCAAACCCTGCGCGAGCATGGCCTGAGCCGCCAC
This sequence comes from Comamonadaceae bacterium, assembly GCA_013297875.1. Classification (GTDB taxonomy): domain Bacteria; phylum Pseudomonadota; class Gammaproteobacteria; order Burkholderiales; family Burkholderiaceae_C; genus JAAFIW01. The sequence goes on along the minus strand of JAAFIW010000025.1, from coordinate 33,836 downwards.
AGCCACTTCATCGGCAAAACCCGGCCCGCGTCGTCCGCCATGGATGTGGGCAAAGGCCAGGTTCAGGTCTGGCGCGACACCAAAGCCGTGTTCAGCGCCAAGCTACAAGACCTGCACCAGGTGTGGGACAGCGTGAGCTGGAAGATCTGCCAGCAGCGCGACAACCCGGCGGGTGCAGATGCTGAGCATGCGGCCGTGGGTGACCTGGTCAACCCCGGCCTGCACACCCATTTAAGTGACAGTTTTAAGCAAAACTGGCCACCCGCCCAGGTAAATACTGCTCCAGCAGCTATCAATTCAGTAGCGACTGGGTTGATGTTGAGTAAGCCAAAAGTCGCCATCCTGCGCGAGCAGGGCGTCAATTCCCACGTGGAAATGGCCTACGCCTTCACCGAAGCCGGCTTTGAGGCCTTTGACGTGCACATGACCGACCTGCAAACCGGCCGCGCCCAGCTTGCTGACTTTGCGGGCCTGGTGGCCTGCGGCGGCTTCAGCTATGGCGACACCCTGGGCGCAGGTATCGGCTGGGCCCGCAGCATCACCTTCAACCCACAGCTGTCAGACCAGTTTCAGGCGTTTTTCGAGCGCGGCAGCACCTTCGGTCTGGGCGTGTGCAACGGCTGCCAGATGTTTGCCGAGCTGGCCGACATCATTCCCGGCGCCGCCGCCTGGCCGCGCTTCACCACCAACCAAAGCGAGCGTTTTGAGGCCCGCCTGTCCATGGTCGAAGTGCTGGACAGCCCCAGCCTGTTTTTCAAAGACATGGCCGGCAGCCGCCTGCCCATTGCCATAGCCCACGGCGAAGGCTTCGCCAACTTCAGCCAGCGCGGCAATCCCAGCCAGGTCATCCCCGCCCTGCGCTTCACCGACAACCACGGCCAGCCGACAGAAACCTACCCCGCCAACCCCAACGGCAGCCCTGGCGGCCTGACCGGCGTCACCACCGCAGACGGCCGCTTCACCGCCTTCATGCCCCACCCCGAGCGCGTGTTTCGCAACGTGCAGATGAGCTGGACGGACGGCGATGGGAATGCGCTGAGCCCGTGGATGCAGCTGTGGCGCAATGCGCGGCGGTGGGTCGGGTAACTTTATCTGCGCATGGCATTTTGCATCTTGTTAAACTCTTTTTTGATGCACCTGTAAAGGAAAAAAGATGCGAACAACCCTCACGCTTGATGATGATGTAGTGGAAGACGTGATGAAGACCACGGGTGAAAAGAGTCCGGTCGCCGCCATTCGCTATGCCCTGAATGCCTACCTGCAGCAAGCGCGCAAGCAAAAGCTCCTGGCACTGCGCGGGCAAGTCCAGGTCGAGGACAACTGGCGGCAATTGCGAGGGCTTGATACGCTGCCATGACAGCCCGGACATTGGTCGACACCTGCGCCTGGATAGATTTCCTGCGCGCCAGCAACGGCCTGCTGGGTGATGCCGTGGAACGCGCTCTGGCTGCTGATCAAGCCGTGATGTGTAGCGTATCGGTTGCCGAGTTGCTGCAAGGCATCAAAAGCGATGCCAAAGGAAACAAAGAAAAGCAGCAACTGGAGTTCCTGTTTTCAAGCGTTCCTTGCTTGTCGGTGGTCGACGATGACTGGGTGCAGGCCGGCAACACTTTGGGACAACTGCGCGCCACGGGAGTAACGCTGCCACTGACGGATGCGCTCATTGCTGCAGTTGCCAGGCGGCACGATCTGGCCGTGTTGACAATCGATGCCCACTTCCAGCACCTTGCGGTGCGACTGGTGCCAGTGTAGGCACCAGTCGGCCCCTATTTAGCAGGCGGCAAAGCCGGTGCGCCAAACGTCGGCGGTGCCTCTTCGGTATCTTCTTTGGGCGTGATGTTCATGTCCACATTCTTGACGTCCAGCACCTTTTGCTCGCCCAGCCCATAGGTCACGATGCGCGGCTCGTAAATGATGGCAGCCACCATGATCAACTGCAAGGCCACAAACGCCACCGAGCCTTTGTAGATGTCGCTGGTTTTCATGCCCGCAATCCGCTTGCCGGTCACCTTGTCGGTGTAGTCGCTTTTGGGCGCAACACTGCGCAGGTAAAACAGCGCAAAGCCAAACGGTGGCGTCAAGAACGAGGTTTGCAGGTTCATCGCAATCATCACGCCGAACCACACCAGGTTGATGTCCAGCTCCTTCAACACCGGCAGCAGCAGCGGCAGCAAGATGAATGCGATTTCAAAGAAGTCCAGAAAGCAGCCCAGCACAAACACCAGGGCGTTGACGAACAGCAAAAACCCCAGTTGCCCGCCGGGTAGCGCCGCAAACAGCGACTTCACCCAGGTCGGGCCGTCAATAGCCTGAAAAGTCAGCGCAAAAATGGTGGAGCCAATCAGCACGAACAGCACAAAAATTGCCAGCTTGGACGACGAATCCAGTGCCTGCTTGAGCAGCGACATGCTCAGGCGCTTGCGCGCCATGGCCATGATCAACGCACCGGTTGCGCCCATGGCACCGCCCTCGGTGGGCGTGGCCACACCCAGGAAAATCGTGCCCAGCACCAGAAACACCAGCAGCAGCGGCGGAATCAACACGAAGGTGACCTGGCGCGCCAGGGTCGACAGCAGGTTGAATTTGAGGAGCTTGTCCAGCACCGCCGCAACCCAGGCAAAGAAGATACCGACCATCAAAGCCATCACCACTTTCTCGTCCGTGGGTGGCACAAAGTCGGGGCTGGCACCCAACCAGGTTTTGATTTGGGCCCAGTGATTGAAAACCGTAGCCCCCATCACGATGCTGGCCAGCGTCAGAATCCCCAGCGAGCGGTGGCCGGTGTTGCCATTGCTCTCGTGGTAGATCAGCGCCTCGGGCGGCAGTGCCGGTACCCATTTGGGCCTGATCACGGCCAGCACGATCATGGCCAGCACGTAAATGGCCACCAGTGCAAAAGCCGGAATGAAAGCGGCCTTGTACATGTCACCCACGCTTTGGCCCAATTGGTCGGCAATCACAATCAGCACCAGAGACGGCGGAATGATTTGCGCCAGGGTGCCGGACGCGGTGATCACACCGGCCGCCAGCGGTCGGCTGTAGCCGTAGCGCATCATGATGGGCAGCGAAATCAGGCCCATGGAGATCACGCTGGCAGCCACCACACCGGTGGTTGCAGCCAGCATCGCACCCACCAGCACCACGGCAATCGCCAGGCCACCACGCAGCTTGCCAAACACCTGGCCAATGGTTTCCAGCAGGTCTTCGGCCATGCGGCTGCGTTCCAGAATCAAGCCCATGAAGGTGAAAAACGGAATCGCCAGCAACACGTCGTTGCTCATGATGCCGTACAGCCGCAATGGCAGCGCGTTGAAAAACAGCGCGGGAACAATCGACAGTTCCACCGCAATCCAGCCAAACACCATGCCGGTGGCGGCCAGTGCAAAGGCCACGGGGAAACCGGTTAACAAAAACAGCAGCAGCGCGCCGAACATGATGGGCGCAATGTTGGAAGCCAGCCAGCTCATGGTGTTGCTCCCGTGGGTTTGGAGGCCAGTTGCGCCGCCAGCTTGGCGTCCGCCTCGTGCTGCAGCTCTTCAGCCAGCAACTGCTCGTCGGTTTTTTCCGGCTTGGCATGCGGGTCAGGCCCGGCCCCCGTCAGAAAGGCCAGGCGTTTGAACAACTCGGACAGCGCCTGCATCGCCAGCAACACAAAGCCGATGGGCACCAATACATACAGCGGCCAGCGAATCAAGCCGCCCGGGTTGGCCGACACTTCATTGCTGTTCCAGGCCAACAGTACCGACGGCACAGCGGTCCAGGCCACAAACACACACAGCGGCAGCAGAAACCCCACAATCCCCACCACATCAATCCACACCTGGGTACGGCGCTTGAGCTTGCTGGCGATCACGTCGATGCGCACATGCTGGTCATGCAGAAAAACATAGCCTGCGCCCAGCATGAAAACGGCCGCAAACAGGTACCACTGCGCTTCCAAATAGGCATTAGAGCTAATGTCGAAGGTCTTTCTGATCAAGGCATTGCCGGTGCTGATCAGCACGGCCAGCAACAGCAGCCAGCCAACGGCTTTGCCAACGTGCTCAGAGACCCAGTCGACCGCTCGACTGAAGGCTAAAAGTGTGTTCATGGGTGTCTCGTTGTAAGTGTCAGTTTTTCGTAAGCAAATGGTTTCCCCAAACGCAGACCCCGCCGAAGCGGGGTCTGTTTTCAGGTTGAGCCGACGGCTGAGGTCAGTTGCGAAGGGCCTGCGCCATGAAGTCGTCGAAGGTGTTTTCGGTGAAACGCATCCAGCTGACGGATTCTTTCTGGAAGGCCGTGTAGTGCTCGTAAATGCGCTTGAAGTTGGCGTTTTCTTTCCCGATATCCTGGTACATCGGCAGGGCCAGCTTGTAAAACTCGTCCATGATGGGCCGAGGGAAAGGCTTGACCTGGGTGCCGCCAGCAATCAGGCGGCGCAGCGCCGGCGCGTTGCGCGCGTCGTACTTGGCCATCATGTCGGCATTGGCCTCTTTGGCTGCAGCCCAGAAGATCGCGCGGTATTCGGGTGACAGCGAGTCCCAGGCCTTGTTGTTCACCAACCAGCCCAGCGCCGCGCCACCTTCCCAGAAACCGGGGTAGTGGTAGAACTTGGCTACCTTGTTGAAGCCCAGCTTTTCGTCGTCGTAAGGGCCCACCCATTCAGCGGCGTCAATGGTTCCGCGCTCCAGTGCGGGGTAAATGTCTCCACCCGGAATTTGCTGGGGCACCGCACCGGCGGCCTGGAACAAGCGACCACCCAAACCGGGGATGCGCATTTTCAGACCTTTGACGTCTTCCATCGTCTTGATCTCTTTGCGGAACCAGCCGCCCATTTGCGCGCCTGTGTTACCCGACAGGATGTAGCGCATGCCCTGTGGCTTGAGCCAGTCGTTGAACAGCTTGTCGCCGCCCCCTTCCATCCACCAGGCATTCATCTGGCGAAAGTTCATGCCGAACGGAATGCAGGAGCCAAATGCCCAGGTGGGGTCTTTGCCAACGTAATAAAAAGCAGCGGTGTGTGAGCATTCCACCGTGCCTGCGGCCACCGCATCAGCGGCTTGGGGCATGGGCACAATTTCGCCGGCCGGTGCCACCGTGATTTGAAACTTGCCACCAGTGGCTTCACCCACGCGTTTGGCCACGTCTTCGGCAGCGCCGAAAATCGTGTCAAGGGCTTTGGGAAAGCCCGACGAGCAGCGCCAGCGAACCTGGGCACCTTGGGCGCTGACCAGCGCCGGTGCGGCCAAAGCACTGCCGATGGCGGCACCGACGCCAGCCTTGCCTAAAAATGAACGACGTTCCATCTTGTCTCCTGGGGGTTAAAGTTATTGAAGTTCTTGACCTCACCACAAGGCCCGCGATTAACTTCTGCATGCAAGGTTATGGGGTCTGCAAACTAAAATAAAGTCGTATTTGTTACACTCCCACTTCCATTTTTTGGATGATTCGCCAGCATGCTGACCTTGAACTACAAGCATTTGCATTACTTTTGGATGATTACCAAATGCGGTGGTGTGGCCAAAGCTGGGGAGCGTTTGCATGTCACGCCGCAATCGATCAGCTCGCAAATGCGCCTGCTCGAAACCGCCATTGGTGATGCCCTGTGGCGCCGCGCGGGCCGCAAGCTGGAGCTGACCGACACCGGCCAAATGGTGATGGACTACGCCGACCGGCTGTTCACCGTGGGTGACGAGCTGGTGCAGGCTTTGCGTGAGCGCCCCGGCCTTGCGCAATCGCACTTTCGCGTGGGCATTGCCGACGTGGTACCCAAAACGCTCGCGCACCGGCTGATAGAGCCCGTGCTGCACCTGGCGGCCCCGCCCCGCTTAAGCTGCCGCGAGGGGCGACTGGCGGACTTGCTGGCGCAACTGGCGGTGCACCGGTTAGACCTGGTGCTGTCTGACCGTCCCATGAGCACCAGCATGAATGTGCGCGGCTACAACCATTTGCTGCTGGAATGCGGTATGACGTTTTTGGGCATTGCGGCGCTGGCCCAGCCATTGCGCGAGGGCTTTCCGCTGAGCCTGCACCAGGCCCCGATACTGCTGCCAGCCGAAGACGCATCGGTACGCCCCCGGTTGATGCGCTGGTTTGACGAGTTGCGCATTGCGCCCCGCGTGGTGGCTGACTTTGACGACAGTGCCTTGATGAAGGCCTTTGGCAAGGCCGGCAACGGTGTTTTTGCGGTGCCCAGCCATGTGGCCGATGAGGTGGCCGAGCAGTGGGGCGTGAGCACCATTGGTGAAACCCTGGCGGTGCGCGAGCAGATTTACGCCATATCCGGCGAGCGTCGCATCACCCACCCTGCGGTGGCAGCGATCAGCGATGCGCTGAAACGCGAGCCGGGGCACACATGAAAATCGGGCACCTGTTTCAACCCAACAACCCACTGTTCTGGCTCATGCTGATGGTCAATGCGCTGTCTGGCGTGTTGCTGTGGTGGTGGCAGCACTGGCCACTGAGTCTGGCCGGTGCCTGGCTGGTGGGTAGCATGCTGGTCTGCAATGCACTGCTGGGTGCCTGGCTGGTGTGGCGGCTGGCCGCAAGCGACCGTGATGCCAGCCCGGCGAAACCTTGAATCTCCTTCAACCCAGAATTTCCATTAGGGTTTGGATAGACAACGGATGCAGTTGCGAGTCAGTTTTGGCCCGACTGAGGAGCTCATGGCTTGTGCCATGGGCGACGAAGAGGGGCGAAAATGGCCGCAAATGCGCCGTTGGAATCCAAACAGCACCGAAGGTGCGCCTAATGGAAAATCTGGGTTTAACAACACACAGAAAGATCAACCATGGCCGGAGCCAGCCTGTTAACCCTGTTAGACGATATTGCTGCCGTGCTCGACGACGTGGCGGCGATGACCAAAGTGGCCGCCAAAAAAACCGCTGGCGTGCTGGGTGATGACCTGGCGCTGAATGCCCAGCAAGTGGCCGGTGTGCGTGCCGACCGCGAGCTACCCGTGGTGTGGGCGGTGGCCAAGGGATCGTTCGTCAACAAACTAATTTTGGTGCCCGCAGCGCTGGCCATCAGCGCGTTTGCGTCTTGGGCTATCACGCCGCTGTTGATGATTGGTGGCGCTTACCTGTGCTTTGAAGGCTTTGAAAAAATCGCCCACAAATACCTGCACAGCCCCCACGAAGACGAGGCTCACCGCGAAAGCCTGGTGCAGGCACTGAACAACCCGCAGGTGGACATGGTGGCCTTTGAAAAAGAAAAAATCAAAGGCGCGATTCGCACCGACTTCATCTTGTCGGCCGAAATCATCGTTATTTCCCTGGGCACGGTGGCAGCAGCCACCTTCGCCAAGCAGGCGGCGGTGGTGTCTGGCATTGCGCTCATCATGACGGTGGGCGTGTACGGCCTGGTGGCTGCCATCGTGAAAATGGACGATGCGGGCCTGCACCTGACCCAGCAAAAAGGCGCAGCAACGCAAGCCTTCGGCCGCGGCCTCTTGGCCTTTGCGCCCAAGCTGATGAAGTTCTTGTCGATTGCCGGCACGGCAGCCATGTTTCTGGTCGGCGGCGGCATCCTGACGCACGGCATCAGCGTGATCCACCACGCCATTGAAGGCCTGGCCAAGTCAGCCGGCAACATGGGCTGGCTGGTGTCCTCGCTGGCTGATGGGCTGGTGGGGGTGGTGGCGGGGGCGCTGGTGTTGGGGGTGGTGATGGTGGCTAAGCGGGTGCTGAAGCCTGGCAACAAGTAGATGACAGGCCAGCGCTTTGACCGCATCGATGCCCTGCGCGGCGTCGCCATCGTCTGGATGACGGTGTTTCACTTCTGTTTTGATCTGAACCATCTGGGCTTTATTCAGCAAAACTTTCGCCAAGACCCGTTTTGGACCACCCAGCGCACCTGCATCGTCACGCTGTTTCTGTTCTGCGCAGGTCTGGGCCAGGCCGTGGCGTGGCAGCATGGCCTGGGTTGGCCGCGTTTCTGGCGGCGCTGGGCGCAGGTGGCGGGCTGCGCGGTGCTGGTGAGCGCAGGCTCGTATCTGATGTTTCCCAAGAGCTGGATTTACTTTGGCGTGCTGCACGGCATTGCGGTGATGCTGATCGTGATGCGGCTGACGGCGGGCTGGGGGCGGTGGTTGTGGTTGCTCGGTGCTCTTGCGATTGCTATGAAATACATAGCTGCTTCAGCAATTAACTCCTGGGCTGTCTTAAGTTTTCTCAATGAACCAGGCTGGAATGCGCTGGGATTGATCAGTCGCAAACCCCGCACAGAAGACTACGTGCCTATCATCCCCTGGCTGGGCGTGATGTGGTGGGGCATGGCCGCCGGGCAGTGGCTGCTGGCCCATCGGCCAGAGTGGGTGCAAGCGGCGATTCCGGCAGCAGCCAACCCACTGGCCTGGCTGGGTCGCCACAGCCTGGCGTGGTACATGGCGCACCAGCCGGTGTTGATTGGGGCGCTGATGGCGGTGCGCTACTTGATATCCTGATTGTTCACTGGGGCTTGCGGGGCCGGTGCAAAGCCTCTAAAAAGAACCGCGCCGCATCGCTCAAAGGCCGGTCGCGGCGGGTGATGCTGCCAAAGGCTTCCATCTTGTGCTTGATAGGGCAGGGCAATATGGTCAGCAGCCCATGCTCGGCGTAGTTGTCGGCAATCGATTGGGGCATCACACTCACCATGTCGGTTCCTGCCATCAGGCATGTGGTCGTTACGACCGATGCGGTTTCAATGAGCCCCTGTGGTGTGTTGGCTTGTAGCAGCCGAAATTCCTGATCCAGCACTTCGCGCATCGGGCTACCTGATGGTTGCAGGATCCACGGGTAGCCCAGCAATTCTGCAAACTTCACGGTTCTTTGCTTGGCCAGGGGGTGTACCACCCCGACCACGACGGCCAGCGCTTCGTTTTCCAGCGTCTCAAAGACGTAGTCAGCAGCGCGATGCGCATCGCGTATGCGGCCAATGGCTACGTCCAGCGAACCTTCACGTAGCAACTCCAGCAGGCGGTCACTGGTGTCCAAGGTCACATCGACCGACAGCAAGGGGTACTGCTTTTTGAGCTCAATGATGGCTTGCGTGAGCAGCTTGGGAGACGGCGCCATGATGCTGCCAATCGACACCCGCCCGGCGCTGCCCAGTTGCAACTGCGCAAGCTCCCGGGTCATCGATTCGAACGAGCCCCGCATGCCCGAAAAATAGCGCAGCACGCTGGTGCCAGCCGCCGTGAGCTTTTGGCCTCGGCCCACCCGCTCGAACAACGCCTGGCCGAGCGCCGATTCCAGCTCGTGAATCATCTTGGTCGCTGCAGGCTGCGTCATGCCCAGTTGCGCGGATGCTTGCCGCAAGGTGCCGTGCTCGCCCACGGCCAAAATCAACGCCACCTGGCGCATGCGCACCCGGTTGAGCAATTGAGGCGTCGAAACTGACTGACCCATCGGCTTTGCTCCTGTGGTTTATTGATAACCTGAGATTATCAAACAATCATTTATTTTCAATTTTCAATCAGGTTTTGGATGACTTGCATCCGTTGTTGTTGTGATTTCATCAGGTCTTCGACAACACACGTCAACAAACAATGATTGATAGCAAATTGCCGGTCGTGGCCCTGACCCTGGGTGACGCAGCGGGCATTGGCCCCGAGCTGATTGCACGGCTGTTAAACCGCAGCGGTGTCACCGAACGCGCGAACATTGTTTTGCTGGGTGATGCATGGCTATGGCAAGACGGCCAGGACATCGCCAACATGCGTGTGCCCACGCAAGCCGTGCAAAGCCTGGCAGAGGTGCGCACGCGAGCAGATACCCGCCTGCCTGCATTTTTGGCCCTCAACACGATTGCCAAGGAACAAGTGCAGCGCAGCCAGCCTCTTGCCGCATGTGGTGTGTCGGCGCTGCACCTGCTCAACCTGTGCATGGACGGTGCCAAGCGCGGTGAGGTGGATGCCATCTGCTTTGCGCCGCTGAATAAATTTGCCTTGAAGCAAGGTGGCATGAACCATGAAGACGAGTTGCACCACTTTGCGCAATACCTGGGCGTGACGGGCTATTTTTGCGAATTCAACACCTTGGGTGAGTTGTGGACGTCTCGCGTGTCCTCACACATACCGCTCAAAGACGCAGCCGCCATGCTGACGACCGAGCGCATTGTTGAGTCCGCACGCCTGATTTATAAATCTTTGCAAGCCAGCGGCACGGCTGAGCCCAAAGTGGCGATTGCGGCATTCAACCCGCACGGCGGGGACGGCGGCAGCTGCGGGCGCGAGGAGATTGACATCATTGCGCCAGCCATCGCCGAGCTGCGGGGCAGTGGCTTTGCGGTGGATGGGCCTTTTCCGGCGGACACGATTTTCCTTAAGGCACGTGACGGCCTGTACCAAGCCATCGTCACCATGTACCACGACCAGGGCCAGATCGCCATCAAGCTGATGGGTTTTAGCAAAGGCGTGACGGTGCAAGGCGGCTTGCCCGTGCCCATCACCACGCCGGCCCACGGCACGGCTTATGACATTGCGGGCAAAGGCCAAGCCGATGTCAACGCCATGCTGAATGCCTTCAATATTGCATGCCGTATGGGTGCGGCACGGCTTTAACTTCAAAGAGACTTCAAAAAATGAAAATCAAATCAGTTCGTGCCAGAGTGTTCGAGTGGGAGGGCAAGACCGTTCCACCACAGGGTAATTTTTGCTCCAACGCGATGGACTTGGTCTACTCGAAGACCGAATCGATGAGCACCTTTCGCTTTCACTCCTGGACGGTGGTAGAGATCGAAACCGACGACGGCATCGTTGGCCTGGGCAACGTCGCCCTGGCCCCGGCCATCGCCAAAGCCATCATTGACCAGTACCTCGCGCCGCTGGTGATCGGCCAAGACCCGTGGGACTACGAATACCTGTGGCAACGCATGTACCGCAGCACCCACGCCTGGGGCCGCAAGGGCGTGACGATGGCGGCCATTTCTGCAGTTGATTTGGCGATTTGGGACATTTTGGGCAAGTCGGTCAACAAGCCTGTGTTCAAGCTGCTGGGTGGCCGCACCAAAGAAAAAATTCCCTGTTACTACAGCAAGCTTTACCGCACTGACCTGAAGGCCATGCAGGACGAGGCACAGACCTTTCTTGACCAGGGCTTCAAGGCGTTCAAAATGCGTTTTGGGTATGGGCCAGCGCACCTGCAACACGGCGTGAAAGAAAACCTCAAGTCGGTTGAGGCCGTTCGTGAGGTGATTGGTTATGACACCGACCTCATGCTGGAGTGCTACATGGGTTGGAACCTGGAATATGCCAAACGCATACTGCCCAAGCTGGAGAAGTTTGAACCTCGCTGGCTGGAAGAGCCAGTGATTGCCGACGACATCGACGGCTATGCGGAGCTGAACCAGCTGACCAGCATTCCGATTTCTGGCGGTGAGCATGAGTTTTCGCTTTACGGTTTCAAGCAACTGCTCGACAAAAAGGCCATCAGCGTGGTGCAGTACGACACCAACCGCGTGGGCGGCATCACCGCAGCACACAAAATCAATGCGCTGTGCGAGGCCTACAGCGTGCCCGTCATTCCGCACGCCGGGCAAATGCACAACTACCACCTGACGATGAGCACCATTGCCTCGCCCATGGCGGAGTACTTCCCGATGTTTGATGTTGAAGTGGGCAACGAGCTGTTTTATTACATCTTTGACGGTGAGCCTGTGGCCAAAGACGGCTTTGTTCAGTTGGACGACCACAAGCCGGGCCTGGGCTTGACGATGAAGACCGAGTTTTTAGACCAGTTCAATATCGTGGAATGAGCACCATGACAGCAAGATACAAAGGTGTGTTCCCGGTGGTGCCCACCACCTTTAACGAAGCGGGTGAGTTGGATCTGCCCAGCCAGATGCGTTGTGTCGATTTCATGATCGACGCGGGTTCTACCGGTCTGTGCATTCTGGCCAATTTTTCCGAGCAGTTTGTGCTGTCTGACGAAGAGCGCGAGGTGCTGAGCGCCGCTGTTTTGAAGCATGTCGATGGCCGCGTGCCGGTGATCGTGACCACCACCCACTTTGGCACCCAGGTCTGCGCCGCGCGCAGCCGCCGCGCGCAAGATTTGGGCGCAGCCATGGTGATGGTGATGCCGCCTTACCACGGTGCAACCATTCGCGTGGGTGAGGAGAAGGTCTACGAGTTTTACGCTGCGCTGTCCAGCGCGATTGACATCCCCATCATGATTCAGGACGCGCCTGTCAGCGGCACGCCACTGTCTGCTGCCTTTTTAGCGCGCATGGCCAAGGAGATCAAAAACGTCTGCTATTTCAAGATTGAAACCGCTGGTGCAGCCAGCAAATTGCGCGAGCTGATTCGTTTGGGTGGCGACGCCATTGAAGGCCCATGGGACGGCGAAGAGGCCATCACCTTGCTACCCGACCTGGAGGCTGGTGCCACCGGTGCCATGACAGGCGGCGCTTACCCGGACGGCATACGCAAGATCATGGATGCGTGGGCGGCAGGCCAACGTGATGACGCAATTGCCGAATACAGCCGCTGGCTGCCCCTTATCAATTACGAAAACCGCCAGGGTGGCATTTTGAGCGCCAAGGCATTGATGAAAGCAGGCGGCATCATCGCCTGCGAAGCACCGCGCCACCCGTTTCCGGCCATGCACCCCGAGGTGCGCAAGGGCTTGATTGAAACGGCCAAACGGCTAGACCCTCTTGTACTGCGCTGGACTCAGTGAAAAACCATGACAAATAACAACTTCATCGGCGGCCAATGGCTTGCTGGCAGCTCGACAAGTGCCAATATCAATCCTTCCAATCTGGCCGATGTGATTGGCGACTACGCGCAGGCCGATGCAGAAGGTCTGAATGCTGCTGTGCTGGCGGCACAGGCGGCTTTTCCGGCCTGGTCAACGTCTGGCATTCAGGCCAGGAGCGATGCGCTCGACAAAATTGGCAGTGAAATCCTCGCGCGCCGCGAAGAGCTGGGCATGCTGCTGTCGCGCGAAGAAGGCAAGACCAGGCCCGAGGGTATTGGCGAAGCCACCCGTGCAGGCCATATCTTCAAGTTCTTTGCGGGTGAGTGCCTGCGCCTGGGCGGTGAAACCCTGCCCTCGGTGCGCCCCGGTATTGGGGTGGAGATCACACGTGAGCCCGTGGGTGTGGTGGGTTTGATCACGCCTTGGAATTTTCCCATTGCCATTCCGGCCTGGAAGGTCGCGCCCGCTCTGGCCTTTGGCAACTGCGTGATTTTGAAGCCCGCTGACCTGGTGCCCGGCAGTGCGTGGGCGCTGGCTGAAATCATTTCACGCGCTGGCCTTCCAGCGGGTGTGTTCAACCTGGTCATGGGGCCAGGACGCGTGATTGGCGATGCGATGGTCAACCACGCGGGCATCAACGCCATCAGCTTTACGGGCTCGGTCGGCGTGGGCGGCCGCATTGCCGAAGCGTGCGCCAAAAACCTGAAAAAAGTGCAGCTCGAGATGGGCGGTAAAAACCCGCAAATCGTGTTGGACGACGCAGACTTGGCGCAGGCGGTAGAGCTGTCAGCCCAAAGCGCGTTTTATTCAACAGGCCAACGCTGCACGGCATCCAGCCGCCTGATCGTCACCGACAAAATTTACCCAGCGTTCGTCAAAGCACTGCAAGAGCGCATGGCGCGGATCAAGGTTGGTGATGCGCTGGCTGCGGGTACTGACATCGGTCCGGTGTCGTCGCAGGTGCAGCTGGAGCAAGACCTGAGCTACGTTGAAATTGGCAAAGCCGAAGGTGCCGTGCTGGCCATGGGTGGCAAACGTGTGGCCTGCCACACCGGCAGCGGCGCTGTGGGCTACTTCATGTCGCCCGCGCTATTCAGTGAGAGCAGCGCCAGCATGCGCATCAGCCGTGAAGAAATTTTCGGCCCAGTGGCCAACATCTTGCGAGTGAAAGACTACGAAGAGGCGCTGGCTACCGCCAACGACACGCCATTTGGCTTGTCCGCAGGCATTGCCACCACCAGCCTCAAATACGCCACCCATTTCAAGCGCCACAGCCAGGCGGGCATGGTGATGGTGAACTTGCCCACGGCGGGTGTTGATTACCACGTGCCCTTTGGTGGGCGCAAAGGCTCCAGCTATGGCCCGCGTGAGCAAGGCAAGTACGCACAAGAGTTTTTCACCACGGTGAAGACGGCCTACACGCTGGCTTGAACCTAGAAACAGCAGTTGACCGCTTGTCCCGGTAACCTTTACCAATGAAATCAAACACTTGTAGCGTTGAACGAGCTCACCAACTGGGTGACAACGCTACGCACCCAATTGAGCCGCCCTGGCGTGCGCTAGCGGCGTTGCTCCTCCTAGCAGGCAAGAGCCTGCGTCGTCGTCACGCCTTGCCAGCCCACCCCATGACGGCCCAGTTGGGCTCGTCCAACTGCTGTTTCCAGGTTGAAACGACCGCGCCATGATCGACATCTTCGATTCCCGTTTGACACCTGTGGTGCGAGGCGCAAGCCTTGAGCAGCTGTGTACGGGCGCGGTGTGGAGCGAAGGACCGGTGTGGCTGCATGAAGACAATTGCGTGCTGTGGAGCGACATACCCAACAACCGCATGCTGCGCTGGTCTGAAGCGGATGGCATGAGGGTGTGGCGTGAGGGTGTGGAGTTCACCAACGGCCACACGCGGGACTTGAACGGCGACTTGCTGCATTGCTCGCACGGGCTGCGCGCCATCGTGCGCACGCCGATGCGAGACGGGAAAATTTCTGCGGCAACACCCGCCTGTGTGGTGGTTGATCGCTATGAAGGCAAACGCCTGAACTCACCGAACGATATCGTCGTCAAGCGTGACGGCACGATTTGGTTCACCGACCCGCCGTACGGAATTTTGAGCGACCGTGAAGGCCACAAGGCTGCGCCCGAGCAAGTGGCAAACCACGTGTTTTGCTTTGACCCGGTCGCCCATACCTTGGCGGCTGCAAGTGCTTGGGTGCGAGAGCCCAACGGCCTGGCTTTTTCGCCCGATGAGCGCCTGCTGTATGTGTCTGATACGTCGGCGGCATTGGATGAAAACGGCAACCACCACATCGTTCAATTTGATGTGGCTGCCAACAACACGCTGGCCCATCCGCGCGTGTTTTGCGTCGTCAATCCCGGTCTGCCCGACGGCTTTCGCATCGACACCCAAGGCTGGATTTACACCAGCAGCCTGGACAGCGTTCAGGTCTATCACCCCGATGGCTCCTTGCTGGGCAAGATTTACGTCCCTGAAAAAGTGGGCAATCTCTGTTTTGGTGGCTCCAACAGAAATCAGCTCTACATCGCAGCCAGCACTTCGCTGTACCGTATCCAGTTACACGCACACAGCTCATCACAATGACACAAGAAATTTTGCTTCTGGTTGAAAAATGCAGCCATTGCTTTAGCTACTACAGCATTGACACGGGCGAGCGCCTGCACAGCATTGCACTGCCTGATTTTCCGCATGAGTTTGTGGTCGATTCGCGGCAGCGCTATGCCTATGTGGGCCACTACGGCGTGGAAACATCGGGCCATCTAGGGCAGGGCGGCACCCAGATATTTCAGATCGATATTGCGGCGCGCAGCCTGGTTCGCACCATCGATATCGCCCCATTCAACCGCCTGCACGGCATGCAAATCGACGATGAGGACAGGCTGTATGCGCTCAGTGAAGAGCGTGCGCAGTTGGTGGTGATCAACAAACCTGAAATTGATAACGCACCGCGCCGAGCCGTATCCACCGGCGGCATCAAATCGCATCTGTTTGCCCTCACGCGCGACGGGCAAACGGCTTACGCCATGAATTTGCTATCGCACACCGTGACCCAAATCAAACCGCATGACGCGATGGCCTTGCCCGTGGCTTGCTCGCCCGGCGAAAAGCCCGAGGGCTATGCGCTGAGTGAAGACGAAAAAACGCTGTATGTGACCTGCCGCTGGAGTAACACGCTGGTCGCCATCGACACTGCCACCATGCGTGTGAAATACAGCGCCCCAAGCCGTGACGATGCCACCCGCTTGTACCTGTACCGTGATGGCCGCCTGGTGGTGACCAACTACGGCGAGCGCAGCATCAGCGTGGTTGACCCGAGCACTTTGAAAGAAATCGCGCACATCCCCATGGAAGCACGCGCCATTGCGCTGAGCTACCACCCCACCAAACCGTTGGCTTTCGTCAGCCAAGACAACGACAAGCTGGGTTACTTCAACATGGACACCCTGGTGTTTGACCGCTTCATCACCACCCAGCGTGAGCCCGATGTGTCAAGGGTTGTGCTGCTATGAACCTGTTGCAAAACGATTGGCTGACCTGGTTGCTCCTGCCCTTGAGCGGCAATGCCCACCACGAGCTGTCGTTTTGGGCCTCATGGCATGGCCGCATCATGGTGCTGTGCTGGGGTGTGCTGTTGCCGCTGGGTGTACTGATCGCGCGTTTTTTTAAAGTAATGCCATCGCAAAACTGGCCAACGGTGCTGGATAACAAGGCTTGGTGGACGGCGCATTTGCATGGGCAAGGCGCAGCCATCGTTTTGGCGGCTGTGGGCGTGGCCTTGATCTGGAATACCGCTGGCGGCGCAACACCGCTGGCGCGCTGGCACGGCTACACAGGTTGGGCTGTGACGGCACTGGGCATCGCGCAGGCACTTGCAGGTTTTGCGCGCGGTAGCAAAGGCGGGCCGCAAGATGCCCGGGTGCGTGGTGACCATTACGACATGACGCCACGCCGCAACACCTTTGAGAAGACGCACAAGTCGCTGGGTTACGCAGCGCTGTTGCTGGCCCTGGTGACGGTGTTCATGGGCTTGGTGGTGGCCGACGCCCCGCGCTGGATGCTGCTGGCCATCAGCCTCTGGTGGTTGTCATTGATCGCTGCGTTCGCCTGGTTGCAAAAGCAGGGCCGCTGCATAGACACCTACCAAGCCATCTGGGGGCCCGATACGTCGCATCCGGGTAACCGCATCGCACCGATTGGTTGGGGCATCAGGCGCTACACCGCCGCCAGTTTTGCAAAGCAATTCAAAAAAACGAAAGAGACAACATGACTTCAACAGTGACCGGTTTGCAACTGCAAGGCGTGGGAAAGCGCTTTGGCGATGTGCGCGTGGTGCAAGAGCTGGATTTGACGGTGTATCAAGACGAATTTGTGGTGCTGTTGGGCGAATCGGGCTGCGGCAAGTCCACCACGCTGCGCATGATTGCAGGGCTGGAAGAAGTCAGTGAAGGCCGAATCTTCATCAATGGCAAAGACGTGACGCTGGCACCGCCCAAGGCGCGCGACATCGCGATGGTGTTTCAAAACTATGCGCTGTACCCGCACATGGATGTGGCGCAAAACATGAGTTTTGCGCTGGATCTGGCGGGCACTTCCAAAACCGAGATTGAGCGCCGCGTAGGCGATGCAGCACGCATTTTGAACATTACCCATCTGCTACAGCGCAAACCCAAAGAGCTGTCGGGCGGGCAGCGCCAGCGGGTGGCGATTGGCCGATCCATCGTGCGTGAGCCTGCGGTATTTTTGTTTGACGAACCGCTGTCCAACCTGGACGCCAAGTTGCGCGGCCACATGCGCACCGAGCTGGCGCTGCTGCACGAGCGCCTGGGCAAGACCACCGTGTATGTGACGCACGACCAGGTCGAGGCGATGACGCTCGCCTCGCGGATTGTTATTTTTGACAAGGGTCGTATTCAACAGGTCGGCACACCGTCAGAGGTGTTCAACCAGCCGGCCAATTTGTTTGTGGCCGCGTTTATCGGCATGCCCAGCATGAATTTGCTGGAGGGCACGGTTCAAACCCAGGCTGGCAAGGCGGTGCTCAAAGGCGCAGGCTTTGCGCTGCCTTTGCCAAACAGCACCAAGCTGCCTGCGCAAATGGTGGTCGGCATACGTCCGCAATCGCTGCGCCTGGCAGAGCGCGGCTCGCTTCAGTTGCAGGTGGATTTTGTCGAGTACCTGGGCACTGAATCGGTGCTGGTTGGCAAGTTGGTGGGGGGAACCGACACACGGATCACCGCCGTGGTGCCGGGCCACCGCACGGATCTGCTGCGCCGCACTGTGGTCTTGGATGCAGACACGGCGGCAGTGCACTGGTTTGACAAAACCACAGGTCGAAGAGTGGGTGTTTGATGATTTAAGTGGGTATTTTTTATTAACCTTTTGGAGACAAAAATGCAGAGAAGACAACTGATTCAGTCCGCAGGTGGCGCTTTGGGTCTGATGGGGGCGGGCCTGCCTCTGGTTGGCCATGCGCAAGACCGGTTCGCGAAATACAAGGGTCAGACGGTGGTGATGAGCATCCCCGCGCACCCGCATTACGACGCCATGGTCAAGTTGCTGCCTGAGTTCACCAAGCAGACGGGCATCAAGGTAGAGACCGACCGCCTGGCCGTGCCACGCATGAAAGACAAGCAACTGCTGGAGATGGCCAAGCCCACCGGCGACTACGACTTGATTTGCTACGTGGTGATGTGGAAGGGCGAGTACGTCAAGAAAAACCTGATCCGTGAATTGGATCCGTTCTTCAAGAATGCAGCGCTGGCTGACCCGGACTACGAGTTCAATGATGTCGTGCGCCGCTACGTTGACAACATCGGTTTGGTCGGTGGCCCCAAAGGCTACCTGCCTGGCCCAGGGGCCAAGCTGTACGGCATGCCGTATGGCGCTGAAACCTCAGTCATGGCTTACCGCCGTGACCTGTTCACAAAACACGACCTCAAGCCGCCTGAAACGTATGACGAGTTCGAAAAAATGTTGCCCATCGTCAAGCAAAAGACCGGCCTGGGTGCCATGACCTCCCGTGGGCAAGCGGGTCACCAGTGCGTCCATGCCTGGCTGTTGCACCTGAATCCCCTGGGCGGCAAGGTGTTTGACGACAAGTGGAACCCGATTTTTAACAATGAAGCTGGCGTCAAGGCGCTCAAAATGCTCAAGCTGATTTCAGACACAGGCCCCGTGGGCGTTCCGGGCTACGGTCAAGGTGAAATGCTCACCTCCTTCTTGCAAGGTCAGTCAGTCATGTACCTGGACTCGTCCCTGGTGTTTGGCCAAGTCTCCAATCCAGCCGTCTCCAAGATCGACAAGCTGGTCAGCTACGTGGTGCACCCCAAAGGCGTGCGCTACTCCTCGCAATCGGGCGGGCTGGGTCTGGCGATTCCTAAAAACGCGAAAAATGCCGACGCTGGTTTTTTGCTGATGCAATGGCTAACTTCGAAAGCCCAAGACAAAGCGGTTTGCATGCTGGGCGGTGTGCCGACCCGCAATTCCACGCTGTCTGACCGTGACATGGTGCTGCGCTACCCCGAGTACATCACCCTGCGTTTGCAGTTGCTTTACTCCGATCCGGACTGGCGGCCCATCATTGCCGAGTGGGATGAGATCAACATCCAGGCGTTGGGCGTGGCGGTGTCTGAAGCCCTGACAGGCAAGAAAACGCCTGAAGAAGCCCTCAACGGTATGGTTCCCAAGGTCACGGACATCATGAAGCGTGGTGGTTATCTGAAGTCGTGATCCGTATTTGCTATAAAAAATATAGCTGCTTGAGCAGTTAATACCTGGGCTGGTAGCTCTTTTGATGCTTATTTGGTGTTTTTAGTACTGGATTGACATGCGCACGCCTTCCTGGGTTCCATGGGTGTACTTAGGCCCCGCCGTTGCCGTGATGGCGGTGGCTTGCCTGTATCCGTTGCTGTCGGCTTTGCAGCTTGGCTTTTACGACTGGAGCATGGGCACGCCCTGGACCGAGGCCAAGTGGGTGGGCCTGGAGGCCTTCGTGGCGGCGTTCAAAGACGCGGCGGTGTGGCGCTCACTGTGGACCACCTTGATGTTTGCCTTTGTCTGCGTCACAGCTGAAATGGTGCTGGGTATTGCCCTGGCGCTGGCGCTGGAAGGCAGCGTGCGCGGCATGGCGTTTTTCCGGACCTTGTTCATCTTGCCGATGATGATTGCGCCGATTGCGGTGGGTTTGATCTGGCGGTATTTGTTTGATGCGCAGTTTGGTTTGCTCAATGCCATCCTGGGCGTGTTTGGCGCAGCGCCTGTGGGCTGGCTGGCGCAAGAACATACCGCCTTTATCGCCATCGTGATTGCGGACATCTGGCAATGGACGCCTTTTGTTTTCATCATGATGATTGCCGCACTGGCCAACGTCGATGGCGCAGTGATGGAAGCCGCCCGTATTGATGGTGCCAACTGGTGGCAAAGCACCTTTCGTGTCAAGTTGCCGATGGTGATGCACGTCATCGTCATCACGCTCCTGATGCGCTTGATTGATGCGTTCAGGGTGCTGGAGGTGGTTTACATCCTGACCTTTGGCGGACCGGGCGACAGCACCGAGATTTTGTCGCTGCACATTTACAAAACCGCGTTTGTCAGCCAGCGCCTGGGCAGTGCGGCGGCTATTTCCGTGCTGCTGCTGGTGGTGGTGGCGGCGCTGTCGTGGTTTGCACTGCGGCTGTCGAATCCGCTGAAAGACGAGGAGCGCACGTGAGCACCCCAATCGCATCAAGTTTTAAACGCCATCCGGCCTTGGTGGCTTCCCACTATGGTGCCCTGATCTTTCTGGCGATTGTGTGTGTCGCACCGATTGTTTTGATGTTTGCCACCTCACTGAAGCTGCAAACGCAAATCTTCAACACCGGCATCAACTTCATCTTCACCCCGACGCTTGAAAACTACCGCGAAGTGCTGGGCGAAGGCAGCTTCACCCGTTACCTGACCAACAGCCTGATCGTGGGTGTGGTGTCAACGGTGATCACGCTGGTGTTGGGTTGCATGGCGGCTTACGGGTTGGCACGCTTTCGCTTCAGGGGCCGTAAAACGCTGGCCTACACCACGCTGCTGCTGCGCACCGTGCCCTTGGCTGTGTTGGCGGTACCAGTGTTCATGGTGTGGAGCCAGGCGGGGCTGATCAACTCCCTGTGGGGCTTGATCTTGCTGTATGTGGCGGTGAATTTGCCATTTGCCATCTGGCTGCTTTACGGCTTTATTTTGCAGGTGCCGCAAGAGCTGGAAGAAGCCGCCGCCATTGATGGCTGTGGGCCCATTCAGGTGTTTTACAAAGTGGTGTTGCCACTCATCAAGCCCGGTATTGCCGCAGCGTCGATCTTCACGTTTCGCATCGCGTGGAACGAGTTTATTTTGGCCTTGGTGCTCACCGACCGCGCCACCCGCACGTTGCCTGTGGCCGCATCGCTGTACATCACTGACATTGGGGTGGACTGGGGAAAGATCATGGCGCTGGCCAGTTTGATTGCCATACCGCCGTTGATCTTTACCTTTATTGCCGCCAGGCAAATCATCACGGGGCTGACTGCTGGCGCGGTGAAGGGCTAAGCGTACGCGATGGGCAGGCGGCAATCGCTGGCGTCACTCGATCTTGGCTTTGGTGCGCAGTTCTTCCTGATACTTGCTCAATTTCTGCTGCTGCAATTGCTGTGCAATCTGCGGCTTGACCTGGTCAAACGGGGGCAGGGCGGCGTCGCGGGTGTCGTCCAGGCGGATGATGTGAAAGCCGAACTGGCTCTTGACGGGCTCTTGCGTGGTCTGGCCTTTGGTCAGCTTGACCAGCGCGGCGGTGAACTCGGGCACATAGCTGGAGGGGTTGGCCCAATCCAGGTCGCCGCCGTTGGCACCAGATCCAGGGTCTTTCGATTGTTTTTTGGCGATTTCGTCAAACTTGCCGCCTTTTTTCAGCGAAGCAATGATGGCCTTGGCCTCGTCTTCTTTTTCAACCAGGATGTGTCGGGCTTTGTACTCCTTGCCGCCATTGGCCGCCACAAACTTGTCGTACTCGGCCTTCATGTCGGCTTCGGTGACGGGGTTGGTTTTCTGGTAGTCGGTGAACAGTTCGCGGATCAGCAGGGTCTGGCGGGCCAGTTCCATTTGCATCCGGAAATCATCGCTGGCGTCCAGGCCGCGTTTTTGGGCTTCCTGCATGAACACTTCGCGAGCAATGACCTCGTCGCGCAACTGGCCCTGTTGCTCGGGGGTAATGGGGCGGCCACTGCGGGCCATTTGCTGGGTCAAGGCATCGACGCGCGATTTGGGAACGGGTTTTCCATTGACGATGGCAATGTTCTGGGCAAATGCGGGTGCAGCCAGAGCACCCAGCAAGGTGGCAGTAGCCAGAGCGGACAAGACGTGTTTTTTCATGGTTTTTCCACAGGGAACGGTCAAAAAGAGGGAAGAAAAATAAGGAAGGCGTGGGACAGAAAGAGGATTTTTTAGTTCACTTCAATGGCCAGAGCATGCAGGCCAGCATCTAAAAAATCTTGCAAAGAATCATACACAAGCCGGTGCTGCGCCACGCGGCGCTGGCCGGTAAACAAAGGTGACGAAATGCGCACCCGGAAATGGGTGCCCAAACCGGTGCCGTTGGCACCCACATGGCCTGCGTGCTCCGCGCTTTCGTCCAGCACCTGTAGCGCGGTGGGTTGCAGCCTGTCCTGCAGACGGCGATGAATATTGTCTGCCGTGATCGCCAGGGGCGTGGGCGTGCTCATACGCCTGGCTCGTCAGCTTTGTCGGGTTCGTCGGTCTTCAAATGGCGTGAGATATAAATGCCTTGCGCCACAATGAAAATCAGCGGAAACGCATAGCCCCACAGCTTGAAGTTCACCCAGTCTTCGGTGCTGTAGTTCAACACCACGAAGGCGTTGATGGCGCTCATGAATGCACAGTAAACCACCCAGGCCATGTTCAGCCGCATCCACACCGGGTCGGGCAGGTTCAGCTGGCTGCCCAGTAGCAGTTTCAGAAAGTTTTTCTTCAGCACCCACACGGCAAACGCCAGACCAATGGCCATCGCCGCGTACAGCACGCTGGGCTTCCATTTGATGAAGCGCTCGTCTTGCAGCAGCAGGGTGAGGGCGCCAAAACCCAGCACCAGGGCCAGCGTGATTTTGTGAATGGTTTGCAAGCGCTTTTCGGTGGCGTAGATGTAGGCCATCTGCGCCAGCGTGGCCACCATCAGCACGGCGGTGGCCACGTAGATGTTGTGCAGCTTGTAGGCACCGAAGAACAGCAGGATGGGGAGAAAGTCGACCAGAATTTTCATGACGATCAGATGTTGAGGAGCCGGGCTTCCAGGACGCAGAGGACGCGAAGGTTACGCGAAGGGCGCGAAAGAAATTCAAAAAGGCAAATTAATTCTCGTGGCTGTTTTTCGCGTCCTTTGCGAATCCTTCGCGTCCCGGACAAGCCCGCTTTCAGCCCTTGAACTCCAGCGAAGCCGAATTCATGCAGTAGCGCAAACCGGTGGTGTGTTGCTCGTCTATTGGCCCGTCGTTGAACACATGGCCCAGGTGCGCGCCGCATTGGGCGCAGACGTTTTCGGTGCGGCGCATGCCGTATTTGTTGTCCACCTTGTCGACGATGGCGCCCGGTATGGCTTTCGAAAAGCTGGGCCAGCCGCAACCGGCGTCGAATTTGGTTGCGGATTCAAACAACTTGGCACCGCAGCAGATGCAGTGGTAGCTGCCGTCGGCCCAGTGCTGCTCGTATTTACCAGTGAAGGCGCGCTCGGTGCCGGCATGGCGGGTGACTTCAAAAGCACCGGGCTCAGCGCCTTTTTGCGCCAGGATGGCTGTCCATTGCTCGGCAGTTTTTTCGATGGTGGTCATTTGGCTTCTTTCAGCTGGTTTTCACGACAAGCTAACGATCCTGGAGGTCGCTGCCTGCTCTGGCGGGACGTGCATGTCGTGATATGGAGATTGCAGCAGTTTGCGCAAGGTGTAGACACCCAAAAGGTCTTTCAGTTTCGCTTGCCGGGTGGCTGGCGCGGCAGTGGTGCTGCACACCTCCAGGGGCATTTCAGCAGCGCAGTGGGCATTGTAGTGATCGCGCCATTGTGCAAATGGGCGAGCGCTTCGCTGGTGTCTTGCGCTGCGCGATCGCGGCAATGTGCGGCAATGTGCAGCGCTACGCGGCACTTTGCAGGTAAGCACGCATTGAGCGCATCACCTGGGTAGCGTCTGGGCCCACCCCACGCAGGGTTGCCGAAGCAAAGTTGCGCTGGCGTGGGTAGCCCATCAAGAACAAACCAGGCTCGGCGCTTGCTGTGCCACCGCTTTGCAATAGCCCACCGTTTGCATCCATCACCTGCAAGCCGTCGAAAAACGGCAGGTGCGGGCGAAAGCCTGTGGCAAACAGCAGCGTGTCTACCGGCTCTATATGGCCATCTTTGTAGACCACACCGTTGGACGTGATGCGCTCGAACATGGGCAGGCATTGCAGCGCACCGGTTTTTATCAGCTGGCGATAACGGCCGTGGTCCAGTACCGGGGTACTCTGGTCGTTCAGCCAGCGCCTGCGATCCAGTCCGGTGATATCAAGCCAAAAGTGAATGTCGTGGCCAAGCACCCGCTGAGGGAGAAAGCGCACGGGGCGACGGCTTGCCAGACTGATGCGGCCGTGTGGCAACAGCTCGGCTGCAATTTGAACTGCGGAATTGGCAGACCCAACAACCACAACGCGCTGCCCCGCCAACGCTTGTGGGTTGCGGTAGTCGCGGCTGTGCAACACACGACCACCAAAAACGTCCAGCCCCGGCAGCTTGGGAATATGGGGATGCGCGAATGCGCCGCTGGCGGCCACTACACAACGGGCTGCCACAGTCGCGCCAGCAGAAATCTTCAGTTCGAATACAGAACCACGCCGACGAACCTGCTGCACGTGTTGACCGGTTTGCACGTTTAAACCGAAGTGTTGTGCGTAATTCTGCAAGTAGTTGACCACCGCATCGCGGCGCGGATAGGCATCGGGGTCGCCGGGAAACGCCAGGCCTGGCAGGCCGCTGTAGCGAGCCGGCGAGAACAAGGTCAGGCTGTCGTAGTAGGCAGACCACGAACCTCCCACTTGGCTGTTGGCCTCCAGAACGGTGTAGCGCCAGCCTGCCTGCTGCAGCTGGTAGGCCATTGCCAAGCCGGCCTGGCCGGCCCCTATGACTGCAACATCAAGCATTGCCAGCCGCCGCTGCTGAGATGGCCTTTGCTGCGGCTTCGTGCCCTCGCCGCAGCGCCACAATGCCATCTTCAAAATCGTCTGCCGCCAACCATAGTCTGAGCAAATGGCGCTTGCGGTCGGGTTCTGGCCAGTCTTGGTACGCACTGCGCTTGTGCAGGATGACTGAATTTTTGAGCCACTGCACATCGCCAGATTCAAACTGCATTTGCAAACCCAAGTCAGCGCGACGGGCGGTTTGTTCGTACAGGTTCAACACCTCTCGCTGCGCAGCGCTCAGCGGCGGTAAGCCCGGCAGTTTTTCGGCATCGCGCAAGTACCAGCCGATGTAAAAGCTTGACAGCTGGCCATTGACGACGCGTGCGATCGGCAGGCGAAAGTAGGGCGCAGCACCCGATGTCTTCTCGCCTTTCAGGTGGAAGTACCAGGGCTCAAACAGCAGCGTGGCCAGATCGGGGCGCTGGACCACCAGCGCCTGGTAGACCGATACAGAACTGACGATACGACTCTCGCCGCCCGAGCGGGCTTTCTGCAGGCAAAGCAGGCCGATGATGTCTGCCGCATCGGTGTGAAAGTCCTGCTCTGCGTTGGTACGCGACAGGCGCACATTGGGATCGTGTGGATCGGCACCCACGTCGCGCACGTCGTGCAGCAGCTCGCCTTGCTTGTTTTGAGGCATGGGCTGCCCCAGCAACAAGCCCAAGGCCATGTAGGCCAGACGCGCCGCCTGCGCAGACATGCTGTGTACCGGAAAGCCGCGCATCAGCACGAAACCCAATCCGTGTTGCAGGGCCTGGCGAACCTGCACCATGCGCGGTGCGAGCAGGGTCAAACTGCTGGGGTTGGCTTGAACCCACGACCAGACCTGAGCATCGCCCGTACCGTGCGCGACAAGCAGATTGCCCAGTTGAACAATCGCAGCCTGTTCTTGGCTGCTGAGCGGGTGTACCCACTGGGTCTGATCGGCTACATCGGCGGCGCACCAGGCTGCGGGCGAATGGTGCACAAGCGTGCTGATTGGGTGAGGCGACGGCATGTTCATAGGGTTAAGCTCCTGGGGACGGCAATGGGTCTTCACTCTAGGAAGCCCATGCGCTGTCGTCATTAGCATTTGTTTACGCGGTGTCCAGCCAACAACCTGTTTCGCGATGAGCCTTTCCACTGCCGCCACTGAAGCACTGCGCCAGTTGCTGGTTCGCCACGGTGAGCCTTCGCAGCTGCAGCTGGTCATGTTGATCAATGACTTGAAGGACTCGAGCGAGCGCCCGTTTCGCAAGGGTGATGTGTTTTTGTCGGCAGGCCAACCAGCGCGCATGGCGGGGCTGGTTGTTGCTGGCGTACAGGGCGAGTTCTACTTGTCGCCAGATGGCAGCCGCAAAGCCAAGTGGCTGGCACGACCCGGCGATGTGATGGGCTCGCTGGAAGACTTGGTGAGCCAGGATCCGTCGCGCACCCAGATTGAGGCCTTGAGTGACGGCGCAGTGCTTTGCATTCCCTATGCGCAGTTGCGCGCTTTGGCATTACGAGAGCGCTTTTGGACTGCGTTCTTTGTGTCGTTGATCGAGTCGTTGTACCGACAGAAATCGCAGCGCGAGCACAGCTTGCTCATGCTGGACGCCGCGCAACGCTACGAGTGGTTCCTTGATCAGTTTGGTGACACGGCAGGCCTGATTTCACAGGACGTTGTGGCTTCTTATCTGGGTATCAGCGCGGTGCATTTGAGCCGTGTACGTACCGCACGAAAGCGAAGAAGCGGGCTGTCAGCCCAGGCTGCGGCCCATCCAGGCCAATAGCCACACGACGACAAACCAGATGCAAGCCCAGAACGTGGCCAGAATCAACCAGCCCAAAACGGTGGGGCTTGACCAGCCCCCGCTGTGCGCTGGCAAAAAAACAGGAACCCCCAACGCGCTCAGCGGCCAAAGCGGGCCGTAAATGCTGGCTGCCACCACGGGAGCCAGCAGCTTGGGAACGTGGGAGGCAAACACGACGACCAGCGCATGTGCAGCCAGCAGCAGCAATGAGAGCCCGTATTGCACGTCTGGTGCCGTCCGCGTCTGCTCAGGACGAGCAGCTGATCTCGATGCCAGCGGCCCAGTCGGGTGGGAAACCGGCGTAGTCGTTGTGTTCGGGGTGCTCGTCAAACGGGGATTCGAGCACCTTGAGCAAGGTGTGAACGCCCGAGAAGTCTTTTAGTTTCGCTTGGCGGATGGCTTGCTCGCCCAGGTGGTTGCGCAAGACGTACTTCGGGTTGGTTTTGAGCATCAAATCGGCTGCCAGCCCAGGGATTATTTGCTCAAGCCGCTTCGAAAATGAGAGCAACCAGGCATCGAATCCGGGCCGATCCAGGAACAGGTCCCGCACCGTGTCGACAGATTTTCCCGCCACGTACTGCGACAGCCGTCGCCAGAAAATCGTGCAGTCCACCTTGTCTTGCGCCAGTAGTTTCAGGATGCCTTCAATCAGCGCTTTATCGCCTTCCCGGGAGTCACTCAGGCCCAGCTTGTGGCGCATGCGCAGCTCCAGTTGCTGGGGAAATACAGTTTTATACGGCTCCAGCGCGGCCAGCGCCAAGGCCTGGTCTTCAATCAGCGGCAGCAGCGCCTGGCCCAGGCAAAACACGTTCCAGTAAGCGATGTTGGGCTGGCGGTGGTAGGCGTAGCGCCCCTGGGTGTCGCTGTGGTTGCAGATGTGGGCGGGGTTGAAGGCATCGAGAAACTGGAAGGGGCCGTAGTCAATCGTCAGGCCCAGAATGCTCATGTTGTCGGTGTTCATCACGCCATGGCAAAAGCCCACGGCCTGCCACTGGGCCACCGTGGCGGCCGTGCGCTGGCTCACGGCATCGAGCAGGTTGGCATAGGGGTTACCGCTGTACAGGCTGCTGCTGCGGCAATCGGGGTAGAAGTTGTCGATGACGAAATCGGCCAACACCTTCAACTCGTCGTACTGCTCGTTGGCCGAAAAATGCTCGAAATGGCCGAAGCGGATGAAGCTGGGTGCCACGCGCGTGACCACCGCAGCGGTTTCCATTTCTTCGCGCCGCACCGGCGCGTCAGAGCCCGTGACGCAGAGTGCGCGGCTGGTGGGAATGCCCAAGCCGTGCATGGCCTCGGAGCACAAAAATTCGCGGATCGAGCTGCGCAGCACCGCCCGGCCGTCGCCCATGCGCGAGTAGGGCGTGAGGCCGCTGCCCTTGAGTTGAATCTCCAGGCCGTCCACCGTCTCACCCAACAAAATCGCCCGCCCATCGCCGAGCTGACCGGCCCATTGGCCGAACTGGTGGCCGCTGTACACGCTGGCCAGCGGCTGGCTGCCCGCCAGCGCCAGGTTGCCGGTGAAGGCTTGCAGCGCAGCGTCGCTTGAGAAAGCATCTGCGTTCAAGCCCAGATGCGTTGCCACGGCGGCGCTTTGGCCCACCCAATACGGCTTGGGTAGGGGCGTGGGCTGTAGGGGGGTAAAAAACGCCTCGCCCAATGTGGCAAAGCGGTTGTTCAAGCGCAGGCCCAGGTCAACAGCTTGCAGGTGCGCGTCCAGGGGTTTGTTCATAAGGCCAGATTGTCCCGCAGTTGACGGCTTGATTCAGATTCACGGGCATTCCCCCATCACCCGCATAACCCGTTGCGACATACTGCGCCACTATTTTCCAAGGAGCCTTTTCATGCTGGGTTTGATGCAAGACCAACCGCTGTTAATTTCATCGCTGATCGACTTTGCCGACCGCCACCATGGCGACGCCGAAATCGTGTCCCGCCGGGTTGAAGGCGACTTGCACCGCTACACCTGGGCCGACGTGGCCCGCCGCGCGCGCCAGGCCGCCCATGCGCTGGACGGGCTGAGTCTGGCCCATGGCGAGCGCGTGGCCACGCTGGCCTGGAACGGCTACCGCCACCTGGAGCTGTACTTTGCCGTCAGCGGCTCAGGCCGCGTGCTGCACACCATCAACCCACGCTTGCACCCCGAGCAGATTGCCTGGATTGCCAACCACGCCGAAGACCAGGTGCTGTGTTTTGACATGAGCTTTTTGCCGCTGGTGCAGGCCGTGCACGCTAAGTGCAGCACCATCCGCCAGTATGTGGCGCTGTGCGATGCCGACAAGCTACCGGCCGACACCGGCATACCCGGCCTGATCAGCTACGAAGCCTGGATTGCCGGCAAACCCACCACCTACACCTGGCCCACGTTTGACGAAAACACCGCTTCCAGCATGTGCTACACCAGTGGCACCACCGGCAACCCCAAGGCCGCGCTGTACAGCCACCGCTCCACCATCCTGCACGCCTACGCGGCCGCGCTGCCTGATGTGATGGGCATCAGCGCGCGCGATGCCATCTTGCCGGTCGTGCCCATGTTTCACGTCAACGCCTGGGGCATTCCGTATTCAGCCGCGCTCACCGGCGCCAAGCTGGTGTTCCCCGGCCCGGCGTTGGACGGCAAATCGGTCTACGAGTTGATCGAAGCCGAAAAAGTCAGTTACGCCGCCGGTGTGCCCACCGTGTGGCAAATGCTGCTCACGCACATGAAGCCGGCAGGTCTGCGCTTTTCCACGCTCAAGCGCACGGTCATCGGCGGCTCGGCCTGCCCGCCGGCCATGATTGCCGCGTTTAACGACGACTACGGCGTGGAGGTGCTGCACGCCTGGGGCATGACCGAAATGAGCCCGCTGGGCACCCTGTGCACCCTGAAAAACAAGCACCTGAATCTGCCGCCCGACGCGCAAATGCAGATCCGCCTCAAGCAAGGCCGCTGCATCTACGGCGTGGACATGAAGATCGTGGGCGAGGACGGAAAAGAGCTGCCGTGGGACGGCAAAGCCTTTGGCGACCTGCTGGTTAAAGGCCCGTGGGTGGTGCGCGAATACTTCAAAGGCGAGGGCGGCGACCCCCTGATGTACAACGAGGCTGGCGCGGGCTGGTTCCCCACCGGCGACGTCGCCACTATTGACCCCGACGGCTACATGCAAATCACCGACCGCAGCAAAGACGTGATCAAGTCGGGCGGCGAGTGGATCAGCTCGATTGACATTGAAAACATCGCCGTGGCCCACCCGGCGGTCGCCATGGCCGCCTGTATTGGCGTGGCCCACCCGAAATGGGATGAGCGCCCGATTCTGGCGGTGGTGAAAAAGCCTGGGATGAACCTCACGCGCGACGAACTGATTGCCTTCTACGAGGGCAAAGCCGCCAAGTGGCAGGTGCCTGATGACGTGGTGTTTGTGGACGCGATTCCGCTGGGCGCTACGGGCAAGATGCTGAAGACGAAACTGCGTGAAATGCTGAAAGACTACCGCTTGCCGGTCTGATTAAACGCTATTGATTTAATAGCTGCTTGAGCAATATTCACCTGGGCGGGTGGCCTGTTTGGCATTTAATCCGGCCCAGTCCTCCCAGTCCTCACGTCCAGAAGTCTCCCGGCACGTTCATGAACCAGGTTGGGTTGGCGGTGCGGCCCACCAGGTCGCCCATCACCACCATCTGAATCACGTTGCGCGTCAGCATGTTGCCAAAGGGTTTGCCGGGTTTTTTCACCAGCTTGCTGGCTGCGGGCACGTCAGGCGGGCCGGATTTGACCTCACCGAACGACGTGGACGACGAACTCGTGCGCACCTGTGGCTTTCCGTCCACCCAGCGCAGCATCACGTTGTGTGAGACCGACCATTTGAACCAGCGCACGGGTATGAATTGCTCGCCCAGGCGAAAAGCCAGTACCGTCACGTAGCGGCGGCGGTCGATCACGTGGAACAGGAAGTTGGGTTTGTTGGTGGCGATATTGCCGATCTGCAAAGGGCAGCGGCATGCGGGGTGGTCACCGGTTTTGGCGTTCCAGATGCCGTTGGCCAGCGAGCGTTCTGTAGACGTCCACGGTGCCAGATCGTCTTCGCTGTCCAGGCAGGTTTTGGGCGACACCCGGGGGCCCACATCAAAGGTGATGCTGCCATGGTCGCGCTTTTGACCTGCGTAGAAAAACTGGATTGTGTCCACCTCCTGGGTTTGCAGGAACCCCATCTCCTCGTCGCCCGCTGAGCCACTTTTGCTTTGCGCCGGAGCCATGCCCACCGCGTTCCAGGCGCGTTTGATGCTTTCGGCATCAGCCGTCAGGCTGTAGCCCTTGGTCAGGTGAAAAACGGCCCGTTTCGGGTTGCCAAACGGCTCGAAAGCCACACCGGGTGCCACTCCCGCTGTATCCAACACCAGTGTCGCCGCTTGTGCGTCAATTCCAACCATGTTCAGCTCCCCTTTGATCCGCTGCGACGAGCGGTGGTGACGGCAAAGGGCCTGCTGTTGGCAGGCCCGCTGGATTGCGCAGCAATGGCCGCGTTCTCGGCGGCCGCGTTGTAGTTGGATTGCTCCAGCAACAGCGCATCCAGCCGGTGCAAGGTCTGCTTGCCTGCTATCGCATCGGCCACCAGGGCGTTGTCGCTCTGAAACCGCTTGAGCACTTTTCCGGTTTCCTGGCCATACACGCCGTCCGGCGGTCGGCTGCCGTTGCCGGTGGAAATCGGCATGGGGTAGCCCACCTCAATCAGGCCACGCTGCATCGTGGCCACACCTTCATTGGCAGCGCCAAAAGCGATGGGCGGCGCATTGTTGGCCGCTTTTTGCAAGATCGGGCTGGGCGCCAGTTGTTTGGAAATCAAAGCCATGGAGTTCACCTTCACGCAATACGGTTGCGTAAGCCGCTACTACACCACAAATGTTTACTTTGGACTAGGTGCGAGAAGTCATATCGGCACATTCCGTATGACGCAGCTACCAGCGCGCCGCAAAAGTCTGCTGCAAACCGTGCAGCTGCTCGGTGGTCAGCGGCGCGGGCCGGGCCTGCGTGAGCAGCCACAGGCGGGCCGTTTCTTCCAGCTCCTCCAGCGTGGCCATGGCCGCTGCCGGGCTGTCGTGCCACACCGTGGGGCCCAGGCGGGCCAGCATCACCCCGCGCAATTCAACGCCTTGGGCCGCATAAGCCGCCAGCGTGTCAGCCACGGCCTGCGCGGTTTGCGGTGCGCCGGGCAGCTGGTAGTCCATCAGCGGCACATGGCCTACCTTCATTACAAAGTAAGGCGTGATCGGCGGCAGCAACTCGGCTTGGCCACCCAGGCCCTGCACCGGCCAGCCCAGCAGGCTCAGCGCCACCGTGTGTGTGCTGTGGGTGTGCAGCACGCAGCGCGGCGCATTTGAAAAGCCTTGCGTGGCCTGGTAAATGCGGCGGTGCAACGCCAGGGTTTTGCTGGCCTTGGCGCCGCTGATTGGCTCGCCCGCAAGGTTCACCAAGGCCAGCTGGGCCGGGTCTAAAAACCCCAGGCAAGCGTCAGTGGGCGTGATCAGAAACCCCTCATCCAGCCGCACACTGATATTGCCCGCCGTGGCATGCACATAGCCACGCTCAAACAGGCTGCGACCCATACGGCAGATTTCATCGCGGGCTTGGGTTTCGGTCATGGGGTGTTTCTCAGGGGTGTGTTTGCGAGGTGGTTTGATGTTATCTGGATTGGCAGATTGAATGCCGAATCGGGCTGTAGCCCATGTCATTATTGCTCAGGCAGCTATGGAATTGGGAGCGAAGGGGGAGTCGATTTGGCGTTGGACGACTTGACCTGAATGGCTCTGTTTTAATTCGCGTATCCATCAACTGCCCAAGCCTCAAGCAGCGAATGCAGATCGATGGCGTGCTTGCGCAGCAAGAGCGCTCAGGGTTTTTAGTTAACAAGGGGTTTGAAGATGAATGCCATCGTTTTTGAGCATGTGCCGGTCGCCGAGCTGCCGCTGGCCTGGCGTGAGAAGCTGGCGCAGTCGCTGCATGCCAAGGTGACGGTGCGCATTGAAGAAGAAGAGCCCAGCAGCAGCGCAACCCAGCAGTTTGTGACTGACGATCCCGCATTTGGCATCTGGCGTGACCGCCAGGATATGAACGATGTACAGGCCTATGTGCGCCGCCTGCGTGAGCCACGTTTTAATCGCGACGGCTCACGCAACGACGACCCAACGCCCGGCAGCTATGACAAGCCAGGTGGGCTGCCCTGATGCTGGTCGATACCGATGTGTTGATCTGGCACCTGCGCGGCTATGCGCAGGCCACGCGCCAGCTGGATGCGCTGGCGCAGTTGCAACTGTCAGCCGTCAGCTACCTGGGCATGCGCAACAAGGCTGAGTTGCTGGCGGTCAAACAGATGATGCAAAGGCGCCAGGCCACTATCCTGCCGATGACCGAGGCCATCACGCAGCAAGCCATCGCGCTGATGGAGGCGCTCACGCTAAGCTATGGTTTGCAAATGGGCGATGCGTTGATCGCCTCAACTGCTTTGGTGCATCAGATGCCAATCCTCACCGGCAATGTGAAGCACTTCTCTGCCATCCCCGGGGCTGCGTGTTGAGCCGTTCCTGATTTGAGGCGTGCCGTAGTCAAACGGCTGCAAGCCCGCGAATTTATTGATCGGTCGGCTATTGAATGGCGAGTTCAAGTACGAACCGCGTGAAGGGTGAGGTCATAGTGTAAGTTTGGTCATGGGCAGGTTGAAGAACACCTCATGCGGAGTTCGCCAGCCCAGGCACTTTCGAGGTCTGTGATTCAGGCGATCTACGGCGTACTGGACTTGTTCAGGCGTGACGTGGCGCAGACATGAGCCTTTTGGAAAGTATTGGCGCAACAAGCCATTGGTGTTCTCGTTCAACCCAAATTTTCCATTAGAACTTCAAGGAGGCTTGGATGCGGCAAAGGTAGCAGGCAGATCGAATGACTTGGCTTGATCCCATAGGCCCTGCATCCATGCGCGTTGCTGCATGGCGATGGCCAGGTTCAGGATGGGTTTTCGGCTTTCTGTGGTGGTGTAGGCGGGCCGTGCAAAGAGCTTGTAGCGCAGCGTTTGCAAGGTGTGTTGAATCGGGCTGGAGATGCCGTTTTTGACGATCACCGATTTGAGCAACGCCTGCCTGAACAGGCTCATCAAGTTGTAGGCCAACATCACTGTATTGAGCGCCGCCTCGGTGGCCCAGAAGTCA
>JAAFIW010000015.1 GCA_013297875.1 Comamonadaceae bacterium | reverse complement strand
GTTTCTTCCTTTCGTTTGCTTGGCGGCTCACGATTGGAAGTTTCTGCGATGGACATCCATACCCACGCATACGTCAAACTGCTACTGTCTCCCCGGCATAGCCGGGGGATTACCTATTGGATTTATTCGTTTTCCCCAAGGCCTGTCAGCTCTTATCAGCCCCTTGGGTGATTGCGCTTGACGATGTCTTGAAGCCGCGCCCGCGCCACATGCGTGTAAATCGTGGTGGTCGAAATATCCGCATGCCCCAGCAGCAGTTGCACGGCGCGCAGGTCGGCACCGTGGTTCAGCAAGTGGGTGGCGAAGGCGTGGCGCAGGGTGTGAGGCGATAGCGGGGTGGTGATGCCCGCTTTGAGCGCATGCTTTTTCACGATGTACCAGAACATCACGCGGGTCATGCCGCTGCCGCGTTCGGTGACGAAGAAATCGTCAGTCTGCTGGGCACCCAGAATCACCGGGCGGGCGTGCGCTGTGTAGCGCACCACCCAGTCACGCGCCACCTCGCCAAATGGCACCAGCCGCTCTTTGCTGCCCTTGCCAGTGACGCGCACGATACCGTCTGACAGCAGCACATTGAAGGTTTTCAGGCCTACCAGCTCGCTCACGCGCAGGCCGCTGGCATACAGCAACTCCAGCATGGTGCGGTCGCGCAGGCCCAGGGGCGTGTCGATGTTTGGTGCCGCCAGCAGGGCTTCAACTTGCGCTTCACTCAGGGTTTTGGGCATGCGCGCCGGTTGCCTGGCCGATTGCAGCTTCAGCGTGGGGTCGGCGGTGATCAGCCGCTCGCGCACAGCCCAGCGAAAGTAGCGCTTGAACACCGTCAAACGCCGGTTGGCCGAGGTGGCCTTGGTCTCTTCGTGGCGGTGGGCAAAGTAGGCCTGCAAGTCAGCCTCGGTGCTGGCAGTCAGCGACCGGCCGCGAGAGGCCAGCCACTGCGCATACATCACCAGGTCTTGCCGGTAGGCGGCCAGCGTGTTTTTGGCCAGCCCGGCTTCCAGCCACAGCGCGTCGATAAAGTCGTCAATCGACGCGTCCGCCTGCACAGCGGGCGACTTGGTTGGGGCTTCAGTCAAGCTTGAGTTTTTGCTGGTCCACCACTTTTTTGTAGACCACCAACTCATCGGCCATTTGCTGGGCAAACTGGGCTGGCGTGTTGCCAATGACAACCGAGCCCGTGTCTTCAATGCGCTTGCGCACCGCCGGGTCTTGCAGCGCTTTCACGGTGGCGGCGTTGACCTTGTCCACCACTTCTTGCGGCAGACCTTTGGGGCCCAAAATGCCGTAGTAGGCCATGCGGTTGACTGGCTCCAGGCCCAGCTCTTTGAAGGTTGGCACATTGGGCAATGCCGCCAGACGCTGCGGCGCGGCCACGGCCATCGGCACCAGTCGGCCGTCTTTGATGAAGGGCAAGGCCGAGGGCACGTTGTCAAAAATAATGGCCACCTGCCCAGCTACCGTGTCGTTGAGCGCAGGGCCCGCGCCACGGTAAGGAATGTGGGTGATAAACACACCGGTCAGACTTTTCCACAGCTCGGTTTGCAGGTGGCCAATTCCGCCGGTGCCTGAGGTGGCATAAGAGTATTTGCCAGGCGATTTTTTCAGCTCGGCCACAAAGGCTTTGTAGTCTTTGGCCGGGAAGCTGGGGTGCACGGCAATCAGGTTGGGCGTGGCCGCAATATTGATGATGGGCGTGAAATCGGTGGCCGGGTTGTAGGGAATTTTCGGGTTGATGGCCGGGTTGGCTGCGGTGGTGGAAACGGTCGCCACGCCCAACTGGTAGCCATCAGGCGTGGCCCGCGCGGTTTCCAGCGCCCCAATCACCCCACCGCCACCGGCCCTGTTTTCCACCACCACCGGCTGCCCCAGCGCCTTGCCCAGCGGCTCGGCAATGGTGCGGCCAATGATGTCCGTGGTGCCGCCGGGTGCGAATGGCACTTGCAGGCGAATCGGTTTGTTGGGGTAGCTTTGAGCCCAAACGGGTGCGGTGGACAGTGCGAGCGCAAGGCCAAAGCTGGTGGCAAGAGCGGCGGCGAGAGAGCTACGACGGTGCATCTGAAATCTCCTGTGAATACAAAACGGGGAATCGAGCGAATGTTATGCGGCGAAAAGGTGCCCCTACCTTGTGGATTCCCCATACGGGCAATCCCTAGGGGACAACAAATACTACAAATTTGATAGCTGTTTGAGCAGTATTTACATGGGCTAGAGCCACTTTTCACTCTCAAGACCTACTCCCCCAAATAGCTCGCTGACCAAAATGATGGAAGTGGCTATACGTCATCCCCATGCGCCAAAAACTGGGCCACAAGAGGTTTTGCAAAGCTTCCCTAGAATCCAGTGATGCGCCTCTATCTTGATAACTGTTGCCTTCAGCGCCCATTCAACCCATGGCGCAATTGACCCAGCGAGCGAAAGCCGTGCTCATCAATGAGTTGGGCGCAGTCGATGCCTTGCGATTCTTGAATCAATTTGAAGCGGGCAAAGGCGACTACACCAATGACCGGACAGAGTTATTCAAAACCGACACGGTTAAAGGCTTGGTTTCGGAAATGAAATCGCAGAGAAAAGGCTGACATCAAGTGCCTGGCGAGGCGAGTTGCAAGTCAGTTTGTTCGGGCGCTGGTTGATGACGTCGATGCAGAGGTTGGTGTCCGGTAGGTGCTGCACACCAGGCTGTTACGGCAACAAGGCGTCGCGTGCATCAGCCTGCGCAGGCTGCTCGCGGGTGCGCACCAAAACAGTTTCAAACTCGTCCGATGCCTCCATTAAAGCCCAGCGCACATGCTCGCGCACCAGGGCGCTGGGGTGGTCGAGTCGGGGGCGCAGGGACTGCTTGATCGCTTCATCGGAACCAGCTCGCAACGCGGTGCCCCCGCGTTGCAGTCGCAGCGCATTCCCCATCCCGACCGCCACATTCCGCAGCCACCGCTCATGCCCAATCCGCCGAATCGGGCTGCCTTCTGTGTGGTGCAAAAACTCAGCTTCGCTCCAGTTGAACAGCGTCACCAGTTGCTGGCCGGTCAGCCCAGCGCGCTCATCAAAGTCGGGCAGCGCGCTGCGCTGGGCAAACTTGTTCCAGGGGCAGACCAGCTGGCAATCGTCGCAACCATAAATGCGGTTGCCGATCAAGGGTCGCAGCTCGACAGGAATCGGGCCGGCGTGCTCAATCGTCAGGTACGAAATGCAGCGGCGCGCGTCCAGCCGGTGGGGGGCGATGATGGCTTGCGTGGGGCAGACGGTGAGGCAGGCGCTGCAGGTGCCGCAGTGCTCGGTGACGGGCTTGCTGGGCGGTAGCGCCACATCCAAATAAATTTCACCCAGGAAAAACATCGATCCCGCCTCGCGGTTGAGCACCAGCGTGTGCTTGCCGCGCCAGCCCTGGCCGCTGCGGGCAGCCAGCTCGGCCTCCAGCACCGGGGCTGAATCGGTGAACACGCGGTGGCCGAACGGGCCGATCTCTTGCGCGATGCGCTCAGCCAGCTTTTGCAGGCGGCTGCGCAGCACCTTGTGGTAGTCGCGGCCCCGGGCATAGACCGAGACAATGGCCTCATCGGGTCGCGTCAGTCGCTCAAACTCCACCGCTTGCCAGCCGTCGGGTGTGTGCTCGGGTAGGTAGTCCATGCGGGCAGTGATCACGCTCACCGTCCCGGGCACCAGCTCGGCCGGGCGGGCGCGGCGCAGGCCGTGGGTGGCCATGTAGGCCATGTCGCCGTGGAAACCATTTGCAAGCCATTGCAATAAACCGGGCTCGGCGCTGGTTAAATCGACACCGGCCACGCCGATTTGGGAAAATCCGAGTTCTTGGGCCCAGGCCGTCATGTGTGCAACCCAACCGGGAGCGTTGTTCTGAATTTGATTGATGACCACTTGCCAAGTTTAGTCAGCGCACCGCAGTTGCTGTGGCGCAGCGAAACCGACACCCAGGCTTTTGCCGAGCACCTGGCCACCAGGCTCGCGTTGCGCAATGCCTTTATCGAGCTGCACGGTGAGCTGGGTGCCGGCAAAACCACGCTGGTGCGCCACCTGCTGCGCGCGCTGGGCGTGCAAGGGCGCATCAAAAGCCCCACTTACGCGGTGGTAGAGCCGCATGAAGCGGGTGATTTGCAGATCTGGCACTTTGATTTTTACCGTTTCACCGACCCCCGCGAGTGGGAAGACGCTGGCTTTCGCGACATCTTTGCCAGCCCCGGTTTGAAGCTGGCTGAGTGGCCTGACAACGCGTCGGGGGCTTTGCCGCAGGCGGATTTGGCTATAACTTTGATTGCCCAGGCTGACGAATCGCGGCAGGTGCGGCTGCAGGCGTTGACGGCGGTGGGGCGGGCTTTGCTGGCTATGAAAAATGACGCGCCCGGTGGGCGGCATGACAGATGATGAATACGCGGCAAAACCAGTATTCGTCATTCCCGCGCAGGCGGGAATCCGGGCGTGATGACTGCCCGGTGCGAGGAGCTACTGGCGCGCTACGGTGGATTCCCGCCTGCGCGGGAATGACGGCAATCGATTTTTGCATCGGCAGCAGTCATCTGTCTTCACCATGAACAACAACCATTTCAACCGCCGCAACTTTCTGCGTGCAGGCATCCAGGGCGGCACCCTGGTGTTGCTGTTAGGCCGCGCCCAGATTGCGCAGGGCGCGACGATTTTGGCCGTCAGGGTGTGGCCTGCGCCCGACTACACGCGCGTCACCATCGAGTCAGACGGGCTGCTGGCCACCAAGCAGCTGTTTGTGGCCAGCCCGCCGCGCCTGGCGGTCGACATTGAAGGCATTGACTTGAGCCCGGCCTTGCGCGAGCTGGTGGCAAAAG
The DNA here is from genome assembly GCA_013297875.1 of Comamonadaceae bacterium. GTDB lineage: Bacteria > Pseudomonadota > Gammaproteobacteria > Burkholderiales > Burkholderiaceae_C > JAAFIW01. Next base: position 96,079 of record JAAFIW010000015.1, on the reverse strand, counting down.
TCAAACCCGACGACCCGTTTATCACCGGCATTCGCGCGGGGCAATATGCACCCGGCGTGGTACGGCTGGTGGTGGATTTGAAGCAGCCCGCGCTGCCCCAGGTGTTCAACCTGCCACCGATTGCGGCCTATCAGCACCGCTTGGTGTTTGACCTTTACCCCACGCAAGTGGCAGACCCGCTGCAAGCCCTGATTGACCAGCGCTTGAACGAGCCCGCCCCGCGCGTGGTCGCACCCGACCCGCTGGGTGAGCTGATGGCGCAGCAGGCGCAAAAGCCCGCATCAAAACCGCTTGAAAACGCTACTGTTTCTATAGCTGCCCCAGCAACATCTACCTGGGCGAGAGGCCAAAATGATCCCAAAACGGTGCCGCCAATCGTGGCCAGCACCCCTGCACCACCGCCCGCCCCTGCCCCCGTGCCCTCGCGCACCGATCGCCTCATCATCGTCGCGCTGGACCCAGGCCACGGCGGCGAAGACCCCGGCGCGATTGGCCCGGCCGGCACCCGAGAGAAAGACGTTGTCCTCTCAGTGGCGCGCAAGCTGCAAAGCCGCATCAACGCCACCACGATCAACGGCAACCCCATGCGCGCCTTCATGACGCGCGACGCCGACTTTTTTGTGCCGCTGCAGGTGCGGGTGCAAAAAGCCCGCAAGGTGCAAGCCGACCTGTTTGTCAGCATCCATGCCGACGCCTTCACCACGCCCCAGGCCAGCGGTGCCAGCGTGTTTGCCTTGAGCCAGAGCGGTGCCACCAGCACCACCGCGCGCTACATGGCCGACAAGGAAAACAAGGCCGATCTGATTGGCGGCGTGAACGTGACCAGCCAGGACGCCCAGGTGGCCCGCGCCCTGCTCGACATGAGCACCACCGCCCAGATCAACGACAGCCTGAAACTGGGCACCGCGTTTTTGAGCGAGATCGGCGGCTTTGCCAAGCTGCACAAACCGCGCGTGGAGCAAGCCGGTTTTGCGGTGCTCAAAGCCCCCGACATCCCCAGCGTGCTGGTCGAAACCGCCTTCATCAGCAACCCGGAAGAAGAAGCCCGCCTGCGCAGCGACGCGTACCAGGAGCAACTGGCCGACGCCTTGATGCGCGGCATCAGCCGCTACTTTGCGCGGAACCCGCCGCTGGCGCGGAGTCGCCAGACCTGATGTTTTCGAGAGAGCCGTCATATAAATGGGCCCAGCCAAAAAAACAGCCCGCAGGCTGTTTTTTTGCCGTTATCCACTTATTTGATAAGCATATAAGCCCCTTCTTTAAGGTACGAAAGGCCCTACGGTCTCGTAGCTGTAGCTCGTGTTATTCGGAACTGGTTTCGTTGCTCTAACCAGAACCGATCCACAAATAACCGCTGAGTTCTTGATTTCACTTGTCGCCCCATTAGCATTTTTTGTGAGCATGGTAAGCGTACAAAGCTCAGGTCTAGGCCCCGTTGACATGCTTGGATGCTGATAAGCACCACCCTGCGAGAGTGCAACGGAAGTGATATCCAATCGTGTGTTGATAAGCTTTATGCCTGGTGTCAATTCAGTACGACATTCGTACTGAGGGCGCCCACTACCCGAAGTGAACCGTATCGAGCTTAGATCAAATGGATCCTGCGATGCAATATGAACGTCCATGATGCCACTGTCTAAACCGACTATCTGTTGCCCAATACAACTGCCGTACCGTGTGACACCGTCATTCACTAAAAACGACACGACAAGACCTGCGTTTTCATTCACCTCAGGAGCAACCTTGATTCCGCCTGTGAAGGTAGGTAACGTCCGTTTGGCTGCCTGTGTAGCATCACAGATTTTAACTGGGTTAGAGACCCCGAAAATAAACGGCAGCATGGCGTTAGCGACAATTGGAGCCATTCCCTGGTTCGCGCGGCACTCCACAATATCAGCCGATATTTCACTGTTCACGCCATTCACAGATCGCCCAAAATACGACAGGTTTTTATTGGCTGGTGCCAAATTTCCGTCTGATACATTGCTACCAATATCAAAGCCAAACAAAACAGGCCCTATCAGAGGAAAAGCGCCAGACGCCTTGGGTTGAAGTTTGGTGATAGATGAACTCTGCGGTGTTACGGGTTTTGATTCTGCATCAAACTTCATATCAAGCCCGCCCGATGCCAGCGTAACTTGCTGGTTACGACTACTGCCTGGGTTGACTTGTCCGCGCGCCGTTCCAAGGAAAGCCACAATCGCTGCTGGCAATTTTATCTTTGCACCCGCCTTGACAGCAGTTGTAATGGCGGTGCCTTTCCCGCTGGCGTATACAGCTGCCCTATTAGGAAACTCTGCCCCCAAGCCCAGGCTGACAAACGCCTTCAAAGTTGTATCACCATCTGCCGCTGGCCCGGCAAGCAGAAAAGATGTTATTCCTGCTGCCACACCGACCGCGCCGCCTCGAAAGTCGCCTTTGATTTCACTCTGGAGGCCGACCTCGCCTACCACGCCCGTTTTCATAACTGAACTGATTCCGACAAGGCCATTACCAAACCTCGCAGAATCGGGTAAATTCAGTCTAAATGCCCCGCCGCTCTTGGTGCTATAGCCTGCTTGTATTTGAAGGTTGGCAGGTAAACGATTTTCAGTTGTCAGGTTGAATCTGATTTCACCATATGGCGATGGAGCGATATTTTCACCCAAGAAAAATGTCAAAGGTCCTGCGGCCATTGCTTTCATGGCCCCCAAGCCTGACGTATCAAACTCCCATTTGCACTCCAGTTCGGCCATCGTCGTCAGTCCAGGCTTCAGAATCAAACCGATATCATCATCTTCTGGCTTCCATATGGGAACGAAGTCGAGGGTAAGACCGGAATCAGCAGTTAACTCGCATTTGCGTGGGCTCAAAGCCGATTTTCGCTCCAATAAAGATGATGCAGACCGGGCCACAGGGTTTGAAAGTTCGGCAGGCCGAATCCGGTACACCGGATACCTGGGCATCATGCCTGCGTTTTGCACTTGGCTCTGACTGTACGGTGCCGCTGTGTAAACAGCCCCAGGGTTCAATTTAACAATTAGCAACTGCTCATTGGCGCGGGTGGTGTTGCTCATCACGGTTCCGCCCAGGGGAAGATTTTGCTCAAAAAACTCAACCGCCGCTCCAACAGGTATGTTGGCAGCACCCAGCACGACAACAGGGTATGAGGGATCTTCGAGGCTGGCCGGATTGGTTCGATACGCTCTGAATATTGTCTTGATATCTGCCAAATTAAATTGAGCGCCCAAAGCAACTGCTGCACTCGTTGGCAATATCACACGCGTACTGACGGCCTTTAAATCGACAACACCCGCTTTAAGCTGCCAAACATCACCAGAAAACAACGCAGACCACCGAGCAGTTGCTGCTTTTACTGTTGTGTTTGTAGTTGCCGGTTGCACAGAAACGAGTAAGCGACCAACACCCTGACCTGTTGGTGCAGTTGCCTCAATAACACCAGTAGATACCCACCGGGCAGTGCTCAAGCCCTTGGTGATTGCGCCGTCGGCCCGTTGCCAAGCTACCTGTAGTGCCAATTCCGTTGAGTTTGCACCGACATACTGAGCACCATTCACGTCGGTCTTCAATACTTCAATTGTCACAACCTCGCCAGGATTGATCAGCTTGGCTGCGGGTGACAGTGTGGTGGAGAACCACCGCGGCTCTGGGTCTACTGCGGCCGCGGCATTGCCTAGCGCCGTAGATGCACCGTCGTCAACTGTGACGAAGTTCGTTTTTTGTTGAGCGGTCAGGAAAACAGTCCCCGGCAAGGGCTCACTTGCAACAAAGGCAGATTGCGCGGCCGGCACAGCGTTCGCACGAAGGCGTGCCTGTGCTGAGCCAACCGGATCCGGTTCAGAAAAGGTTAATGCAGGTGCGGGTGGCGCAGGTGCAGGTGGTGCGGGCGGAACAACACAGCTGGCCTGTAGTGCGGCACCCCAATTGCCGTTGGTGCATAAGAAGCTTGCAAGGCCCGTGTTGGGCGAAAGCGTGTTTGCAGCAGTGCTGGTTCCTCCAGACACGGCAGAGACGAAAGGTGCACTGCATGACGCACCGCCGACAGTCCAGCTCAGCGTTTGCCCACCACAAGGACGTGGTGCTGGTGCTGGTGCTGGTGCTGGTGCTGGTGCTGGTGCTGGCGATGGCGATGGCGATGGCGATGGCGATGGCGATGGCGATGGCGATGGCGATGGCGATGGCGATGGCGCAGCGCCGGTGGCAATCACGCGATAGGACGAAGCCGTGTCATTGAAATTCAATGTGGTCAGGTTCGGCGTACTGGCTGTAACCGATACCTTGCGACCTTGAAAATTGTTGTGCTCAAACAAATCAACGGCAAAACCAGGTTTCAGTTTGACGGAAGACCAGAAGTCGTTTCTGCCCCGTGGCAAATCGGGTTCGGCACCCGAGTCGGCACAGAACATGGCTCCCTGGTAGTTAGAGTGCTCATACATGCATACATTGCTGGCGGGTACTGCGGTACCCAACGTGACGCGGTAGGACTTCATTTTGTCGTTGAAATTCAGCGGCACAAGATTCAGGGTGTTGGCTGTCAACGCAAGTCTGTTACCCGTGAAGTTGGGCCCGTCAAATAGTTCAATGGTGTAGCCGGGTCTAACCATGACAGACGATGTGCCTGATTGCCAGTCAATGGCATTGGCAGCCCCGTCTGCGGGGCAAAACGTACGCCCTTCGAACTCAATATGCTCAAAGAAACAACCGCCCGCCACCGAGCCAGTTTGGGCTTGAAGCGGACCGCAGACCGATATAGCCGCAAGCGCCACAGCACTAATCTGCAGAGATCTCAGGCGTTTACCGTTTTTAATTTTCGGAATGCTGTTGAATAGGTTCGCTGCTGTCATAACTCTTCTCCTGTTTCATGAATTGGGGTTGGCTGATCAAAACCAGATTCATTTGCTGTTAAATACTGATCTGGACACTTCGGATACTCAAATTACCGGGTTAGCTCACCGGGCACTTTGGCATCAAACTTCCAGTAATACCCTTTTGCCTTGGCATCGTCCACCAATAACGGAAAATTTCTTGAAAATTGGGCAGGGCCAGCGATATGCCACATTGCCCAGCCTATTCCCAAAATTTCACTGGTGTGGTTGACATATTCTTCGGCATACCCCTCGGAGCGCCATGGATCGGTGGTGTTCAGCCTTTCCGACGTGACACTGTTTGGAAAGTTGTTTTCTGAAGGCCAGCCTGCAAACCTGGAATGCAGATTGCGCAGATTTTCAGCGTTGGGGGAACCATAGTTTTTATCAGTGTTGTACAAGTGGTAAGCCACTGAGGTATTAGTCCAGTCAATCGGGCTACGTGCTTTGTCAAACAAGTCTGCAACCCGGGCCATGGCATCTACATAACCCCAACCATTAGTACCAGTAAGGGTCAAAATCATGATGTGGCTGTTTTTAGCTACAGCACGCATGTCGTCGTATCCAGCACGTAGCGCCATCAAACTTTGCTGCTCTTGAAACACATATCCATTGGTTATTCCGCTGCCGGCCCAGGGTTCATTGCTTTGCTCAAAAATCACATGGGTCCGATTTGCAAAGTAAGGTGCCATCACCTTCCAGAACTTGCGGTTCACTTCAGGGTTGAAGTTATTGATTTTGTCGTGTGCGTTGATAATGCAATACATACCGTACTTGGAACAGTTGTTGACTGTTTTTTCCATCAGATCGCGCAGCTTTCGCATGAATACCGGGTCATCAAAATTGGCCAGGTATTGGCCGCCGTAGGCCTGGGCATCCCACACATCAAAGCCAATTACCCGAACGGCGTTCAAGCCGGCTTTTCGCATTTGCTCGAAATACTCAGGCGGCTCTTCATTGGGGATGGCCTGATTCGGACGCCACACCCAGGCTGCGCCGGCGCGCAACGGGCTGTCCTGGTCGGTGCGCAGCACGTTCAGGCGTGGGCCGCCAGGATTTTTAGCGTCGACAATGCACTTGATGGCAACGCGCTGACGATCAGTTGGCAGCGAGGCTGAGCGCTCCACGCCTGCTGTGGGCATCGGAATTTCGCTTGACGGACCACTGGTGCCATTGCACAGGGTAGACACAGGGCGGGGAATGGCACCGCTGGGCGCAGGTGCAGGGGATGGTGCAGGTGCTGGCGGTGGTGCTGAACCGGTGGGGTAGATACGAAATGCTGTGACCAGGTCATTGAAATCAAGCGGCACCAAGTTGGCGGTACTGGCGGTGAGCGTCAGCTTGCGGCCTGTTGCGCCAATATGCTCAAACAAATCAACGCTGTACCCTGATTGAATCTCCACCGACGACACAATGTCGTTCCAGCCAGGGGGGGTCATGAAATCACCCGAACCCACCTTGAAGCACAGCGAGCGGCCCTGGTAATTAGCGTGTTCATAAAAGCAAGCATTTATTGCGCTGGGGGCGGGTGCCGGGCTCGGCGCCGGCGCGGGGCTCGGCGCAGGCGCGGGGCTTGGCGATGGCGCGGGACTCGGTGCCGGTGCTGGACTTGGCGAAGGCGCTGGACTTGGGGATGGTGCGGGGCTTGGCGCTGGCGCGGGACTTGGGGATGGCGCTGGCGCCGGTGTTGGGCCGGTTGAAATTACACGATAAGAAGACGTGGCATCATTGAAATTCAAAGCGGTGAGGTCAGGTGTATTGGCTGTCACAGTTAGTTTGCGACCTTGAAATGATTTGCTCTCAAACAGATCAACTGAAAAGCCCGGTTTCAATTTGACAGAAGAAAACAACTTATCGCGCCCACGCGGCAAGTCGGGTTCTGCACCAGAGTTCGCGCAAAATACAGTGCCCTGGTAATTGGAATGCTCATAAAGGCAAACATTGCTGGCTGCGACCGCAGTACCCAAGGACACCCGATACGATTTGGTTTTGTCATTAAAACCTTGCGAGGTGAGATTCAAGGTATTTTCTGTCAGCGAAATTTTGCGACCAGTCTGGTTAGGGCCGTCAAACAAATCAATGGTGTAGCCCGGACGCACCATCACTGAAGAGGTACCCGGCTGCCAGTCAACCGCATTCGCTGACCCTTCGTTCAAACAGATACTACGCCCACCGAAATTAGAATCTTCGTAAATGCAGGCACCGGTGACCGCCTGCGCCTGCGCAGTCTGCGCACAAGCGATTGTCAATACCGCCACGCATATTGAGCTCAGGCGCATCTGTTTGAATCTACGGATTTCGGAAGCGTCGACTAAAGCCTTGTGCGGTCGAATTTTACTCTGATTTTTCATGGAAAACTCCAGAAGTGCGCCGAAACGCGATGTGGTTTGAATCGAATATTAAATGGAAAATAGCATCGATAAACGGGTTGTTGATGTATTTTCTAATATTCCAAAAAAGGGAATTGGAGCTTAACAAGTTGCCGGTACTTGAACAACGCTAAAAATTATTTGATACCATCCAAATAATTGAACAGTTTTTCCGGGCTGAAGCAAATACAGCAGTTTGCCAACAACTTGAAGGCATAGCTTCACGCCGAACGATGGCCGATTTCAGCAGGTTGGGTTGGCAAGTGCCAATCATTTGCAATAAAAATACGCTAAGCTCAGGTGCAAATATTTCAAATGATCGTTGGTGGTGGCTTATGAGCTTGTCAGCGTTACATGTGTTTTGTCGCGTCATGGAGTTGTCCAGCTTCCGGCAGGCTGCGGACAGTTTGCAGATTCCAGTGGCAACTGCGTCCAGCCAGATCAAGTCGCTAGAGCTAAGACTGGGCGTGCGGTTGTTGACCCGCTCCAGTCGGCATGTGGCAGCCACGGACGAGGGTTTGGCGTACTACCAGCGCGTTGCCCCGCTGATTGAAGGTCTGAACGAAGCCGACCAGGCGTTGAAGGACACACAGGCTGCTCCTCGAGGGCGACTGCACGTCACGGTACCTGCTTCTTTGATGCGACTGGTGATTGCGCCCCACCTGCCGCAGTTTCAAAATCTGTACCCGCAGATTAGTCTGCGGTTGGTCGCCACCGATCAGATAGTCGATTTGGCGGCCGACGGACTTGACTGCGCGATACGAGCTGGTAAACCCGCAGCCGACGGATTGGCGGTGACAGTGATGAATCGGCTGCCCCAGTTTTTTGCTGCCAGCCCCAAGCTGGTCGCGCAGTTCGGCGTACCGGAAAGCCTGCAAGATCTGAAAACAATGCCGTTTTTGAACTATGCCAGTTGCCGCGATAGCATGCGGATTCAAGTCAAGGCGTACATGAACGGAAAACTGAGCACGTTTGAGGCAGACGCACCCACTTCCATTGACGATGGCTGTGCCTATGTGGAGATGGCGTGTGCAGGACTTGGCGTGATTCAATCACCGGCTTACGATTTGAACCCGCAGGTCACGGCCGGTCGTTTACAGTTTTTGCTGGTTCCTTGGCAGGGTCCAGAGATATCGTTTCATGCCGTCTATGGCAAAGGCCGCGCCTGTTTGCCCAGGGTGGTGGCATTTGTTGAATGGGTGGCGTCCCTGCTGGAAAAACCAGAATTTGTTGCACCGCGTGCCGCAATAGTGTGAGTGCGCTCAACACTGCTGCGCGCCAAGCGAACGACTCACCCAACCAAGGGTATTTCCCCACGTGCCGGGCATTGGAGCTGTCGCTGGTGGAAACCGCCTTCATTAGCAACCCGGACGAAGAAGCCAAGCTCAAAAGCGACAAATACCAAGAGCAACTGGCTGACGCCTTGATGCGCGGCATAAGCCGCTACTTTGCCAAGAACCCGCCCCTGGCGCGCAGTCGCCAGACCTGATACCTCGAGAAACCGCACCGTTTGAACACATGAGCCCCCACCGTTCCACCAAAAACCTGCGCCTGCGCCTGGCCGAAGTCGCTGATGCCGAATTCATCCTTGCCCTGCGCCTGGACGAATCCAAAAACCGCTACCTGTCGCCGGTGCAAAACGATGTGCAGGCCCAGCGCAACTGGCTGGCCCAGTACAAATCCCGTGAACAACAGCGCCAGGAGTACTACTTTGTGGTGGAAAGCCACGCCCAAGAGGCGCTCGGTGTGCTGCGCGTGTACGACTTTCAAGGCGACTCGTTCAGCTGGGGCAGCTGGATTTTGAAACCCGGCGCGCCGACCTTTGCCGCGATTGAATCAGCGCTGGCGGTGTATGAAACCGCGTTTTACGAGCTGGGTTTTCAACGCTGCCACTTCCAGGTGCGCAAGGGCAACGAGCGGGTGCGGGAATTTCATTTGCGTTTTGGGGCGGTCGTCGTGCGGGAAGATGAGTTGGAGGAGCACTTTGAGTTTGACAAAGCGGGGTATGAGGTGACGCGGCAGCGGTATCGGCGGTTTTTGGCGGCAGCGTGAAAGCAAATGGTGTTGGATCGCAGTTGAAGGACGCCAAAACAGCCGGTAGCCCATGAATTGATTGCTCAAGCAGCTATTAAAGCTGTAGCATCCAGCATCACGAGCCACCCCAACTTCCCCCATCCCTCCTCGGGTAAGCCCTGCACCCACCCACCCCCAAGCTGTCGCGCGCTTGACAGCGTTGAAGCTACAGCAAGACAAACTGCCCGCATCCGCTTTTCAGCCCCCTCTTCAGGAGACCACCATGCACCACCTGTCCGGCTTAGACGCCATGTTTTTGCACATCGAATCGCCCGAAATGCCCATGCATGTGGGTTCGCTGAACGTGATGGATTTGCCGCCGGGCTATGAGGGTGATTTTTATGAAGATGCCAAGGCGCATATCGCCGCCCGCATTCACCTGGCGAAGGTGCTCACGCGCAAGCTGGCGCTGATGCCGTTTGATTTGTCCAACCCGGTGTGGATAGACGATGACGACATTGACCTGGACCACCATGTGCGCCATGAAACCCTGCCCAAGCCGGGCACCAACCGGCAGTTGCAGCAATACGTGGGCCGCTTGCATTCCACCCTGCTGGATCGCAGCCGCCCGCTGTGGGAGTTTTTCATCATTGACGGGCTGAAAAGTGGGCAGGTGGCGCTGTACACCAAGGCCCACCATGCGGCCATTGATGGCCAGGCCGGTGTGGCCGTGGCCAAGGCGATTTTTGACTTTGAGCCGGTGGGCCGGGTGGTCAAGCCGCCGCGCCCCAATGTGCGGCGCAACGACTACCAGCTGGGCATTGCCGAGCTGGCCGGTGCGGCCATTCGCAACACGGTGCTGGAGACCGTCAAACTGGTGCAAACCGCGCCCACAATTTTGCGGGCCGTGCGCGATGTGGTGGTGCCCGAGAAAGACGAAAACGGCAAGCGCAACTGGCGCCCGCCCAGCAATTTGCGTTTGTTTGGCCCACGCACCTTGATGAATGTGGCCATCACCAACCAGCGCTCGTTTGCCGGGCGCACCATCTCGCTGGCCGAAACCAAGATGATTGGCAAAACCTTCGGTGCCACCTTGAACGATGTGGTCATGGCCACCACCGCCGGGGCCATGCGCCGCTACTTGCAGGAGTATGAAAACCTGCCGGTCAAGTCACTGGTGGCCGCCGTGCCGGTGAGCCTGCGCGAGGCCGGCAACACCGATACCAACAACCAGGTCAGCATGACCGTGATGACCCTGGCCACCGACATTGCCGACCCGGTGGAGCGCCTGTATGCCATCCACACCGCCAGCGATGCCAACAAGGCCATGATGGGCCGCGTGAAAGGTGCCATTCCCACCGACTTTCCGATGCTGGGCGCGCCGTGGCTGATCTCCAGCCTGGCCTCATTGTTTGGCCGCTCGCGCGCCGCCAATGTGCTGCCGCCGCTGGCCAACATCATCATCTCCAACGTGCCCGGCAGCCCGGTGCCGATGTACTTTGCCGGTGCCAAAATGGTCAGCTACTACCCCGTGTCGATCGCGACACACGGCATGGCCTTGAACATCACCGTGCAAAGCTATGCCGGCCGGCTGGACTACGGCCTGATCGCCTGCCGCCGCGCCCTGCCCGATGTGAATGACTTGGGTGACTATCTGTTAGCCGAGCACCAGACCTTGCTGGTGCGGGCGCAGCAGCATGCGGCGCAACAGGCGGTGGAATCGGGCGTGGTGGATGCAGCACCTGCACAAAAAGCCACCCCAAAAGCTGACAAGCAGTTGTCGGCCCCCAGTGACGAAACCGCCGTCAAATTGCCGCGCCGCGCAGCCGCCAAGCCGCTGGCAGCTAAGCCCGCCGCTAAAAGACCCACTGTTCGACGGGCAAAGGCTGCTTAAACCGGCGTTTGGGGCCCTTTTGGGCTCTCGTGCGCAGTAGGTGCGCACGAGCAGCTACGAATTGAGGAGCAAAAAAGGTCAGACTCGGGGTGCACCTAGAAACCCGACGAGCCGCCAGCCTTCCGTGAAACCAAGCGGGCCTGGCCCGCGTAACTGGACAGCACGTAGCATTGCCTCTTTTGCTGGCCCTGCTCCAGCCGCGACCCACCCTACTCATGCCCCACAAACTGCTCACACCCACCCTGCTGTGCGTCAGCCTGCTTGCCCTGTGCCTGCCCTCACCCGCCCACGCCGCCCTGTTTACCCCCGCCAATGACAGCGAAGTCGTCGAGCGCCTGCCCGCCAGCCGCAGTGACGCCAGCGTGAGCCGGGTGGAGTCGCTGCGCCGGCAACTGGCCGCGCAGCCGAACGATGCAGCCCTGCGCGCCGACGTGGCCCGGCGTTATTTTTCGCTGGCCATGGCCCAGGGGGACCCGCGCTACTCCGGCTATGCGCTGGCGGCGCTGGGCAGCAGCCCGCCGGCCGGTGCCGATGGCCGCTACTGGCTGGCCTTGGGCATGGTGCAGCAGTACACGCACGACTTTGCTGGTGCCCTGGCCAGCCTGGCCCGGGCTGGCGAGGTGGGCCCGCCCTCACCCGAGCCTTATGCCTGGCGCGCCGCCATCTTCATGGTGCAAGCACGCTACGACGATGCCAAGGCCGAGTGCCAGCGCATGGCCCCGCTCACCTCGACGCTCACCGCCGCAGGCTGCATCGCCTACGCCCGCGCCAGCACCGGCGAGCTGGCGGCAGCTCAGGCGCAATTGCAAGCGGCCCTGGCGCGCGCGCGCACCGTGCAACCGGCTGAATCACCCGAGCTGCTGATGTGGCAGCTCACACGCCTGGCCGAAATGAGCTGGCGGCTGCAGCAGCCCGCCCAGGCCGAGGCCTACTTCAAGGAAGCCCTGGCACTGGGCATTACCGACCAGTTTTTGCTGGCCGCCTACAGCGACTTTTTGCTCCAGCAAAAACGACCTGCCGAGGTCATCACCCTGCTGGCCAGCTGGGAGCGCTCGGACGTGCTGCTGCTGCGCCTGGCCCTGGCCGGCCAGGCCACGCAGGACCCCCGCACCGCCGGCTGGTCAGCGCAGCTGAAAGACCGGTTTGACGCCGCCACCCAGCGCGGCGACAGCCTGCACGAACAGGAAGCCGCGCGCTTTGCACTCGACCTGCAAGCCAACCCGACCAAAGCTCTGGCCCTGGCCAGCGACAACTACAAAACCCAGAAAGAGCCCCGCGATGCAGAAATTTTGATGCGTGCCGCGCTGGCGGCCAAGCAGGTAGCTGCCGCACAACCGGCGCTGGCCTGGCTGCAAGCCAGTGGGTATGAAGACCCGCAACTGAAGGCGCTGGCCGCGCAGCTGGCGCAGTTGGGTGGGGGCAAGTCATGAAGCGGTTTTTGAGATTTCTGCGGTGTTTGCCCCCTGCCCTCGCGCTGCTGGTGCTCAGCCCTGTCGCGCTGGCCCACAAGCCCAGCGACAGTTACCTGACGCTGGCCGCACAAGCGGGTAGCAGCGGCCAGTTCAGCCTGCGCTGGGACATTGCATTGCGCGACCTGGACTATGCGCTGCAGCTGGATGCCAACAACGATGGCGAGCTGACCTGGGGCGAGGTGCGCCAGCGCAGCAGCGCCATCACGCAATACGCGCAAAGCCGCCTCAGCCTGGGCGTGCCCGAGCAGCCTTGCACCTGGCAAGACCTGCAGCCACTGGCGCTGGACAAGCACAGCGACGGCACCTATGCCGTGTTGCAGGCCACCCTTCAATGCAGCGGGCTGCAAGACCAGCTGCCCGTGCGTTACAGCGCCCTGTTTGATGTCGACCCCACGCACCGGGGTTTGGTGCAGTGGTCGCCGGGCGGCGCGGCCAACGCGGCTGCGGTCACAGCAAGGGTGTTTGCATCGGGCTCAGCCCAGCAAAACCTGGCGCTGGCAGCGCCCAGCGCTTGGGAAACCGTTCGCCAGTACATCGCAGAAGGCACCTGGCACATCTGGATCGGGTTTGACCACATTCTGTTTCTGCTGGCCCTGCTGCTGCCGGCGGTGCTGGTGCGGCGCAGCGGCTTCAGCGAATCGACGCTGCACACCACCGGTGCGTCGCGGTTCAGCGAGGTGTTCAAAGACGTGCTCAAGGTGGTCACCGCTTTCACCATCGCCCACTCCATCACGCTGAGCCTGGCGGCGCTGCAAATCATCAGCCTGCCCTCGCGCTGGGTCGAATCGGCCATCGCGGCGTCGGTGGTGCTGGCGGCGGTGAACAACCTGCGCCAATCGGGTGGTGGGGGCGGGCCCGGCCAGGCCCGCTGGGTCATGGCCTTTGTGTTTGGCCTGATTCACGGCTTTGGCTTTGCCTCGGTGCTGGCCGACCTGGGCCTGCCCCAGCAAGCGCTGGTGCTGGCGCTGATTGCGTTCAACGTGGGCGTGGAACTGGGCCAACTGGCCATCGTCGCCGCGTTTTTGCCCTTTGCCTACACGCTGCGCAACACACGCTTTTACCAACTGGGTCTGCTCAAGACAGGCTCGGTGGTGATCGCGCTGCTGGCCGCCTACTGGTTTGTGCAGCGGGCATTTGATGTGTAAGGTTTGCTACGATAAACATAGCTGCTTGAGCCTGCCTAGCTTGCACGTGGGCCTGTTTTGGCTACAATTTTCACCTGCCAAAGGCCCCGCTTGCCCCAACCCATCATGACCACATCCACCCGACTCAAGCTCTTGCTGATTGACGACGACGACAGCATCGTGGCCGCGCTGGCTGCCCGGCTGAGCCGATACTTTGAGGTTCAGTCGCTGACCGATCCCACCCAGGCCGTCAAACTGGCGCGCAGCGTCAAACCCGATGTGATCCTGTGCGACATCAACATGCCCAACATGAAAGGAGACGAGGTGGCGTTCGAGCTGTCGCAAGACAGCATCACCTGCCGCACTCCGCTGCTGTACCTCAGCAGTGCTGTGCCCGGCGGGCAAATCACCGAACTCAGCGGGCCTTTCGGCGGCCTGACCGGCGTCTCAAAAACTGCCTCGACGGATCAACTGTTGAAGGCCATCCGCAGCGTGATGGTCTGATCTGCTACAAATTTAATAGCTGCTCGAGCACTTCCTGTCTGCACGGGAGCCGAAAAAGCCGTCAAACAACGCCCTGCAGATACGCCACCTGCCCACCCACGACCGTGCAGCGCACGCGCCCTGGTAGCTCGTAGTCGGAAAACGGCGTGTGCTTGCCCTGGCTGTGCAGGGTGGTGTCACTGGGCACCCAGGTGGCTTGCGGGTCAAAAATACAGAGGTCGGCCACCCCGCCTTCCACCAACTGGCCAGCGCTGGCTTGCAGCGTGCCCAGGGCGCTGCCGAGCACCTGGGCAGGGCCGGTGGTGAGCACCGACAGGGCTTTGGGTAGCGCAATTGCACTGTCGTGGCTCCACTTCAAGGCCAGGCTGAGCAGCAACTCCAGGCCGGTAGCACCGGGTTCGGCTTCTGCAAAGGGCAAGGCCTTGGCGTCTTCGTCGACCGGCGTGTGGTCTGACACCAGGGCGTCGATGGTGCCGTCGGCCAGGCCTTGGCGCAGGGCATCGCGGTCGCGCTGCTGGCGCAGCGGCGGGTTCAGGCGCATGCGGCTGTCGAAGTAGCCAATGTCAGCGTCGGTCAAGTGCAGGGAATTGATGCTGATGTCGCTGGTCACCGGCAGGCCTTCGGCCTTGGCCTGGCGCACGAGCTCCACGCCAGCGGCGCTGCTGATGCGGCACAGGTGTACGCGCGCGCCGGTGCTGCGCATCAGCTCGAAAATCGTGTGCAGCGCAATGGTTTCAGCAGCCACCGGCACGCCCGACAGGCCCAGCCGCGTGGCCATGGCGCCGCTGGCGGCCACGCCCTTGCCCAGGTGCAGATCCTGCGGGCGCAACCACACGGCATAGCCCCAGGTAGCGGCGTATTGCAGCGCCCGTTGCAGCACCTGGGTGTCGGCCACCGGCACCTCGGCCTGGCCAAAACCAATGCAACCGGCCTCGGTCAACTCAGCCATTTCGGTGAGCGCTTGACCAGCCAGCCCGCGGGTAAGCGCCCCCAGTGGAAACACGCGGGCCTGGTGCAGCTTTTCGGCGCGCATCTTGAGCATTTCGACCAGGCCGGGTTCATCCAATACGGGGTCGGTATCGGGCGGGCACACCAGGCTGGTGATGCCACCGGCCACTGCAGCGGCCATTTCTGATTCGAGCATGCCCTCATGCTCATAGCCCGGCTCGCGCAGGCGCGCGGACAGGTCGATCAAGCCGGGGGCGACGATGCAGCCAGTGGCGTTGATGACCTTCCTCGGCTCAAAACTACTCGCTATGTTTTGTATAGCTAAAACCCTAGTAGATTCAAGGGCAACATCGCATATTTGATCAAAACCGGTGGCAGGGTTGATGACGCGGCCACCTTGTACGAGTATCTTCACAACGTGGCTCCCGAAGTTTTGAAAACGGGCTTGACCGGACGCGAAGGACGCGAAAAGGCGCGAAGGACGCGAAAGAACAGCCAAGAAAAATTGGGACGCCCTTTTGCGTCCTTCGCGAAATCTTCGCGCCCTCTGCGTCCAACAGTTGTGTGCGTGCTCATGCGTCATTCCCCGAAACAATGCTCATGACCGCCATGCGCACCGCAATGCCGAAAGTGACCTGCGGCAGGATCACGCTTTGCTTGCCGTCGACCACCGCCGAGTCAATTTCCACGCCACGGTTGATGGGGCCGGGGTGCATGACGATGGCGTCGGGTTTGGCATGTTTCAGCTTGTCTTGCGTGAGGCCGTAGCTCTTGAAAAACTCCTGCGCTGAGGGTAGTAGCGCGCCGTTCATCCGCTCGTTTTGCAGGCGCAGCATGATGACCACATCACAGTCTTTGATGCCCTCTTCCAACTGGTGGCACACGCGTACGCCCATGTGGGAGAGATCACCCGGCACCAGGGTTTTGGGGCCGACCACGCGCACATCGGGGCAGCCGAGCGTCGTCAGCGCATGGATGTCGGAGCGGGCCACGCGTGAGTGCAGCACGTCGCCCACGATGGCGACCGACAGTTTGGAAAAGTCTTTTTTGTAGTGGCGGATGGTGTACATGTCCAGCAGGCCCTGGGTGGGGTGTGCATGGCGGCCGTCCCCGGCGTTGATGACGTGCACATGGGGCGCTACATGCTGAGCGATCAGGTAGGGCGCGCCGGATTCGCTGTGCCGCACCACAAACAAATCAGCTGCCATGGCGCTCAGGTTGGCAATCGTGTCCAGCAGCGACTCGCCCTTGGTGGCCGACGAGCGGGCAATATCCAGGTTGATCACGTCCGCGCTCAGGCGCGTGGCGGCAATTTCGAAGGTGGTGCGGGTGCGGGTGGAGTTTTCAAAGAAGAGATTGAACACACTTTTGCCGCGCAGCAAGGGCACCTTTTTCACCTCGCGGTCGCCCACGCTGGCAAAGTTGGCAGCGGTGTCCAAAATGTGCAGCAAGATGCTTTTGGGCAGGCCTTCGGTGGACAACAGGTGAATGAGTTCACCGTTTTTGTTCAGTTGGGGGTTGCGGCGGTAGAGCATGGTTTAGGGCTTGTTAACAGTCATTTTGTGGGATGCGTTGCGAGTCAAAAAGGCTTTGCGCAAGGCGCGAAACGCAGCCGGGGTATCCCCCGGCAAGGCTTCGCAACGCCGCGCAAAGCCTTTTTGACCGCAACCCGAAGGGAACGGGGTGAAAACAGCGCCACTCGTCGTTGCGCTCCTAGGCAAGGCTCCAGCCTTGCCGTCGTCACACGCCTAGATTGGCGCTGTTTTGACCCCGTTCGCACCCACAAAATGACTGTTAACACGCCCTAGGCCCTTTCTTCCACGTTGAAACTGAATACACCCTGCGCATCGCGTGCCAGCGCCAGCGACTGGCTTGCGGGCAGCACCACGCGGGCGGCGGCAAGATCGGCAGCAATTGGCAGCTCGCGCCCGCCGCGGTCTACCAGCACCGCCAGTTGCACCCTGGCGGGGCGGCCGAAGTCAAACAGCTCGTTGAGCGCGGCGCGGATGGTGCGGCCGGTGTACAGCACGTCGTCCAGCAAGATGATGTGGGCCTGGTTCACATCAAAGTTCAGCCGCGTTTGCGCGGTGGCGGCCAGTTTGCGGCGGCTCAAGTCGTCGCGGTGCATGGCTGAAGAAATGATGCCGGGCTCGCCAGACAGGCCCAGGTCGCGCTGCATTTTCTCGGCCAGCCAGGCACCGCCAGAGGTGATGCCAACCAGGTGCATATTGGGCCGGTGAAGGGCACGCACTTCGCGCAGCAATTGCGCGTACAGGGCTTGTGCATCAAGGGTTAACTGCGTCATTTTTGGAAAGTCCGTTTAAAAATTGCTCCAGGATGATGGCTGCCGCCGCTGCATCAGCGTCCCGAGCGCCCTGGGTGAGGGCTTCGGTGGTGGTGTAGCGCTCATCGACCTCAAACACCGGCAGCTTGAAGCGGCCACGCAACTGGCGGGCAAATTGTTGGGCGCGCCGGGTGTTGTCATGGGCCGCGCCGTCGGGGTGAAAGGGCACGCCCACCACCAGCGCGTCGGGCTGCCATTCACGCAAGGTGGTTTCAATGAGTGGCCAGCGGGCATTGCCTTCGCCGCGCAATGTGCCTCGGGGCTGGGCATGGGTCAGCAAGCGGTTGCCGGTGGCCACGCCGGTGCGCTTGATGCCAAAGTCGAAGGCTAAAAACGTTTGCAAATGAGCTGGCACCACGGGCGCTGAAGCCGCTAGAGGTGCCATCAGGCACGCCCGGCCATGGGTTGCACCATCCAGCTTTCAAGGCCCAGCAGCTTGAGTGCGCGGTCGTAGCGCTGCTCGACGGGGGTGTCAAAGATCACGGCAATGTCGGCACCCACGGTGAGCCAGCTGTTTTCAGCCAGTTCGCTTTCCAGCTGACCTTCTCCCCAAGCCGAATAACCCAGCGAAATCAATACCTTGCGAGGGCCCATGCCAGTGGACAGGGCCACCAACACGTCTTTCGATGTGGTCATCTCCAACCCGCCGGGAATGGTCAGGGTGGAGGCAAAAACCGATTCGTCGGGCTTGGCGGTATCGCCTGCGGCATACAGCGCCTCGTGCAACACAAAGCCGCGCTCGGTTTGCACTGGCCCGCCATGAAAAACAGGCGTCTCGCGCAGGTCTTCGCGCATCAGCGGGAGTTCGACCTTTTCAAACAGATTCGTCAGGTTGATGTCGCTGGGTTTGTTGATCACCAGCCCCAGCGCGCCGCGCTGGCTGTGCTCGCACAGGTAGACCACGCTTTTGGCAAACATCTCGTCTTCCAGGCCAGGCATGGCAATCAGGAAGTGGTGGGTCAGATCCATGATGGGTGGCGAAACCCCAGCAGAGTCCGGTGGTGTATCGGAAAAAGCGTCCGGTGGGGTGTCGGGTGCGGGCATGATGCGATTTTAGGTCTGAACCCTCCGCCACCCAGCCATACCAGCCGTTCATGCAAGCCGTTAAGCCAGCACACTACCCTCAGGGCCTCATGTGGTTTCGCCGCGATTTGCGGGCGCACGACAACGCGGCCTTGCACCACGCGCTGCAACAGTGCCGCGCGCTTCACTGCGTTTTTGTGTTCGATGCCGCGATATTGAGCCCCCTGCCCCGGCAAGACCGCCGTGTGGAATTCATCCGCGAATCACTGGTGGATCTGGATGCGCAGCTGCAAGCCCTGTCGGGGCAAGCTGGCAGCGGCTTGATCGTGGTGCATGCCGTGGCTTGCGATGAAATACCGCGTCTCGCGCAGCAACTGGGCGTGCAGGCGGTGTTTGCCAACCACGACGACGAGCCCCAAGCCCTGGCGCGTGACGCCCAGGTGCTGGGCCAATTGGCCCGCCTGGGCATTGCCTGGCACAGCCACAAAGATCATGTGATTTTTGAGCGGCGCGAGGTGCTGACCCAAATGGGCAAGGCGTACGGTGTGTTCACACCCTATAAAAACGCGTGGCTCAAAAAGCTGGGCGAAGATGATGTTGCACCCTACCCCACCCAGCCCCATGCGCAGGCGCTGGCGGTGCGGCCTGAGGCGTTTCGCCGCCCCGTTCCGAGCTTGGTTGAACTGGGTTTCGAGCCCACCAATCTGGCTGCGTTGAAGGTGGCGACTGGCAGCCGGGGCGGCCAGGCCTTGTTGGACGATTTTGCGCAGCGCATGGGCCGCTACCATGAAACCCGCAATTTCCCTGCTGTTAAAGGCCCCAGCTACCTGAGCGTGCACCTGCGCTTTGGCACCGTCTCCATCCGGGCGCTGGTGCGCGCCGCGCAAGCGATGCTGGCGGACTCCGATGCGGCGGCCGGTGCCAGCACCTGGCTGGCCGAGTTGATCTGGCGCGACTTTTACATGCAAATTCTGGCGAACTTCCCCCATGTTGTGGACGCGCAAGGCAACAGCCACAGCTTCAAACCCGAGTACGACCGCATCCACTGGGAACAAGGCGCACATGCCAAGGCACTATTTGCCACATGGTGCGAGGGCCGAACCGGCTACCCGCTGGTAGACGCGGCGATGGCCCAGATCAACCAGACCGGCTACATGCACAACCGCCTGCGCATGGTGGTTGCGAGCTTTTTGGTCAAGGACTTGGGAATCGACTGGCGCTGGGGCGAGCGCTACTTTGCCGAAAAATTGATTGACTTTGACCTGTCAGCCAACAACGGCGGCTGGCAGTGGGCCAGCTCCAGTGGCTGCGATGCCCAGCCTTACTTTCGCATCTTCAACCCGATCAGCCAGAGCGAAAAGTTTGATGCAACGGGCAAATTCATCCGCCGCTACCTGCCTGGACTTGCCGCGCTACCCGACCACGCGATTCACGCGCCCTGGCTGGCCAGACCGATTGATCTGGCTGCCGCTGGCATCAAGATGGGTACCCACTACCCCAGCCCGGTGGTGGCCCACGATGAGGCCAGGCAGCAGACGCTGCACAGGTATGCGGTGGTCAAACAGATAAAAAAATAGCGCCCAGGTGGGCGCTTGATTCACAAAATGCTATTAAATATATAGCTGCTTGAGCAGTATTTATATGGGTGAGGGGCTGATTTTTTTAAAAATGAGCCTCTGATTCCGTTTTAGCTACGCGGGCACTGCGATGGCAGCGTAGTGACGCACCAGACTGAGCAACTCTTCTTCCGAATACGGCTTGCCCAGGTAGTGATTGACACCCAGCTCCATGGCGTGCTCGCGATGCTTTTCAGCAATGCGGGAGGTGATCATGATGATGGGCAGCGGCTTCAGGCGCTCGTCGCCGCGAATGTTGCGCGCCAGATCGAAACCGTCCATGCGGGGCATTTCGATGTCGGACAACACCACCGCTGGCAACTCGTCAGCCAGCCGTTCCAGCGCCTGCAGACCGTCTGCGGCCAGCGACACCCGATAGCCTTCGCGCTGAAGCAGTCGCTGCGTCACGCGGCGCACGGTGATGGAATCATCTACCACCAGCACCAGCGGAATTTCATTGACAACTGGCGCGGCGCGGACGGGCGCTTGTGGTTGGGATCCCTGGTTAGCACTGACGACGGCCGCTTCGTCGGTCTGCGCAAGCTGGCTCAGGGTCACGGCCCGGGCAGACTCGCCGTACACCGTGGACAAAGCCACCGGGTTGTAAATCAGCACCACAGCACCTGATGCCAGCACGGTCATGCCCGCCAGACCAGGCAGGCGTGACAACTGGGGGCCCAGGTTTTTCACCACCGCCTCCTGGTTGCCCAGCACCTCGTCCACATGCATGGCCACACGCTGGGCGGCACTGCGGAAAATCACCACCGACATGTTTTTGAGGTTGGGCTCCAGACTACGAGGAGACGCCTGCAGCAAGGCACCCGACCAGTGGAACGGCACGGCTTCACCCGCCACGTCCAGTGTTCCAGTCCGGTAAGCCTGATCGACTTCTTTCAGTGACACGCGACGCACCGTCTCCACCACGTTGGCGGCCACGCCAAACGATAGCTTGCCGCTGCGCAACATCACCACCTGCGTCACCGCCGTGGTCAACGGCAACACCAGCTTGAAGTTGGTGCCCTTACCCGCTTGGGTGCTGGTTTCAATGCGGCCACCCAAGGCGTTCACCTCGGAGCGAACCACATCCATACCGATGCCACGGCCCGACAGCTCGGTAATGTGCGTGGCGGTACTAAAGCCGGGCATGAAGATCAGATTGGCTGCTTCTGCTTCAGACAGGTGTTGGTCGGGGGTGACGATTCCCTGCGACAGGGCTTTTTCAAGGATACGCGGCAGATTCAAGCCAGCGCCATCATCGCTAAACGCCACTGCTACGTCGTTACCTTCCTGAGACAGCTCAATCGCGATCAGACCGGTGGCGTCTTTCCCTGCGTCGCCGCGCACCTGGGTGTCTTCAATACCGTGTGCCACGCAATTTCGCAGCAAGTGCTCAAACGCGGGCGTCATGCGATCCAGCACGCCGCGATCCATTTCAATGGAGCCGCCGGTGATGTCCAATTTGACCTGCTTGCCAGTTTCTTTGGATGCCAGACGCACCACGCGATACAAGCGGTCAGAAATGCTCTCGAATTCCACCATGCGTGTACGCAACAGGTCACGCTGCAATTCACGGGTCTGGCGCGCCTGAGCCACCAGATCGTCTTCCGTCGCCTCCACAGTGCGCTGCAAACTGCGCTGCACCGTCGCCACGTCGTTTACAGACTCGGCCATCATGCGCGTGAGCTCTTGCACGCGCGTGAAGCGGTCAAACTCAAGCGGATCAAAGCCGGCAGCGGTATCTTTGGCCTGCGCCAAACGCGATTGCATCTGCGACTCGGCCTGCAATTCAATATCGCGCAACTGGGTACGCAAGCGATCCAGGTTGCCGGACAGATCAGACAGCGACGACTTCAGCTGATTGAGCTCTGCCTCCAGGCGGGAGCGGGTAATCATCACCTCGCCCGCCTGATTCACCATGCGATCCAGCAACTGCGACCGAACGCGAACCACTTGATTCGACGCTGCACGCAGCGGTGCCAGCGCCGTCACCGTTGGCACGGCGATTGCCGTGCGCACGACAGGTGCGATTGCGTCAACGAGCGCAGGGGTGCTGGCCACAATAGATGGCTCGGGAGTCGCCAAGGTCGTTGTTGCCAGCACAGCGGCTTTCTCGGCTTCGGCTGCAACAGGCGTCAAAACAGGGGCAACCGGCATGCCGCCCGCTGCGCGCAAGGCTTCGAAATTCGCCTGCAAGTTGTCAAAGCGATGCAGCAACGGGCCAAACTGACTTGGATGGAAGCCTTCGGATCCCATTTGTTCAATTTCGGACTCCATGCGGTGGGCCATCTCACCCAAACGAAGGGCGCCGGCCAATCGGGCGCTTCCCTTGAGCGTGTGCAACGCTCGCAATACTTCGTCCCGCGCGGTACGCGAATCGGTTTTTGCCGCCCATTGGCGCAAGCTGCCACCAAGTTGCGGCAGCAACTCAATTGCCTCTTCCTCAAAAATCGGGAACAGATCCAGGTCAATGGCATCAACCGCGTCGATGTCATCGTCTTCCTCACCCAGATCGGCAGGCGCTACAACCGCCACAGGCACTTGAAGCGCGGCTGCTTCAACACGCGGCCGTTGCATGGCGTCTGGCACTGATGCGACAGCCACAGCGGCCGATGCTGCAAGTACGGTTGCGACAACCGCAGGTGTTGCTTCTGTCGAATCCCGCGTGTCAGTCAATTGGGCAGGCACCACAGGAGCAACATCGGCCATCGATGGCACTGCAGCCAGCACAGGAACCTCGGGCACCACCGGCATTTCAACAACGGCTTGCGGTAACACCTCGGCTGGAAGTTCCAAGACCAGGGGTGGCTCGACAGGTAGCTGGGAATCGAAAGAAATATCTTGCTGAATTTCAGTAAATTCAGCCGCCTCAACCTCACGCAATGCCGCCAAAACTGCCGGATCGGGTTCTTTCAGGAACCCGGCAGCAAATTGATGCAACAACCGCCGCACATCTTCCGCCGCGGCGGTAAAGGCTTGCACTTGGTCAATAGTGACCTCTGGCTGCAATTGGGATTGCAGCATCGCATGCTCAAGGGCCCGCGCGAGTTCTGCCAACGCATGAAACCCAACTGTTCCCGAGCTACCAGCCAAGGAATGGGCCAATCCAACTGTGGAATCCGAAACAGGCTGATCAGGGCTTAAGCTCCACTCGGTCACTTCGTTGACCAGCATGCGGGATCTTTCGTCTGCCTCGTTCAAGTACACGTTGTACAACGGTATGCCGATGCGCAGGGAGCCGATGACCTTAACTGGCTCTTCCAATGGCTCAACAACGGGCTCTACCGCAGGAGTCATCGCGACAACAGGGGGTGCAGCAGCGATATCGACCGCCACCTGTGGCGTTACAACGGGTGCCGACATCTCGGCCACCGATGCATCCGCTATCGCTTCCAGGCTTGCAAAATCAATGCCCTCCAATTCAACCGCTTCAACCGCAGACAAAGGTGCGTGCGCCGACTCGGGTGCCTGCACAACTGGCGGCTCATCAACCGGCATCAGCACATCGAAGCTGAAATCGGGTTCAACCACCTCAACCATCGGGGCTGGAGCGGGCACATTGACCGTTTCGGCGGTTGCCGTTGGTACCATGGGTATCTCAGGCATCGGAGGCGCATCAGCGTTGCTGTCAAGCTCAAATACCCCGATGTCCATCTGCTCAGCCGACGGCGGGCTTTCAAAGGCGACCAGATTGTCTTGAACAGCCTCGACCGCCACCACGGGATCTGCAGCTGCGGGTACCGATACCGCTGGCTTTTGCGGTAGCTTGATGTGAACCCAGCGGTTCTCTGTGCGCAGAGCATCCGCACTGGTGCTGAACATATCTGCACGCCAGTGACTGTCGGTTCCTGCGGCGATGTCTTCCACCCATTGCGCAAACCCACTCATGGCTTCGGAGGAAATTCCGCGCAGGGTTTCGTTGGCCGGTTTCTGATCCGCCAACCATGAATTGAGTAGCTGCTCCATCGACCATGCGGCTTCCCCGAAAGCCGTCAAGCCGACCATGCGGGAGCTGCCTTTCAAGGTATGGAAAGCACGCCTCAAAACGGTTTGGTCACCCACATTCACAGGATCGGCAGCAAGCGACTGAATGGCCTGTTGCCCGGTTTGAATGACCTCACGCGCCTCTTCCAGGAAGATGTCACGCAAATCGTCGTCTTCGCCATCATCCAGATCTGGTGTTGCGACGGTAGACGCAGTCGGAGCGGATACAGGGAGTGGTTGCTCAATGGTTGTTGCGACCACAATGGGTGTGGGCACCTCTACCGCGGTCAAAGCGCTTGCGGACACTGACGGATGCGGCTCGCTAACCGGCGATTCAGGCACCATCACAGCAACAGCTGGATCCAGCATCGGTGCCAGTGCCTGCGTGTCCAGTGCAGGCGTCACTTGTGGCGGCGGCACCACCTCCTCCACTGGAAATACATCGGATGCCACAGCATGCGCGCCGACGCGCCCCATCAGGGGCTTGAGCTCGCCTAACTGCTCATCAAATACAAAAAGCTTTTTGGCCAGCGCGGGTTGGTAATTGAGCATGTCAATCAGAAAACCCAGCGCCCCGAGGTTGTTGCCCAACTTGTCGAATGTGCCGGCAGCGCGTGCGCGCTCCTCGTCTACTTCAGTAACCAGTATTTCCTCGACGCTATCGCGCATGCGAAGCACAGCATGGGCAGCCTGGTCGAGACCGAGTACCGACAACACGCCCCGCATTTGTGAAAAGTAAGACGGGGCTTGGCGCAACGGCGTTTTATCTTTGGAGTTACGGAAAAACTGATCCAGATGCTTTTCCAGCTCACCCAAAGCACCACGCAACTCGCCAACGACGCTTCCCATCGTTTGCCTGTCGCTAACCCGCCGATACAACTCCTCCATCCAAATCTCTAAGGGCAAAGGCGCAGCGCCAGAACGAACCGCTGTTAATCGATCAGCCAGCCTGCTCGTGCGCGAAGCCAATTGCGTATCCGACGGATCCAGATCCTGAAATGCCGCCTCGAGATACAAAATCGCTGTCGCGACCTCCATCGCCAATTCGGTGGAAGGCGGCTGCCCTGACCGAACTGTTGCATCCACGCAAGCCGTCAATACTTTGGACAGGGGCTCGCTGGCAGGATGCAGTTTGACCAGAGAATCACAAACCAGGCTGAATTGATCCGCCACATTTCGCAGCTTGCCCACATCGCCACCAGCAAGCGCGGACCAACTTTCCTTTGCCGCTGCGATACGTTTGCGAGATTGCGTCAGCAGCACAGGGTCAAACCGCCCAAATTGGCTGGACTCATAGTTGACCGGGCTGAAGCGTCGCAACCCATATGCAGCGCGCACGGCCGTGAGCGCGCCTGCGTCAGCGCCTACAGGAGGCACGGACTGCGCGCAGAAGAACAGCAAGTCCTGACCTAATCGATCTGAAACACCCTGTTCGCCTTTTGCCAAGGTCGCGTACTGCAGAAGAATGCGAGACGCTGCACGCTTCACATACACATCGGGGGTGCTCAGGCCAAGGCCAATGGCTTCGAAAAATGCCGCCGAAATTTGCCAGAACGCTTTGGGCTGGCGAGCCGTCTGGGCAACAGACATTCCCACACACACGTGGGCTAACTGCTGCATCCCCGACACATCACCGCTTTTAACCAGGCGCAATACCGCTTTGTCGAACTGGGTTCGGACGCCAGGCTCATAAGCCACGGGCGCAACGCCGGATGGAACAACAGGCTCAAGCCACCGAAAATCAATTTGCCACAGATCAGCCGGGTGCGCACGATCAGCCCCCGCAAGTTCCTGGACATCACGGTATTGAGGGAACAATGCAACGGAGGACACTGTCTTGCCCAACAGCAGCCCCTCCAGGTAGTCAGTCAGTGCAAAACCGGCCCGCTCGACCTTTGATGCCGACACCTCACCGCAAAGCTCGGGGTGTTCCACAAATCTTTGAACAGCCGCTTCCATCACGCGCAAAACCTGTCCGGGCGCGCTTAAGCCAACCATCTCCAGGGCACCCAAGGCCTGGTGCAATTGTTGGCGGGCGATACGCAATTGCCCGCTGTCAACCGAGCCCAATTCGGAGCCACGCGCGGTTTCCGCGTCTCGCACAAACCTTCGCAGCGCGCTTGAGGCCGTTTCCAGCGATTTGCGCAGCTCATCCAGTACCCAGGCCAAAGGGCCCAAGTCATTAACCGCCAAATCAAGATTGTTTTCGTTGGCTTGCATGAATGACTCTAAGTGAGCGTTGTGCGATTGATATTGAAATGCTGGCGACTACCGATCAGTGCCAACAACACTTAGGCAATCTTGAATCGGGACACCGACTGCCGCAACTCTTCTGCCATGCGCGACAAATCGCGAACCTGCAGTGCGGTTGACCTTGTTCCCTCTCCAGTCTGTTCTGTCACGGCAAAAATATGCTGAATATTGCCAGCCACCTCGTTGGCAGATTCCGCCTCACGGGACGCCGAGGCAGAAATCTGTTCAATCAGATCCGCAAGTCGCCGAGACACCGCATCAATTTCTGTCAGCGCCGTACCCGCATTGTCGGACAGCTTGGCTCCCTCGACCACACCCTGTGTAGAGCGCTCCATAGCAGCCACCGCATCCTGCGTGTCGGTTTGAATCGCCTTCACCAGCGCAGAAATTTGCCGTGTCGCATCAGCCGACCGCTCAGCCAGCCGCTGCACCTCTTCGGCAACCACAGAGAAGCCACGACCGGCTTCGCCCGCCGATGCTGCTTGAATAGCCGCATTCAACGCCAACACGTTGGTCTGTTCGGTAATGTCGGAAATCAGTTCTGTAATCTCACCAATTTCCTGGGACGATTCGCCCAGCCGCTTAATACGTTTCGAGGTTTCCTGGATCTGATCCCGAATCGAGTTCATACCCCCGATCGCGTTTTGCACCGCCGCCAGGCCCGACTCGGCAGCCATCAGCGATTGACGCGCCACCTGAGACGATTCCTGCGCTTGACCAGACACCTGGTTAATGCGATCCGCCATATCAAGCACCGATTGGCCTGTTTCACGAATTTCCCGCAGCTGTTCAGTCGATGCAGCCAACAGTTCGGTAGACGTGCTTTCCACCTGCGCGGTTGTTTGAGCAACCCGCGTCGCCGTGTTTTGTACGTTGCCCACCAGGGAGCGCAGCTCCTCCACCGTGTAGTTCACCGAGTCAGCAATAGCGCCGGTAATGTCCTCCGTCACGGTTGCTTCCTGCGTCAAATCGCCTTCGGCCACTGTCTGCAACTCGTTCATCAACCGCAAAATGGCGGCCTGGTTCGCATCGTTGACGCGCTTGGCCTCTTGCTCTTGTCCTTCCGCCTGAACACGCTGAATCTCAGCAAGCCCCTGACGCTTGCGGCTGTCCTGCAACTGAACGTAGGCCAGACCCACCGCGCACAAGATACCGAAAAGCGCTGCACCCGCCAGGGCAATCAACGAAGCCGCACTCAAACCCGTCTGGGTGGACAGCTTGCCCTGAAGATCTTCAAAATTTCGCCGCAACGGCTCGCTGTCGGCCAGAATGGCAGCCTGGGCTTCGCGTGCCGATACCAAGCCCTGCAAATTGCCCAGAATCGCGCCAGCCTGCCCTCTGGTCTGCTCGTACAGTTTCAGCAAGGCATCCAAGCGCTCTCGTGTTTGCGGATCTTTGGAGCCAGCCAAACGCAACTCCGGGCTTCCATCCATCAGTCCTTGTGCAATTTCCTTGAAGGAATTTAAATCCTTGCCCAACAGGAAAACTGCTTCAGGACTCACGCCCTCCATCGTCAAAAATTCGTTCGCGGATTTACCAATACGCTGAGTCAACATCACCAACTGACCGGCAGCGGAGATTTCGGCTGCGGCGGCACCCTGCTGTAGTTTCAGTGACGACACGGTTTCGGCAATTTCCAGCAAATCAGACGACTGCCGGTTAATTGTGCGCAAGGCATTGCCCACTTGCGTCAAGATTTTCTGCTGGCCCAGCACGGTTGCCGCGTTTTTCTCTGCACGCTCAACCAAGGGGTATATCTTTTGCACATCTTCCTGGTAGTTCGCTGCCAAACTGGAAAGTGTTTCGTTACCCGACTGAAGTCCGCGCACATTTCGAGCTAACACCTCTGAGCTTTCCTTCACATCCGGAAAAGCCTGAGCGCTGCCCACCAAGGCCTGTGACACTGACTTCGCAAGCCGCTGCGACTGCATCATCGCGTCGCCCGTACCAGCTACCTGACGCGCAACACGATCCGCTTGATTCAGCGCCAATATGGTGACCGCAACCAACACAATCGCAGCCAAACCCAACAAAACCACCAGTATTCGTTGATGTTGCCCGACGGTGCGGCGACCCAAGCCTGGCACAGCAATCAGGTTGCTGTCATCGGCTACCGGATCCGAATCGAACCCATCTTCTGCATTTGATTGCCGGTCATATGACTGCTGCTGCGGGCTTTGCAGAGCAGACATGCTCCCCATGCCGGTCGCCATCGGATCCATAGAGGCATCAGGCATTGCCAAACTTAGGCCATCGTTCGCCTCTGAAAATGGATCATTGTTTTTCTTGGAGAAGAGATTTTTGACTCGGTCAACGACAGACATGATGCGGCCTTCCAGGTTACTACGTACTAAGTTTTATTGCGTTTACGCACTAATGCTCAAAAACTGTGGCTGTTGAGACAATAACTGCAAATTGATTTCCTGCCAGAACGCACCTTGCGCATCTGTGTAACCCATACCGAAGTAATCGGGTGAACCCAGCGGGGCATCGTGCGAGCTGACAAAAGCATCAACGTTGCGCAAACCCGCCAGCCTGTCAATCAGCAAGGCACAATTGACCTCCAGCAGCGCATTCAGCGCGACGAGTCGGGCTTCTGAGCGTATGCTTTCTACGCGTGTCGCGGTTTGGCCAGAGACAAATCCAGCCAGATCCACCACACCAAATAAACCACCTCGCAAGTTGGCTACGCCAAGATACCAGCGCTGGGTGTAAGGAACGGGCATGGTGACAGACCATGGAAATATCTCACCAGACTGCCCAAGCGGAAACAGATACTTCAAGCCCGCAGCCTCAACAGCGAGCCACGACACAGATGCAGGCGCTGTTTTAGCGGCTTGCAGCCGACTTGCCAAACGACTTTGGAGTTCTCTAAGGGCTTCGCGATTAGCCATGCTGGTTAGGTGTCTGGTTAGCCCAAGGCCTTGATCTTGGCCATTAAATCACTGGCTTCGACAGGCTTGGTGATGTAATCCCGCGCGCCCTGGCGCATGCCCCAGACGCGATCAGTTTCCTGATTTTTACTGGTGCACATAATGATTGGGACATCTGAATACAATGGATCCCGGCTGATAGCACGGGTTAGCTGAAAGCCGTTTTGGCCAGGCATGACGACGTCCATCAAAATCAAATCAGGCTTTTCTTCTGCAAGTCGACGAAACGCGTCTTCTGCGTTTTCGGCGGTCTTGACAGAAAAGCCGTTTTTTTGCAACAAATCAGTCATGAACATCAATTCCGTTTTGGAATCGTCCACGACAAGTACTTTTTGAATACCCATAAGAAAACTCCTAAGTTGCTTAATCTCTATTAGGCCGCGCCATATTGCTTAACTGTCGTCAACAATTGATCTTTGGTGAAAGGTTTGGTCAGATAGTCTTCAGAGCCGACCATCCGACCACGTGCTTTGTCAAAAACGCCATCTTTGGACGACAGCATCACAATGGGCACCGCAGCAAACTTGGCGTTGCGCTTGATGATGGCGCAGGTTTGATACCCATCCAGGCGCGGCATCAAAATATCGCAAAAAATCAGATGGGGTTGATAGTCATTCACTTTGGCAAGGGCGTCAAAGCCATCTTCGGCCAACATGACCTCGTGACCACCCTGCTTTAAAAAGATTTCGGCACTGCGACGGATCGTGTTGCTGTCATCGATCACCAAAACTTTGAATCCTGATGCTGTTGTGCTCACCGAAGCTGCTCCTTTGCTTGAATCATCTTTGCCGAATTACCAGCTTGCCGCATGGGCGGCGCATCTTCATAGTTGCACCATCTCAAAATCCTCTTTACGGGCACCACATTCCGGACAAGTCCAGTTCATCGGAACGTCGGACCACGAAGTACCAGCGGCAATGCCATGGTCGACAGCCCCTGAGGCCTCGTCATAGATCCATCCGCAAATCAAACACATCCAGGATTTTGATTCAATCACAGCTTAAAGGGCCTCACAATAGAATGCAACCGATTGTATAGACAGCACATGTCCGACTCGCGAATGTAGCCTGCTTTCTATCCTACAAGGCACCCATGACCCAGCCTCCACGCCGCGCCGACACAACACCTCACGATCCCTCGGAGCCCACCGAAGATCTGGCCACTCCATCCGACGAGGACGCGGAAAGCCCCGCTTGCGTGTTGGTATTTAACGCCAATGACCCCAGCGGGGCGGGTGGACTGGCCGCAGACATCGCGGCCATCGCCTCTGTTGGCGCGCACGCTTTGCCCGTGGTCACCGGCGCATATGCCCGTGACACAGCCGAGATATTTGACCATTTCGCCCTGGACGAGGAGGCCGTGGCCGAACAGGCCAGGGCCATTCTGGAAGACGTACCGGTGCAAGTGATTAAGGTCGGTTTTGTGGGCAGCCCGGAGAACATCAGCGAAGCGGCACAAGTGGCGTCTGACTATTCGGATGTACCCTTGATTGCCTACATGCCTAATCTTTCGTGGTGGGACGAAAACCAGATTGAGTTGTATCTGGATGCCTTTTCTGAGCTGCTGCTGCCGCAAACCACGGTGTTGGTAGGAAACCACAGCACCTTGTGGCGCTGGCTGTTACCAGACTGGGATGCAAGTCGCAGCCCGTCTGCGCGTGATCTGGCCAAGGCTGCGTCCGACCATGGCGTGGCCTACACCTTTGTGACCGGTATACCGCTGCCCGAGCAATTCATTGACAATGTTCTGGCGACGCCTGAAACAGTTCTGTACAGCGAAAAGTACGAACGCTTTGAGGCGACCTTCACTGGCGCTGGAGACACCCTGTCTGCCGCCTTGGCCGCCCTGATTGCTAGCGGCAGCGACCTGGCGGAAGCGGCCAATGAAGCCTTGAGCTACCTGGATCGCTGCCTGGATGGCGGTTTTCGCCCCGGCATGGGGCACGTGGTGCCAGACCGCCTGTTTTGGGCTCAGGCATCGGATGGCGACACCACCGACGACGACGCACGCCAAGGCCCTATTTCTACTTTTACCGGTTTTGATCTTCCACCCCATGACACCAAACACTGAGCTTCCCGTTGACCGCAACCTGGCGCTGTTCGAACGGGCGCGCCGCCTGATCCCCGGCGGGGTGAACTCCCCCGTGCGGGCCTTCAAGGCGGTGGGGGGCACACCGCGCTTTGTGCAGCGTGCGCAGGGCGCTTACTTTTGGGACGCCAACGGCCAGCGCTACATCGACTACATCGGCTCCTGGGGCCCGATGATCCTGGGCCACGGCCACCCGGCGGTGCTGCAGGCTGTACAGCAGGCCGCGCAAGAGGGGTTTTCTTACGGCGCGCCGACAGAGCGGGAGGTTGAGCTGGCCGAGGTATTGATCGAGCTGGTGCCGTCCATCGACATGGTTCGCCTGGTCAGCTCGGGCACTGAAGCGGCGATGAGTGCCATTCGCCTGGCCCGTGGTGCCACCGGGCGCAAAAAGCTTATCAAGTTTGAGGGCTGCTACCACGGCCATGCCGACGCTTTGTTGGTCAAGGCGGGCTCGGGTCTGGCCACATTCGGCAACCCCACCAGCGCCGGCGTGCCACCCGAAGTGGTACAGCACACGCTCGTGCTGGAGTACAACAACGTGGCCCAGCTGGAAGAAGCCTTCGCCACGCATGGGCGCGACATTGCTTGCCTGATGATTGAGCCGATCTGCGGCAACATGAATTTTGTGCGCGCCAGCGTGCCATTCATGCAGCGCTGCCGCGAGTTGTGCACACACCATGGCGCGCTGTTGGCGTTTGATGAAGTGATGACGGGTTTTCGGGTAGCGCTGGGCGGCGCGCAAAGCCTGTATGCCCAGCTGATTCCTGGCTTTGAGCCCGACATGACGGTGATGGGCAAGGTCATTGGCGGCGGCATGCCGCTGGCCGCGTTTGGTGCCAAACGGGCGGTGATGGAGCAATTGGCACCGCTGGGGCCGGTGTACCAGGCAGGTACCTTGAGTGGCAACCCGGTGGCCACGGCCTGCGGCCTGGCCACGCTGCAAGTGATCCGCCAGCCTGGATTTTTCGAAGCGCTGGGCCAGCGCACACAATCGTTGGTGGCCGGCTTGTGTATGGCTGCACAGCAAGCCGGGGTGCCTTTCTGTGGCGACAGCGAAGGCGGCATGTTTGGTTTTTTTCTGCTCGATTCGCTGCCACACAACTACCCCCAGGTCATGGCCACCGATGGCGCGCGTTTCAACCAACTCTTTCACGGCCTGCTGGATCGCGGCATCTACATTGCGCCGGCCTTGTACGAAGCAGGTTTTGTCAGCGCCGCACACAGCCAGCAAGACATTGACGACACCCTGGATGCGGCAGGCGTCGTGTTCCAGGAGATCGCCAGACGCTATAAATAATATAGCTGCTCGAGCAATGAATACATGGGCTACAGGGCAATTCGGCCAATAAATTGAGTTTCTGGCTGCTGTACGGGTAGTTTCCCTTGCTGTGGCCCCTTAGCTTGATGACAGCGCCGTTCAACTGATATATTGCGCTGCACCATTTTCACTTGCTCACCAAAGGTTCACACCATGCTGTATCAGATTTACGAAACCCAGCGCGCGTTGATGGAGCCATTTACTGACTTTGCGCAGGCTGCCGCCAAGCTGTACAGCAACCCGCTGTCGCCTTTTGGCCAGACGCCGTTTGCCCAACGCCTGTCGGCGGGCTACGACCTGATGTACCGGCTGGGCAAGGACTACGAAAAGCCCATCTTCGACATCAAAACAGTCAGTGTCGGCAAGACCGAGGTGGTGATTCACGAAGCCATCGAAATTGATCTGCCGTTTTGTGAGCTGCGTCGCTTCAAGCGCTTCACCGACGACTCCGCTACGCTGACCGACATGCAGGCACAACCAGCCGTGCTGATCGTCGCCCCGCTGTCTGGCCACTACGCCACCTTGCTGCGCGACACCGTCAAAAGCATGCTGCAAGGCCACAAGGTCTACATCACTGACTGGAAAAACGCCCGTATGGTGCCGCTGTCTGAAGGCACCTTTCACCTGGACGACTATGTGAACTACGTGCAGGAATTCATTCGCCACCTGCAAGGCAGATACGGCAACTGCCACGTGATCAGCGTCTGTCAGCCTACGGTGCCCGTGCTGGCCGCCGTATCGCTGATGGCCAGCCGTGGCGAGACCACGCCGCTTTCAATGACCATGATGGGCGGGCCGATTGACGCGCGCAAATCGCCCACGGCAGTCAACAACCTGGCCATGAACAAAAGCTACAGCTGGTTTGAAAACAACGTGATTTTTCGCGTGCCCCCCAGCTTCCCAGGCGCAGGCCGCCGCGTCTACCCTGGCTTTTTGCAGCACACCGGTTTTGTGGCCATGAACCCCGAGCACCACGCCAAAAGCCATTACGACTACTTCAAGGACCTACTCAAGGGCGACGATACCGGTGCCGAGACGCATCGCAAGTTCTACGACGAATACAACGCCGTGCTGGACATGGATGCCGGCTACTACCTGGACACCATCAAAGTCGTGTTCCAGGAATTCGCCCTGGTCAACGGCACCTGGGAAGTCAAAAACCCCCAAGGTAAAGCTGAGCGCGTCGTGCCACAAGACATCAGAACCACGGCAGTGTTCACCGTTGAGGGCGAGCTGGACGACATCTCCGGCAGTGGACAGACCGAAGCCGCGCACGACCTGTGCAGCGGTGTGCCTGCCAGCCAACACCAGCATTTGGAAGCCAAGGGTGCGGGGCATTACGGCATCTTCAGCGGCAGGCGCTGGCGCGAAATCGTGGCTCCGGCGGTACAGGCGTTTATTGCGCAGCATGATGGTCACGAAACTACCAAGCAAACCCCGGTCGATGCCTCCACAGACACTGACACACCGACGACACCGAACCCTGCATCGCGCAAAACCGCTTCAGCCGCAAGGAATGCCACTAAACCGGCCAAAGCCCCCGTAAAAACTGCTCTGGGCGCTACACCATTGGTAGCAAAAGCAGGTCGCTCACGTTCATAAGCTCATTCAAATTCAAGGAGATTTTTTTATGCAAACCCTATCGATCCGTAGCACTCGCGCGGGCTTTTTGACCGCTGTGTTTGCAGCCTGCCTGAGCGCTTGTGGCGGAGGAGGTAGCGACAGCGCGCCTGCCGCCACCTCCTCGGCTGCAACTCCAGCGATCCCTACCCCTACGTCCACCACTGCAACCACAACTCCCCCAGATGCAGTTAGGTTGAGCTTCACTGATGTCCAAGCACAGATATTGGGTGGAAGGGCAATACAGATTTTCGCAGCGGGCCTAGGTGGTTCTATTTATTCGCAATTGCTGACTAAAACTGCGTTTCAATCCACGGCAACGACTGGCTCGGTTGCTTGCTCTGCTGGTGGCACTTTGACCTATTCTCGAATTGATGCCGACAACAATTCCCGTTTGTCGAGCGGTGATACTTCATCCATGACAGCCAGTGCCTGCCGCCTACCCAATCTAACCTCATCCGGCTTCAACTCGGCTAACGGCATGGTATCGGCAAGGGTGGGGAGTCTGTTTGAAACCCCTTATTCGAGTACCAGCGCTTGGTCGTATAACGCAGCACTGACATTCTCGAACTTTACTGGAACGGATAGCGCAAGTAGCAGAATTACCTGGGACGGTGGAGTTCAAATCAGCGACGGAAATTCAGCTAATACGTCGCGTTTCGATAACTTGACTATTCGAAATCCAGTCACGGGCAATACAGTCTCCGTCCGATCTGGTGAAGTGCGATCTAGCCCTTCGGTAGCCTCAATTGCAACGGCTGCATCGATAAACTACAGCTTCCGCGACGTGGTATTCGTCACTAGGCTAGCTCCGCTTGGAGAATTGACAGTGACCGCAAATCAACAATCCAATCCATTCGTAATTAGTAATACAGGGCAATATTCAGCTGGAACTATGTTGCTTACCGTGGCTGGGGCACGTATCACGCTCACAATCGCCCTTCCCGGTCAAATTCGCGTTGAAGTAGATAACAACTCCGATGGAATTATTGATAGCACTCAAACGGTACTTGTAAACGACGTGGTTCGATTTTCAGAGTTGTAGCGCTTGTTTTTCTATCTGAATTGACAAATATTCAAAACTACTCTGCACGCATCCACGCCGCCCTGCCCCAAACCCAGTGCACGCGCTGCGGCTACCCCGATTGCCTGGCCTATGCGCAGTCCATTGCGCAGGGCGAGGCGGGCATTAACCAGTGCCCGCCGGGCGGTGCAGAAGGGGTGGCCAGACTGGCCGCGATCACGGGTCAACCTTCCCTGCCCTTGAACGAAATCCACGGCACAGAAGGCCCACGCCAGGTGGCAGTGATTGATGAGACTTGGTGCATTGGCTGCACCCTGTGCCTGCCGGTGTGCCCCACCGATGCCATCCTGGGCAGCAACAAACTCATGCACACGGTGATGGAGGCGCATTGCACAGGCTGCGAGCTGTGCATTCCGGTCTGCCCGGTAGACTGCATCAGCCTGGAGAATGTGACGGGCGAGCAAACCGGTTGGGCGGCGTGGTCAGCCGACCAAGCTGAAATCGCTTTGAATCGCTACACATTTCATAGCGATCGAATCAATAAATCACTGGGAGAGAGTGAGAAAAGGCTTGAAAAGCTGGCTCAGGGGCTAAAAAGGCCCACCTGACGGCTACAGCACACCTCTGAACAGGTGCAAAAAACCATTGCGAGCACGCAAGCCTTGCAGCTCGAAAGCATGGTTGTTGATTTGCGCAACCTCTACGCTGATGCTCACACCGCCGCGCGTGGTGAAGCTCCGGATGGGCTGGGCCACAGCATTCCAGCGCACATCCATCACATGACGCAGCACCAACTGACGGGCGGTTTGCTCATTCAGTGTCGACAAGTCCAGCTCTTTTGGCCATGCACTGTCGACCGGGATGAACGCCGTCAGAGTGGCCATGCCGTCCAGTTCAGCACTCAATTGAGATTGCTTGAACACGCCATAAAACAACTGGCACTGCGGCAAGTTAGGCATCCACTCGGAAAACAAGGGTGCTCGAACGGTTTCAATGTAGTCAGCAAGCAATTGGCGCGGCGTTGGCGGGCTGACAGTCTGCGCACTGGCCCACACCGGGCAAGCCGCCCCCAGAACCGCCCGTTGGAGCCATTTGCGGCGGTCCACCCGGAAGGCCGCATCGGCGGTCATTGCCCTGTGGCCGTCACACCGCAGGTCACGGAGAAAAGCAGGGTGCTGTTAGCGGGCAAGCTGGTTAGGGTTACGCCGGAGCCCAGCAGGCTGGAAATAGGGGCACTCAACGGGCAAAGACCGCTGGGAGTCGATGCGGTGCAAGACACCGCCGTGCAGTTCAAACCAGTGGATGGCAGATCCTGCAACAAGCTGTTGTTTGCAGCATTGGGCCCGAAGTTAGCCACCGTCACGGTGTAGCTGGTGGTCTGCCCCGTCAGCAATGTGCCAACGGCGTTACTTTTGTTGATCGACACATTGGCACTGCACCGCGGATTACCAGGAGCGGGGCCCGCAAAAGTCAGTAGTGCAGGCCCTGGTCCACCCGCCGTGCTGCTAAACGCATCTGCTGCACTGCACGCAGCTGCTTGACTATCAAGGCCACCGGAACGGGTGCAACCTGCAACACCGCCGGTGGTGACCGCTGTGACGCCCGCAGCACTTTGCGCAAACACCACCCCACCACCACCGCCGCCGCCCTGGCCAAAGTGCCCCACCCGGTTTCCGACACCACCCGCTCCACCAATAGCGTTCACATTGATGGTTCCACCAGCCCCATACAAAACCACCGAGCCTCCGGCACCGCCTCCACCACTGACCTGGAGGTTGATATCTGGCGCGATAGGGGTAGGTTGAACACCAAATGTGCCCGTAGAACTTTGGCCACTGGCGTTGATCGTCAAACCACCCGTGCGATTGATGGTGTTCAGAATCACGATGCCACCACCGGCCCCACCCCGACTGAATGCATTTGTTCCATTGCCGGCGGGCGGATTGGCTTCGTTGAACACGTTGATCGCATTGGCCTCCTGCCTTGGGCCAGCGCCGCCGCCACCACCGCCGCCGCCCATCACCAAGCGTGTAAAGGCCCGTTCAGCAAAAACCGCCCCACCACGACCACCACCATTTGCGCCGATACCGGCATCCCAGACCCCACCCACGCCGCCGGGGCCACCGTTGCCACCGCCGCCGGAACCTGAATCGCCCTCGCCGCCTCCACCCGCATTGCCCGGTGCACCCCGCGCCCGGTTACCGCCAGGAAATGCCGCTACGGTGGCCGTAATCTCCACCCCAAGCGCGGCGGTTGTCAAGTCGACCAAGTACTGAGGCGTGCCCGCAATTCCCTCACCTTTGAATTGGTCTGAAACCAAGTTAGAAGCCCAGTTGTCGGTATTGACCGGGTTGTTGTGTGCTTCTGATGCACCCCCTCTGAAGCCCAAATTGTCTGCGTTGATGGTTTGACCATTCATGTTCAGATCTGCAGCACGCAGCGCCACCACACCGCCCGTTGAGCTGCTCCAGGGCAGTCCGGTCACGGTCGCGGTCAACGTTCCTGCCTCGCAGTTCGGTACACGAATGACTTGGTAAGTTGGCGCGCCTGGGCCGGTCACAGTCGCGTTGTAAGCATTGATCAGCGGGGGCGAGAAAGTCAGTGGGCCACCGCCTGCGCCCACAGCGTTTGTTGCGTTCAAATATTGGTAAAAGCCAGTTTGCCTCGCGGCCAGGTAGCCATTGCCCCCGGCACCTCCGCTCCCGTAAGCAGCTGTATTGGCGGTGTTGATCGTCGCATCCTGCATTTGAATGACCAGCAACAAGTCACCCACCGAGATCGTCGCGCCAGCTCCACCCGCTCGGCGTGGCCCCAGTGTGACGCTCGCAGCGCCAACTGCCGCGTCGCTGGTTGCGGGCCAGTAGTCATTGACCACCCCCGCCAAGCTACAGGACGGTACACAAACCTGAGCCTGGGCGGGCGACAAGAGGAGTGTGTTCCAAACGACCAACAGGACTGCAAGCAAATATTTCATATAACGATTTTAGGTTTGATAACCCGGTCGGCAGCAATGCAATCTGAAATTGTCTTGGATAGGTGCCCCTAATAGAAATGATCACCCGAAAGAGAAATGATCACCCGAAAGCGCGAATCACCTCATCGGGCGCTTGCACCAGCTCGATCAACACACCCTCGCCGCACAGTGGCAGGGCCTCGTTGCCTTTGGGGTGGATGAAGCAAATATCAAAACCAGCCGCGCCCTTTCGAATACCGCCTGGGGCAAAGCGCACGCCTTGCTGGGTCAGCCACTCGACGGCTTCGGGCAGCTTGTCAATCCACAGGCCCACATGGTTCAGCGGCGTGGTATGTACGGCGGGCTTTTTCTCAGGGTCAATGGGTTGCATCAAGTCGACTTCGACCTTGAACGGGCCGCTGCCGATGCTGCAAATGTCTTCGTCCACGTTTTCGCGCTCGCTGACAAAGTGGCCGGTGACTTGCAGGCCCAGCAAATCAACCCACAAGGCGCGCAGCCGCGCTTTGTCGGTGCTGCCAATGGCGATTTGCTGGATACCCAGCACCTTGAACGGGCGTTGTGGTGAGTTCATGGGGATGTGCTCATGCTCGTTCATACAAACTCCACATTCGCGTTTATGCGAATTCCAATATCGGTTGATCCACACTGAGCGACTCGCCCTTGGCCGCCAGCACCTTGCCCACCACGCCGTCGGCCGCAGCGAACAGCACGTTCTCCATTTTCATCGCTTCAATCACCGCCACCCGCTCGCCCGCTTGTACTTTCTGGCCCACCTGCACTGCCACATCCACCAGCAGGCCGGGCATGGGCGAGAGCACAAAGCGGCTCATGTCGGGCGGCGCTTTGTGCGGCATCAGCGCATGCAGTTGCGCGGCGCGGGGTGACAGCACCAGCGCATCAAACTGCGTACCGTTGTGTTGTACGCGAATAGCCAGCGGGTTTTTGCCGACGCCGCGCTGCACCTGGGCGGTGAAAGGCTGGCCGTTGACGGTGCCGCTCAAACGTGCGTCGCCGAGCTTGGATTCACTATTAATTTGATAGCTGCTTGAGCAGACTTTTACTGGGCTGGACGATGATTTGGCTTGTAAACCACCTGATTGGGCCACGCTGGCTGTGTGGCGCGCTACTACACCGTTGGGGCCCAACTCCACCACCTCAAACTGTTCGTCCACCGCTGCCTCGTGCCCCTGCATCTGGCCACTGATACCAATGGCCCGCTCGCGCAATCGGCGGTGCTGGAAGGCGGCCAGCGCCACCAGAAAGTTGGGGTCTGGGTGCGGCACATCTTCTGCATAAAAGCCCTTGCCATAGTGCTCGGCGATGAAGCCGGTGTTGAAGTCACCCGCCACAAACTTGGGGTGCGCCAACAGCGCCGCCTGGAAGGGAATGTTGCTGCTGACACCGCGAATCACAAAGCCATTGAGCGCCTCGCGCATCTTGGCAATCGCGTCCAGGCGGTCAGTGCCGTGCACGATGAGTTTGGCAATCATCGAGTCGTAAAACATGGGAATTTCGCCGCCGTCTTCGACACCGGTGTCGACACGCACTCCGCCCGTGTCGACTCGCACGCCCTCTCCGATTTCGCTCCTTCCCCTCCCGGGGGAAGGCTGGGATGGGGGCATCCCCGTGCCGCCGCCACCCGCCGCAAACATCGTCTGCACCGGCGGCTGAAACCGCACCAGCCGCCCCGTGCTGGGTAGAAAGTTGCGAAACGGGTCTTCGGCGTTGATGCGGCATTCCATGGCCCAGCCATTGCGTTGCACGTCCTTCTGCGCGATGGGCAGTTGTTCGCCAGCCGCTACGCGAATCATCAGCTCCACCAAGTCCAGCCCGGTGATGCACTCCGTCACCGGGTGCTCCACCTGGAGGCGGGTATTCATCTCCAGAAAGTAAAAGCTCTGGTCTTTGCCCACCACAAACTCCACCGTGCCCGCGCTTTGGTACTTCACCGCCTGGGCCAACGCCACGGCTTGTTCGCCCATGGCTTGGCGCGTGGCATCGGTGATGAAGGGCGACGGCGCTTCTTCAATCACCTTTTGGTGGCGGCGCTGAATGGAGCACTCGCGCTCGTTCAGGTAAATCACGTTGCCGTGGCTGTCGCCCAGCACCTGAATCTCAATATGGCGAGGCTCTTCGACAAATTTTTCAATGAACACCCGGTCGTCGCCGAAGCTGTTTTTGGCTTCGCTCTGGCACGAGGTAAAGCCTTCAAAGGTTTCCTTGTCGTTAAACGCCACCCGCAAGCCCTTGCCACCGCCACCCGCGCTGGCCTTGATCATCACCGGGTAGCCAATGCCCTTGGCAATATCCACCGCCTGCTGCGCCGTGTCGATGGCATCGTTATGGCCGGGAATGCAGTTCACACCTGCTGCAGCAGCTAGCTTTTTGCTAGCAATCTTGTCGCCCATCGCGGCAATGCTGTAGTGCTTGGGGCCGATGAACACCAGCCCCTCCTCTTCCACCTTCTTGGCAAAGGCTTCGTTCTCGCTCAAAAAGCCGTAGCCGGGGTGAATGGCCTGCGCGCCGGTCTGCTTGGCGGCGGCAATGATTTTGTCGCCCTGCAAATAGCTCTCCCGGCTGGGCGCAGGGCCAATGTGTACGGCCTCGTCGGCCAGTTGCACGTGGCGCGCTTCTTTGTCTGCATCGGAATACACCGCCACGGTTTGGATGCCCATTTTTCGGGCGGTGGCGATGACGCGGCAGGCGATTTCGCCGCGGTTGGCGATAAGGATTTTTGTGAACATGTGATGCACCTTTTTGGAAACGTCTTATTCAAGTTTTCGTTCTGGACCCGCAACGGGCTTGGGGTATCTGCCTACGCTCATGTCCCCCGCCCAAAGGCTGCCGCCTTCGGGCTCCTCCTTGACTTCGCTTCAGCAGATACCCCAAGCCCGTTGCTGCGAAGTGAGTTTGGTGGTGGGTGCTGTATTGGGACCACGTTGTCATTGATTCAAGTGCGTCTGCTGCGCAGCGGTTTGTGTCAATCGTTTGAGCGAAGCTGCACGAATCGGCAAGTCTTTGACGAGGCGGGGCAGCGCCTGCGTCGCTTGGATCATCCGGTCAATGGCCGCTTTGGCTGCGCTTTGCGCCACGCCACACCGCTTGGCCAACTCCAACAAATGCGTCCGCGTAATCCCCTTCCCTTGCCCCATCACGCTCGTCGAATGCTCGCCGCCCGGCCCGTCGCTGAAGGTCAAATCAAACACAGGGCTCAGCTTCCAGTAGCCCTGCGCGTCGAGCCGAAAGGCGAAGTTGCGGCTGTGGTCGTCGCGGTTGTGTAGCAACACATTGAGCACACAGCGTTCAAAGGCTTTGAGCAGTTCGGCCTGGCTGCCGGTGATGCGCAAGGTGGCCAGCAGCACGGTTTCGTAGTCGAGCGAGGGCAGGCGGTGGTCGGCTTGCAGCATGGCGGACAGGCTCATGACGGGGATGCGAATCAAGGTCTTGTTGCCTTGCTTGTCTTTGACCACGGCACGGTCAAAGCGCTCGACACCAAAGGCGCTGTACTTGGCACCCAAATCAAACAAGCGGCTCTTGGGCATGTCGTGCCCAGCCGCTCGGGCCACGCGGGCGTACAGCTCTTCCATCGCGCACACCTCTTTGTGCTCGCGCTCGGCGGGGAATTTGATGAGCCAGGGGGTAGCGGCACCTGTGGGCACTTCACCGGTGCTGACCACGCCGGTGCGGGCATTGAAATTGGCCAGCACCTTGGGCCGCGCGCCCTGTGGCGAGCCGCCCAGGCGAAGCAACTGCTGCAAGCCATCAAGTGCATCCTTCTCCGTCCAGGCCTTGTCTTGCTGCAGCTCGGCAATGCGCTTGGCAATGTCTTTCAGGTGTAACTCGACCTGAGGTGAGTTGTCTTCTTGCGCGGGCTCAAACGACAGCGCACCAATCGCACGGTCGCCCACGATGGCCAAGCGCTCGAGCACAGAGACGCTTGCGGGCTCGCGCCCGGCACGGCGCAACGCACGGTCCATCAGCAACATGCCCCAGCCGTCAGGCAAAGAGTCGGCTACAAAGCCGGGTAGACCATGAAAAGCGCGTTCACTTTTGTAGGCCACTGGGTTTGCACCCGCGCGAGGCAGTGGGTGATGGATGGGCGACAGCTCCAAACCACGCGCTATCGCTGCAGCGTCGTATTCAAACGCTATTGCGTTACCCACGTCTGCCAGCATGCCCAGCGGCCAGCGCTCGCCCCAGCCGTTGTAGACCACCCGTAGTTTTTTCATGCACCGGCCTTCTGGGCATGTGCCGCTTGCCCCAGCCGCACCACGCGCGCGCGCTGGCGCACCGGCGCTTGCGCCAAGCGCTCCAACTCTGCAATCGACGGTGGCGGCGGCACAAACAAACCGTCTAGCTGTGTGACCACCTGCAAGGCTTGAGACACCCGCACCAAAAGCTCCAAGGTACCCTGCCCCATGCCCTCCAGTCGGCGGATGGATGACAGCGATGCGCCTGTCATCTGCGCCAACTGCTGCTGCGTGAGGTTGCCACGCAGGCGAAGCTGACGAATGCGCTCACCAAGTTCCTCGCAGATAGCTTGAGGGGGTAAAATTGCAAATGTTCTCATAAGAACAATTATATCTTTTTTAGTGTTTTTAATGCTCTATTTTGAACGATAAAATTTTTCTTCAAGCATTGATTTTTGTATGTGGATGCGGCTTTCCGCTGGTGTCTGAGCACGCAACGGGCACGGTGTGTCTGCCTGCGCTCATGTCCCCCGCCCAAAGGCTGACGCCTTCGGGCTCCTCCTTGACTTCGCTTCGGCAGACACCCCAAGCCCATTGCTGCGAAGTGGAGTTTTTGCTTTCGGGGCGGGTGCCTGCCAACCAAACACCCGGGATCGGGCTGCCTGAGCGCTTTGCGCAGGTCAAGGAGGAGACCGCAGGCGAAGCCGAAGGTCGGGGGACACGGAGCAAAGCGCTCAGGCAGCCCGATCCCGCGCGGCACAACAAGATGGCCATGCGCATACAACTCACAACGGAATATTCCCGTGCTTTCGCCACGGGTTCTCCAGCTTCTTGCTGGCCAGCATCACCAGTGACCGGCAGATGCGTTTGCGCGTTTCGTGCGGCAAGATCACGTCGTCCACATAGCCGCGGCTGCTGGCGATGAAGGGGTTGGCAAATCGGGTTTTGTACTCCGCCTCGCGTGCGGCCAGCTTCACAGGGTCGCCCTTGTCTTCGCGAAAAATAATCTCTACCGCACCCTTGGCTCCCATCACCGCAATTTCGGCATGCGGCCAGGCCAGGTTCACATCGCCGCGCAGGTGCTTGCTGGCCATCACGTCATACGCGCCGCCGTATGCCTTGCGCGTGATCACCGTGATTTTGGGCACCGTGCATTCAGCATAGGCATAGAGCAACTTGGCCCCGTGCTTGATGATGCCGCCGTACTCCTGCGCAGTGCCCGGCATGAAGCCCGGCACATCCACAAACGTGACCACCGGGATGTTGAACGCATCGCAAAACCGCACAAACCGCGCCGCCTTGATGCTGCTCTTGATGTCCAAGCACCCCGCTAGCACCAGCGGCTGATTGGCCACGATGCCAATGGCCTGCCCGTCCATACGCGCAAAGCCCACCACAATGTTTTTGGCGTACTCAGGCTGAATCTCAAAGAAGTCGCCATCGTCCACGGTTTTGACGATCAGCTCCTTCATGTCATACGGCTTGTTGGCGTTGTCGGGCACCAGCGTGTCCAGGCTCAGGTCCATGCGGTCG
The DNA here is from genome assembly GCA_013297875.1 of Comamonadaceae bacterium. Classification (GTDB taxonomy): domain Bacteria; phylum Pseudomonadota; class Gammaproteobacteria; order Burkholderiales; family Burkholderiaceae_C; genus JAAFIW01. The sequence continues at coordinate 51,993 of JAAFIW010000015.1, read as the reverse complement.
GCCGGGTCTTCGCAGGGGCGGCGTGGCGCTTTTTCGCGGTTGTTCAGCGGCAGGTAGTTGAACAGGCGGCGCGTCATCAGCAGCGCCTCCACATCGTTTTCAAATGCACGGTCGGCCACGCCACTTTTGGTGCTGTGGGTGATGCCGCCGCCCAGCTCCTCCGCCGTCACCTCTTCATGCGTCACCGTCTTCACCACCTCGGGGCCGGTGACAAACATGTAGCTGCTGTCTTTGACCATGAAGATGAAATCCGTCATGGCAGGAGAGTACACCGCGCCGCCCGCGCATGGCCCCATCACCAGGCTGATCTGTGGCACCACACCGCTGGCCAGCACGTTTTTCTGGAACACATCGGCATAGCCACCCAACGATGCCACGCCCTCTTGAATGCGTGCACCGCCCGAGTCATTCAGCCCAATCACCGGCGCGCCCACCTTCATCGCCTGATCCATCACCTTGCAGATTTTCTCGGCATGGGCTTCAGACAAAGCGCCACCAAACACGGTGAAATCCTGGCTGAACACAAACACCAGCCGACCATTGATCATTCCGTAACCCGTGACCACACCGTCGCCCGGAATCTTCTGCGCCTCCATGCCAAAGTCGGTGCAGCGGTGCTCCACAAACATGTCCCACTCCTCAAACGTGCCCTCATCGAGCAGCAACTCCAGCCGCTCGCGGGCGGTGAGCTTGCCCTTCGCATGCTGCGCGTCGATGCGCTTCTGGCCACCGCCCAGGCGGGCTGCGGCGCGTTTGGATTCGAGTTGGTCGAGGATGGTTTGCATGTGACTCTTTCTTATCTCAATGAACTTTCACGACAGACTGGATCGTCAATAAATCCTCGCCAGTAACGCTCAGAATTTGACCGCTGAGCGACGACCGTCTCGTCGTCGTTCCAATCTCCAGGCATTCAGTTAGCAGGCGACAGCCGTATAGGTAGTTGACAAACTTTGCGGGCTTCACGAAATAGCCACCCAGCATCTTTGCGGAGTCAGTTGCTTTTCCCTTTACGAGACGTCCAGCAGCCTTCGCCATATCGGGTGCTATTCCGAAGTTGTACTTTGAAGACTTGCTTGTCATTAATGCTTCCAACTGCTCAACTTGCTCCACAACAGACTTAAATTCATCAATTCGAAGCGACGGGTGAGCAACTTTGTCGACGTGACTTTCAATCTCTTGAAGCAACTCTGCGATATCGACAGATCCGTATACCGATGACCGCCCTGTTCCCTGATCGAGTCGAGTTCGGAAATCGCAGAAGCAATATCCTAAAAAAAGCAAAATTCCCGTGTCTTTGCCTTTAACGTCTTGCAATTGTTTTGTCATCTCCGCCAAAACCTCATCGGCAGATGGAAGCAATCCAACGGTATATAGCATCACTTCGCGCCATTTACGATCCGTCAGAGCAGACTTAACAATTTGCCTTAGCAATGCCGGCTTTTGATTTTTGACAATTGCTGACGCTGTGAAAAACTCCTGAATAGTTAGATGCGAAAACGAGTAAATATTCTTCGCTCTCTCAACTAAGATTCCGTGCTGAGCCTCAATCGCCCGAACTACTACGGCGGCATCTGCCACACTGTCTATATCTTTATCAGGCAGCGTCGAGATAAACGCACTTACTGTTGCTTCCAACTCCGCCTTCTTGAAAACAGTTTTCGAGTTAAAGTAAAAACTGGACGCAATGTGTTCGAGCAGATGCTCTCGTCTGGTGTGAGAAAGATTCTTGTAGAAACGGTCTCGCTCGATTAGCCGAGAAGAGTCCCATTTTCTTAGTAACGCATCAACAGCCTCCCTATACAACTCCACTTGACGCGCAGGGAAGGTCATGGTTTCATCAAAAGCCAAGCAAAGGAGAGTAAGTAGCAATGGGGTCTTACCCAATTCTTTTAACCCCTTGTTCTGCTCCTCTTTCCAACCTGCTAAAAACTTATCCAATCTCTTTTCATCATTAACATACCACTGCCGCACAAAAGCCTGCTGCTGGTCCTCAGTAAAATCGGCGACTTCCACATATTTAAACTGTTCAAAGGAATAGTCAGAGGCTGCAATTCGACATGTAACACAGTACTGCGCATTGCGGTATTTTCTAACAAAGTTAATGATCTCTTTTGTTGCTTGAGCACGCCTACCAGACTGCTCGTTAACCTCGTCCAAACCATCCAGAAGCACCAAACAGTAGCCTTTAAGGAGCGATGCCACTACAAATTTTTCAGCGTCAGGAAAGCCACAGACATCGAACTGTTGGGCGATGAACTTCAAAAGGGTCTTATCTGAGTCACTCCAATCTTTTATTGAAACAAAAATGGGTGTTCGCTTAATCCGGTCGCCACACGCAAGTAACGTCAGATGTTTTAAGAATGTTGTTTTCCCGGCACCTGGTTTGCCAAGAATGAAAAGGTTTTCACCGGACTTAACGACAGTATCGGCCGATACACGATCTTTATACTCAAAGGATGAATATAAATCGACGTCATCGTCATCAGCTCTGTCCAAATTTTCTTCGGCATATCTTCGAAATGCTGAAAGCCGCTCAAACACATATACATCAGTGTAAATATTTTCGATAGGTATCGGTTTCGGATTTCCAAGGATTTTTGTGGTGCGAGTTTGGGACATTAGAGCTTGCCGGTACTTGGACTCGCTGGTGTGCCAATCGACTTTAGACCATAGCTCCTTTGCGCTCTGCGCGACCGTTTCACCCCCTTTGGAAATACCCTCTTTAGCAGCCGTGGCCGCCAATTCGCCAGCATTGTCCTGAATCAGCTGCCAAGCCCAGGTAACAATCTCATTCATTTTTGTAACCTCCAGAAGTAAATGCACGCAACATTGTGCGTGCAGCTGTTGACGCTGGGATGCACCGGGCTTCAACTGCTTGAGTGAGTGCTGGCAGTAGTTCACTCACCGTCGAGTTCTGCCTGAAAGCCTGCTTCAAACCCGCCTCAATCCGCTCCCACATCCACGCCAGGGCCTGGTTTTTTCTGCGGGCTGCCAGTTGGCCGTTGGCTGTTTGAACCGATCGGAACTGCGACACCGCCGACCAGAAGCGATCTATACCGTCGGCCTTCAAGGCGCTGAGCTGCATGACTTGCGGTTGCCATTCCGAGGCATGCGTCTTGTGCATCCCCAACAACCGCAGCGACGAAACAGTCTGCGCCTGCGCCCGCATCGCCGCATCGGGGTCAATGTCAGCCTTGTTGATCACCACCAAATCGGCCAGCTCCATCACGCCTTTTTTGATGGCCTGCAGGTCGTCGCCCGCATTGGGCAGCTGCATCAGCACAAACATGTCTGTCATGCCCGCCACCGCAATCTCGCTCTGGCCCACGCCCACGGTCTCGACCAGCACCACGTCGTACCCCGCTGCCTCGCACACCAGCATGGCCTCTCGCGTCATTGAGGCCACGCCACCCAGCGTGCCGCTGCTGGGGCTGGGGCGGATGAAGGCCTGGTCGTGTACCGAGAGCTTTTCCATGCGCGTTTTGTCACCCAAGATGGAGCCGCCCGATACCGTGGAGGAAGGGTCAATAGTGAGCACGGCCACGCGATGTCCTTGCGCGATGAGATGCAGGCCCAGCACTTCGATGAATGTGGACTTACCCACGCCCGGTACGCCGCTGATGCCTAACCGAAACGATTTGCCGGTCTGCGGCAAGAGCGCGTTGAGCAACTCGTCAGCCTGCGCGCGGTGGTCGGCGCGGGTGGATTCGAGCAGGGTGATGGCTTTGGCGATGGCGCGGCGTTGGATAGGCTGCGACGTATTCAACAAGCCGTTGAGATCATCAGTCATGCGATGCAGGTATCTGAAAGCCGCGCGATTTGGCGTGTTTTTTACTGGTACGAATGAGGTGCAAAGCACCCAACAAAACCCACAACGCAGCACCCACAGCGGCACCCCAGACAACTGAGTTCACCATAACACCTACGGCGATACACCCCACGAGCGCTGCCCACAACAGCATCTGCCCAATCGCCTCCTTGAACAGGTCAGCAATACCGGTGACGAACACCCTAATCAAACCCAGTTCTCCAGCTTCAAACCCTCAAAGAGTTCAAAGTCTCGCGTGTTGTGGGTCACCCGCGTTAAGTTCAGTTCTGATGCATGGCTGGCTATAGACAAATCCATTGCATCACCTCACAAAATCTCAAACGCCTGCCCATCAGGCAAGCGATAGCGCGAAAAATCTCGACGATCAACAGTTAATACCACGTTGGTCTTCAACTCAACGGCCAGCCAGTACAAGGAGGCATCCGCCAAATCCATGATGGTCTTGCTGCGCTCGGTGTACTGCTGCATCCAACCCAACATGGGCGGCAACTCTGCGGCGCTGAAGTTTTGAACCGATACCGCGCCGTTTTGCAACCATTCCAGCAAGGCCAAATGGTTTTGAGGGGCTAGTGAGTAGCTTGCTTCTGTCACGCAAGGCCAAGTGGTGACCAATTGAACACGGCGCGACAGCAACTCTTTGAATATGCCGGTGTACCGCTCATAGAAATCGTCAGCATCATCGAACAACGCGATCATGGCGCCCGCATCAACCAGCGCGGTTTGCAAGATGTTTGGCCCGGGCAGTTTGTATGGCGCGTTCTTTGGTGTTGGAGGAGTTGCTTGTGCGAGGCGTGCTCTCGCTTGGTTCACCAATACCGTATTTACTGCGGATTTCCAGCAGCAATTGCATGGGGTCTTTAGGGGCCAATGCCTGGCGCAAAAGCTTGTTGACAAACTCGGATTTCGTGGTTTTCAGCCGCTTGATTTCCAGCTCAAAATGAGCCTCCAGATCGCGGTCCACTCGGACAGACAAAGTCATGACGCAGCTCCTTACTGGGTTAATAGACAAACAATTGTAATACCGTCACACATGTATGACGCTCACCTGCCGAGTTCTCCAATCGCCTTGCGAATCTGCTCCAGCACATCCTTGGCACTCGCCACAATCGGCGTGCCCGGCCCGTAGATGCCCTTCACGCCCGCGTCGTACAAAAACTCATAGTCTTGCCGCGGAATCACGCCGCCGACGAACACGATGATGTCGTCGGCCCCTTGGGCTTTCAGCTCGGAAATGATGGCGGGTACCAGCGTCTTGTGCCCCGCAGCCAAGGTCGACACACCCACCGCATGCACATCGTTTTCAATCGCTTGGCGGGCGCATTCGGCGGGGGTTTGGAACAGCGGGCCCATGTCCACGTCGTAGCCCAAGTCTGCAAACGCGGTGGCGACCACTTTGGCACCGCGGTCGTGGCCGTCCTGGCCCAGTTTGCTGATCATCACGCGGGGGCGGCGGCCTTCTTGTTCGGCGAAATCGGCAATCTCTTTTTGCAGCGCTTCCCAGGCCTGGGCTGAGTCGTAGGCGGCGGCGTAGACGCCCGTGACCTTTTGCGTGTCGGCGCGGTGGCGGCCAAAGGCTTGTTCCAGTGCGTCGCTCACCTCGCCCACCGTGGCGCGGGCGCGCATGGCGGTGACGGCGGCTTCGAGCAGGTTGCCTTTCGTGGTTCCATTTGCTATAGAAGTAATAGCTGCTTGAGCAATAGATACCTGGGCTGAATCGCGTTTTTGCTTGATTTCTACCAATCGGGCAATCTGCCCATCCCGCACGGCCACATTGTCGATGTCGCGCGCCTCAATCGGGTCTTCTTCGGCCAGCTTGTATTTGTTCACGCCCACAATCACATCGCGGCCCGAGTCAATGCGCGCCTGCTTTTCCGCCGCCGCCGCTTCAATTTTCAGTTTGGCCCAGCCGCTGTCCACGGCTTTCACCATACCGCCCATGGCCTCGACCTCTTCAATGATTTTCCAGGCCGCGTCCGCCATGTCCTGCGTCAGCTTTTCCATCATGTAGCTGCCGGCCCACGGGTCTACCACCGCGCCGATATGCGTCTCTTCCTGAATGATGAGCTGCGTGTTACGCGCGATGCGCGAGCTGAACTCGGTGGGCAGCGCAATCGCCTCGTCAAACGAATTGGTGTGCAGCGACTGCGTGCCGCCAAACACCGCCGCCATCGCCTCAATGGTGGTGCGCACAATGTTGTTGTACGGGTCTTGCTCGGTCAGGCTCCAGCCCGAGGTTTGGCAGTGCGTGCGCAGCATCAGGCTCTTGGGGCTTTTGGCATCAAAGCCCTTCATGATGCGGCACCACAGCAGCCGCGCCGCACGCATCTTGGCCACTTCCAGGTAGAAGTTCATGCCAATCGCCCAGAAAAACGAAAGCCGCCCGGCAAACTCGTCCACGTCCATGCCTTTGGCAATGGCCGTCTTCACATATTCCTTGCCATCAGCCAGGGTAAAGGCCAGCTCCAACGCCTGGTTAGCGCCCGCCTCTTGCATGTGGTAGCCGCTAATCGAAATCGAATTGAACTTCGGCATGTGCTTGGCCGTGTACTCAATGATGTCGCCCACGATGCACATGCTCTGCTCGGGCGGGTAGATGTAGGTGTTGCGCACCATGAACTCTTTGAGAATGTCGTTCTGAATCGTGCCGCTGAGCTGCGCTTGGCTCACGCCCTGCTCCTCTGCCGCCACGATGTAACCCGCCAGCACCGGCAGCACCGCGCCATTCATCGTCATGCTCACGCTCACCTTGTCCAGCGGAATCTGGTCGAACAAAATCTTCATGTCCTCCACCGAATCAATCGCCACACCCGCCTTGCCCACATCGCCCGTCACACGCGGGTGGTCGGAGTCGTAACCCCGGTGCGTGGCCAGGTCAAACGCCACGCTCACACCCTGCCCGCCGGCGGCCAAGGCCTTGCGGTAAAACGCATTCGACTCTTCAGCCGTTGAGAACCCGGCGTACTGCCGAATCGTCCACGGCCGCACCGCATACATCGTGGCCTGCGGGCCACGCAGGTAGGGCTCAAAGCCGGGCAAGGTGTGGGTGTGTGGCAGGTCTTTGGTGTCCTCCGCCGTGTACAGCGGCTTGACGGTGATGCCGTCTGGCGTGTGCCAGTTCAGCGCTTCCACGGTGCCACCGGGGGCAGATTTGGCGGCTGCTTTTTGCCAGTCGGCCAGTGTGGCGGTTTTGAATGCAGCAGGCTGGGTGACAGGCTGTGGAGTGTCTTGGAGGTCAGTCATGTCACAGATTTTAGCCAGATTTCTCGTCCGTAATTATGAATTCAAAATTCAATTTCGCATAAACTCGCAGGTCTATGAACGCCCCCGAACACCACGCCCGCCTGAAACCGCGCCCGCTGTACGAAGAAGTCGCCGAGCTACTACGCCAGCGCATCTTTGCAGGCAAGCCCGGCGACATGGAACCCGGCGCGTGGATCGACGAGCTGAAACTGGCCCAGGAATACGGCATCAGCCGCACCCCCCTGCGCGAGGCCATCAAAGTGCTGGCCGCCGAGGGCCTGGTGACGATGAAAATGCGGCGCGGTGCCTACGTGACCGAAGTCAACGCCAAAGACCTGCGCGACGTGTTCCACCTGATGGCCGTGCTCGAAGCCGACGCCGCCGCCACGGTGGCCAGCACCGCCACAGACAAACAATTGCACGAGCTGGAAGCCCTGCACCAGCAGCTAGAAAAGTCCACCAAAGACCGCGTCAAATTCTTCACGGTGAACGAAGCCTTCCACGTCAAGCTGCTTCAAATCGCCGATAACAAATGGCGAGATCAAATGGTGGCCGACCTGCGCAAGGTGATGAAGCTCAACCGCGCGCAGTCGCTGCTAAAAGCCGGTCGGATTGAAGAGTCACTGGCCGAGCATGCGGCCATCATGGCGGCGTTGAAAAAGCGGGATGCTGGGGCTGCGCAGGCGGCGATGCGGGCGCATATTGAGAGTGGGCAGGAGGCGGCTGGTTAGCTCTACGGTTCAGGCCATCAAGCCTGCAAACCGTCCACCAAAGCCTGGATCTGCAATTTCACGCCGGGCAAGTCATTGCAAATGGTTGTCCACACAATTTCCAGGTCTACCGAAAAATACGCATGCGAAACACGATTGCGCATCGCCACCATCACCAACCATGGAACTTCAGGGTGTTGATCGACCAGCTGAGGGTCGGCTCTTTTGATGTTGTTGGCGGCTTCACCCAATACTTCAATATTCCGAATCACGGCATCTTGCAATTGCTCGTCTTGCAAAAACGCGGCTTGATCCATGCCTTGCGTGTAGCGCTCGATGCGAGCCACCGCTTGAAGCATGTGTTGAAGGTAGTCGTTGACCCTCAAACCTTTGTCACTCATACCGGCACAGCCTCTGCCAGCACAACTCCTCGAAACTTCTCTGGCAGCGCCCTGGGTGTCAACACATCAACCGTAACGCCCAAAAGCCGCTCCAACGCGACCTGAATGCCAGCCACATCCATCAAGCTGGTGTCGGTGCCTGGGTCAATCAAAATATCAAGGTCACTTTGCTCCGTGTCTTCGCCACGAACAACCGAGCCAAACACCCGCGCATTGCTCGCGCGATGGCTTGCCACGATGTCGCGAATGGCAGCGCGATGGATGTGCAAGGCAACGGATGGTTTCATGATGCTTACTTGTATATTTTCATTTTATCGAGCCAGCCCACCGACGCCGAACTGGCCGAACTGCAGGCGCTGCACAAAGAGCTGGAAAAAGCGGCCAAGCCTGGCAAAGCGGGAAAGGCCAACACCACCCAGTTCTTCGCCATCAACGAGCAATTCCACATGCGCCTGCTGGCCATTGCCAACAACCGCTGACGCGACCAGATGGTGGCCGACCTGCGCAAAGTCATGAAACTCAACCGCCACAACTCCCTGCTTAAGACCGGCCGCATCGAAGAGTCACCCGGCGAGCACCAGGCCATCATGGCCGCGCTGCTGGCGCGGGATGCTCAGCGCACTCAGTGCATGCGGGAGTATTTTGCGAATGGGTTGGAGGCGGCGGAGTAATTCGGGGTCGTTTGCAAAGCTACACTGAAACACTGTAAATAACCAGTGCGGGAATTATCGCTTATGCCAATAAAGCCAACCGAAGAGCAAAAGTGGATTGTCGAATCTGATTCTCAGCGCATCCTTGTGGAGGCAAACGCTGGTGCAGCGAAAACAACGACTGCTGCCATGAAGATTTGGAAGCTGGCCAATCGTGGTGTGGACCCTTCCCGGATTTGCGCACTTGCTTTCAGCGCGCCTGGTGTCAAGGCCTACAAACAAGCATTTCAGCGCATTGGAATGCCCGGATTCATAACTTCCAAGGTTCGCGTCAGTACTGTCGATGAATTCTGTGCTGAGCACCTGAAGAAATTCGATAGTACCGGCACGGTAAGTTATCGCTATGCACGGGAGGTCAAACCTTTTGTTTTGGAAGCGATCCGAACCGCACGCGATATTTCTAATGAGAGGTTTCCGGGTGAATTTTCCATCCAGGGGACTGGCGTAATGTCCGTAGAGTTCTTGCTTGAGGAGTTTTCCTACCTTAAAGGAACCTTACGAATCCAGCGCTATGGTGACTACTTTCGATATGACCCGATTACGGCAGATGATCTTGGCTGTGACTACACATCGCTTGTTGTATTCCGTCAGTACGAAAGCGCTAGAAGTGGCTTCATGCTTAAGGAGGGATGGGGAACTAAATTCAGATATGTCGGAGATGCCACGTACGACATGGCCCGGCATCTCGAATCGGATGACCAGCCCTGGGGCTGGGAGGAACACCCCTTCCACTTGGGTCTTGAAGGAATAGTTCTCGATGAAATGCACGATTGTGGCTGGTCTATATTTACAGTCATTCGCCATTTGATGAATCTCAATCCTCAGGCATCTTTCATGGGTATCGGAGACAGAGACCAGGTCATTCATGGCAAATATGGAGCGGATTCCTATTTCATGGGGCCAGACCTTGATAGGGAGCTTGGCGAGATTTCACGTTTCCCGCTTACCCTAACTCACAGATTCGGAAAGGACGTCTCGCGTCCGTTGGCTTTGTTCTGTCGAAAGGAATACCAATCATCAACTTCGGCTGAAACCCAGGTGAGCTTGCACATAGCCGCTGAAGCGAAAGACAACGTAAATCTTATTTTTGAGCTAGTTGATAGGTACAACAACGTCGGCTCGACCGAAGAAGATTTCGCCGTGTTATTGCGTCATCCTGGTTCATCGGTAGAACTCGAACACAGCCTGACTTTGAGGGGTATGAACTATAAAACTGTAGGGTTCAAGACATTCTTGCAACGCCCGGAGATAGCATTTGCTCGGATGCTGTTGTCTATTGCAATAGATCACCAAACCCATTTCACATCAGAATCGTTGCTTGAAGCCAAACGCGCCGTGTGGGAATTTTTCGGAGCAAACCTTCCTGCACCCAATACCGCAGAAGAAACAGAGCGTGTTATGGGGTCTGCATCTGAGTCGAACTTCAAGAGTTTCGTATTCACAGCCTTGCTGAGTGAGGCCGATAAACAGGTCATTACATCGGTACATGCAGCACTTGATATCGCCGAGTCAAACGACCCACAAAAGGTCACCCAATTCGTTAAGGCGCTGAATTTCTCTGCCATGGCGCAAAAGGTATTGGTTTCCAAGCGCGATATCGAGGAGGCAACTTTTTCAATCGAGAGTTTCGGTGAGGTTGCAAAGCACTACGAGACGATTGACGGGATGCTAAGCGCTATGAACAGCATGGACTTCCAGCAGAGAAAATCCTCAACTACCCGTCACCAGCTCAGGTTGTCGACCATCGAGGAAGCGAAAGGGCTGGAGTTCAGGTGCGTTTTTATCCCCGAATGCAACGCAATGACATTCGACGGCCCAAACCAGGATGAACGCAACCTGTTCTACGTCGCCGCCTCTCGAGCGCGGGAGAATCTCATGGTCAGTTACAAGAAAGGCGCGGAATCAACCTACTTGAAACACTTCATGTAGATATGCTTGGCAAACGTACACACCGGCAGCTAACAACATGAGCCTGAGGACAGTCGGAACAGATACATCAGGGCGAACGGTCTGGAATAAACCGTGCCGGATCAATAGTTTCAGCGTGCAACAACAAGGTCTTTCGGCCACTGACACAGCAGCTGTGGATAAGCGGAGAAAGCTCTGGATCCTCTGCACAACCCCCGTTGATGCGTGAGTTTTCTCGATCATTTCGCAATGCGGCCCGTTTGATTGAAATGCTGTCAGTTTTGCTGCTTTTGCACTGGGTTTTGGGCCGTTTTCAACTGCTTTCTGCCCCTTAAGCTGATTTCAGACGCGCCTCTTCCTTGGCCGGGTCAATCAGCCAGCGGCGCACCATCCATAGATTGCTCAGCGCAAACAGCGTGACCAACTGGGCCGTGTTCTTGACCAGCCCCCGATAGCGCACCTTTACATAACCAAACTGGCGCTTGATCACCCGAAACGGATGCTCCACTTTGGCCCTGATCTGGGCTTTTGTCTTTTCGATGCGTCGCTTCAATTTGCCTATCGGCGTGGTCTTGGCCAGCGCCCTGCGCTGGCTGGGCATCATGGCCACTTCCCACTGCACCGTGGGGTGTTGCTCGATGACCTCTTCCCGCTTGTCCACACCGCGGTAGCCCGCATCGGCAAACACCACTTGCTCATCGCCGTGCAGCAGCGCATGCGCCTGGGTGATGTCGTGAGCGTTGGCCGCTGTGCCTTGCACGGTGTGCACCAAGCCAGAGTCCATATCTACACCAATGTGGGCCTTCATCCCGAAGTAGTACTGGTTGCCCTTTTTGGTCTGGTGCATCTCGGGATCACGCTGGCCGTCTTTGTTCTTGGTGGAAGTGGGTGCTGCGATCAAGGTGGCGTCAATGACACTACCGGTCTTCAGGATCAGACCCCTGTCGGCCAGGCGCTGGTTGATGGTGGCCAGCACGGCGGTGGCCAGGTTGTGGCTCTCCAGCAGGTGGCGAAAGCGCAGGATGGTGCTCTCGTCGGGCAGGCGGCTGGCACCGGGGTCTAGCTGGGCAAACTGGCAGTACAGCGGCACGTCATGAAGCGCCTCTTCCATCGCAGGATCTGACAGACCAAACCATTGCTGCATGAAGTGGATGCGCAGCAAGGTGGCTACGCCAAAGGGTGGGCGACCTGTCTTGCCGGCGGGGGCATGTGGCTGGATCAGCGCAACAAGGTCGTCCCAGGGCACGGCCTGGTTCATTTCATCCAGAAACTGGCGCTTGCGCGTGGTCTTGGGCGACAGTTCGAATCCGCTTTGGGCTAGGCTCAGTTGGGTCATGCTGTTTCTAACGGCTCAATGCGGATTGGGTGGACTTATGCAGAGGATCCCTCTCTCAGCCGTCCACAGCGTGGTGATGCCATTTTCCAGGCACATCGCAGCAATCCGGGCTTCGTGAAATTGCGTACCGACGGCATCTACCCGCACCGTCAGCTGCAGTTTGATGGCAGGTAAAACCCGCCGCCCTACACCCGACCCCGCGTCAACCGTTCCGCAAACGATATTCCAATCGCCGACAACACAAACGTGAAGTGAATAACCGCCACCATGGTCACGATTTGAATATTTTCCAGACTCAGTTCGCCGCTTAAATAGGTTTTAAGTGCGTGAACGCCAGATATCGACACAATCGCGAATGCCAGCTTTAATTTGAGGTTGTAGGTATTGACGTGGTCCAGCCAGTCGGGTTTTTTCATGTCTTCTTTGTCAAAGTGGCCGGTGGTGACGAAGAGTGATACGCCTGCCAGGGCCACCACCCATACCAGCTGGGCCACCATGGTCATGTCGACCAATTCAAGCACTTTGATGATCAGGCCAATCTTTTCCAGATCGCCAAACATCAAGGTGGTCATCAGCTTGTAGGTTTCGAGCAGGAATTTGCCGAGAATTCCAAAAATAATCGCCACCAAACCCACATAAAAGAACAGCATGGTAAATCGCATGCCGTAAAGCAACGACCCAACCCCCGAGAGTAACTTTTCCATCTTCAATCCTTTGTACAAATCTGTTCTGTGATGCGCATCAATCTGTTCTGTGATGCGCATTAATATGGCATTGTCTTATGACAGCAGCGTTTTGTTGGCCACGCCCAGGCTCGAATCGACGGGCTCGCGCAGATCGATTTTGCTCATGTCGATGCCCAAATCAGCCTTGTTGCCCCTGAAATCTTCGATGCCGGTGCAGGGCTGCTGCATCCGCCACACAAGATACGCACAATCCACCCGTCACTTTGACGACCTCACTTTTGAAAGCCTTTTATGACCACACCCTATATGCACGCCACGAGCGTGCCGGTTTTTCAGCAGATGCTGGGCGCTTTGAGCCGTGTGCTGGGCAAAGCCCAGGCCCACGCCAGCGCCAAAAACATTGACCCTGCAGCGCTGCTGCAAGCCCGTCTGTACCCCGACATGCTGCCTTTGCTGCGCCAGGTGCAGATTGCCTGCGACTTTGCCAAGGGCGTGTCGGCCCGGTTGGCGGGCGTGGAGGTGCCTGCGATGGCTGATGACGAGCAGAGTTTTGAGCAATTGCAGGCCCGCGTTGCGGCGGTGCTGGCCTTTGTGGGCGGGCTGGACGCTGCGGCCTTTGAGCAAGCGGCCACGCGCGAAATCGTCACCCAGGCGGGCACGCCCAAAGAAAAGCGCTTCACCGGCCAGGACTATCTGTTGACCTACGGCCTGCCGCACTTTTTCTTTCACGTCACCACCGCCTACGCGCTGTTGCGGCACAACGGCGTGGAAGTGGGCAAAAAGGACTATTTGGGCACCTGAGGGCATACGCAAGGCATGGGGACTCAAGCTGCCGCGCGGAATCTTGTTTCCCGGCTGGGTCCTAATGTGAACACCGCCTTGGCACTGTCTGCCGGCACGCCTTGCAGCACCTCAGACAGCCGCTGCACCAGCTCCTGCATGTCGGTGCCATCAAAAGGCACCAGCGCATAGGCCACGTGCACGCGGGCCACCCAGCCCTCGGGTTTGTCGGCAAATGGCATCAGGCAGCTGGCCACCACGCGGGGGCCCATGGTGGCCTCGTCGGTTTCAGAAATCGGGCCTTCAACCAACAGGCCAAAGCGCCGACCCGACAGGCGTGCCACCACGTCCACCTCACGGGCCAGCGCAGCCAGGCGCGCGGCCACGCGCACGGGCAGCTCGTTGGGCCGGTGCTGCTCGAAATCACGTTCGATGCGGTCCGCGTTGGCGATGTCCACCAGCAGCACCAGGCCCTGGTGGCCAAAGCGCTGGCAGCGCGCCACCATGCGTGCGCCGCGCTCCAAAAACACCGGCTCCAGCGCCAGACCGGTGGCAGCATCGACCCGATCCAGCCCGCTCAAACGGCCTTGTTGGTTCAGCCGCTGCTGGCTGCGTCGCATCAGCACCAGCAGCACCACGGGCACCTGCGAAATGGTGAAGAGCAGCACCGAATGGTCCACCAGCGTGGCGGGCAAATGAACCCCCATGGCACGCGCCATGGGCAGCAAAACCGCCAGCAAAACCGGCAACAAGGCCAGAAACAGCCCGCCCGAATGCACATCACCGCGCTGACGGGCGCGCAGGGTCACCCACAGGCACAAGGCTGTCTGGACCAACATGTAGCAACCCAGCAGTTCAATGCGCAAATGTGCGGGCACCCAGGCCGCGGCCAACGCCATTGCGCTGCCCAGCGCCGACCCCGCAAGCAGCAGGCGGCGCACTCGCACAATCTGAGGAATGCCCACCACCGCGCTGTGCACCAGCACACCCAGACAAGCAAATACGGCGTAGGCCAATGTAGTGGGGGCACAGTCATTCCACGATGGCCAGGTGGGCCACAAATACACGCGGGCCACGCCATCCAGCGCCGCACCCGTCAAACCCATCAGCAACAGGTACACCGCAAATAGCTGCAAGGGCCGATCACGGCGCGCACAACCGAGCGTGCCGGCCACGATGATGCTGAGCAACAACAAGCCAAAGTAACCGCCCAGCAACAAGATGGAGCCGGTGTACGACGCCAGCAATGCGTCTTGCCGCACCAGCCGCAAGGTGGCAGCAAAGGTGTGCGGGCTTTTCAGCTGGACAAAGAACACACGGTTTGCGTCTGGTGACACCACCACTGGCAACAAGGGGTGGTGAAAGTTGTTGACGCGCTGCTCCGTGGCCACCCGGTCACCGGCCCGGGTCTCGGCCCAAACGCCTTGGCCCGTGGGCGTGTACAGGGTCATCTCGTCAACCGGCGCATAGGGCAACTCCAGAAACCAGGGCTTGTCCACCCGCCCCGCCAGCACCTCAAAGCGCAGCCACACAGCTTGCCCATCGCGAACGCGAAATGCCGCCAGGTCGTTCAGTGGCTCCCAACTGGCCGGCCCATCCAGCCGCGCCACGTCTTGCACCTGCGCATTTCCCTGCTCGTCCACCCACTGCGTGGCCAAGCCACCCAGGCTCATTTCGGATGTCTGTGAATTCAGGTTCAGCGGCAGGGCCGCTGCCCGCCCCTGAAACCCGATCAGCGAGCCAAGCAGCAGCGCCAACCCGACGCATATGCGGCGTGTGATGTTCAGGGCGTTGTTTCCAGGGTTCATGATCCCCGCATTTTGCACCCAGGCTCTGGCAGTTTTGTTACTTGAATGCTATTAAAAAAATAGCTGCTTGAGCGCATCCAGATTGCACGTGAAGTCTATTTGGCTTGAAAAGTGCACAAAACCTCTCCATGGCGGCCTTGCAAGGCCTGCTCCCACATGCGCCACCACGCGTCAGCCAGATGCTGCGCCAGTTGCGGTGCATCAAACACCGGGCTGACCAGCACCTGGGCGCGCAGCCCCTGGCGCAAGCGGGCCAGTGCGGCCACGTCGCTGGCATGGCGCACGGCACGCGCCAGGTAGTCGCCCGCGTCGCCGGCCACCCAATCGGCCAGGCCTGCGTTGGCCAGCAAGCCCGCCCCCTGGCGCGACAGGAAGCGGTTGCCGGCCAGGGTGAGCACGGGCACGCCCATCCACAGGCTCTCCGCCGTGGTTGTGCCGCCAGGGAAGGGGAAGGTGTCCAGCATGATGTCCACCCGGTGGTAGGCGGCCAGGTAGTCAGCCCGCGGGCTGGGGCCTTGAAGCGTGAGCCGGTCGGCGGCAATGCCGTGCTGGGCAAAGCGCTTGAGCGTTTGGCGCTGCATCGTTTCATCTTTGAGCTGCTTGGCCTTCAGAAACAGGCGGCTGCCCGGCACGGCGTGCAGCACACGGCACCACAGTGCCACCACCTCGTCACCCAGCTTGCTCAAGTTGGAAAAGCAGCCAAAGCTGATGTGACCCTCGGTCAACGCAGGCAAGGCGTTGACCGGCACCTCTGGCTGCGGCGGGGTGAAGCACAGGCGGGTGTGCGGCAGGTGCCAGATTTTTTCAGTGAACGCGCTTTGCTCACCGAGCGGCTGGGTGTGCGGGTCGGCCAGGATGTAGTCCATCGCTGCCACACCGGTGGTCGCAAAGTAACCCAGCCAGCTGGCCTGTACCGGCGCGGGGCGGTGCGCAAACAGCGGCAGTCGGTTGTGCGCGGTGTGGCCCGACAGGTCCAGCAGCACCTGAATGCCCAGGTCGTGAATCCGCTGCGCCGCCGCTTCGTCAGACAAATCCACGAGTGGCAGCCATTGTGAAAAATGGGGCCGAATGCGCTCAGTCAGTGCATCGGTGTGGCGGTGGGTGGGCAAGGCAATCAACTCCAGCCGGGTCTTGTCCAGCTCGCCCAGCACCGCCTCTAAAAAATGCCCCACCGGGTGCTCACGCAGATCGCCGCTGACAAAACCCACACGCAGCCTTTGTCCCGGCTGCGCTTGTGCCCACTGGCTGTGAACCGCTGTGGCTTTGGCGGCCACCATCTGGCCAAAACGCTGCGCCTCCTGCCAGCAGGCGTCAGCATCGTGCGCTGCCGCGTAGTTCAGGCAAAACAGCAAACTGCTTCGTGTATCGGTGTTCTGCGGCTCCAGCGCCAGCGCTTGGCGGTAGCTGGCAAGGGCCTTGTCAATCTGGCCCAGGTCTTTCCACAGCGTGCCCATCAGGCTGTGCGCGCTGGCCAGGTTTTTGTTGAGCTGCAGCGCCTGGCGGCAGGCGGTTTGCGCCTCGGGCAGACGGCCCAGGTCGTGCAGCAAGTCAGCCAGGTTGAAGTGCAGGCTGGCGTTGTGGGGCTCGATTTTCAAGGCGCGCTGGTAGCTTTTCAGCGCCTCCTCGCTGCGGCCCAAGGCTTGCAAGGTGGTGCCCAGGTTGCTGTGCGCTGCGGCATGCGCCGGCGCATACAGCACCGCTTGTCGCAAGCTGCGCTCGGACTGCGCCAGGCGGCCCAGGTCTTGTTGCACCGTGCCCAAATTGAAATGCGCCTGTGCCAGTTGCGGCCGCAGCGCCACCGCTTTTTCGTAAACATCAGCCGCCGCCTCGTTGTGCCCCAGGTCACGCAGCGCATTGCCCAGGTTGAACACCATTTGTGCGTCGTGCGGCGACAGCGCGACCGCAGTTTGCAGCGGCTGCACGGCTTCTGCCGTGCGCTTCTGAGCCCGCAGCACCGCCGCCAGCATGGCCCAGCCGAACGGGTGCTGGGGGAACTGTTGGGTTAAGGCCAGAGCTTGGGGCTCGACCTGGGCGTGGCGGCCTTGCTGGAACAAGGCGACCAGGGTCTGGATGGTGTGGGGATCGGGGGCAGGGTGTGATGGGGCGGGCAGGGTCACGGGAGGCGGGGTATGAAGCCAAGTGGCTTTTCAGTATAAAAGTCATGCCCACTGTCATCCGGCGAAAATCCCCCCGTGTCCATTCCCCAGTCCTTCATTCAAGAGTTGCTCGCCCGTGCCGATGTGGTGGACATCGTGGGCCGCCATGTGCCGCTGAAAAAGGGCGGGGCCAACTTTATGGGCTTGTGCCCGTTTCATGGGGAAAAGTCGCCGTCGTTCTCGGTGAGCCCCACCAAGCAGTTTTATCACTGCTTTGGCTGCGGCAAAAACGGCAATGCCCTGGGTTTTTTGATGGAGCACGCGGGCATGAGCTTTGTCGAGGCCGTGCACGACCTGGCCCAGCAGTATGGCCTGCAAGTACCCGAAGACGAGGCCAGTCCGCAAGACCGCGCCCTGGCCGCGCAGCAGCGGGCACGCCAGCACACCTTGAACGAGGTGCTGGAAAAGGCGGCGGCGGCCTACACCGCCAACCTCAAACACACGGCGCACGCCATTGACTACCTCAAGCGCCGGGGTGTCAGCGGCGAGGTGGCCAAGCGCTTTGGTCTGGGCTACGCGCCCGAAGGCTGGCGCAGCTTGGCCAGCGTGTTTGCGGCCTATGACGACCCGCTGCTGGCCGAAAGCGGCCTGGTGATTGAAAGCACCGACGAAGAAACCGGCGACATCAAACGCTACGACCGTTTCCGTGACCGGGTGATGTTTCCGATTCGCAACGTGAAGGGCGAATGCATTGGTTTTGGCGGGCGCGTACTTGGTGACGAGAAGCCTAAGTACCTGAATTCCCCCGAAACCCCGGTGTTCAGCAAAGGCCGCGAGCTATACGGCCTGTTTGAAGCCCGCCAATCGTTGCGCGAAATGGGCTATGTGCTGGTCACCGAAGGCTATATGGACGTGGTGGCACTGGCGCAGCTGGGCTTTCCCAACACCGTGGCCACCTTGGGCACGGCCTGCACCCCCGACCACGTACAGAAACTGTTTCGCTTCACCGACAGCGTGGTTTTCAGCTTTGATGGCGACGCCGCAGGCCAGCGCGCCGCCCGCAAGGCGCTGGACGGTGCCCTGCCCTACGCCACCGACGTGCGCAGCGTGAAGTTTTTGTTTCTGCCGCCCGAGCACGACCCCGACAGCTTCATACGCGAGCAGGGCCAGGAAGCGTTTGCACAGGCGGTGGCGAGCGCCACGCCGCTGAGTCGTTTTCTATTGGAAGCCGCCAGCGAAGACTGCGACCTGAGCAGCGCCGAAGGCCGCGCCCGCCTGGCCGCCCAAGCCCGCCCACTGTGGCAGGCCATGCCCGATGGCGCGCTGAAACGCCAAGTGCTTAACGAGCTGGCCAAGCAGGTACAGGTCGATGCGTTCGGCTTGGTCGATGGCTGGGGCATTGGCCAGCGAAATCCCAAACCAGCCACGCGCCAGGACGGCGGCTACCAGTCACGCGAAGAACGGGAGCACTATGAAAACAATAGTGGCTCCAGCAGTATTCATAAGGGCTATAAGGCCAATTCGTTCAAAAATGCAGCCAAAAAGCCTTACGCCGGCACCGCCAACTACGGCATGCGCCCCCGCGCCGCGCCCACCAGCCGCGCCGACCACACAGCCCGCCGCCTGCTCACCGAAGCGGCGCTGTGGGAAACCTTGGGCGCACAAGACCATGCCTTGCTGTGCGAGTTGCCCGAGCCGCACGGCCCGCTGTTCACCTGGCTGGACGCACAACTGCAAGAGCACGGCCCCATGCCCTGGGGCGCGCTGCGCGAGGGCCTGCGCGAGCAGCCCTGGGAGGCCCTGGCCTTGAAGCTCATGGAGCCGCTGGAGCAGCCCGTGATGCCCACTGCAGACGACAAACCAGCGGACGAAGCCGCCGCGCGCAAAAAGCTGCAGGACGAGCGCGCCGAGGCGCAGGCGGAACTGCGCAACCTGCTGGACTGGATGCTGGACGACAGCCTGAAAACCCAGCAAACCCAGGCCCTGAACGCCGGTGACATGGCGCTGTTCAAGCGTTTGCACGAGCAACGCAGCAGTTTTGCAAAAATCCGCTCCAGCGCCGCTGCCCTGGCTGCAAGCAGCTGATAGCGGTTTGCTGCTTCTCGCAATCGCTACTCATTCGATAGCTGCTTGAGCAATAAACACCTGGGCGGATAGCCAAAATCATCAATAAACCGGCCGCCAACACGCAGCCACCCAAAGCCAGCGGCCGCCGGTATAATCCTCGCTTGCCTTTTTCAGCAAGCGCGACAGCAGCACCTCCGAGCCTCTAGCCGACCGGCGCACAGCCTGCCCAACCGGCTTTCCTTCATCGCAAGGGCTGCACACCAAATGTTCGCCCACACAGCTTGCTTGGGAAGCTCTGCATAACTTTTGCGGATCTGCGGCGAACGGATTGGGATGCAGTGCAAGGCGTCTTTTCTTGTCGATAGCAGTGCTGTTGACAAGAAAAACAACGCAGCGATGCGCCCAAGTCCGTTTGATCGCAGACCGCAGAGAGTCATGCAGGGGTTCCCCAGGCACCTTGCTTCTGCGTAACTTCGCCCGCATGTACCTTAGCCAGATGACCCGCCGCACCGGCTGCTCTCTTGCAAACCTGACATGCGCCAGTGACGCGTGGTGAGTTGTTCGTTTTTTCTGTCTCCACCGAGGTCGTTCATGCCCAACCAAAAGCCCGCCAAGCCTGTCAGCCCTGCCGCGATGCCCGCTGTCAAAGCCCCAACCGTCAAGGTCATTGCCGCCAGAGTGCCGGTGGCGAAAGTGTCAGCCGCCAAAGCAGATGCATCTGTCACCATCGAGAAAGCCGCTGCACCCGCCAAAGCAGGCAAAACGGTGACCTTGCCCAAAGCGTCCGCTAGCGCAGCGGCTGCCAAACCCCCTGCCGCCAAAGCCCCGGCCGCAAAGCCTGCGGCAGCTGCCAAGCCGGCACCGGCTGGTGCCAAGCGCGGCCGCAAACCCAAGGTGGCCGAAAAGTCTGGCGGTGCCGGTGAGGGCGACGATACCGATCTGTCCGATATCGAGGCCGAATTTGCCGAAGAGCCGGGCGAAGTGGCCAGCGATGCGGTGGCCGATCCCACCGTGGAAAAAGCCAAACCCCTGCGCATGAAGATCAGCAAGGCCAAAGAGCGCGCCTTGATGAAAGAGTTTGGCCTGGACGAAACGGTGCTTTCCGAGGAAGACCTGGCCAAGCGCCGCCAGCGCCTGAAAACCCTGATCAAACTCGGCAAAACCCGCGGCTACCTGACGCATGGCGAAATTTCTGACCACTTGCCCGACAAGCTGATCGACGCTGAGACGCTGGAAGCCGTGATTGCCACGCTGAACGACCTGGGCGTGGCGGTGTACGAGCAAACGCCCGACGCCGAAGCCCTGATCCTGACCAACAGCGCCCCCACCGGCGCGACCGAAGAAGAAGCTGAAGAGGCCGCCGAAGCGGCTCTGTCAACCGTAGACAGTGAATTCGGCCGCACCACCGACCCCGTGCGCATGTACATGCGCGAGATGGGCACGGTAGAGCTGCTCACGCGTGAAGGCGAAATTGAAATTGCCAAGCGCATTGAAGGCGGCTTGATGGCGATGATGGAAGCCATCTCTGAGTGCCCCGCCACCATTGCCGAAATCTTGCGCCTGGGCGGCGAAATTCGCGACGGCAAGGTCATGATTTCCACCGTGGTGGACGGTTTTTCCAATGCCAACGAAGCCGACGACTACGTGGCCGAAGAAGACTTTGACGAGTTTGACGAAGCCGACGATGACGACGGCAAAGGCGGCTCCAAAGCCCTGACCAAGAAGCTGGAAGAGCTCAAGCGCGATGCCTTGACGCGCTTTGAGCGCATTGCCGAGCTGTTTGAAGCCGTGCACAAGATTTACGACACACAAGGCTACGGCAACGCCGCCTACGTCGAGGCCCAAAAGGCCCTGAGCGCCGAGCTGATGACGATTCGTTTCACGGCCAAAACCATTGAAAAACTCTGCGACATGGTGCGCGGCCAGGTGGACGATGTGCGCAAGAAAGAGCGCGAGCTGCGCCGCATCATTGTGGATAAATGCGGCATGCCGCAAGAAACCTTTGTGAAAGACTTCCCGCCCAATCTGCTGAACATGAAGTGGGTGGAAAAGCAGGCCGCCGCCGGCAAACCGTGGTCCGCCATCATGGGCCGCAACATTCCGCCGATTCAAGACCTGCAGCAAAAGCTGGCAGACCTGCAAGCCCGCGTGGTGGTGCCTTTGCTCACGCTCAAAGACATCAACAAACGCATGAACAACGGCGAGTCCAACTCGCGCGATGCCAAGAAAGAAATGATCGAGGCCAACCTGCGCCTGGTGATTTCGATTGCGAAAAAGTACACCAACCGCGGCCTGCAATTCCTCGATTTGATCCAGGAAGGCAACATCGGCCTGATGAAAGCGGTGGACAAGTTTGAATACCGCCGTGGCTACAAATTCTCCACCTACGCCACCTGGTGGATTCGCCAGGCCATCACACGCAGCATTGCCGATCAGGCCCGCACCATCCGCATTCCGGTCCACATGATCGAAACCATCAACAAGATGAACCGCATCAGCCGCCAGCACCTGCAGGAGTTCGGCTTTGAGCCCGATGCTTCCGTGTTGGCCGAGCGCATGGAGATTCCCGAAGACAAGATCCGCAAGATCATGAAGATCGCCAAAGAGCCGATCAGCATGGAAACCCCGATTGGCGACGACGACGACAGCCACCTGGGCGACTTCATCGAAGACAGCGCCAACACGGCACCCATGGAAGCGGCCATGCAAGCTGGCCTGCGCGACGTGGTCAAAGATATTCTGGACAGCCTGACCCCCCGCGAAGCCAAGGTGCTGCGCATGCGCTTTGGCATCGAAATGAGTACCGACCACACGCTGGAAGAAGTGGGCAAACAGTTCGACGTGACCCGCGAGCGCATCCGCCAGATTGAAGCCAAGGCCTTGCGCAAGCTCAAGCACCCTTCGCGTTCGGACAAGCTTCGCAGTTTTACGGATAACCTGTAATGGTTCGATGACAGATGACGCGCCCTGCGGGCTGCCATGATGGATGACTGGGGATGACTGGGGATGACTCAGATCCTCGTCATCTGTCATTGAGGCGCGACAGCGCCAAAGTCATTTCAGTCATCCCCTCAGGCGAGTCAAGGCTTTTGCTGCGTCGACCTGTGCATGTTCAAACGCATCTTCCAGCGCGGCTTGCTCAGCCTTCGTCAAGCCGACCTCCGGGCTGGTGGCTACTTCTCGCCATTGGCTGGTGGTGGCCAGCACCTCGCGCAGTGTCGTCAGGGCCTCTTGTCTGTTCAGCGCGAAGTAGGCGCTGTGCTGCACCAGCGTGCTGATGTCGTCTATCGGGCCCGTGTCTTCAGAAAGCCAGGTTTTCGATTCGCGCAGCTTGCCGGGCATGGGGTTCAGGTCAAACGCGGGTGCCAAGCGCCAGCGGCCAGCGCCGTCGTACAAGAATCCTGTGTTGTGCAGGTGGTCGTCGGTGTTGGTAATCAACAGGTTGAACACCATGCGCCGCCACAGCTCACGTGCGTCCGCCAACGGCTGGGAGCCCCGCGTGCGCAGGGCATCCACTATTTCTGTGTAGGCGCGGTCTTCGTGGCGCGAGGCCTGAATGAGAGAGGCGGCAGAGAGGTAAGGAATGCGCTTGTGGTCCGCGGTGCGGTCAAAACGCCGGATGACCGCAACCGGCACGCCGCCTAATGCCACACAGCGTGCATGGGCAGTGCGAATGCCAGCCAACGCGGCCAAGCGCAGTGCCAGCACCTCGGCGCGCGTGACGCTGTGGCCATCGCTGACACTGGGAAACTTGCCGATAGCCAGCCAGTCGTCTTCGTCAAGCAGGGTGCATTTGGGCCGCATGCCCCCGAGCGATGTGCCCCGGCCTTGCAGATAGGCCAGGTCTTGCGCGGTTTCTTGATCGGTTTCAAGCGCGCGGGTGGCTGCGTACAAGCGCGCTAGTGTGGTGTTTCATGCTGTTTGAACCAAAATAAAACCGATGGATTTTTGTACAGGTTTAGGCGCAAACCACAGCCATAGCGGTGGCTATGGCGAGGATTTGCAACGACAAGCTGGACGAAAAGACGCGGTTTTATGGTTCAAACAGCATGAAACACCACACTTGCTCAATGAACGGCGGTGTGCTGCGCTGGCCGGTTTGGGCCGTGCCTGCATAGTGCCCGTCACGGTGCAGTCGCAGTGCGCCCACACGGCTGAAATCGTCTACCGCGCAGAGGTAATCAAGTTCGGTCAGTGGTTGCAATGCCGGGTTGTTGCGGCGTGCCCTGGCGTGGGCGCGGTCGATGACGCGGCGGCCCCAGGCGTCTGGTGCGGTGTCGGCGATGGCAGCGTGAAATATGGCATCTGCGCCTGCGTTTGGGCTGGCCTTGCAAGCTTGAAAACCTGAGTTCAAAGGCAAGTCAGGCGAAATTTCAAAACGATCCGGGTTTGCCAGCCAGCTACTTTGGTAGGCAAATACCGAGAACTGCCGCCTGCCTTGCTGCACAAAGCTCAAATCGCCCAAGGCAATGCCGTCTGCGCCCAGGCGCAGCTCAACGGTGTGGCGTGTGTTGCCAGATTTGCCAGACGTTCCGGATTGACGCACGGTGTTCATGGCCGTGCTTCGTCAAAACGCGTGGGGCGCGGCTTTGCGCGTGCGCACACGCTGGGGCAGTTGTTCATCCATCAGCAAGAGTCCGACATCGTCTTGCGCGGCATCGAGGAGGCTGCTGAGCTTGTCTATCTCTCCAAACACCGCCATCACGCGCGCGAATGCCTGAAGCTGGGTACAGCCATCACCCGATTCGAGCCGCTTGATGGTGTTCAGGCTCACCCCCGCGCGCTCGGCCAGCCCTTGCTGCGTGATGCGCCGCCTGCGCCGTGCCCGGCTCACGTCGAAAGCCAATGTGGCCAGGGCCCGCTGCACCGGGGCTGGCATGGGCTGGCTGGTGCGAACGACCGGGGGATTGGACATGCTTGGCGTATGGTCAAGTGGGAATTTAGTGATTATAAAGACTCTTAAATTTTATATAAAACATATTAATAGCCTTCAAATAGGCCTTTAAGCTTGATGCCCTCAGTCATTTTTCATCAAGCCGCACCAGCGGAGAAGTCATCCTGTCATCACCGCTCCACCACACAGCGTCACCACCGGCGGCAGCTCCCCCAAATGAAACGCCAGTTTACGGTCGCGCAGGGGCACATCGCCTGCGGTCACGCGGTCGCAAAAGCTGGTGGGCGTAGTCCGAATTCGTTCTACGTCGGGTATCGTTGAGACCATCATTCCAACAAAGCCGTCCAGCTTTACATGCGTCGTAGAGGCCATGTGTCTGACGTGACGAAAAAACTACATTGACTTACCTCGCTATGCTTTTAAGTCAGTACTGTCGGTACACTCTGTTGCAGTTTGCACGTGTTTAAGGTTATTCAGGGAAGGATCTCCAAATGAATCTGCGGCTCATTTGTTTCGGCTTGCTCGTTTGTATTGCCCCTATCGCTCAGGGCCAGGCATATAAATGCAAGCAGGCAGACGGCTCTTTGAGCTTTCAAGATCAACCGTGTCAAGGTGGCGGCTCCAGTTCAAAAATAGCTTTGCCATCTGCGCCAACTGTTTCGGGTGAACCCTCAGGGCCATCAGGCAACAGTACTGTTCCAAAGCAAAGATCTGCACGGACGTTCGATCCGAGGCAAATGCAGGATGAGCAAACTTTGCGCGCCCAGGAAGAAGCTAAAGCTCAGAATGAAAAAGCAATTGCATTCAACAAAATGCAACGTTGCAACTTCGCACGTCAGCAATTGGGCGTCACGAAAGAATTGC
Source organism: Comamonadaceae bacterium (assembly GCA_013297875.1). GTDB lineage: Bacteria > Pseudomonadota > Gammaproteobacteria > Burkholderiales > Burkholderiaceae_C > JAAFIW01. Next base: position 26,664 of record JAAFIW010000015.1, on the reverse strand, counting down.
GCCCCATTTACTCTCACGATAGCAAGGGCGATCGTCAATATGTCCCAGACGACAATCGGCAAGCCACGATTGCAGCGGCTGAGCGTCGTGTGAATGCGGAGTGCAACTAAATAGCTGCCTAATTTTTAAAATTTGTTTGGAAAGTTTTTATGAAGTTTATATTTATCCCAGAATTTCCATTAGGGTTTGGATAGACAACGGATGCAGTTGCGAGTCAGTTTTGGCCCGACTGAGGAGCTCATGGCCTGCGCCATGGGCGACGAAGAGGGTCGAAAATGGCCGCAAATGCGCCGTTGGAATCCAAACAGCGCCGAAGGTGCGCCTAATGGAAAATCTGGGTTTATCATATTGATTGCCTTGGGAGCTTTTGGATATTACGCCAAAGCCAAAAAGGACGCTCCGCCAAAAGCAATTACCAATCCGGTTTATGCGGAATTCTCGGTAGTATTTGATGGCAGCGATCGATCTGGTAAAGCACTGAGTTTCGTGCAAGCGGCTGATGACGCGGACTGCAAGCTTGCTTTGTCGGAAATAGCAAAATCATTCGCTTCCTCAATGGGTTCGAGTTCGATGAGTATGAAAGTGGAATCGTCAAGCTGCAAGACAGAGTTACCCGCAAAATATGCCCAGTTGTTTGAAAACACACCTGCAGCACTGACCTATATGAGCGTAGCCCGTGGTAACAACAGCGAAAGAGAGTTCAGAATGTTTGTATGGGGAGTTTCAGTTGAGGAAAGCGACGCATTTTGCGATGGATTGGCACCTAAACTAAAAACTTTGTATAAAGGCAAAGTAAGGTGTATTCGTGCTGTTCGACCCTAGGGCGCTTTAGTCATGGTGTGGATAGCGTAGGACGTGAAAAGATTCACCGCTCCACCACACACCGCGTCACCACCGGCGGCAACTCTCCCAGGTGAAATGCCAGTTTGCGGTCGCGCAGCGCCACGTCGCCTGCGGTCACGCGATCAAAGCGGCGCAGGTGTTCGGTCCAGGAGGTGTCGGTGATCTGCTCGATGTAGCGGCTAGGGTCGTTCAGGTCGTGCAGCAGATCCCAGGCCAGTGCGCCCTGGCGCATGCGGCTGCGGCGGCTTTCTTGCATCAGGGCGCGGAAGTCGGCGGCTTGGGCGGGGTCGATGCGGTATTCGATCTGCACCTGAATGTGGCCCTGCCTGGGCACCTCTTGCGCCACCGGTGCCTTGAACACATTGGACGGACTCAGGTCTTCTTCCAGCGCGCGATGGGGAATGAAGCGCTGGCCTGCCAGCATGACCACGGTGCCACTGACAGCAGCCACGGCCAAGCCGGTGTGAATGCTCAACAGCGACGACACCTGCCCCCACAGCGCCGCGCCCAGCGCGCTGGAGCCCATGATGGCCATCTGGTACATCGCCATGCCGCGGGCGCGCACCCAGTCGGGCAGCGCCATTTGGGCTGACACGGTGAGCGTGTTGGCCACGGTGATCCACGCCGTGCCGGCCACAAACATCGCAGGCAAAGCCACATGCAAGCCGGGCGCAAACGCCACAATGACCGTACACACCGACTGCAGCGCGGCCCCGGCCAAGAGCAGTTGCTCGCGCGGCAGCCACTGGCGGATGCGCTGCAACTGCAAGGCCGCCACGATGGCGCCGCTGCCCATGGCGGCCAGCAGCAAGGTGTAGCTGCCCGCGTCGCCACCCTTCAGGCCGCGGGCGATCAACGGCAGCAGGGCCAGCAAGGCGGTGCTGTGAAAAAAGAAGATAGCCACGCGCAGCAAGGTGCCCTTGAGCTGTGGCGACTGGCGCACAAACTGCACGCCCACCCGCATGGCCTTGCCCAGCGGCTCGTTGCCCAGTGGGCTGGGCGTGTGCGGGCGCTTCCAGCGCATCAGCACAAAGCCTGCGACCACTGACAGCACAGCATTCAGGCCAAACACCCAGCCACTGCCGGCCGCCGCAATCAGGGTGCCCGCAATCAGCGGCCCGGCAATGCGCGAGGCGTTCATGGCCACGCCGTTCAGCGCCACGGCAGGGGCCATCTCGTGGCGTGGCACCAGCTCGGGCACCACGGCGGCATACACCGGCCAGCGCATGGCCAGGCCAATGCCGTTGGCAAAGGTCAGCGCCAGCAAGAGCGGCGCATTCATCCAACCCATCCACAGGGTCAGGCACATCAAGCAGGCCACAGCGGCCACCCAGAACTGGGTGGCTATCAAGAAACGGCGGCGGTCCAGCATGTCGGCCAGCGCACCGCTGGGCAGACCCAGGAGCAACACAGGCAAGGTGGAGGCTGACTGCACCAGTGCCACCCACAGCGGGCTGGTGGCCAGGCTGGTCATCAGCCAGGCCGCCGCCACATCGTTCATCCACATGCAGGTGTTGGCCACCAGCCAGGTGGCCCACAGCATGCGAAAAGCCATGTGTTTGAGGGGCGAGAGGGCGGCGGGCGGCGCGGGTGTGCTTGCTGCCGTCAGCGGTGGTTGGTCAAGCAGCATGGATTACCCGATTGATTTCCACTATTTCGCTATCGAATCGATAGCTGCTTGAGCAATATTTGTATGGGCTGTAGGCCGATTTGGCATAAAAACACGTCAATAGCGCCGCTCCAGCACCATCTGCTCGTTCTCGCGCCTCATCTGAAAGCGCGTCAAAAAGCTGTTACCCAACAGCAGGACAGGCATGCTGGACTGGCCCACGACAGCGTCCACCTCATACACCTCCACATCGCCCACCCGCACCGACGCGAGCTTGACGACCCAGCCCGGCACCACGCCGTTGGCGGTGCTCATGCGCACCGGCCGCCCATTTTTGTAATCCACACCCAGGCGCTCGGCCTCGGCCACACCCATTCCGATGGCCGTCGCCCCGGTATCCACCATGAATTGCACGGCCTTGCCGTTGACCGTGCCCTGGGTGATGAAGTGGCCGCCACTGCCCGCCGTGAGCACGATTTTGTTGCCACGCGCCGGGCCGCCCGTGCCCCCCACGCTGGCCGGTGCATCACCCACACGCAGGGTGTGGCGCTTGCCGCCAAACTCCAGCACCGCCTGGTCACCGCTGGTGGAGACAACTTTCACACCTTCGTGGCTGTCGCCTGGGCGCACCGTTTTGGGCGGCTTGCCGTCCACGATCAGCAGCGCGGCACTGCCCATCATGCCCTGTAGCGCGACCGACTGGGCCTGGGCGGCACCGGTGCATACCAGTACCGCGACAGCCAGTATTTTTTTCATCGGACTAATCCCGAAAATTGTTGAAGCTCAGCGGCAGATCCGGCACGTCTTTCTTGATGAGCGCCATCGCCGCCTGCAGATCGTCGCGCTTGGCACCGGTGATGCGCACCGCGTCACCCTGAATGGCGGCCTGCACTTTCATCTTGCTGTCTTTGACCACGCGGGTGATTTTTTTGGCGTCTTCGGTTTCGATGCCGCTGCGCACCTTGAAGACCTGCTTGACCTTGTCGCCGCCGATTTTTTGAATGTCGCCTTTGTCCAGGTAGCGCACGTCCACATTGCGCTTGGTCAGCTTGGCTAGCAGCACCTCTTCCACCTGGGCAATCTGAAAATCGGCGTCGCCAAACAGGGTGATCTCCTTGTCCTTGAGCTCCACCTTGGCCGATGTGCCCTTAAAGTCAAAGCGGTTGCCAATTTCCTTGGCCGCGTTGTCTACCGCGTTGCGCACTTCGCTCATCTCGGGTTCGCAAACAGTGTCGAAAGATGGCATGCCGTGCTCCTGAAGCGGTTGTTTCTGAATGCGAGAATTCTCCCATGTCCGCCCCCTTGCCCCTGTCCTCATTTCCACTGCAAACCCACAACAGCTTTGGCATTGTGGCCAAGGCCCACACGCTGGTGCGCGTGGCGCACGAGGCCGACGTGCAGGCGGTGCTGGCCGACCCCGCGCTGGCTGCGCGGCCCAAGTTTGTGCTGGGTGGCGGCAGCAACATTGTGCTGACCGGCGATGTGAAGCCCCTGGTGCTCAAGGTCGAAGTGATGGGCCGTCGCCTGATTCATGAAACCCCAAAAGCCTGGATTGTGGAAGCCGGTGCCGGGGAAAACTGGCACGCGGTGGTGGCCTGGACGCTGGCTCAAGGCTGGCCCGGCCTGGAAAACCTGGCGCTGATTCCGGGCAGCGTGGGTGCGTCGCCGGTACAAAACATCGGCGCTTACGGCGTGGAGCTGCAAGACCGCTTTGAGTCGCTGCACGCCATCGACCTGGTCACCGGCCAGGCGTTCACCCTGAACGCCGCGCAATGCGCCTTTGGCTACCGCGACTCGGTGTTCAAGCACACGGCCGGCCAAGATGGCGACTTTGGCCTGGCGGGCCGCGCGCTGATCACCCGCGTGCGCTTTCGCCTGCCCAAGCCCTGGAAAGCCGTGCTGGGCTATGCCGACCTGGAGCGCAAACGAGCCGACACCGGCATAGACCAACCCGATGCGCAGCAGATTTTTGACTGGGTCTGCGCCATTCGCCGGGCCAAATTGCCCGACCCGGCCACGCTGGGCAATGCCGGCAGCTTCTTCAAAAACCCCACCGTCTCTCCCGACCAGTGCGCCGACATCATTGCCCGCGAGCCCGGCATCGTGCACTACCCCATGCCGAACGGCGACATCAAACTGGCCGCCGGTTGGCTGATCGACGCCTGCGGCTGGAAAGGCAAATCCATCGGCAATGCAGGCGTGTACGATAAGCAGGCACTGGTACTGGTGAACCGGGGCGGTGCGGCCAACCCGGTGACCGGCGGCGAGGTGATGACTCTGGCGCGCGCCATACAAACCAGTGTGTACGAGCGCTTTGGCATCCGGCTGGAACCCGAGCCGGTAGTGGTGTAAATCAATCGGTTTTCAAACTGACAGGAGCATCAAATGACCCAGACTCAGCTTGTGTTCTCCCCATTGCCCGATAACCGCCGCATCGCCACGCTGCTGCTGCAATTGGCGCTGACCTTTGCGGCCGCCGGCATGATGGGCTTTTGCTCATCGGGAGACGGCAGCAACAGCGGCTTTAGCAATTCGTCCTCAGCCAGCAATTCCGGTGGTGGGGGTGACGGCGGTGGTGGGGGGGACGGCGGCGATTGATCTGATGGTTTCGACGGGTGTTTTGACACCAAAAACACCTCACGTGGAAGCCCATTGAGCACGAGCAGCAATCTAAAACATAGCAACTGATCCCGCGTTGAGCTCTGGTGCCGGTGTGTCGTATCTGCCCGGTAGACTCAGCCGAACCCCGCTTGCCCTAACCTGATGCCGCTCAAACCTAAAGCCCGCTGGTTCACCGTCAAAACCCTGTTGATTGCCTTCATTCCCGCCCTGGCACTGGTTCTTACCGTGTTGATTGCGGTCAAACTGCAATATGCCCGGCATCAAGCACCCACACCGCAAATGATTTTTGTGCTGGAGGGAGACACCCGACGGGTTGAGTTTGCCGCCCGGTTTGCCCGCACCCAGCCTCAGCTACCCATCTGGATTTCTGGCAACCCGGGAAATGAGCCGCTCAACCGCCAGATTTTTCAGCAAGCTGGCATTGCGTCAACGCGCGTGCACTATGAGTTTTGTGCCAGTGACACGGTGACCCATTTCAGTTGTAACGCCCAGGATTTCGCCCGCAAGCAGATTCAGCATATCTACCTGGTGACCTCTGATTCCCATATGCCCAGAGCCAAAGCCATTGCCACGCTGATATTTGGCAGCGAAGGCATCGCATTCACGCCCGTTGTGGTTCCCACCGACCCCCTGGAACCCGAGCGCCTGTTTCGGGTCTTGCGGGACTGCGTTCGCTCCCTGGTTTGGATCGTGACCGGCCGCACCGGTGCCAGCCTGAACCCCAAAATCTAGCCAGCGCTCCCGCACACCGTGCACGCGGCCTGTCGCGGCACACGCAGCTCGCTCCATTGGCTGCCCAGCCCATCGAGCATCAGCAGCCGCCCCACCAGCGGCTGCCCCGCGCCGCACAAGAGCTTCAGCGCCTCGGCGGCCTGCATCGCGCCCACCACCCCCACCAGCGGCGCAAACACGCCCATGGTGGCGCAGGCCACCTCTTCTGCGCGGTTTTCCAGCGGAAACAGGCAGGCGTAACACGGCGATTGCGGGTTGCGGCTGTCAAACACCGCCACCTGCCCGTCAAAACGAATCGCTGCGCCGCTGACCAGCGGTTTGCGGTGCTGCACGCAGGCGGCGTTGATGGCGTGGCGGGTAGTGAAGTTGTCGGTGCAATCGAGCACCACATCGGCCTGCGGCACCAGCTGACTGAGCAGCGCCAGGTCCGCACGTGCCTGCGCGGCATTGACCCGCACATCGGGGTTGAGGGCGGCCATGGCCGCCTGCGCCGACTGCACCTTGGCGTGGCCCACGCGTGCTGTCGTATGGGCAATCTGGCGTTGCAGGTTGGTTAAATCCACCACATCGGGGTCAACCAGGGTGATCTGGCCAACACCTGCGCTGGCCAGGTACAGCGCAGCCGGACTGCCCAGACCGCCTGCGCCGATGATCAGCGCATGCGAGTTCAGCAGGCGGGTCTGGCCTTCAATGCCGATTTCATCCAGCAGGATGTGCCGCGAATACCGCAGCAGTTGGTCATCTGTCATGGGCGAGTGATTGGATGACTTGGCGCTGCGCGCCTTGATGATGCGGCCGCGCCGCGATGACCGGGATCGCGAAATTCAGTCATCTGGCATGCCACGCGCAGCGAGCATCATCGCGCCGCAGGCGCGGTCATCCGGATCACTGCTCTTTCTTCTCGTCCTTGCGCTCGGTCATGGTTTTGCTAACCATCACGGGGCGGCCTTTGAGCTGGTTCAGGGCCTGAATCAACTGAAAGTCTTTTTCATTGCCAAACTCGGGAATCTTGCGCTCGGCCAACGGCTTGCGCGACTCTTCTTCCAGGCGCTTGCGGGCTTCTTCTTTGGCTTTTTCACGCGCTGGGTCTTTCACCTCCGCGCCCTGGCCGCTGGCCAGGTGCTTTTCCAGGTCGGCTTCTCGGGTGCGCAGGGCGGCGAACGGGCTGCCTTCTTCGGTGTCGTCCACCATCACATCGGGCAAGATGCCTTTGGCTTGAATCGACTTGCCACTGGGCGTGTAGTAGCGCGCGGTGGTCAGTTTCAAGCCGGTGTCGGGGCCGAGCGGCCGCACGGTTTGCACGGAGCCTTTGCCGAATGTCTGGCTGCCCATGATGGTGCCGCGCTTGTGGTCTTGCAGGGCACCGGCCACAATTTCGCTGGCCGAGGCCGAGCCTTCGTTGACCAGCACCACCAGCGGCACGGTCTTGAAGATGCCTTTAGTGTTTTCCTGCAGACGGCGCAGCGGATCCATACCCGCGCGGCGCTGGTAAAACTCGGCAGCGGCTTTGTAGACAAACTTGCTTTCGGCCAACTGGCCGTTGGTGGAAACTACCGTTACGTTCTCGGGCAAAAACGCGGCAGACACGGCCACAGCGGCATCCAGCAGGCCACCGGGGTCGTTGCGCAAATCCAGCACCAAGCCCTTCAGATTGGGTTCGGCCTTGTAGATCTCTTCGAGCTTCTTGGCAAAGTCTTCCACGGTGCGGTCTTGAAACTGGCTCAGGCGAATCCAGGCATAGCCGGGCTCCATGACCTTGCCTTTGACCGACTGGGTCTTGATTTCTTCGCGGGTGATGGTGACGGGGAAGGTGCGGTTTTCGTCTTTGCGGAAGATGGTGAGCATGACCTTGGTGTTGGGCTCACCGCGCATGCGCTTGACCGCTTCATTGAGCGGCAGGCCCTTGACCATGGTTTCGTCGATCTTGGTAATCAGGTCATTGGGCTTCAAGCCGGCGCGAAACGCAGGCGAGCCTTCGATGGGCGAGACCACTTTGACCAAGCCGTCTTCCTGGGCAATTTCAATGCCCACACCGACAAAGCGGCCGCTGGTGCCTTCGCGGAATTCCTTGAACGATTTTTTGTCGAAATACTGGGAATGCGGATCCAGGCTGGCCACCATGCCGCTGATCGCATCACCGATGAGCTTTTTCTCGTCGACGGCTTCCACGTAGTCGGTTTTAACGATGCCAAACACCGCCGCCAGTTGCTGCAGCTCTTCCAGCGGCAACGGCTGCAGCGAGCCGCGCGCCACGGTTTGCAAGGAAACCGTGGTCAAGGCACCGGCCAGGGCACCCACCGAAATCCAGCCTGCGATCTTGAGTTTGTGGCTCATGTGAAGTTTTCCGTTCAACGTGAAATTTGCGGGTCAATATACACCCGTGGGCTGCGTGTGACGCCGTACAACTGCCCCAGTTCCATACGCCGTTGTAAACCTCGGGAAAACCTCAGGTCTGTTTTGTGTAAGGGTTCACGCTTGACCCAAATAGAAATGCCGGATCGGCTTGAGTTGCGCATCCAGCTCATAAACCAGCGGCATGCCATTGGGAATGTTCAGTCCCACGATGTCGGCATCCGAAATATCGTCCAGGTACTTGACCAGCGCGCGAATGGAGTTGCCATGCGCGGCCACCACGCAGCGTTTGCCCAGGCGTATGGCCGGTGCCATGGCTTCGTTCCAGAACGGGAGCACGCGCTCCACCGTGTCTTTCAGGCACTCGGTCAACGGAATCTGCTCCGGCTTCAGGCGGGCATAGCGCAGGTCGCCGCGCTCGCTGCGCGGGTCGCCGGGCACCAGCGCCGGGGGCGGCGTGTCGTAGCTGCGCCGCCATTGCAGCACCTGGTCGTCGCCATATTGTTTGGCTGTCTCGGCCTTGTTCAGGCCTTGCAAGGCACCGTAGTGGCGCTCGTTCAAGCGCCAGTTGTGCACCACCGGCAGCCAGGTGCGATCCATCGCGTCCAGGCAGTGCCACAGGGTGTGGGTGGCGCGCTTTAAAACGCTGGTGTAGGCCACATCAAAGTCGTAGCCCGCCTCATGCAGCAGGCGGCCTGCGTTTTGGGCCTGGGCGATGCCGGTGGGCGTGAGCGCCACATCGGTCCAGCCGGTGAATCGGTTCTCCAGGTTCCAGGTGGATTCGCCATGGCGAATCAAAACCAGCTTGTACATGCGCTTACTTTCTTCAGGTGCAAAGCCCGCCATTCTAGAATCAGGGGTTTGCCCCAAACCCTGAAAGACTGCCTGTGAAGTTTCTGATTGATAACTGGATGTTGATTACCGTGGCCCTGACCTCGGGCGGCATGTTGCTGTGGCCCTTGGTAGCGCAGGGGATGAAGGGCGGAAGTCTGACCGCCAATGGCGCGGTGCTGCTCATCAACCGCGAAAAAGCGGTGGTGGTTGACGTAAGCGAGGCTGAAGAATTCGCCACCGGCCACCTGGGCCTGGCCAAAAACATTCCGGTGGCCGTGTTTGAAGAAAAACTGCCGCAACTGGTGAAAAACAAAACCTTGCCGCTGATTCTGGTGTGCCCCACCGGCGCGCGGGCCAACCGGGTGCTGGCCACCGCCAAAAAGCTGGGCTACGAGCAGGCCCAGGTGCTGGCCGGTGGCCTGGCGGCCTGGAAAGAAGCCAATTTGCCGATTGAAAAAACGGCTTGACGCCTCACTTTTTTGTTTTTGGATACCCACGCCATGCCACACATCACGATGTACACCACCGCCATCTGCCCCTACTGCATACGGGCCAAGGCGGTTCTTAAATCCAAAGGCGTCACGCAGATTGAAGAAATTCGCGTCGACAGCCAGCCCGAGCAACTGGCCAAAATGATGGAGTTGACCGGGCGACGCACCGTGCCCCAGATTTTCATTGGCAGCACCCATGTGGGCGGCTGCGACGACCTGATTGCGCTGGACGGCAAAGGCGGCTTGATGCCCTTGCTCAATGCAGCCTGATTCCCATTTTTTTAACTGAAAGACCCGCCCCATGGCCGAAGACCAGACCCCCGCCACCGACGTCAATACAGACCCGGTATTCCAGATTCAGCGCGTCTACCTGAAAGAAGCCTCGCTGGAGCAGCCCAATTCCCCCGGCATCCTGCTGGACGCGACCGCACCGCAGGTGGACATTCAACTGGCAGTCAATGCCGAGCAAGTGGCAGACGGCATTTTTGAAGTCACCGTGATGGCCACGGTGCACACCAAAATCGGCGAGCGCACCGTGTTTCTGGTGGAAGCCAAACAAGCCGGTATTTTTGAAGTGCGCAACCTGCCGCAGGAGCAAATGGGCCCCGTCATGGGCATTGCCTGCCCGCAAATCGTCTACCCCTACCTGCGTGGCAATGTGGCCGACATCGTGACCCGCGCCGGCTTCCCCCCCGTGCACCTGACCGAAATCAACTTCCAGGCCATGTACGAGCAGCAGCAAGCGCAAGCCCAGGCTGATGCCTTGGCCGGTGCACCTGCGCAGGCAACACTGCAGTAAGCCCAAGCGATGATGGATGACATGGCTGCTCACGCAGCCGTGATGACAGATGACCGCCCGGCGTCATTTGTCATCCGGGTCGCAGGTCGGGTCATTTGTCATTCAATAAGCCGACATCCCATATAAATCCTGCTCAAGCAGCTATGAAAATTGTAGTGATTGGAGCAGGTGCCTGGGGCACGGCGCTGGCCATCAGCGCCAGCCAGCGGCACGCGGTGTGCCTGCTGGCCCGTAGCGCCGAGCAGGCCGCCCACTTACAAGCCAGCCGCGACAACACCCGCTATCTGGCAGGAAACCCGCTGCCGCCCGCCGTGCAGGTGGGTGCGCTCGCAGACCTGTCCATCCAAGGGGCGGGCTGCGACCTGTTCATCATTGCCACGCCCATGGCCGGCTTGCGCGCCAGCCTACAGGCCTTGCGTGGCTGCCAGGTGCCCGTGGCCTGGCTGTGCAAAGGCTTTGAAACCCCGGTTTCAGAGCCTTTTGGCCTGCTAGCCCATGAAATTGCTGCTCAAGCAGCTCCTGAATTGATAGTAGGCGTACTCAGCGGCCCCAGCTTTGCGCAAGAGGTGGCGCAAGGCCAGCCCACCGCGCTAGTGGCCGCCAGCAGCCACGCCAGCGTGCGGGAGGCGCTGGTGCAAGCCTTTCACAGCGAGCGGCTGCGCGTGTACGCCAATGACGATGTGGTGGGCGTAGAAGTGGGCGGTGCCGTGAAAAACGTGCTGGCCATTGCCACCGGTTTGTGCGATGGCCTGAACCTGGGCCTGAACGCCCGCGCCGCGCTGATCACCCGCGGTCTGGCCGAGATAACGCGCCTGGGCGTGGCGCTGGGGGCGCGACCCGAGACTTTTATGGGCCTGTCTGGCCTGGGCGATCTGGTGCTGACGGCCACCGGCAACCTGTCACGCAACCGCCAGGTGGGCCTACTGCTGGCGCAAGGCCACAGCCTGCAACAGGCTCTGGATGGGCTGGGCCACGTGCCCGAAGGCGTGTATTGCGCCCGCACCGTGGTGCAGCGGGCGCAACTGCTGGGGGTGGAGATGCCGATTGCGCAAGCGGTGGTGGACTTGCTCGACGGGCGAATATCCGCCGCGCAGGCGGTGGCCGGTTTGATGGGGCGGGATGCGCGTGGGGAAGGCTGCGCAAGCTCGTAGCGTTTCGTCACAACAATTTGAATCTGACCACCGTTTTCGAGGTTAAAAGTCCACCGGCGCAGCAGTCAAAAGTCCCGTAGCCGAGCTTGAGCGGGCGGTCGCAGGCTCCGTTAAAACAAAAGACCGATCACAGTTGCTGCTTTGTTCAACCCTGTGTATGGGCGCTTTGCTGTGTCGTCGGAGCGCAATATCGTGCTGCGCTACCCGAGCGTAGCGGCCGCCCGGGAAGCACAACAGCAGTTTGATAAAGACAGTTTAAATAAGCGTTGAATCACTCACAGGGAAACGTCATGAAAACCGACTCCGCCAAAACTTCAAGTCGCTGGATCAACGTAGCCGTTTTAATGGCCTGCATTGCCAATCTGGTGGCGTGTGGCGGCGGATCGGGTGGCGACAGCGTGACGGCACCGGTGCCTGCGCCCCCCGTCAGCGGGGGGCCCGCACCCGCACCCGCACCCGCACCCGCACCCGCACCCGCACCCGCACCTGTACCTGCACCTGCACCTGCACCTGCACCTGCACCTGCACCTGCACCTGTACCTGCACCTGCTCCTGCTCCTGCTCCTGCTCCTGCTCCTGCTCCTGCTCCTGCTCCTGCACCTGCACCCCTGTTGACTGGTACCTTGGACGTACTGGCTGGCAACTTGGCATCAATATCGGTTCCATCGACGATGCTCAGCGCATCAATAAATGGTCCTGGCCCACAATCCCAGTTTCAGAACATTTACAGCCTGGTTGCAGACAGCCAGTCAAATATATATACCGTCGAGTTTGATCAAGTTCGAAAAATTACACCTGCAGGATTGGTGACCCGCTTTGCAGGCAATAATGGCTCCGCTTTCATTGACGGCCCAGGTAGCTCGGCAGCTTTCGACTTGTTAACCGGTATTGCTATTACCCCAAATGGTTTATTGCTTGTTGCTGACAGCCGCAACAGCGCTATTCGAACTATCACCACAAACGGGTTGGTCGCTACCTTAGTTGGCGGCCCGACCAAATCGGGATATGCGGACGGTACACTCGTTGATGCCAAATTTCAACAGCCGGTTGCTGTGGCAGTCGATGCGAATGGCAATATTTACGTGGTTGACTTCACCCAAAAGGACATGTTCGGATATTGTTCTTTTTTTGGTGACTTTTGGGTGCGCAAGATAACGCCATCTGGTGTCGTGTCTACCTTATATAAATCCAGTGGTTTTTCTTTCGGTACGAAAATTGCTGTAGATCGGTCTGGCGACATTTATCTCGCTATTACCGAGTTTCCACGGGATCCGGCTTACGGTGGTGTCTTGTGCCCGGGGGTGTCGGTCGCGCCACTTTTTAGCTACATTCAAAAGCTGGGGCCGAATGGCACTGCAACATTATGGGCGGGTACAAACTTGGGCTCAGATAGCCCTCGCGACGGACAACGGCTGGATGCAAGATTTACGCACATGAGTTCAATTGCAATCGATGCGCTTACCGGTAGTATTTTTGTGTCGGATAGACCAAACGGCGCTATCCGGCGAATATCTGCCGACGGTATGGTCAGCACGGTTGTCGGGCAAGTAAGCCCGGCTAATCCCGCTTCCCCCACAACGCTGACGCTGGGACCCTTGCCTGGCTTGGTTCCCATTGTGGGAACCGTGACGGTGGGCCCACAATCCCGCCTTTACATGAGCGGTGCCAATTCAGGTTCAAACTCAATACTGTTCGGATAGCATGATTTGAGCGATACTTGGGCTCTGCGCAACTCGTGGAGCTGATCATGGCAAGAACCAAAGCTGAACTGGGCGAAGGTGCGCGGCTGGCGGACTATCTCAGCGTCAGTCTTCTGGCGCGCGTGTTTCCAGCCGCAAGGGTGCATGAGGCGCTAAACGCCCACGGCTGCAACTCCCAGCGCATCCGGCGCTTTCCGGCCGTGGCGGGCGTGTACTACGCCATCGCCCTGAGCCTGTACCCACAAGCCTCTTATGAGGCGGTGTTTTCTGCTGTGACCGAGGGGCTGGCCTGGGCCGCCCGCGCCGTGCCCCCTGCGCCCGTGGCCAAGAGCAGCATCAGCGAACTGCGCAGCCGCATTGGTAGCGATCCGCTACGCGATTTAATGCGCACCTGCTGCCTACCACTGGCAGACCAGGCCGCGCTGCCCCAGGCGTTTTACAAGGGCATGCGCGTGGTGGCCATCGATGGCAGCCGCATCGAGCTGGCCGATGAGGCCGACATCGTGCAGACCTTCGGGCGCCCCGGCAGCCGCACCGGCACGGCGGGCTACCCACAGGCGCAGTGCGTGGCGCTGGCCGAGTGCGCCACGCACGCTATCTTGGGCGCAGAGATAGGCCCCTACCGGGGCGACGAGTGGGAGCTGTGCCAATTTTTGCTGGGCGCGATGGAGCCAGACATGCTGTGCCTGGCCGACCGGGGCTTCAGCGGTGCGGCGCAGTGGCAGCAGATGCGTGCCACGGGCGCACACCTGCTGTGGCGCGCTCGCGACAACCGCCTGCTGCCCGTGCACCAGATGTTGGCCGACGGCTCGTACCTCAGCCAGATTGAGCCGACCAAGCAAGCCAAGCGCCGCGTTCAACTCTCAGACGCCCCCGAAGCGGCCAGTGTGGTGCGCGTGATCGAGTACCAACTGCCGGGCGTCAAACAAGGTGTGCAAGATGGCTCGCAGCAAGGCCCTCAACACTACCGGCTGATTACCAGTTTGCTCGATCCGCAGCAGGCTGGCGCACTGGAGTTGGCCGCGCTGTACCACCAACGCTGGCACATCGAGGCGGTGTTCGACGAGCTCAAGACCCATCTGCGCGAAGGCAGGCGGGTGCTGCGCAGCAAAACCGCAGCGCTGGTGCGCCAGGAGTTCTACGGCTGGGCGCTGGCGCACTACGCGGTACGCTGGCTGCTGCACCAAGGCGCAGCCCGATCGGGCCAGGCCGACGAAGACCTGTCGTTCACGGCCCACATACAACTTCTGCGGCGCGAGCAGCCCCGATGCGGGGCTTTTCCCCCCAGCGCAACCCCGAAGACGAGCGCGTTGGTGGCAAGCGGTACTGAGCGCAAGCGCCAAGCTGCGCTGCGTGCACACGCGCCATCGCAGCACGCCGCGCATGGTCAAGCGTAGGAGCTCACCGTATGCGCCGTTTGACAAAGATGCGGCGCGAAGACAGCCTTGCGACTTCACGCCGGTGATCACACCACCTTCCAACCGACGCCCCTCAAGACGCGCAGAAGTGCTCCATGAGAGGTTTTTATCCTAAACGAACAGTATTGGGTTCAAACTCTAACGTGATACTCACAGTCCGGCCTTAAAACGTTAGTTTTGCGTCTGTTGAGAGGGTTGCAGCTTGCGACAGCTAAAGGCGCGGTGAGCCAATCACACAGGCGTAAACGCCAGCCGCACATAAATCGGCGCAAACGCCTCAGCCTGGGTCACTTCCACCAGCGTTTCTTTGGCCAGCTCCAGCAGCGCAATAAACGTCACGACCAGCACCGGCACGCCCAGGCTGGGGTCGAACAGGTCTTCAAATTCCACGAAACGGCGGCCTTGCAGCTTGCGCAGCACATGGCTCATGTGCTCGCGCACGCTGAGCGCTTCGCGGCTGATTTTGTGGTGGGTGATGAGCTTGGCGCGCTTGATGATGTCGCGCCAGGCCTCCTGCAAATCGGCCACATACACATCGGGAAAGCGTGGTGCCAGCGATTGCTCGATCACCACCTGGGCGCGCAGCACGTCGCGGCCCAGTTGCGGCACGGCGTTGAGCTTGGCGGCGGCCAGTTTCATGCGCTCGTACTCCAGCAGGCGGCGCACCAGCTCGGCGCGTGGGTCTTCGGGCTCCTGGCCTGCGGCTACTTTTTTGGGCGGGAGCAGCATGCGCGACTTGATCTCGATCAGCATCGCGGCCATCAGCAGGTATTCGGCGGCCAGCTCCAGGTTGTGGTTGCGGATTTCTTCCACATAGGTCAGGTACTGGCGCGTGAGCCCCGCCATGGGAATGTCCAGAATATTGAAGTTCTGCTTGCGAATTAGGTACAGCAGCAAGTCCAGCGGGCCTTCAAAGGCCTCCAGAAAGACCTGCAGCGCGTCGGGCGGTATGTACAGGTCTTGCGGCAGCGCAAACAGGGGCTCGCCGTACAGGCGGGCCATGGCTACCTGGTCCACGACCTGATCCACTACTTGATCCATGCTGGGATCCACCGCAGCCATGGACGTGGCCTGTGTCAACGCCGGGTGGCTCAACGCGCCTCGCTGGGCCGTGGGTCAGTCTGATACGGATAGGCCTTTTGCTCCACCCGCGCCTGGTTCCATTCAGCCAGGGCCGAGCGATCCAGATTTTTGTCCCACAGCAAGGCGCGGCCGGCACGCTGCTGAGCCTCTAGCTGTGGCTTTTGCGCTTTCAATTGGTCGATGAATTGCGTGGCATCGGACTGGTAGTCGGCGCGACGAAAAAGAGATAGCAGTTTGAACATAGACTTCCGCCCGGAAAACACACATTTTACGAGGCCACGCATGAAAACCTGGATTTCCCGCCTGAGCGGCACCGCCATCGCCTGCGCACTGCTGGCCCTTTTGCCCGGCTGCGATAACCAGCGCATCAAAGAGCTGGAAGAAGGCGTCTCCACCGAGGCCGATGTGCGCGCCCGTTTTGGCGAGCCCGAAAAGGTGTGGGACGGCGCTGACAACGCCCGCATTTTTGAGTACAACCGCCAACCCGCCGGCCACCAGAATTACATGATCACCATTGGCGCCGACGGCAAAATGGCCGCGCTGCGCCAGGTGCTTACACCCGCCAACTTCGTCAAAGTGCAGCCCGGCATGATGATGGAAGAGGTGCGCCGTGCTTTAGGCAAGCCCGCAAAAATCACGCCCTACGAGCTGAAAAAAGAAATTGTTTACGACTGGCGCTACATCGAAGCACCCAACACCGCCCTGGTGTTCAGCGTGACCTTCAACCCCGACCTGAAAGTGCTGCGCACCGGAAGCAGCCCCGACCCCGATGCGATGGAAAACCGGGGTGGTAGCAAGTAAATTTTGGGCCATTCAGTTGCTATGAAATAAATAGCTGCTCGTGCGCTCCCATCAAGCACGATAGGTGTTTTGGGCATCAAAAGACCGTCTGTAGCTCTGCGGAATGGCCATGGGGGCAATTGCCAAGTCTTGGCTTTTGGCGCATTCTGGTAGCCGTGGCATCACCCACGGGTATTTGAGGAGCCGATCCATGCGCACCCACATCTTTTCCCGCCTCTTGACCAGCTTCTGGCTTGCCGCCAGTGCGCTCACCCTGTTCCCGGCAGGCGCGGCCACACCGCCGACACCGGCCGTTCAGCTGGGTGTCGATGCGCTGACCAAAGCCAACGCCGCCGTGGTGGGCGTACAAGTCACGGCGATTGAGGGAGCGCGCTCCGCTGAAACACTGGGCAGGCAGCGACTGGGCTCGGGTGTGGTGATAGGGCCTGATGGCTTGATCCTGACCATTGGCTACCTGATGCTGGAGGCGCAAAACATTCAAGTGGTCACGCAAGACAACAAAACCCTGCCCGCCCGCGCCGTGGCGTATGACCTGGCCACCGGTTTCGGGCTGATTCAACCGCTGCTGCCCCTGCGCGGCGTGAGCCCGGTGGCGCTGGGCAACCCGCGCGATGTGCAGGCGGGTGAGGCCGTGATGGCCGCTTCGGGCGGGGCGCAGGGCGATGTGGCGCTGACGCAGCTGGTCAGCAAACGCGCGTTTTCGGGCTATTGGGAATACCACATTGAATCGGCCCTGTTCACCAGCCCGCCGATTGAAAACCACAGCGGCGCGCCGCTTTTTAACCGGCGCGGCGAATTGCTGGGCATCGGCAGCCTGTTTGTCATGGATGCGATGGGTGAAAACCGCCGCCTGCCAGGCAATATGTTTGTGCCGGTGGATCTGCTCAAACCCATCCTGGCCGAGCTGCAACAAACCGGCAGCACCAAACTCAGCCGCCGCCCCTGGCTGGGCCTGACCTCTACCGAACAGGGAGGCCGGGTACAGGTGGTGCGCGTCAACAAAGAAAGCCCCGCACAAGAAGCCGGCATGCAGCCTGGCGACATCGTGTTGGCCGTTGACCGCACACCGGTGGCCACGCTGGAAGCGTTTTACAAAAAGCTGTGGGATCGCGCTGGGCCGGAAGGCGAAGTGCAACTAACCGTGATGCAGGGTGCAGAAATCAAGACCTTGACCATCAAACCGGTCGACCGGATGAGCACCATGGCCAAGCCGGCCGGAATTTAGTCGCTATAAAAATAATAGCTGTTTGAGCAGTATTTACATGGGCTAGCCCGCATGTTTCACTGTGGCGGCACCCACGGCGCGTTTTCGCGGGATGCAGGGGTCGAGTCTTTTTGCTGCGTACAAATTGGATTTGAGCAAAAGCGATCCGCATCACAGGAGAAAGTTTGCAAAAAGACGCTCACGGTGAAATATGCGGGCTAGGGGCCGATTTGGCTTGAAAACGCAGGGAATAGGCTCACCGCCCTGCCGTGCGCGGCCCCGCCTGCCGGAATGTCACCAACTCCTGCCGGTCGTTCTGCTCCACCGCGCCATTGCTCAGGCGCACAAAAATCTCGTGCGCGATGTCGCCGCTCACACCGGGGGCTACCCAGATGTTGCGCTCCAGGCGCGCACCGAGCTGCAAATTGAAGCCCCGCGCCTCAATCTTGAAGGTGTCAAACGTGCCAGCAGGCACCGTGATGGTTTCGCGGGCCACCACCTTCATGTCGTAGCGAAACGTGTAGGTGATGCCATTGGGACGGGCCTGTTTGAAGGCGGACTGCCACTTCTTGCCCACGAACAGCTCCGCCGGATAAAACTGGCGCGGGGTGCTAAAGCCGCCACGGGGGTTGGTGGTGGTGTTGCCCATGGTGTCAGAGACGTACTCACCGCCGTTGTATTCCACCCGGTCGGCTTCCATGTTCACGGCGGTCACTTGCAGGTTCAGCGGCTTGCTGGCCTTGGTGTAGACATCAATCACCTGGTAGTTGAAAAAATCACCCGTCTGGTAGCTGCGCTGGTGCTCCTGGTAGCCCTTGAAGTACGGCGTGGCGGCCAGGGTTTGCGCCACCGGCGGCTGGGCCGTTGGCTGTGAGGTGGGCTGCGGCTTGGACTGAAGGGCGGCCAGCGTCTGAGCAGCCCGCTCTTTTTCAGCCGTCAAACGGGCCAGCTCGGCCTGGGCCACACGTGCTTTTTCGGCCTCTGCCGCCGCTTGCGCCTGGCGCTGCTGCTCGGCGCGCTGGGCTTGCAACGCAGCCTCGCGCTCACGGGCCTGCGCCGCGGCCACCGCTTCAGCTTGCAACTGGGCCTGGCGCTGGGCTTCCTGGCGGGCGGCTTGGGCTTTCTCGGCTTCCTGTGCGGCTTGCGCTTGTCGCTCTTGCAGCGCTTTTTGCGCAGCGGCTGCAGCTGCCTGTTCTTTGGCCTGGGCTGCCGCAGTGGCTGCGCGTTCGGCGGCTTGGGCCTGTGCCAAGCGCTCAGCCTGGACTTGGGCCTGCTGGCGCGCCTTTTCCTCGGCTGCGGCCTGCGCCCGCGCTTGTGCCAGGGCCTGCTCCTTTGCCAGCGCATCCTGACGGGCGGTTTGTTCGCGTACCACGCGCTCGGCAGCAGCCCTCGCCTGCTCGGCTTGAACCTGCGCAGCAACAGCGGCTTGCTCAGCCAGCACCGCCAACCGCTGCTGCTCTTGCGCCCGCTCCTGCTCGCGTACCTGCGCCAGCCGTTGCGCCTCGCGTTGCGCGGCCTGTTGCTGCTCGGCCAACACAGCCAGGCGGGCCTGCTCCTGCGCTTGTGCTGCGGCCAGGCGCTCGGCTTCGCGGCGGGCGGCCAGGGCCTGCGCCTCTTTCAGTTGCTGCTCGGCCAGTCGCGCCGCCTGCGCCTGTTGCTCCGCCAGCCGCGCTGCCTCGGCCCGCGCGGCTTCCTGGCGGGCCAGCTCGGCGGCTTGGGCCTGTTGGCGGGCAGCTTCAGCGCGCTCGGCGGCCAGGCGCTGCGCCTCGGCTTTTTCGGCCTGTAGGCGCGCGGCCTGCGCGCTTTCCTGCGAGTCACGAATGATTTGCTGCTGCATCGCGTTGGCTGCCACCACCTGCTGCTGGTTGGCTTCTTTCACGGCTTGTGCATTGAGCAAACGGCTCAGGCGCGACTGGGCCAACTCACTGGCGCTGCCGCTGGGGTATTCGCGGATGAAGTTGACCAGTTGGGTGATGTCGCTGCTTGCGCGCACCTTCTGCCAGCTCAGCAGCTCCTGCTCCAGCAACTGATCCTGCTCGGCTTCGCTGAGTTTTTTGCGCTCGAAGGGAAACAGGTACACGTCTTCTTCCAGCGAGGTGCTTTCCCAGGGCACTTGCTGGCCGTTAGAGGCAATGCGCACCGACAGGCGCACGCGCTTGAAAGCGTCTTCCAGGCGCACGCCTTTCACCGCAAATTCGCGCAGCAGATTGCCGGTGTACAGGCCATTGGCACCAATGCCGTCCTGCGCCACTTTGCCGGGCGCGGTGGCGTAGGCCAGCAGGCTGCCCGCAGGCGCATCAAACTGGCTCAAACCGGCCGCCGAGGGCTTGAAGCCGCCGGCAAACGGGTCGTCGCGGCACGCATCCAGAATCACCAGAAAATTGCGGCCCTTGGCCTGCTCCATATAGGTGAGCAAGGCGCTCACATCCACCGTCTGTTTGCGCACATCTTCTGCGGTGCGAATGTCGGCTGACACCGGCACCAGGTAGTTGCGCCAGTCTTGCTGCAAGCCGTGCCCCGCGTAGTAAAACAGGCCAAATTTCACCTTCGGGTCTTTGATGGCCTGGCCAAAGCGAGCCACTGCCTGCGTCAACTGGGCCTGGGAGGTGTCCATCTGCTGGTCCACAGTAAACCCGGCCTGGCGCAGCAAATCGGCCATGGCCTTGGCATCGTTTTTGGGGTTGGTCAGCGGCGCGCCGGGGTAGCTGGAATTGCCCACCACCAACGCCAGGCGCTCTGCTTGGCTAAAGGCCAGCGGTGCCCAAGCCATCAGCAACAAGCCTGCAACAGCACGCAACAGCGCAGCCAGCAGCGGTTTCACAAGCGTTTTCATCACCGAGCTCCAGTTCAGATGCACCTTTGCTTTTAACAAAAATTGGCCTGCCAGTGCATACCTTTTTTGGGGGTTGACAGGTACCAAGTCACACATGTACAACCGTCTGTAACTTTAAGTTCAACTTTTTTTGGAGTGCAGCATGCGTTACGCCCCCTTGTTGTTAACAGCTCTGTTTGCCGCTTGCGGCGGCGGTAGCGACACCCCAGCGCCAGCCCCAGCGCCCGTGGTGGTCACCCCGCCTGCACCCACGCCTCCGCCTCCTCCCCCATTGGCCCCGCAGGGCGTGATCGACCTGGCTCAGGCGGCCACCACGTTTGAGGTCGAGACTGCCGGCGTGGGCGGTGATGCCGCCGGCGACGGCGGCGTGGGCGGCGCAGCAGGTGACGGCTCACCCTTGCGGCGCGCCACCATTGTGCTGACTGACAGCACCGGCAAAACCCTCACCGGCCAGACCGACGACAAGGGCGCTTACCTGCTGCGCTACAAAACCGCTGACTACAAAACCCCGTTTGTGATCAAGGTGCTCGATGCCGGTGGCAACGTGCTGGCTGCGCCCAACGAAATTGACATTCCGTCTGGCAAAGCGGTGCGCGTCAACATCAACCCGCTGACCGACAAAATCACCTCCGATGTGCTGCCCGCCTCGGTCACCGGTACCGACAAGCAGTTCAGTGCTGCCAGCCTGACCCTGACGGGCCTGGCGCAGGCCAAAACCAATCTGCTCACCTCGGTGCAAGCCGCGCTGGGTGTGGCCGGTGTGGCCAACACCAGCCAGTTTGACCCCGTGCGCTCGGTCTACAAATACGACGGTACCGGTGTAGATGCCGTGATCGAGTCCATCAGCCATGGCCGCGACCCGGCCACCGGTGTCACGCAACTGGCGGCCAAGCTGGCGCCCGTGGTCACCGCTGCCGACGGCTCGGTGGTGCCTACGCTGATTTCTGCCTCCACGCCCCTGGCCACCACCCAGGTAGCCATTGCCAGCAACCCGGCGCTCACCTTTTCTAAAATCACCGCCTGGGTGAATTTTGTGAACAGCTGCCTGGCAGCAGCTCCCGCCACGGTGAACTGCTCCGGTGCCACGGCGCTCACCTTTGTCTCGCTGAACTACAAGCAAAACAGCAAAGACTTTGCGGAAGACTTCGTGACCTTGTTCAGCGAAACCGGCCGACAGGGTGTGCTGGGCTCGGAAATCCGCAACCCCAACATCTTGTTCATCGGACGGTTTGCGGGCAGCACGACCGACGACCTGGCCGTGGTCGAGGTCACTATCCTCCAGCCCCGCACGGGGCCGCTGGCGGGCAACACGCCAACACCCATCGAATACACGAAAACCCTGGTGTTCAAGCGCGACGACGCCACACCCGGCTTGAAGGCGGGCAACTGGATACTGCATGGCAACCAGCGGGCTTACAACTGGTCGATCAACCCGCGCTACTTCACCTTGATCCAGCAAAACCCCACCCGCCAGGCCGACATTTCCGGCAACGTGCCCAGCAGAACCACCAGCGGTATCCGTCTGAGCTTTGACACCGAGGTGTTCAACACCAGCTCACGCACCTATGTAGATGCAGGCCTGTATGCCGTGCGCCTGAAAGGCCCGGGCCTGCCGACGGTCGGCGTGGTATTTGCGCCCACCACCTCGGCTGCTGGTGGGTTTTTCACCATCCTGAACAAAACCGGTGTGATACCGGCAGAAGGCACGACCAGCCCGCGCGCCCAGGCAGACTTCCGCATGGCGGCAGTGACCTACCCCACCGGTGCGCCCTACAACACGGCCACCTGGCCGGGCAATCCCACTGGCATTAACTCGCCCATCTACCCCGACACGCCAACGTCGACCGATTTTTCCAAGTTGCAGGCATTCAGCCTGTACACCGCCGAAATTTACGTCAAGGGCAGCACCACCCCCATCGTGGAAACTGCGCGTTTGCTGGCAGGCATCGAAGCGCCTATCAACTATGTGCAGCGGCCTTTGCACAATCTTGCACCGTCACTTTCGCTGATCACACCCCCGCAACCAGCGGCCTCCAGCATCCTGGCCAGCTGGGTGCGCAACCCCCTGGCGGCGCGCATCGAGAGTGCCTACTTCTTATACGGCACCGCCACGGGTACGCAATTCACAGCCAGTGCCAATACCCCCGATGCGTTCTCGCTGAATCCAAGCTCGACCAGCGTTGCCATCCCGATCAATGCGCCAGCCTTCACGCCCACCGGCTTTGAGCAACGCGAAATCGGTGTCTCGGGCTTTGCGGCACGGGCTCAATTCCAGCAGTCCATCATCTGGAACAACTGATACTGCGAGTTTTTGTCTGTATGCGCTACCACTTGTCAAGCTACCCGGCGGCGGCCCGCTGCCTTCTGGCGTGCGCCCTCACCTGGGGCACCGTCACCGCTCAAGCCGCCGAAATCCTGGCCATCAAAGGCCCGGTGCAGTTGGCCCGACAGCAGCAGGCCACACCCGCCGTGGTGGGCACCAAAATCCAGGAATCTGACACCCTGCTGGTGCCACCGGGCTCTGAGGCCCTGGTGCAGTTTGACGATGGGGCCAAGATGGTGGTGCGCAGTGGCTCGCAGCTGGCGTTTCGCAAACTGGGTGCAGACGGCGAGCCCAGCTTGCGCGAAAAAACCCTGCAACTCATCAAGGGCGGCTTGCGCTACCTGTCCAACAAGCTACGTTCCAGCAACAGCAGTGACCGCGTGAGCTTTGAAACCGCCACCTCCACCGTAGGCATACGCGGCACCGACATTGAAATTGCCGTCGCCGAAGAAAGCGCGGGCGGCATTGCGCCGGGCACCTACCTGAAAGTCAACACGGGCGCTGCCATCCTATCGGGTCTGGACGGCACGCAGGTGGAGTTGGCCCCCGGCGGGCTGGCCTTTGGCCCCGACCCCGTGACACAGCGCGGCACCCGCTCACTGGTGCGGCCCTCGGCACGGGCCATGCAGACGGTGCCTGAGAGCGTGTTCAAAACCGCTGATCTGGACAGTTTGCTGAAGTAAGAAACCCTCAATTTGCTATTGAATATATAGCTACTTGAGCAGTATTTGTATGGGCTGGTGGCCTGTTTGAGTCTTTTTCGATGCGCCAGCCTTGGGTTTCGTAAAAAATATTGGCCCAGCTGTCGATTGGCGCATGTCCCGCGCATCCATTCATCAGCAGCGGCGCTGTGCTGCTGCCCAACCCAAGGAATCGCCATGCAATACATGTTAATTTTTCAAGAGCCTTTGTCTGAATTTGCCAAACGTGACGACCCTGCGCAAGCGCCCGCTTATTGGGCTGCCTGGGGTGCCTACGTGGGCACCATTCAAGCCAGTGGCATCGTCGTCAACGGCGATGGCCTACAGCCGCCCCACACCGCCACCATGGTGCAGGTGCGCCACGGCAAGCGCCTGGTACAAGACGGCCCGTTTGCCGACACCAAAGAGCATCTGGGCGGCTACTTTGTGATTGAGGTGCCCTCGCTCGATGTGGCGCTCGATTGGGCCGAAAAGTCGCCTGCGGCGCTGGCGGGCACGGTAGAGGTTCGCCCCATCCTGCCGCCACCGCCCCAGATCGCCAAATAGCTTTGGCGCCTCCCCAGGCATCGCATACCCACCAAGCCGCCACCCGCGTGGCGCGGGAGGCCTATGGGCGAATCCTGGCGTATCTGGCCTACCGCTTCAAAGACCTGGCGGCTGCCGAAGATGCGCTGGCTGAGGCCTTTGCAGTCGCGCTCAAAACCTGGCCTGTGAGCGGCGTGCCTGATTCGCCAGAGGCGTGGTTGATGACGGCTGCCAAGCGCAACCTGCTGCAAGTGCTGCGCCACCGGCAAGTTGAGCTAGACCCAGCAGCCACGATTTTGCTGGTCGATGAAGACACATCGGCACCGCAGGCCCCAGCCATTCCCGACGAACGCTTGAAGCTGCTGTTTGCCTGCGCCCACCCGGCCATTGACCCGCAGATTCACACCGCCTTGATGCTGCAAACCGTACTGGGATTGGACGCCGAGAAAATCGCCGCGGCCTTCCTGGTGTCACCCGCCGCCATGGCGCAGCGCCTGGTGCGCGCTAAAAACAAAATCCGCCTGGCGGGCATTCGCTTTGAAGAGCCCGAAGCGCGTGACTTGCCGCAGCGCATTCATGTCGTGCTGGAAGCTATTTACGCCGCCTTCGGCCTGGCCTGGGACGATCAGGGTGCGTCGGATCTCACGCAAGAAGCCATCTACCTGGCCGACCTCACGGCCTCGCTGCTACCCGCGCAGGCCGAACCGGCTGGTTTACTGGCGCTCATGCTGCTCAGCGATGCACGCCGGGCGGCGCGCTATGTGCAAGCGGGTGGGGAGCTTGAGTTCATCCCCCTGCACGCACAAAACACCGCGCTGTGGGACGAGCCCCGCATCGCACAGGCCAACCGCATCGTCTGGCACGCCGCCAGCCTGCGGCAACCGGGCCCGTTCCAACTGGAAGCGGCCATTCAATCGGCCCACTGCCAGCGCCGCTACACCGGCGTGGTTCCCTGGCGCAGCATCGCGCAGCTCTACGCGCAACTGCTGCACATCGCGCCCACCCTGGGTGCGCGGGTGGGCCACGCGGTGGCGCTGGGTGAAAGTCAAGGTGCAGCCGCAGCGCTGCAGGCGTTGGACGCGGTGGTGAGCGAACACGAGATCAGTCGCTATGCGCCCTACTGGGCCGCGCGCGCCCACTGGTTGGGCCAGCGGGCGCTGGTGGGCGACGCGCAAGCTGCCGTCGCCGCCTACGAGACCGCGCTGCGTCTGCACACCGGTGTGCCCGAGCGCCGGTATCTGCAAAGTCAGATTGATTTGCTACAAAAAGCGTAGCTGCTTGAGCAATGAATACCTGGGCGAGTGGCTGATTTGATCAAAAACGGCGGCATCCCCGCCGAAAGCCTCAGAACGGCGGCATCCCTGCCGCCTGTGCCGCGTTCTCGATCGGCACCGCAAAGCCAATGCCAATGAAGGTGCGGGCTGGCGTGGGGTTCAGGATGGCGGTGACGATGCCGACCACTTCGCCGTCCATGGTCACCAGCGGGCCGCCGGAGTTGCCGGGGTTGGCGGCGGCGTCGAACTGGATCAGGTTGCGCATGGCCTGGCCACTTTCGGGCGAGCGGAACACGCGGCCCAGGCCGGAGACGATGCCGGCCGAGGCCGAGGGGCCGATGCCAAAGGGGTAGCCCACGGCCAGCACCTGGTCGCCAGGCCGCAAATCGGCGGTGGAGCGCATGGTGGCGGCCACCAGGTCGTCGGGAATCTTGTGGGCTTGCAGCACGGCCAGGTCGTTTTCGGGCTGCACATTGGTGACGGATGCGGTGCTGGTCATGCCGTCAGAGAACACCACCACGATGCGGTCTGCGCCCTGCACCACGTGCAGGTTGGTCAGGATCAAGCCCTTGTCCACAATCACCACGCCCGTGCCCACGCCGTTTTGGGTGTCTTCGTCATCGTCGTCGTCGGGCGGCGTGGGTGCGGCGGGCTTGCCGCCCTTGGCGGCCTTGTCTTTGGGTGACAGGGGTTTTTTGGCATGTGGCGTTACGCCGGTAACCGGTTTGTCAGCCTTGGGCTTGTTGCTATAGGCCATGACCCGAACCACCGATGGCGCAATGTTTTCGTAAGCCGCTGCGGCAGCTGACGGCAGTGTCGTGGTCTCTAGCGTTTTCAGCACGGCGGCATCAATGTCGGCCTGTGTGAGTTTGCGCTGGCCCTGGCTGAACACCACCCACAGGCTACCCACCATCAGCAGAGCCAGAACAGCCATCGCCCACCAGGGCGCACGCGGCGATGCCAGCGCACGACGCCAGCGACGGGCGGGCGGTGCAGCGATGGCCACGCTGCTTGAAATTGGCGGGTCTGACGCCGAGACCCCCGTCTTTTCAGTGGCTGGTCGGGCTGCGGCAGACGGCTTGGTGGCGCTGCTGTAAAGGCTGGGTTTGCGCATGATGGGCCTTGGTGAATGGGCTGCCTGGGGGTCAACACCGCTGTCGCGGGTACTTAATTGAAGATTCTGCACCACCTCAACAGATCAGCCCAGTCCAAACACCGATTCATTCACAAGTTGCTACGCTATTATTGAGACTTTCATAAATCATGACATCACCACAAATCTGCCTGCTTCCAACAAGCAACGATGATGGAGGGGCGCTGTTGTGCACTCTTGAGCTTGTTGCGTGCAGTCGTCTGCAACTCGCTCAGG
>JAAFIW010000023.1 GCA_013297875.1 Comamonadaceae bacterium | reverse complement strand
GTGCTGGCGCACAACGAGAACCCCAAACCCTTTGTCTGGACCGCTAGCGCACGGGACATCCTGGAAAAAGTCATGCGGGCAAAAGCAAAATTGAAAACGGTTCAAACAGCATGAAACACTACACTAGAGCGCCTGCGCCGTGCTGGCCGTGAGGTGTACCGCTGGAGTGACGCTGTGGAGCTTTTCGTCCTATGAACGCCGGACTATTGCGCCGCCTGGCCGCCGTTGAACAGCGCCAGCTTGACAGCCTGCCGCAACTGCCCGCGCTGGTGGTGTTTGATGAAAACAACCTTGAGGCAAAGCGTGCCGAATTTATTGCAACGCATGGAAGGCCGTCAGAACTGGAGCTGGTGATTGAACGCGCCGCGTTCGTGTAGCGCAGTCCTGATTTTCAAGAGCCCAGAGAGAATCACCCAGCCTTACCCGCTGGGTTTTTTGCGTCTGGTGCTGGGGGCTACAAGGTACAAAACCCGGTACTGGTGGCTACACAGTGGCTACACAAGACATTTAAGCCACAAGGTAAAAAGCCCCGCACTATCAATTAAGTAGCTGCGGGGCTAGTGCCTATAAGGCTTGTAGGTGGCTCCTCGACCTGGGCTCGAACCAGGGACCTACGGATTAACAGTCCGGTGCTCTACCGACTGAGCTATCGAGGAACAGCCTTTGATTATAGCCTGGGTTTTGGGCCGTTTTCCCTTAGAGGCTGGTTTTCAATGCCAGTCGCCATGTGCGGGGCGCGCCGGTAAATAGGTAGGCGTGAGAGAACTGGTAGGGCGACTCGCGCCAGTAGCGTTTGTTCAGCAGGTTGTCTATGCCCAGGGTGAAGCTGGTGTTGTAGCCCCCCAATTGGGTGTCGTAGCGCAGGCCGGCGTCCAGCCGTGTCCAGGCGGGCAGGGTAATCGAGCCGTCGGGCAGCACGCTGCGCGCGCCTTCGTGTGAGAGGTGGGCCGACACGGACAAGCCTGGCACGCTGGCTACCTGGTAGGCGGCGTTGGCACGTAGCACCCAGTCGGGCACGTTGGTCGGGCGTTGGCCGTTCAAGCTTGGGTTGGCCGTGCTGCCGCGGCGCTGGGCGTTGATGAGGGTCAGGCCGCCGTCCAGTGCCCAAGCGCCGGTCTGGCTGCCAGCGGCCAGCTCCAGGCCACGGTGACGGGCCTGGCCGTCCAGCTGGCGGGTACAGGTGGCGGCTGTGTCGCAGCTGCCCACATCGGCGAACGCCGGGCGGCGGATGTTGAACAGCGCGGCGCTGTAGCGCAGCGTCTGGCCCTGCACCTTGATGCCGACCTCCATCTGGCGGCTCTTCAGCGTGGGCAGGGCCTGGCCGGCATTCGCGTAGCGCGCCAGGTTGGGCGTGACATCGGTTTCTGCGCCCTCGCCATAGCTGGCATAGGCAAACACGCCGGGCATGGTTTCATAGCTGGTGGCCAGCCAAGGCGTGGTGATGCGGGTGCCGTAAGCGGTGGCGGCGCTGCCATCGGTGCGCACGCTGTCTTTGTGCAGTTGGGTGTGGCGCAGGCCCAGCCAGGTCGACAGGCGCGCATTCCAGGCAATCGCGTCGTGCACAAAAAACTCGGTGCTGCGCTCGCTGCGGTGGGTGTTCGTGCCGGTCAGGCTGGGGTCAGGCGCGAAGTTTTGCGCTGTGCCGATCTGGCCTGTGCCCACATAGTTGTAGGCCTGGCCTTCAAAACGGTCGCGCACGCGGTTTTGTAAAACGCCAAAGCCCAGGTCATGCCGGGTACTACCCAGGCCGAATTTGCCGTTGACCTGGAGCTTGACGGCCGTTTGCCGGCGCCGCTCGTTGTCGCTGCGAAAGTCGTACAGGTCGTAGCTGCCGTCCGGGCAATACCGGTCAGCCAGATACGCACCGCTGACATCGGTGCAGCCAAACGGAAACGCCACGCGGTCGTTGGATTTCAGTTGCTGCGTGCCCCAGTGCGCCTGCCAGCGCCAGTCGGCGTTGATGGCTTGCTCATAGCGCAGGCTGCCGGTCAGGCCCTGTAGTTGCACGGGCTGCGTCCAGGGCTGGTTGTTCAGGTTGGTGCCGGGTTGCGGCGCGGGCAAGCGGTCGCTCAGCAGGCTGAACCCTGCGACGCTGGGTTGCGAGCGGCGGCTGTATTCAAATTCTGCTTCCAGCAGCGAATCGCTTGTCAGCCGGGCATCCAGCGCCAACGCCACCAGGCTGCGCTCACCCTTGCCGTTTTGTACGGCATGGCGGATGGTTTCACCGGCCACGTTCAGGCGGTAGCCCAGGGCTTTGTCGGCACCCAGCCGGCCCCCCAGATCCACATGCGCCAACACGCCGCCGCGCTGGGTGGCCTCCAGGCGCACGCTGCGCAGATCGTTTTGTGTCGGGCGCTTGACCACGTAGTTGATCAGCCCACCGGGTGCACTGATGCCAGCTTGCAGGCCGCTGGTGCCTTTGAGCACGTCGATTTGCGCTTTGTTATCCAGCGCAATAAAGGTTTCGGCATTGATGGGCAAACCATCGCGCCGGTAGTTGCTTTTGTTGTCCAGCACAAAGCCGCGCACGGTGGCGTAGTCCCAGTAGCCGCCGCTGTTGTAGGCGTCGGTGGTGGACGCGTCGAACTTCAGCACATCGGCCAAGCGGCGGGCCCCGGCGTCTTGCACCTGCTGCGCGCCGATCACCGTCGCACTGACCGGGGTGCGTGCCAGCGGCGCATCGCCCAGGCCCAGGCCCAAGGCTTGCGGGCTGTTGCGTTCGTTGACCGTGACGGGCTTGAGGCTGGGCTCTTGGGCCACTGCGGGAAGTGACCCATATGCTATTAAAAATATAGCTGGTTGAGCAGTTTTTATAAGGGCTGCAAGCCGATTTAGCTTAAAAAGCGGGAGGAGATAACGATTAACAGTTGCCACAACGTTTCCTTTAACGTGAGGGAACCTCTGCAATACCTCCTGCGGAACGGCGGCGAGCGGATTGGGATGCAGCGCAAGGCGTCTTTTTGCAGTCAATAGCGGGCTATTGACAAGAAAAACAACGCAGCGATGCGCCCAAGGCCGCTCGATCGCAGACCGCAGGAGGTATTGCAGAGGTTCCCAAGTGGCAGGGGGCAACAAAATCTGCGTCAGCACCCACTGAGAAAAAGCAATCGGGCACTGCACCAGCAGTTTGGGCTTCCCTGCGCGAGGATTACCTCAATCAGGTTCAAAGGGACTTTCTCAGTCGCAGCCTGCTTCTTCAAGCAGACCGCAACACCCCTAGCGAATGCGCCAGTGACGGCGCGGTGTGCATTGTAGGCCTGTCGAAACCGGGCTATATGGCCAATTTCGTATATCGATCCAAAAAATAAGTCGTTTGAAGTCTGACGATCTGTGTCTACAGTCCGCCCCATGCATGATTTAACGTTTGTCTTCGCCGGGTTTTTCGTTGGCATCGTGGTCGGCCTGACCGGTGTGGGCGGTGGCTCCCTGATGACCCCGATTCTGATTTTTTTCTTCGGCGTCAAGCCCTACCTGGCCATTGGCACAGACCTGCTGTTTGCCGCCTTCACCAAGCTGGGCGGCACAGTGGGGCTGATGCGGGCCAAAGTGGTGGACTGGAAAGTGGTGGCGCAGCTGTCGGCAGGCAGCATTCCGGCGGCGCTGCTGACCTTGCTGGCCTTAAAGCAGATGGGCCCCGCCACCGCAGCGGTGCAAGCGCTGATGACCACCACGCTGGGCTTTGCGCTGCTGCTGACTGCGGCGGCCACGCTGTACAAAGCCGTTCGCGGCAAGGCCACACCCCGCGCCGTGTCTGATCAAGACCGGCAAGCCGCCACCCGCGCCCGCCACTGGAGTCTGCCCATTCTGTTTGGTGCCTTGATTGGCGGCCTGGTCACCATGACATCGGTGGGCGCTGGCGCGATTGGCGTGACGGTGTTGATGCTGTTGTACCCCTTGCTGCCCCTGCAACGCATCGTCGCTGCCGATATTGCCTACGCCGTGCCGCTGACCCTGGTCGCCGGCCTGGGCCATGCGTCACTCGGCTCGGTAGACTGGCCGCTGTTGGCCAAACTGCTGGTCGGCTCGCTGCCCGGCATCTGGATCGGCACCCGCCTGATGCAAAAAGCCCCTGAGCGGTTTATTCGTTCGCTGCTGTCGGTTTTGCTGGCTTATGCGGGGGTGAAGTTGATTGCGATATGAGTGAATATTTTTTGAACGCAGAGGACGCAAAGGATGCGCAGAGGACGCAAAAAATTCAAACTCAAGTCGTCACGCCCTTTCTCCTCTTCTGCGCCCTCTGCGTAACTTTTGCGTCCTCTGCGTTCAAAGAACCCGTCCCCATTTGAGATAACCCAAGATGTACCAATACACCGACTTCGACAAAGCCTTCGTGCACAGCCGCGCCGCACAGTACCGCGACCAGCTCACGCGCAACCTGAATGGGCAGTTGGGCGACGACGAGTTTCGCCCGCTGCGCTTGCAAAACGGCTGGTACATCCAGCGCTACGCACCCATGCTGCGGGTGGCGGTGCCGTATGGCGAGCTGTCCAGCGTGCAAGTGCGCGCTTTGGCCAAAATCGCCCGCGATTACGACCAGCCCAGCCACGCCGTGTTTGAAACCGCGCGCAGCACGCAGGCCAAGCTGCCCGGTGCGGGCACGCACTTGGAGGTGGGTTACGGCCACTTCACCACGCGGCAAAACGTGCAGTTCAACTGGATTCCGCTGGACAAATCGGCTGACGTGATGGACCTCTTGGCCAGCGTGAACATGCACGGCATTCAAACCAGCGGCAACTGCATTCGCAACATCACCAGCGACGAGCGGGCGGGCATTGCTGTCGACGAAATTGCCGACCCGCGCCCCTTGTGCGAAATCATTCGCCAGTGGAGCACCTTGCACCCGGAGTTCGCTTTTTTGCCGCGCAAATTCAAGATTGCCGTGACGGGGGCCAAGGAAGACCGCGCCGCCACCGCGTGGCACGACGTGGGGCTGCATTTGATTCGCAATGACGAAGGCCAGCTCGGCTTCAAAGTGCTGGTTGGCGGCGGCATGGGCCGCACGCCGGTGATTGCCACCACCATCCGCGAGTTTTTGCCCTGGGCCGAAATCTTGAACTACCTGGAAGCCGTGGTGCGCGTGTACAACCGCTGGGGGCGGCGCGACAACATTTACAAGGCGCGCATCAAGATTCTCGTGAAGGCCGAAGGCCAACGCTACATCGACGAGGTGGAAGCGGAATACAAAAACATCGTGGCGCAAGACGGCGCGCCGCACACCATTTCGCAAGCCGAACTGGACCGCGTGACGGCCTCGTTTGTGCCGCCCAACCTAAGCTGCGACCGCAAGACCGCCGACGCCAAAATCGCCCACATCCTGCGCGCCGCGGCTGAAGACGACACTGAATTTGCCCGCTGGTTGCAGCAAAACGTGGCCCCGCACAAAAACCCCGACCTGCGCGCTGTGACGCTCAGCTTCAAGCGCCTGGGCCAAGCCCCGGGTGATGCCACCGCCGCGCAGCTGGAAACCGCTGCCGACCTGGCTGACCAATTCAGCGCAGGCGAACTGCGCGTGACGCACGACCAGAACCTGCTGCTGCCCTGGGTGCGCTGTGACGCACTGCCCGAGCTGTGGCGCGCCGCGCGCAAAGCCGGTTTTGCGCGGCCCAATATCCGCTTGCTGACCGACATGATTGCCTGCCCCGGCGGCGACTTTTGCGCGCTGGCCAATGCCCGCAGCCTGCCAATTGCGCAAGCGATTACCGAGCGCTTTCAAGACCTGGACGAGCTGCACGACCTGGGCGAAATTGACCTGCACATCAGCGGCTGCATCAACTCCTGCGGCCACCACCACAGCGGCCATATCGGTATTTTGGGCGTCGACAAAGACGGCCAGGAGTGGTACCAGCTAACCCTGGGCGGCTCGGATGGCTCGGCTCTGTCGGGCGCGCCGTTGGCTGGCAAAGTGGTGGGCCCGTCGTTCACCGCAGCGGAGGTGACCCAAGCCATTGAAGCCGTGCTGGACACCTATCGCGCGCAGCGAGTGGGCACCGAAGACGGCAAGTTTGAAACCTTCATCACCGCCCTGCGCCGCTTGGGCGCCGAGCCGTTCAAAACCGCCGCCAACAGCGTGCGTGTGAAGCATGTAGCCAGCGAGGCGGCGTAAATGAATACTATTAAATTGATAGCTGCTCCAGCAATAAACACCTGGGCTGATGGCCAAAATCTCTTGAAAATTGCCAACGATGCAGAGATAGCCGACCAGTCGCTGGATGGTGTGGAAGCCATCGAGCTGCATTTCCCCAAATTCACCGACGGCCGCGCCTACAGCCAGGCCACCGCCCTGCGCCGCCGCAAAGGCTTTACGGGCGACATCCGCGCCACGGGTGATGTGCTGGTGGACCAACTGGTGCAAATGCAGCGCTGTGGTTTTACCAGCGCCGTGTTGCGGGAGGATCAGAGCCTGGAGATTGCGAAGGCGCAATTTACGCAGTACAGCGGGTTCTACCAACGACATCCGGAGGATCGGGTTCAAGGACGCGACGAACGCGAAGGTTTCGCGAAGGACGCGAAAGGAATTCAAAAGTGAATTCAAATCAATTTTTAGGATGTTCTTTCGCGTCCTTCGCGTAATTTTCGCGCCCTCTGCGTCCTTGCCTCCGGTCCTTGCCCCTGAGCCACACAACCCATGACAAACGCCATCAACCTGCACGCCCGCCCCAGCCCCGCATTCGCCGACAAACTACTGGAGGCCGAGACCACGCTGGCGCAGGCCGCCACGCAGCTGGCCCCGCTCACCCAAGCCAGCAGCCTGGGTGCCGAGGACGTGGTCATCACGCACATCGTGGCTCGGCTGGGTTTGTACATCCCGCTGTTTGTCTTGGACACTGGCATGCTGCACGCTGAAACGCTGGCGCTGCTGGCGCAGACCAAAGCGGAGTCGAAAGTGCCGGTGACGGTCTATGAGCCGGTGCAAACCTCGGTGGTGGAGTTTGTGAAGCGCGAAGGCAGCGAGCCCATGTACAAAAGCGTGGCGCTGCGCAAGGCCTGCTGCCACATCCGCAAGGTGCTGCCGCTGGAGCGGGCGCTGTTGGGCCAGCGCGCCTGGGTCACGGGCCTGCGCCGCGAGCAGTCGGCGGCGCGGGGCGAGGTGCCGTTGGTGGATACGTCCGAAACCAGGGCCAAAGTCAACCCGCTGGCCAATTGGACTTGGGGCGACGTGTGGCACTACATCAGCCTTCACCAAGTGCCCTACAACCCGCTGCACGACCAGTTCTTCCCCAGTATCGGCTGCGCACCCTGTACCCGCGCCATCAGCCTGGGCGAAGACTTCCGCTCGGGGCGATGGTGGTGGGAGAGTGAAAATGCAAAGGAATGTGGCTTGCACGTTAAGCACGAGGAAACTGCCGCATGAACGCTCGCACACAAACCGAATTACTTGCCCCGATGCAACACCATCTGAACAATTCCCACCTGGACGCCCTCGAAGAAGAAACCATCTTCATCCTGCGCGAAGTCGCCGCTGCTTTCGAGCGGCCCACGCTGTTGTTCTCCGGTGGAAAAGACTCCTTGGTGCTGCTGAAATGCGCCGAAAAAGCCTTCATGAGCAAAGAAGGCCCCTACGGTGGCGGTCGCATTCCCTACCCGCTGCTAATGATCGACACCGGCCACAACTTCCCCGAAGTGACCGATTTCCGCGACTCGCGCGCCGCCGAACTCAAAGCCGAACTCATCGTGCGCAACGTTGAAGACTCCATGGCCCGAGGCACCGTGCGCCTGGCCCGGCCTGATGAGTCACGCAACGTACACCAGTCGGTCACCCTGCTCGAAGCCATTGAAGAATTCCGCTTCGACGCCTTGATTGGCGGTGCCCGTCGCGACGAGGAAAAAGCCCGCGCCAAAGAGCGCATTTTTTCGCACCGCGACGGCTTCGGCCAATGGCAACCCAAAGACCAGCGCCCCGAGCTGTGGACGCTGTTCAACACCCGCCTGCAACCCGGCGAACACTTTCGCGTGTTCCCGATTTCCAACTGGACCGAGCTGGACGTGTGGCAATACATCGCCCGGGAGAACATCGCCCTGCCCTCGATTTACTACGCCCATACCCGCGAAGTGGTCGAACGCAAAGGCCTCTTGGTCCCCGTGACGCACCTGACGCCACCCCGTGACGGCGAAACCGTGGTGCAACGCACCGTGCGCTTCCGCACTGTGGGCGACATCACCTGCACCTGCCCAGTGGAAAGCCCGGCGGCCAATGCGGAAGACGTGGTGCTGGAAACGCTGACGGTGGACGTGAGCGAACGGGGGGCGACGCGGATGGATGACAAGACGTCTGAGGCTTCGATGGAGAAGCGCAAGAAGGATGGGTATTTCTGAATTCGGATTGGAGACTTTGAACGCAGAGGACGCGAAGGTCACGCAGAGGACGCAAAAGAAGTCCAATAAAAATTTTTGTATTCCCTGTTTTTCCTTTTGCGTCCTCTGCGGATCCTTTGCGTCCTCTGCGTTCAAATTTGTCCCCGTATTAACTACTTATGACCACTACAAATTTAATAGCTGTTCCAGCAATAAACACCAGGGCTACAGCCCTAAATGCCCTCAAATTCATCACCTGCGGCAGCGTCGACGACGGCAAGAGCACCTTGATTGGCCGCCTGCTGGTGGACAGCAAAGCCGTGTTGCAAGACCAGCTGGCCGGCGTACAGCGCGGCGGCGAAACCGACCTGGCTTTGCTCACCGATGGCCTGTCTGCCGAGCGCGAGCAAGGCATCACCATCGACGTGGCCTGGCGCTACTTTGCGACGGCCGACCGCAAGTTCATCATTGGCGATGCGCCCGGCCATGAGCAGTACACCCGCAACATGGTCACCGCCGCCTCGGGCGCTGATGCGGCGGTGGTGCTGGTTGACGCCACCAAGCTGGACTGGCGAAACCCCGCCCTGGCCCTGCTACCCCAAACCCGCCGCCACACCCTGCTAGTCAACCTGCTGCGCGTGCCCAGCATCGTGTTTGCCGTGAACAAGCTGGATGCCGTGGACGACCCCGCGTTGGCGTTTGCCCACATCAGCGCCGCGCTGGCTGCGTTTGCGCAAGGTGCGGGTGTGGCGGTGTCCGCGACGATCCCGATCTCTGCACTCAAAGGCTGGAACGTCGTCGATACCCCCGGACTTAACTCCCTCCCCTCCCGGGGGAGCGAACCAGGCCCCCTCCCCCGCTGGGGGAGGGATGGGGTGGGGGCAAGCGCGCCAACCCTCCCAGAAAACAGCGAAACCCAAGCCTGGTGCAACTACACCGGCCCCAGCCTGCTACAACTTCTAGAGCAACTCCCCTCCACCCCCAGCGAAGCAACTCAGCCCTTCGCCTTCCCCGTCCAATGGGTCGAAAAATTCTCTTCCTCGTCCGACACCAGCCAAGGTCGCCGCATCTTCTGGGGCCGCGTGGCAACCGGACAAGTAGCACCCGGCCAAACCATCACCGTCCTGCCCAGTGGCAAAACCGC
The DNA here is from genome assembly GCA_013297875.1 of Comamonadaceae bacterium. Taxonomy (GTDB): domain Bacteria; phylum Pseudomonadota; class Gammaproteobacteria; order Burkholderiales; family Burkholderiaceae_C; genus JAAFIW01. Next base: position 62,864 of record JAAFIW010000023.1, on the reverse strand, counting down.
CGTGGTCGCCCAGGTGCTCGACCATGCCCGCCAACCCAAAGCCATTGCCGCAGGCAACGGCGCCGGCATCATCCTGGATCGCGAACTGGACATCTCGCGTGGCGACTGGTTGCTGGCACCAGACGCCTTCACGCCCAGCCGCGAGCTGAACGCCACCATCGCCTGGATGGACGACGAACCCCTGGTCGCAGGCCGCACCTACTGGGCGCTGCACGGCCACCGCTGGGTCAAAGCCAAGGTGAAAAAAGTGGTGCACAGCCTGGACATCAACACCCTGCAAGAGCACGACGCCACTGAGCTGGCCGCCAACGCCATTGGCCATGTGCAATTAACCCTGCAAGAGCCCCTGGCCACCCTGCCCTACGCACAATCGCGGGTGTTGGGTGCGTTGGTGCTGGTGGACACGGCCAGCCACAAGACCTCAGGCGCCGTACTCATTAACGACGCGACCTAAAATCCACCCTTTCCCGCCAAGACCCTAGCAAACACACCATGACCCACGTCGTAACCGAAGCCTGTATCAAATGCAAATACACCGACTGTGTGGACGTGTGCCCCGTGGACTGCTTCCGCGAAGGCCCCAACATGCTGGTGATCGACCCCGACGAGTGCATTGACTGCGCCGTCTGCATCCCCGAATGCCCCGTCAACGCGATCTACGCCGAAGAAGACGTGCCCGCCGACCAGATGAACTTCATCAAGCTCAATGTGGAGCTGGCAACGCAGGCCGGCTGGAAAAGCATCACCAAACGCAAGACGGCACCGACCGATGCAGATGAGTGGAAAGACAAAGAGGGCAAGCTGGCTTTGCTGGAGCGCTGAAATCAATAGCGCGCTGGGGTTCTCTTTGAACGCAGAGTGCGCAGAGGTTTCGCAGAGGACGCAGAAGAAAAACCAAAGAAGTCAGCTTGTTTTTTGAATCTGAATTTTTTTGCGTCCTCTGCGAAACCTTTGCGTCCTCTGCGTTCAAAAACTGACTCAAACCCATGACCATCGAAATCCAAGCCCTCATCATCGGCGCAGGCCCGGTGGGCTTGTTTCAGGTCTTCCAGCTGGGGCTTTTGGAGATCAACGCCCATGTGGTCGATGCCCTGCCCCACCCCGGCGGCCAGTGCGTGCAGCTGTACCCCGACAAGCCGATTTACGACATCCCCGCACTGCCCGCCACCACCGGGCGCGACTTGACGGATTTGCTGCTCAAGCAAATCGCCCCGTTTTCAGCGCCCCTACATCTGGGCCAGGAAGTCACCACCGTGCAGCCGCGCACCGATGGCCGGTTTGATGTGGCCACCTCCACCGGCACCCAATTCATCACCCAAACCATTTTCATCGCCGCAGGCGTGGGCGCGTTTGCGCCGCGCAAGCTCAAGCTGGAGGGCATGGAGCCATTTGAAGGCAGCCAGGTACACCACACCACGGCGCAGCCAGGCGCATGGGCCGGTCAGCGCGTGGTGGTGCTGGGTGGTGACGACGCGGCGCTGGAAGCCGCATTGCAATTGGCCGAAAACAGCCAGGTCACCCTGGTGCACCGCCGCGCCGCATTCGATGCCGCCGAGCCCACACAAGCCGCGGTGCAAGCGCTCATCGCCGCAGGCCGCTTGCAATTCGTCGTCGGCCAGATCACGGGTTTTGAGTCAGCCCCCCGGCTGGCAGCCCTGCACATCACCACCCCCGACAACACCACCCAAACCATCCCGCTAGACCACCTGCTGGTCTGCCTGGGCCTCAGCCCCAAACTAGGCCCCCTGTCCACCTGGGGCCTCGATATGCAGCGCAAACAGCTGCAAGTCAGCCCCGAAACCTTCGCCACCAGCACCCCCGGCATCTTCGCAGTCGGCGACATCAACACCTACCCCGGCAAAAAGAAACTCATCCTCTGCGGCTTCCACGAAGCCACCCTGGCCGCGCATGCGGCGGCGGCGCTGATTTACCCGGAGCAGAAGGTGCCGCTGCAATACACGACGACCAGTCTGAGGTTGCATCAGTTGCTGGGGGTTGCTTAACTCGTACCCATTATTTATATGTTATTTGAATAACCAAGAAAATTTATGAAATTCAGTGAGTTACTCGATTTAGTTGGCAGACGCATCGATTCACCACAAGTCACGCAATTTGCACAGGCGCACGGCGTGAAGTTACCACTGAAGCCAACCTCTGATTCAAATGACTCGAGCTATTTTTCGCTAAAACCCTATGGCGTTGAAGTCAGTTGGTCCCACCAGATATTACAGTCCAATTTTTACCCACCCGAGAGAGAAAACAAAAAATACATCAGTTACATCAAAACCATTTGGTTTGACAAACACAAAATTGAATGCCTTCCGTGCGGTTTGCTGCCAGACGATAACTTTAACATTGCTGTTGCAAAACTAAATGATCTGCCTCATCAACTTATTACGCGTAAATATGGCACTCGGCTTGAGTTTTCGCTTGAGCATTGTGCTGCCACATCAATCACGTGGTTTGACGATGAAAAGGCAAGCATTGAACTCAAAACCAGCGAGCGCTACGCTTGGCTGAAAAGCGAAGTCCGAGCGCATGCTTTCAGCCCTTGGGATACCCGCTGGCCCAACGAACAGGCTGATTTGCCGATGGGCATGTTTATGGCGTGGTGCATTCACCATGGTTGGGTTGGCCAGCGCCATCTGGCGCAGCACCCCCAACTGGTAGAAGCGGTGAAGACCAGACAAATGACGGGGCGGGAGTTTCTGTACCAGACCGCGTTTTGTAACGAGGTCTGGAGCCATGACCACGTACCGGAGCTTGACCAGTTCGCCTTCAGCTATTTGAATTGCATGTGCCACCGCAACAGCAGCCAGCCCCTGCTTGGCAAGAATGACCGGTGCGGCGTGGACGATGATTTCATGGCAGTTTTTGACCCCTTGTTCACTGGCCGAGGCCTGCAAGCCGCTGACGATTGGGTGAACTACGACCGCTTCACATTGTTTCTGGACGCGCGCTGGTACGACTACCAGAAGACCGCTCTGGAAAGCGAAGTAGAAGATGCTGCCGTGCTGGAGGATGTTAAGGCGTTCTACAAAACACAACAGATCCAGATGCAAGCCTTGCCTGCCGCAATTGAATTGAAACCGGTGGTTGAAAAAGTAGTAACGCCCGCTTTGCCTGAAACAGCTGCGGCCACCTTGCTTTCGTTTTTAGGTCGATGCGCTGAAGACCAGGATATACAGGCCTTTTTGAGCCAGTATGGTTTGAGCTACCCCAGTGTTTCCTGGAATACCTATGTCGACGCGCCCAGCATGGGGTTTTTCATCGGGCTTGACTACCCATGGAGATTTAGTGGCGACAGGTTCGCTGCGTTGGTTGACGATAAAGAAAAGGCACGCATGAGGCGTAAGAAAATAAAGTATATAGATCAGGTCTCTTTTACCAATACGGATTACGAGCAGGTAAGTAACAGCACAGGCAACTATTTGTTGTGTCAGCAATTTTTACCTCCCCTGCCCTTCAATCTGAATTGGGGCATGCAATTAAACGATGTAGACCAACGCTTTGGAAAAGACTATCACGAAGAACATACTTGGGAAACCTATGAGAATGACGGTTGCTTGTCTCGTAGGTGGGATATTGATTTTGTTGGCAAAATTTTCGACGGAGATGCGCAAGCGCCACATTACTTGCTACTCATCGAGTTTATAAGGTTCAAGATTGCAGAGGTTCGTGTTGTCATTCGATAACGACACTGGAGAATTCCCCACATGAACACCCTCCCATCCCTGTTCGCCTACAAATCCTGGTCCAACAACGAGTTGTTCCATCTGCTGTCCACCATCGACGCGCGGCAGCATGCCGACGCGGTTCACACCGCCATTCGCACGTTGAACCACATCTACGTGGTCGATTGCATTTTTCAGGCACACCTGCAAGGCACGCCGCATCACTACACAGCAACCAACACCGAAGCCACGCCCGAGCTGGGTGAATTGCAGTTTGCGGTGGCGCAAACCGACGCCTGGTTTGAGCGCTACGCCGCCGGTGTGTCTGCCGAGCAACTGCGCGAGACTCTATCGTTTCGCTTCACCGACGGCGATGCAGGCCGCATGACGCGTGAAGAAATGCTGCTGCACGTCGTCACCCACGGCGGCTACCACCGGGGCAATGTGGGCCAGGTGCTCAAGTCCATATCGGTCTCGCCGCCGCGTGACCTGTACACCAAGTTTCTGCATCAAAGCGAGCCTGCGCGCAGGCAAGCATGATCACCATCCGCCCCTTTCAGCCGGCGGACTGGCCCGCCCTGTGGCCCCTGCTGCAATCGGTCTTTTGCACCGGCGACACCTACGCCTTTTCGCCCAGCAGCACCGAGGCCGAGATTCACCAGGCGTGGATCACAGCGCCACAAGCCACCTTTGTCGCCACGTCTGATACAGGTGCCGTCATTGGCACCTATTCCCTTAAACCCAATCAGCCTGGGCTAGGCGGCCATGTGTGCAACTGCGGCTATGTGGTGGCGCAGGCGGCGCGCGGCCAGGGCGTGGCAGCCTTGATGTGCGAGCACTCGCAAGACCATGCCCGCACGCTGGGCTACCGGGCCATGCAGTTCAACCTGGTGGTGTCCACCAACACCGGTGCCGTGCGCCTGTGGCAAAAGCTGGGCTTTGCCATCGTGGGCACGCTGCCGGGTGCCTTTCACCACAGCCAGTTGGGCTATGTGGACGCGCATGTGATGTACAAAAGCCTGGTGTCGGCCTGACTGCGCGTCAAAGGCACGAAATCAAGGTCATATCGGCCTACAGCCCATGTAAAGACTGCTCAAACAGCTATCGAATTGATAGTGGTATTGAATTGCTCGGAAGGCTTTGCTTTTAATAAAAATCAGCGTCGGTAGGCACTGGTCATGATGTTGACGCGTGTCCCGTCAAACCCGTCCCACACGGCGGTCGCGTTGCCGCTGGCATCGATGGCGGCTTGCAGGTTTGGGTTGCCTGAGGGTGTGCCATCGCGACTCAACGCGGTTGCTGCGCGCCAGCACGTGTCGGCTGCAAAGTAGCTGGCCCACAAGCTGACGGTACTCACATTACCCACCCTGGCTTCTTCGTGCCAGACGACGACGGCATTGCCTTTGGCGTTGCCTGCCACATGAAAGCGTGGAATCTGAGACGAGGTACTGTGAACCTGCACCGCCGTCCCCCACCCCGTGCCCGGCACAAACCGGTTAGCCCACAGCCCAAGAGGCCCCGACCACAGGGCCAGCATGTTTCCCGCGCCATCTGCCACCACCTGCAGCGGCCCGGGATTCGCGCCAGATCTGGCCGCTTGAATCGCCACGGTCTGAGTCTCCCAACCCGTGGCAGCGGTGTACCGCTTGGCAAACACGCCAGGTGGACGGGTCCATACGGCCATTCCCTGCCCGCTGGCATCCATCGCGATGTCATAACTGTCTTGGCGGCTGGGCAAATCATCACCCGGTATCAAGCCCGCAGGCTGCCAGACACCGGCGACCCGGCGGGCAAACAGAAGTTTTTGCCCGGCCACATCGATGTCATTGTCCAACCACAGGGCCAGGGTATTGCCCGCCGCATCCGCGCCAAACCGGGGGCCTTGCGCAAAACCGGCCAGTCGTGCGTTCGGCAGCCCAACGCTGGTGCTGCGCAAGCCTCGCACCGGAGTCTTCAGCCGCACGGGTGTTCCCCAGCTGCCATCTGCAAACGTCTGGTTGCCCCAAACGGAATAGTTGCCACTGGCGTTGGCGGACGATGTTGCACGCCCGTCCGGCTCAAACTCATCCCAAACAGCGGTGAACCCACCTTCAGCACCGGCCACCACCGCCGGTGAGACGGTGTCCAGCAAATCCATATCCGGTGTTGGCCCACTGAAGTCGTTGGGCGAGGCCACACGGCTCACGGGGTAGAAATTGACTGTTTTCGCCGCGCCCCAACCACTGCCGGGCAGGTAGCGCGCTGACAGCGATGCCCGTCCCGCCACCCACCAAACCGTGGCGACCCCGCTGGGCTGAACCATCAGCCGGGGAAAACCAATCATCGAGCCGCCACCTCCTTCAATCGGCGCTGCCGTGCCCCAGCCCGCGCCTGGCACGTAGCGATTGGCCCACAGGTTGTATCTCACGCCATCTGATTGCCGCCATACGGCCAGCGCCTGACCACTTGCATCAAACCCGACGCTGGGTGCCTCAGCGTCACCCATGTTGATCGGGTTGCGGGCGACCGGTGGAACAGCTGCGGGATCAAACGCAGGCAAAGGGCCGATGGCGTTAACGGTTTCAAGCAGCTGCGCTGGACTCCAGACCAGCGGTGGTGCAAGAACTGGTGCTGGTGCTGGTGCTGGTACGGCATCACCACCGCTGCCCCCACCGCAGGCGCCAATGGCCACCACGGCACAAACCATCGCGCTCGTCAGCAGCACGCGTGGCAAGTGGCCTTTTGGATGGTGTTTCATGATTTGTTTCCCCCTTTTCAATTTTCAATTTGCATTGTGGCGCTTGCTACCAGTTCGTCTGCCGGCAGATCGGAGAACAAGGTGAGTAAAAGTAGGCAGGCAACCCATGGATTTCGCTGCGATTTTTGCTACTGCTAAAACATAATGCGCTGCGCCAGATACCGAAACCAACCGTCAACAGGAGTTCATCGCTATGCAACAACTGCTTCAACGCGTGCAGGACATTCTGCTCAAGCCCAAAGACACCTGGCCGGTCATTGAGGCCGAGGGTGGCGATGTCGCCAGCATTTATAAAGACTATCTGGTGTACCTGGCAGCCATTCCGGCAGTGGCCACCTTCATTGGTTTTTCGCTGATTGGTGTGGGCGGCTTTGGCTTCAATTTTCGGGTGCCGCTGCTGGCGGGCCTGGGCAATATGGTGGTGGGTTTTGTGCTTTCGCTGGGAATCGTCTATGTCATTTCGCTGATCGTCAACGCCTTGGCACCGACGTTTGGCGGCACGCCCGACCCGCTGAAAGCCTTCAAGGTGGTGGCCTACAGCATGACCGCAGGCTTTGTGGGCGGCATTTTCAGCCTGCTGCCCTCGCTGGCCATGCTGGGGTTTCTGGCCGCGCTGTATGGCATTCATCTGCTGTATCTGGGCCTGCCGGCGCTGATGAAGTGCCCACCCGACAAGGCGGTGGGCTACACCGCCGTCACTGCCGTGTGCGGCATCGTGGCCGGCATTGTGTTGGGGGCCTTGTCGGCGCTGGTCACCGCGTCGCCCTTGTCTGGCTTGGGTGCCTCCAGCAGCGCACCCGCTGAAATCACCCTGCCCGGCGGCACCACCATCAACACCGCCAAGCTCGATGAAATGAGCAAAAAGATGGAGGAAGCCTCTGCCCGCATGGACAAGGCCGAAAAGTCGGGTGACGCCAACGCGGTGGCCAAAGCGTCTGCCGACATTCTGGCCGCTGCCACCGGTGTCACGGGCGCGCCGCTGCCAGCGGCTGATCTGCAGGCCCTGCTGCCTGCCACCGCATCGGGCCTGCCGCGCACCTCGTTTGAATCGCAAAGCGGCGGCGCGATGGGCATCGCAGGCTCCACAGCCAAAGCCGTGTATGGCGCAGATGGCAAGCAAGTGGAGCTGTCGGTCCTGGACGCCGGTGGCCTGGGCGGCCTGATGTCGATGGCTACCTGGGCCGGCGTGACGATGAACCGCGAAACCGACCAGGGTGTTGAAAAAGTCTACAAACAAGGCAAGCGCACCGTGCGCGAGGAATACACCAAAGACGGCAGCCGCAGCGAGGTGAGCGTGGTGCTGGAAAACGGCGTGATGGTCAACGCCAACGGACAAGGCATTGACATCGGCAGCTTGAAAACGGCGCTGAATACGGTGGACTTGGGGAAACTGGAGACGATGAAGCGGCCCGCGAAGTGAGCGGGCGCATAACCGCTCATTCTTCGCCGAAATTCAGTCAAAAGTAACTTATGTGCACGCTCAGCGGGCACGAGCAGCTATGTTTTTGATAGTAACTTGCCTGCTGTTGATCTGGCCTGATCGATCACCTAAGGCAGCTTCACCCTCAGCAGCGCCTGCCCACTGCTAATGTACAAAAACCCACTCGCGTCAATCATCAAGCCGTTGGGCGTGGCCAGGCTGCCTGGCAAGTCGCCCAGCAAAATGCCTTGCGAGCCAAGCTTGCCTACGATGGTGGTCACCGCGCCAGCGGGGGTGATTTTTCTGACCGTTGAGCTGGTGGCGTCGGCGGCGTAAATGTTGCCGGCTGCGTCCACCGCCAGGCCTCTGATTTCGCCAAAACGGGCTTGGTCGCCCGCGCCGTCGGCAAAACCCGATACCCCAGTAGCACCCGCCAACACCGTCAGCACACCCGCTGGGCTGATTTTGCGAATGGTGTTGTAGACCGCGACATACAAGTTGCCTGCTGAGTCCGTACCAATCTCGGGCGGTTTAGGCGTCGACGAAGCCGCAGGCTCAGGCTGGCCTGGGGCCAGCAGAGGAATTTGGCCTAGCAGTTGGCCTGTGGCAGATACTTTGATCACGAAGGGCAAGGCGTCGGGCCAGGGAGTGAAAAACTCGCTGGTGCCGCGGTAGCCCGCCACGAACAAACTACCTGCAGGGTCAAACGCCAGGCGGGCAGGCACAAAGTCGAGCGGCAAGCGGGCGGGCACCAAGTCGGCCGAGTTCCAGAAGGTGCTGGTTGCGCCGCTGGGTGTGACCTTGATGACCTGGCCGGTTTGCTCCAGGATTCCGGCAAAGGGCACGGACTGGCTCTCACCCGACTTGGTGGTGTAGGCATTGCCCGCCGCGTCTACCGCTAAACCCGCGCGCGGCAAGTTGTAGCCACCCAAGCCTTGCGCCACCGTCGTGCTGATTCCGCCAGGCGAGACACTGGCCAGGTTCAGGGCGTAGCGCGCCCTGTTAAAAGACAAGGTGTTGCCAGCCTGAAGGGCAAACAGACCGCCCATTGGGTTGGGGGCCAGGTTGAAAAACAAGGGGCCCGGTGCCTGGTTGGTGCCCGTGAACGCTGTAGCCGCCTGATCGGGCAGTTTTTTCAGAATGCGCGAATAAGTGACATCGCTGATGTAGGCCGCGCCCTGCGCATCAACGGTCAAACCACCCAAGCCATCCAACCCGGAAGCCACCGTGGTGACCACGCCAGCAGGTGTGACTTTGCGCAGCACCCGCGGGGATAGCGTGTCGACTCCGGGCGTGCCACTGGGGGCGGGTTGGTCAGCCACCAACAAGTCGCCAGCGGCATCCAATGCAATCCAACGTGGGTTGAAAAATCGGGCGGCTTGGCCCACTCCATCGCCGGTGCCCGGCACAAACCCGCAGGGGCTGCCGGCGAGGGCAGCGACCTGATAGCAGCCCTCACGACCGGCAACGACGGACGCAGTGCCATTGGGCGCAACACGCCTGATCACATGGCCCACCACATCGGTCACATACACCGTGCCATCGGCTTGCACGGCAATGCCTGCAAGCTGTGGCGTGCGCGTGATGGGCGGGGCTGGCGGGGGGGCCGGGTTTGCAGCAAAAATCGGATCAAGAAATGGCTCAAACGTGGTCAGGGTGGATTCGACGCCCGATGGCGTGACTTTGAACACCATGTTTCTTGTGGCAACGTAGAGATTGCCACTGGGGTCTACCGCCACACCAAAGTCAAAGCCGACAAAAAAAGCCGGCTGGTTGGCCATAAAACTCAGCGGCAGCGTGCTCACAGCTCCAGCAGGGCTGATTTTGCGAACGGACGAAGGCAACTGCTGGTTTCGGGAAACATCGGCAACATAGACATTGCCAGCGCTGTCGACTGCCACGCTAAAAGGCCGACTGAACCGGGCAGCGCTGCCGGTGCCATCGGCCGAGCCCGAAACCCCCATCTGCCCAGCCAAGGTGCTCACCTCGCCCGCCGCGCTGATCTTGCGAACCACAGAGTTCTGGGAATCAGCGACATACAGATTACCCGCCGCATCGCGGGCGATGCCCTGCGGTGCGTTGAAGCGGGCCACGGCGGCAGCGCCGTCAAGGTTGCCTGAGCCCAAAAGCGTGCCTGAGAAAAAACTGAGCGGCCCAGCGGTGGAGGCAGGTGCAGGACTCGGGGCGGGTGTTGGCGCCGGTGCGGGGCTGGGCGACGGCGTGGGAGCCGGTGTGGGTGCAGGTGCCGGAGCGGGCGTTGACGCGGGCGGCGCAGGTAGGGGTGCGGGTGCAGGCGCAGGCGTGGCCACGGGTGGTGGTGCGGGGGTCGCATCGCCCCCACCGCCTCCGCCACAAGCTGTCACGGCCAGCGCGGCACTGAACAAAGCGGCCATCAAGGCCATGCGTTTCACGGAAGTCTTCGCAAGGTGTTTCATGGTTCGTTTCCGATCAAAGCGGGGTCAAAAGTGGCTTATGTGCAATCTCAGTGGGCTTCAGTAGCTATGATTTTGATAGTGGTTTCAGCGGTAGGTGTTTGACCACACATTGGTTTGCACCCCATCAAACCGGCTCCACACCGCCACACCATTGCCACTGGCGTCATACGCCAACTCGGGGCAGCCGGTGCTGCCGCCGGTGCGAAAGTCGTCAAACAGGCCGGCCACGGGTGTCCAACCGGTACCGGGTTTGAGGCGGCTTGAGAGGCAGTTGTTCTGGCCGATTTGCCAAAACGCCAGGCGGTCGCTGCCGGCCTTGACAATTCGGACGTTGGGGCCGGTTGTATTGCCGATTTGCGTCGCGCTGCCCCACCCGCCACTTGCCGTGTAGGCAAAGCTGGAAATCTGCTGGGCACCGTTGGTAAACGATTCGGTGGCCCACACCACCAGGGCATTGCCAGCGCCGTCAAAGTCAGTGGCGATTGAGCTGATGGTGTCGGCCAAGGGGCCGGTGCCCCTCACCGGGCTACCCCATCCACCCGCTGGGGTGTAGGGGGCGGCCCACAAAACAAAACCCAGCAAGCCACGTTCCCCCCATGTGACCAAGGCGTTGTCGTTGGCATCAAACGCAAGGGCCAGGGAAACCAGCGTTTGGCTGTTGGTCACGTTTTCAACGCGCGCAGGTGCTGTCCACGTGGTGCTACCCGCCGCCAAGCGGCTGAACCACACGCTTTGGCTGGTGGCACCCGGTTGTATCCACACCGCCAAAGCGTTGCCGCGACTGTCGATGGCAAGTTGGTGTTCAGACCTGGTTGTGAGCCCGCTGACGGGAAGGTTAGCGCTCCAGCCCACCCCGGGCGTGTAGCGGCTGGCCCATAGCGGGAGGTTGTTTTCAAATCGCGACCATAGGGCGATGACACCGCCATCGGGCTGCACAGCAAGCCGAACATCTGATGGGGTGCCCGAGGCTATCTGCGTGGCAGCGCCCCAGCTGCCAGCGGAGTATCGGCTTGCCCATAGTTCACCTGTGGGACCCGGTTGCGTCCAGGTCGCCACTGCATTCCCGCTCGCATCGAGTGCCAACTGCAGTGGACCACTAACGCTCGTTACGCGATGAATGCTGGTAGCTGTGCCCCAGCCGGTGCTGGGGATGTATCGGTTCGCCCAAATACCGATGTCAGTCCGCCAGACGGCAAGCATGTTGCCATTGGTGTCCGTGACCAGTTTGGGCGTAAAACTGTTGGCGGTGTCGGTTTCGATCAGGCCTGGTGTTCGCCAGACTTTCACGCCTGCAGCCGGGGGTGGCTCGGCGGCAACCGGGTTGGTGCTGAAGGTGTTGGCCCACAGGTTGGTTTGCAGGCCGTCCAGGCGACTGAACACCGCCACGGCATTGCCATTGGCGTCAAAGTTCAATGCAAATTTGCTCAGCAGGTTGCTATCAGGCGTGCCGCTGCGAAAGTCGGGAAACACCAGCGTGCGCGAGCCCCAGCCCGCGCCGGGCGTGTAGCGAAGCGACCAGAAGTTGCTGCTATCGGCCCAGACCAAGACCGGCTCTTTGCCTTGTGCATTGGTGGCGAACCGGAATCGGACGCCCTGCAAGGACGTCGCGGTAGAAGCGGTCGCAAGCAGCTCCTGCGATGTGCCCCAACCAGAGCCCGCGGTGTAGCGATTGGCGTGGATGGTGGTAAGTGGTCCACCCAAATCGGCGCGGGTACTGCTCCAGATGGCCAGCAGGTTGCCGCTGGCATCCATGGCGATTTGCGGGTTTAACGACCTGATATTTGCCTGCGAATCAATCGGCACGGCGCTGGCCCAACCGGTGCTGGCGGTGAAGCGGTTAGCCCAGATGACCGAGGTATTACCAAACGTGCGCGTCGAGATTTGCGTCCACACCGCCATCGCATTGCCATTGGTATCCATCGCCAACTGGGGGGCGATGCTGGGATCACTCAGGTTGTTTTCATTGTTTTCAATCCGCTGCGCCGTGCCCCATGCACCTTGCACGAACCGGTTGGCCCACACGTTGATGCGGCTACCGCTGGACTGCTGCCATATCGCCACCGCATTGCCGCTGCTGTCCAAGGCAATCTGCGGTGCACCGGCAGCGCCCAGGTTGTCGGTCTCCAGCAAGGTGGCTGTGCCCCAGCCGGTGCCCGCGCCTGAGCCCGGCGTGTAGCGGTTGGCCCAGATATTGGTGCGCACACCATCTGATTGCGCCCACACCGCCTGGGCCTGGCCTGCGGCGTTCACGGCCAGCTTCACCTCGCTGGCGTTGCCTAAGTTGTCCGTTTCAATCAGCGCCGCTGTGCCCCAGCCGCTGCCAACGGTGTAGCGGTTGGCCCAGACGTTGTCGCGTGTGCCGTCAGATTGCGTCCACACGGCCACGGCGTTGCCACTGCCATCCATCGCGATTTGCGGCGTGGTAGCAGTGCCCGCGTTGTCGGTTTCGATCAAGGTAGCCGTGCCCCAACCGGCGCTGGGCGTGTAGCGATTGGCCCAGGCGTTGTTGCGCGTGCCGTCTGATTGCGCCCAGACCGCAATCACATTGCCGTTGACATCAATGGCTGTGCTGGCATCACCTGCAACACCGCTGCCCACTTGAATGGTGCGCGGTGCGCCCCAGGCTTTGGGGGCCGATGGAGCGGGGGCGGGAGCCGGAGCCGGTGCGGGTGTTGGCGCAGGTGCAGGCGTGGGCGCCGGTGCAGTAGGTGCAATCGGTGCAGGTGCGGGTGTCGGCGCGGGAGCTGGCGTGGGAGTCGGCGCAGGTGTAGGGCTGGGGCTGGGGCTGGGGCTGGGGGTTGGATTTGAACCGGGTGGTGCCGGCACCGGCGCAGGTGCGGGCGTGGCCACAGGCGCAGGCGTCGCATCGCCCCCGCCGCCTCCACCACAAGCCGTCACGGCCACAACGGCACCGAACAAAACAGCCACTAAGGCCATGCGGTGCAACGAACTCTCAGAACGGTGTTTCATGGTTCATTTCCTCAAAAATCTGATCGAAAGTGGCGTGAGTGCAAGCCCAGCGGGCACGAGTGGCTATGATTTTGGTAGTGTTTGAATCGATTTTTCACGGCAGCTTCACCCGCAGCAGCGCATTGCCCGAGCTGATGTACAGCAGCGTGCCCTCGCGGTTCACCGCCACGCCGGTGGGCCGGGCAATGCTGCCGGGCAAGGCCCCCAGCTCAATGCGCTCCTGACCCAAGGTGCCTACCACGATGCTGGAGACGCGGGAGGGCGTAATCTTGCGGATCACGTGGTTGGCATAGTCGGCAACATATAAATTGCCCGCTGCATCGACGGCCAGACCACCGACCTCGCCAAGGAGGCCGGCCAAACTCTCAAACGCCAGCGAGCCCGGTGCAGGCGAACCCGGCCCCGCGAAATTGGTCACGCCCAGTAGATTGACCGAATTGCCGGCGTAAATCAGATTGCCGGGGGGTACTATGGCCAGCTCCATGAACCGGGGACCAGGGCCAAAAACAGTTAAGCCATAGCGATACAGGATCTGGCCAGTTGGTGACAACTTGACCAGGTTGGTCGTACCCACGACGTTCCCGGGCTCATCAGCCGACACGTACACCGAGCCAGCACCATCGACCGCGATCCGGTTGGGTATCACGCCCTGGCTTTCTGTCATCAAGGTCGTCACCGTGCCGCTGGGCGAAATTTTCAGCACGGAACCCGGGCCATCGCAGTCGGCAAAACCACAGCTTCGCAGGGTTGTCGAGTAAGACACATACACGTTGTCCTGCTGGTCCACCGCCACACCCCCGCGCGCGGCTTGTGCAGGACCACCAAGACCCGTCCGCACCACGCTGGATACGCCTTGCGGGCTGATCTTCAGCAGCCTGGAAGCCGCAACGCGCCCACCGCCGACCAAGGGCTGTATCGCATACACGTTACCCGCCGAATCAGTTGCCAGGCTCGCCAGGTAGTTGGGAACGGATTGGTAGCTGGCGACAACAGTTGGCACCGTGGGGGTGCCCAACAGGACGCTGATGCCGTCTGGAACGACGGCGGGGGCGGGGGCTGGTGTAGGCGCAGGGCTAGGTGCGGGGGGCGCTGGCGTGGGTGCTGGAGCCGGCCTAGGTGCTGGCGTAGGTGCTGGCGTAGGTGCTGGCGTGGGTGCTGGCGTGGGTGCTGGCGTGGGTGCTGGCGTGGGTGCTGAGCTAGGGGCCGGAGTCGGCGCTGGCGGGGCAGGCGTCGGTGCAGGTGCAGGTGCAGGTACGGGTGCCGGACTGGGCGCTGGTGTTGGCGTTGAAACCGGTGGTGGCGCAGGCACCGGGGCAGGTGCGGGCGTGGCCACGGGTGCTAGTGCGGGCGTCGCATCGCCCCCGCCGCCGCCACAGGCCGTCACGGCGACTGCGGCGCTGAACAAAGCGGCCATCCAGGCCATGCGCTTCAAGTGTGTGTGGGTACGGTGTTTCATGGCTCGTTTCTCCGGTTCATTTGATCAAAAATGGCTTCAGCCCAGGTGTTTATTGCTCAAGCAGCTATGTTTTTTGTAGTGATGCTGACACCCGGACACCGCAAAGGGTTCTGCAGAGATTTCTTGTGGTGTTGGTGTATCAGACGCTTGCGCCGTGAACATGAACCGAAGCAGGAAATGTGGGCAATCGACGCCGCTCATTTACCTTTGTGTACAAAAAAGCCAACCAGCCCAGGTGGGGAATGCTCAAGCAGCTATCTAAATAAGAGCAAACAAACGCTCACCCCGCAGCAGGGTGAACAGCCCCATCAGCGCAAACACGCCTGCGGCCACGGCGCGCACCAGCTGCATGGGGATGCGGGTGGCGAATTGCTGGCCGATGAAGACGGCGGGCACGTCGGCAATCAGCATGCCGGCGGTGGTGCCGGCCACCACGGCCCAGGCACCCCATTGGGCGGCGGAATAGTGCGCGGCCAGCGCAACGGTGGCGATTTGGGTTTTGTCGCCCATTTCGGCCAGGAAAAAGGTGACGAAGGTGGCCCCAAACACGCCCCAGCGGGTGGCGATTTGCGTGTCGGTTTCATCAAGCTTGTCGGGCACCAATGTCCAGGCGGCCATGGCCAGGAATGACAGGCCCAGCAGCCAGCGCATCACCTCGGGGCTGATCTGGGTGGTGGCCCAGGCACCCAAGGCGCCAGCCAGGCCGTGGTTCAGCATGGTGGCGCAGAAGATGCCCGCAATGATGGGCAGGGGCTTTTTGAAGCGCGCGGCCAGCAAAAAGGCCAGCAACTGGGTTTTGTCGCCCATCTCGGCCAGGGTGACGACGCCGGTAGAGATAAAAAATGCTTCCAAAAAGACTCCAATGGGCCAGCAGCCCATGTAAATACTGCTCAAGCAGCTATACAAAAAATAGCGATTGTTGTCACATCACGCCGCTGCAAGGCAGTCTTTGCACTGCCCGTACAAGGTCAAATCATGGTCTTGCACCACAAAGCCTGGCGGTGCCAGTTGCCGCAAGTCACCAGGGCAGGCGTGCACGTCAAACACCCGCGCGCAGGCGCGGCATTGAAAGTGGTGGTGGTGGCCGTGGCTGGCCAGCTCGTAGCGGGCGGCTTCGCCGGGCAAGTCCACCAGGCGAATCTCGGCGTCGTCGTGCAAGGCTTTGAGGTTGCGGTAAACGGTGGCCAGCGACAGGCCCGGCACCTGGGCCTGGGCGGCCTGTAGCACCTCGTGCGGCAGCAAGGGCCGCCCGGCGGTAGATAGCACCTGGTGAATGGCGGTGCGCTGGGGGGTGAGGCGTTGCATGGGCAGGCAGTGTGCACGATGCGATGGTGCGTCCTGGCAGGCGGCTTGGTTTGCGAAGGGTGTTTTAGGTCGAAAATCACTCACTGCCCATGTAAATACTGCTCAGGCAGCTATTGAAATAGTAGCGAAAAAAGAGAGGAGAAATTAAAGTAAACAAGAATCATTCTTATTTGATGTACGATTCGCCATCGTTTATCTGTGAGGGGTTTTCTTGATTCACACCGCAACATTCCTACCCTTGGGTGCGTTGATGCTGGCATCGCTGTCGGCCACGGCACAGGGGGTGACACCGCCTGGCGCTGCGCCAGCCGAAGCCAGCAAAACCCTACCCACCGTGACCGTGAAAGAAAAAGCCGAATCGCCCACAGGCAAAGACGCACTGCGCGCCACGACCACTACGATTGGCAAGGGCAACCAGGCGCTGCGCGACATTCCGCAGTCGATCACGGTGGTGACTGAGAAACTGATTGACGACCGCAACCTGGACACACTCAAAGACGTGCTGCACAACACGGCCGGCATCACCTTCCAGGCCGCAGAAGGTGGCGAGGAAGACATTCGCCTGCGCGGTTTTTCGCTGGCGGGCACGGGTGACATTTTTCTGGATGGCATGCGTGACCCGGCGTTTTACGACCGCGACACCTTCAACAACGACCGCGTGGAACTGCTGCGCGGCTCGGCCTCGATGCTGTTTGGCAGGGGCTCCACGGGCGGTGCCGTCAATCAGGTGAGCAAGCAGCCGCGGCTGATCGATGAGCATGAAGTCACCACCACCCTGGGCAGCCACCAGTACCGACGCATCACCGGCGACTTCAACCTGAAAACCGGTGAAAACGCAGCCCTGCGCATCAACGCCATGAAGACCCAGGCCGACAACAACGGCGCGGGCAGCCTCATCGACAAGCAAGGCATTGCCGCCGCTTACCGCTTGGGCATTGGCACGGCCAACGAGTTTTCAGCCAGCCTGTATTGGCTGGACAACCGCAACGGCATGAACTACGGCCTGCCCTGGATACGCCCCCAGGCGACCGACGCGAGCAACCGGAACACGCTGATCGGCAGCCTGGACCCCAAGGCCTCCTTTGGCCTCTCCAGCGACTACAACGCGGGCACGGCCAAGCTGCTCACCTTGGCCCACACCCACCGGTTCATCGACGGCAGCGAGCTGAAAACCCAGGTGCGCAGCGGCCGCTTCACCCGCGACCAGCGGGCCAGCGCCATCCGCTTTGGCGCAGCCGCCACCCAGCCGGGCGGTGTGGCAGCCGACCTGAGCAACTTCGGGCCCAACACGGTGTTCACCCGTGGCACCAACCTGAAGATTCAGGACGTGAACACCACGCATGGGCAAAGCGACTACAGCACGAAGTTCAATGCGCTGGGCGTGCAACACACCCTGCAAGCGGGGGTTGATCTGGCGTTGGAAGAAAAAGTGGTTTATGTGGCACGCAGCGCTGCGCAAGGCGGGGTGGATCTCATCAAGCCCAGCCTGACCGCTGGCCAAACCGAAGGTGGCGGCTCGGTGAACGAGGGCACGCGCGTGCTGCGGCCTGGCAACCAGTTCAAAGCCCGCTCCTGGGGCGTGTATGCGCAAGACCTGGTGCAAATCGCACCGCAGTGGAAGCTGCTGGGCGGCCTGCGCTATGACAGCCTGCGCGGCTCGTACGACGCGTTTGCCATACCGGCCACCGCTGCGGGCCCCATGACCACCACCCGCTACCAGCAAAACATTGGCGAATGGAGCAAACGTTTTGGCGCGCTCTACCAACCCACGCTCTTGAGTTCGTACCACTTTTCCTACGGCACCTCCTTCAACACCTCGGGCGACACCTATTCGTACAGCGCGCAAAGCGCCAACACCCCACCCGAGGCCAGTGAAAACATAGAGCTGGGTGCCAAGCTCGACTCGACCGACAAGCGCTTTTCCACCCGCCTGGCGATTTTTCGCTCGACCAAAAAGAACGAGCGCAACACCGACCCCGACACCGCTGCCAGCCGCTTGCTGCTGTCGGGCAAGCGCCACAGCGCGGGGGTAGAAATCGACATCACAGGCCGCCTGACACCCGCCTGGGAGGTGTATGGCTCGTACCTGTGGATGCCCATTGCCAAGGTCGACGTAGCAGCCTCCACCGCCACCACCGTGGGCAACCGCGCAGGCGACCGCCCTGGCCTGTCACCGCGCCACAGCGGCACCGTGTGGAGCACCTACCAGCTAAACCCCCAATGGCGCGTGGGCGGTGGCCTGAACTTTCGCAGCAAGCAGGCACCCGCCGACGTGACCGCCCCTGCATGGGAAGCGCCGGGCTATGTGACGGCGGATTTGATGGCTGAGTACACGATTAACCAGTTGTTTTCGGTCAAAGCCAATTTGTCCAACATCAGCAACAAGCTGTATGCCGACAGCCTGTACCGCGGGCACTATGTGCCGGGGCCTGGGCGCAATCTGCAGGTGGCGCTGACGGCGAAGTTTTAATTGAAGTTTTTATGCGCGCCAGTCTGACCCCGAATCTGCTCCTTCCCCTCCCGGGGGAAGGTTGGGATGGGGGCACGCGGGTCAACCAAGACGGTATCGCGCGTGCCCCCATCCCCGCCTTCCCCCGGGAGGGGAAGGAGAAAAACCTGCGTTAGCCAAGACTTTTCAGTTCACACATGCGCCTAATCCTCCCCCACCTCCTGACCCCCCAAGAGCTGGCCCACGCCCAAACCCTGCTGGCCACCGCCACCTGGGCCGATGGTCGCCCCGGTGCCGGCAGCCAGGCCGTGCAAGTGAAAAACAATGAGCAACTGCCGCATGACGACCCCGTGGCCATGCAACTGCGCCCCGTCGTGCTGGCCGCCCTGCACCGCCACCCCCTGGTGCTGTCAGCCGCACTGCCCCGCCGCATCTTCCCGCCGCGCTTTAACCGCTACAGCGGCAACACCAACCACTACGGCCAGCATGTAGACGGCGCGGTGCGCATGCTGCCCGACACAGCGCAAGCGATGCGCACCGACATCTCGTGCACGCTGTTTTTGTCTGACCCGGCACGCTACGACGGCGGGGAGCTGGTGATGAACGAACCGGCGGGCGAGCAGCGCGTCAAGCTGCCCGCGGGCAGCCTGGTGCTTTACCCCGGCACCACGGTGCACCAGGTAACGCCGGTGACCCGAGGCGAGCGTATTGCCTGCTTTTTCTGGATCGAAAGCCTGGTGCGCAGCACCGAGCAGCGCCGCCTGCTGTACGAGATGGACATGGCCCTACTGGCCCTGCGCCAGCGCCACGGCGACAGCGACGAAACCGTGGCGCTCACAGGCACTTATCACAACCTGTTGCGCCTGTGGGCCGAGACCTGAGCTCATGCTTTTTGCCGCAAGTGACAATACCGAGCCACCGCAAACCCCCACCTGAACAGGACACGCACCATGCAAGCCGACCCCCAAGTCATCGAACACCTGCAAGCCCAACTCAAGAACGAGCTCACGGCCATCAACCAGTATTTTTTGCACTACCGCATGCTCAAGCACTGGGGTTTTGACAAGCTGGCCAAGAAGGAATACGAGGAATCCATTGGCGAAATGAAGCATGCCGACCAGTTGATGGACCGCATCTTCACGCTGGATGGCCTGCCCAATCTGCAAGACCTGGGCAAGCTGCGCGTGGGTGAAGACGTGCCGGAAATTCTGAGCTGCGACCTGCAAAGCGAGCGGGCCGCGCAAGCCACCATCAAGGCCGGCATGGCGCACTGCGAAAGCGTGCGCGACTATGTGTCGCGTGACCTGCTGGGCAGCATCCTGGCCGACACTGAAGAGCACATCGACTTTCTGGAAACCCAAATTGACTTGGTCGCCAAAGTGGGCCTGCCTAACTACCTGCAAAGCCAGATGGGTGAGTTGAGCTGAGCGCGAAGATTCAAGTCAAATCGGCCGACAGCCCATGTGTTTATTGCTCAAGCAGCTATTGATTAAGTAGCAGAAAAACGATCAGCCCAGCACACCGGTCAGATCAATCGCAACGCCCGGCAGTGCGGCCACGGCCACGTGGCCTGGCGTTTCACTGGCCGTGATGTCGGTGTATTGCCCGCCTTCGGGCTTGCGGAAAAAGCGCACGCAAGCAGCGTACAAATCCACCATCCAGACCTCTTGGACACCATGCCGCGCATACAGCGGCAGCTTGATTTCGCGGTCGTAGCGGGCGCTGGTGTGGCTGACTTCGATCAGCAGCAGCACGTCAGCGGGGCCGGGATGGGCGCTGGCGTAAAAATCGGTTCGGGGTGCCAGCAGCATCAGGTCGGGTTCAGGCTCGGTCAGCTCGTCCAGGCGCAGCGGGTTTTGACTCCAGACGACGGCGCGTTGGCCCACCAGTTGCATCGCCTGTTGGGCCAGGCGCGCCACCACTGATGCATGTTGCGAGCCAATCGGTGCCATATCCACCACCTCCCCGTCAATCAATTCCACCCGTGCATCAGGTGCCAGCAAGCCCACCTCGGCCATGCGGTAGTAGTCCGTCACCGTGATGCGGTGCCGGGTCACAAGCGGCAATTCATCCAGAGCGCCCATCGGTTGATCCTCCATGTGCGGTGTGCGCGCCCGTCACGGCGCACACAGCCAGTATGCCAGCGCAAGCGATGCTAAAACGATCCGGATTTTGCCAAGCTGGTCGCCCGCTGCGGGCACCGCCCAGGCATTGCGCGGACTGCGCGTTCATGTAGCGCTCTTGGTGGAATGGCGCAGCCGCCCTGTCAGCAGCGCCAACGTCATCCAATGGTTGGCCACGATGAACCACCAGCGCGGATGATCCTGTCGCCTCCATCGGGCATCGCCCACTGAGGCCTGGCGCTCAAACAGCCGGTGGCCGATCAAACCCGGCGCTGCGTGCACCAGCGGAAACAGCAGCAGCGCCCACCACCAGACGGGTTGCGCAGACAGCACCAGCAGCACAAAGGCCAGGCCCATCACCGTGCCCGCTGCGTGCAGGGCCAGGTTGACCGGGTGTTGGTGCTCAGGCAGAAATACCTCGCGGTAAAAGCGGGTGAAGGTCATCGGTTTGAACGTCATGGGGTTGGGGGGTGTCATGCATCGCTCCAGGGGTTGAAAGAGCGCTAATATTGCGAGCAATTACTCGCTTTTTCAACTCGCATTCGCTCACCATGCCCCGCACACCTGCCACCAGCCCTACACCAAACGCTTCCTTGCTGGCGCGTAAGGCCCCGCGCCAGCAGCGCTCGCAAGCCACGGTGGCGGTGATCCTGCAGGCGGCCACTCGCGTTTTGCAGCAGGAGTCACTGGCCGGGTTCAACACCAACCGGGTGGCGCAGGTAGCCGGCATCAGCGTGGGCTCGCTGTACCAATACTTTCCCAACAAGGCCGCCTTGGTGGTGGCCCTGCTGAAGCAGGCGCATGTGGAACTGGCCGACGCGGTGGAAGCGACCGCCGCGCAAGTGCACGGCAAACCGCTGCAAGAGGCGCTGGCCGCCTTAGCCGACTTGGCGGTGCGCCAGCAATATGCCGACCCCGTGCTGGCCGCCGCACTAGACCATGAAGAAAAGCGCCTGCCCGTCGACGACCACCTGGCGCAGGCAAACCAGCGCCTGGCGCAGGCGGTGCACGGCCTGCTGGTGCAGCACCTGCCCGCCATCACCCACGAGGCCGTGCGTGATTGCCTGGTCATCACCCGCGCCCTGGTGGAAGCCGACGCCGGCCGCCTGCGCGTGCCGCCACCCGATCTGGCGCAGCGCATCACGCGCACGCTGACGGGGTACCTGGCTGGTGTTTGAGGTGATTGATTCGGCTCGATGAAGCTTGAAATTCCGTTTGAGCTGACAGGGTAGAAACCCCGTTCAGGCTGGGCTGAGGAGCGCAAAGCCCAGTGGATCAGGGCATGTGCGGGGGAACCTCTGCACAAGTCCTTGCGGCCTGTGATCGCGCGGTCTCGGGCGGTCTGCTGCGTTGCTTTTATTGCCAATAGCACCGCTATTGGCTGCAAAAAGACGCCTTGCATCCCATCCCCCGAACACGAGAATTGGGCACGCCACAGTTCCACAAGGACTTGTGCAGAGGTTCCCTTTTGAGCCGCAGGCGAGTTTGCACATGACCCCACTGGGTTTGAGCACCGCAAGGTGCCCGTAGCGAAGCGAAGGGACCCAGACTGCGGGTCGCCTTTGTTTTGCTTGACTTTTCTTTGGCGACGCAAAGAAAAGTGAGTCGCTGTCGGGCGACCCCGACATCTACGCACGCTACTGAGCCTGTTTCGCTACTGAATTCGTAGCTGCTTGTGCTCTACCCGTTTGCACGTTAGCCAGATTTGACTCAAAAACAGGCGGCTGAGGCTGGATCAAAAAGTCTATTCTGAAACTCACCACAGTTTGAACAGGGACTTCTTCAAATGCGATAGATTCGCATTTAGAATTGCGATTCCTGATCAACACCCAACCAATTGACCCGACCATGATTGTCTGCATCTGCCACCGAATCACAGACCGTGAAATCGCCCGACATGCTCGCGCGGGTTTGGGCTTTGATGAGATTCAGCTGGAGTTGGGTGTGGCCACCCAATGCGGGCAATGCGAAAGCTGCGCGCGCGATGTGGTGGCCCAATGCAGCGCCAGCCATCCGGTTGCCGCCATTGCGCTGGCCAAATCCATTCTGGAAAGCAGGGCATGGCATTCTTCGGTCTCTTCACCACAGGTGCAGGCCCAGTAGCCCTGGGTTTGCTGGGCGGTTTTATTCTGGTGGTGGCCAGCGCCGCGTGGATCGTTCGCACACCGCGGGCGAACCCGCCGGGCTAAATGTGCATCCACCGGGCAAACGTCTTGCGTAAGCTATCTTCATCCGGCTACTTAACTCTTTCTTCACCGTGAACCGAACGCTTGTGATTGCGGGCAGCGTGGTGCTGTTTCATGCCGCTGCGCTGTGGGCCTTGCAGGCGGGCTTGGTGGCGCGCGTTATCGAAGTGGTCGTGCCAGTTGAAATCTTGAGCCAGATCATCGAGCCACCCAAGCCCAAAGAACCGCCGCCGCCCCCTCCACCCAAATCGCCGCCGCCACCCGCCCAGCCCGTGGTCAAACGCACGGCCCCTACCCTGCCCCCACCGCCCATGCCCACGGCCATTGCCGACCCTACACCCGCGCCCAACGCACCCACGGGTGTGACCACGCCCCAGCCACCGCCCCCGCCGATTGCCGCACCCGTGGCCGCTGCCCCCGCGCCGCCTGCCCTGCCCCCCGCACCACCTGCCCCGGCCAAAGTGGAGCTGCCCTCCAGCGACGCCGACTACCTGCAAAACCCCAGCCCCGCCTACCCCCCACAAAGCCGCCGCCTGGGGGAGCAGGGCAAGGTGCTGGTGCGGGTGCTGATCGGGGTTGATGGCACGGCGCAAAAAGCTGAAATTCGCCAGTCCAGCGGTTTTGACCGGCTGGACAAAGCTGCGCTGGACACGGTGCAGCGCTGGCGCTACGTGCCCGGCAAGCGCGGTGGTGTGGCTGAGGCCATGTGGTTTACCGTACCGATTAATTTTGTTTTGGAGTGACAGCTGATGAATACGCAATTCGGTTTGATGAATGTGTGGACGCAGGGCGACCTGGTGACCAAAACCGTGGCGCTGCTGCTGCTGGGCATGTCGCTCGCGTCGTGGATCGTCATCTTGCTCAAGGTGCTGGACCTGCGCAAATTTGCCAACCAGGCCCGCGCCACCGAAGCCTTCTGGCACAGCGCTGACTTTGCCGACGGCCTGGGCAAGCTGGGTACGGACCCGGCCAACCCGTTTCGCGCACTGGCAGTTGAAGGCCGCGAAGCCGTCAACCACTTGCAGCACAAAGACGGGTCGGCCAAACCCCAGTTGCACGACAGCCTGGACGTGAGTGACTGGATCACCCGCAGCTTGCGCAACAGCATCGACGACTCAACCGCCCGCCTGCAGTCAGGCCTGGCCATCCTGGCTTCGGTGGGCTCTACCGCGCCGTTTGTGGGCCTGTTTGGCACCGTCTGGGGCATCTACCACGCGCTGCTGGCCATTGGCACCGCTGGTCAGGCCACCATCGACAAAGTGGCTGGCCCCATTGGCGAAGCACTCATCATGACCGCCCTGGGCCTGGCCGTGGCCATACCCGCCGTGCTGGGCTACAACGCCCTGGTGCGCGGCAACAAAGGCGTGCTGGTCAAGCTGAACCGCTTTGGGCATGACCTGCATGCTTACTTTGTGACCGGCGCGCGCGTGAGTGCGAGCGGCGACGGCAAAGTCATCCCCATGAAGAAAGCCTGACATGGCCTTCGGAACCCAAGACGAAACAGACGAAGTGATGAACGAAATCAACATGACGCCCTTTGTGGACGTGATGCTGGTGCTGCTCATCATCTTCATCATCACCGTGCCCGTGATGAAACACGCCGTCAACATCGACCTGCCCCGCGCCACCAACCAGCCCCAAGACGCCAAGCCGCAAACCGTGCGCCTGAGCGTGGACGCGCAAGGTGCGTACTACTGGAACGAAAACCGCGTGGAAGAAACCGCCCTGCCCGCGCTGCTGAAAGCCGAAGCCGCCAAAAACCCGCAACCCGAGTTGCACATTCGCGGGGACAAAGACGTGCGCTACGAAAAGGTCGCCACGGCCATGGCAGCGGCGCAGCAGGCGGGGTTGCGCAAGATTGGGTTTATCACGGAGCCCAGGCTTTGAGGTGGCGGATAAACGCTGATCGTTTGGCCGGTCAGACGTACTGAGTGAGTGAGAATCCTGTGAATTCAAAAAACGTGCGTTTCGCGAAACAATCTGAGGTTCGAGTGCGCAGCGGTTTGAGACTCATCGCATTTGTTCTTGCGGTGGTCATAGCGGCTGCGTTTTTTCAAATTTCTTGGCTCGTGAAGCTCGGGGGCGCACTGGCTGTTTTTTTTTGCGCTGGCTACGTTGCTTGAATTTTGGAATGCACGCCGTTTGAGACGTTTGAAGTAATGGTGGTCTAAGAATGCGGAAGACATCCGCATAACAGGCCGCTCCATCCGAACTGCCATCGGGTTCGGCTGCGCTGCGGCATTAAAGGTGTATGTCATGTACTGTCCAAACTGTAGCGCGCAGAACATTCCAACGGATCGTCACTGCTTGAGGTGCGGCACCGACCTGGTGGGGGATCAGGTGGGCGGGTCAGCCAAACTGAGGTCGCTCACGAGCGATATGGATCAAAGGGTGTATGGCGGCGTCGGTGCCTTCTTAGGCTTTTTTGTGGTCGCCGGGTTGCTCAGCACAGTGTCTGCTGACCTTCGCTTGGGAAACACTGCTGTTTTTGGCTCAGCAGCGTTCGCAGCGCTCGTCTTCGGTGCATTGGGGCGCTACATCGCAAAGCACAGGGACTAGGGTTGTCGAGCACTCACACGTTGATGGCACAGGCGACCTCGGCACTCTCATTGGCGCTTGCAACCCTGCACCATGCGTGGTACAAATGCGCTTCTAAGTTATGCCTAAGCTACCAGCGCAAAAGATTCCGCTGATCTTCTTCCGGTCAGAAGGTGGCACAGAACCGGTGCGCGAGTGGCTCAAGGATCTACCACCAGAAGATCGTCGAGAAATGGGCAAAGACCTGATGCGTGCGCAATGGCGATGGCCAGTGGGGATGCCACTTTGCCGCCCGATGGGCGAGGGGCTATGGGAAATTCGAACCACGCTGCCGAGCAACCGTATTGCCCGCGTCCTGCTGGGTATTGATGACGGTGTTCTCGTGGCGCTTCATGCGTTCATCAAGAAGACTCAGAAGACGCCCCCCTCTGAACTCGTGGTCGCTCGCAAGCGGCTGAAGGAACTTAAATCATGAGCAAGCAAAATCGCGGAAGCAGTCTTGACGACTTCCTGAAAGAAGAAGGAAGCTACGACGAAGATCAAGCGTTGGCAATCAAGGAAGTCATCGTCTGGCAGCTCACCGATGCCATGCAGGAAAAGTCCCTCAGCAAAGCACGCCTTGCTGTCTTGCTCGGCACCAGCAGATCACAAGTTGACCGACTGCTAGACCCCACTCGGGATGTGATGCTGTCCACGCTACAACGGGCCGCAACACTGGTTGGTAGAAAGGTTCAAATTGAACTGGTTTGAGCGCAGCCCCCAGTGGCCTGTGACCTTCTGACCCGGCTCTCGGCGAAAAGGTCTATCGGGCGAACGACACACCTTTGGCGTACAGGGCCTATCCACACCGCCCCGAACCCGTCACACCCAGCCGCGACAATACGGCCCCATGTCACCCCAGCAATACGTCCAGCAAAAAGCCGCTGCATCTGGCAGCAGCTTCTATTACGCCTTTTTGTTCCTGCCCAAGCCCCGGCGCGCTGCCATCACGGCGTTTTATGCGTTTTGCCGGGAGGTGGACGATGTGGTCGACGAAGTCAGCGAGGCCAGTGTGGCGCGCACCAAGCTGGCCTGGTGGCACAGCGAAATTGCCAAAGCGTTTGCCGGGCAGCCCAGCCACCCGGTGATGCAGGCACTGATGCCGCTGGCACCGACTTACGGCATTGAGCAGCGGCAGTTGCAGGCGATTGTGGAAGGCTGCCAGATGGATCTGGACCAGTCGCGCTACCTGGACTTTGCGGGCCTTGCCAAGTATTGCCACTTGGTTGCGGGTGTCGTGGGCGAGGTGTCGGCGCGCATTTTTGGGCAGACGCAGGAGGCCACCACGCTGTACGCGCACAAGCTGGGCCTGGCCTTGCAGATGACCAACATCATTCGCGACGTGGGTGAAGACGCGATGCGGGGGCGCATTTACCTGCCGGTGCACGAGTTGCAGCAGTTTGATGTGAAGGCGCACGAGGTGCTCAAGCGCCTGTATTCCGACCGTTTTCTGGCCCTGATGCGTTTTCAGGCCGAGCGCGCCCACAGTCTGTATGACGAGGCCCTGGCCCTGCTGCCGCAAGACGAGCGGCGCGCGCAAAAGCCGGGGCTGATGATGGCCAGCATTTACCGGGCGCTGCTGCGCGAGATTGAGGCCGACAACTTTCAGGTGCTGCACCAGCGCGTGAGCCTGCCGCCGCTGCGCAAGCTGTGGCTGGCCTGGCGGGTGCAGGCGCTGGGGCTGATGTGAAACTGGCTGTGGTGGGTGCCGGCTGGGCAGGCCTGGCCGCTGCGGTGGCGGCGGTGCAGGCGGGCCACCAGGTGACGGTGCTGGAGGCCACACGCCAGCTGGGCGGGCGGGCCCGGGCGCTGCCCGTCACCCTGCCCGATGGCAGCACCACGGTGCTGGACAACGGGCAGCACATCCTGATTGGTGCCTACAGCGAAACACTCAAGCTGATGCAGCGCGTGGGCGTGAACCTGCAGACCGCTCTGCTGCGCCTGCCGCTGACTTTGCAGTTCCCCGACGGCAGCGGCCTGGTGCTGCCGCACGACAAGCCCTACCTGCCCGCCCCGCTGGATGCAGTGGCTGGCATTTTGCAGGCTCCTGGCTGGGACTGGCACGACAAGCGCAGCCTGCTGCGCGCCGCGCTCAGATGGCAACTGGCCGGTTTTCGCTGCCCGGCGCAACAGACCGTGGCCGACTTGTGCAAGGGCATTTCGCCGCGTGTGCAGGCGGAGTTGATCGAGCCGCTGTGTGTGTCGGCACTGAACACACCGGCCAGCCGGTCTAGCGGGGGCGTGTTTTTGCGGGTGCTGCGCGACAGCCTGTTTCGCAAGGGGCACACCGGTATGCGGGCTTCCAACCTGCTGCTGCCACGGGTTGACCTGGGCACGCTGTTTCCTGACGCTGCGGCGACCTGGCTGGGCGCGCACAACGCGCAGGTGCTGCTGGGCCAGCGCGTGGTGCAGTTCAACCGGCAGGCCAGTGGCTGGCAGCTGCGTTGCGAGGGCGAAACCACAGCAACATTGCCCACGTTTGACCAGGTCATCGTGGCCTGCCCTGCGCCCGAGGCTGCGCGGCTGTTGACGGGCCCGGCACCCGCGTGGGCGGCGCAGGCGCAAGCCTTGCAGTACGAGGCCATCACCACGGTTTACCTGCACAGCGCCTTGCACCTACCCGCACCCATGCTCAGCCTGCGCAGCAGCGCCGGTGCACCGGCGCAGTTTGTGTTTGACCGGGGGCAGCTGGGTGGCCCCACCGGCTTGCTGGCTTTTGTGGTCAGCGCCAGCCAGGGCAGCAAGGCGGAGATTGAAAAACAGGTGCTGGCCCAAGCCGTATCCCTGGGCTGGCGCGGCCTGGTGCCGCTGCAAACGGTGGTGGAAAAGCGGGCCACGTTTGCCTGCACGCCGGGTTTGCAGCGCCCGCCCGCGCGCGTGGCGTCTCGCCTTCTGGCCTGCGGCGACTATGTGCAGGGACCTTACCCCGCCACGCTGGAAGGCGCGGTGCGCTCGGGCCAGGACGCGCTGATGCTTATTTCAACAGGTCGCACAACTGCATCAGATTAGCCACCGTGATGGGTGCCTTGGAGTCATGTGGCCAGGCGTGGTCGCTGCGGTTGACCCACACAGCCTGCATCCCGGCGTTCAGCGCGCCCAGCACGTCCAGCGTCACGTCGTCGCCCACATGCAGCACCTGGGTGGGGCAGACTTCAACCGCGCCGGCAGCCGCATGAAAAATGCCCGGATCCGGTTTGCCTTTGCCAAACTCGCGCGCACTGATGCCGGCGCGAAAGTAGCGCGAAATACCGGTGCGAAACAGGTCGGCGTTGCCGTTGGACAGGCTCACCAGCGGGTAGCGGCTGCTCAAAAACTCCAGTGCGGGCAGCGCATCGGCATACAGGTCAACCTCCTGTCGGGCCGCAAAAAACACCTCGAACGCAGCCTCGGCCATCAACGGATTTTCTTTCGACCGATACAGCGCCAGGCGGATGGACTCGCGGCGCACGGCGCTCAGGTCGCTCTTGAGTTCGGGCCGGCTGGCCAGCACCTGGCCTCGCAGATCGCGCAGCGCAGCGGGGCTGGAAAACATGGCGGCAGTCATCGGTGCATGCTCATGGAGCCAGTCATTCAGTTTTTGTTCTGCGCGCTCGATGGTGGGCCAGATCGGCCACAGGGTATCGTCCAGATCCAACGAGATGGCTTTGATTTTTGTTGTATCGAGCATGGCTGTAAGAATAGCCGCCGGGTATGACGCGAACCGGTCGTCTGCACCCCAGAATTACCCTTGTCTTCATTGATTTGTCAGTTTCCAAACCTATGCACAAAGAACCCGCCTTCAACCACGGCCAGGCACCCCGCACCGCCGTGTTGTTCTGCAACCTGGGCACACCCGACGCGCCTACATCTTCGGCCGTGCGCCGCTACCTGGGCGAGTTTTTGTGGGACGCGCGGGTGGTGGAGATTCCTCGGCCCGTTTGGTGGCTCATCCTGCACGGCATTATTTTGCGCACCCGCCCCGCCAAGTCGGCCGCCAAATACGCCAGCATCTGGACGGCGGACGGCTCGCCACTGAAGGTATGGACTGACAAACAGGCCAATTTGCTGCGCGGCCACCTGGGCAACCGAGGCCACCACATCAGCGTGCGCTATGCCATGCGCTATGGCAGCACCAGCATTGGCTCACAACTGGACGCGCTCAAGGCCGAAGGTGCCACGCGCGTGCTGATCTTGCCGGCCTACCCGCAGTACAGCGCCACCACCACCGCCAGCGTGTTTGACGCGGTCTACACCTGGGCCGCCAAAACCCGGCTGGTGCCCGAGCTGCGCTTTGTCAACCAGTACCACGACCACCCCGGCTACATCGCCGCGTTGGCCGGGCGTATCAAGGCGCACTGGCAGGCGTTTGGCCGCATCAATGGGCCGCAAGAGCACCTGGTGATGAGTTTTCATGGTGTGCCCGAGCGCACCCTGCACTTGGGTGACCCCTACCACTGTCAGGCCCACAAAACCGCGCGCCTGCTGGCTGAGCACCTGAGCTTGCGCAAAGACCAATACACCGTCACCTTTCAAAGCCGCCTGGGCCGCGCCAAATGGCTACAGCCCTACACCGAGCCCAGCTTGATCGCCATGGCCCAAAAGGGCTTGCAGCGGGTGGACGTGGTGTGCCCCGGCTTTAACTGCGATGGCCTGGAAACGCTGGAAGAAATCAACATCGAGGCGCGCGAGGCGTTTTTGCATGCGGGTGGCAAGGTGTTTCACCACATTGCGGGCCTGAACGACTCCCAGCTGTGGATCAACGCACTGGTGGACGTGGCCGAGCAGCATCTGGCCGGGTGGGACACGAAAACGGCGCCAGACGAAGCCGCGCTGGCGGCCTCCAGAGCGGCCGCACGGGCGCTGGGTGCCAAGGCCTGAGACCTCAAACGCTATCAATTACATAGCTGCTTGAGCAGTATTTACACGGGCCAGATGCCAATTTGGCTCGAAAATATGGGTCGGAATGTCGAAGGCGGCTAAAATTGCGGGCTTTGTGCAGGGCGCACCGCCCTGGCCCAGCCACCTTTTCGTCTCCTTTGAACCCCAGGCAAACTTTATGAAAATCGCTCAAGAAATCCGCGCCGGCAATGTCATCATGCATGGCAAAGACCCCATGGTCGTGCTGAAAACCGAATACAGCCGCGGTGGTCGCAACTCAGCCACCGTGCGCATGAAGCTCAAAAGCCTGATCGCCAACTTCGGCACCGAAGTCGTGTTCAAGGCTGACGATAAGATGGATCAGGTCATTCTGGACAAGAAAGACTGCACCTACAGCTACTTTGCCGACCCCATGTATGTTTGCATGGACGCTGACTACAACCAGTACGAGGTGGAAGCCGAAAACATGGGCGACACGCTGAACTACCTGGAAGACGGCATGGAACTGGAAGTGGTGTTCTACGACGGCAAAGCCATCTCGGTGGAGTTGCCCACCAGCGTCGAGCGCGAAATCACCTGGACTGAGCCCGCAGTGAAAGGTGACACCTCCGGCAAGGTTTTGAAGCCCGCCAAAATTGCGACCGGTTTCGAGATTGGCGTGCCGATTTTTGTGGCGCAGGGCGACAAGGTGGAGATTGATACGCGAACAGGCGAGTACCGCAAACGCGTTTGACCTTTCATCGGTTTTGAAACCATCAAAGGCTCCGCAGCGGAGCCTTTTTTGTTTTCAAAACCGATGAAGGATGACCTCGCCGCTACACGGCTTGATGACAGATGACAAGTCAAGTATCTGTCATCCCGTCATCACAGCCCGCAGGGCAAGTCATTCATCATCGACCCTACATGGACCTCATCACCCGCATCGCCCAAGTCATCGTGCCGGTGTTTTTCATCGTGGCGGTGGGCTACTTTTACGGACGCAAAGCCCGGCCAGACCTCACTGCGTTCAACCGCATCGTGCTGGACGTGCTGGCACCGGTGCTGGTGTATTCGGCATTGGCCGGACGCGAATTCAAATTGGCCGATCACACGCAGTTGCTGATGGGCGGGGCCTTGCTGATTCTGGGTTGTGGCGCATTGGCTTGGGGCCTGGCGCGGGCCACGGGTGCAAACCCGCGCAGCCTGGTGCCGGTGGTGATGTTCAACAACAGCGGCAATATGGGCCTGCCGCTGGCCTTGCTGGCGTTTGGCCCCAGCCATTTTGGCGCGGCGGTAGCCCTGTTTTCGATTGGCAATCTGCTGCATTTCTCGCTGGGCGCGCGCATCACCAGCGCCCATGCCAGCACCCGCGAGCTGCTGCTCAGCCCGCTGATGCTGGCCACCGCCCTGGGCTTTGCGAGTGCCGCCACCGGCGTGCGGCCACCCGAGTTGCTGTTGACCGGCATGAAGCTGATGGGTGATGCCATGCTGCCGCTGATGCTGTTTGCGCTGGGTGTGCGGCTGACCGGCTTGCAAAAAAATGCGGTCACCCTGGGCCTGCTGGGTGCCTTTGCCAGACCCCTGATTGGCCTGGCCCTGGCCTTTCCGCTGGCCTGGGCGCTGGGGCTACAGGGCGAGGCCCGCGCGCAACTGATTTTGTTTGGCGCCCTGCCCCCGGCCGTGATGCAATTTTTGCTGGCCGATCGCTACCAGCAAGAGCCCGAAAAAGTGGCCGCCATGATTTTGCTGGGCAACGCGCTGGCGCTGGTGTTTGTGCCGCTGGCGCTGGCCTTGGCGCTGTGAGCGGTTTAGCTGCTCACCACAGCTTTTGCCGAAACGCCACCACGGCTAGCAGCCCCAGCACCACCGACACACCAATGGCGGCCACCCAGCCCAGCCACACTGGCTTGGCGCTGACGGGCTGCGGTGCCAACAGGCCGTTAGGCGGTGGCGTGGCTTCGGGCAGGAAGTTGAGCAACTCGCCCGCCGACTCGGGCATGAACAGCTCCAGCGACAGGCTTTGCAGACTGGGTTTGGTCTTTGCACCCGGGGCCACCGGCGGCTTGAGCCACAGATCGACCCGCGAGCCCACGGCGCGGCCATGCATGACGCTAGCCAGTGGCAGCTTGATGCGGTCGTCTTTCCAGTTGCCACCTTGCTTGAAGCGGCCCGCCAGCCGCAGCACGCCTTGCTGCACCCGCAGCTCGATTTCGCCGTCAAACAGGGGAATGTCGAATCCGGAACCCTCCACGCCGTACAGGCTGGCATTGAACGTGGCCTGCACCACCGAGCGCGAGGTGCGAGCGGGGTCAAAACTGCTTTCGCGTGGCGTGCGCTGGCTGAGCAGCTGGGCCACGGTCAAACGGGTGCCGGTCTGGCCGACCAGCACGTGGTCGTTGTTCAGCGTGTGCTTTAGCCGCATGCCCACCAGGGTGCGGCGGTTGTAGGGCC
Organism: Comamonadaceae bacterium; assembly: GCA_013297875.1. GTDB lineage: Bacteria > Pseudomonadota > Gammaproteobacteria > Burkholderiales > Burkholderiaceae_C > JAAFIW01. The sequence goes on along the minus strand of JAAFIW010000023.1, from coordinate 30,245 downwards.
CTACCGGCTTGCCGTCTAGCAGCACGTGAAATGCTGAATCGCCTGACTTGTTCATTGGTGCTACCTCCCTCCAAGTTGACGGTAAAACTCAAGTTTTTGAGAACTTAGGAATGCTGAAAAGCCGCGAAGAATACCGGAGAAACGGCTCTCACCGCAAAATACCTGCATGACCACGACAAACTCCATACCCTCCGACCGGCCCACCCCCTCCCCCATGCTGCACCAGCGCCCCCTGGCCGATGCCCGCGCCGATGTGCAAACCCTGCCCGACGCACGCCGCCTGGCCTTTGCCGACCCCGAATTTTTGCTGCGCCGCGAAACCCGTGGCATACGCTTTCAGCTGGAACTGCTCAAACCGGACCTGGAGCAGCAAGCCCACGGCATTGAAAACACCATTGTGGTGTTTGGCAGCGCCCGCTTCAAAAGCCACGACGATTGCCAGGCGCTGCTGGCCGCCGCCCACGCCCAGGGCGATAGCGCGGCCCTGCACCAGGCCCAGACCCTGGCGCGCAGCGCGCCCTACTACGAAGCGGCCCGCGCCTTTGCGGGCTTGGTGGCCCGCTACAGCCAGGGCAAAAGCGCACAAGACCGCCTGTTTATCTGCACCGGCGGCGGCCCCGGCATCATGCAGGCGGCCAACCGCGGCGCGTATGAGGCGGGCGCAGACAGCGTGGGCCTGGCCATTGCCCTGCCGCACGAAGAAGCCGCCAATACCTACGTGACACCCGCACTGAGCTTCACGTTTCACTACTTCGCCGCCCGCAAAATGCATTTCATGATGCGCGCCAAGGCCCTGGTGGCCTTCCCCGGCGGCTTTGGCACGCTGGACGAGCTGTTTGAAATCATCACCCTGGTGCAAACCAAAAAATCAGCCCAGGTGCCCATCGTGCTGTTTGGCTCGGCTTACTGGAAGCGACTGGTGAACTGGGAGGTGCTGGCAGAAGAAGGCGTGATTTCGCCCGGTGACTTGAAACTGCTGACCTTTGTGGATACACCCCAGCAGGCCTGGGATGCGGTGCGGGGGTTTTACGGCTTGGTGTGAGTTCTCGTCACTATACTTTTGATAGCTGTTTGAGCAATATCCACCAGGGCAACAGCCCGATTGACGTGAAAAAGCCCGGTTTTCAGCTTCTTACGCCAGCCAGCGTCACCGCCGCCGCGTTCTCGCGCACATAGTCGCGCACCACCGCTTCAAAGTTAGCGTCGCTGTGCAGGCCCAGGGCGCGGGCGCGGGTGGAGGCGATGCGGCCCGGCCAGTTGCTGACCAGGCGCATCACAGCGGGGTCTGGCACCCAGTCCAGCAGCGCTGTGGCCGATGTACCAGCCACGCGCTGCAGGGCGGCGGCCATCTCGCCAACTGTGGTGCTCAGCGCGGGCAGGTTGACAGCGGTCAACGGGCCCCAGAGCGCGCTGGCGGTTTGGGCGGCGCACAGCAGGCCTTCGACCGTGCGAGCGGGTGAGGACAGGGCGACGGGCGTTTCGGCTGGCACGGGCACTTGCGCGCGCACGCCGGCCAGGGGCTCGCGGATCATGCCGCTCAAGAAACTGGAGGCGGCACCGTTGGGCTTGCCGGGGCGCACGCTGACGGTCATCAGGCGCACGTTACGGGCCACGATGAAGCCTTTACGGCCGTAATCGGCGACCAACTGCTCACCAATGAACTTTTGAATGCCGTAACTGCCTTGGGGCGTGGGCAAGGTGTCGTCTTCAATCTCCGGTGGCAGGCCGGTGCCGGGTGGGCTGCCATATACAGCCAGCGAGCTGGCAAAAACAAACAAGGGCTGGTTGCCCAGGCTGCGGCAGGCTTGCAGCAGGGCGCGGGTGGCGTCCAGGTTGCTGCGCATGCCCAGATCAAAGTCGGCCTCACATTCACCACTGACAGCCGCGGCCAGGTGGAAGACGGCGCTCGTGTTTTTTGCAGGGATTTGCCCGGTTTCCAGCAGGTCATTGAGGTCGCCCCCCACAAAGCGGATACGCGGGTCAGCGGACAGGTCGTCGGGCGGCGCGGCGCGGTCAGTCAAGGTGATGGTGGTGATGGCTTGCGAGGCGGCACCGTTCAACACAAAAGTGGCTTGGGCCAGTAGGCTGCGGGCCAATCGTGCGCCCAGAAAGCCGCTGCCGCCGGTGATGAGAATATGCATGGTGTGTCTCCTGTTGATTTGAGTTGCTATTAATTGTGTAGCTGCTTGAGCAGTATTTGTATGGGCTGGTGGCCTGTTTAGCTTGATTTTTTGGCTTGGTGGGATGCGTGGGTGTCGATTTATCAATGAACTATGCAAGTAGCCCTTGTGAATGCTGCTCAAGCAGCTACCAAAAACATAGCAATTGACAACTCAAACGACCGGCTCTACCGGCAAACCAAAGCGGCTGGCCGCCAGCGACATCAAACCAAATTCTTGCAGCAAACTGTGCAGCCGCTGCGCCGCGCTGTGCTTTTTTTGGCCCGTGTAGCGGGCCATGATGAGTTCGTTTTTCAGGCTGTGCTCCCAGCCCACCAGCTCGGTGACGGTGACCTGATAGCCCTGGGCTTCCAGGTGCAGGCAGCGCAGCACATTGGTGATCTGGCTGCCCAGCTCGCGGGTGTGCAGGGGGTGGCGCCACAGCTCGGCCAGCGGCGTGCGGGCCAGCGCCAGGGCCTTGCCGCCGCGCAGCACGCCCGCCACCTCGGCCTGGCAGCAGGGCACGATCACCATCGCTTGCGCCTGCTTGGCCAGGCCAAAGGCAATCGCGTCGTCGGTGGCGGTGTCGCAGGCGTGCAGGGCGGTGATGATGCGGATGCGTGGGGGCAGTTGCGTGGCCTGCGCGGCGTCGGCGGCAGTGATGTTCAAAAAGTGCATGCGCTCAAAGCCGAGCTTTTGGGCCAGTGCCTGCGACGCAGCAACCAGCTCGGGCCGGGTTTCAATGCCGTAGATGTGGCTACCCGCCTGGGCTTTGAAAAACAGGTCGTACAGGATGAAGCCCAGGTAGGACTTGCCTGCGCCATGGTCGGCCAGCGTGAGGGGTTCACCGCCCTGCTCTTCTTTGAGCAGCGGCTCGATGAGCTGGTACAGGTGGTACACCTGCTTGAGCTTGCGCCGCGAGTCCTGGTTGATCTTGCCCTCGCGGGTGAGGATGTGCAGCTCTTGCAGCAGCGTGAGTGACTGGCCGGGGCGCAGACCCAGCTGGGCTTCAACGCCTGGCGCAGGCGGCGATGCGCCGGGCTTCGGTGGCTTAGTCATGGTTTGCCGGATTGGGCCCGACCTGCAACGCCGCCCAACCGGCGTGGCCCAGCGCGGTCAGCGTGTGCATATTCGTCTCGTAAATGGCTGCAGCATCGGGGAAGGCCTGCACCGCCTGGTCAATGGTGGACTCGCGCAGCAGGTGCAAGGTGGGGTAAGGGGAGCGGTTGGTGTAGTTGGTGATGTCGTCTGCCTCGGTGCCCGCGAACTGGTAGTGGGGGTGAAAGCTGGCCAGCTGGATGTCGCCCACCAGGCCCAGATCGTCCAGCAGATCGTCGGCCTGGGCCAGAAAATCGTTGAAATCCAGAAAGTCGGGGAAGGCATTGGGCGCTATTAAAAGCGTAGTGGCTCTAGCAGTATCGGCAAGGACTACCAGGCTTTTTAGCTCATATTCCAGCGCACCCAGCAGCGTGGGTGCATCAGCCGCTTCGCACACGGCCCAGTGAATCTGGTCTTTGGCATGGACGGCCTTGGCAAACGGGCACAGGTTCAGCCCAATCACGGCGCGCTGCAGCCAGGCCTGGGTTTGCGCAAGGGCGGCTTCAGGCTTGGCGGTCATCGGTAGCTGCGCTTACTTCGGCACAAACCGGCTGGGCTGGGCCACCAGCAGCTTGGCCAGTTCGTCCAGCAAGTCGGTTTGAATGCTGGCAGCAGGCCATTGGGTGGTCAGCAGCTCAAAGCCGTTGGCATTGCTGATGCGAAAAGCCAGTGTGGCCTCGTCATGGTTGGGCGTGATGGTGATGCTGCCACGGCTTTCCACGGTGTATTCAAACCGGTAGGCCAGCAAGGTGTTTTTCTCGGGGTGGCGCTGCTCATGGCGGTCGTGCTTGACATTGCCCAGGCTCAGGCGCTTTTGCACACGCTCCAGATCTGGCGGGAAGTTCACGGTGACGCTTGCACCCAGTACCGCGCCGGGCTGAAGCTCCTGTTGAGGCGCAATCTTCCAGGCAATCGCCAGGTAGTCATAACACTCCTGGTTGCGCAGCAGTTTTTTGCGTGCGTCCACACGAAAGGCCGTCAGCTTCATCGGCGGCCAGGGCGTCTTGCCGTCCAGCGAGAACGCGGGGCCTGCCGGGTTGATCACGTTGAGTTGGTCGGCCAGCTCTTTGATATAGAGCCACGCCGTTTTGCAAGCGGCTTCGGTTTGCGCGGTGTTGGCAGCCAGCAAGGCGTGGTCGATGACCTGTTCGGTTTGCAGCGCGCTGGCTTGCGCTTTGAGTTGGTTAAGAAAGCTCACGTATTCCCCGTGTATGTCAGCAATAGCCCGGTGGTTCGGGTTGATGCGCATTCTAAAGTGGTAACAAAGTCACACCCGTGAGGCGGAAATGTTCTTTGCTGGCAAATCGGTCCGTCATTCCCGCAATGTAGTCAGCCACCGCGCGGTGCCGGTCGGGCCTGGCCGCAAAGCTGGCGCGCATTTCCTGCGGTTGCTGGCTGTAGGCGTCAAACAACTCACGCACCACTTGCTGGGCCAAACCGGTCATTTGCGTGACCTGGGGGTGGCGGTACAGCCGTTGCATCAAAAACTGTTTGAGCGGCGCTGCGGCGCTGCGCATGGCTTCACTGAAGCACACCAGCGGCACAGCCTGACGGACGGCCTGCACACTGTCAGGCTGACATCGGTCCAGCGCGGCACGGGTGGCCTCCATCACGTCATACACCTGTGCGCTGAGCAGGCGACGAATCACCTCGTAGAGCAAACGCCGCTGATGGGTCGGCCGGGCCAGATGCGGGTGCTCAGCCAGGGTTTGCAGGCGAAAGCGCTCAAACAAATCAATCTCCTGCAACTGCTCCAGCGAGATCAGCCCCGAGCGCACGCCGTCGTCCACATCGTGCGCGTTGTAAGCAATCTCGTCAGCCAGGTTGCACAGCTGGGCCTCCAGACTGGGCTGGGTGCGGTTCAGAAAACGCAGGCCCACACCGCCGGGCTCTATTGCCTCCAAGCTCCGTGCATTGGCGGCTGAACAGTGTTTGAGAATGCCTTCGCGGGTCTCAAAACACAGATTGAGACCATCGAAAGGGGCGTAGCGGTGTTCCAGCTCATCGACCACGCGCAGGCTTTGCAGGTTGTGTTCAAAGCCCAGCCAATCCTCGTGCTCAGGATCTCGCTTGCCCTGCACGGGTAAGACAGCCGCCAGACAAGCGTTCAGCGCGTCTTGCCCGGCGTGACCGAACGGCGTGTGCCCCAAATCGTGCGACAAGGCAATCGCCTCCACCAAATCTTCGTTCAGACGCAAAGCCCGTGCAATCGAGCGAGCCAGCTGGGCCACCTCCAGCGAATGCGTCATCCGCGTGCGGAACAGATCACCTTCGTGGTTCAGAAACACCTGAGTCTTGTAGACCAGACGCCGAAATGCGGTGGAGTGCACGATGCGATCGCGGTCGCGCTGGAAATCAGTGCGGGTAGGAGCTGCTTGTTCGGGGTAGCGGCGGCCGCGAGATTCGCCTGGGTGACAGGCATAGGGGGCCAATGCCGAAATCAATGTCAAAACAAGCCTTTCAACCCGCCGATACGGCTCGAGCAGCTATTGATTCAGAAGCAGAAAACCGCAATAAATTCAAGCACAGCACGACTCAATGACCTCTGCAACCAAGGCATCAGGGGCCGTCCGCAACACGGCACGCCCTGCACCTGGCCCGTCAATCAGAACAAACCGAATCTCGCCACCCTTTGCTTTTTTGTCGACACGCATCAGCTCCAAGTACCGCGCCGCACCCAAAGCCGGCCCACGTATTGGCAAACCTGCCCGCGAGATCAATACCGTCAAACGGTGAACAAACGCCATCTCCACCAAACCCAGCCGCTGAGACAAATGCGCTGCCATCACCATCCCACACCCCACCGCCTCGCCATGCAGCCACACGCCAAACCCCAATCCCGCCTCAATCGCATGCCCAAAGGTATGACCAAAATTCAAGATGGCCCGGATGCCAGATTCACGCTCATCCTGGCCCACCACATGGGCTTTGATTTCACAACTGCGCTTCACCGCATGGGCCAAGGCATCCATGTCCATGGCAAGCAACAAATCCATATTGGCTTCAAGCCACTCAAAAAAGGCCATATCGGCTATCGGGCCGTATTTGATCACCTCGGCCAGACCCGCGCTTAATTCTCGGTGAGGCAGGGTTTTCAGCGTATTTAAATCACAGATGACCAACTGGGGCTGATAGAACGCCCCAATCATGTTTTTGCCAAGGGGATGGTTAATACCGGTTTTTCCGCCGACAGAGGAATCAACTTGCGCCAGAAGTGTGGTGGGTATCTGCACAAACGGCACCCCGCGCAAGTAACACGACGCAGCAAAGCCCGTCATGTCACCAACAACGCCACCGCCTAAAGCGAATAGCAAAGTGTCCCTGTCACATGCATTTTCTAGCAACGCGTTGAAGATAATATTGAGTGTTTCCCAGCGCTTATTTTCTTCGCCAGGTTGCAACACAATTTTAAGAACCCTTGGGTAAATTCCAGCAAAATGGTCAAGGTACTTTTGACCGCACAGGGCAAATACATTCGAGTCACTGACCACAACAGCAGTAGAACCCGCAGGAAGATTTACTGGATTAAGTGGATCAAAAAGACAATCGCGTCCTACACATATGGAGTAGGAACTCTCCAACAGCACAATTTCTAACTTAGTCAAATTGGCACCACTAGTGACGTAACGAAGAAGAAATCAAGTCTTTGAAAAAGCAGCATCGATAACCTCTTCAGCAATATGCTCCACGCTTTTATTTTCAACGCATATTGTGAAATGCGCGGTCTGCAAGTATAACTCTGCGCGGTCTGACCAAAGCGCTCGAATACGAAGTAGTGGATCCTGTGCGCGAAAGAGCGGCCTCTCGGTGCTAGCGGCAAGCCGGGACACCAAATAGTCCGGGCTAGAGTCGAGGTACACCACACAAGAAAGCGACCGCAATAAGCGGCGATTCTCAGCTCTAAGTACGACACCACCGCCGGTTGACAAAATGATATTGTCAGATTGGAGAGCTTTCGCGAGCAAGTTAGCTTCTACATCGCGGAAAGCCGCTTCTCCATGTGCGTCGAAGTATTCAGCTATGGTGCACTTGCATTCAATCTCGAAAAGCCGATCTGTTTCAATTACCTGCTTCTCTAATAACACCCCAAGCAAACTTCCTACAGCAGTTTTCCCGACGCCAGGCAATCCGATCAGTGAAAGTATCATTACCTTTTTGCCATACCGTCACAAGGCTCAGCCTGCTGTACGACAGTCTCGAAAGCCATATGGAGGTGTCTGGAAAGATCCATTCCTCACATCGCCTTCCGCAACATCGGACACGAAACTTCTTTCTGCCTGCCCTTGCGAACCCAATACGCTAGTAGTCACCCTAATTCTGTAGTTGAGCCAACCACCAAACCGCTGAGAGTATTCTACTTTGACGATAAGGAATCCATTGGAATTGGTTGATGTTACTGTGGGCGCATCATAATTAATCAATAGATCACTTTTTCGCGGCTCAAGTGTAGGCTGACCGTTTACATCCAAACTACCGTCAATATTCTCACCGGCGTCAACAATTCCATTTCTATTGGTGTCCTCATTCAAACACCAATACCCGGTCAACGTAGTGGTGACACCAGCAACAGTAGTGGTATATCTATATGTCGAGGGCTCGGGAGGAAGGGTCACAACGGGGAAAGAATAAGGGGCCCAATTCTGCGCTTTCCTGTAGTGAACTAAATCAACCGAAATGTCAACAGGGGCATTGACTATCGGCTTACCAGCAGCGTCTGCTACAGACACAACGAATCGCTTTGTGTATATGCCTTGCGCGGAGGAAAGAACATTATCATCACCAATAGATACGGCCAGCGCCTGGCCCGCAACCGTCAGGAAAACAGTTACAGCATTTGGGCAATCTGTGGTAGACGTAAAATCTACAGGGGAATAGCAAGCTCGCACAAACACCCCGTTCGTAGAACTCGCGTTTTGACCAGCTACATATTGGGCCCTTGCCTGTCCGGTTACATCGGTGTAGACGGTTTGCGTACCGGTAGAGATGGAGGATCCAATTGCAGGCAAACCAGTCGTCAAATCTTCAAAGCGCACACGTACATTTTGTACTGGATTATTAAGTGAATCCAAAAAGTTAAGTCTCAGCGTTGACTGATTCGCGCTTGAACCCGGGGTGTTCACGGCCAAGACATTGGGCGTTGCAGCCAGTGAAGGTGAAGCCCCTGCTGGAATAATGGCAACAGGCACGACCGTGTCGAATACCCGAACTTGCAATTCTGATGCGTTCACCCCTGACCCACGGGCTGTCAGGGTATAAAGACCAGGCACCGCCGGTGCCCGGAAGGTACTTGTTGCTATTCCGAGCAAGCCAGTAACAATGGGCGCACCAGTTTGTACCGGAAGTGTTCCCGAAAAAGTCAACGTGACGCCCGGGATAGGATTTGAGGCGAAATCTGTTACAACCGCCGTAATCGTGCCAATTTGCCCAGGAGCAGGACTAGACGGCAATGTGGACAACACGATTTTGCTGCCAACGACCTGGATAGAGGTCGTTCTTGACACATTGTTAATCAATGCAGTAACAAATACCTCTCTGTTAGATTTGTCGCTGCCAATCGTAATGTTTCCTCTGTACGTTCCGTCAACTCCTGTGTTATTTCCTGATGATGCACTGAACGCTGCAGATTGACCAATGGTCACGTTTACAGCGGCATCTGGCACGACGTTACGTGTTGAGTTCAATGCCGTTACTGTTAAAACCACAGTATCAAGTCCGCTGTTACTGAGGTTATTCTTATTTAACGACAAGATAACATCGGTAACAGAAAGCGTTGCAGTATTAGGTGATATTGCAGAAGTGCCGGTTCCAACAACTTGAATTGAAGTTGATTTAAGTATTCCATTGATACGAACTGAAACAGAAAGAGTACGGGTCGTTCTATCCTCTGCGAGTCTAATATCTCCCTTGAACGTGCCGTCAGCGGAAGTAGCTGTACTCCCGGCAACGCTGGGTGCAAACACAGCACCGGCACCAACGCCAACCTGCACAAATGCACTAGGCACCGTATTCCTGCTCGCATTCAATGCAGTCACAGTAAGTTCGACCTTATCCGATCCACTACCATCCAGTGTATTTTTGTTGGTAGCAATCACGAAATCCGTCACGGAAAGTGTGGGCGTATCAAGCGCTGCAACAGTACTGGTGCCAGATGCTCCACCAGACACAGTTCCGGCACTTCCGCCACCACCACCACACGCAACCATCAGTAGGCTCAATGAAACCGTGAATATTAAACTACGAATAGACATAACAACCCTTAAATCGATAAATCGAGCTCAAAAAAATCAACGTGCCGCCGCTTTGTCAGAAATCATCTTTGGCGTAATGAATACAAGCATCTCTTGCTTACTAGCTGTACGCGATTTGGTTTTAAACAAATTACCTACCGCCGGCAAATCGCCCAGGAACGGAACTTTCGTCTCATTTTCAGTCTCGCTCAGTTCAAAAATACCACCAATCACAACCGTTCCGCCGTTCTCCACCAGCACTTGAGTCTTGATATGCTTAGTATTAATGGCAATTCCAGCAGCAGTAGTTTCGCCGCGGCTGTCTTTGTTGATGTCCAGATCCAAAATAATATTGCCTTCAGGTGTAATTTGCGGCGTTACTTCGAGCTTCAGATTTGCCTTACGAAATGCTACTGATGTGGCTCCGCTGGATGTTGCCTGCTGATACGGGAACTCAGTTCCCTGCTCGATCAAGGCTTTAGTTTGATCTGCTGTAACAATCCTCGGGCTCGACACAAGTTTACCTTTGCCATCGGCCTCCAGAGCAGACAACTCGAGATTAAGAAAACGATTCGCACTTGCGCTAAACAACGATATTGCAAATGATGCCGGATTGAAGCCACCCTGCCCAACAGCCGGAAGATTTACAAAATTAGAATTTATAGTATCCAGCGAGTTAACGCTTTCACCCGTCGTACTAGACACCGCGTTGTAAGTCCCGCCGAAGGTAACTCTGTTCGATCCAGATACTGCGTATCCGGGATCACCTCCGCGTACCCCGCGCAAATCGCTTCCACCAAGTCTAACACCCAGTGACTTACCAAAAGTATCAGAGGCTTCGACTATCCTGGCTTCGATTAAAACCTGTCGAATCGCGATATCTAGCTTGGAAATCAGCTGTTGCACTTGTTCAAGCTTTGCGCCAATGTCACTGACAAACAACTGATTGGTACGCGGTTCAGCGATCACGCTTCCGCGTGGGCTTAGAATTCTTGCGCTATTTGAGCCGCTGCCACCTCCGCTACCACCTGCGGTCAGCTGGGCAGCAATATCTGCGGCCTTCGTGTAATTGAGCTGGAAGGCTTGGGTTCTGACTGGTTCCAGATTCTGAAGTGCTGCTTTGGATTCCAGATCAAGTTTTTCTTTGCTTGCAATTTCGTCTTTGGGCGCAATCCAAAGTACGTTTCCAGACTTGCGCATGCCAAGCCCTTTGGCCTGAAGAATAATATCGAGCGCCTGATCCCAGGGCACGTCCTTCAGTCTCAAAGTTACTCCACCTGTAACTGAATCAGATGTCACAACGTTGAAATTCGTAAAATCAGCAATTACTTGAAGCAAAGAACGCACCTCAATATTCTGAAAATTGAGGGATAGTTTTTCACCACTGTATCCCGGCCCTTGCGTGAGCTTTCCTGGGTCAACCTTTTGCTGCCTCACCTCAACTACAAACTGATTGTCGCTCTGATACGCGCTGTGCTCCCACGCCCCCTTCGGCTCAACAACAACCCTTACCCGATCACCTGTTTGAAATGTCGTAACAGTTTGGACCGGTGTGCCAAAATCTCCAACATCCAATCGACGTCTCAGCCCCTCCGGTAACGTTGATTTAAGAAATTCAACAACCAATGTTTGACCCTGTTGCCTGATATCTACACCCACCTGATTATTTGCTAGATCCACGACTATCCGCCCCGCCCCATCTGATCCGCGGCGAAAATCAACATCTCGCAAAGGGAGATTTTCGCGATTTCTACCTTCGGCAAATGCAGACACAGGTACATTCGCTTGAGGTGCGGTAGCAACTGGGTCCAACGAGACCAACAGCGATTTTCCAACTATTTGAGTCCGGTAGGACGCAGCGCTCTTCAAATTCAACACCAATCTGGTTCTATCCCCCGCCTGAACAATATTGACCGAGCGAAGGTTTCCCTGGTTGACTTCGACCATAGATTTACCAACTGCATTCGAAACTCCCGGAAAGTCAAGCGCGATTCGCGCAGGCGTCTGTACCGCAAATCCCGTTGGTGGAATTGTCAATGGCTGGGAAAAATCTACTCGGATGACCTCCGTGCCCGCTTGCAAAGAGGAACTGATGGACTCAATTGTTGAAGTCTGCGCGTTTGCATTCGCACTAAAGACTAAAAGGAATAGACTCAAAACCCATAAGTGTATTCCGAATTCATTTTTTCTCAAATCAGGATGCCTCATTTCGACCTCTCTTGTAATTGAAGCGTAGCAACACGCTCGATCCATTCGCCAGCTGCGTCTTGAACAATTTCTCGAAGAACCAATTCCGTTTCGGAAATTTTCGATATGCGGCCATAGTTTTGCCCCAGATAACTACCGGTTTTAACTTGGTATAGAAGATTATCTACACGCACTAACGCTACCGGCACACCTGTTGAAAGCAGAGTTCCCACCATCAAAATGGAATCAAGGGGATATCCCTCAAGAACTTCCTTTCGACGAGTTAGCTCCGGCGCTATCAGTGCGGCATTCGCAGTGCTTTGCGATGACTCTCTTTTCAAAGCCTGTGTTAATTTCAAATTGCTAAATGGATCGATAGATGCTTCCTGAACATACTGCTGAGGTACAAATTTCTTAGGTTCAGATATAGGATCGACACGTGGTCGGGTCTGGTTTCGTTGCTCTGTCATCCAGGCATCAATTTCTTCTTGCCCCGACGAGCCGCACGCCACCAACATGGCAACCGCACAAACACCAAACAAGGTTCTACACATCATTTGCCGGCCCCTTTTGGTGCCGAGGCCGCTGCTTTGCGCTGAGCCGCCACCTCTTCCTGATCCAGATATCTGAATGTTTTTGCTGTTGCATCAAGAGTAAGTCCACCGTCTTTTCCAGTCGTTACGGCCAAATTATTCAAAGTGACAATCCGAGAAAGATTTGCAATATCTGAGGCAAACGAGCCGATATCATGATATTTTCCACTAACTTTTAGAGCAATAGGAAGTTCCGCGTAGTACTCTTTGACTGTGGCCTGTCCCGGCTTGAAGGACTCAAACTGTAAGCTTCTACCAAGCCCTGCCTGATTAATATCCGAAAGAAGAGCATCCATCTCAGCTTTACTGGGCAACTGCTTTTCGAGTTGGGTAACGTACTGTTGAACTTGTTCTCTCTGTTTCTTCAAAGCCTCCAAGTTGACAGCTTGAACCAGTTTTTTCTTGTAATCCTCACGTAGCGTAATCTCCTTGGCGCGCTCAGCTTCTAACTCGTCAGCAGATCCGCTAAGCCAAACAAACCACAATGCTGCAACTATTGCAACAATTAAAGCCACGCACAAAGACATCCTTGGAAGTATCGGCCAGGTCGAAGGGTCATTTGGATTTAGACCCCTGAACTGGTTCACAAACCACTGCTGCGTAGCTTGCGCATCAAACTTGGGTAAAGTTGCCATCGGAATACCTATATTTTCGCCGATGCCGGCTTGGCGCTAGTCGGCGACACTGCCGCCCCGCTTGCACTCGATAAAGGCTTTTTCAATTCACTGGCTTTTGCCAGTTGCGCACGTATATCGAATTTCGAAACTCGCCTTTGCTCCCGAGGGCCCAGGGATATTGAATTCGAGACAATTTCAATTAAATCGGGCTTTTTTAGCCAATCACTATTATTGGACAAATTCCTGAGCAACTCAGAAACCCGTTCGTTTGATTGCGCAAAACCAGAAAGTGTAACAACTTGATTTTCTTGCTTAAGGCTGGTTACATAGACCCCGTCAGGCAACTGACGAACCAACTCGTTCAGCAGGTGTACAGGGAGATTTCTATCTGCCTGCAAGTCTTCTACAGCCTGCTGCCTAGCCTTTAGCGCGACGATTTCAGATTGCAACGCAGCAATATCTTTAATCTGACCTTCAAGCCTACCTATTTCATTCTTCAAAACCAGATTTTTTGACTGCTGCGCCGAGATTTGCCCCTGAAACCATAGAAAAACAATCCCAGCAAGAACTCCCCCAATCAAAGCAGAGATACCAAGGGAGGCGTAAAATCCATCACGCTTGCGCTTTCTTGCAGCCTCCCGATGCGGAAGTAGATTGACTAAGATCAAGACAGAAACCTCCTCAAAGCCAAGCCACATGACGTCAAATATGACGGGGCCTCGCGACGCATCTTCTTCTCTCGAATTGTCTCGCCAATCTCCATACCATCAAATGGATTGGCAAGATTGCAAGCAAAAGATGTTTGCTGGGTTACGGCCTCAACCAGACCGGGTAAAGCGGCAGAACCGCCCCCGAGCATAATGTAATCCACCCTGTTGTGCGGCGTACTCGTAAAGAAGAATTGAAGTGCACGTGCAACCTCTTGGGCCATGCTGTCAACAAACGGACGAAGCACGCCAGACTCATAGTCTTCCGGAAGATCACCGCTTCGTTTCTTTGATTCCGCCTCTTCCGGGGAAAATCCATACTGACGAACAATCAATTGAGTTAACTGCGCGCCTCCGAACGCCTGATCTCGGTCATACAGTACCTCATCGTTTCGCAGTACCTGCATGCTGGTGGTGAATCCACCCACCTCGAAAAGCGCAACAATCATGTCTACGCCTTTTTTCGGCAAGGCTTCAACAAGTCTGGCGACCGCCAACCGAGACGAATATGATTCGACATCGATGATGATAGGCTTCAACCCAGCAGCCTCTGCCAAACCCTGCCTGTCTTGCACCTTCTCTTTGCGAGAGGCTGCAATCAACACTTCCACATCACCAACAGAGGACGCACTGGGCCCAACTACGCAAAAATCCAGACTTACTTCATCGAGCGAAAAGGGTATGTATTGATTCGCCTCGGCTTCAACCTGAATTTCAAGTTCCTGCTCTGACAAGCCGCCAGGGAGGGTGATTTTTTTTGTAATTACTGCCGACGGCGGTAGTGCCATGGCTACGTTTCTTGTTTTGGTCCCGCTTTTTTTGACTACTTTGCGCATCGCTTCAGCGACTTCATCAAATTTCTCAACGTTTCCATCTGTAATCCATCCACGCTCCAAAGGCTCGATCGCGCACCGCTCCAGCACGTAATTTCCCGCCTTGTCACGCCCCAACTCAACGAGCTTGACGCTAGACGAACTAATGTCCAAGCCCAGCAAGGGTGCAGGCTGTCTACTGAACAAAGACCCCATTGAAATCAAGGCATTCCCCAGTGGGTAAAAAAGCTAAACAAATCTTCAGAAGTTACTTCAATGCTAGCAGCAAGCCCATTGACTAGCAAAGGATTTTTCATCGCGGCGCGTTCTGAACCGTTGCCAAAATCAGACGCAGGCGGTAAGAGGAACTACTTCACTTGTGACGCTGTCCGTTGCGCGGAGACTTGTACCCACGCCCAGCCACCGCCAAAACGCGCATGAACTCGGGCATATAGACCGCATGCCCGTTTCTATAATCCTGCCACTCTCACTTGACCATCCAATGACACTTTCAACCAACTCCCCTGCTGTAGAAACCGGTGGCCGAAGCACCCCGACCAGCAGACCCATCTGGATCCGGTGGTTGACGAAATTTGTCGCTTGGTCGGTCGGGCTGCTTGCCGTCGGTATTTTGTCGGTCACTATTTTGGTCACTGTCGCGCTGGCAGTAGCTTTTCCAAATCTGCCAGACATCTCCGACTTGTCCGACTATCGACCCAAATTGCCCTTGCGGGTTTACTCGTCAGATGGTGTCTTGATTGGTGAGTTTGGTGAAGAGCGACGCAACCTCACACCGATCAAGGACATCCCTAAAGTGATGGTTGATGCAGTGCTAGCAATTGAGGATGCCCGTTTTTTCTCCCACGGTGGGGTGGACTACAAAGGTGTCGCGCGGGCCGCACTGGCAAATTTGGGGCGTATGAAAAGCCAGGGCGCGTCCACTATCACCATGCAAGTGGCCCGCAATGTTTATTTGTCGGCAGAGAAAAGCTACACACGTAAAATTTATGAGGTTTTGTTGACTTTCAAACTGGAACATTTACTTACCAAGGATCAAATCCTGGAAATTTATATGAACCAGATTTTTCTGGGAAACCGAGCATACGGTTTTGCTTCGGCCAGCGAGGTTTACTTTGGAAAGCAACTCAAAGACATCAATATCGCGGAAGCAGCGATGTTGGCTGGTTTGCCCAAAGCCCCTTCAACCGCCAATCCAGTTGCCAATCCCAAAAAGGCGCGAAATCGGCAGCTGACTGTCATTGACAGAATGCAGGAAACAGGTTTCATCACTGCCGAACAAGCCGACGCCGCCAAAGCGCAGGAGCTGAAGGTTCGTGCCGGGCCGGATGAGGCTCGATTACATGCCGAGTATGTTGCTGAGACGGTCAGGCAATTGGTGTTTGCTCAGTATGGCGATGAAGCCTATACGCGCGGACTCAATGTTTACACCACACTCAAATCAGTCGAACAAGATGCTGCATACAAGGCTTTGCGCAAGGGCATCATGGATTTTGAGCGCAAACAGGTTTACCGGGGACCCGAGAAGTTTGTTGACTTGGCAGCGGACGCGAAATTGTCCGAAGAAACCATAGACGAAGCCCTGAGCGAACTGCCCGACAACGGGGATCTACTGTCTGCTGTAGTGCTAGAGGCGAGCCCGAAGCGGGTATTGGCAGTGCGCCAGAACGGTGAGCAGCTTGAAGTCACAGGAGAAGGCCTGCGGTTGCCACAGTCTGGCTTAGCCGAAAAAGCACCACCCAAAATCAAGATCCGCCGGGGTGCCGTCATTCGAGTCATGAAGACCGGCAAAGGCAACTGGGAAATTACGCAACAACCAGAGGTTGAAGGAGCCTTTGTTGCGCTGGACCCGCGCGATGGATCCATCCGTGCATTAGTCGGTGGATTTGATTTTGACAAGAACAAGTTCAACCACGTGACCCAAGCCTGGCGCCAGCCGGGATCCAGTTTTAAGCCATTTATCTATTCCGCAGCGCTTGAAAAAGGTTTTACGCCATCCACGGTGGTTAACGACGCACCACTTTTCTTCGATGCGGGCGTGACCGGTGGACAACCCTGGGAACCTAAAAATTATGACGGTAAGTTTGACGGTCCCATGCCGTTGCACACTGCTCTGGCCAAATCCAAAAACATGGTTTCGATCCGAATTTTGCAATCTGTAGGCGCTCAAAATGCCCAGGACTGGGTTGCGCGCTTCGGTTTTGACGCAGAGAAACATCCACCCTATCTCACGATGGCATTGGGTGCGGGGTCAGTCACGCCAATGCAGATGGCAACGGCTTATTCGGTGTTTGCCAATGGTGGTTATCGCGTCAATCCCTGGTTGATCACGCGCATCACTGATCAAAAAGGGAAAGTACTGGTGGAGAGTCAGCCACCTGCACGCAACGAATCCATGCGCGCAATTGATGAGCGCAACACCTTCATCATGAGTCGGCTGATGCAGGAGATCACCCGCTCTGGCACAGCTGCAAAAGCGCAGGCCACACTGAAACGTGTTGATTTATATGGAAAAACAGGCACGACCAATGATGCCATCGACACCTGGTTCGCCGGTTATCAACCCACCATTGCAGCCGTGGTGTGGATGGGGTATGACAACCCGCGCAAACTGGGCGATACCGCAACGGGCGGCGTATTGAGTTTGCCCATCTGGATTTCATTTATGGAAACTGCACTTAAGGGCGTACCGGTTAGAGAACCTGCTGCACCAGAAGGCGTGGTGAACGTCGGTGGCGAGTGGTATTACGAAGAGTACGCACGCAATGCCGGTATTGGTAGCCTGGGCCTTTCGGACAAAATGCCTGGTGATCCCAATGACCCCAAAACGAATGACCCCAGCTTGATGAATTCAGATGGTCAACCCCCGGCCACACCAGCACCGACCGAGGAAAAGAAAAGCATCCTGGACTTGTTCAGGAACTAGCCGGAACTAGCCTCAAACACCAGTGCAATGCCGGTTTGTGCAGTAGCGCTTTTTGACAGCTGCGCAAAAAACTCACCCTGTCCTTTGGTGTCTTGCCAAAGACCTTCGACCAGACGGTAGTGATAGCCGCCTGAGCGTGCGGCCAGCCAAACTTCTTGCAGGGGCTTTTGCAGATTCACCACGATCTGGCTGCCGCCTGGAAAGGCCAGTGTGACCATGCCACCGGTGCGTTGGTTATCAATGTCGGCGTCCGTTACTGCGTTAATCGTGTCACAACAAGCTTCAACTCGGCTGAGCAAAGCCTCTGCGTGGTTCATGAATTCAAGGTCGGTCATTACAATTTCACGATGTTAAGAATTGCACAAATTTTAGTCAGCATGCGCTGCATCACGAAAGCAGCCCTTGCTTTGTGCGTTGTGGCGGCCAGCGGCTGCGGCCAAAAAGGCTCTCTTTATCTACCGACAGATCCGGCAGCAGCCAACCGCGCCACCTTGCCGCAGACCATCAACATGACACCGGCCCCAAGCAACCCGGCGTCCGCTCCTGCTAAACCATGAATTTCACTATGACTTCCTTGCCAGGTGCGCCGCACCTTGCCTATCGTGAAGATAATTTGTTTCTTGAGAACCTGCGCTTGAGCGATTTGGCGCACCGTTATGGCACGCCACTGTTTGTCTATTCAAAAGCGGCCATGCTGACCGCTTTGGCCGCCTATCAACAGGGATTCGCCGGGCGCAATGCGCAAATTTGCTATGCCATGAAGGCCAATTCGTCGCTAGCGGTGTTGCAGGTTTTTGCGCAAGCTGGTTGCGGATTTGACATTGTTTCAGGCGGTGAACTGGAGCGGGTTCTGGCTGCGGGTGGCAATTCTGCAAACATCATTTTTTCTGGCGTCGGAAAAACCCGTACCGAAATGCGGCAAGCCCTGAATGCCGGCATTGGCTGCTTCAACGTCGAAAGCCAGGCCGAGTTGCTGGTGCTCAATGAAGTGGCCGTTTCGATGGGTCGGCAGGCGCGCATCAGCATCCGCGTGAACCCCAATGTCGACCCCAAAACACACCCCTATATTTCCACCGGCTTGAAGGGTAACAAATTTGGTGTGGCACACGAGCAAACGCTGGCGACATACCAGATGGCGGCGTCCTTGCCGGGCCTGAAGGTTGTTGGCATCGACTGCCACATCGGCTCGCAAATCACCGACGAAACCCCGTACCTGGACGCGATGGATCGGGTGCTGGACTTGGTGGAGGCCATTGAGTCCGCTGGCATTCCGATCGACCACATTGACTTCGGCGGTGGCCTGGGCATCAACTACAACGGCGACCAGCCGCCGGCTGCTGACGACCTATGGGCCAAGCTGCTGGCGCGGCTGGATGCGCGCGGCTACGGCCAGCGCAAGCTGATGATCGAACCCGGCCGCTCGCTGGTGGGCAATGCGGGCGTGTGCCTGACCGAGGTGCTTTATCTCAAACCTGGCGAGCAGAAGAATTTTTGCATTGTGGACGCGGCCATGAACGACCTGCCCCGCCCAGCGATGTACCAGGCCTTTCATGCCATGGTGCCCGTCACTGCCAGCCACGCACCGACCACCACCTACGACGTGGTGGGCCCGGTGTGCGAGAGTGGCGACTGGCTGGGCCGCGACCGCGCATTGGCTGTGCAGGCCGGGGACTTGCTGGCCGTGCTGTCGGCCGGGGCCTATTGCATGAGCATGGCCAGCAACTACAACACGCGGGGCCGGGCGGCCGAGGTGTTGGTTGACGGTGCTGCTGCGCACTTGATTCGTGAGCGGGAGACCGCTGCGTTGCAGATGCAGGGCGAGCGGCTGGTTAACTGACGCATCTCAAGCCAATTCAGATGCTATTATTTATATAGCTGCTTGAGCAGTATTTACCTGGGCTGAAGCCGCTTTTTCTTTAAAAACTGCGCCACACGCCAGCCCAGCAACACCGCAAGAATCGCGGCATACACCGCCACTTCGGCAAAGTTGTTTTTACCGGCGCGCATCCAGAAAAAGTGCAGGATTCCCAGGCCTGCAATTACATAAACCGCTTTGTGCAGCAGCTGCCAGCGCGCCGCGCCCAGGGCCTTGATGGCACGATTAAACGATGTAGCCGCCAGCGGCGTGAGCAGCACGAACCCGGCAAAACCCACCAAAATAAAAGGCCGCTTTGCAATGTCTTTCGCAATCTCGGCGACGTCCAGTCCCTGGTCGAACCAGCTGTAACTCAGCAAGTGCAGCACCACATAAAAGTAGACAAACAGGCCCAGCATGCGCCGAAACCGCGCCAATTGCGGCACCCCTGCAACCACGCGTAGCGGGGTCACGGCCAGTACGATGCACAGAAAGCGCAAGGTCCAGTCACCCGTCGAGCGAATCAGATACTCCGCCGGGTTGGCACCCAGGCCGTTGGTCAACGCACCATAAAGCAACCAGGCAAACGGCAGCAGGCACAGTACAAACAGCACCGGTTTGGCTGCTGGGTGAAGCAGCGCTTTACCCAGGCGCTGCCGCCACGTGGGTGCTCTGGCGGCGGTTGAGGCAATGCTGACGGTGGCCATCTCAGTAATTCTTCTTCAAATCCAGCCCGGCATACAACTGGCCCACCTGGGCCTCGTAGCCGTTAAACATCAAGGTTTTGCGTTTCTTGGCAAACAGGCCGTCTTCGCCAATGCGCCGTTCGGTGGCCTGGCTCCAGCGGGGGTGGTCCACTTCGGGGTTCACGTTGGAATAAAAACCGTATTCATTGGCGGCCGCCTTGTTCCAGGCGGTTTTGGGTTCTTTGTCGGTCAGGCGCATGCGCACAATGCTCTTGCCGCTCTTGAAGCCGTATTTCCACGGTAGCACCATGCGTACCGGCGCGCCGTTCTGGTTGGGTAGCACCTCGCCATACATGCCAAAAGCCAGCATGGCCAGCGGATGCATGGCTTCATCCAGGCGCAGCGCTTCGATATACGGCCAGTCGAGCACGCGCGAACCCACGCCGGGCATGGTTTTGGGGTCGTTCAGGGTGAAAAACTCCACGTATTTCGCATTGCCCAATGGCTGAACCTTTTCAAGTACTTTGCTCATCGAGTAGCCCACCCACGGAATCACCATGGACCAGCCTTCCACGCAGCGCAGGCGGTAGATGCGCTCTTCCTGGGCGCTGAGTTTCAGCAGTTCTTCAATGCCAAACGTGGTGGGCTTGCCCACCAGGCCGTCCACCGTCACCGTCCAGGGGGTGGTTTTCAGGGTGTGGGCGTTTTTGGCGGGCTCGGACTTGTCGGTGCCGAACTCGTAGTAGTTGTTGTAGGTGCTGGCGTCTTTATAGTCGGTGGCTTTTTCCATGACCACTGCACCTGCCACGGCAGATTTCGCACCGGGGAGCGCGGCCAGCTTGCCGGGTTTAACGGTCTCGGCCAGAGCCTCGCGCCCGGCCCAGCCCGCCAATGCCGCACCCGCTGCGCCGGTGGCCATCAGTTTCATCAGGTCACGGCGGCTCTGGTAGGCCGACTGCGGGGTAATCTCGCTGGAAAACGGGTGAATGAAACCGTCGCGATGGGTCTTGATCAGCATGCGTTACTCCTATTGGGTGTGTTGGGTAAACCGTTGTTGAACATTAGTTCTGGCCAAGCACTGAAAAAGTTTCAGCGCGCAGACACAAAACGAACATTAGTTTTGCCGCCATGGCAGGCTCCGCATCCGCCAGCCGCCCGTCAACCCTCGGTGGCCATCCGCATTCGCATCGCCTTCAAAGCCTTCCAGAATGTTCCAGGCTTCAATGCCCAGCTGGGTGGCGCGACGGGCTGCTGCAATGGAGCGCACGCCACTGCGGCACAGCAGCAGCGCTTTTTTCCCCGGCGGCACAGCAGCCCGCATGGCTTCGTCAAACCCCGCGTTCACCGCCATGCCCGGCCACTGCTTCCAGGCCACCACCAGCGCTCCGGGCACAAAACCCACCCAGTCACGCTCAGCATCACTGCGAATGTCGACCAACACTGCATCGCCAGCGCGCCACCAGTCGTGCGCCAACTCGGGCGATACGTCGCCAGCGTAGCCTTCGGCAACGGCGGTGGCATCAAGGTGTCGCCAAGGTGATGGTGAATTGGCTGTTGTCATCGATTGTCAGTATTTTGCCAGCGTCGAATTTGCTATTTTTTTGATAGCTGACTGAGCTTATTTAACAAGGGCTAGTAGCCATTTAAGCCTTAAATTTTGATTCTAGAGCGCGCTCCGGCTCAATGTACCCCGCCGTTTGATTGGGAAATACCCGCTGTGCGACACCTGACGATCGACATAAATTGAATTGCGTAAAACAACTTTTAAACTGGAGACAAACCATGACTGATTCCAAAATGCCTCGCCGCCGTGGCCTGCTGAAAGGCGCTGCCATTGCAGCCGGTGCCGTGTCCGCACCGATAGTGGCCACCGCGCAAACCACCACCTCGCTGCGTTTTCAAAGCACCTGGCCCGCCAAAGATATTTTTCACGAATATGCCAACGACTTTGCCAAAAAAGTCAACGACATGGCCAGTGGCAAGCTGAAGATTGAAGTGCTGCCCTCGGGCTCGGTCGTGCCAGCCTTTCAGTTGCTCGACGCGGTGGCCAAGGGCACGCTGGACGGCGGCCATGGCGTGGTGGCGTATCACTACGGCAAAAACTCGGCCCTAGCCCTATGGGGCTCTGGCCCCGCATTCGGCATGGACCCCAACATGGTGCTGGCCTGGCACAACTACGGCGGTGGCAAAGACCTGCTGGCAGAGATTTACAAGAGCCTGAACCTGGAGGTCACCTCTTACCTGTATGGCCCCATGCCCACACAGCCCTTTGGCTGGTTCAAAAAGCCCATTGCCAAGGTTGATGATTTGAAGGGTGTGAAATTCCGCACAGTGGGCCTGGCGGTGGACATGTACACCGAAATGGGCGCGGCGGTGAACCCGCTGCCCGGTGGCGAGATCGTGCCCGCGCTAGACCGCGGCCTGATTGACGGTGCCGAGTTCAACAACGCCAGCTCCGACAAGCTGCTAGGCTTTCCTGACGTGGTCAAGAACTGCATGCTGCAAAGCTTTCACCAAAGTGGCGAGCAATTCGAGATCTTGTTCAACACCGGCAAGCTGGCTGCGCTGCCAGCCGAGCTGAAAGCCATCATCGACTACGCGGTGCAGGCAGCCAGTGCCGATATGAGCTGGAAAGCCATTCAGCGCAACTCCACCGACTACACCGAGCTGAAGAACCAGGGTGTGAAGTTCTACAAAACACCCGATGCGATCTTGCGCGCCCAGCTGGCCGCCTGGGACAAGATCATTGCCAAAAAGGGCGGTGAGAACCCACTGTTCAAGAAAATTCTGGATAGCCAGCGTGCCTTCGCGCAGCGGGCGGGTGCCTGGCAAAACGACTACTTGGTCGATTTCAAAATGGCCTACAACCATTACTTCGGCAAGGGTGCCAAGAGCTGATCCTGCGCTTTCCGAATCGGGTGCTGTGCAGCACCCTATCTCTTCGGGGCGCTGCGGGCGCCCCTTCTTTTTTCAGTGGGAGCCTTGATGCAACAATTTCTTTGGACGGTGGATCGCCTCTCCACCTGGTTTGGCAAGCTTTGCGCGTGGTCGGTTGTCGTGCTCACCGCGCTCATCTGTGCAGAGGTGTTCTCGCGCTATGTGCTCAACAAGCCGAACGCGTGGGTGCTGGACGCCCAAATCATGCTGTACGGCCTGCTCTTCATGTCGGCTGGCGCTTACACATTGGCCAAAAACGGCCATGTGCGCGGCGATGTGCTCTACGGTTTTTTCAAACCGCGCACGCAAGCCAGCGTTGACCTCACGCTATACATCCTGTTCTTCCTGCCAGGCATCCTGGCGCTCACCTGGGCCGGTTGGACATTTGCCAACGATTCATTGGCCATTCGCGAACAAACCTTCAACGCCGATCCGCTACCGGTCTATCCGTTCAAGTTTGTGGTGCCGGTTGCCGGGGCCATGTTGCTGCTGCAAGGCCTGGTGGAAATCGTGCGCTGCGTCATTTGCCTGAAGACCGGGGAATGGCCCACCCGGGAAGACGATGTGCAAGAGGTGGATGTAGACAAACTCAAGGAGATGGTCAACGTGAAAGACGGTGACATCGAAAGCCTGGACCGTCTGGTGGTGCAGCAGAAAGGCGGCCAGTGATGACCATCCGCAAAGAACTCTGGTTTGGCTTCGGCCTGATGGCACTTATTTTGGTGGGTGTGCTGTACATGGTGATCAGCGTGCCCACCATGACCAACGGACACTACGGCCTGCTCATGCTCTCGCTGGTGGTGGTGGCCATCATGCTGGGCTTTCCGACCGCCTTCACGCTCATGGGTATGGGCATGATGTTTGCGTTTTTTGCCTACCACTCGGGCGATCAGACCTCTGCAGGCGCGATCCGCCAGACGCTGGACTTGATGGTGCAGCGCGCCTTCGCGGTCATGAGCAATGACGTGCTGATCTCCATTCCCCTGTTCGTCTTCATGGGCTATCTGGTGGAGCGCGCCAACCTGATCGAAAAACTGTTCCATAGCCTGCACCTGGCACTGGCCCGGGTACCCGGCTCGCTGGCAGTGGCCACGCTGGTGACCTGCGCGATCTTTGCCACCGCCACCGGCATCGTGGGCGCAGTGGTCACGCTGATGGGCTTGTTGGCCATGCCGCAGATGCTGCGCGCGGGCTATGACGTGCGCCTGACCGCTGGCGCCATCACCGCTGGCGGTTGCTTGGGCATTTTGATTCCGCCGTCGGTGCTGCTCATCGTCTACGGTGCCACTGCCGGTGTGTCAGTGGTCAAGCTGTACGCGGGTGCATTTTTCCCCGGCATCATGCTGGCCGGCCTGTACATCGTGTACGTGATCATTGTCGCCAAGATCAAGCCCGCCTGGGCCCCGCCGTTGAGCGCCGAGCAACGGGTGGTGCCGCTGCCCGCGCTGCTCACGCGCCTGGGGGCTACGGCCAACGCCTGGGCTGTGGGTGGGCTGATCCGGGGCCTCAAGGGTGCCAACAACCACGGGGTGTCCACCGGCTACATGCTGCGCCAGTTGGGTATTGCGCTCACGCCGCTGCTGCTGTTTGCGGTAGTGGCCGTGCTCAGCTACCAAAGTGCCACGCGCGTCACTGCAGTGGAAACCTACGAGCAACTGCAGCCCATGGGCACCGGCGCTGCATCATCAAGTTCGGGGCTGGCCGAGCCTGCCCAAGCTGGTGGTTTGGCTGAGCCACCGGCATCAGGTGGTCTGGCTGAACCTCCCGCATCGGGTGGTTTGAGCGAGCCACCCAATGCCGACAAAGGCCTGAGCGAGCCCCCCGGCGCAGCCAACGACGCGGTTGCGTTGCCGCCCGGTGCTGCGCCGGACACCAGCAAAGCGTCTGCAAAGCCTGCCGCCGCCGGTGCTTCGCCAGCCGCCGCCACCACCCAGCCCGCGCCGCAGGGCTTCTGGATCGGTCTGGGGGTTGGCGCGCTCGCCCTGGCCGTGTTCTACGGCATCTTGAGCTACGCGCGCTTTGAAATCTTCAAGATGCTGCTGACCAGCTTCTTCCCGCTGATGGTGCTGATTCTGGCGGTGCTGGGCTCCATCGTGTTTGGCCTGACCACACCCACCGAAGCAGCCGCCGTGGGCGCGATGGGCGGCTTTTTGCTGGCCATCGCTTACCGCCAGCTCACCATGAGCGTGGTCAAGGAAAGCGTGTTCCTCACTGCCAAAACCAGCGCCATGGTGTGCTGGCTGTTCGTGGGCTCGGCCATCTTCTCGGCCGCTTTTGCGCTGCTGGGCGGCCAGGCACTGGTGGAGCAATGGGTGCTGGGCATGAACCTGACCAAGACCGAATTCCTGATTCTCAGTCAGGTCATCATCTTCATCCTGGGCTGGCCGCTGGAATGGACCGAGATCATCGTGATCTTCATGCCGATTTTCATTCCGCTGCTGGACGACTTCGGGGTGGATCCGCTCTTCTTCGGCCTGTTGGTCGCGCTGAACCTGCAGACGGCCTTCTTGAGCCCGCCGGTGGCCATGAGTGCGTTCTACCTCAAGGGCGTGGCCCCCAAGCATGTGACCTTGAACCAGATTTTTGCGGGCATGCTGCCGTTCATGGGCATCCAGATTCTGGCCATCGTGTTGCTATACATGTTCCCGGCCATCGGCATGTGGCTGCCGGGTGTGTTGTACAAGTAGTTCGCATAGTCCGTCCCCACGCCGGGATAGTGTTCCCCTCGAACAAGGAGCGCCCAGGCGCTCCTTGTTCTTTGTAGACGATGGGAACCGCTTGGCATTACACTCAGATTGACGTTTACGTCAACGTCAACCACCGATTGGAAACCGCATGGCCAGCTCATCAGATACCAAAAAGTCACCCACTCCCCGCCTGACCGACTGGCAGCCCAGCGGTGCCAAGCCCGTCAAGCTGCAAGACTTCGACCCCGCCGCCAAGCCATGGTCCAGCGGCAACAAAGAAGCCGACAAAGCAGCCGTTGACCAATTGGCGGTAGAAATTGACGTGCTGCAAGACAAGTTCTACGCCGACGGCCGCCGCAAGCTCTTGGTGGTGCTGCAGGGCACCGACACGGCCGGCAAAGACGGCACGGTTCGCGGCGTATTTGGCCGCGTGAGCCCGCTGGGCATGCACACCGTGGGCTGGAAAGCACCCACCGAGCATGAGCGCGCGCACGACTATTTGTGGCGCATCCACCAGCGCATGCCGGGCAACGGCGAGGTGATGATTTTCAACCGCAGCCACTATGAAGATGTGCTGGTGCCCGTCGTCAACAAGTGGATCACGCCCAAGCAGACCGAGCAGCGCTACGCCCACATCAACGACTTTGAACGCATGCTCACCGAAACCGGCACCGTGATCTTGAAGTTCATGCTGCACATCGGCTTTGAAGAGCAACGCCAGCGCCTGCAAGAGCGGCTGGACGACCCCGCCAAGCACTGGAAATTTGCAGCCAGCGACATCGAGTCCCGCAAGCAATGGCCCGACTATCAAAAGGCCTACGCCGCCTTACTGGCCGCCACCCACACCGCCTGCGCCCCTTGGATCATCGTGCCGGCCAACTCCAAAACCCACCGCAACCTGATGATCGCCACCGTGGTGCGCGACACGCTGGCGGGGCTGGACTTGCGCTATCCGGAGGGCGACCCTGCGCTCAAGGGTTTGGTGATTGCGTAGCCAGGAGACCGAACCGCTAGAACGCAGAGGACGCGAAGATGACGCAGAGAGCGCAGAAGGACATCCAAAGATTTTGGGATTCCTTTTGCGTCCTCTGCGAATTTTTTGCGTCCTCTGCGTTCATTGACCCCGAATTGACGAAAGCAAAACCATGACCGACCTATCCGCCGAATTCAAAGCCCTGGCCAGCTACCGCCCCACGCACAAGGTGCGCTTCGTCACTGCGGCCAGCCTGTTTGACGGGCACGACGCCGCCATCAACATCATGCGGCGCATCTTGCAGGGTATGGGTGCCGAGGTGATTCATCTGGGGCATAACCGAAGTGTGGATGAGGTCGTCACGGCCGCTTTGCAGGAAGACGTGCAAGGCATCGCCATCAGCAGCTACCAGGGCGGCCATGTGGAGTATTTCAAGTACATGGTGGATTTGCTGCGGGCGCGGGGCGGTGAGCACATTCAGGTGTTTGGCGGCGGCGGCGGCGTGATCGTGCCGGCTGAAATTCGTGAGTTGCAGGCCTATGGCGTCACGCGCATCTACAGCCCGGAAGACGGTCAACGCATGGGGCTGCAGGGGATGATTGGCGAGATGGTGATGCGCTGTGATCGGGACTTGGGCGGCCACGCGCCCGCGGCACTGGCAAACATTCAAGGCCACAGCGAGGCAGCTTGGCGCAAGCTGGCCCAAATGCTCACCGCTATCGAGAGTTCTAAGCTAAATCCGGCTCTAGCCCATGAATTAGTTGCTGAAGCAGCTACTAAAAAAATAGCGGTTGTGGGCATCACTGGCACCGGCGGTGCTGGCAAATCGTCGCTCACCGACGAGTTGATCCGCCGCCTACGGCTCGATCAAAACGACAGCTTGCGTATCGCCGTGATCTCGATTGACCCCAGCCGCCGCAAATCTGGCGGGGCGTTGCTGGGCGACCGCATCCGCATGAACGCGATTGCACCATGGGCGACAGCTCCATCCCCTGACTTAGCCCCTTCCCCTCCCGGGGGAAGGTTGGGATGGGGGCAGCGCGCCGACCCGTCCCAGGAAAAAACCGCCTCACACCCTGCCCCCACCCCCCCCTCCCCCGGAAGGGGAGGGAGTCAGTCAGAGAGTCAAGCAAGAGTATTCATGCGCAGCCTGGCCACCCGCGACTTCGGCTCCGAAATCTCCCAAGCCCTGCCCGACGTGATTGCCGCCTGCAAGTGCGCAGGCTTCGATCTGATCATTGTCGAAACGAGTGGCATCGGCCAGGGCGACGCCGCCATTGCGCCGCTGGTCGATGTGCCGGTGTACGTGATGACCCCCGAATTCGGCGCGGCCAGCCAGCTGGAAAAAATTGACATGCTGGACTTTGCCGAGTTCGTGGCCATCAACAAATTCGACCGCAAGGGCGCGCTGGACGCGTTGCGCGACGTGTCCAAACAAGTGCAGCGCAACAAGGAAGCCTGGACCACGCCGATGGAGCAAATGCCCGTGTTTGGCACCATGGCCGCCCGCTTCAACGACGACGGTGTGACCGCGCTGTACCAAGCCATGAAGCCGCGCTTGAAGGCGCTGGGTGTTCCGCTCAGCGAAGGCACCCTGCCCCCGCAGAACGTACGCCACAGCACCAACCAGTCGCCCGTCGTACCCGCCGCACGCACCCGCTACCTCGCAGAAATCAGCGACACCGTGCGCGGCTACAAAGCCCGCGCCAACACCCAAGCCCAGCTGGCCCGAGAGATTGCGCAACTGCAAGCCTCCGCCCGCATGCTCACAGCCGCCAACCCCGCCAAAACCCGCGCGGTAGAGGCCGTGACCGACCTGGCCACGCAACGCCAGGCCATGCAAGACCCCGCCGCCAAGAAGCTGCTGGCCCAGTGGCCGCAAATGCAGCAAGCCTATGCGGGCGAGGAATACGTGGTGAAGATCCGCGACACCGAAATCCGCACCTCACTCGTCACAAAAAGCCTGAGCGGCACGCCCATCCGCAAAGTCAGCCTGCCCACCTATGCCGACCATGGCGACGTGCTCCGGTGGCTGATGCTGGACAACGTGCCCGGCAGCTACCCCTACACCGCTGGCACCTTTGCCTTCAAACGCGAGGGCGAAGACCCCACCCGCATGTTTGCCGGCGAAGGCGATGCCTTTCGCACCAATACCCGCTTCAAACTGCTCAGCTCCGGCACGGCTGCCAAGCGCCTGTCCACCGCGTTTGACTCGGTCACTCTGTACGGCAACGACCCCGCCGTGCGGCCCGACATTTACGGCAAGGTGGGCAACAGCGGCGTGAGCATTGCCACCTTGGACGACATGAAGGTGCTCTACGGCGGCTTTGACCTGTGCAGCCCGTCAACCAGTGTGAGCATGACCATCAACGGCCCGGCCCCCAGCATTCTGGCCATGTTCATGAACACCGCCATCGACCAGAACCTGGACAAGTTCAAGACCGACAACGACCGCGAGCCCACAGACACAGAAGCGCAAAAAATCCGCGAATGGGTGCTGGCCAATGTGCGCGGCACGGTGCAGGCCGACATTTTGAAAGAAGACCAGGGCCAGAACACCTGCATCTTCTCCACCGAGTTCAGCCTGAAGGTGATGGGCGACATTGCGCAGTATTTTGTGCACCACAACGTGCGCAATTTCTACAGCGTGAGCATCAGCGGCTACCACATTGCCGAAGCCGGTGCCAACCCGATTTCGCAACTGGCCTTCACGCTGTCTAACGGCTTCACCTTTGTCGAAGCCTATCTGGCGCGCGGCATGCACATCGACGATTTCGCGCCCAACCTGAGCTTCTTCTTCAGCAACGGCATGGACCCCGAATACACCGTGATGGGCCGCGTGGCCCGGCGCATCTGGGCAGTGGCCATGAAAGAGAAATACGGTGCGAATGAACGCAGCCAGAAGCTGAAATACCACATTCAAACCAGCGGCCGCAGCCTGCACGCACAAGAAATCCAGTTCAACGACATCCGCACCACCTTGCAGGCGCTGATTGCGATTTACGACAACTGCAACAGCCTGCACACCAACGCCTTTGACGAAGCCATCACCACGCCCACCGAAGATTCCGTGCGCCGCGCCATGGCCATCCAGCTCATCATCAACCGCGAATGGGGCCTGGCCAAAAACGAAAACCCCAGCCAAGGCAGCTTCATCATCGAAGAACTCACCGAGCTGGTGGAAGAAGCCGTACTCAAGGAATTCGAGGCCATCGCCGAGCGCGGCGGCGTGCTGGGTGCCATGGAAACCGGCTACCAGCGCGGCAAGATTCAAGATGAATCCATGCACTACGAAATGCTCAAACACACCGGCGAACTCCCCATCATCGGCGTCAACACCTTCCGCAACCCGCATGGGGATACGGTGATGGAAAAGTTGGAGCTGGCGCGGTCAACGAATGAAGAAAAGCAGTCGCAGCTCAGGCGGCTGGGTGAGTTTCATGCGGAGCATGCCGATGAATCACCGGCGATGCTCAAGCGGCTTCAAACCGCCGTGATTGATAACGCGAACGTGTTCGAGGTGCTGATGGACGCCGTGCGCGTGTGCTCGCTGGGGCAGATCACGAATGCGCTATTTGAGGTGGGGGGGCAGTACCGGCGGAATATGTAGGACGCTGTAGCCCTGTAGCCCACGTATTATTGATATTTTCATAAATCATGACAACCAATCTTGACCCGATGCGTTATGTCTACAACGCGTTGTTTGGAGATATGAATCATGGTCAAGAAGGCGATGGACGAGGCGACAAGGAAGCGGGTACAG
>JAAFIW010000029.1 GCA_013297875.1 Comamonadaceae bacterium | reverse complement strand
TGTGCGGGGGAACCTCTGCACAAGTCCTTGCGGCCTGTGATCGCGCGGTCTCGGGCGGTCTGCTGCGTTGCTTTTATTGCCAATAGCACCGCTATTGGCTGCAAAAAGACGCCTTGCATCCCATCCCGATCCGCGCGCCACAGGTCCACAAGGACTTGTGCAGAGGTTCCCTTTTGAGCCGCAGGCGAGTTTGCACGTGACCCCACTGGGTTTGAGCACCGCAAGTTGCCCGTCGCTTTGCGACGGGACCCAGACTGCGGGTCGCCTTTCTTTTGCTTACTTTTCTTTGGCGAAGCAAAGAAAAGTGAGTCGCTGTCGGGCGACCCCGACATCTACGCACGCCACTGAGCCCTGTTTTGCTACTGAATTCGTAGCTGCTTGTGCTCTACCAGTGTGAACGTTAGCCTGATTTGATTGAAAAATTACTTAGCCCAGTCGCTTGAGCTGCGCAGCAGCCATCAACATGTCCAACTGCGCCTCCAGGCGGATCAATCGGCCTGTCAAGTCTTCTATGCGCTGCTGCTGGCCGCGGATGGTGTCGGACTGGGATTTCATCGCATCAGCCTGTGCTTTGACTTTTTCTTCCAGCCGCACCATGGCCGTCAAGGCATTGAAAATCCGGTCGGTCAAACCCACCGGGCAGCCTTTGCCATGGCTTCAATGCGCGCATTACTGGCGTCGATCTGCAGTTGACTTTCCTGCACGAAGGCCACTGCCTGGTCAATCGCGTCGCACGAGCGCTCAGCCGCGGCACGTGCGGTGTCGGCGAGCTGGCCCAGCTCCTCATCCACCGGACCGTCGGAGTAAGCGTGCGCGCCGCGCCGCATCAACTCTGACAGCGGAATACCCAGCTTTTTGGCTTTGGCGGTGAAGGCGCGTTTGTCAACGCCACTGGTTTGAACCACAACGCGCTGGGTGGCTAATTGCATGCTGAACCTGCTTTCAAAAATATGTACATCAACATGGACATGGTGATGAATTTTTGCACATCACGGCACAGCACGCAACCCGCCCCATCACACCGCCCCATCACACCGCCACCTCACACCGTGCGGTGCGCCACCGGCGTCTCGGGCACAGGGTAGCCCGCCGCGCCAAAGGTGGTCACCACGGCTTTGTGGGTGTCAAAGTAGACCTGCCAGTAATGGTCGGTGTGGCAGTAGGAGCGCACACTCATCAGCGGGCCTTCGGGGGTGAATTGCAGGATGTCGATTTCCGGCGCGGGGCTGGTGGCCACGTTGGGAATGGCGGCAATGGCCACGCGCAGCTTGGCCATGGCATCCATCACGTCCACGCTGTTAGCCACTTTGGCCGTGCAATCGACCCGGCGCACCGGCAGGGTGCTGAAGTTTTGAATGTTGTCGGAAAACACCTTGTTATTGCCCACGATGGTGGTCACGTTGTCAGGTGTGACGATGGTGGTGCCAAACAGGCCCAGCTCTTTCACCGTGCCGGTCACGCCGCCAGCCTGCACAAAGTCGCCCACTTTGTAGGGGCGCAGCACCTGCATGAAAAAGCCGGCCGCAAAGTGGGCCAGCAAACCGCCCCAGGCCGTGCCAATGGCCAGACCCGCACCCGCCAGCAGCGCCACAAACGAGGTGGTGCGCACGCCAAAAATGTCCAGAATGGCCAGGATCAACACCAGGTTGAGCAGCACGCCAATGATGGATTTGAGGTAGTTGGCCAGCGTTGGGTCGATCTTGCCGCCGCGCTGCATGGCCGCGCCCACGGCGTTCAGCACCAGGCCAATCAGCCAGCGGCCAATAATCCAGGCCGCAATCGCGCCCAGCACCTTCAAACCAAAATCCACGCCTTGCGTGCTCAAAAATGTCCAGATGGTTTCAACGTTCACGGTCTGCTCCTTCAGGGGTTAAGGTGGCGCATGGTGACAGGGAAATTTGTCAGTGAAAAGGCCTCATATCTCGTTTATTGCCATTTTTAGGTCAAATCGCTCACCACCCCATACAAAACCTGCTCAAGCAGCTATCTATTTCGTAGCAAAATAGCCCCTACAAAACCCGCCAACCATGTCACTCATTCTTCGCAAGCCCAAGCATGTTTACCGGCCCCAGTTGCCCGATGTGAACTTTTCAGACTATGGCGATGCGCGCTACCTGCACCTGGGCGGCACCGACTGGGTGCAGGGCTCCATGCTGCTGGATGCGCCGTTTGACCTGGAGCTGGAATACGTGCAACGCATGATGGCCTGGCTGCTGTTTGTGCCCGACCTGAGCGCCACCAGCGTGGCCCGCCTGCGCGCCATGCAACTGGGCCTGGGGGCGGGATCGCTCACCAAGTTTTGCTACAAAAAGCTGCGCATGAAAACCACCGCCATCGAGCTGAATGCGCAGGTGGTGGCAGCCTGCCGTTTGTGGTTCAAGCTGCCCGCTGACAACACGCGGCTGCAGGTGGTGCTGGGCGACGCGCAGGAGGTGGTGGTGCACCCCTTGTGGCACGGCAAGGTCGACGCTTTGCAGGTCGATTTGTACGACCAGGAGGCCGACGGCCCGGTGCTGGACAGCGCCGAGTTTTATGCCAACTGCCGCCAGTTGCTCACCGAGCAGGGCGTGATGACGGTGAACCTATTTGGCCGCTCGTCCAACTTCACTCAAAGCCTGGAAAAAATCGCCGCTGTGTTCGGCTTTGATGCCGTGTGGGCCTTCAAGCCCACACGCGAGGGCAACACCATCGTGGTGGCCTTGCGCCAGCCGCAAAAGCTCACACGCGCCACACTTGCACAGCGTGCGGAAAGCATCCAGACTCTGTGCGGATTGCCTGCGGCCAAATGGCTGAAGGTGTTTAAGCCGATTGAATAGAGAACCACCGTGAACGCCGTCAAACCCAAATCCCTTGCCCGCACCGAATTTTCCGGCCCGCTGCACTGGCGTCACGTCGTCGAGTGGCTGCATGAAGACGGCGTGATTTCGCCCGAAGAAGCGCGCCGCACCACCGCGCGCTGCTCGCAGGCCGAAAGCGCGCAGCACCCGCTGGTGCGCCTGGCCAGCGTGGCCATGAGCCGTGCCAGTGACAGCAAGCCGCTGGACATTGAAACCCTGAGCCAGTGGCTGGCCACGCGCGCGGGGCTCGAGTATTTGCGCATTGACCCTTTGAGAGTGGACGTGGGCAAGGTGGCCGAGACCATGAGTGCGGTCTACGCCGAGCGCCACAAGGTGCTGCCGGTGCAGGTCACGGCCAAAGAAGTGGTGGTGGCCACGGCCGACCCGTTTGTGACCGACTGGATTGGCGAGGTGGAGCGCCAGAGCCGCCGCAGCGTGCGCCGCGTGGTGGCCAATCCGCAAGACATTCAGCGCTACACGGCGGAGTTTTTTGCGCTGGCCAAGTCGGTACGGGCCGCTGCCAAATCGGGTGGAAACGCGGGTGGTGCCAGTTTTGAGCAACTGGTTGAACTCGGCAAAACCAATAAGCAACTGGACGCCAACGACCAGGGCGTGGTGCAGGTGGTCGACTGGCTGTGGCAATACGCGTTTGACCAGCGCGCCAGCGACATTCACCTGGAGCCCCGGCGCGAGCAGGGCGTGATTCGCTTTCGCATCGACGGCATTCTTCACCCGGTCTACCAGATGCCGCCCACGGTGATGAACGCGATGATTGCGCGCATCAAGCTGTTGGGCCGCATGGACGTGGTGGAAAAGCGCCGCCCGCTGGACGGCCGCATCAAAACCCGCAACCCGCGCGGTGACGAGGTGGAGATGCGCTTGTCCACCCTGCCCACCGCCTTTGGCGAAAAAATGGTGATGCGGATTTTTGACCCCGACACCGCCGTGAAAGACCTCGATGCCCTGGGCTTTGCGCCGCACGACGCGCAGCGCTGGGAGGCGTTGGTCAAGCGGCCGCACGGCATCATTCTGGTCACCGGCCCCACGGGCTCGGGCAAAACCACCACCTTGTATTCCACGCTCAAACGCATTGCCACCGAAGAGGTGAATGTGAGCACGGTGGAAGACCCGATCGAGATGATCGAGCCCAGCTTCAACCAGACCCAGGTGCAGCCGCAGATCGACTTCAACTTCGCCGAGGGCCTGCGCGCCCTGATGCGCCAGGACCCCGACATCATCATGATTGGCGAGATCCGCGACCTGCAAACCGCCGAGATGGCCGTGCAGGCCGCGCTGACCGGTCACCTGGTCTTCTCTACCCTGCACACCAACGACGCGCCCAGCGCCATCAGCCGCTTGATGGAGCTGGGCATCCCCAGCTACCTCATCAACGCCACCATGCTGGGCGTGCTGGCCCAGCGCCTGGTGCGCACCCTGTGCAAGCAGTGCCGGGCACCGGAAGACGAAGACAAGGTGCAAGCCAGCCGCGACGCGCTGGCCGACGTGGTCAAGCCCTGGAAGATCAATGGCAACTATCGCCCCTACAAACCCGTGGGCTGTGTGGACTGCCGCATGACCGGCTTCATGGGCCGCATGGGCCTGTACGAGCTGCTCACCGTGAGCGAAGCCTTCAAGGCCCAGGTCAATGTGTCGCCCAGCATGGACAAGCTGCGCAGCCAGGCCGTGACCGACGGCATGCGTCCGCTGCGCCTGGCCGGGGCGCTGCGCGTGGCCGAGGGGCTGACGACCATGGAAGAGGTGCTGACGGCCACGCCGCCGTTGGAATAGTTCTTGCGGTTTGGGCATAGACCGTTCGCACCACCGACATGCCCGACCTCCCCATCCCCACACTAGCCCGCTTCCGCCCCCGCCTGCTCACGGCGCTGCAAGGCGGCTATGCCAAAGATCGGTTCTTCAAAGACTTGGGCGCCGGCATCACGGTGGGCATCGTCGCCCTGCCCTTGGCCATGGCGTTTGCCATTGCCAGCGGGCTCAAACCTGAGGCTGGTTTGTGGACAGCCATCATTGCGGGCTTCCTCATCTCCGCACTCGGTGGCTCCAGCGTGCAGATTGGCGGACCTGCGGGGGCCTTTATCGTCATCGTCTATGGCATCGTGCAGCAATACGGGCTGGCCAATCTGCTGATTGCCACCACCTGCGCGGGGGTGCTGCTGTTTGTGTTTGGCCTGCTCAAGTTGGGCAACCTGGTGCGCTATGTGCCGGTGGGCATTGTGGTGGGTTTTACCAATGGCATTGCGGTGCTGGTGGCCTGCTCGCAGATCAAGGATTTGCTGGGCCTGCCCATTGCCAACATGCCCGCCGACTTTTTCACCCAGCTGGTGGTGATCAGTCAGAACATCGGCACCATTAACCTCTATGCGCTGGGCCTGGGCTTGGTGTGCGTGCTGGGCCTGTTTGTGTGGCCACGTTTGTGGTCTGCCGAGTCACCGATCATTCCAGCGCTGGACCTGCCGGGTATGCGACGGGC
Source organism: Comamonadaceae bacterium (assembly GCA_013297875.1). Classification (GTDB taxonomy): domain Bacteria; phylum Pseudomonadota; class Gammaproteobacteria; order Burkholderiales; family Burkholderiaceae_C; genus JAAFIW01. The sequence continues at coordinate 45,646 of JAAFIW010000029.1, read as the reverse complement.
GGCGCAGTTCAACGCCCGGGTTCCAGGCCCGATGGTGGCCCTGGTATCGCTGACGCTCTTTGCCTGGTTTTTGAAGCTGCCGGTGGAAACGATTGGCAGCCGTTTTGGCAGCATTCCGCAAGGCCTGCCTGTATTTGCGTTGCCCGATTTTTCGTGGGCCACCGTCAAATTGCTGGTCACACCCACGCTCACGATTGCGTTGCTGGGTGCCATCGAATCGCTGCTGTGCGCCCGCGTGGCCGACCAGCTGAGCAGCCAGAGTCGCCACGACCCCAACCAGGAGCTGATGGCCCAGGGCATTGCCAACTTTGTGACCCCGTTTTTTGGTGGCATGCCCGCCACCGGCACCATTGCGCGCACGGTCACCAATGTGCGCAGCGGTGCCACATCGCCGATTGCCGGCATGCTGCATGCCCTCACCGTAGCCGCCGTGGTGTTGCTGGCCGCACCGCTGGCTTTGCATGTGCCGCTGGCCGTGCTGGCCGGGGTGCTGCTGTTTGTGGCCTGGAACATGGGCGAGTGGCGCGAGTTTGCCCACCTCAAACATCACAGCAACCACTACCGCCTGCTGATGCTGGGCACTTTTTTCCTCACCGTGGTGCTGGACTTGACGGTGGCCCTGCAAGTGGGCCTGGTGCTGGCCTGCGTGCTGTTTGTGCGGCGCATGGGCTCGCTGTTCAGCGTGGTAGCGGTGACCGACCAGCCCCTGCATTTCGCGCTTAACGGTGCCCTGTTTTTCGGTGCCGTGGCCAAGTTAGACGCGATCACCCAAGCCGTCGAAGCCAGCACCACACCGCCCCAGGTTGTGCTGGACGCCACCCACCTGATGGCCCTGGACAGCTCGGGCCTGGACGCCCTGCGCCAGCTACACAAAGCCGTGCTGACACGCGGGGGAAGCTTGCAGCTGGTTCACTTGCAAACGCAGCCGCAGGAGGTGGTGCAGCGGTCGGGGTTTGCGGCGGAAATGGCAACTGCCTGAGGCCCGACAACAGTTTGAGAACTGTTTGAGAACTGTTTGAGAACTGTTTGAGTCACCCGCCCATGTAAATGCTGCTCAAGCAGCTATCAATTCAGGAGCTATCCGCGCGTCATCACCCCAGCTGCTGCGCCACCCAGCCTTGTACCGACTGCAAGGCAGCACCCAGGTTCGCAGGGTTGGTGCCGCCAGCCATCGCAAAGTCGGGCTTGCCGCCGCCTTTGCCGCCGACTTGCTGCGCCACGAAGTTCACCAGCTCGCCGGCCTTGAGCTTGCCCACTGAATCGGCGGTGATGCCTGCGGCAATTTGTACCTTGTCGCCATCTACTGTGGCCAGCACGATGGCGGCGGTTTTCAGCTTGTCTTTGAGTTGCTGCATGGTCTCGCGCAGGGCTTGGGTGTCTGCGCCTTCGAGTCGCGCTGCCAGCACTTTGATGCCGCCAACATCAACCGCTTGCGTGACCAGGTCAGCGCCTTGGGATGCGGCCAGCTTGGCTTTCGCGGTAGCCAGTGCCTTTTCCAGCGCTTTCATCTCGTCTTGCATTTGATGAATGCGGTGCGTGAGCTCGGCCGGTTGGGCTCTGAGTGCGCCCGCGGCCTGGGCCAGCGTGGCTTCCATGGTTTGCACATAGGCCAGCGCGCCTTGGCCCGTGACGGCTTCAATGCGCCGCACACCCGCCGCCACGCCGCCTTCGCTGATGATTTTGAACAGGCCAATATCGCCGGTGCGGCTCACGTGCGTGCCGCCGCACAGCTCGCGGCTGGTGCCGATTTCCAGCACCCGCACCTCGTCGCCATACTTTTCGCCAAACAACATCATCGCGCCGGTGGCCTTGGCTGCGTCAATCGGCATCACGCGGGCACTGGTGGCCGCGTTGGCCAGAATTTGGGCGTTCACACGCTGTTCGATGTCAATGATTTGCGCATCGGTGACCGGCGCGTTGTGCGCAAAGTCAAAGCGCGTGCGATCGGCGTTGACCAGGCTGCCTTTTTGCGTGACGTGCTCGCCCAGCACCTCGTGCAGGGCCTGGTGCATGAGGTGGGTGGCGCTGTGGTTGCGCACGGTGCGTTGGCGGGCTTCAGCATTCACTTTGGCCGTGACCGCATCGCCCACGCGCAGCATGCCGGTGTGCATGTAGCCGTGGTGGCCAAAGACATCCGCTTTGATTTTTTGGGTGTCCAGCGTGGCAAAGATCGCGCAATTTGGGCCGTGCAGCAAACCCTCGTCGCCTTCTTGTCCGCCACTCTCCGCATAAAACGGCGTGCTCTCCAGCACCACCACGCCGTTGTCTCCGGCGTTCAGGGCTTGTGTGCTAACCCCATCTACATAGAGCGCTACGATTTTCGTAGTGACTTCCAGTTTTTCATAGCCCACAAACTCATTACCCGCGCCGCTGTATTCCAGCGCCTTGTCCATCTTGAATTTGCCTGCGGCGCGCGCCATGGATTTTTGACGCTCCATGGCGGCGTTGAAGCCAGCTTCATCGACTTCCACGCCCGTTTCACGGCACACGTCCTGCGTCAAATCCAGCGGGAAGCCATAGGTGTCGTGCAGCTTGAAAGCCAGCTCGCCCGGCAGCGTTTTGGTGCTGCCCGACAAGGCCCCGTCCAGGATCTCCAGCCCGTTTTCCAGCGTCTCAAAAAACCGCTCTTCTTCCACCCGCAGCACCTCGGTGATACGGTCTTTCTGGGCCGCCAGACGCGGATACGCAGCGCCCATTAACGCCACCAAATCGGCCACCAGCTTGTGGAAAAACGGCTTTTTCTGCCCCAGCTTGTAGCCATGGCGAATGGCGCGGCGCACGATGCGGCGCTGCACATAGCCGCGGCCTTCATTCGACGGAATCACGCCGTCGCTCACCAAGAAGGCGGTGGCGCGGATGTGATCGGCGATCACGCGCAGGCTCTTGTTGTTCAAGTCGGTGCAACCGGTTTCCCGGGCCGCAGCCTTGATCAGCGCATCAAAGATATCGATCTCGTAGTTGCTGTGCACGTGCTGCAAGATGGCCGCGAGACGTTCGAGCCCCATCCCGGTATCTACGCAGGGTGCGGGCAGTTTGTTCAAAGAGCCGTCGGCCTGCATGTCGAACTGCATGAACACGTGGTTCCAGATTTCGATGTAGCGGTCGCCGTCTTGTTCGGGGCTGCCCGGTGGGCCGCCAGCAATCGCTGGGCCGTGGTCGTAGAAGATTTCGCTGCACGGGCCGCATGGCCCGGTGTCAGCCATCATCCAGAAGTTGTCGCTCTGGTATTTGGCACCTTTGTTGTCGCCAATGCGCACCACGCGCTCGGGCGGCAGGCCGATTTCTTTCGTCCAGATGTCGTAGGCCTCGTCGTCGTCGATGTAGACCGTGGCCCACAGCTTGTCGGCGGGCAATTTATAGACCTGGGTGAGCAGTTCCCAGCCCCATTTCAAACTGTCGCGCTTGAAGTAATCGCCAAAGCTCCAGTTGCCCAGCATTTCAAAAAACGTGTGGTGGCGCGCGGTGTAGCCCACGTTTTCCAGGTCGTTGTGCTTGCCACCGGCGCGCAGACAGGCCTGCACGCTGGCGGCGCGCACATAGCTGCGCTTGTCGGCACCCAAAAACACGTCTTTGAACTGCACCATGCCCGAGTTGGTAAACATCAGCGTGGGGTCGTTGCCGGGCACCAGGGGGCTGCTGTCCACCACGGTGTGGCCCTTGCTGGCGAAAAAGTCCAGAAAGGTTTTGCGGATGTCGGCGACTGAAATGGGTGTAATCGGAGCGGTCATTTTTATAAAACGTGTCGGACAAGAAGTTGACCCGGTGACAGCAGCCAGCGGGCGAATCAAAGGGCGTGGCAAACGCCAGGGTGCGGCGGATGGGCCGTCATGCCTTCGTGACCGAAGGCGTTAGCCGAGTGATTTTAGCGACTGCGCCATTGCCGAAAATTGGCTAGCCACCAGGTGAGAACAAGTCCGGTTACGGCGCACTGCCCAGCGCCATGGGTGCGCTGATGCTGGAGTCCAAGCCGCTGTTGCGCGGCAAGGTCAGGCTTTCATGAATGCGGTGCGCCACATACCAGCTGGCACGCAAATGGGCCTCGCGGGTGTGCGCGCCCAGGCGGGGGGTTAAAAAAAGATTGCCCGCGCCATGCAAGGGAGACTCTTTGGATGCAAAGCCGGCTTCGGCACCATCGAGCAGGCACGACTCGATGCGGCCATCAGCCAAGGCTTGTGCCAGAGCCTCGATGTCAAACAAGCGCGAGCGACTGGTGCTGACCCAGATTTGCCCTGGCTTGCAATGCTCCAGCACATTGGCGTTGATAAAACGCTCGTAACGAGAGGCATACACCATCTGCATGGAGACGGCGTCTGATTGGCTCATCAAATCCACCAGGCTGACCGGCTCGACCTCCAGCCGCTTGAAGAGCGGTGCACTGTGGTGTACCGCTGGGTCATAGCCGATCAAACGCGCGCCCACTGCGTGCAACAAAATTGCCAATGCATGGGCGCTGGGCGATAAACCCAAAATACCGACCACACTGCCATTGAGCTCGCGGCCCTGGCGAATTTCGGCATGTCGATCGCCTTGTAACGACGACACAATGCCCCGCCTGAACAGCGCCAGCAAGCCACCCAGCAGGTATTCGGCGTTGGATCGCACATTGGCCGTGGCGCATTGAATCACCCGCACACCGCGATCGCGGCAGGAATCGATATCGGTGTTGTCGCTGCCTTCATGCAGCCGTGCAATGGCTTTCAGGCGCGGCCCGAATTCCAGAAAATCTTTGGTCACCACGAGTTTGCGGGGCAGCAGCAAGGCCTCGGTTTTGTAGATGGCTTTGCGCAGAGTCGGCAAATCATCCTGCAGCTGCGGGAAATACACCGCTTCATGTCGTGCCTCCAGCCACGCCATTGCCTCCGGTGCCAGTTTTTCGAGCAGTAGAACTTCCACCCTTGATCCTATGCTTGTCTCTGTTTCAACTGTGCCTCACGTGGCTGAGGATAACCTGTCGCAATGGCGCAATAAAAATGCCATTAACATCACACTTTAAAAGGTAACTGCCGTTGCAACGGTGAACAATTACACATATGTATCCAAATACTATCAAAAAAGCGGTTTTCCCCGTGGCAGGCCTGGGTACCCGCTTCCTGCCAGCAACCAAGGCTCAACCCAAGGAAATGCTGCCCATTGTGGACAAGCCATTAATTCAGTATGCCGTGGAAGAAGCCTACGCCGCCGGTATTCGGCACATGATATTTGTGACGGGGCGCAATAAACGTGCCATTGAAGACCATTTTGATACCGCTTACGAACTGGAAAGTGAGCTGGAGGCGGCCGGCAAGCAAGAATTGTTGGCGCTGGTTCACTCCATGCACCCTGACGACATGGACTGCTCTTATGTACGCCAACCGCGCTCGCTGGGTTTGGGCCACGCGGTCTTGTGCGCGGCACCGCTGGTGGGCAACGAGCCGTTTGCGGTGTTGCTGGCCGACGATTTGATGACCGGCGACGCCCAGGGCAAGCATGTTTTGTCACAGATGGTTGACGTTTTTGCCAGTGTCCAAACCTCGGTGATCGCTGTGCAAGAGGTGCCGCTGCCCCATGTGCGGCGCTATGGCATCGTAGCCGGTGAAACGGTGTCCGAGCGGGTGATCAAAGTCAATCAGATGGTGGAAAAACCCCGTGCCGAGGTAGCTCCGTCCCGCATGGCCGTCGCGGGGCGTTACATCTTGACGCCTGCCGTGTTTGAGGCCATCAAGCATCAGGCGCGCGGCGCTGGCGGCGAAATCCAGTTGACCGATGGCATTGCCCAGTTGATCGGCACCGAGGGCGTACACGCCTACCAATACCAGGGCAAGCGCTACGACTGCGGCAGCAAGGAAGGTTTTCTGCAAGCCACGGTGGAGCTGGCGCTGCGCCACCCGGAGGTGGGGGCCGGGTTCAAGGAATACCTGCAAACACTTCGCTACTGATTTGATAGCTGCTTGAGCTCTTGGTTATTGCACGTGAAGCACTTTTAGCTTGAAAAGACCCATCAATCCACCGCCCGCGCCACCATAAACACGCGAATGTCTTTGCCCTGGGTGCCGTGCCGTTGCACCACCTCGACGCGAAAACCATTGCGCTCCAGGGCGTTTTGCAGCTCCAACGCATCAAACACCAGCACATCGGGTGCCTTGCCGATGGCCCGCATCACCGGTAGCGCAACCCAGGGCACCAGTGGATTCATTTCCCGTATACAGGCCGTTTTGGACATGAACACAGCGCCGGCTGGCAGCAAGCGCCGAATGGCCTGCAAGGTGGCATTCAGACTGGGTACCAGGTGCAGCACATTGAAGGCCAGCGCCACGTCAAAGCGCTGCACAGCGTTCAAACCGGTGTCCCAAGAGGGCGGCGGCATTTGCGCGTCAGCCACCACAAAGTGCAGCGACTCCACTGGCTCGCGCGCCAGCTTTTCTTTGGCGATGGTGATCATTTCGGGCGAGATATCGCAGGCCATATAGCTGCGCACAGACCGGGCCAGGCGCAACGCCGTCGTGCCGGTGCCGCAACCGATTTCCAGCACCGACTGATGGTGCCGCAGCCGCACCCCCACCTGGGCCAGCGTGTGCTCGTAGCCGGCCAGGTCATCAATCGGGTCGGCGGCGTACTTTCGGGCCATGCGATCCCAAAAGCGGACTTGTGAAAGATCGGGGGCGGCAAGCTGTGAAGTGAGACTGGACATGAAGCAAGTTGCAAGTTGAATGACGTGCCCCATGGTATTCATGCAAAATAATTGAGCAATACCGATATTTGCAGACTTACTATTCAAATTTGTATGGACTGGAACCAGCTCAAGGCATTTCTGGAAACCGCTGAAGCGGGCTCACTGTCAGCTGCGGCACGCAAGCTGGGCCTGAGCCAACCCACGCTCAGCCGCCAGGTGGCCGCCATCGAGGCCCAGCTGGGCGTGGCCTTGTTTGAGCGGGTGGCCGGCAGCATGGTACCCACCGCCACCGGCCTGGCGCTGCTCGAACATGCACGCGCAATGGGCACTGCCGCGCTGGATCTGCAGCTGGCGGCCACTGGCCACTCGCAGGCCACTGATGGCCTGGTCACGGTTTCCGCCAGCCACCCGATGGCCGCCTACGTGTTGCCGCCCGTGATTGCGGCCCTGCGCGAACAAGCACCCGGGGTGGTGGTGGAGGTGGTGGCGTCTGACGCGCTGAGCGATTTGCAGCGCAGGGAAGCCGACATTGCCGTGCGGCATGTGCGCCCGGACCAGCCAGACTTGATCGGAAAAATGATTCGCCAGGCCTCGGCGGGTTTTTATGCGTCCCGCTCGTGGGTTGCCAAACACGGCCACCCCACAAGCGCCGAAGACGCCACCCGCTGCGACTGGGTGGGGCTGGATAGACGCGGCCAGTACCTGCAATACCTGCACGCGCACGGGCTCATGGTGCGCGCCGAACAATTTGTGTGCCACACCGAGAACACGCTGACCAGCTGGGCTCTGATGCAACAGGGCTTGGGAATTGCGCCGGTGATGGATGAAATCGCACAGCAACTACCCGGCCTGGTTCGCGTGCTGGACGATGTGCCGCCAGTGCGCTTTCCCATCTGGCTGGTCACCCACCGGGAGCTGCGCACGGCCCGCCGCATCCGCCTGGTGTTCGATGCCTTGGCCGACCATTTGTCCAAGCCCTGATCCCCAACAATCCAGCGATGTAGCTCAGCGCTGTGGCATCAACCAGTGGGGCTTGCTTTGAAGTGCAACCGGCCTCAGAAAACGCTCAATGGCGCGCATGCCGACCGATGTCGTATCAGGCCTCGTTGATGCTGGCCACGGGCCACCGTGATGCTGGGCTTCCGTTACCGCCACGCCAGTGGGGACGCCGCCAAACACAACCCGCCCCGCCCGGTGCATGGCCGCCGGCAAGAGCCCATGGACGATGGACGCGTCCTCCGGCACAGCCCAAAACGTGAGGGTCAGGCTGCCTTCAACTGGCGCCAAGGCAGCAAGGTAGCCAGCCACACTTGAAGGAACGCGAACCACCACCGCATAGGGTCCGAAAACCTCTTCTTGCAGCTCTCTGTTGGCCACAAAAACCGCCAAAGAGACTTCAATCAGTGTGGGTGTAGGCTTAAGCGTGGGCGTGGTTGCCATTGGCCCTGGAAGAGGCGGCCGTGCAGTTTTCATGCGAACGTCCGACCACCCCGCCAATTTTGCAAGCTGCTTGTCAAACGCTTCCTGCATGCCCAGCGTCAGCATGGGGTGCGTGATATGGCCGTCCAGCCGGTTGGCCAAGGCTTCAATGAACGCATCGCCCCGGGGCGAGTCGTCAACGATGAACAGGCCCGGCGAGGTGCAAAACTGCCCGGCCCCCTGCACCATGGCATCTGCCAGGGCATTTGCCGATGTTGGAGCTTGTTGCGACAGAAATGCCGGCATGACCAGAACCGGATTGATCGAGCCCAATTCACCGAAAAACGGAATGGGCCGCTGTCGGCTCGCAATCAATCCGGCCAGGGCTTTGCCAGCACGCAGCGAGCCCGTAAAACCCACAGCCGCAATGCCAGGCTGCATCACCAGCTGTGCACCTGCTTCTGTGCCAGGGCTGTCCAGCAGGCTGATCCATGCTGCGGGTAGCGACAGCTTGGCCAGCACCTGCTGCGCCAGGCGTGCGACTTCGCGGGACAGTGCCAGGTGCGCAGGGTGCGCCTTGACGATGACCGGGCAACCTGCCGCCACAGCTGACGCGGTGTCACCTCCAAGCACGGAGAAGGCGAACGGAAAATTACTGGCGGCAAATACCGCCACCGGTCCCAGGGGTACGGCGGTCAGCTCAAGCGCAGGACGACCAGTAGGCGGCGGCGCCTCGTTGGCGAATTCCTGCAATCCACGCAGATGTTTGCCAGCCAGGATGTAGTCAGCAAACGCGTCGAGTTGAAAGCAGGTGCGGTGAACCTCACCGGTCAGCCTGGTGGGGCCCAAATGAGTTTCTTTGTCGGCCAGTTCGACCAGGCTTTGAATGTTATTGCGCAGGCTTTGAGCCAGCGCGCGCAAGAGCGACGCACGCACGGCAACGCCTATGGCAGGGTACCGATCAAAGGCATCGACAGCTTCTACAGCCAGAGTTTGAGGCGAAGCCATCACAGCAGATTCAGTCATGAGCGGTTTGTTCGGGTTGGTGGTTAGTGGGTAGTACGTCCACTGCGACTCAAGATGGTGAGATCTACATAAGTTGACCCCTTGTGTTCAATCGGCGAGTACTCGGACATGAAACCACCCAGATCGACACTGCCCAGTTGTTCGAGACTGGTTTTCAATGCCAGACGTCCATTGATACCGGTCATGGCAGCGCCAGCACGCTTGATGCCCTCATTCAGCACCTTGGCTTCAATGAAGCCCTCCAGGCCGAAATAGCTGGGCACTTCGTTAGGGGCATATTTTTTCAGGGTTTCAACATACAAGCGGCTGACAGGTTTGGTGTTGTCGTTGGGCGATGGGACGACCTGTGACTGCACGATACCCGTCGCATTGGTGCCTAGCGCCTGATACAAATAGGTCGCGTCAAGCGCACTAAAGCCATAAATCTGTTTCGAAATCTTTTGGGTTTGCATTGCCTTGACCAATCTAGCTGCCGCAACGGACAAAGTGGCCAGAACAATGGCCTGGGTATTGGCTGAAATACCAGTTGCCACCGACACCAGATTCGACAAATCCTCGGCCAATTGCAGTAATGAAACTTCCTTGATGCCTGATGCGCTAGCCAGATCCAGGAACGTATTTTTAACTTCGTTGCCGTACGCGTTTCTTTGGGCAATGACCGTGACGCGTTCAAAGCCAACAGTCTTGATATGCGAAACTATTTTTTCAATTTCTACTTGGTAGCTGGCCCTGACTGGAAAAACAAAGGGTCTGACTTGCTGGCGAATTTCACGGCTACCCGATGTCAAGCCGACAACGGGTATCTTCAATTGGTCAAACAAAGGCAACGCCGCATTGATCGTCGGAACGCCAAAGTAGCCCAGTAGCGCGCTGGCACGATGTTTGTCGACCAGCGCATACGTGTTCTCGATGGTCAGCGCCGAATCGTATTTGTCATCGAGCGCCAAGATCTCGATACGGCGGTTTGAAGTGTCCCGATTGGCTTGCGCAAAGTAGGCGCTCGAACCCGACAGTTTGGCCAGACCGTAGCTGGCCAGAGGGCCAGTCAACGGCAATGACTGGCCAACCACCAGCCTGGCCGCAGCCACTGAATGGCGCGTGAAGGCTGTCCCCACGATAGCCGTTGCCGCGGCATTCAGTACCAACCTCCTGCGCATTAAATGACTCACTTCACATAGCCTTTGGAGGAATCAGTCTGAATTCGCCAGATTCGGAAATTGGGTGTTGATTGATCAAAGTTCATTTTTCCGGCAAAGGCCCGATTCAACCAATTGGTGCTGTACAGCAACCCGCCCTTGTCATCCCACGTCAAGCTGTCTGGCCACTCGGTGCCAGCGCCTTCGGCAATGGTTACGGGCTTGGTGTCTGTGGCTGTGAAATACTGAACTTTGCCAGTCGTCAAATTGGTGAAATAGATTCGGCCTTTGGCGTCGGAGGACATTCCATCGCTGCCGCCACCAATACGCAAGGGCCCGGTGATGGCGGCATCAACTTGCGCCGCCGTAGCCGCAGGGTTAAGCAACACCTCAACCTTGGCCGAGTACACCGCATCTCCGGTGCTCACGTTCCAATACAACGTGCTGCCGTCGGCCGACAGCGTAATGCCATTGATGCCAATGGCCAGGCGCCCGCTGGGCAGCACACGCTCGCCCAGAACCGTCAACTCCCGCGTCGGGTCATCTTGCACCGATGGATGGTTGTTCAGTACCCGACGTGCGGTATTGCTCTTGAAGTCATAGATCACGATGCCGCTGGCAGTCGGTGAGCCCGAGCGGTTGCCGCTGTCTGTAATAAATGCGAGCTCACGTTTCTCATCAACGACCAGGTCATTCAAAAACTGCGTGCTGCGGTTGGCCACCGAGTCTGGAATCGCGTAGCGCTTCAACTCGGCACCCGTATTCAAATCCAACACCACAATTTTTTGCGCCCCGTCTGGCGTGGTGGCAACACCATCAACCCAGCCCATGTCTACCAGCCACATACGATTCTTGCTATCAACTTCTACGCCCAATACATTCTGAAAATTGTTGGCTGCGTTGCCCACCGTATTGCTCTCGTAACTGGGAAACGGCAACAGCAACGACTTGCCGTTCACAGTGACCACCTGATTGAGCGTTGATGGAACGCGCTTGTCCAGCCAGCGCGGCGTGGTCACGTAGACGTTTCCCTTTCGATCGACATCTACGCCTGCTAGCGTCGCAGCCTTAAACACACCGTCAGCGGCGTAAGAAGCCCGCTCGGCATCACTGCGCCATACCCAATCCATCCGCGTCCAGGCATGGACTAACTCAGGGCTACCAAACGCTGCCGGTGTTTGGGCCTGGGCTTGCACCGAGTCGCTGCCACCGCAGGCTGAAAGTACAACGGCCGCACACAAGGTCAAGGCAAAACGGGCGGGTTCATTGAAACGAGTTAATTGCATAAAAAAATCTCCAGGAAATTGCAGCATCTGACTGCATGGGGGTTGAAAAAAAGAAAAGGTTGGCAGATCGGGCTTTTCACAAAAATCCGAGCATGCGAGGAGCCCAGGTACTTAAAGCTGGCCATGCCGTCAGGATCACCAGCACCACGCCGTGCGCGATCAAAAAGGGTTTCAGCTCGCGCGTCAGGGCAGACAAACTGACTTGGGTCACGTTGCAGGTGACAAACAACAGCCCACCGACGGGCGGCGTGATCATTCCCAAGGTCAGGTTGTAGATCACGACCATCGCCAGATGAATCGGATCAATGCCCAGTTTCGCGGCCACGGGGGCCACCACGGGCACCATGACCATCACGGCAGGCAGGGGCTCAATGAAAATGCCCACCGCCAGTAGCAGCAGGTTCAACACAATCAAAAAAGTCCAAGGCGATAGCTGCAGTTGCCCGATCCACTCGGCACAGGCCTGTGGCACGCCTTCGATCGTCAGAACCCAGGTAAAGGCTGCAGAAAAACCGATGATTAACAGCACCGACGCCGTGACCAAGGCGGAGTGCGCAATGATGGTGGGCACTTTTTTCCACTGCAATGTGCGATAGACATACAAGCCGCAAAACAGCGCATAAAACACCGCCACCACCGACGCCTCAGTCGGGGTGAATAGCCCTGCCCGCATACCGCCCAGGATGACGACCGGCAAAGCCAGTGCGGGTAACGCCCGCCAGGTGTTGAGCACGATCGTACGAAGCGGTGGCAACTGGCCCTCGCCCTTGTATCCGCGTTGCCGCGACACATACCAATTGACCACGCACATGGCTGCAGCAATCAAGAGCCCAGGCACGATGCCCGCTGCAAACAGCGCCCCAACCGAAACCCGGTCGTCCTGCAACGCATAAACGATCATGATGATGGACGGGGGAATGATGGGCCCGACGATCGAGGTACACGCGGTGAGCGCCGCTGCATACGGACGGTCGTACCCCACCTTTTCCATCATCCGTACCAGCATCGCACCAGGACCGGCCGCCTCGGCCAATGCAGAGCCGGAAATCCCCGCGATGAAAGTCAATGAGCCTACGTTGGCGTAACCCATTCCGCCGCGCTTGTGCCCCACAAACTGTGCGACGAATCGCAGCAACGAATCAGTCAACGACCCACCGGTCATGAGCTCGGCTGCCAACACGAAAAACGGCACGGCCATCAATGGAAAACTGTCGACACCCGAGAAGGTCTCCTTGACCAACACGAACAGCGGAAAACTATCGGTCAATGCCAGCGCTACTGCTGTCGCAAGAGCCAACGCAAACGCAACCGGTACGCCGCAAGCCAGAAACAGCGCAACGCACAAAAACATGGCAAGGCTGGCGCTCATACCTGCACCCCTTCGTTGTGATCGACGCCATCCGCATCGGCCTCGAACTGCCGACCGCGCACATACCCGGCAGCAATCGCCACGGTTGACCACAGCAGCAACAAGCCGCCAACCGGAATCGCGGCATACACATAGGAAAAGGGAATCTGCGTGCTGGCAGTCAACTGGTATTGCGAACGCAGGGTGTACTGAATGCCCATCCACACCATGCCGCAACCCAAACCACCCATGCAGACGATCACGCCCATACGAATCCACCGGGCTACGGCGGCGGGCAGCTCGTCCTGCAGGTTCTCGATGGCAATATGCCCGCCGATGCGCAGCACCGGGCCGGCACCGAGAAAGGTGAGCCACACCATGGCGTAGCGGGCGACCTCTTCGGCCCACACCAAGCCACCACCAGTCACATACCGCATCAGCACATTGGCAAAAATAACCACTGCCATTCCCGCCAGCAAAACAATCAACAAGACCCTGAGGCAGGCGAACAACTTTTGATCGAATCCTTCAATCCAGCTCAGTCGTCGATTCATCTGCAACCCAACGTTCGCTGTGCGAACGTTGCCCGCAGTTAAGGCTTTATTTATATCGGTCATCTGCGCCATTCAGCGAATATCTTGAATACGCTTGATGTTTTCTGCACCCAACTCTTTTGACAGGTTGGCATAAACAGGTTTCATTGCATCGCGAAAAGCCTGACTGTCCACCGTACGCACGACGGCCATACCGCCTTTTTCCAGCTGCTCCACCCCGGTACTTTCATCCGCATTGACTTTTTTGCGCTGCGCCAAAGCAGCCTTCCTGGCGGCCTCAATAAATACGGGTTTGTCAGCCTGCGCCACCTTGTCCCACATCCTGGGAGACAACATCAACACAGCAGGTGAATACACATGACTGGTCAATGAAAGATGTGACTGAACCTGCGCAAACTTGGAGGCCAGGATGACCGGAATCGGATTTTCCTGCCCATCAACCGTGCCTTGTTGCAATGCACCAAAAACCTCAGGAAAGGCCATCGGTGTCGGCTGAATACCAAATGCACGATACCCCTCCATATGCACCTTGTTTTCCATCGTGCGCAACTTGAGCCCAGCCGCATCAGAGGGCTTGACAATGGGGCGCTTGCTATTCGTCATATGCCGGAACCCGTTCTCGGTCCAGGCTAAAGCAACAAAACCTTTGGATTGAAATTTGGCCAGTATTTCTTGACCTACCGCACCATCAAGGGTTTTGCGGGCATGCTCGTAATCCCGAAATAAGAACGGCAAGTCAAATACTCGAATCTCTGGGACGAAGTTGCCCAGCGGCCCGGTGGTCAGATTTACTGCGTCAATCGTGCCGATTTGTATGCCTTCTGCCATTTCACGTTCCCCGCCCAGAGCACTGCTAGGAAAATGAGTACATACATAACGCCCAGTGGTTTTAGCTTGAATTTCATCGCAAAAGGCAGTAGCACCCACACCTAAATGCGACTCCCTGGTATTGGCATAACCAATTTTTATCGCGGTTTGGGCAATGGACACATTCCCGACGAATACCAACATACTCAGTAGTAACAGTTTTTTCATGGTTGTCTCTTTATGGTTTTAACGCGGACTATTGAAGGGGTGAAAAAGCAGTCGAATTCATGATGACGCTCTGCATCCGGCTGAGCATCGGCATTGCCAGCGGTAGAAATTCGTGAGCCCACTGCGGGTTGCGCATCAGCTCGCTTCGAATATCTGTACGGTGCTGAAAGCTTTCGTACTTCCAGATGTGCACCACCTGGCTGAGCTCACCAAATTCGGTGAACCAGAAACCCACCAGGTTGTTTTGAGGTTTGCGCACCGGCATTCCGACCTCCGCAAAAAGTTTCAGGTACTCATTGAGCAGGCCCGGTTTGACGTCATAGGTGCGGAGTTCGTAAATCATGTGTTTTGCTTTTCAGATGTGAGGGGTATGAATAAAAACCTCAAATAGCCTGTTGACTCATTTGTTTGACGATGTATTCGGCCTGGCGAATGGCCAGTGCCACAATCGTGAGCGTTGGGTTCGCGGCACTTGAAGTCGGAAATTGGCTGCCATCGGAAATGAACAGGTTCTTGATGTCATGCGACTGCCCCCAGCGGTTCACCACGCCGTCGCGGGCGTTTGCGCTCATGCGGTTGGCCCCCAAGTTATGGGTAGCCGGCGGCGGGGGGGCGCGCATCACATCGGTCGAACCCAACGCCTGGTAAATCTTTTCACCCTGGGCATACGCGTGGTTGCGCATCGCCACGTTATTGGGGTGGTCGTCGTAATGCACATTGGGAATGGGCAGGCCAAAGCCATCTTTTTCAGCTGCATGCAAGGTGATGCGATTGGTCTCGCGCGGCAGGTCTTCGCCCAAAATCAGCAAGCCGGCCATGTGGTCGTACCTGTGCATGCCGCGCGACACCGGTATGCCCCAGCCGCGGGATGCCGCAATGGCGCGTGCCATGCCTACCGGGTGCTGCGCAATGGTTTGCAGGTGGTAGCCTGCGGCAAAACCGCGCGTGGGGTCATGCCCGTTTTCATCGTCAATGTTGCCTGCGCAGGTGGTACCCCGGTGAATGTTGACGGGCTTGTCAAACCAGGCATAGACAAATCCAAAAACATGGCGCATGTAGTTGCGCCCAACCATACCGCTAGAGTTGGCCAAGCCATTGGGAAATAGCGCCGAACTGGAGTTTAAAAGCAAGCGCGCCGATTCAATCGAATTGGCCGCCAGCGCTACCACACGCGCTTTCTGGAAGTGCTGTTTGCCATCCTTGTCGGCGTACAGCACGCCAGTGGCTTTGCCCTGAGCGTCATGCTCAATCTTCAACACGGTGGATTGCGGACGTATTTCAAAATTACCTGTGGCCTCCGCCTTTGGAATTTCTGAATACAACGTTGACCACTTCGCCCCCATCTTGCAACCGGCAAAGCAAAAGCCCAGTTGCAGGCATGCACCCCGACCGTCACGCGCCTGCGAGTTGATGGCCATGCGGGAATTGCTCACTCTTTTGTAGCCAACTTTTTTTGCGCCAGCCTCAAACACCAAGTAATTGTTATTCGGTGGTAAATCAGGAATACCGTGTGTGCCCGTCACGCCCAGCTTGGATTCCGCTTTGTCGTAGTAGGGTGCAAGCTCTGTCGATGCGATGGGCCAATTGGCCAAGTTTGCATTTTCGATTTTTCCATAGGTATCAAGGGCGTTGAATTCGTGTTCACGTATGCGTAGCGCGGTGCCCGCCCAGTGGATGGACGTGCCGCCCACCGATTTACAGGTCCACGATGGTGTAGTGGAGCCAGCCATATTCCAGTTTCCCGTGGCACTGCGTTTGTCAAGCCAGCTCAGCTTGGCAAACATGGCGACTTCGTCATTTACAAAATCAGTGAAGTGGTCTAGCCGTTGGCCCGCTTCAAGGCAAACGACACCAACGCCTTTGATGGCCAATTCATGTCCAAGCGTGCCACCGCCTGCACCGGAGCCAATGATGACCACCACATTTTCGTCGCTTAGTTCGTATTTCATGGATATCTCTTTTGTGGGTTTATCGAGCTGTTTATTTAGGTAACCAAGCGATGTCATTCACGCCCCGAAACAGATACCCGCCTTTTTCAAAGGCTGGGCCCTCGTAACCAATCAGGGGCCACACCTCGGAGTTGTTGAAAATACCCACAGCAGGGTTGCTGATAAAACCCCAAAAAGGCGTGCCTACCTGCTTGCGTAGGGCGTCGAGCTGAGAAGGTTCTGCCAGTTGCAAAAACGGCTGCGCATCAAAGACGTTGAGTTGCTCAATGCCTTTGTTCAAAGTCGCAGTAAGGCCTGCATCGCGCGCCATGCGCTGCTGAATGATGTCCACCTGCCGTTGATATTGACTGCTGCTAAAGCGTGGGTTGGGCGCTAGCAGGTAAAGCACTTTGGCAAGCACGGCGCCCTGTATATCTGCTGGCGATGTTTGTGCAACACCCAATTGTGCAAAGCTGGTTGAAAACAAGGCGGCTGCGGTTTGCAGCATCACGCGCCGCGTGCGCGGCTGACTATTAAAAGGGGAATTCACATTTGTCTCCGGTCGTTTTTATTAAAGCGATGTGGGAGACTAAATGTGTTTTCTCCTAAGAAAAAGCGATCTGGGTTGTTTGAGTCATTACTTGGTGTAAGTAGTCGACCGACTATCCGTTTGGGTTAAAAAATCAACTAGAGCCCTCACCTTGACCGACAGGTGGCGGTTTTGCGGGTAGAGCAGGTAAAACGGCCGGGTGCAGCCTGCGAAGGGCTTGAGCACTTCGACAAATTCATCGTTGTAGCTGTCAACTATCCAGCTGAAGGTTTGCACCAAGCCCATGCTGCTACGCGCCAATAAGACACAGCCTATCGGGCCTTCAGATACTTGCACCGTGCTGCTGGGTACAAGCTCGATTTGTTGACCATCCTGCATAAATATCCATGGCAACGGCTTACCCGTGCTGGGCAGTACAAAGGGCAGCAACGTGTGCGCTCGCTTGTCTTTTAAGTCCGTCACGCTGGCAGGGGTGCCGTGCCTTTTTAAATACGCTGGCGTGGCGTAAACACCGACGCGTGCGTCCTCCAGCTTGCGGGCAATCAGGCGCGAGTCTGGCGGCGTACCCAGGCGAATGGCCACGTCATAACCGTCGTCGACAAAATCAATGTTCCGGTTGGAAATGTTGATGTCCAACTCAATCAGCGGGTAGCGGCTCTTGAAGTCCGTCAGGCGCGGTAAAAGGCGATAGTGGGCATAGGTCGAGGGTGCGCTGATGCGCAGCAGCCCGCGCGGCTCGGTTTGCTGACCGGTGATGTTTTTTTCCGCATCGTCGATTTGCGCAATGGCCGCACGGCATTGTTCAAAGTACATGCGGCCATCGTCTGTGAGCGACATGCTGCGCGTGGTACGACGAAACAGCTTGATGCCCAGGCGATCTTCAAGTCGCCCCACACCCCGGCTCACGGCAGCGGGCGTCAAGCCCATCGCGTGAGCGGCTGCGGTAAAGCTGCCCAACTCTGCGGATTTGCAAAATACGGCGATGGTGCTCAGCTGGGTGGCGTGGGTGTCCATGGGATGTATTGGATGTCCTTCTCAGTGTTTTATTAATTACATCATGTATGAATAAAATCAAAAATTTCTCTATTTTAATTAGATAAAGAATGAATACATTCTTAACTGAAGACATTTCAACCTCACCACCAGGAGCCACCATGACCCAAGCTGCAACCCATCAACCCGTTTTAATGATCGTCACCTCCCACGCCCAGCTGGGCAACACCGGCAAACCCACCGGCATTTGGGCCGAAGAACTCACCACGCCCTACTACGCGCTCGTCGACGCCGGTTTTGACGTGGTGCTGGCCTCGCCGCTGGGCGGCACGCCACCGCTGGCCACGGGCTCGTTCAAAGAAGCACCAGCGGACAACGAAGGCAGCGTCAAGCGCTTTTTTGATGACGCGGCCGCAACCGCCAAATTCAAGGCCACACACGTCGCCGCCAGCCTGAAAGCCACCGACTACAGCGCCGTGTTTCTGCCCGGTGGCCACGGCACCATGTGGGACACCGCCACCGACGACGCCACCGCGCAGCTGGTGGCCGATACCTTCAACGCCGGCAAGCCGGTGGCTGCGGTCTGCCACGGCCCGGCAGGCCTGGTCAAAGCCCTGCGTACCGATGGCAACAGCATCTTGTCGGGCAAGAAAGTCAACGGCTTCACCAACGAAGAAGAAACCGCTGCCGGCCTGATGGACGTGGTGCCCTTTCACCTCGAATCGCGCATGCGCGAGCTGGGCGGCGTGTTTGAAAGCGGCCCGATGTGGGCACCGTATGCGGTGCGCGACGGCAACCTCATCACCGGGCAAAATCCACAGTCCAGCGCCCTGGTGGCGCAGCACCTGGTGGCCGCGCTGAGTGCCACTTGAACAACTCTGTACCAAACGCATGAAATACCTACACACCATGGTGCGCGTCACCAACCTGGATGAGTCGCTGGACTTTTACTGCAACAAGCTGGGCCTGAAGCTGCTGAGCAAACGCGACGTACCCGCCGGCCGCTTCACCCTGGCCTTTCTGGCCGCGCCGGGTGACGACAGTGCCCAAGTGGAACTGACCCACAACTGGGACCCCGAGGAGTACACCGGCGGCCGCAACTTCGGCCACCTGGCCTACGCGGTTGACGACATCTACGCGCTGTGCCAGCGGCTGCAAGACCACGGCGTCACCATCAACCGCCCACCCCGCGACGGCCACATGGCCTTCGTGCGCTCGCCCGACGGCATCTCGATTGAGCTGCTACAGCGCGGCCCGTCACTGCCGCCGCAGGAGCCCTGGGCTTCGATGCCGAACACGGGCAAGTGGTAGTGCTACGATTTTGATAGCTGCTCGGGCAGTTTATTCATGGGCTGATGGCTGTTTTGGCTTCAAAAGGCTTAAGAGAACCTCTGCAAAACCTCCTGTAGCCGATGGCACAAAGCACTTTTTTCTCAATAGCCTCCCATGCTCCCTCTCCTGAAAACCTTCTCCTGGCAAGAGCTGCGCCACCACCCGTGGCGCAGCATGGCAGCGGTGTTGGCCGTCATGTTGGGGGTGGCGCTGGCGTTTGCGGTACACCTGATCAATGCTTCGGCGCTGGATGCGTTTTCCAGTGCGGTGCGCTCGGTCAATGGCCAGCCTGACCTGGAGTTGCGGGCGGCGCAGGGTGGGTTTGATGAGGGGTTTTATGGGGTGGTGGCGCGCCACCCGGATGTGGCGCTGGCCAGCCCGGTGCTGGAGTTGGGCACCTTGGCGGCCAACAGCAAGGGGGAGCGCAAGTCGCTGCGGGTGCTGGGGGTGGATGCCTTGGTGGTGTTGGGGGTGGCACCGGCTCTGATGCCGCAGCCGGCCGCGCAAACCGAGGCCAGCGACGGCCAGCGTTTTGCCCTGTTCGCCCCTGCCACCGTGTTCCTCAACGCCACCGCGCGCCAGCTGCTGGGCAACCCGGCGGACGGCAGCGTGATGTTTTTGCAGGCGGGTTTGCAGCTGCGCCCGGTGACGATTGCGGGCAGCGTGGCGGCGGGGGGTGGGCCGCTGGCGGTGATGGACATTGCGGCGCTGCAAGACTTGTTTGACAAGCCGGGCCAGCTCTCGCGCATTGACGTGCGGCTGAAGCCCGGCGCAGCCAAAACCAGCTTCATCGCCTCGCTGCAAAACGCCAAAACCTTCCCCGAAAACGTGATTGCCGCCGAGCCGGGCGACGCGGCGCAACGCATCAGCAACCTGTCGCGCGCCTACCGGGCCAACCTCACGGTGCTGGCCCTGGTGGCGCTGTTCACCGGGGCGTTTTTGGTGTTTTCGGTGCTCTCGCTGAGCGTGGCGCGGCGGGCGCAGCAGTTTGCGCTGCTGGGCGTGCTGGGATTGAACGCGCAGCAGCGTTTGAAGCTGGTACTGGCCGAATCGCTGTTGCTGGGCTTGCTGGGCAGCAGCCTGGGCATTGCGCTAGGCACGGCTCTGGCGGCGCTGGCTTTGCGCCTGCTGGGGGGTGATTTGGGCGGCGGCTACTTTGATGTGGCGGGCACCACGCCCGCTTTGCAATGGAGCGCGGGCGCGGCGCTGCTCTACGGTGGCTTGGGTGTGGCTGCGGCGCTGGTGGGCGGCTGGTGGCCTGCGCGGGCGGTGGCGCTGCTGCCGCTGGCGCAAACGCTCAAGGGCCTGGGCGCGGGCGGCGCACACAGCGCAAAAAGCTGGCTGGGCCTGGCGCTGCTGCTGGCCGGTGGTGCCATGGCGCTGCTGCCGCCGGTGAGCGGTTTGCCCATTGCAGCTTATGTATCGGTGGGCTTGCTGCTGGTGGGCGGCATCACCGCGCTGCCGGGTTTGATAGCACTGCTGTACGACCGCTTGGCCCCGCGGGTGGCGCACCGCCTGCTGCCGCTGCTGGCGGTGGAGCGCGCGCGGCGGGTGCGGGCCAGTGCGGCGGTGGCGGTGAGCGGCGTGGTGGCGGCGCTCAGCCTGTCGGTGGCGCTCACCGTGATGGTGGCCAGCTTTCGCGACTCGGTGACGCAGTGGCTTGATGTGGTGCTGCCCGCCCAGCTTTATGCCCGCGCAGGTGGTGCCAACGGCGGCGCTGATACCTTGACCCTGAGCCCGGGCTTCGCCCAAGCCGCGCGCCAAGTGCCCGGCGTGGCCCGCGCCAGCGCCCAGCGCTACACCAGCGTGCTGCTCGAACCCACGCGTCCGATGGTCACGCTAATCGCCCGGCCGATGGACGACCCCACTAAAACGCTGCCGCTGGTCGGCCCGCTGCTGCCCACGCCGCCCGGCCAGGTGGCGGTGTACATCAGCGAAGCCATGGTGGATTTGTATGGCTTGAAGCCGGGGGATGCGTTTCCGGCGCTTTCCAAGGCCATTTTTAAGCAAAACAGGCCATCCGCCCAGGTGAATACTGCTCAAGCAGCTACGTTTTTTGTAGCGGGCATTTGGCGCGACTATGCCCGCCAGACCGGCTCCATCAGCATCAGCCAGCGCGACTACGAGCGCCTGACGGGCGACCTGCGCATCAACGACCTGGCCTTGTGGCTGCAGCCCGACGCCGACACCGCAGCCGTGCAAAAAGCCCTGCGCGAACTCGCCGAGAAAGAAGTGGGCGTGAATGCAGGCAGCCTGATCGAATTCGCCTCATCAGCCGAAATTCGCGCCATCTCCCTGAAAATTTTCGACCGCAGCTTCGCCGTCACCTACTGGCTGCAGGCGGTTGCCATCGCGATTGGCCTGTTCGGCGTGGCCGCCAGCTTCAGCGCCCAGGTGCTGGCCCGCCGCAAAGAATTTGGCCTGCTGGCGCATTTGGGCCTGACGCGTGGGCAAATCTTGAGTGTGGTGGCCGGCGAAGGTGCCGCCTGGACGGCCATGGGCGCTGTGGCCGGCCTGCTGCTGGGCCTGGCCGTGAGCGTGGTACTGGTGCACGTGGTCAACCCCCAAAGCTTTCACTGGACCATGGACATGGCTTTGCCCTGGAGCCGCCTGTCGGCACTGTGTGCTGCGGTGGTGATTGCGGGCACGGTGACGGCGTGGCTGGCCGGGCGGGCGGCGGCGGGGCGGGATGCGGTGCTGGCGGTGAAGGAGGATTGGTGACGCGCCAGAGAGTGATTGTGTTGACCGGTTTCGCTGTACCTTCATCACTGTCACAAATCAGACAAACAATTCCGGGGCAATGGAAACCCCACACATCACCCCACTGGACGATTGGTTCGTCAAAGAGGTGCTGCCGCTTGAGGCGGCGCTGGTGCGCTACATCCGCCACCACTGGCCGCTGGCCGACGAGGTCAACGACCTGCGGCAAGATATTTATATTCGCGTCTATGAAGCTGGCGCTACCACCCGTCCCCACAATGCTCAAGCGTTTGTGTTTGCCACCGCACGCAACCTGATGATCGATCGCATCCGGCGCGCGAAAGCAGTGCCGTTTGAGGCGCTGGATGACGCGGATTTTTCCGAACACGCCATGGATAACATGACCCCGGAGCGCCATTACGCAGCCCGCAGCGAGTTGCGGCAACTGCAAGAGGCCATAGCCTGTCTGCCGCCCGCTTGCAGACAAGTTGTCGAGTTACGCAAAATTGCGGGGCTCTCGCAGCGCGAAGTGGCCCAGCAGTTGGGCATCGCAGAGGGCACCGTTGAAAAGCAGATATCCAAAGGCATCCGTATGCTGACCGAGGCCATGTCGAATTCACCCAAACTACCTGCGCTGAAGCTGGTGAGAAAACCTGCGGCCAACACCTTGCGCACCGCATGACTGAACTGGCAAATATCGAATCAATGGCGGCAGACTGGGTTGCGCGGCGTGACCGTGCAGACTGGTCGGCGGTAGATCAGCAAGCGCTGGACAGCTGGCTGGATGCCGCTGTTACGCACCGCATCGCCTACCTGCGCTTGCAAAGTGTGTGGCAGCGCGCAGATCAACTGGCGGCACCAGCATCAGCCGCTCAGACAACGTCAACCCGTTTGCATGCGACTTTGCCCAGGTTTTCTCGCTGGCGCATTGCCGCAAGCGTGATCCTGGCCGTGGCCACTGGCCTGGGCTTATGGATAAACAGCGACGAGGCTGACAAATTGCCTTACCAAACCGCCATTGGCGTGCGCAACACGGTGGCACTGCCTGATGGAACGCAGGTGCAGCTGAACACCGACACCCGCATACAAGTTCAGATGCAGAGGCAGACACGCCAGGTTTGGCTTGAACAAGGTGAGATTTTTCTGGATGTCGCACATGACGCAGGCAATCCGTTCACCGTGATCGCGGGCCATCAGCGCATCACCGTCTTGGGCACACAGTTTTCGGTGCGGCGCGACGGTGAGGATGTGTCGGTGGCCGTCGTTCAGGGCAGCGTTCGCCTGGACGACCTCAGCGGCCGCCAGCCTGCCAACCCGATCGTGATGGCCCGAAACGATGTAGCAAGCGTTCGTGCTGGCAAGCTGCACGTTGCCGCCCGCTCGCCGCAGCAGCTGGCAGACGAACTCAGTTGGCGCAACGGTCAGCTCAGCCTGACCAACCTGACTTTGGGCGAAGCGGCACAGCAGTTCAATCGCTACAACGCCAAGAAGCTGGTCATCACCGACGCCCAGTCGGAATCCATCGTGATCGGCGGCCGTTTTGATGCCACCAACGTGGAAGGATTTGCGCGATTGGTGCAGCAGGGGTTTGGTTTGACCGTGCGCGATGAAGGCGACAAAATTTTTATTTCGGGCAAACGTACCGGATTTTGAGTTGCCGTTCGTCTTAACAAGCACAAGGCAAAGTCGCCTGGGCACTAGGACTTTCGATGAAACGGTCAAAAAGAATCCTGCAAACCGTGGGCGGCGGGTTGAGCGCACTGGCGTTTTGCGCACTCACCTACGCGCAAACGCGTGATTTCAATATTCCGGCGGGGGGATCTGCAAACCGCACTGGATACCTATTCGATGCAGGTGGGCGCTCAGGTTCTCTACCGGATTGAAGATGTTCGCGGGCTGAAATCGAAAGCAATCAAGGGCATGGTCAGCCCTGAAGAGGCACTTTCCAACCTGCTGGAGGGCACGCCGCTCAAAGTCAGACGCGACGGTGCCAATGCAGTGGTGATCTTCCAGCCGCTGTCACAAAGCGCACCACCGAATACAGCGCCGTCCCTGGAGTCGGTCACGATCACCGCGCAAAAGCGTCCGGAGCCCGCGCAATCTGTTCCGATTTCGGTAACAGGTTTTACTGCCAGGGCGCTCGAAAACTATCGCATTGAAAACCTGGAAGATCTGTCGCGCCTGTCCCCCGGGTTGCTGGTCTCCAAGTTCAGCCAGAGCAGCCCCACGATTGCCATTCGAGGCGCCAACAACACGTTCTCGCAAATTGGGGTTAACAAGCCGGTAGCGGTGGTAATTGATGACGTTTTTGTTCCGCGAAACAGCGCAGCCAGTTTTGATTTGTTTGACCTGGAATCCATCGCTGTTTTGAAAGGCCCGCAGGGCACCTTGTTTGGCCGCAACGTCACCGGTGGTGCGATCGTGATCGAGACCCGAAAGCCCGAATTCGATGGGCGCGAACTGGAGGCCCAGGTCACGGCAGGCAATCTGGGCGCACGCCAGTTCAATGGCCTTGCCAGCTTTCCCCTGTCCGACAACGCCGCCTTCAAGGTGTCGGCATCGCTGCAAAAGCGCCAGGGCTACGGCACCGACCGTTTGACTGGCAGCAAGCAAGACAACATCGACAGCCAGAACCTGCGCGGCCAATTGCGCCTGGCACCCAGTCAAGACCTGGATGTCTTGTTCAGCGCCGACTTTGGGCAAGACCGCAACAATGGCCGCACCCTGTCGTCCAACACGCTGGGAGACGATGGCAACCGCCGAACGTCCGAATTGGGTGTAAGCCAAGGCTTTGACCGCACGATCTGGGGCGCGTCAGCCAAAATCGACTGGAAGCTGGCGCAGGGTCAGCTGACATCCATCACCGCTTACCGGCATTCAGAGGCGACCGAAGACTATTCGGGTGTCGGTGCCAATTTCAATCTGTTGGCCACGGGTACCAGTCAAACCGTGGTGCGCGACGCCGACAAGGTCTCTACCTTCTCCCAGGAACTTCGTTATGCCAGCCCCAAGTGGGATAGCGGTGACTTTGTTGTGGGCCTGTACTACCTGAACGAAAAAGGCAGCCGCCAACTGGCCACACGCGGACTGGCCGCACGCACCGGGGTGCTTGCATCATCTATTTTGTCGGATCAAAACGTCGACACCTCGGGCTACGCCGTGTTTGCCGACGGCACCCTGCACCTGCCCTCAGACTTCGACTTGAGCGCTGGCATTCGCTACACCTATGACCGCAAGGAAGCGTCGCTGAACCGATCCGACCTGGTGCGGCCCGTGAACAATTTCGCCGTGGACAAAACCAGCGCGTCCTGGACAGAGGTCACGCCCCGGCTGGCCTTGAGTTGGAAACCCAGCGCCGATTTCATGGCCTACGGCAGCATCACCCAAGGCTTTACCGCTGGCGGCTTCAACACCGAAGCGGCCAGCGCGGCCATCTTCAGAACCACCTTCAACCCTGAGACCGTCACAAACCAGGAAGTTGGCGTGAAAACCCAGTGGCTGAATAAGCGGCTGCGCGTGAATGCGTCGATTTTCAATATGAAGTACGCCGACAAGCAGGAATTGATTTTCAATTCGACCACCGGCATTTTGAACATCGTCAACGCCAGCAGTGCCCGCATCAAAGGTGCTGAGGTCGAAATCAGCTACCGGCCGGTCAGGTGGTTTGGAGCGTCATTGAACTACGGGCGGCTGGATGCCACCTATGACCGCTTTGTGTTTGGCACGGTCAACAACTCAGGCAACCCGCTAGGCTCATCGCCCCGCAACCGGGTCTCCGCCGCCGCCGATATCCGTTACCCGCTAGAAACCGGCGGATTTGTGCTCGGCGCGCTCAGCTACTCGCGAACCGATACCTACAACACAGGTGCTGCGAACGACCCCAATCTGCAGATTCCCGCGTATTCGCTGGCCAATGCCAGCCTGGGCTACGAGTCGGCAGACGGGCGCTGGCGGCTGATTGCCTGGGTGAAAAACCTGGCTGACAAGGAGTACATCCTGACCCGCTCGACCCAGGTGGTGCGCGCCGAATACCTGGGTACGCCGCGAACCTTTGGCTTGACGCTGGGAATGCGGTTTTGAAACAGCCTGCAAGCGACTCTGTCGACAACATGTTCGACACCGTCTTGAACCGTCGCCACTTTGCGCTTCGCCTTGCCAGCGGCGCTTTAAGCGGCACTATGGCCAGCGCATTCGCAAGCCGCAGCCACGCCCAGAGTGCAACGTCGCAAGTGCCGGGTGTGGACGCACCCGGCGCAACCCTGCTGCCCTGGAAGCCCGGCCAGCTTGACATCCATCACATGGCTACAGGGCGCGGCAGCTCGACCTTGGTGCTGATGCCAGACGGCACCAGTTTGCTGATTGACGCAGGTGCCACCCATTCCCCTCTGGACGTGTCCTTCGAGCCGCGACCCAGCGCCGACAAGCGGCCCGGGGAGTGGATTGCACGCTACGTGCAGCGCCGACTGAAAGAGGTCGGCAGCAGCCAGCTCGACTACATGCTGTCCACCCACAACCACCCCGACCATGTGGGCGACGTGACCGCTGAATCGCCCCGATCTGCGCTGGGTGACTACCGGCTGACCGGGTTGATGGATGTGGCCGAGCGGGTGCCGGTGGCCACCTTGATTGACCGGGACTTTCCAGACTACGACTATCCCACCCGCTGGACCACCCCCTGGGCGACCAACTACTTTGCTTTCGTTCGCGCCCGCGGCGAAGCTGGCGCACGGGTCGAGCGATTTCGCGCTGGCAGCGATGACCAGATTGCGCAACGTGGCCCGCACAGGCCGCACAGCAACTTTTCGGTGCGTAACCTGGTGGCCAACGGCAACCTGTGGACGGGGGTTGGCAACCAGACCCGCTCGCTGTTTCCACCACTGGCCAGCTTGCCGCGTGCTGATTGGCCCAATGAGAACCATTGCAGCGCGGCCATTCGCATTGGCTATGGCGACTTCAGCTACTACACCGGTGGCGACCTGACCAGCTACACCCACGACGGCGCATTGCCGTGGCAGGACGTGATGGGTGCAGTGGCGCGGGTGATAGGCCCTGTGACGGTAGCCACGGCAGACCACCACGGCCTGTTCGATTCGCTCAGCGCGGAGGTGGTGCGTATGTTCCGCCCTAAGGCATGGGTCATTCCGACTTGGCATATATCGCACCCTGATCAACTGCAGTTGGAACGCATGCTCAGCGAGCGCCTGTATGCCGGCCCGCGCGACGTATTTGCCACTAGCGTGATGCGCGAAAACGTGCGGGCCAACCGGCGTTTCATGTTGCGCCTGCAAAGCATTGACGGGCACGTGGTGGTGCGGGTGGCGCCTGAAGGTGCGAGCTTCACAGCCGTCGTGACCGACAACCAAGACGAGAACGACCGGGTCAAGCTGGTGCGTGGCCCCCATTTGTCTTAGCCAACCAATCTACTTCAAATTTGATAGCTGCTTGAGCAGTATTTGATTGGGCTACAGCCGGTTTTTACAAGAAAAAAGAACTCCTACAACCACCCAAGGATATCCATTGCAAACCTCTCTTTTATTCCGTGCGTTCTGTTGCGCCGCCCTGTTGACCGCTTGCGTTGTGCTGCCCGCCCCGGATGTGATGGCGCAAGCAGCCGTAGCCCATACCGCTGCGCCAGATAACCCCTATGGAATCGAAGCCCTGTGGCGGGGCTCAGATTGGGTGGCTCGTTTTGTGTTGCTGTTGCTGGTCGTCATGAGCGTGGGCAGCTGGTACATCCTGGTGACCAAGCTGGTTGAGCAGTCGCGCATTCTTCGCCAGGCAGCTGCCGTGAGCGCACAGTTCTGGCAAGCCAAATCGGTGCGCCAGGGCGCTGGCGCGCTGGAAGCCACCAGCCCTTACCGCTTCATTGCGGAATCGGGTGCAGACGCCATCAGCCAGCATGCAGGCTTGAAAGCCCACATCCCAATGACTGAATGGGTACCGATGAGCATTCAAGCCGCTGTGGATCGGGTGCAAGCCAGGGCGCAAGGTGGCTTGGCATTCCTGGCAACGGTAGGTTCCACCTCTCCGTTTGTCGGCCTGTTTGGCACCGTCTGGGGTATCTACCACGCGCTGACAGCCATTGGTATTTCCGGTCAGGCCTCCATCGACAAAGTGGCCGGCCCGGTGGGTGAGGCGCTGATCATGACGGCCATCGGTTTGGCGGTGGCCATCCCCGCGGTGCTGGGCTACAACTGGCTGGCGCGGCGCAACAAGGTGGTGATGGATCAGGTGCGCGAGTTCAGCCAGGAGCTGAACGCGGTGCTGGTGGGCTCATCGGGCAAAGCAGCCTGATTTGAGCGCCACCTCTCTGACCACTTTTCACTTGTAAGGACACTTTTATGGCCATGGCAGTCGGCCCCGCGCAGGGCGATGACGACGAAGTGATATCCGCCATTAACACCACCCCGCTGGTGGATGTGATGCTGGTCTTGCTGATTATTTTTCTGATCACCATTCCGGTGGTCACCACCTCGATTCCCGTTGCCCTGCCCAAAGAGCGGGTCGAGGTGCGGGAGACCAAGCCGGACAGCATCATCATTTCGGTGGACGCCTCGGGCAGCATCTTCTGGTACGACCTGAAAATGACCGATGTGAATGCCCTGGTAGCGCGCCTGAAAACCGTCTCGGCCCTGCGTCCGCAGCCCGAGGTGCAAATTCGCGGTGATGCAACGGGCCTGTATGAGGGCGTGGGCAAAGTGCTCAGTGCCTGCCAGCGTGCGGGCATCGCCAAAGTCTCGTTCATCACCGAGCCTCCCGCGCTCGGAGGCTGAAGCCGCATCATGGCCCTTGTCAAAAAACTCTCCAACGGCTTGGCTGCGCGCCGCGCCGCTGCGGGCGATGGCGACCCGCAGGTGATGATGGACGTCAACACCACGCCGTTGATTGACGTGATGCTGGTGCTGCTGGTCATGCTGATCATCACCATCCCCATCCAGCTGCATGCGGTGAATCTGCAGCTGCCGGTGGGTGTACCGCCGCAAAGCCTGGTGGTGCCCAACAAGGTTCAAGTGGATATCGACGAAAACAGCGTGCTGTATTGGCAGGGCGTGGCAGTGAGCACGGCGCAGCTGGAAGAAAACATGGCGTCAATGGCCCAGTTGTCTGATCAGCCCGAACTGCATCTGCGGCCGCACCGCAAATGCCAGTACGCGGTGTTTGCCCATGTGCTGTCGATTTCCAAGCGGCGCGGTTTGACCAAAGTGGCTGTGATTGGCAGCGAGCAGTTCACCCCATGAGTGCAACTACCTCTTCTGCCACTGCTGGCACGATGCGGCGCGCCTATCCGGGTAGCGACCCGTCGCGCCGCGCCGCTGGCTGGGCGGTGGTGGCGGGCGTGCATCTGTTGATTGGCTATGGCCTGGTCAGCGGCACAGCACGCAAGGGCCTGGAGTTGATCAAAAAACCGCTGGAAGCCGTGGTGATTCAAGAAGTCATCATTCCACCACCCCCGCCACCCCCACCGCCGCCGCCCAAAGAAATCAAACCGCCCGAAGCCGTCAAACCGCCCCAGGTGCAAGCGCCCCCACCGCCTTTTGTACCGCCACCCGAGGTGGCACCACCCCCAGCCGCACCGACGATCGCGGCCACGCCCACACCACCGCCAGCACCGCCTCCGATAGTACCGCCGCCCCCGTCTGCTGCGCCAGTAGCGGTGGCCGCGCCGACACCACCCCCGGCACCAGCCAAGCCGTTGAGCGCCGAAATCGGGGTGGTGTGCCCCACGCAAGTCAAGCCGGAGATGCCGCGCCGGGCGGTTCAAGAAGGTGCCGAGGGTGTGGTTCGCGCGCAAGCCTTGATCGCCAATGGCGCCGTCAAGGAAGTCACCATCCTGTCCGGCCCGAGAGTGTTTCACGCCGCCGTGCGGGCCGCGATGCTGCAATACAGATGCACCAGCGACACTGGCGAACTGCTGGCAACGCAGGAGTTTGTGTTCAAGGTGGAGTGAGCGTGCATCGGATGGTGCAGTCGCGGATCGTGAATCGCTATCTATTTGATAGCTGTTTGAGTAATGAATTCATGGGCTGATGGGCTATTTGGCTTGAAACTGCTCACCATCGCCCGTTTGCACTCTCTACCCATCGTGAGCTTGACGAAAAACCACTTCGCACTCATGATTCAACATTCAAGATTTTTGAATACTGAATATGCCTCTCAAACCCCAAGACCTGATCGTTGCGCTGAAGTTGGCCATTAGCAGCCCGCCTGCTTCGTACGCAGACCTCGCAGCCTCATTGGGCTTGAACGCATCCGAGGTACACACTGCGGTGCAGCGCGCCATCCAGGCCCAGCTGCTGCAGGACACTGCCCACGATGCGCTGGCTAAAAATTCACGGTTGGCCAATATTCGGATACACCGGCAAAACCTGTTGGAGTTCACTGTGTACGGAGCCAAGTACGCCTTTGCCGCCGAGACCACCAGCACCACCGTGGGCGTGCCCACCAGCCACAGCGCGCCGGTGTTCAGCGGTGTGTTTGCGCCGGGGTCTGACGATTGGGTGTGGCCCTTTGCTACAGGCTCGTGCAAGGGCGTAGGTTTGCTGCCCTTGCACCCTTGCGTGCCCACGGCAGCTCTGGCCGATATGCAGTTGTACGCCGTGCTGGCTTTGTTGGACGCCTTGCGCGTAGGCCGGGCCCGTGAGCGCAAGCTGGCCCTGGGTCAACTGCCCAAGCTGATCTTGGGTCAGGCTAGCGTAGAGTCTCAGCCGCAGGCGTTGATGCATGGCTAACCCGAATCTGGGTCTGCTGCTGGCCATGGCGCGCGCCTTGGGCGTGCTGCGCGAGCGAGTGGTGTTTGTGGGCGGCTGTGCCACCGGCTTGCTGATTACCAATACCGCCGCAACCGACATACGCTCCACCGAAGATGTGGACGCCATCATCGAAATCGCGTCTCTGGCGGCGTATCACGGGCTGCGGCCCGAGCTGAGTCAGCTCGGCTTTGTGCAAACCATGGAAGACAACACGCCGCCCTTTCGCTGGCGCTGGCAAGGCATGCAGCTCGATCTAGTACCGCTGGATGAAAAAGTGCTGGGCTTTGCCAACCGCTGGTACCGCACGGGTTTTGACCATGCGGTGACCTCGGAGCCCGAGCCCGGACTGGTGCTGCGGCATTTGTCAGCGCCCTATTTTCTGGCCACAAAATTTGAAGCTTTCAAAGACCGTGGCCGCAACGACGTGTATTTGAGCCACGATCTGGAAGACATCATCACAGTCGTTG
The DNA here is from genome assembly GCA_013297875.1 of Comamonadaceae bacterium. Taxonomy (GTDB): domain Bacteria; phylum Pseudomonadota; class Gammaproteobacteria; order Burkholderiales; family Burkholderiaceae_C; genus JAAFIW01. The sequence goes on along the minus strand of JAAFIW010000029.1, from coordinate 14,473 downwards.
ACGGCCGGGCGGAGCTTCACAGCGAAATCGTCCACACCAGCCCAGACGTTCGTCGCTGTGTCGTGCAAAACATCGCCAGCCTGCTTGCGCACCCAGAGATCAACAACGCCCTACCCGGCCTGATCCTGCGCCCCATCCGGGCGTCTATCGTGATGCAGCGCCTGCAAGCCATTGCACAAATTGACATTGAAAGTTAAATCCAGGCCAGTGGATTGTTACTATTTATATAGCAGTTTGAGCAGTATTCACAAGGGCTACAGCCCGATTTGGCATTGAAAAAGCAAACCATGACCACTCACCCAAGAACCTGGCCCCACCAGGCCATCGCCCGCATCGAAGCCGACTTTCAGCGTAGCGCCGACACGCACCTGATTGCCTTGCCCCTGCCCGGCTTGGCCGCGCAAGGCATTGACCTGTATTTGAAAGACGAGTCCACCCATCCCACCGGCAGCCTGAAGCACCGCTTGGCGCGCTCGCTGTTTTTGTATGCGCTGTGCAATGGCTGGCTGCGCGAAGGCAGCACAGTGGTGGAAGCCTCCAGCGGGTCGACGGCCGTGAGCGAGGCTTACTTTGCGCGGCTGCTGGGCCTGCCGTTTGTGGCGGTGATGCCGCGCAGCACCTCAGTGGAGAAAATTGCACTCATCGAGTTTCAAGGTGGCCGCTGCCACCTGGTGGACAACGCCGCGCAGGTGTACGACGAGGCCATCGCTATTGCGCAGCAAACCGGCGGCCACTACATGGACCAGTTCACCTACGCCGAGCGCGCCACCGACTGGCGCGGCAACAACAACATTGCGCAAAGCCTGTTCACCCAAATGGGCCACGAGCGCCATCCCGTGCCCGCCTGGGTGGTCACCGGTGCAGGCACTGGCGGCACCAGCGCCACGATAGGCCGCTTCATCCGCTACCAGCAGCACCCCACGCGGCTGTGCGTGCCCGACCCCGCGGGCTCGGTGTTTTTTGACTACTGGTCGCGGGGGGACTCAGCCGTCACCGGTGCGGGTTCGTGCATCGAAGGCATAGGCCGCCCACGGGTGGAGCCCAGCTTTATCCGCGAGTTGGTGGATCAGATGCAGGTGGTGAGCGATGTGGAGTCGGTGGCGGCGATGCGGCTGCTGTCGGGCTTGCTGGGGCGCAAAGTCGGGCCGTCAACTGGCACCAACTTTGTGGCGATGCTGACGCTGGCAGTGGAGATGCAAACGCGGGGCGAGCAAGGCTCCATCGTGTCGCTGTTGTGTGATGTAGGGGAGCGGTATTTGCCGACGTACCACGATGCGGATTGGGTGGCCGAGCGCTTTGGCGATTGTGCGGGGGTGCAAGAGCGGTTGGCCGACTTAATGGCGGGAGCGGGCAAGTGATGCCCGCTCGTCGTCAGCTGTTGGCAGCATCATTGCTGGCGGCGCTGCCGATCCAAGCATCTGCGCTGCCAGCCAAACCGCTTAACTTCCCCCGCGACCACGGCGCGCACCCCAACTTTCGCACCGAGTGGTGGTATGTCACGGGGCATTGCACATCCGGCCAGCGACAGTTCGGCTTCCAGCTGACCTTTTTCCGCTCCCGCATCGACGCCACGCAAACCATGCAATCGGCCTTTGCCGCCAAGCAGCTCGTCTTTGCCCACGCCGCCATCACCGACGTACAAGGCAAAAAACTCTGGCACGACCAGCGTGTGGCGCGGGCAGGCTTTGGCATTGCACAGGCCAGCGAGGTCGACACCGATGTGCGCTTACGCGACTGGTCGTTCAGGCGCAACGCCGACAACAACTACCAGGCCAACCTGCCCGCTGACGATCTGGCCATTGAGCTCACACTGCAACCGACCCAAGCCGTGCTGCTGCAAGGCAGAAACGGCCTCTCGCGCAAAGGCCCGGAAGAAAAACAAGCCAGCTATTACTACAGCCAGCCCCAACTGGCCACCTCTGGCACGCTGCGCATCAAAAACCAGCGTTTCAACGTGACGGGCACCGCCTGGCTGGACCACGAGTGGAGCGAGGAAATCTTGCATCCCCAGGCTGTGGGCTGGGACTGGATCGGCATGAACCTGCTGGACGGCAGCGCGCTGACCGCCTTTCATTTGCGTACGGCCGATGGCAGCGCGTTGTGGGACGGCGGCTCATTCAGAACGTCAAACGGCCAGCTCAGCATTTTCTCCCCTGGCCAAGTCACATTTAAACCCCTGCGCAGCTGGAAGAGCCCTTTTAGCGGTACCACCTACCCCGTGGAATGGAGCGTGCACACCCCAGCCGACCGATACACCGTGCGCGCCCTGGTCGACAACCAGGAGCTGGACAGCCGCCAATCTACTGGCGCCATTTATTGGGAGGGCTTGAGTGAATTGATAGACAGCGGTGGCAAAACCATAGGCCTTGGCTACCTGGAGATGACGGGCTATGCCAAGCGGCTGCGGATGTAACAGAATCTCGGGTAAACTCTAAGGCGAATTTGTACCGAAGAGCACCCCGTGTGTTTTTAATACCCTGATATTGGCTGCAAATATGCCAGGGCCTTTTTCTCAGGCATTGAACCCAGAATTTCCATTAGGGTTTGGACAGACAACGGATGCAGTTGCGAGTCAGTTTTGGCCCGACTGAGAAGCTCATGGCACGCGCCATGGGCGACGAAAAGGGGCGAAAATGGCTGCAAATGCGCCGTTGGAATCCAAACAGCACCGAAGGTGCGCCTAATGGAAAATCTGGGTTGAAGGCCGCGATAAAAATCCATCGTTATTTTTCTCAGTTATTCGCCGACCACATCGACAGACATTTATGAATACCGAAAGACCTGCCCATACCGACACCATCGCAAAACAAGCCCGCGAATTTGCCGAAAGCAAAGTATTCAGCGATGTCGTCGCCGGGTATATGGCCCCAACAAATGCCAGCAAACCAGTATCCAAAATCAATATGGTCATTCACCCCAATGACCAGATGCTGGATCACTCCCTGAAGCACTTTAATAGCGTCGGAACGGCGCTCAGTCAGTATTTTGGCGTGGCGCTACAGCAGCATCGCTCGGCTCAGCAGATATTGAGTCTGTTTCACCCGGATTTGAGCCAGGTCAAGGTACTTGATTTTGCCTGCGGTTATGGCCGCATGCTGCGTTTGTTGTCAAACTCGCTGTCACCCAAACAGATTTGGGCAGCAGATATTCAGCATGATGCGGTCGATTTTGTCTCAACGCAATTTGGCGTCAATCCGCTGTATTCTGGTTCTGATCCGGAGCAATTCAACCCGCCGCAGCGGTTTGATTTCATCTGGGTAGCATCATTGTTTTCGCATTTACCCGAGGCGCTGTTTCACGGCTGGCTGGTTAAATTGACCAGTTTGCTAACTGACAACGGTGTGCTGTGTTTCAGTGTGCATGACGAGGCGCTGCTGTCGCCAGGCCAGACCATGCCCCAAAGCGGTATTGCATTTGCTGCCCACAGTGAAAACAAAGACCTGGATCAGGAAGAATATGGCACCAGCCACGTCACTGAAGCCTATGTGGCAGCTGTTGTCGAGCGGGCGATGGGCGCATCCCACCCGTATTTCCGCATACCACGCGGCCTGGCCTATCAGCAAGATCTGTATGCCGTGCCCAAAACGGCTACCCGCGATTTAAGCGTATTGAAAAACTTCCGCTGGGGCCCCTGGGGTTGGGTCGATGAGCGGCGTTTGTTTACGCATGGAAATCTGGATTTGATTCGTCTGTGCGGTTGGGCCACTTCTTTTGATGCGTCGCCCATCGAACATATCCATATTTCGCAAGGCGGTATCCACACCACCGTACCGCTGTCGGTTCTGCGCACCGATGTAGAGGGCGTATTTCATGACCCCCGATTGCGCGACTCTGGTTGGGAAGTCACGCTGGCCCACTTTGTGGAGTCAGCCAAAGCCCAGTCGTTTATTGAAATATCGGCTGTGTGCGCCGATGGCACGCGAGCGCTGCTCTATGCCGGGCTGATGGCCGAGCCGGCAACCGCCGCGTAGCCAACTGGCACAGCTCGCGTTCACGAATATGGGGGAAGCTGCACACACCTCCCCTGCACCGGCGCTACGTCCCCGCGCGCTGTCTGGCCTGCTGCCCTTTTTGCGCCCGTATCGCCTGCAGATCGCCCTGGCAGGCCTGTTTTTGTTGTTGGCAGCTGGGGCTACGCTGGCGTTTCCGCTGGCGCTGCGGGGCTTGATTGATGGCGGCCTGGTATCGGGCGCTGTGGTCTCTGGCAGCAAGGCCGAGCAGTTGATGGCGCTGCGTGGGCACTTTTTTGAGTTGTTTGGCGTGGCGGTGGCCTTGGGCTGCTTCAGCGCGGCGCGGTTTTACACGGTGAGTTGGCTGGGCGAGCGGGTCACGGCCGATTTGCGTAACGCGGTGTATGCCCACGTACTACGCCAGAGCCCCGAGTTTTTTGAAACCACGCAAACCGGCGAGGTGCTGTCACGCCTGACCACCGACACCACGCTGGTGCAAGCCGTGGTGGGCTCGTCCCTGTCGATGGGGCTGCGCAATGTGGTGATGGGCACTGGCGCGCTGGCGGTGCTGGTGTGGACCAACCCGCGGGTCATGGGCATGGTGATGGGTGTACTGGTGCTGATCGTGATTCCCTCGCTGTGGTTTGGCCGGCGGGTGCGCAAGCTGTCGCGCGCCAGCCAGGATCGGGTGGCTGATTCGAGCGCCATTGCGGCCGAGGTTTTGAACGCCATTCCCGTGGTGCAAAGCTACACCGCAGAAGACCGCGAGGCCGCGCGCTTTGATGCGTCCACGCAAAACGCTTTCACCACCGCCGTGCGGCGCAGCAAGGCCCGCGCAGTGTTGATTGCCTTCATCATCATTGCCACCTCGGGCGCGCTGCTGTGGGGCCTGTTTCAGGGCACACAGGCGGTCATGCTGGGCCGCATCAGTGCTGGGCATTTGGGGCAGACGGTGGTTTACGTGATCATGCTGGCGGCTGCCTTTGCGGTGCTGGGTGAGGTCTATGGCGACTTGCAGCGCGCCGCTGGGGCCACCGAGCGGTTGATGGAGTTGCTGCATGGGCAGTCCCGCATTCAGTCGCCCACGGCTCAAGCAGCCGTTTTTAAGCCAAATCAGCCACCAGCCCATGAATCTATTGCTCAAGCAGCTATTAATTTTGAAGCAATTACGTTCACCTATCCGTCCCGCCCCGGTCAGCCTTCCATTCATGATTTGACGCTGTCGGTGGCCGCTGGCGAAACCGTGGCCCTGGTGGGGGCCAGCGGTGCGGGCAAAACGACGCTGTTTCAGCTGCTGCAGCGCTTTTACGACCCGCAGCAAGGCCACATCTCGCTGGGTGGCGTGCCGATTGCGCAGCAGCCGCTGGCGCAACTGCGCGGTGGCATTGCGGTGGTGCCGCAAGACGCGGTGATTTTTTCAGCCAGCGCTTTGGAAAACATCCGCTACGGCAGGCCCGGTGCCACCGACGACGAGGTGCACGCGGCCGCAACAGCCGCCTTTGCCGACGAGTTCATCCGCGCCCTGCCCGAGGGCTACGCCAGCTTTCTGGGTGAACGCGGCGTGCGCCTGTCGGGCGGCCAGCGCCAGCGCATGGCGATTGCCCGCGCCATGCTGAAAAACGCCCCCGTGCTGCTGCTGGACGAAGCCACCAGCGCGCTGGACGCCGAAAGCGAGCGCATGGTGCAGGCCGCGCTGGAGCGCGCCATGCTGGGCCGCACCACCCTGGTCATCGCCCACCGCCTGGCCACCGTGCAAAAGGCCAACCGCATCGTGGTGCTGGAGCAAGGCCGCATCGTGGAGATGGGCACGCACGATGCGCTGGTCGCCGCAGGCGGCGTGTATGCGCGGCTGGCGGCGCTGCAGTTTGTGGCTTAGATTGCTATTTGTTTGGTAGCTGCCTGAGCAAATATGGCATGGGCCAACAGCTGTTTTGGTAGATTTTTTCCACCGGTTGTCACTGCCGCTCGGCGGCGTACTCAAATAGCGTAGATGCAGGCTAGACCGGATAAATCAGCGAGTTCAGCACCATCTCGCTGTCATACACGCACAGCCGTTTGCTGAACTTCAGCACACCCTCCACGCGTACCAATTGGTCGACATAGTGCCCCACGTTGTAGACCTCGCTCACGCCGCCGCCTGAAGCACCGGGTTTGGTGCGAAAGACGGCGTAGTGGGCCTGGCTGTGAACAGTGCCATCGGGTGATGCGCAAACCTGCGCCGGGCTGACGATGTGGCGGGTGTAGTAGGGGCCGTGGTAGATGGTCTGGGTGATGCCGTAGACGCGGTCTTTCATCATGGCGCGGCTTTCCAGATCCATCAGGGCCAGAGGCAGCTTGCGGTCGAAGTTCTCGCGGGCTTGCAGGGTGTAGCGGCCGTCTTCGGTGAAAAAGTCGGGCCAGGCGTCAAAACGCCGCTCGTCCAGCGCGGCGGCGTAGGCAGCGTTGAGTTGGTCGACTTCAAACTGCAGCTGCATACGCTCCTGTATTGATAGCTGCTTGAGCAGTATTTGCATGGGCGGATCAGCCTTTTCGTTCAAAAACGTCATACCGCCATCACTTTCTTCCAATACGCATACATGCTGCGAATCAGTGTTTCGGTCACCATGTGCTCGGTCATCTCCGTGCCCGTGCCGCCCAGCTCGCACAGGGTGCTGCCACCCTCGCCTGCCTGGCGGAAGCCATCCTGGCTGAACTCGATCACCTCGCCGTCGTCGGCGCTCACAAAGCCCGCCGGGCCAAACAGGTTGCTTTGCCGCAGGCGGCGCTGCGTCATCTCGGGGGTGTCGCCCTCAAAGCCGAAATGCGTCCACACAAAATCAAACTCACCCTCGCCGCGCGGCACGATGTGGCGGGTGGAAAGCGAGTTGACCTGCTGCTGGATGATGAGGCTGGGAAACAGCGTGATCATGGTCACCGTGGGGGTGATGGTTTGGCCCTCGTTCGACGGGTCGGCGATGGTCCACCAGGGCTCGGGCACCACATCGAGCAGGCGGCTGTCGTTCAATGCCATGTTGGCTTTGAACGAGGTCACGCCTTCAGTCACGGCGGCCGTGGTGGCGCTGGCAGGGGCTTCGTTGCGACGCGACACCATCACCGCATGCCGCCCATGGTCATCCATCACCATGCGGCTTTTCTGGTCGGCTCGCCACAAGCCAAAGGTTACAAACCAGGTGTGCAGCAGGCCGGGGTGGTAGGGGTCTTTGATGTTTTCCATCATCAGCTTCCAGTTGCCCGGAATGCGCTGGCGGTTGTAGCCCAAGAGCGTGAGCGTGCGGCCCTTGAAGATGCGGTTGATCCAGGGCATCACGTTAGGCCCCAGATAGTCTTCAATCGGCTCCACTGCATCGCTGTAGGTGGCAAACACCAGGCCGTGCAGCACCGCCACGCGCAGTTTTTGCAGGCCGTGGTCTTTGATGTCGAAGCCCTCGGGCATGCCGCCATTCACACAGTCCCCGTCTTTCACCCCGTCTTTAAACGGCAACCCCGCCAGGTCGCCGTTGAGCTTATAGGTCCACTGGTGGTAGGGGCAGACAAAGCTGCGGGCGTTGCCGTGGGGCTGCTGGCAAAAGCGCACGCCTCGGTGCGCGCAGCGGTTTTCCACCACCCTCAAACCATGATCGACGCCACGGTCTTTTGGGGCCACGCGGTCGCGCACCAGGATGACTTGCCGCTGTCCGACATGGCTGAGCTTGAAGTCGCCCACATGGGGCACCTCGATTTCCAAGCCCACGTAGCTCCAATGTGGGCCATAGAAAATGCTGTCCAACTCGCGCTGGTGCAACTGCGCATCGGTATAGGCCCAAAATGGCACCCGGCTGGAGCCGGGTTGTGTCCAGCGAGACAAGGTTTGGGGTGCGTTCATGGTCACTCCTGATAGCGGATCAACAAATTAATACGCATACTTATGATTATGACCAAAGCACCTCTGATTCTGGCTTCCCTGCTTACCCTGAGTCCGCTGATGTGCGCGGCACAAACCCCACCCCCACCTCCACCCATACCCGCCGCCCCGCAATCGCAGCCCTGCCCTGCCCCCGTGCCCACCGATGCCCGCTGCTTCACAGGCCAGGACAGCGCGGGCGCTTTCTACTGGATCGCCCTGCCCGCCAACTGGAAAAACGACGTGCTGGTGATGCACGCGCACGGCGGCCCTGACCAGCCTGGCCCAGCCACGCTCAAACGCAGCGAAGAAGACCTCAAACGCTGGGCCATTACCGTCAAACTGGGCTACGCCTGGGCCGGCTCCAGCTACCGGCGCGGCGGCTATGGCGTGACCATGGCCGCGCAAGACACCGAGCGCCTGCGCCAGATCTTCGTGCAGCACTTTGGCCCGGTGCGCCGCACCTTGCTGCATGGGCAAAGCTATGGCGGCGGCGTGGCGGCCAAAGCGGCGGAGCTGTATGCGACTGTGGATGGCAAGCGGGGCCCCTACGACGGCGTGCTGCTGACCAGCGGCGTGCTGGGCGGCGGTGTGCAGGCCTACAACTTTCGCTACACGTTAAGGCAGGTCTACCAACAGGTCTGCAACAACCACCCCAAGCCCGACGAGCCGCAATATCCGTTGTGGCAAGGCTTGCCCCTTGACAGCAAGCTCACCCGGCCCGAGCTGGTTGCACGGGTTGAAGAATGCACCGGCGTGCGCAAACCCGCTGCCGAACGCACACCCGAGCAGCAAGCCAGACTGACCCGGATCGTCAGCCAAGCCAAAATTGTGGAGCGCTCACTGCAAGGCCACTTGAACTGGGCCACCTGGCTGTTTCAAGACCTGACACAGCGCCAGCTAGGCAACCGCAACCCGTTTGGCCCCGATGCCGACCCGGCCGCTGTGGCTTTGCTCAATGAAGATAGCGCCCCCACCGGGCAGGTCAACGTGCCCGTGCTGACGGTTCACGCCATTAACGACCCCACGGCGTTCGTCGAACTGCAATCGGTTTACCGCGCCGCGCTGGTGGCTGCGGGCACACAAGCCCTGTTGGTGCAAACGTTCAGCGACGAAGACGAACACAGCTACCTGAGTGAGCCGCAATACCCGGCTTTATTCAACGCCTTGCTGGACTGGGTGGACAAGGGCGAAACACCCACACCGCAGTCGATTGCACAGCGTTGCAAGCCATTGGAGGCAGTCTGGGGTCAGCCGTGCCGGTTTGTGCCAGGCTATGTGCCGCAAACGCTGAGTCAGCGCATGGGCCGCTGACAACGGTCGGGGCTCAGGATGTAGCCGATGGTGCGGCTTGGTTGCGCGCCTTCCACGCCCCATACAACACGATCAGCCCCGGCACCAGAATCAGCGCCCAGATGATTTTGCTGAAGTTGGCCTTTACCCAGGGCAGGTTGCCCAGCAGGTAGCCCAGGGTGACGATGCCGAACACCCAGATGAAAGCGCCCACCACGTTGTATAGCGTGAATTTGGCGCGGTTCATCTCGGCCACGCCCGCCACAAACGGTGCGAAGGTGCGAATGAAGGGCATGAAGCGGGCGATGATGATGGTGATGCCGCCGTGCGTCTCGTAAAACGTGTGGGCCTGGTTAAACGCGCGTTTGTTGAAAAACCGGCTGTGCTCCCACTGGAACACCTTGGGGCCAAAGTAGCGGCCAATCATGTAGTTGCACTGGTCACCCAGAATGGCCGCACACAGCAGCACGGCACAGGCCACCGGGTAACTCATATAGCCCACGCCGCACAGCGCGCCCACCACAAACAACAGCGAATCACCCGGCAGAAACGGCATGACCACCACGCCGGTTTCAGTGAACACAATGACAAAGAGCAACAGGTAAACCCAGGGCCCGTAGGCCAGCACAAAGGCTTCCAGGTGCTTGTCGACGTGGAGGATGAAATCGATGAGAAAGCTGATGAGTTCCATGGGCGAGATTATCTCTGCACCTCATGCGCCCCAAACACCTCAGGCTGCACCGCGCCCCTGCTGGCTCACCAGGTACACCGCTTTGCGTGCCCGTGCGACGTCACCCACCGGACGGTGGGTGACAAGGGCCGCCCAGGGGTCGAATTTGGCCGCTTCAATTTCCTTGGCCATGGCCTGGCCTTGGGGGCTGTCGGTATCTTGCTGAGCCAGGGTCAAACGCCCAACTGTGATCCAGGGGCTGACGCTCTCGGGCCATTCGCAGGTCAGGTCTTCCACCGGGGTGGTGGCTTCGTCGGTGAAAAACTGCAGCTGCAGCTCGTGCACCAGCGGGCTGGCACGCAGCCGAATGCTCATGTCTTTGGCCCAGTCTTTTTTGGCATCCGGGTTCATCTTGACGCTGGCCGCCGTCAGGCGCACCCGCACCAAATAAGGGCCACAAGCAATCGGGGCCACGCTGCCAAACGCTTCGGTGGCAAAACCAGAGAAACGCTTGCCCACAGCCTTGCCGAGGTAAACCAGCTCTTGCAGGCCCCGGACCAAGCCATGGCGGCGCACCAGGTAACCCACCAAGGCCAGCGGGCTTTTGGCACCCGCCATGGCAATGCCCACAAAGTCATCAACGCTTCGAAAGGGCAACCAGAAATGGTTGACCAGCAAAAAATCCTGGCACTGGGTTTTGCCGCCCAGGGCACCGGGGCCGTCAATGCCATTCACTTTGATCGCGTAGCCGCGCAAATCGGGCTTGCCATGTGGTTTTCCATCGGGCTTGCTGTCAGGCACCGAGTCGGCGCTGCCGTTGGACAGGCGTACGTGGGCCACATAACGGCCCGGGCTGGCAAACAGGCCAAAGCGAGCCTGTGCGGGCAGGTTGCCCAGCACCTCCAGATGCGCCCCCAGGCCTAGCTGCTGCTTGCGGTGCAGCGCCCTGCCTGTTCCCTGCTTTTTGCTTTTGGCCGCCTGCATCTGCGCGAACAATTTGCCGTATTCGGCGTAGCGTGCGTCGTCGGACGGATCGGTTTTTTCAACCCACTCGGTGCTGGGTGCTTTCTGTGTCATCACAAAGGCTTCCTTGGAATTCATTGCTCGGCTTCTTGCAGACTGCGCCACATCACTTTACCGCTTCCACTTTTCGGCAAACTGTCAACAAACTGCACCACCCGTGGCACTTTGTACACCGCCATGTTGTCGCGGCACCAGGCCACGATATCGGCCTCACTCACTTCGCCTTTGTGGCTGGCCCGCAGCACCACCACGGCCTTGACGCTTTCGCCGCGGTAGCTGTCTTTGGTTGAAATCACGCAGGCCTCGGCAATAGCCGGGTGGCGAAACATCAGCGCTTCGACCTCGGCGGGCCAGACCTTGAAGCCGCTGGCGTTGATCATGCGCTTCAAGCGGTCGGTGATGAAAAAGTAACCCTGCGCATCAATGCGCCCCAAGTCGCCCGAGCGGAAAAAGCGTTTGCCATCGAGCTCAAAAAACGCAGTGGCGGTGGCCTCGGGCCGCTTCCAGTAGCCCTGAAACACCATGGGCCCATGCATCACGATCTCGCCCTGCTCGCCCTGGGGGACTTCGGTCAAGGTTTCCGGGTCGACCACCCGCGCATCGCAGCTGATGAAGGGCACGCCCAGGCACTGCTGCTGGGGCGCATCAGGCGGGTTGCTGTGGCTGGGCGCGGCGGTTTCGGTCAGGCCATAGCCTTCGACATAACGCAGGCCGTAGTTGTCTTGCAGGCGCTGGGCCACGGCCTGCGGCATGGCCGCGCCACCGCCACCCATGCTGACCAGGCTGGACAGGTCGTAGTCGGCAAACTTCGGGCTGGCCAGCAGGTCGATCACCATGGTGGGAATATTGGTCCAGTTCGTCACGCGGTGCTGCGAGATCAGTCGGCCCGCCAGGTCGCGGTCCCAGCGCGGCATCAGCACCAGGGTGCTGCCGTTGTAGATGCCCGCATGCATCACGCTGACCATGCCGGTGATGTGAAACATGGGCACCACCACCAGCGACACGTTGTCGGGGCTGGCATTGCCCCACAGGCAGCTGCCCACCGCGTTGTGCATGATGCTGGCGTGGGTGTGCATGCAGCCCTTGGGCAGGCCGGTGGTGCCGCTGGTGTAGGGCAGCAGGGCCAGGTCGGCCGGGCTGCGGTGGTGGGCAGGTGGCTGCTGCGCACAGGCCAGCGCCATGGCCCAGGCTGTGACGGTGCCGCTCGCCAGCACGGGCAGCGGGTGCTGCGTGCGCAGCCAGTCCTGCCAGGCGGCAGGCATGTCAGGCGCGTCGTCAGGCAAGGCATCGGCAAACTGCGTGACCAGCAGGTGCGCCAGTTGCTGCCCGGCTGGCAGCGCGTTGTTGGCCTTGGCCCATTCGGCCGCCAGGTCGCCAGTGGTGATGGCGACTTTTGCATCAGGGTCGGTGATGTAGTGCTTCAGCTCCTCGGCCCGGTTCATCGGGTTGACGGGCACCACCACCGCATTGGCCCGCAAGATCGCAAAGTGCGCCACGATCAGCTGCGGGCAGTTTTGCATGGTCAGCACCACCCGGTCACCCGCTTGCACACCCATGGCTTGCAATTGCGCGGCCACCGCTTCGGCCTGCGCCAGCAGCTGCGCATAAGTCCACACGCGGCCAAAAAACACCAGCGCCGGTTTGCTCGGGTAGCGCAGCGCACTAACCGCCAGGTTGTGCCACAGCGAGGTGGCCGGTGGGTTCAGGCTGTGCGGCAGGCGCTTGGGCCAGACGGCGTAGTGGGTTGCGATAGGCTGGGTCATGGTGTTGGTGAGATGTCTCGTAGAGGTATTGCTATTTTTGGGATGAGCGTATCACGCCACATCACTTTCCACGGATACGCTCAAAGCGTATAATTTTCAGCATGTTTACGGTCATTGAATCACCGTTCTTTCTGAGCAAAACGGCTGATTTCCTGGATGACGATACGCGCCAAGCGTTCATCAACTGGATTGCGCTAAATCCGTTGGCGGGCGATTTGATCAAAGGCACAGGTGGTGCGTTGGGGCTTGCCGGGACGCGGCAAAAGTGGCGGCATGCGCGTGATCACTTATTGCATCCTGGCCGATGAAGAAATCTGGCTCTTGATGGCCTACACCAAAGCCAAATTCGACAACCTGCCTGCGGATTTCCTCGTCGCATTGAAAAAGGAGTTATTTGATGACCAAGAAAAAAATAGACCCTGAAATGCAGCAATTTCAAACCGATTTGCTTCAGTCCGTGCGCGACATGAAGGCTGGCCGAGCAGGCCGCGTGCATCGCGTAGAGCTCACAGCCGCAGCGCAAGCGCGCATCAAATCCGGCCTCTCACAAGCAGGCTTTGCCGAGTTGCTGGGCGTCTCCATCAAAACCCTGCAAAACTGGGAACAAGGACGTACCCAGCCCAGCGGCGCAGCCAATACCTTGATCAAAGTAGCGATGCATTCGCCAAAGGTATTGGTAAAGGCTATGGCTGCGACCTGACCACCCGTGATGACACACGACACGGCGACAATGTCTGCATGAACTTTTTCGCCCCACCCATTCGCTCATTTTTTCATAGCTGCTTGAGCAGTAAATTCATGGGCTACAGCCTGATTTACCTCGTTTTTGCTGCTTCAAACGCCTGGGGCTTCGACTTGCAAGGCCACCGCGGCGCACGCGGGCTGGAGCCTGAAAACACCCTGCCTGCATTTGAAAAAGCGCTGGCCATTGGCGTGACCACGCTGGAGCTGGACGTGGGCGTGACCGCCGACGGCGTGATGGTGGTTGGGCATGACCCGGCGCTGAACCCCAGCATTGCCCGCGATGCGCGTGGGCAGTGGTTGGACGTGCCAGCGGGCGGCAAAGGCCCGCTCATCAAATCGCTCACCTTGGCGCAACTGCAAACCTATGACGTGGGTCGCATCAAACCCGACACGCCCTACGCCAAGCAGTTTGCCAGCCAGCAACCCCGCGACGGCACCCGCATGCCCACGCTGGCCACGCTGTTTGAGCGCGCGAAGGCCCTGAAAGCCGATACCGTGCGCTTCAACATCGAAACCAAAATCAATCCCCAGCAGCCCGACGACACCGTGAGCCCCGAGGCCTTTGTGCAAGCCCTGCTCAAAGCCATCAACACGGCCAACATGGGAAGCCGCGTGACGATCCAAAGCTTTGACTGGCGCACCTTGCAGATCGCACAAAAGCTCGCCCCCCAGATTCCCACGGTGTATTTGAGCTTTCAAAGCGCCACGACAGACACGACAAAAGACGGCGTGTGGACCGCCGGCCTTCAATTGGCCGACCACGGCGGCAGCCTGCCCCGCATGGTCAAGGCCGCTGGTGGTGCCGTGTGGTCACCCAACGGCGGCGCGCTGACCCAGGCGCTGGTGAAAGACGCCCAAGCCCTGGGCCTGCAGGTCATCCCCTGGACCATCAACACAAGCGCTGACATGCAGCGCCTGATGGACTGGGGCGTGGACGGCCTGATCACCGACTACCCCGATCAGTTGCGCGAGCTGATGAAGTCACGCAAGATGGCGCTGCCGCCGGTAGCACCTTAAAACGCCCGAGTCTTTTCCAATTCAGGTTTGATACTGAACAGCGTTCCTGAAAGTCAGTTGTCAAGCATGGTCAAAGGGTTTAAGGAAACGCCAGTGTAGGGGGCAACCTGGCTGTCCGGTTTCCTGAATTCTT